>NZ_JUJA01000152.1:23674-27598 GCF_001906585.1 Streptomyces kebangsaanensis | reverse complement strand
CGGTGAGCCGGCCGCCGGGTACGGCGGCGGGCTCCCGGTGCACGGCTTCGTCCGGGGCGCCGAGGGCGCGCCGGTGCCGCAGGCCGCGGTCACGCTGATCTCGCTGGCGGGCCGCCAGCTGGGCCGGTCGGTCGCGCAGGCCGACGGCGCCTACGCGGTGGACGCGCCGGGCGCCGGGTCGTACGTCCTGATCGCCTCCGCCGACGGCTTCCAGCCGCAGGCGTCCACGATCGTGGTGAACGGCGAGCCGGTGGCGTACGACGTCCTGCTCAGCGGCACCAGCGGGCTGAGCGGTGCGGTGCGGGCCGCGGAGAACGGGCTGCCGGTGCGGGACGCGATGGTCGTCGTCACCGATGTGCGCGGCGATCTGCTGGCCACCGGGACCACCGGTGAGCAGGGCGAGTTCTCCTTCGCCGAGCTGGTGCCGGGAGCCGTGACCGTCGCGGTGAACGCCGCCGGGTACCGGCCGCGGGCGCTGCCGGTCGAGGTGGCCGGCACCGGGGTCACCCGGGTCGAGATCGACCTGGACGCCGGCGCCCGGCTCCAGGGCGTGGTCCGCGCCCCGCACGGTCCGCTGGCCGACGCCCGCGTGACGCTGGTCGACGCGGCGGGCAACGTGGTCGGCACGGCCACCACCGGCCCCGACGGGGCGTACGCCTTCACCGACCTGAGCGGCGGCGAGTACACCGTCATCGCGACGGGCTACCCGCCGGTGGCGACGGCCCTGACGGTCACCGGCCCCGGCGTCGACGCCCACGACATCGAACTCGCCCACCCCGGCGAGTAGTTCGAACCCCGGCCCGTGGCGGGACGCTCTCCGAGCGGCGGAGCGTCCGGCCGCGGGCCGGTCACTTGCGACCATTTTGCAATACTTTGCAGGGAGAAAACGGGATGGGACTGACCGCGAGGATCCGTACCCGGGACGGATGGGCCGTGTCGCACGCGGTCGTCACGGTGACCGACACGACCGGCACGCAGGTGCTGCGGGCCGAGGCCGACGCGGAGGGCGCCGTACGGCACACGACCGCGCTGGCGCCCGGGGCGTACACGGTCATCGTCACGGCGGTCGGATACGCCCCCGCCGCCGCCGGCGCGATCGTCACCGCGAGCGGACGGGCCGAGGTCGGCACGGTGACGCTGGCCCGGCAGGGCGGCAACGAGCTGCCGCCGCCGGGGCCGTGGACCATCGACCCCGCGCACTCCTCGGTCGCCGCGATCGCCCAGCACCTGGGGATCTCCAGCGTGCGCGGCCGGTTCACGGACTTCGCCGGCACCGTCGAGATCGCCCCGGACGACGTCACCGGGTCCCGGGTGGAGGCGGTCATCCGCGCCGACTCCATCGACACCGGCAACGGGATGCGCGACGGCCATCTGAGGTCCCCGGACTTCCTGGACGCCGAACGGCACCCGCGGATCACCTACAGCTCCACCCGCCTGACCGCCGCCGGCCCGGACCGCTGGACGGTCCACGGCGAGCTGGGCATGCGCGGCGTGGTCCGTCCGGTCGACCTCGACCTCGCCTACCTCGGCACCGGCGCCGACCCGTGGGGCGGCACCCGCGCCGCCTTCCGCGCGACGGCACAACTGCGCCGCGAGGACTTCGCCATGAACTACAACCAGGTCCTCCAGGCCGGCATCGCCGCCATCGGCACGACCCTGAGGGTGGAGCTGGACATCCAGGCGGTCCGGGGCACGGCGCTCCCGGCGGTGTGACCCGCCGGGCCGCCCCGGCCCGCTCCTCAGGGGGTGCTGTCCGCGTCGACGAGCCGGCGGGCGAGATCCCGCAGCTTGATGTTCTCCCGCTGCGAGGCGCGCACCAGGCTGTCGAAGGCCTCCGCCGCGTCGATGTTCAGCCGTTCCATGAGGATGCCGGTGGCCTGGCCGATCAGGTCCCTGGTGCGCATCGCCTCGGTGAGCTGCTCGCGCACGGTCACCGAGTCCAGGGCGAGGCTGACGTGCGCGGTGAACAGCCGGCCTATGCGCGTCGCGGCGTCGTCGAAGGCGCGCGGCTCGCGGGAGTAGGCGGTGAGCACGGTCAGCCGCCGCTTGTCGGCGCGCAGCCGCAGGGCGAGCGCCGAGCGCAGCCCCAGGCCGGCCAGCGGCTCCCCGCCGTCCTCGGCCTCACTGTCCGTCACGCGCACGACGGGCGCCTGCCACAGGTGCTCCCAGTACGGCGCCCGCCCGTGGTCGCCGCCCGGGCCGTCGGCGGTGCGTACGACCTCGTCGGTCCAGGCGACCGTACGTCGGTGGCGGTCGCGCTCCAGCACGGAGATCCCCGCGTGCTCGGCACCGGGCAGCAGGCGCACGGCGAGTTGGACCGCCGTGCGCATGGTGCTGTGCGGGGTGGCCGCGTCGTGCAGTTGCCGAGCCGCCAACGTCAAGGCCTCGGCCAGCTCGAAGTCCCCCGGAAAACGGGGCGATTCAGAAAAGTCGGACGCAGGCACCACGAACCTCTTCGGCATGCACGGCCATACGGCCATGCGCAGGAGAGCTCCGCAGCACATTCCCGACTGCGAGCACAGGACGGACAGAACTGTATATCGTCCGTGCTCGGGAATTTCCGCCCGGTGGGCGCGCGGGCTCCGGCCTCTTCGAACCGGCGCCCGGGAATGGTGGAATGGACCCGGACGGGTCAGGAAGCGGCCTCCCCGAGACGTACGGCTGTCTGCCTTCTTCCAGGTGAGTACCGTGACCCACTTCACGAGCCCATGCCAGGTCCGCGACCTTCCCGGCCGCGCCCTGCTCGTCCTGCCCCCGGAGATCGACCTGTCCAACGCCTCCGTGCTGCGCGCCCGCGTCCTGTCCTTCGCCGCGGCCCGCGCCGGCCGGCTGGGCGTACTGGTGCTGGACCTCACCCGCACCCGCTTCATGGACTCCCAGGGCGCCCGCCTGGTCGAGGACGTACGGCACCGGCTGCCCCCGCGTGTCCTGCTCCGGGTGGCGGCCCTCCCGGACGGCGTCCCGTACCGCGTCCTGGAGGTCACCGGGGTCCGCCGGGACACACCCGTGTACGAGGACCCGGCCCGGGCCCTGCGCCTCTGAGCGACGCTTCGTCAGCCGCGGGCCACCATCGCCTCGATCCCCGCGACCAGCAGGTCCAGGGCGAAGGCGAAGTCGCGGTCCAGCATCTCCGCGACCGTGTCGCCGCCACGGGCCGCCATGAGGGCCACGGACTCCCGGAACACCTCGGCGGCGTCCGGAGCCCGGGTCGCGGCGCTCAGCGCGTGCCGGAAGTAGTCGTCCGGGACCATTCCCGCGTCGGCGCAGCGGGTGACGAAGTGGCCCTCGATCGTGCCGTAGCCGTACACGAACTGGAAGACCGCGGAGATCGCCCCGGCCAGGCGCTGCTCGGGCAGTCCGGTACGGCGGACGACCCGCTGGATGGTGCCCGAGAAGGCGAGTGAGTTCGGGCCGATGTTGAGGAACGTCCCGGCGAGCGGCGACAGCCAGGGGTGGCGCACCAGCAGCGCCCGGTACTCGGCGGCGAGCCGGCGCAGTTGGTCGCGCCAGTCCGCCTCGGTGTCCGGTCCGGGCAGCCGCAGCTCGCCGAAGGCGGCGTCGAGGGCGAGTTCGAGCAGGTCGTCCTTGGTGTCGACGTACCAGTACAGGGACATCGCCGTCACGTTCAGCTCGGCGGCGAGCCGGCGCATGGAGAACCCCGCCAGCCCCTCCGCGTCCAGCAGCCGCACCGCGGCCCCGGTGATCCGCTCCCGGTCGAGCCCGGACGACGGCTGCCCGCCGCCGCGCCCGCCCCGGCGCACCCTGCCCTCCAGCCAGACGCTGGTCCGCGCCGCGCCCCCGGCCCCCTGGGCTGCCCTCGTCATGGCGCACCTTCCTCGACACTCCGGTCACTGCCCATCCCCGAGTCTGCCCGCTCCGCCCTGCGCAGCAACGCGGCGGCCACCAGCCCGCCGAGCAGTACGG
>NZ_JUJA01000152.1:10150-23660 GCF_001906585.1 Streptomyces kebangsaanensis | reverse complement strand
GGCCGCCGCTCCCACCAGCTGACTGGTCTGCAGCCCGGCGGAGAACGCGTCGGTCACCCTCTTCCTCTCCTGGGCCGTCCCCGCCGCCGCCAGGGCCACCGGCAGGGACACCGCCGCGAACCGCGGGTTGAGCACCGCCCCCAGCACGGCCACTCCCAGCCCGTTGCCGAACTCCGCCGGCGTGCCGTTGACGCCCGCCCCGACACCCGCCTCGGCCGGCGGGATCGCGCTCATGATGGCGTGGGCCATGGCCGGGTTGGCGATCGCGCAGCCGACGCCGATGAGCAGCAGCCCGAGGAGCGTGCCGCCGTAACCGCCGGATGCGAGCACGGCGATCGACACCAGTCCACCGGACATCAGCACCATGCCCAGCCCGATCGCCGCCGGGGTGCCCAGCCGCGCCGTCCAACGGGCCGAGAGTCCGGTGAAGTTCAGCGCCACGGCCGACAGGGCGAGCGGCGCGGTGCGCAGACCGGCCTCCAGGGGGCCGTAGCCGAGGACGAACTGCAGGTGCTGAGTGAGCAGGAAGAGTGCGCCGCCCATGCCGAAGGTGATCAGCACCGCCCCGGCGACCGCGCCCGTGAAGCGGCGGTCGCGGAAGAAGTGCATGTCGAGCATGGGGTAGGGGATCCGGCTCCCGTACGACGCGAAGACGGCCAGGACCACCACCGCCACGGCCGCCGTGACCAGCACCCGCGCCGACGTCCAGCCGTGCGCGGGGCCCGAGATGATCGCGTACACGAGTGAGGTCATGCCGATCGTCGACAACAGCGCGCCGAGCAGGTCGGGGCGGTCCCCGCGGGGGCTCTTGGACTCCGGCACGAGAGCGAGCACCGCGACCAGTGCCAGGGCGGCGACCGGCAGGTTGATCAGGAAGATCGCGCCCCACCAGAAGTAATCCAGTATGAAGCCGCCGATCAGCGGACCGGCCGCGAAGCCGAGGGCGTTGACCGCGCTCCAGATGCCGATGGCCTTGGGACGCTCGTCCGGAGCGAAGATCTGCATCGCCACGGCGAGCGTGGTGGTGAGCAGCAGCCCGGACTGCACGAGCGAGTACGCGTTGATCATCCACTGGATGTCGGCGGTGGTCGCGTGCGACTCGCGGGTGAGGGAGGGGATCGCGACGTTCAGGACGGTGTTGTCCAGCAGCACGGTGAGCTGGGCGAAACAGATGGCACCGAGGATCGGCCAACGCCGGGGGTGGCCGTGGGCGGCCTGGGCAGGAGCCCGCTCCTGGAAGCTCGTCGACATGCTGTACACCGCATGCTTTGCCCTATACGGCGTACAGCCACCTGTCGGCCGTCACCTTCTCGAAGTTCTTCCCGACTCACGGGTGGTCCGCGCGGCGGTGCCGCCGCCGTGGACGCGACCGTCGTCGCCCGCTCATGACACGGCGGGCTTGATCAGGTATCCGGCGCCGCGCCTGGTGTGGATCATCGGCTCGCGGCCGGCGTCGATCTTCCGCCGCAGGTAGGAGATGTAGAGCTCGACGACGTTGGCCTGCCCGCCGAAGTCGTACGACCACACCCGGTCCAGGATCTGCGCCTTGCTCAGCACGCGCCGCGGATTGCGCATGAGGAAGCGCAGCAGCTCGAACTCGGTGGCGGTGAGGTGGACGCTCTCCCCGCCCCGGAAGACCTCGTGGCTGTCCTCGTCCAGGGTGAGGTCGCCGACGACGAGCACGGAGTCGGGCCGCCGGTCGGCGGCACCGGAGCGGCGGATCAGCCCGCGCAGCCGCGCCACGACCTCCTCCAGGCCGAACGGCTTGGTGACGTAGTCGTCCCCGCCCGCGGTGAGCCCGGCGATCCGGTCCCCGACGGCGTCCTTGGCGGTCAGGAAGAGGACGGGCACGTCGGGGAGCTCGCGGCGCAGCCGTCCCAGGACGGCGAGCCCGTCCGTGTCGGGCAGCATCATGTCCAGGACGACGGCGTCGGGCCGGAACGCGCGCGCGGCCCGGACGGCGCCCTGCCCGTCCCCGGCGCTGCGGATCTGCCAGCCCTCGTACCGCAGGGCCATGGACAGCAGTTCGGTGATCGGCGGCTCGTCGTCCACCACGAGCACCCGGACGGGGCTCCCGTCCGGCCTCAGCAGTTCGGTGCGCCCCTGGGGCGAGGTCGTGGTCATGGTGGACACCGTGTCGGGGCCCTCTGAGAGCGCGCTTTCGCCCGTCTGTGATTTCCCTGAGAAACCCACGGGCGGCTCTCGGGGAACACCCCTGCGGCAGCGCGCGGCTCACGGCAGGCCGAACAGCCGCGCCCCGTTGTCGTGGCACACCGCGCGCAGCCAGTCGTCGCCGAGGTCCAGGCGCTCCAGGACGTGCAGCTGATGGACGTAGGGATAGGGGATGTTGGGGAAGTCCGAACCGAGCAGGATCCGGTCGGCGAGGCCGGCCAGCCGGGGCAGGGCGCGCCGGGGGAACGGGGCGAGCCGCTCGCTGAAGTCGGTGAACGCCATGGTCGTGTCGAGCCGCACCTCCTCGTACCGCTCGGCCAGGTCGAGGAAGTCCTCGTACTCGCTCATGCCCATGTGGGCGACGACCAGCCGCAGCCGCGGGTGCCGGGCGAGCACCCGCCCGACCGGCTCCGGCCCGGTGTGCTTGCCGGGCGCCGGCCCGGATCCACAGTGGATCACGACGGGAACGCCCGCCTCGGCGAGCACCCCCCAGGTGTCGTCGAGGATTTCGTCGGCGGGGTCGTACGCCCCGACCTGGACGTGCGCCTTGAAGACCCGGGCGCCCGCCTCGAGGGCCTGCCGGACGTACGCGTGCACGTCCGGCTCCGGGAAGAGGGTCGAGGTGTGCAGGCAGTCGGGCGTGCGGCGGGCGAAGCCGGCCGCCCAGCCGTTGAGCCAGCGGGCCATGCCCGGCTTGTGCGGGTACAGCATGGCGGTGAAGGCCCGCACCCCGAACTCCCGCAGCCGTGCGACCCGTTGTTCCTCCTCCTCCCGGTAGGCGATGGGCCACTCGATGCCGCCGGTGAGCGGACCGAGCCCGTCGAAGTAGTCCCAGACCTTGCGCAGCACCCGCTCGGGCATGAAGTGGGTGTGGACGTCGACCAGCCCGGGCAGCCCGAGCCGCTCCCGGAACCGCCGGACTTCGGCGGCCTCCGCCGCGGGGACCATGGACGGCGACTGATCACTCATGCGCCCACGATCGTCCCGGAAGGCGCACGGAGTCCAGCCCCTCCTCCTTCCGGCGCCTCAGAACAGCCCGTCCTGCACGCCCGCCGGACCCCGGAACTCCCGCACCGGCACGGTGAACCCCGCACCCCTCGCGGGCCGGAGCTCCCAGCCGGTCATCAGCCGCGTGTCGAGCACGACGACCGCGCCGTCCGTCACCAGGTGCAGATCGGGCCCGGCGGCGGCGACCAGCTCACCGCTCACCACCGAGCCCGCGACGAGCTCGCTCACCTCGCCCACCGCGGCCGGCAGACCGGCCAGCCCGAACACCCCGGCGTGATCGACGGGCCGGAACGGCTCCCGCTCCAGCGACTCCGGCCAGCCGCCGAGCGCGGTCGCCCGCCCGTGCAGCTCCCCGAGCTCGGCGGCCCGCTCCGCCGCGGTGGCCGGCAGGGCGGAGCGTACGGCGCGCTTGTCGGCGTACGGGATCCGGTCGGGGACCCGCAGCGCGGCGCGCAGCAGCTCCTCCGTACGACGCGCCGCCATGAGCGGCCCCGCCCCGAGCCGGCTGAAGCAGACGGCACCCTGCTCGAGCAGCCGGGCGGACCCCCGCTCGACGGCCGTGATCCCGACCTTGACCAGGCCGGGCCCGAACCACGCCAGATACACGTGGTACGGCCGCGGGTCGTCCGCGATCGTGTCGGCGGCCACGGAGTGCGCCCGCTCCAGCCGCGCGCACTCCTCGCACCGCGCCCCCGTGCTCCGCCCCGGCACGACCGCCCGGGCCGGACACGCGTGCCCCCGCGCTCCCGCGCATGTCCGTACTCCCCCTTCCGCGATCTCGAAGGCCACCCGTTTCCCCCGGTGCAGCACGCTCGACCGCCCGCCGTCCCACACCAGCACGGGACCCCCGGCGGACCACCGCACTCCGGAACACTTCCACGCCGACGCCATCCCTCACGAGACTACGGGCCGCCACTGACAACGCCCCCGAGCGGTCGTGAGGCGGTGCGGGACGGCCCGATGTCACCCGAACGCCTCCGCCGGCGTGCCACCGGAGTGATTCCGTGCTCCACTGCGCGACTCTCCCCGCCCCGGGTGGAATCACCGTTCCTGCCAGTGGGCCGCTGTCGTCAGCCGTGAGCACGGCAGGTGCCCTCATGCTTCCTCCCACCTGTCATCGGAGAGACCATGAGATTCCCCAGGCGTGGGCGCCTGCCCGGCGCGGCGCTCTTCCTGGCGGTGCTCGGCATGCTCACCGCAGCCGTGTCAGCCGCCCCGGCCACCGCCGCCCCGACACCGCCCCCCAGGCCGATGACCACCGCCAGTCCCAGCGCCTTCGCCCTCAGGTGGGGGAACGACCGGACCGCGCAGGCCGACAACCTGAGGAAGGTCGTGAACCCGGGCGGCAACCGGGTCACGGTGGGGTCCATGCTGAACGCGGCCAACCGCCAGGCACACACGCAGAACCAGACCGCCTGCCGCAACAACGCCATGACCCACAACGGCGCCCTGATCGGGGCGCACGCGGCCGCCTACTACTGCCTGGACCACGCGGACACCGTCAACACGCGGTGGACCCCGCAGGGGATCAGCGGCACCGAGGACGCCCAGCCGGGAGCCGGCACGGTGAACGGGCACAGGGCCATCGTCTTCTCCTGGCACTCGGGCGGCGTGAACCAGCAGGGGACGGGAACCCGGCTGAGCTTCCTCGACCGCGCCACGAACAAGTACATCCACGTGCTGCTCGTGCGGCCGAACAGCACCGGGACCGACTACAGCGACGTGAGCACCCATGCGGGCGGCATCGTCTGGTACCGGCACTACATCTTCGTCGCCGGCCCCACGAGCGGCGTGCGCGTCTTCGACACCGACGACCTGCTGAGACTCGCCAACAACACGAAGGCGAGCACCGACCCGGCCTGCACGACCGGGTTCCACACGTCCGGTCCGCACGCGGGCAAGTACTGCGGACGCGGTTACCACTACCTGCTGCCCGAGAAGGGCCAGTGGATCAACCAGAGGGCCGGCACCCGCTACGACTCCATGTCGCTGGAACGCGCCTCCGGACGGAGCCCGGTGTTCCTCACCAGCGAGTACCGGGAGAACAGCGTCGGCCGGGTGGTCCGCTGGCCGAGCAGCAGGATGACCCGCTTCAGCGGCACCATCCAGCCGACCACGGCATGGCACCAGCCCGTCCGTGACGTCCAGGGCGCCTTCTCACGCGGCTGCTACTACTTCAACTCGGGCGGAGGCCCGAACCACAACCGCCACCTGGTCTCGGCCCGGACGACGGGCAACAAGGCGACGAAGTGGCAGCTCGGCGGCCGAGGGCTGCAGGACCTCTACTGGCTCCGCTCGGCCAACCAGCTGTGGACCCTCACCGAAGCCCCCGGCGCCCACAACCGGTTCCTCTACGGGGTGCACAGGCCGACCTGCCCCTGACACCTCCAGGGTGCCGTCGAGGTCCTTTCCCCGCGGCTCTCCCTCACGTTCCAGGGGACCCCGGACCCGGGGTCCCCTTCGTGATACCGGGCCCTTGCCCGCGCGGCGTCCACGGTCGGCCCGCTGAGGAAACCCAGCGGGCCGACCCGAGCCGCTCGTACACCGTCACCCGCCGACCACGGACCTGCTCGTCGGCCACGGCCGTGAAGTACTCCCTCAGCACGGAAGCCTTCATCCTGTCCCGCTCGGCGGTCACCGGTTTCGCCACCCGGGTCGCATCCGTCACCAGCAGGATCCGTCGCTGGGCCAGCATCGCGGCACGGATCCGATCCGGGTCCGCCTCCACTCCTTTCAGCGTCCCGGATTTCTCCGGGCTCTCTGCCAGAGCAATGTCCCGCAGGCCGGAAAAGGCACTCGGGGAGACGGATTTGGTGTCCCGCCGCGCCGCCGGGATGAAAAGCACGGCATTCCCGGTCTCTTTCATCCGCCGCACGTCCGACGCTATCGCCAGGACGTCGTCCACCCGGCTTGACGGGGACCGTTTGGCCAGCGACTGCGGCAGTAATGACGTCGTCGCCACGACGACCACTGCGGGGAGAACCCACATCGACGCTCTCGGGTACCGGGGCCTTATTGCCCGAACCGCCGAGCCGACAACCGTACCGATCAGCAGCGCCAGCCCCAGCAGGCTGAAGAGGACGTACCGGTCCAGGAACAACGGCTGGACCAGAGAAAGGCCGACGAGGCCGATCTGCGGCACCGCCAGCAACGGCAGTCCGACGGCCGCCACCGACAGCCGGCCCGCCCGGGGCCGATCCAGTAGCGCGCCGGCTCCACCGATCGCCAGCAGGACCGCCGGGCCGATCAGCATGTGCCAGGTCAGCGGCGGGATCCATGACACCTGCGCGGACTGGCTCCGGCTGAACAGGATCAACGGCAGCACACACGCCGTGGCGGCCGCGGAGGCAGCCGTCCAGCGTGTCCACACTCCGCGGCCGGCCCGGCACCAGACCAGGGTCGCCAAGTGTGCCGGCAGGATCATGAGCGAGAGCCAGTTCAAAAGCCCGCTCAACAAGACGGTGCCGCCGTAGGCGGCCCAGTACGCCGTCCGGCCCCGCCCCTGCAGCAAGGTCACGAGGAGCAAGGTCGAGATCCCGGCTCCGGCCGCGACCAACGCGTACGGACGCCCCTCCTGGAGATGGAACTGCACGGCCGGAAGCAGCCCGAAAGCCATCCCTCCCGCCAGGCCCACCCACATGCCGGCCAGCCGGTGGCCGATGCTCCCCACACACGCCGCCGCCACCCCCGTGGCCACCACCGAGGGCAGGCGCAGGGTCGTGGTACCGGCTCCGAAACATTCGAACAGTGCGTGCATCAGCAGGTAGTAGCAGCCGTGCACGACGTCGACGTTTCCCAGCATGTGCCAGATCTCGGCAGTGCACCGCTGGGCCACTTGCCAGGTCGCGGCCTCGTCCCGCCACACACTGTCCTGCCGCGACAGGCCCCACAGGCCGAGGGAACAGGTCCACAGCATCGGTATCAGCCGGACGAGAACATGGGGGCGTCTCCGGGCAGCTGGGCATGGATCAGACGTCGCTCCGGTCCCCGGAGAACGGAGCGACGAGCGAAAAGCATGGGTGATGGGCATGAAGGAGGGATTCCGAAAGGCTGTTGAGCAGGGTGGAGAACCAGAGGCGCGACGGTCACTCACCGTCCGCGAATCATCCGCACCAAATCCCCCCGCCCGCAGCCCTGTGGAAAGTCGACGTGATCGAGGATGCCATCGTGGCGCCTGCGCGTCCCCTCCTTTTCGGCCACGGTCACGCCGATAAATGACTGAAACACAGCCAACCGGGTTCCGCTCAAATTCCTCTACGCGCGCGCATCACTCCGGCACCACTGATATCGATTGCTTCACACTCTCCGCAGAAGTCGCAATTGCGTTTTCCTTTGCCACCCGGGCACTTTTCCCGCCAGGTCGCCCACGCGCCCCTCGCCCGACCTGTGCCACGCCCGAGTCCGGCAGGAGGAAGCGGGCCCGGCTCACCGCCCACGACATCCGGGCCTCCCCCACCAGGACAGCGGCCACCCTCCGGTGCCGCGCCCTCGGCAAGTGCCGCGAGAAGCTCCCCTCTGATCGGACCGTGCGCTTCCTGCTGGTGATCCTGCGGGCCGCCCTCCAGCACGCCGTACGTGAGGACGAGCTGCCCCGCACCGTGGCCCGGAACGTGGAGCTGAGCATGGGAACGAAGCGCGAGATCGAACCGCTCACGGCCAAGGAGGGACGTCAGCTCCTGGCGGTGGCCCGTGACAACCGGTTGTGGGCCGCGTACGAACTGGCGGTCCGCATCGGCCTTCGGCGGGGTGAGCTGCTGGGGCTGCACCGGTCGGACGTGGATCTTCACGAAGGGGTCCTCACCGTCCGGCAGGCCCTACAACGGGTCGGTGGCGAACTGCTGATCGTCGCGCCGAAGACGCAGCGCTCGGCCCGCCGCGTGGCCCTGCCATTCGAGTGCGTGACAGCGCTTCGCGCTCAGCGTGCCCAGCGGATCGCCGACAGGAAGGCCGCTGGTGCCAATTGGAAGGGGACGGGTCACGGCCTCGTCTTCACCACCAAAAACGGCACTCCCATTGAGCCACGCAACCTCAACCGGTCCTTCGAGGTGCTGTGCGTCCGCGCCGGCATCCGCAAGGTCCGCTTCCATGACCTGCGGCACACGTGCGCGTCGCTGCTCCACGAACAGGGCGCCGATGCCCGCATGATCATGGAAATCCTGGGCCGCAGCTCGATCCGAGTGACCATGGACATCTACACCTTCGTACGACTCGACTCCCAGCGCTCCGCCTTCGATCGCGTCGGGGATGCGCTGAGGGGTGACGGCCATGAGCCGGATGATGACGACGGCGCGGCCGGAGTTCCCGTGGCCGTTTAGAGGCGTTTCAGGTTCCGGCCCAGGATCGCCCGGAGCAGGTCCACGTCCGCGGGGTCTTGGGCGCCCCGCTTGGGCAGTACGGCGATTCCGGCCGCGCGGTCGCCGCCCAGCAGCACGAACAGCCTCGGCGTCTCCAGATACTCCCGGAACACCGTCCATTCCATGGTGAAGGACACCCGCTCACCGGTGCTGACCGCGCCGCGTTCGTCGGCCACCATGCGGCACTGCCCGTACGGCTCTACGACGCTGAACATCCGGCGGGCCATGGTGCGCAGCCCTCGTACAGTGCCCCAGGACGCGATTGCCATGCAGAGCACCAGCGAGATGATCCACACGGGCAGCGGGACATCGCCGAGGACCGAGAAGGTGACCACGCCGATTGCCGCCATCAGCGGCGCCATGAGCGCCTGGGCCCGGCCCGCCGGTGACCGACGGGCTCGCGCACGGAGCGCCTCCTCGAAGTCCGCGGCCGTCGGCCGGTAGACGAACTCCACGGCCGTACCGCGGTCCGTGTCCTGATGTGAGGAATCCCCGCCCCTGGTGTCCATGAGCAGGGATCCTAGCCAGGGGGTCTCGGGCAGATCAGGGCCGCCGTGCCAAGATCCATCGGACACCCCCTGATCCACTCCCGAACGCGGTTGCCGTCAAAGGCTGCCGTCAGGACATAAGCCAGAGGCCCTGTGGATCATTCCACAGGGCCTCTGGCATGCTGCGCACTCGGCAGGATTCGAACCTGCAACCTTCTGATCCGTAGTCAGATGCTCTATCCGTTAAGCTACGAGTGCTTGTTCTGTTTTTGCCTCCGCTCCTGACCCTTCTGGGCCGCTCGCGGCGACAGGAAGAACATTACATGACTGCCGCCGTCATGTGAAATCCATTCCCCCCACCCCTTGTGACCTGCGGAAACAAGGTCTGGGCGGGGTAGGAAGCCGGGAACGCCGAAGCCCCGGTCGGGATGGACCGGGGCTTCGGTGATCACGCGCGGAGGCGGAGGGATTTGAACCCTCGATGGGCTTTAAGGCCCAAACCGCATTAGCAGTGCGGCGCCATAGACCGGACTAGGCGACGCCTCCCGCACAACCGCTCACGCGAGCGCGTAAGTGGTGCGTGCAGATGATGACACAGTCGCGTGGGGTGTCACCAATCGCCCCCCACGGTACTAGGCAGGCGGGGTCCAGGGCAAAGCCCTTGTCATGGCATCGGGCGTGGTGTCGGTGGAGCGGGGCGAGGTGCGCAACTTCCCGAGGGGTTCCGCGTTGGTCCGGGCATGGTGCAGGTCGGTTTCCTCACGCCGCGGCGCTTCGCCGCCCCGCGGGTGCTTCTCCTCGGTCTCCTCGCGTCCCTCGTCGGGGCGGCGTCACTGTCCGCCGTGCCCGCCGCCGCCTCGCCCGCCGCGCCGCCGCCCGTGCGGCACGAGGACCGGGGCGGCGACCACCTCACCGTCACCGTGCGGCACGCGGGCGGGGGCAGGGACGGGACGTACGAGCTGTACTGCCACCCCGTCGGCGGCAGTCACCCGCACGCGCGGGGCGCCTGCGACGTGCTCGACCGGAACACCCGCTGGGGGCGGGAGGTCTTCGCGCCCGTGCCGGACGACAGCCTCTGCACCATGCAGTACGGCGGGCCGGCCACCGCCCACGTCACCGGGACCTGGGCCGGGCGGCCCGTCGACGCGTACTACGACCGCGGCGACGGCTGCCGGATCGACCGCTGGAACCGGCTCGTGCCGCTCCTGCCCGACCTCGGTGCGCCGGAAGGATCCGGGAAACGGTAGGGGTCTCGCGCGAGGCCGTGCGCGGCGAAACCGTACGGTCACAGGTTCGATGCCGCTTCGTCGTGCGGCCTCCCTCCCATCCGGCGTCGCGAGCGCAACGTCTGCGCATAGACTCCCTCGCGTGACACGCCGCGGGCCGGTTGGCAAGATGGCTCCCGCGGTCGGCAAGGTGCGGTGACAGGGAGGAAGCGTCTCGTGAGCAGCAGGCCATCCCGAGGCGCTGCTCGCCTCGCTGCGATACTCGACGCGCTGCCCGACGCCTTGGTGCTGGTCAACGCCAACGGCACGGTCGTCAACGCCAACACCATCGCCCTGGAGGCGTTCGAGACGCCGGGGACGGCACTCGTGGGGCGCGGGCTGCTCGACCTGCTGCCGCAGTTCGACTCCAAGCTGATCCCCGGCTCCATGCGCCGGCCCGACCACATCGACCCGCGCGGGCGCACCAAGCCGACCCGGATGACGGCGCGGCGGACCGACGGGAGCGAGTTCCCGGTCGAGGTCACGAGCGCGAATCTGGAGAACAGCCAGCAGGCCTACGACGCGTCCGGCTACACCGGCGACGAGTTGCTGATGCTGGTCGTCCGCGACCTGTCCGGCACCGTCGACACCGAGGCCGAGCTGGCCCGTTCGCAACGGCAGACCGAGATGATCCTGCGGGCCGCCTCCGAGGGCGTCGTGGGGACCGACACCGACGGGCGGATCGTGCTCGTCAACCCGGCCGCCGCGCAGATCCTGGGCTACCGGGCCGGCGAACTCGGCGGGCGCGAGCTGCACACCCTCGTCCTGCACTCGCGCGCCGACGGCTCGCCCTTCCCGTACGGGGAGTCCCCGCTCGCCGACACCCTGCGTTCCGGGCGCAAGCACCGGGTGCGCGGGCAGGTGCTGTGGTCCAAGTCCGGCGACAAGGTGTCCGTCGATCTGACCACCGCGCCGGTGCGCGACGGCGACCAGCTCGTCGGTGCCGTCATGACCTTCACCGACCGGCGGCCCTACGAGACGCTCGCCGACGAGAAGGCCGCCGTCGAGAAGCAGCACGAGGAGGAGCTCGAACGGCTGGCCGAGGAGCACGCCTCCGAGCTCACCTCCCTGCGCCAGCAGCACGTCACCGAGGCCGAGGAACTCACCGAGCGGCACGCGGAGGAGCTCGCCGCGAACGAGGAGCGGTACGCCGCGCTCGGCGAGCGGGAGAAGGACCGTTACGAGGCGCTCGCCGCCCGGCACGAGCAGCTGCTCACGCTGCTCGGCGGCTCCCTGCGCGGGCCCCTGGACGAACTGCGCCGCGAGCTGGCCGCTCTCGCCGCCGACGACGCCGGACAGCTGTGGCCCGAGGCCAACCAGGTGCTGCACCACCTGTCGGCCGGCTACTCGCGGATCACCACCCTCATCGACAACGTCCTCGGCTACCAGCACCTCGACGCCGGCACCGAGGAGATCGCCCGTACGAAGGTCATGCTCGACGCGGTCGTCGCCGCCGGTGTCGACGGGGCCGTCGAGCTGATCGGGCCCGGACGGGTGCAGTTCGCCGTGCACGCGCCGCCCATCGAGGCCGAGGTCGACCCGCAGCGCCTGGCGACCGCGCTCGCGCACCTCGTCGCGGACGTGGCCGGTGTGGACGCGACCGGCAACTCGCCCGTGTCGGCGGGCGGCTACATGGACAACACCGTCGTGGTGGCGGCGGCGCAGCGCGGCGAGGTCGTACGGATCGAGGTGCGCGGGCCGTACGCCGGGGGAGACCCGGTGCACGAGCCGATCGTGCGCGGGATCGTCCGGGCGCACGGCGGCGTGCTGCAGACGCACGCGGTGCCCGGGATGAGCGGCAGCGCGTACGTCCTGGAGGTGCCGCTCGGCGGGGGCGCGGGCGTCGTCCCGGTCGAGGTCCAGGCTCTGGCGGCCGGCGCGGAGGAGGGCGTCTCCGCGGAGGTCGCCGTGCCCGAGCAGCGTGCGGGCGGCGGACGGCGGCGGGCCCGTCGGTCCTCCACGGACGCGTTCCTGGAGGGCGACGGCGAGGGCGGGGGCGGGACCGCCGGTGCCCAGGCGGCTCCGACCGGGCGGCGCAGGCGGCGGGCGGCCGGGGAACCCCAGGACGCCGCGCTGATCCCGGTCCAGGGGGCGGAGGTCTCCAGCGGTACGGGGCGGCGGCGCGGACAGCCCGCCGAGAACGCGGTGGGCGTGTCCGAGGGTGCCGTGGTCACCGCGGCCGAGCATGCCGCGGGCGCGGCGGCCTCGGGCATGAACCTGGGCGGTACGGTGCCGCCGCAGGGCGTGCCCGCACCCACCGGACGGCGTGCCCGGCGCGAGGTCGGCGCGCCCCAGGCGCTGCCGGCGGCGCTGCCCGCGAGCGCGGACGCGCAGCCCGAGCCGGGCGGCGAGAACCCCGCGGCGCCCGTTCCGCAGCCGGCCGGACGGCGCCGCCGTGCCCTGGCCGCGGCGACCGAGCGTGCCGCCGCGCAGGAGGCGGCTCCCCGTACGGTGTTCGCCCTGCCGCCCGCCGAGGCGGACCGGCCGGACGACGGCCCGGAGGGATCGGGGACGGTTCAGCCGCCGGCGCAGGACGCCGCTCCCGTCGTCCCCGTGGTGGACGAGGGGCAGCACGACGCCGTACCCCACGACCAGGCCGACGACCACACTCCGCCGCAGCCGCACCCGGCGAGCGCGCCGACGGGACGCCGGCGCCGGGCGGTGGCCCAGCCGCAGGAACCCGCCGCAGCGGGCACGGCGCCCGCACAGGAGGTGCCCGGAGGGGCCGCCGCGCCGGGGACGACGCCCGCGGTGGCACCGCCCGTGCAGGGCGTGCCCGAAGGAGCCGTGCCCGCAGGAGCGATGCCCGCGGTGGCCGTACCCGCACAGGCCGTACCCGCACAGGCCGTGCCTTCGCAGGGAGCTGCCGGACCGGGTGTTCCCGCGCCGGCCGGCCCGGGTGGCGCGCAGGCGTTGCCGCAGGCCGTTTCCCAGGTGGCTCCTGGGCAGCCGGTCGCACCGCAGGGGGTTCCGGGACAGCCGGTCGCACCCCAGGCGGCCCCCGGACAGCCGGTGGCGGGGCCGCAGGCTCCTGGGCCGCAGCAGCCGGTGCCGGGACAGGTGGCCCTGCCCGTCCAGAACCCCGCCGGTCAGCCGCTCCCCCAGCAGGGCACCGGGCTCGCCCCCGCGCAGAACCCCGCTGCTCCGGCCCAGCAGGCCACCGCCGGACCGCTTCCTGCGCAGGCCGTGCCGGTGCAGGGCACCCCCGCCCCGCAGTCGGCCC
>NZ_JUJA01000152.1:9765-10139 GCF_001906585.1 Streptomyces kebangsaanensis | reverse complement strand
GCAGCCGTGGCCCGGCACCGACGCCACCTCCGGAACGGGCACTCCCGTACCGCCGCACGGCGCCGCCGCGCCGGTCCCGCCGAACGCGGCCGGTACGCCCCTGCCTCCGGCCCAGGCCGCCCCCGCCCCCCAGCCCTGGCCCAGCGCCGACGCCACCTCCGGCGTGGGCACTCCCGTACCACCGCACGGCCCCGCCGCCCCCATACCGAACGCGGCCGGGGCCCCCATGCCCCCGGCCCAGGCCACCCCGCAGCCCGCCGCCCCCGGTACGCCGCCCCACGGCACCCCCGCCCCCGGCACCGCCCTCCCGCCCGAGCAGGCGCCCGGACAGCCCGCCGTACCGCCGGCGCCCCGCGCGGCTCAGCCGCTGCCCG
>NZ_JUJA01000152.1:0-9604 GCF_001906585.1 Streptomyces kebangsaanensis | reverse complement strand
GGCCACGCCGCCCCCGCACGCGACCGGCGGTTCCGGCCGCCGCCGCAAGCTGGGCACGCCGCCCGACCCGGCCGCCGCGCGCCCGCAGGCGCAGGCACAGCGGCCGGAGCAGACGGCCCGCCCGCACCCGCCGGCCGAACAGCCCCCCGCGCAGCCTTCCCCGGGCGCGGTCCCCGCGCCGGCCACCCCGGCGCAGCCCCGGCCGGGGCTGGCCACCGAGGGCGCCGGACGGTCGTACGCCATAGGAGCTCCGGACAGGAACGCCGCCGAGGGTCCCGAGCCGCTGGACGGCCCCGGCGGTGCGGTGGAGGTCGCGGACTCCCCCCGGCCGCAGCCGTTGGACGACGAGTTGCCCCCGGAGCCGCTGGACAACCCGCGCCGGCTGCTCGTCTGGCCGGCCCCCGACGTCACCACCCAGCAGGCGTTGAGCGACCGCGGCTACCGGCCCGTGATCGTGCACTCGCGCGAGGAGGTGGACGCGCAGATCGCGGCCTTCCCCGCCGCGCTGTTCGTCGACCCGCTGACCGGGCCGATCACCCGTACGGCGCTGCAGTCGCTGCGGCAGGCGGCGGTCGCCGCGGAGGTGCCGGTGCTGGTCACGGCCGGGCTGGGGCAGGCGACGCGGGAGGCGGCCTACGGCGCCGATCCCGCCGTACTCCTCAAGGCCCTGGCTCCGCGCGACAGTGAGCAGCACCCGCCGCGCGTGCTGCTGGTCGAGGAGCACGCCGAGATCGCGCTGGCGCTGACGGCGGCGCTGGAGCGGCGCGGGATGCAGGTGGCGCGGGCCGCGAGCGACAACGACGCGGTGACGCTGGCCGGGCAGTTCCGGCCGAACCTGGTCGTGATGGACCTGATGCAGGTGCACCGCCGCCGGTCCGGGATCCTGGACTGGCTGCGCGCGAACGGGCAGCTCAACCGCACCCCGCTGGTGATCTACACGGCCGCCGTCGACCAGGCGGACCTGCCGCGGCTGGCGTCGGGCGAGACGGTGCTGTTCCTGGCGGAGCGGTCCACCAGCACCGAGGTGCAGGACCGGATCGTCGACCTGCTGGCCCGTATCGGGACCAATTAGCAGGACCGGTCAGCGATCGGTACGCGTGGCGCGGCGCCGGGCGGGAGGCCCCGAGGCTCCCCACCCGGCGCCGCGTGTGTCAGATCCGGGTGACGTCCAGGTCCCCGGCCGCGTACTGCCGGCGCAGCACCTTCTTGTCGAACTTGCCGACGCTGGTCTTCGGGACCGCCGTGATGACCGTCCAGCGCTCCGGGAGCTGCCACTTGGCGATCCTGCCCTCCTCGGCGAGGAAGGTGCGCAGGGTCTCGAAGTCTGCGGTGGCGCCGTCCTTGAGGACGACGGTGGCCAGCGGGCGCTCGCCCCACTTGTCGTCGGGGATGGCGACGACGGCGGCCTCGGCGACGTCCGGGTGGGCCATCAGGGCGTTCTCCAGCTCGACGGAGGAGATCCATTCGCCGCCGGACTTGATGACGTCCTTGGCGCGGTCGGTGAGGGTGAGGAAGCCGTCCGGGCTGATGGTGCCGACGTCGCCCGTCTTCAGCCAGCCGTCCTCGCTGAACTTGTCGGCGGGGCGCAGCGGTTCGGCGTCGGGCCCGTTGTAGTAGGCGCCGGCGATCCACGGGCCGCGGACCTCCAGCTCGCCGGCCGACTCGCCGTCCCAGGGGAGGCGTTCGCCGCCGGGGCCGGTCAGGCGGGCCTCGACGCCGGCCGGGAAGCGGCCCTGGGTGAGGCGGTAGCCGAACTCCTCGTCCGTGCCGACCGCGTGGGCCGGCGGACGGGCCACCGTGCCGAGCGGGGAGGTCTCCGTCATGCCCCAGGCGTGGCAGACCCGCATGCCGAGCTGGTCGAAGGCCTCCATGAGGGCGGGCGGGCAGGCCGAGCCGCCGATGGTGACCTGGGCGAGGGCGGAGACGTCCCGGGGGCGGGCGGTGAGCTCGGCGAGCAGGCCCTGCCAGATGGTGGGGACGGCGGCGGCGTGGGTCGGCTTCTCGCGCTCGATCATCTCGGCGAGCGGGGCGGGTTGCAGGAAGCGGTCCGGCATCAGCATGTTGACGCCGGTCATGAAGGTGGCGTGCGGCAGGCCCCAGGCGTTGACGTGGAACTGGGGGACGACGATCAGCGAGGTGTCCTGGTCGGTCAGGCCCATGGACTCGGTCATGTTGACCTGCATGGAGTGCAGGTAGATCGAACGGTGGCTGTAGACCACGCCCTTGGGGTCGCCGGTGGTGCCGGAGGTGTAGCACATGGCGGCGGCCTGGCGTTCGTCCAGCTCGGGCCAGTCGTACGTGGTCGGCTTGTCCGCGATCAGGTCCTCGTACTCGTGCACCTGCGCGGGGGAACCCGCCAGCGGGGCGCGGTCGCCGGGGCCGGAGACGACGACGTGCTCAACCGTCTTCAGGTGCGGCAGCAGCGGGGCGAGGAGGGGGATCAGGGAGCCGTTGACGATGATCACGCGGTCGGCCGCGTGGTTGACGATCCAGGTCAGCTGCTCGGCGGGCAGGCGCAGGTTGAGGGTGTGCAGCACCGCGCCCATGGACGGGATCGCGAAGTACGCCTCGACGTGCTCGGCGTTGTTCCACATGAGGGTCGCCACACGGTCGTCGCCGCGGACGCCGAGGTCGTCGCGGAGGGCGTTGGCCAGTTGCACCGCGCGGGCGCCCGCCTCGGCGAAGCTGCGCCGCTGCGGCTCGCCCTCGCCGGTCCAGGTGATGATCTGGGACCGTCCGTGCACCAGCACCCCGTGGGCGAGGATGCGGTTCACGGTCAGCGGTACGTCCTGCATGGTGCTCAGCACGGCGTCCTCCCGGGGCGGCGTTGCCTACGCGGTAGTGGTTGCCTACGCGGTAGTAGGGGTTGCGCAGATTCTGCTCACATACCGCGCGGTATGTCACTAGCCCCGGCTGATCGATCACATAATCGCCCTGCGGTCCGCGCCCGCGAGCCCCGTCGGCCCTGCGGACGGATCAGCGCACGCGACCCAGTTCCGGGTCGTCCCGCAGCTTGCCGAGGGCTCGCGACACCGCCGACTTCACGGTACCCACCGACACCCCGAGCACCTCGGCCGTCTGGGCCTCGGAGAGGTCCTCGTAATACCTGAGGACGACCATCGCCCGCTGCCGGGCGGGCAGCTTCATGACCGCCCGCCACATGGCGTCGCGCAGCGCCTGCTGCTCCGCCGGGTCGGCCGCGCCGGCCACCGGCTCCGGCTCGGGCAGTTCCTCGCAGGCGAACTCGTCGACCTTCCGCTTGCGCCACTGCGAGGTGCGGGTGTTGAGCAGGGCACGGCGCACATAGCCGTCGAGCGCCCGGTGGTCCTCGATCCGCTCCCAGGCGGTGTACGTCTTGGCCAGCGCGGTCTGCAGCAGGTCCTCCGCGTCGCTCTGGCTCGCGGTCAGCGACCGGGCGGTGCGCAGCAGCACCGGCTGCCGGGCCCGTACGTACGCCGTGAACGACGGATACGCCGGAGTCCGGGTCGACGGTACGACGGCGGTCGACGCGCTGGTGCAGACGGATGTGGTCATGGCTACACGCTAGGAGCGACACCCGCTGCGGCGGATCGCCCGCAGGTCCCGAAGCGGAGTCCGCCTCAGGTTGTAGGGGTGGGGCCGGCCCCACCTCCTGAAGGTGGAGGAACGGGCCGTGCGCCCTTGCGGGTTCACCCCTGGGCGAACGCGCCCGTGAACGCGCCCGCGAGCGCGTCTGCGCGGCGGAGCCGAAGCGCCGCCGCGCAGACGTGTGTCACGTCCCCACAAGCACACCCACAAGGGGGGCAGGGCCGGCGGCGGGTCCCCGAGTGCGCGCCGGCCCGCCCCGGCTCACCACAGAGGGGTGAAGTGGATGGCGACGTTGCCGTTGCCCTGCTGGACGGTCGTGAAGGCGGAACCGTTGACCTGGGCGGTGTTGCTCCGGTTCGAGGCGCCGGTGCCGATCGCCTGCTGCCCCGTGGTCGCCGAGTTGCCGCTGTTGTTGTGGCCGACCCCGCTGCCGACGACGCCCGCGACGCCCGCGTTGGATCGGTCGCCCGCGACGGCTCCCGTGTCCGCGGCCGCGGTGCCGGTGAAGAGTGCGGCCGCGAGAGGGACGGCCGCGACGGCGGCGAGAACGCGGGCGGTACGGCTGCTTGCCATGTTGCTCCTCCAGTACGAGGTACGCACCGGCTGTCTTGCCGGGCGCACATGAAACTGTGAAGTACGGCTGTCACCAGGGCAGTTGGCCGACCACCCGGGCGGGTTCCTCACGACGTCGCACGATCAGGGTTGCCCACCGGAACCCGGCGGACCACCCCGGAAAGCTCGATTCCCACGCAAGCGTGAGGACAAGTGGATAAACCCCTACGGCCACTTTTCCTGCCCCGAGGCCCCGTCGCGGAGCGCTGCGAGCCCCCTTCCCCAAGCGCCGCAAGGGCTGAAGCCGCCTACCGGAAATCCGCCCGAGCCGGCTTCCCCCGGCGTGTCGCCGCCGCCCTCTTCCTTTCTTCGAACGCACATACGAAAATGGAGTCATGGCCACCATCGACCGGCAGGCCACGACGATGGCCCTCGCGCACGCCCTGTCAGCCGCCGAACGCGGCCTGGCCGTCATCCCCCTGTCCCGGACGAAACTCCCGGCCCTGCGCTCCCCGCACCGCGACGACCCGGACCCGGCCGACCCGCCCTGCCACGGCGAGTGCGGCCGCTTCGGTCACGGCGTGTACGACGCCTCCACCGACCCGGCCCGCATCCGCGCCCTGTTCGCCGCCGCCCCCTGGGCCACCGGCTACGGCATCGCCTGCGGACTGCCCCCGCACCACCTGATCGGCGTCGACCTGGACACCAAGACCGGCACGGACGCCTGCGCCGCCCTGCGCGGACTCGCCCTGCGCCACCTGTTCACCCTCCCCGCCACCGTGGTCGTCCTGACCCCCAGCGGCGGCCGCCACCTGTGGCTGAGCGGACCGCCGGGCGTTGTCGTGCCCAACTCGGCCGGACGTCTGGCCCCCGGCATCGACATCCGCGGCGCGGGCGGCTACCTGGCCGGCCCCGGCTCCCGCACCGAGCACGGCGTGTACACCACCGTCCCCGGCACCGCGCACCTCGCGCCCGCGCCCTGCCCGCGCGCCCTCCTGCGCCTCCTCCTCCCACCGCCCCGCACCCCCCACCGCCCCTCGCCGGCCTCGGCGGGCCGGCACGGCCTGGGTCTGGTGCGGTTCGTTCTCGGCGCCCACGAGGGCCGGCGCAACACCCGCCTGTTCTGGGCCGCCTGCCGCGCCTACGAGAACGGCATCGGCCCCGCCCTGGTCGCCCCCTTGGTCGACGCGGCCCTGCGCACCGGCCTGACCGAACACGAGGCCCGCGCCACCATCGCCTCAGCGGCCCGTCTGACGGGCCGCCGCCCGTGAGGTTCCGCGGCGGCGCACGCTCCGCACGAAGAACGGCACCGACAGCAGGAGCAGGGCTCCTTCGACGGCCAGGCTGACCAGCCCGAGCGGCTCCGTCCAGTTGCCGATGTCGTCGCTGTAGCCGGGCAGGCCCGGGCCCCTGGAGAGGATGTAGCCCAGCAGGGGACCGACGGCGACCCCGACCGCCAGCAGCCATCCCGGCCGGACGAGACCGACGAGGAGCAGCACGGCGGCGACCACGGCGGCGACCTCCAGGACGTGGTAGGCCACGCCGACGTAATGGGGGTCCCGTGTTGCCGTGATGCCGCCCTGGTCGAGCACGTGGATGACGGCCACCGCGAGGCACAGCAGAGTCCCCGTCCACCTGGCCGCCCAGGTGGCTCGCGGAACCGTCTCGGCGCGATGTGCCATGCCGGGGTACCTCGCCGTCGTTCTCAGTGGCGCGCGCCCGCTGCCGCGGCGGCGGGCCACGCCCTCACCCGATCCTGGACTGCGCCTGCTCGGCGAGCTTCAGGTGGGTCCGGAGGACAGGCAGGTCCTTGCGCGCCTCGTTGATCACCTGTGGGTCGCTGCCGGTGGAGATCTCCTTCTTCGCCTCGGCGATGTCCGTCTTGTGGTCGCTGATCTCCGTCTTCACGTACTGCTTGTCGAACGCGCTCCCGTGCAGGGAGGACAGCCGCGCCAGCTCGGCACGTTCCTTGCTGTCCGGAGTGGTCGGAAGGGTGACCTTCAGCTGCGCGGCGAGTTTTTTCATGTCCTTGGAGGACTTGGTGTGGTCGGATGCCAGCCGGGCGCCGAGCTGCTTGACGACAGCGCTGTGGGCATGGCTCTGGGCCATGCGCCCGCCCTGGATCTCGAACCGGTCTCCGGCGGCGGACGCCTTCATCCAGGCGACGTCCTGCGGCGAGGGGCTGGCCACCGCGAGCGCGGTGCCCGGCGACAGTGCCGCCACGGCGACGACCGACACGGTGACCGCGACCGCTTTGGGACTGGGCATGTTGCCTCCCCTGTCGAAGATCCCGAAAACTCCGAAAAGACGGAAACAGGCCCCGACTGCCCCCGTTGCGGCAGGACGCCCCTCCGGCGTCGGCAGAGCGGGGCCGCTCGCCTGTCCTAGGCGAGTTTCCCTCGCCGCGGGTCGTGAGCAACACGAACAGCAAAAGGTGAGCAAATAACCCGAAACACCCCCCTGCCGACCAACCCGACCACTGACGGGCGGTCCGGCCAGTGATCAGCCCCCAATGGCGAGCGGGCAGCGCACAGCGAAAACGGCCCTTGACCGTATGACCTGGTCAAGGGCCGTTTTCGCTGTTCTCGACGCGGAGGCGGTGGGCTTTGACCCCACAGCGGCATCGCCGCCACGACGGTTTTCAAGATCGCCCAGGGGAGCCCTCAGTGGACGATGACTCTCCAGCGTTCGACCCACAGCAGCCAGTCACCGCCCGTACCGCGCACCTGGACGCGGTCGGCCTCCACCTGCCAGGCGGTGCCGTAGAGCGTGGCGTCGGGGAGGTCCACCCTGACGACGTCGTAGACCTCCAGGTCATCCTCGACCGGCCGCGACCACGCGTGCGCACAGTGATCGCAGAGATAGCCGACCACGTCGTGTCCCGCAACAGTCATCGGCCTGCCCGGACGGACTGCCTCGACGAAGCACCGAGGGCACGGGTCGGCGGTATGCGCGCCTACTGATCGGGACATCGTTCGATCCTGCTGTACGACAACGACGTACAGCAACCGGGTCGAGGCCGGGCGTTGGCCCGGCTTGCGGACAGGGTGACCGCGCATGCCGCACGACGGCCGGGAAGCCGAGCGTTCACGCGACGCAGGGGGCACTCGTGAAGATCAAGCCTGTCGGGGCGGCGCTCACCGCTGTGATGCCGGCTGCGCTCGTGGGGTGCGGGACCGGGCCGGCCCAGGGTCGCCCCTTGCCCGAGGAGCTGCGGAGCCGACGGTGGACATGGGCATTGACGGAGCCCGAGTCGACGAACCCGGTCGCCGATCAGGACGGAAGAGCCGAGCGACCGGGACCGACCGCGGGACGTGTGGTTCCTGGCCGGCGCGTTCGGCACCCAGGCCAGGCGCACCTGCAACGTCCCCAACGGAGTGCTCATCGCCTTCCCTCTCCTGAACCGCATCGGCAAACCGGCGGACCGCGCGGTCTTCATGAGCGCGGCCGAGGGGTGGTGAACTGCTGCCGGTTGACAGTGGTTGAGCGTGTTCTGGTGCGCATGAGTGAGCATCAGCGACGGCGTACGACCGTGGATGGCGACAGACCAAGCGGAGCCGAGCAGACGTGGTCCACGGCGTGCGGGTCGACGGCGGACGGGATGGGGCCGGGTGAGTGGTGGGTACGGGGGGCATACGCGGTGACCGACGGCGGGACCGGCAAAGTCATGTCCGCCGACCGCCCGCGATCGGCCCGGCAAGGATGAAGCCAGATCTCGGAGCCGGCCCCTGACCACGGCACGGTGGCCCGGTGCCCGGTCTGGGCCGGATGGCGGAGGTCATGGGCACAAGGCCCTGGTGGGGCAGGGCGGCTGCCGCGATCCGGTCCGTGACCCGCCCGTCCCGGTATGCCTGAGCCTCTCGCGCCGGCAGTTCCAGGCGACCCGCTGCCGCATGGGTGAGCAGGCGTCAGAGATCACCTTGAAGGCCTAATCAATCATCAATCTGCCCGTTGTGATTGAAGGTTTGACGCTGCGTCAGCACCTGGGGAACCGGGCGTGCGGGCGCCCCGGGTACCCCGTTCGGCCCCCCGAAGCCAGCCCTTCCGATATGCCCGAAATGACAGTTCTGGGGGGGTGTCAGTACGTTCAATCACACGTCGGCTGCCAAGGTCGGCTTCTCTGAGACAGGAGCAAAACGACATGATCATGACTCGTTCCTCCGCCATCACCGCGGCCGTCGCGGCCGCCGCGGCCCTGACCGCGACCGGCATCACCTACGCCACGGCCGCCCCCGCGTCGGCACCCCAGACGGCCCCGGCCGTCGTCCAGCAGGCGCCCGCTCCCGCCCAGGCGCCCATGGGCGGCGAAGGCGGGCAGGGGAAGGGCGGCGGCGAGCGCGGTGAGCACGGTGAGCACGGCGAGGGCGGTGAGCGCGGCGAGCGCGGCCACCACAGGGTGGGCCGGATCTTCATCAACGAGCGGTCGTTCTCCGCCCACCCGGACGGCTGCATCACCGTGGTGAGCGGCCTGGGCTCCAAGAGCTTCAACATCCGCAACGACAGCAAGCGGACCGTCGAGTTCTTCCGCGGGGCGACCTGCGACAACGGCGCCCCCGTCGCCACGGTCGGCCCCCACAGCGAAGCGAACGGCGTGAGGCCGGGGCACGTCGAGGGCGTCTTCGTCGAGGACGGAGTGGTGGGCAGCTTCCGGGTGATCCACCGCCACTACGGCAAGGACGGCTTCGACTTCGACTTCGACTTCTAGAGCCGGCCGCATGAAGCGAACCATGTAGAACCCCGGCCCGCCGTAATCGGGCCGGGGTTCTGGTCTCAGCCCCCCTCGGGGGATTCCCGCTGGAACACCTGCCGTTGGCGTTGTTCCCGGGCAACGGCCACCGGACCCCTTCGCGACGATCGGGCGGGCCCGGACGGGTGACGAAAGCGCACGCCGCACACCCGGTCCGGCTGCCCCTGCCCGGCCCGCGGCCGCAAGCACACGGCCCCGGGGCGGAGCGACGGGCCACACGGCCACACGCCACTTCCCCTCACCGCACCACGGGATGAGCGACATGAGCAATCACCTGGTGGAGGACGCGAGCGACGACAGCTACGTCATGGACATCCTCGACATCACCCTGACCCCCGCATGGCCGCGCCTTGGACACCAGGTCCGCTGGGAGATGCACGGCCACCTCAAGGAGGCGGTCGACCTGACCCGGGTCACCTGCAGGGTGGTCATGAAGATCGGCCCGATGAAAATACTGGACAAAAGCTACAAGCTGCCCGAACTGCTGGCAAGCATGGGCACGAGCCTCTCGGGTGATCCCCGGCCGCCCGCCGGGCCGTGGCGGCAGACGTGGGACCTTCGGATCCCCGCGGCGGTGCCGGTGGCGAGGCACCGCATCCACCTGCGCGCCCGCACGGAGGACGGGAAGGACTTCCTCGCCCTGGACATTCCCGTCGTCTTCAGCCACCGATGGGCCACGGCCGGCGACGACGCCGGCTCGCCGAACCGCCCCGGGCTCGACCGGGATCTCAGCTGGTC
>NZ_JUJA01000151.1:252-38722 GCF_001906585.1 Streptomyces kebangsaanensis | reverse complement strand
GGGAACCAGCGGTCGATCACGACGAGTTCGCGCCCGTACCAGGCGCACTTGTACTCCAGCATGGAGCGCAGTTCCGCCCACGACGCGTCGGAGATGGCGCGCGCGAGCCTGCCGTTCCTCAGCAGGTTGCGGACGGTGAGGTCCTCGATCACGACCGTTTGGTTCTCACGGACGAGCCGAGTGGTGAGCTTGTGGAGGAAGTCCCGCCGCCGGTCGGCGATCCGCGCGTGGACGCGGGCCACGCGGCGGCGGGCCTTGGCCCGGTTGTTCGAGCCCTTGGCCTTGCGGGACAGTTCCCGCTGAGCCTTGGCCAGCCGGGCGCGGTCGCGGCGCTCGTACTTCGGGTTGGCGACCTTCTCCCCGGTCGACAGGGTCACCAGGGACGTGATGCCCGCGTCGATGCCGACCGCCGCATCCGGGGCGGGGGCCGACGCGATGGTGTCCTCGCACAGCAGGGACACGAACCAGCGGCCCGCAGCATCGCGGGACACCGTCACCGTCGTGGGCTCCACACCCTCCGGCAGAGGACGGGACCAGCGGATGTCCAGCGGCTCGGCCATCTTCGCCAGTGTCAGCCGTCCGTCGCGCCAATTGAAGGCGGAGCGGGTGTACTCGGCCGACTGCCGGGACTTCTTCCGGCTCTTGAAACGCGGATACTCGGCGCGCTTGGCAAAGAAGCCGGCGAACGCCGTCTGAAGATGCCGGAGCGCCTGTTGGAGGGGGACGGAGGAAACGTCCGCGAGGAACGCCAGCTCCTCCGTCTTCTTCCACTCCGTCAGTGCGGCGGAGGACTGGACGTAGGAGACGCGGCGCTGCTCGCCGTACCAGGCGCGGGTGCGCTCCTCCAGTGCCTTGTTGTAGACCAGGCGGACGCAGCCGAACGTGCGGGACAGCTCCACTGCCTGCTCATCCGTGGGGTAGAAGCGGTACTTGAACGCCCGCTTGACCTGCCGCATCACGCCTCACACGCTATCAGCTTCCCTGTGACAGGCGCCCGTTGCCGGTCTGACGGAGCGATCTCCGCCGCTGGGCGGCTCCGATCCAAGGATGTGTTTCTCCCCGCAAGCGGGCGGTACCCCCACCCCGTTCTGAAGGACGGGGTTTCCACGCAAGGAGATCCTGATGAGAGCTGCCGCCACCTGGACGGCCGCCGGATGCCTGGTCCTGACCGCCCTCGCCGCGGCCCCGGCCGACGGCGCGGAGCGGGCCCCCGGCCCGTCGGCGGAGCAGCGCGGCACCGCCGTGGCGGCGGCGCGCGCCCGGGCGGCCGGCATCGGCTTCGGCAGGTGCCCGGACGCGCGGGACCTGCCCCGTGCCATGGAGTGCGGCACGGTCACGGTCCCGCTCGACTACGCGCGCCCCGACGGCAGGCTGATCCGGCTCGCCGTCAGCCGGGTGCGGGCCACTCGCACGGACCCGCACAACGGCAGGCGGGGAGTGCCCCGGCAGGGTGCCCTGGTGTTCAATCCGGGTGGGCCGGGCGCCGACGGCAGGCCCTTCCCGCTGGTCGGCCTGCTGCCCGAGTGGAAGCGCATCGCGTCCGCCTACGACCTCGTCGGCTACGCCCCGCGCGGGGTGGGCCGCTCGGCGCCGCTGTCCTGCGTGGATCCGAAGCGGTTCGTCAAGGGGCCGACGCCCGCGCCGGCGCATCCCTCCGAGGCGTACAAGAAGCAGCGCGTCGCCGAGGCCAAGGCGTACGCCGACGGCTGCGCCCGGCGCGCGGGCACGGCCCTGCGGCACTACACGTCCCTCAACAACGCCCGCGACCTGGACGTCCTGCGCGCGGCGCTCGGTGAGGACCGGCTGACGTTCCTGGGCTCCTCCTACGGCACCTACTTCGGCGCGCTGTACGCCACGCTGTTCCCCTCGCACGTGCGCCGGATGGTCTTCGACGCGGTGGTGAACCCGGCGCCCGACCGGATCTGGTACCGCAACAACCTCGGCCAGTCGGCCGCGTTCGAGGGCCGCTGGGCGGATTTCCGCGCGTGGGTGGCCCGGCATCACGAGGTGTACGGGCTCGGCCGCACGGCGGAGCGGGTGCAGGCGGGTTACGACGGGGCGCGGGCGCGGCTCGCCGCCGAGCCGGCGGGCGGCACGGTGGGGCCGGGGCAGCTGCAGGGCCTGTTCCTGGCAGCCGGGTACAGCGACGACCAGTGGCCGGGCAGCGCCGCGGCCCTGTCGGCGTATCTGAAGGGCGACCCCGGACCGCTGGTGGAGTTGGCGGCCCCGCGCCGGGAGGGGGCCGCGCAGGCGGAGAACGGCAGCGCGGTCTACACGGCCGTGGAGTGCAACGACGCCCCCTGGCCGACGGACTTCGGGGTCTGGGACCGGGACAACACGCGGCTCGCGCGCGTGGCGCCGTTCGAGACCTGGGACAACGTGTGGGCGAACCTGCCGTGCGCCTACTGGCGGGCGCCCCGGCAGCGGCCCCTGGACGTGCGGACCGGGCCCGGCGAGCTGCCGCCCACGCTGATCCTGGCCGCCGAGCGGGACGCGGCCACGCCCTACGACGGCGCCCTGGAACTGCGCCGGCGCCTGGCCGGCTCGGTGCTGGTGACCGAGCGGGACGCCGGCTCGCACGGTGTCGCGGGCGGGCCGAACCCGTGCGTCAACGCGTACCTGGACGCCTATCTGCTCCAGGGGCGGCTCCCGGTGCGGCAGGCGGCCTGCGCCCCGCATCCGGAGCCGCGGCCGGGCGGCCCGACCTTCCAGGAGACCCGCGCGCGCCAGCTGCGGGACGCCCTGCGGGAAGGGACCGGCCGGCCCGCGGCCGGGAGGTGATCAGGCCGGTCCCGGCCCCGCCGGGTGTCAGGCCAGTCCCGCGACCAGGTCCGCGACGTCCTTGCGGCGCCCCGTACTGCATCATCCGGGGGACACCCCCCGGACCCCCGGCCGGTCCCGGGCCACCGCCAGGTGTCAGGCCAGTCCCGCGACCAGGTCCGCGACGTCCTTGCGGCGCCCCGTGAAGAAGGGGACCTCCTCGCGCACGTGCATGCGGGCCTCCGAAGCGCGCAGGTGACGCATGAGGTCGACGATGCGGTACAGCTCGTCGGCCTCGAAGGCGAGGAGCCACTCGTAGTCGCCGAGGGAGAAGGACGCGACCGTGTTGGCGCGCACGTCCGGGTAGCCGCGGGCCATCTTGCCGTGGTCGGCGAGCATGCGGCGGCGGTCCTCGTCGGGCAGCAGGTACCAGTCGTAGGAGCGCACGAACGGGTAGACGCTGACGTAGTTGCGCGGCGTCTCGTCGGCGAGGAACGCCGGGATGTGCGAGCGGTTGAACTCGGCGGGGCGGTGCAGCGCCATGTTCGACCACACCGGCGTGAGCGCGCGGCCGAGCTTCGTACGGCGGAAGAGGTTGTACGCCTCCTGCAGCTGGTCGCTGGTCTCGGCGTGCCACCAGATCATCAGGTCGGCGTCGGCGCGCAGGCCCGAGACGTCGTACGTGCCGCGGATGGTCACGTCCTTGGCGGCGAGCTGGTCGAACAGCTCCTGGACCTCGTCCGCGTAGCCCGCGCGGTCCTCCGGCAGCACGTCCTTCAGCTTGAAGACGGACCACAGGGTGTAGCGGATGACCTCGTTGAGGTCCTTGGCCAGCTTGCCCTTGTTCGGGATCCTGGCGGGCTCGGGGGTGGGGGCGTCAGCACTCATGGGGCCATTGTCCCGCTCCGCCGCGCGGGCCCCGCACCGGGGCCGCGGTGAGTTCCTGCACACCTCACGCGTCACCGCCGAGCCGGTCCACCGCCGCGTACGCGCTCGCGACGCACGCCGGGATGCCCACGCCGTCGTACACCGCTCCGCACACCGCGAGGCCCGGGAGCTTGCCGACGTGTTCGTGGACGCGGGCCACGCGCGCGTGGTGGCCGACGGGGTACTGGGGCAGGCCGTCGGTCCAGCGGGTGACGCGGGTCTGCAGCGGTGCGGCGTCCAGGCCGGTGGCCTCGCGCAGGTCGCGCCGGGAGACCTCCACGAGTTCGCTGTCCTCCCGCCCCAGGATCTCCGTCTCGCCGTACCGCCCCACGGAGGTGCGCACCACCACCACGTCCGGGTCCTCCTCGGCGATCCAGCCCCACTTCTGGGAGGCGAAGGTGGACGCCTTGATGGTCCGGCCGTCGACGGGGGGCACGAGGAAGCCGCTGCCCTGGGGCAGGGCGGCATCGGCGCGGCGGTAGGCGAGGGTGATCAGGGCCATGGAGGCGTACTCGACGGCCCGCAGCTCGGCGGCGGCCCCGGGGGACTCGGCGCGCAGCAGGTCGGCGGCGACGGGCGCGGGCACGGCGACGATCACGGCGTCGGCGTGCAGCACGCGGTCCCCGGCGACCACCCGCCAGGACGTGTGGTCCTGCCTGCGCAGCTCCGTCACGCGCGTGCCGGTCAGGATCTCGCCGCCGCGGGCGCGCACGGACTCCGCGACCGCGAGCGGCAGCCGGCCCACCCCGCCCTCGATGCCCATGAACACCGGTCCGGTCTGCTGCGCGGCCGCGGCCCCGGCCTGGATCTCGCGGACCCCCTCCAGCAGCGATTCGTGGGTCCGCGCGGCCCGGAAGAGCTGGGGGACGGCCGAGCGCATCGAGATGCGGTAGGCGTCGCCGGCGTAGACCCCGCCGAGCAGGGGCTCGACCAGGCGGTCGACGACCTCGCGGCCCAGGCGCGCCGCCACGTACTCACCGACCGCCACGTCCTCGCCGACCTCCGTGCGGGGCAGCTCGGCGTCGCGCCCGATACGGGCGAGGCCCTCCTCGGACAGCACGCCGGCCAGCGCGGAGGCGGTGCCGGGGACGCCCATGACGTGCCCCTTGGGCATGGGGCGCAGGGCGCCGCGGGTCCAGATCGAGGCGGTCGCCGTGGCCGGCGGCTGGAGCAGGTCGGCGAGGCCCGTCTCGCGTGCGAGGGTCACGGCCTCGGGCCGGCGGGCCAGCATCGACTCGGCGCCCAGGTCGACGCGCACGCCCGCGATCTCGCCCGGCCGCAGCTTGCCGCCGACCCGGTCCGCCGCCTCCAGCACCGTCACCCGCGCCCCGCGCCGCAGCAGCCGGTGCGCGGCGGCCAGTCCCGCGATACCGGCCCCGATGACGACGACATGGCCCATGCCCGTACCCGTTGCGCTCATGTGTCCACTCTCTCAGACCGCACGGGCGCCCCATCCGTGCCCCGGTGTCCGGTACGAGTCCCGAACGTGACCGCATCGGAACCCTTTTCACCCAACGTCCCGCGCGGGTCGTGCGTCGAAGAGGCAACAGGCGTCACGACGACCCTTGGGGGGGTACGCCCTTATGCGCACACGACGTTCCGTACGACCCGTTCCCGTCCTGGCCGGGCTTCTGCTCGCCGCCGCGCTCGCGCTCAGCGGGTGCGGCGCGGGAGGTGACAGCGGCGGTGCCGGTTTCGCCGACAAGGCCGCCGACGGCAGCGCCCGGGGCGACGCCCGCGAGGCCGCGCCGGCCACCGGCGGCGGGGGCCCGGCCTCCCGGGCGGGGGCCACCGCACAGCCCCGGCTCACCGCGAGCCACATCATCCGCACCGCCTCGCTCACCGTGCAGGTCAAGGACGTGCCGAAGGCCCTGGACGCGGCCCGCACCGCCACCGAGAACGCCGGCGGCTACGTCGGCGACGAGACCACCACCCGCGACGAGGACAGCCTCGCGCACACGCGCGTGGTGCTGCGCGTGCCCGCCGACCGCTACGACGAGGTCCTGGCCGGCCTGGAGGGCGCCGGCAAGCTGCTCGACCGGACGGCGAAGGCGCAGGACGTCACCGATCAGGTCGTCGACGTCGAAAGCCGGATCAAGTCCCAGCGGGCGAGCGTGGCGCGGGTGCGCGAGCTGATGGACCGGGCGGCCCGGCTGAGCGACGTGGTCACCCTGGAGGGGGAGTTGAGCCGCCGCGAGGCCGACCTGGAGGCACTGCTGGCCCAGCAGGCGTCGCTGAAGGACCGCACGAGCATGGCCACCATCACCCTGTCGCTGACCCAGACGCCGGCGCCGGAGGCCGCCGCCGACGACGACCGGCCGGGGTTCGTGGACGCGCTGGCGGGCGGCTGGCACGTGTTCGTCACCCTGCTGCGCTGGATCGTCCTGGCCGTCGGCGCGGTGCTCCCGTTCGCCGCGGCGGCGGCGCTGGCCGCCGTGGTGTGGCTGCGGGTCGTACGGCCCCGGCTGCCGCGCCGTCCCGCGCCCTCCCCTGCCCCCGCACCCTCTACCGCGCCCTCCCCCGCTCCTGTACCCGCGGTCGTCCCCGCCCCGTCCGAGCCGGCCGAGCAGCCGGGCGGGGAGCCGGGCGGGGAGCCGGGCGGGCAGGGCTGAAAGGCCCTCTCCCGTAGCGTGTTCGCATGAGGATGAGCGCCAAGGAACGACTGGTCGTGATCGGCGGCGACGCCGCGGGGATGTCCGCGGCGTCGCAGGCGAGGAGGATGCGCGGGCCCGACGAACTGGAGATCGTGGCGCTCGAACGAGGCCACTTCGCCTCGTTCTCGGCGTGCGGCATCCCGTACTGGGTGAGCGGCGACGTCGACGGGCGGGACCGGCTGATCGCCCGCACGCCCGAGGAGCACCGTGCGCGGGACATCGATCTGCGGATGCGCACCGAGGTGACGGAGATCGACGTGGCCGCGGGGCGCGTCCGCGCGCGGGACGTCGATTCCGGGGCGGAGTCCTGGACGTCGTACGACAAACTCGTGATCGCGACCGGGGCCCGTCCGGTCCGCCCCGACCTGCCCGGCTTCGACGCGCCCGGCGTGCACGGTGTGCAGACCCTGGACGACGGCCAGGCCCTGCTCGACAGCCTCACGCGCGCGCGTGGCCGTCGCGCGGTGGTGGTCGGCGCCGGTTACATCGGCGTGGAGATGGCCGAGGCGATGGTCAAACGCGGCTACGAGGTGACGGTCGTCGACCGCGGCGAGGAGCCCATGTCCACGCTCGATCCGGACATGGGCCGCCTGGTGCGCCGGGCCATGGAGGGCCTGGGCATCACCATGGCCGGCGGCGCCGGGGTGACGAAGGTGCTCACCGGTGACGACGGCCGGGTCCGCGCGGTGGCCACCGAGGACGCCGAGTACCCGGCGGACGTGGTCGTGCTGGGCATCGGCGTACGCCCCGAGACGGCGCTCGCGCGGGCGGCCGGGCTCCCGCTCGGCGCGCACGGCGGGCTGCTCACCGACCGGGCGATGCGGGTGCGCGGCCACGAGAACGTCTGGGCCGGCGGGGACTGCGTGGAGGTCCTGGACCTGGTCTCCGGGCAGCAGCGCCACATCCCGCTGGGCACCCACGCCAACAAGCACGGCCAGGTCATCGGCACCAACGCCGGCGGCGGCTACGCCACCTTCCCCGGCGTGGTCGGCACGGCGGTGAGCAAGGTGTGCGACCTGGAGATCGGGCGCACCGGACTGCGGGAGAGGGACGCCGACCGGGTGGGCCTGCGGTTCGAGACGGTCACCGTCGAGTCGACCAGCCGCGCGGGCTACTACCCCGGCGCCTCCCTCATGACGGTCAAGATGCTCGCCGAGCGTCGCACCGGCCGCCTGCTGGGCGTGCAGATCGTCGGCCGCGAGGGCGCGGCGAAGCGGGTCGACATCGCCGCGGTCGCCCTCACGGCCGGACTGACGGTGGAACAGATGACGGCGCTGGACCTGGGGTACGCCCCGCCGTTCTCACCGGTGTGGGACCCGGTCCTGGTGGCGGCGAGAAAGGCGGCGGCCAAGGTCCGCGACAGCGCCCCCTAGGCGGTGCCGTTCAGCCTCGGCAGGGAGGAGACCGAGCCGCTGGACGACGTCATCGTCGCCGTCGCCGTCGGCTGTTCGCCGGCCGGCCTGGCGTGCGCGGCGGTGGGCCTCACGGAGCGCAGCCGGTGGCTGACGGCCTCGTCCAGCGTGACCGGCCGCTTCATCTGGGACGCCAGCCGGCCGGCCTCCTGGCCGAGCCGGGCGACGTCCTCCCAGGGCAGCCGCACCACCAGCGAGAGCTCGGCCTCTCCGTCCGGCAGCGCGTGCAGGGGAGGAGTAACTCGGTCGCTCATATGATCGCCTGTCCCTCACGTCGTCCCCGCGGCCCGCCTTCCCCGGGCCGCGGGTGGTCTGTGGAGGGATACGGACACGCGGACGGCGGCGTTCACCGATTCGGCGAACACATCGGGGGCAGTACTTCCCTGTGGTCATCCCCGTCCATGATGTGAACCCGTCGCGGCGCACTCCCTGGGTGACGTACGCCCTGATCGCCGCGAACTTCGTCGTGTTCCTGCTCACGCCCGGCGTCTCCGGCTCGGTGGCGGGCGGCAGCTCGCTGGCGCAGCTGTGCCATCTGGAGGCGTTCACGCAGCACTACGCGCTCGTGCCGAGAGAGCTGATCCACGGTCGGATGCCGTCGCTGGTCCCGACCGGCGCCGTGGGCGTGGGCATGCACGGACCGGGGTGCGTGCTGGGCCCGCCGGCCTACGACAAGTCGCCCGTGCTGTCGGTCCTCACCGCGATGTTCCTGCACGGCAGCTGGCTGCACCTGCTGGGCAACATGCTGTTCCTCCTCATCTTCGGCAACAACATCGAGGCCCGCATGGGCCATGTGCGGTACCTGCTGTTCTACGTGGTCTGCGGGTACGCGGCCGCATACGGATTCGCACTCACGAACTCCTACTCCACCACTCCCCTGATCGGCGCCTCGGGAGCCGTCGCCGGCGTCCTCGGCGCCTACCTGGTGCTCTATCCGAGGGCACGGGTCTGGATCCTCGTCCCCTTCCTCCTCTTCCTGCCGCTGCGGCTGCCGGCCTGGCTGGTACTGGGCTCCTGGTTCATCCTGCAGGCGTTCTACTCCACCGGCGAGGCCGTCGCCGAGTCGGGCAGCGTGGCGTACCTGGCCCACGTGGTCGGCTTCGTCGCGGGCATGCTGCTCGCCTGGCCCCTCAAGCCGGGCACTCCCCCACCACCCGAACCGGGCGGCATCCTCTTCGGACGGCAGACGCGACGGGCCTGGTAGGGCCACACACTATTTGCATAAGAGGCGTTTGCATTCCTAGGCCAACCGTCGACTGTTGAACGATTCAACCACCTGCACGTACTGCCCAATTTTTGAGCCTCCAGCAGGACTCATGCTGACCCATTGCCGACTTTCCTGACGCTCCGTCAGGCGAGAAGCACCCGACAGGGGTCGCACCGAGTCCCTCCATCACGGCTCGGAGCGGAGGCCCCCAGGGGCTCACAGCCGAGCCCGACAGGCCCCCGAGCACCTCACGTCGGAGATGCCACATCACGAGGCGGCGCGAAACATAGCCGGAGTTCCCCGGTTGGCCAAACCGGCGATACTCCGCATCATTCTCCTGTCCCGATCCAGCCGGTCGTCCGCCTTGGCGAATGGCCCTCGGGCACCGATGAGCACCTCACCGAACGGAGAAGAAACACCGATGCACACCGGACGGGACCGCTCCGAGAAGAACCCTCGGCCTCATTCTGCTGGGGGCAGCAGCTCCACAGTGGAGCCCGTACTCATGGATACTTCCGAGCTCGCATTCATGATCAACATGTCCGAGAGCTGGGTATACAGAGAAGCCCGAAAACTGGGGCTCAAGGGCTACAAGCTTGGTCGGGGCAGAAACGCGAAGGTCCAGTACAAGAGGTCCGATGTCTTCAGATGGCTGGAACAGCAAAAGCTGCACTGACGTACTGGCTGCCACAGGCACGGCAGGCCAATTCTTCGAAGGCAAGGCCATGGAAGAGGCAAACTCACCCCACAGGTCCGAAAATGACACAGGTGAGAAAGTGACATCAGACAGCGTCACGCCTGGCGGTGTAGGTGATCAAGGTGTGCAAGTATGCAGGCGTATACCAGGGCGTGCATCAGGCCCGCTGCCCTGCTACCCCGAAGCAGCAGCACACGGCGGAAGCGGGTTTCCTGGCGTGACCACTCCGGCCAGAGCTGCCGTTCCACCCACACTGGCGGCTGATCCTCGGAGGGCAGTGGCGCTCCCACACCGCCCCCGCGAACCTCTCCACCCCGCTCATCAGGCTCATGCCCTCCGCGCCGGCGAGACCCTGCGTGCGGCGTTGCAGGCCCTGGCCGCGGCGGCCCCGCAGTGGCTGGCAGGCCAGGTCGCAGCCGACTGGGTCGAGCGCTACGGTGCCCGGATCGACTCCTACCGCTTCCCCAAGGGCGAGAACGTGCGCCAGAAGTGGGCTGAGCAGGTCGGCCGGGACGGTTTCACCATCCTGGAAACCGTCTTCAGCCCCGCCGCCCCGGGCTGGCTGAGACAGACGCGAGCCAGGGGACCTGGGCCATGAAGGTATTCATCTGGTTCTGGACGAGGGAGATCGACTCGACGCCTCACGGTTGTGCGCATGGCCGAGTCGACGACCACGTGCCGATTGTCGTGCAGCGCCATTCCCCAGTCGCGAAGCGGCCCGAGGTTCGCTGTGAAGCCGAGGGCAGCGACCAGTCGGTCGCACGCGAGAGTGCAGGCTGATCGTGCGGCGCACGACCGGACCACCCGCGCTGACGTGGTGCAAGAACGGCTTCCACGAGCCGCGCCGCCTCCGCGCGGGTTGCCAGGTGATCAGCAGTTCACCGAGGTCGACGCCGTGCCGGGCCGCATGCTCGTAGAACGCGGAGAGCGCCGAGAGCTTCCGGTTCACGGTCGACTCCGTGCAGTGCGCTTCCACCGAGGGCAGGACCGCGACGCTGCTGTCGCGCATCCCGGGCGGTCGCCGCAGCCAGGCCACGAACTCGCCGAGATCCTCCAGCCGCGCCTCCCGCCAGTCCAGCCGGTGCTGGTCCAGGAAGCCGAAGTAGTCCTTGAGGACGTGGGCGTCTTCACGGTGTTCGGCGACCGCTCGATGTCGGTGAGGTACGACAGGTACCGCTCGGTGGACCCGATCGGCGCACCGTCGTCCCCAAGGACTGTCCACGATTCCTGCCATGCCGCCGGGGACACGACTCGCTGAACGAGCATGCTTCCTCCGGAAGTTCTGCGTAATGGACGGCGGTGGATAACCACCTCCACCACGCAGATCACCGGGCTCCACAAGCCGTTGAACGACATGAAGGACGCCCTCGGGCGGCTCTAGTGCCGCAACAGGCAACGTTCGCCCCGTCGCGACGCCCAGCACACGCGGCGTGCTGAACTGCGGATCGGGCAATGTCATGCCCCTGCGTAACAAGGTCATCCGTCCCACGCCGAAGCCCAGCTGGGCGCCCCACTCGCTCCAAGGCACGGTTGAGCCGATTCGTGAACCGTGCGTACGGGGCGGCCAGCCGCGAGAACGGCTCGGCGAACGTCCGACGCGGACAGTCTGCCGGCCCACAGATGAAACGCCGGATCTCCAACCGGATTACGAAGCGCTGCTCAGCGAGCGGAAGGTCCTTCAACCTGCGCTCATAGCGGTCATGCACTCGGTCAGAGAAGCGGCCGCAGTCCGGACACTTCGCCCCGGCCGCCCTGCCTCTCGCCGCCACCTCGACCATGGTGAACGCGGCCGTCACCGCCTCGACATCGACGTCGTCGATCCCGTCGAAGACGAGCGAGTCCCAGAAGGATGCATCGGTCAGCACGACCAGAACCATCACCGTCCACAGCCAACCGCGACAGCGACCACCATGAACTTGACGTGGCGTCACTTCGGACTGCCAGGTGGTAAGGCGTGGGTGGTCTCACGCGAGCCTGTCCCCTCGCAATCGAACATCGAGGTGACGCTCCGCGACCGCTCCCCAAGATCTGTGCTAGAACCCGGAACTCGGATCAGGCACAAATTCCGTGAGGCCGATCAACGGGTTCGACCTCGGTGACGCAGCGTCATCTGGGACCGTGGTGCGGTGTGGCCTCCCGGGATCGGCAGTGGGCGGTGCGGAACGCCGCCCGGTGCTCCGGCATGGCCGAACCCATTCGTCCGCTGGAACCGTTCGCCGCCGCACCCCGGGAGCTGCGGCGGTGAGCGGTCCTGGGTCGGGGACCTCGTGCGTCGGTCAGGAGGCACCGAGGAGGGACCTGGCGATCACAAGACGCTGGATCTGGTTGGTTCCCTCGTAGATCTGGGTGACCTTGGCGTCCCGCATCATCCGTTCCACCGGGAAGTCCCGCACGTACCCGGCGCCGCCCAGCAGCTGAACGGCGTCGGTGGTGACCTTCATCGCCATGTCGGAGGCGAAGCACTTCGCAACGGCCCCGGCCGCGGTGATGTCCCCGCCGTGAGCGTCGAGTTCCCGGGCGGCCGCGTGGGTGAGCGCGCGTGCCGCACGGATCTGGGTCTCCATGTCGGCGACCATGAACTGCAGTCCCTGGAAGGCGGCCAGCGGCTTGCCGAACTGGAGGCGCTCGGTCAGGTAAGCCACCGCCACGTCGAGCGCCCCCTGTGCGATGCCGACGGCTTGGGCGGCCACGGTCGCCCGGGTCCGGTCGAGGGTGGCCAGCGCGATCCTCATGCCCTCGCCGGGCTCGCCGACGAGGCGGTCCGCGGGGACGAACACGTCGTCGAAGTACACCTCCCGAGTGGGCGACCCTCGCATGCCCATCTTCCGCTCCGGGGCGCCGAACGAGAGGCCGGGGTCCCCCGCCTCCACGACGAAGGCGGCCAGTCCCTTTCCGCCCCCCTTCGGGCCGGTGGCCGCGAACACGAGGTATACGTCGGCGTGGCCGGCGTTCGTGATCCACCGTTTGGTTCCCCGGAGCACCCAGCCGCCCTCGGTGGGCGTGGCGCGGGTCGAGATCGCCGCCACGTCGCTGCCGGCCTCGGGCTCGGAAAGGGCAAAGGCGCCCAGCCCCTCGCCCGAGGCGATCCGCGGCAGGTAGCGCTGCCGCTGCTCCTCGGACCCGGCCAGCAGCAACGGCAGGGCGAACAGTTCGTCGGAGCCGGCCACCTGCTGGGTAGTGGCGCAGGCCCGGGCAACCTCTTCGGCCACCACCACACCCGCCAAGTGGTCCCCGCCCTCGCCGCCGTAGCGCTCGGGCAGGGTGACGGCGTGCAGGCGCGCCGCGGTCAGGGCCCGCAAGGACGCCTCGGGGAAGGCCTCGTTGGCGTCCACCCCCGCGGCCCTGGGGGCGATCTCCTTCTCACACAGGCCGCGCACCGCAGCGCGGAGTTCGAGGTGTTCCTCGCCCAGGGAGAAGGCGGGAAGGGCCCGGGTCATGCCGTCTCCTCCGTGCGCAGGCCGAGCAGGCGCAGAGCGTTCTCCTTGAGCAGGAGCGGCTTGACCTCGTCCTTGATCTCGAGCTTTGCGAGGTCGGCGAACCAGCGGTCCGGGGTGATCACCGGGAAGTCCGAGCCGAACAGCACCTTGTGCCGCAGCGGGCCGTTGAGCTGCCGGACCAGCTGGGGCGGGAAGTACTTCGGCGACCATCCCGACAGGTCGATGTACACGTTGGCCTTGTGGGTGGCGACGGAGATCTGGGTGTCGACCCAGGGCACCGCGGGGTGGGCCATCACGATGGTCAGTCCGGGGAACTCGGCGGCGACGTCGTCCAGGAGCAGTGGGTCGCTGTACCGGAGCTTGATGCCGCGCCCGCCGGGAAGTCCGGCCCCGATGCCGGTCTGCCCGGTGTGGAACAGGGCGACGGTGCCCAGTTCCTCCAGCGCGGCCCACAGGGGCCGGAATTCCGGGTCGTCGGGGGCGAACGCCTGCAGGCCTGGGTGGAACTTGAAGCCCTTCACCCCGTACTCCTCGACAAGGCGGCGGGCCTGTCGGACCGCCGCCTCGCCCCGGCGCGGGTCGACCGATCCGAAGGGGATGAGGACGTCGTTGTGGGCGGCGGCCCGCTCCACGATCTCCTCGCTGGACAACGGGGGGTGGTCAAGCCCGGTGCCCGCGTCGACGGTGAAGATGACTGCTGCCATGTCGCGGGCTCGGTAGTAGGCGGCGAGGTCGTCGACCGTGGGGGTGCGGTTGTGCTCCCCGCGGAAGTAGGCCGCGGAGGCGTCCATCAGTTCCTGGTCGAGGGAAAGGTGGCCGTGGTGGTCGGCCTCGACATGGGTGTGCATGTCCAGGGCGGTGATCGCGTCGCCGTCGACGCGGGTTGTGTAGACGGGCACGGGTGGTCCTTGTCGGTAGGGCCGGTCAGGGGAGCTGGTCGTGGGCGCGCCTGGTCCGCAGCGGTTCGTCGCGCTGGGCGTTCATGGCGGGCTGGTCGACGTCGGCCGGTTCGTCGTCCACTCCGGCGACGAGCCTGGCCGCCAGTTCCGGGGTGAGCCGGACGGGCCGCAGGTCGTCCATCCGCTCCTGGGCGGGCGGGCCGAGGTGCTCCAGGGTGTGCGCCAGGCCGCCGGGGCCGCCCGAGAGGTGCTGGTTGACGATCGGGCCCAGCAGCGCCGTGGTGAACGTCAGCCGCCGGGGGGATGCTCTGTCGGCGAGACCAAGCCGCGTCAGCGCGGGCCACGCGGCGTCGGTCTGCGCGCGCAGCCGCCCCTCGGCCTCCGGATCAGGATCGTAGGCACGGACGTCGTGGCCGTGGGCGAGGGTGAAGGCCGCCCGGCCCGCCCCGATGGCGCCGGTGCCGACCACCGCGATCGGGCCCTGCACCGAGGTCATCGCGCCTCCCCGGCACGGGCACGGGCGAAGGCGACGAAGTCGTCCAGCGCGGCGGTATCCATGAGGGCTCCGGGGGAGGCGACTTCGGCCGGCGCGGCACCGCGGAGGATCTTCTTCACCGGTGCCTCGAGCTTCTTGCCCGTTCGCCGGGGGGCGTCCAGCGTCGCCTGCATCGAGGTGTTGACGGACGCGACGACCGTGCCGGACATCGTGAATCGGCACCGCGAGGGAAGTCCGATCTCGAGCTCCTGGTCGACGAGGGCGTAGCCGTCGGCGCGGACCTGCTCGAGGACCGCGCCGAGGTCCTCAACGGTGGTGATAGTGAGGGGCGTCGACGACTGCCGCTCCCGCGCCACGAAGTCACGCAGGTGAGGCATCGTGACGTCGGCGAGTGTGTGCGCCGAGAGGGTGCGGAGGAGGCGACGGGCTGTGGCTCGGGTGAGTCCCGTTTTGCGGGCGACAGCCGAGAGGGTCAGCGCGGGGTCGTGGCTGTCGAAGGCGCGAATCACCGCCGGACCTCGTTCGAGGGAATGGTCGAAATCCGCACCCCGCATCGGAGGGTCGGGCTCGACGGGGCGCTGCTCACACCGCCTCGCCAGTGGACTCCGCGTCGGGGCGGCGGCCCCGCTTGGACTGCTGGATCAGCTCGTAGACATGGCCACGCAACTCAGCGAACCGCTTCATGGAGCGCGTCGAGAGCTGGTCCCGCTCGTCGGGCAGGTCGATCGCGACGTCCTCCATGATGACGGTCGGCCGGTTCGACAGGACGAGGACGCGCTGCCCGAGGTAGACCGACTCCTCGATGTCGTGGGTGACGAAGAGGACGGTCACCCCGAGACGGTGCCACAGCTCCCGGACGAGGTCCTCGAGCTCGGCCCGGGTCTGCGCGTCGACCGCGGCGAACGGCTCGTCCATGATGAGGACCTGCGGCTCATAGGCGACGGCCCGGGCGATCGCGACGCGCTGCTGCATACCGCCGGAGAGTTGCCACGGGTACGCGCCGTGGACGTCCGCGAGGCCGACGGCGGCGAGGGCCTCGCGGACGAGGCGCTTCCGCTCGGCCGGGGTCACCTTCTTCTCCTTGAGCGGGAGCTCGACGTTCTGCCAGACGGTCATCCAGGGGAAGAGGCTGCGACCGTACTCCTGGAAGACGACGGCCATGCCCTTGGGCGGGCCGGTCACGAGTTCGCCGTCGAGCCGGATCTCGCCGTCGGTGGCGTCGAGCAGGCCGGCGATGCACTTGAGCAGCGTCGTCTTGCCCGCGCCGGACGGGCCGACGATGCAGGTCAGCTCGCCGGGCGCGATCGTGAAGGTCAGGTTGCGGATCGCCTCCACGGCGCCGTCGCCGGATCGGTAGACCTTGCGCAGGCCGCGGACGTCGAGGATGGGCTGGGTCGTCTCGTCACGGCGGGCGCCGGTGGCGTCCGTCGCGGGGGCGGGCGGCGTGCTCGTCATGTCACTCTCCTCGTTGGGCGGCTCGGAGGCCGAGGTACCACCGCAGGATCCGTGCCTCGACGAGGCGGAAGATCAGGGCCAGTGCGACGCCGAGGAGGCCGAGCACGATGATGCCGCTGAACATCTGCGGGATGGCGAAGGTCCGCTGGAACTGGATGATGGTGAAGCCGATGCCGTTGCTCGCCGCGAACATCTCGCTGATCACCATCAGGATGATGCCGACGGACAGGGACTGGCGGGCACCGGCGAAGATCTGCGGGCTCGCTCCGGGGAGGATGTGGTGCCAGAGCCGGGCCCGCCTCGAGAGCCGGTAGATTCGTGAGGTGTCGGAGAGCACCTCGTCGAGACCCCGGACGCCTTCGACCGTGTTGAGCAGGATCGGCCAGATGCAGCCGGTGATGATCACCACGATCTTCATCGTGTTGAAGATGCCGAAGAAGAGGATGAGGATCGGCACGAGCACCGGCGGCGGGATGGCGCGGAAGAACTCGAGAACCGGCTCGAGGAAGGCCCGCAGCGCACGGGACTTGCCGATGGCGACGCCGAGGCTGACCCCGAGGACGAAGGCGATGGCGAAGCCGGCGAGCAGCCTCATGAGGCTCGGCAGGACATCGCCGACGAGGCGGTCCGGCCACCACGTCTCGACGAAGGTGCCCAGGATGTCGCGCAGCGGCGGCCAGAAGAAGCTCGTGCTGCTGGCGGTGGCGAACCACCACACGGCGACGAGGACGATCGGCAGGCCGACGGCGAGCACGACGCGGCGCAGGGTGTGGGCCATCAGCCGACCTCCGCTCGGATCGAGGGGTGCCACCGGAGGGCCCGCCGCTCACCCCATCGCGCGATGAGGTTGACGACGACACCGATGAGGCCGGTGACGATGACGAGGGCGTACATCTGGGGGACTGCGCCCGAGGACTGGGCGACGCCGATCTCCTTGCCGAGCCCCGGCGTGCCGATGACGAGCTCACCGGTGATCTCGAGGATCAGCGCGACGGCCGCGCCGAGCCGGAAGCCGGTCATGACGTACGGCAGGGCGGTCGGCCACGTCACGGTTCGCACGGTGGTGAGGGGCGAGAAACGGTAGGAGCGGGCCGTCTCCCGGGCCACCGGGTCGACGTCTCGCACGCCGTAGAGGACCTGGAGGAGCACCTGCCAGAACGTCGCGTAGATGACGAGGACCAGGGTCGACTTCATGTCGGTGCCCCAGAGCAGGACGGCGAGTGGGATGAGGGCGACCGACGGGATGGGCCGGAGGAACTCGATCGTCGAGCTCGTCGCCGCACGGACGACCGGGATGCTGCCGATGACGATCCCGAGGACGACGCCGGCCACCAGGGCGATGGTGAGGCCGATGGCCCAGCCGGTCAGCGTGGCCCCCAGCGCCGCCCAGAAGGTCGAGGTCCCCGCCTCCTGGGCGAGGGCCGACACCATGGAGCTGAAGGGCGGCAGGAACCGCTCGTCGACGAGCCCGACGCGAGGGACGAGCTCGAGGACGACGACGAGCGTGAGCAGGCCGAGGGCCCCGAGGACGCCGGCGGGGACGTGTCGTTCCGTCCGGCGCTGCGGCGTCGAGCCGGTGGGCCGCTCGCCCGACTCGATCGTGGTGGCAGTCGTCATCATGGCAGCAGCTGCTTGATGTCGAGCTTCTGGTCGGTCAGCTTCTCCTCAGCGGCCAGCGCGGCCAGCATCTCGAGGCTGTCCTTGTTGATGCCCGTTTCCCACAACGGCGGGGTCAGCTCCTTGGCCACCGCAGGGTCGATCTTCGTGTAGCTGCCGAGGATGTCGCGGGCCTCGTCCGGGTGCTCCTGGGCGTAGGTCAGCGACTCGTCCATGGCCTCAGTGAAGCGCTTGACGAGACCGGGGTTGGACTTGGCGAGCTGCTCACTCGTGAAGTAGGTCGAGATCTGCAGCTTGGGGAACGTGTCGACGAGGTTGGACGCGATGACGCGGTCGCCCTGCTGCTTCGCGATCGTCAGGAACGGCTCGACAACCCAGGCGGCGTCGACGCGGCCCTCCTCGACGGCGGCAGGCATGTCGGGGAAGGCGAGCTCGACGAACTTGACGCTGTCGGGGTCACCGCCGGCCTTCTTGACCGACTGGCGCACCGTCGTGTCGCCGATGTTCTTCAGGGTGTTGATCGACACGGTCTTGCCGGCAAGATCCTTGGCGGACCGGATCGGGCTGTCGGCCTTGACGACGACGCCGCTGAAGTCCTTGCCGTCCTCACCGGTCGACGAGTTGCCGGCCGCGACGATCTTGAGCGGGACGCCCTTGGACCGCGCGGTGATCAGCGACGTCACGTTGCTGAAGCCGAACTGGAACTGGCCACTGACGACGCCCGGCACAACCGCGGCACCACCCTGGCCGCTGTCCATCGAGACCTTGATGTTGCGCTTTTCGAAGAAGCCCTTCTTGGCGCCGAGGTAGATCGGCGCCACGTCGACGATCGGGATGACACCGACCTTCACCTGGTCAGCGGCACCGCCGGCCTGCCCGGTCCCGCCCGGGCCGGGGCTCGACGATCCGCCCGAGCCGCAGGCAGTCAGCAGGACTGCTACCGCGGCCGCGCCGGCGACCGCCGGGAAAGAAGCACGCATCAGGTCTCCATCGACATAAGTTCGCAAGACGAACATGAGTTCTATATTCGGCGGCACCGACGGGTATCCGTTGGCATCGACGGGTGCGCGAGGATCATCGTCAGGCCGGGGAAGCCGGCGGTGACGTCGAGCATGAGTGGGTTGGAGTAGCGCAGCATGATGCCCCGACCGCCGGACAGGCCGGCACCAACACCGTTCTGGCCCGTGTGGAACAGGGCCGGGACGCCGAGCTCCTCGAGGGCCTCCCACAGCGGGTAGTGGGCCGAAGCGTGCGGGCTGAAGCCCTGCAGGCTCGGGTGGAACTTGAAGCCGGCGATGCCGTGCTCCCCGACGAGGTGACGCGCCTGCGTGACGGCGTCGGCGCCCCGGGCACGGGTCGACCGACCCGGAGGGGATCAAGACGTCGGCGTGCCTGGTGTCGGCGTCCGCCGCGATCCACTCGCTCGAGATCGACGGGTGCCCCACCGCCGTGCCCGCATCGACGGTGAAGACGACGGCGGCCCTGCCGAGGTTTCGGTAGGTCTCCGCGATCTGATCGATTGTCGGGGTCCGGCCGTGGTCGCCCTTGAAGTAGGCGGCGGAGGCGTCGATCAGCCTCTCGTCCATGGAGAGATGGCCGTGGTCGTCGACCTCGATGTGGACGTGCAGGTCGAGGCCCGCGCCGGTGAAGCGGGTCATGGAGTGGTCCTTGCTGCTGCGAGATCGACGAAGGCATCAAGGGAGTGTGGGTCGGCAAGCGCGTCGCGGGAGGCGACCTCGTCGACCGGGCGGCCCTGCAGGATCCGCTTGACGGGCAGCTCGAGCTTCTTGCCGGTGCGGTTGCGCGGCACGGCCGCCACCTCGGTGATCGTGTCGGGCACATGCCGTGGCGAGAGCTGGTGCCGCAGCGCGTCGACGATCATCGCGCGCAGCTGCGTGTCGAGCTGCCGCCCGGGCTCGGTCTGGACGAACAGCACGAGGTCGCCGTTGCCACCGGCCTGCTCCAGGTGGACGACGAGCGAGTCCTGGACGCCGGGGAGCTCCTCGACGACGCGGTAGAACTCGGCGGTGCCAAGGCGCACCCCGCCACGGTTCAGCGTCGCGTCCGACCGGCCGGCGACGTGGCAGTGCCCCTCGGGTGAGAAGACGATCCAGTCGCCGTGCCGCCACACGCCGGGGAAGCGGTCGAAGTAGGCCGCCCGCAGGCGGGATCCGTCGGCGTCGCCCCAGAAGCCGATCGGCATCGAGGGCATCGGCGCGGTGATGACGAGCTCGCCGAGCTCGCCGACGACCTCGTTGCCGGCCTCGTCGAAGGCGCGGGCCGCGACGCCGAGCGCGGCGCCGGAGATCTCGCCGGCCCACACCGGCAGGAGCGGGTCACCCTGGACTATGCCCGAGCACACGTCGGTGCCACCCNNNAGCCGATGTTGAGCACGACCCCGGGCAGCTGGTCGTAGATCCACGCATAGCCCTCGGGCGGCAGTGGTGCCCCCGCCGAGGCGAACTGCCGGATCCGGAGGCGGTGGTCGCGCGCCGGACGCAGGCCGGCCCTGCGGCTCGCCATGATGAAGCCCGGCGCGGCACCCATGACGGTCGCTCCGGTCTCCTCGGCAAGCCGCCACTGCCAGTCGAGGTCGGGGTGCACCGGGTTGCCGTCGATGCACACGATCGACGAGCCGACGAGCAGGCCGCTGACGAGCGCGTTCCACATCATCCACGCAGTCGTCGAGTACCAGAGGAAGGTGTCGCCCGGGCCAAGATCCCACGACAGGGCGTGGCACTTGAGGTGCTCGAGGAGGATGCCACCGTGCCCGTGGACGATGGCCTTGGGCAGCCCCGTCGTCCCCGAGGAGAAGAGGATGACGAGCGGATGGCCGAAGGGGACCTGTTCGAAGGTGAGCGGCTCGGGCTCGACTGCGGCGAGGTCCTCCTGCCATGACCGTATGACGCTCACGTTGCCCTGGACGCCAGTGCTCCCGTAGGCACCCGTCGCGCGGTAGCTGCCGTACTCGATGTCGAAGACGGCCGTCAGGGTGGGCAGGCCCGCGACGAGCTCGGCCACGTCGGCGCTCTTGTCGATGGGCTTGTCGCCGTAGGTGTAGCCGCCCGCGACGAGGAGGACCGTTGGCTCGATCTGGCCGAACCGGTCGATGACGGACCGGGCGCCGAACTCGGTCGCGCATGAGGCCCAGGTCGCGCCCAGCGAGGCCGTGGCGAGGAAGGCGACAACCGTCTCGGGCAGGTTGGGCAGGTGAGCGACGACGTGGGAGCCAGGGCCGACGCCCTGCCGGCGCAGCACCGTGCGGGCCCGGGCGACCTGGTCGCGCAGCTCACCGAGCGTCAGTGTGGCCGGTCCCCGGGTCTGGGAGTACGCGTGTATCGCGACCCGGTCGTCGTCGGTGTGCCGGAAGACCTGCTCGGCGTAGTTGAGCCGAGCGCCGGGGAACCACTCGGCGCCGGGCATCCGGGCCGAGGCGAGCACCCGCTCCGGCGGGACGGATGCGAGCACGTCGAAGTGGTCCCAGATGCTGCCCCAGAAGCCTTCGAGATCGGTGACCGACCACTCCCACAGCTGCCGGCGGTCGAAGCGCAGGCCCCGCTCCCGGGCGAGCCAGTCGAGGTAGTGGGCGAGGCGCGAGGAGGTGAGCTGCTCCGCGCCGGGGGTGAAGAGCAGGTCGCCGTGTGCCAGGCCGTGCTCGGTCCTCGGTTCGGTCGTCTGCCCGGTGGGCTGCTCCGTCGTCTGTTCCATGCTCTGTTCGGTCATGGCAGGCCCGCCTCCTCCTTGGCCCGGATCAGGCCTCTCAGCGCCGCATCGCGCCGCGCGCGCAGCCCGTCCTCGTCCTGCGCGATCGTGTCCATCTCCTCGGTCATGCCCGCCACGATCGCCCCACGGAGATCGGAGGTCAGGCTCGGGTCCCCGAGGTCCTTCCACCACTCGACGGTCGGCGGCCCGAGGTGCTCGAGGATGTGCGCGATGCCGCCCGCACCACCGGACAGGTGCTGAGTGGCGAACGGTCCGAGCAGAGCCCAGCGCAGCCCCGGCCCCCAGGCGATCGCGGTGTCGATGTCGGCGACGCTGACGACTCCGCGGCCGACGAGGTCGTACGCCTCTCGCCACAGCGCCGCCTGGAGCCGGTTCACGACGTGGCCCGGCAGCTCGGTCCGCAGCGTGATGCACTTCTTGCCGACCCCGGTGAAGAACGCGTCGGCCGCACGGAGTGCGCCCTCCGCCGTGGTCGGCGCCCCGACGAGCTCGACGAGCGGCACGAGGTGAGGCGGGTTGAACGGGTGCGCGACCAGGACACGCTCGGGGTGGCGGCCTGCCGCCCCGGCAAACGAACTGGGCGGCAGGCCGGAGCTGGAACTTGTCAGAAGCACGTCCACGCCGGTCAGCGAATCGAGCCGGCCGAACAGGTCGCGCTTGACGTCGAGCACTTCGGGACCGGCCTCGATGACGAGGTCGGCAGCCGGCGCGCAGGCCTCGACCTCGGTCGTCGTCGTGAGGTGGTCGAGCGTGTCGGCCGGGCCGTCGCCCTCCTCGATGAAGGCCGCCGCCAGGGTGCGCGCCCGCTCGAGCGCCGGTCGGTCCGGGTCGGCGAGGACGACGTCGAGACCCTGCCGCAGCAGGTGGGCGGCCCAGCTCGTCCCGATGGCGCCCGCCCCGACGACGAGGACGGTCCGGACGTCGCGGTATGCCACTGAGCCCGCTCCCGCGGTCACGTCCGGGCTCCCGCCGTGTCACGGTCGAGGAAGACGCGCATCCGCGACTTCGCCTCGTCGCTGCCGGAGGCGATGCCGGCCATGAGCGACTCGATGAGGTAACCCTCGCGCGGGTTCGCCTCCGCGGTGCGTGGCAGCACGTGGAGGATCCCGTAGTTCGTGATCGGGCTGTTGGCCGCGGCGCGTTGGGCCAGCTCCAGTGCCGTCGGCAAGCCGTCCCCGTCCTCGACGACGTACTGGGACAGGCCGATCCGCTCCCCCTCGACGGCGTCGTAGCGGCGGCCCGTGAGCATCATGTCCGTCATCCGCGCGGCCCCGATGAGCCGGGGCAGCCGCACCGACGCGCCACCTCCGACGAACAGCCCGTGCTGCCCCTCCGGCAGCGCGTAGAAGGTCGAACGTTCAGCAACCCGCACGTGGGTCGCGGACGCCAGCTCGAGGCCACCGCCGATCACGGCACCCTTGAGCACGCTGAAGATCGGGACGGGCGAGCCGATGAGCGCGTCGAGTGCCCCGTGCCACATCCGCGAGTGAAGTACTCCCTCGAACACGCCCGACTCGTCCATCGTGTTGAGGTCGAGTCCGGCACAGAAGTGCCGGCCCTCGGCGGCGAGGACGACCGCACGCACCCCCTCGGGCACGGCGCGGAAGTAGGCGCCGAGCCCGAGGACCGTCTCGTTGTCCAGGGCATTGCGCTTGTCCGGACGGGCGAGCTCGAGGATGTCGACCGGGCCCTCGCTCCGGCGTCGCACGGTCTGCGGCAGCGCCGACGGCCGCGTCGTGGCAGGTTCGATCATTGTCACTCCTGAATGTTGTGGCAGGTTCCGTCGGCTGCGCGGCTCAGGGCTTCGGAACGGACTGCAGCAGGCCGGCGACGTCGGCGTCCTTGGTGATGACGCCGTACTGCTTCATCAGGCCACCCATCGCGGCCAGCTCGTCCTTGCGCACGGGGCCACCCATGTCTTCGAGGACGACCTCCTTCGACAGGGCAGGGTCGATCTTGAGGGCCGACGCCGCCTTGGCGCGGACCTCGTCCGTGTGCGCCTGCGCGTAGTCCATGGTCACGTTGATCGCCTTGGCCATGGCCGAGACGAGCTCCGGCTTCGACTTCACGAGCGTGCCGCTCGTGAAGTAGGCCATCGTCGGGTGACCCTTGACCGAGGCGACGCCCGGGTAGGTCACCACGGGGTTGCCGGCCTTCCGGATGACCGTCATGAACGGCTCGGGAGTCCACACCGCGTCGACCTGGCCGCTCTTGAGAGCCGCCTCCATGTTCGGGTAGGGCAGCTCGACGAACGAGACGGCCTTCGGGTCACCCCCGTCCTTCTTCACCGCGTCCATGATGAGCAGGTCGCCCATGGACTTCAGGGTGTTGATGGCGACCTTCTTGCCCACGAGGTCCTTGGCGGTCTTGATACCGCTGTCCGGGCTGGTGAGGACGGCGTGGACACCCTCGTCGGTGTCGTAGGTGTAGGACGAGACGGCGCGGACGTCGAGACCCTTGTCCCGTGCCTGGAGCAGGGAGATCGGGTTGCCCGTCGCGAACTGCATCTGCCCGGACATGACCGCCGGCACGAGCGCCGCACCACCCTGGCCGGTCTCGAGCTTGACGTCCAGTCCTTCCTTGGCGAAGAAGCCCTTGTCCATGCCGAGCATGATCGCCGCGGTGGGCAGGATCGGCAGGGTGCCGACGGTCACCTCAGTCGTCGCGCCACCACCGGCGGTCCCCTTGGCCGGCTCCGAGGAGCCACAGCCACTCATGGCGAGGGCACTCGCGAGCACCAGCGCCGTGAAAGTCATCTTCTTCATGTGTATGTCTCCTTGGCTTGCCGGCACTCGTGCGTACGGCTATGGGTGTCGCTGCCGCGCGGCTTCGGGCAGCGTTCAGGGACGGGCCGGATCTGGCCCCTGTTGGTTGTCGGCGGCGAACTGCTCCCGCAGGCGGAACTTCTGGATCTTGCCGGTCGCATTGCGGGGGATCGCCGCGACGATCACGACCTCGCGGGGGAGCTTGTAGCCGGCGAGGCGCTCGCGCAGCCGCTCGCGCAACTCCGCCCCGTCGAGCTCGGCGCCGGCCGCGGGCTCGACGTAGGCCACCCCGGATTCGCCCCAACGGCCGTCCGGCACGCCGATGACGGCACAGTCACGGACGCCATCGAGCTGGAGCAGGCTGTTCTCCACCTCTGCGGGATAGACGTTCTCCCCGCCCGAGATGTACATGTCCTTGACCCTGTCCTTGACGAAGAGGTAGCCCTCCTCGTCGCTGATCCCGACGTCGCCGCTGTGGTACCAGCCGTCGGCGAGGGCCTCCGCACTCGCCTCGGGAAGGTTCCAGTAGCCGGTCATGACGTTCGGCCCGGCAATGAGGATCTCGCCGGCCTCGCCAGGAGACGCCGGCCCGTCGAACCCGACGACGACGCTGTCGGTGAAGAAGTGCGGCCGGCCGACCGAGCCGGACTTGTGCACGTTGTCGCGCGGCTCAAGCATCCTCGTCCCGGGGGCCGTCTCGGTCATGCCGAAGCCCTGCATCAGCGGGATCCCCTTGGCCGCCCACGTCGCGATCGTCCGGTCCGGCAGTGGCGACCCACCGACCATGAGGGCCCGGACCGAGGACAGGTCCGCCTCGGCGAAGCGGGGCTGCTGACTGACGGCGTCGAGCATGGCCGGGACGAAGAACGCCGAGGTGACCTGCCGCTCCTCGAGCGTGCGGAGCACCGTCGGGGCATCGAAGCCACGCTGGATGAGGAGCCGCCCGCCGAGCGTGAAGGTCGGCAGCGTCATCATGTTGAGCCCGGCGATGTGGAAGAGCGGGGCGCAGACGAGGTGGTGCTCGTCCTGCCGGAGGTCCTGGCCGATGAGCGCGTTGACGTTCTGGTAGAAGAGCGCCCGGTGCGAGAGCATCGCGCCCTTCGGGCGGCCGGTCGTTCCCGACGTGTACATGATAAGCGCCGTGGCCTCGAGCGGCACCGCTGCGGATCCCCAGACGGGGGACCCGGTGGCGAGGAAGTCCTCGTAGGCGGGTCCGTCCGCCCCGGCGGCGGGCTCATCGACGTGGATCCAGCTCTCGACGACGCCGACAGCATGGATCAGATGGCCCTCGACGTTGGCCACCTGCGCCTCGCCGTAGACGCACAGCCGCGCGCCGCTGTCCGCCAGGATGTAGGCCACCTCCGCCCCGGACAGGCGCGGGTTGACGAGAACCGCTGCCGCGCCGACCATGCCGCACGCGAAGAACACCTCGAGGAGAGCCGGGTGGTTGAACCCGGTGTAGGCGACCCGGTCCCCCGGCTCGATGCCTGCGGCGCGAAGGGCGTTGGCGAGGCGGTTGGTCCGCTCGTGGACCTCGAGGTAGGTGCGCTCCGCACCCTCGAACTCCCAGGCGACGGCATCCGGGCGGACCCGCGCTCGCCGAGCCGGCCACGAACCGATGCCGAGGTTGTCGATGCGGCTGGCCGCGAGGTCGAAGGGCGTGGGCGACGGCGGGATCACCGGATCGGCGGCAGCGGCGGCGCTATCCATCTTCTGTCCTACTCGACGCGTTGGAAGGGTGCCCCGACCGGGGCGAGAAAGATCACAACAAGTACCGTTCAAAAAGTCAATGGTTTGTTTCATGACATGATTGCGGTGTCGGCATCCCGAACACATCCCGAACACTCCGCGAGGAGGCCACCGTGCCCCGAACCGCCCAGCGCAGCTCCACGGGAGCGCCACCGACGCCTTCCGATCGCACGTCGGACAGCGAGTCGGAATCCGAGTCGGCGCTCGACCGCAACCTCGTCTTCCTCCTCATCCGCGCAGGCGCCCGCGGCGCCGCGAACGACACCAAGGTCCTCGCAAAGCACGGTCTCAAGGTGCGCCAGTACGCGGTCCTGACGACCGCCTGCACGCGGCCGCGGACCCAGAAGGAGCTGTCCGACTTCCTCGTGCTCAACCCGAGCCAGGTCGTGACGCTCGTCGACGAACTGGAGGACCTCGGGCTCGTCAAGCGAGAGGCCGCGGTCGGCGACCGCCGTGCCAAGCTCGTCGTCGCGACAGCACGCGGCCGGAAGCTCTTCGACGTGGCCCGGATCGACGTCGGCGACGTCCACGACAGCCTGCTGGGCCACCTGTCACCCGCCCAGCGCGAGGAGTTCCTCACAGTCCTGCGCAGGCTGGCTCTCCCAAACGGCTGACCCCCTTCACCACCGAGTCCGGCAACCAGCCCATACAGGATCGTGCCGATGATCAGCCGCTGATCGTCCTGAGATCGTTGTGCCCGTCTCGTTGGACACCAGCACGACCATCAAGCCGAGCGTTGAGTCCGGACGGCCAGAGTCCGCCTGGTGAGCACGGATCGGTTATGGCGTACTCGTCCGGGTGATTGGCGGCGTAGGTGCGTTCCGGGAGAATTGACGGCTCCCTGATACGCACCCGGCGACGCACCGGAACAGCGAACCGGAAGAACTACTCCGGCAAGCACAAATGCCACGGCCTGCTCGTGATCGCGCTCACCGACGACAAGGGCCGTCTGGCATGGGTCTCCGCGGTGCGGCCCGGACGCACCTCGGAGATCACCGCCTGTCGGTACGACAGACTCACCGCCCATCTCCGCGCGGCCGGGCTCGGTGCGATCGCCGACCTGGGCTTCGTCGGCCTCGACGACAGCGGCCCGGACGCCGACCCGGCGGTGACCACCGGCTACAAGGCCGCTCGCAACCGGCCCCTGACCCGCAGCCAGAAACTGTCCAACAAGGCGCTGGCCGCGGTCCGGGCACCGGTCGAGCACGGCTTCGCGCACCTGAAGAACCGGCGCGTGCTCGGCAAGGTACGCACCGACCCGAAGTGGGCGACCGCGCTAGTGCCGCAACAGGCAACGTTCGCCCCGTCGCGACGCCCGGCACGCTCCCCCAAGCTCTTCGAGCAGGGGGGACCCCCACTCGCCGCACCGCCCGAAAGCCCAAGTACATCCAGTACGAGGACTTCCGGCCGGCACTCCCCCAAGCTCTTCGAGCAGGGGGGACCCCCAGAGCACGCACCGGACGCCGCTCCTTGACGGGCAAACGTTGCCTGCCGCGGCACTAGTGAGGGCCCTGCTGGTACTGACGAACCGCGAAGTCCACCGCTGACCGATGATCTCCGCGGCGTCGCCTGGTAGCTCCAGCGCAAGGCCGCCAAGAACCTGTGAACCCGTCCGCCGACGGTGCGCAGTACCAGCCTAGACTCCGATCGTGACGAACTCCTTCCGGTGCACCCACTGCGGCACCGTCGGCCTCGAACCCGGCTTCGTCGAGGATGCCGGCCAGAACTCCCGCGGCTACGCCCGCTGGATACAAGGCGCCCTCGAACGCGGCCCCTTCGGCGGCGCCAAGCGCATGGGTAAGCCCACCTGGCAGATCGACGCCTACCGCTGCCCCAACTGCGCCCACCTCGAACTCTTCGCCGGCCGCCGCGCCTGATCCCGGCGCCCGGATCTCCTCGGCGAGCGCGTCCAGCCCGCTCCGGGGCGGCGGCGGATCGTAGGTGGACCCTCACCACAGGCGCAGCAGAACCGAGAACCGCCCCGTACAAACGGGCCGTTCACGAGTTCGCTCGCGGCCGCCCTGCCGAGCCCGGGGAACACCCGCAGCTGCTGGACCGCCTCGCGACCGTGCCCGATCCACGTAGGGCCAAGGGGCGCCGCCACCCACTCGCCTTCGTCCTCGCACTCGCCGCGTGCGCGGTACTGGCCGGCGCGAAATCCCTGACCGCGATCGCGGAATGGGCAGCCGACGCCCCAGCCGCCGTGCTCACCGCCCTCGGCGGCCCCAGCCGCGAACCCGCCGGGCCCACCGCCCCGACCGAAGCCACCGTGCGCCGAATCCTGCAGCGCGTGGACGGCGACGCCCTCGACGAGGCGATCGGCGCCTGGCTCGCCGCCCGTGACCCCGACCGCCCGCCACCCGACCATGACCTGGGCAGACGCGCCCGCCGCTCGCCGGCCGTGGACGGCAAGACCGTTCGCGGCGCGCGCCGCGCCGACGGCACCCAGGTCCACCTTCTGGCCGCGATGACCGGGACCGGCCTGGTCGCAGCCCAGCGTGAGGTCAGCGCCAAGACTAACGAGATCACCGTCTTCCGGCCGATGCTCGCCGACCTCGACCTGGCCGACACCGTGGTCACCTTCGATGCCCTGCACTCCCAGACAGCCCATGCCCGCTTCCTGGTGGAGGAGAAGAAGGCCCACTACATCGCCGTGATCAAGGGGAATCAGCCGCTGCTGCACCAGCACCTCAAGCAGCTGCCCTGGCGGGAGGTTCCGCTGCTGGACAAGACCCGCGCCACGGAGCACGGCCGTGACGAGATCCGCCGCGTCAAGACCTGCACCGTCACCCGCGGCCTTGACTTCCCCCACGCCGCCCAGGCCGTGCAGATCGTGCGCCGCCGCCGGACGGTCACCACCAGGAAGGTCACCCTGGAACGTGTCTACGCGGTCACCGATCTGACGGCCGAGCAGGCCGATGCCCCCGAGATCGCGCACCGTATACGCGAACACTGGGGCATCGAGAACAAGATCCACCACGTGCGCGACACCACCTTCGCCGAAGACGCCTCCCGTGTGCGGACCGGGACCGCGCCCCGGGCCATGGCGGCACTGCGCAACCTGGCCATCGGCGCCCTCCGCCTGACCGGCCGCGACAACATTGCCGCCGACCTGCGCAAACACAGCCGAGACGCCACCCGAGCGCTGGCGACCCTCGGCATCACGTGATCAAACCGGACAGAACCCCTGAACGACGCCGCCCTGCGAGGCAACCACGTCTGGGCGTACTCCTCCATCGTCTGCTGCCCCAGTTCACGTCGCGCCTCCGCCACCGAGGGAGACGTCTTCTTCCGGTCGGCGTACAACTCCGTCAGTCCTTCGACCGCCGCGCCCTGGGTCCGAGACCCGGTTTCCTCTCGCTGTTTTCCCCGGGCGTCGCGAAACCGGATGGTGCAGGCGTGCGGGCACCGGCTGGGCTTGGAGCAGTCACGGGGCCTGAAGGAGGAGCCCATGCCGCGGGCGAGCTGACGAACCAAGGAGCGAGACCTTCCGGAGGACGAGTGAACCAGCGGACCTGGTCCTGCTGACGCGCCCCGTGGTCGGCAAGGCAGGGACTCCCGCTCGCCGCTTGCTGGCCACTTGCTGACCAGGGCTCGGCAATCATGCCTGTGACCTGCGCTGATGCCCATCCTTCAGATCTTCGGCAACAACATCGAGGCCCGCATGGGCCATGTGCGGTACCTGCTGTTCTACGTGGTCTGCGGGTACGCGGCCGCATACGGATTCGCACTCACGAACTCCTACTCCACCACTCCCCTGATCGGCGCCTCGGGAGCCGTCGCCGGCGTCCTCGGCGCCTACCTGGTGCTCTATCCGAGGGCACGGGTCTGGATCCTCGTCCCCTTCCTCCTCTTCCTGCCGCTGCGGCTGCCGGCCTGGCTGGTACTGGGCTCCTGGTTCGTGCTGCAGGCGTTCTACTCCTCCGGCGAGGCCGTCGCCGAGGCGGGCACCGTGGCGTACACCGCCCACGTGGTCGGCTTCGTCGCGGGCATGCTGCTCGCCTGGCCCCTCAAACCGGGCACTCCCCCACCGCCCGAACCGGGCGGCATCCTCTTCGGACGGCAGACACGACGGGCCTGGTAGGGCCACACCTGGGGCCGGGCAGCGCAGGGAAAACCTGAACGACTTTGCATGAGCGACATTTGCGTCCCCGAGCCGACCATCAGTCGTTGAATGATTCAATAACCCGGTCCGCCCCGGGTCAGAAGGAGTCGGATCTCCGGCCCGGCCGGGCGGCCTCCAGGATCCAGTACATGGCGCGCACCGAGCGGTGGCAGCGGCCCTCGTCCAGTGAGCCGGTGCCGGCGACGGTCGGACAGGTGACCCGCCGGCGGCCGAAGGCACAGGCGGAACCCTTGCGGAAGGAGCCGGCCCTCTCCCAGTGCGGCCGTCAAGGTGACTTCGGATCAACTGGCGTGGCCGGACGGCACCGTGGAGGCACGGGTACGCCGTCGTACGCGGGGCGGGTGGCGCGAAATGGAGTCGGCACGGCCGAAACACCACCCGCAGACCCGTTCCTCCCGGCGAGGTCCCGTTCCGGGCGTGAAAGTTCAGCTGATGACCACTCAGCAGCAACGCCAACCCCTGTCCCGCGAGAGCGGCGATGACCACGCCGCGACAAGTGGGACCTGGGGAGCGAACCGCCCGACGTGGGGATTCATGTTTACCCAAGCCATTTTCGTGAAAGGGCCATGACAGGTTGTGAGCCATGTGTGAAGATCTTCGACCGGCGCAGAGCGTAACTGCGCCGGTGAGGATTTCACATGTCATCTCTCTTCCACAGAGACGGGCGGCTCAGATCCGCCGACCCCGAGCTGCCGTTCCGGCCACTGCCGGCCATGGGGCGTCTGCGGCCCATCGCCTTAGCGTTAACGGTGCTGATGGCGGCCGAGGCGGCCATCGTGGTCGAGTCGTCGGGCCAGGCCATCGCCCTGGCACACGAGCTGCCGGCCAGGGGTGCGAAGGCGTCCGGCAAGTCCAGGAACCAGGGTCCCGCGACCGCTGCTTCGGAGGCGGCCGCGCGGCTGAAGGCCCGAATCCAGAACCGCCGGATCGAGGTCACCGATGCCCGTACGGAGACCTCGACCACCTACGTGAATCCCGATGGCACGGTCACGGAGGAGGCGTACGCCGGGCCGGTCCGTTTCAAGGGCGACGACGGTTCGTGGCATGACGTCGACGCTTCGCTGACCCAGGCCGAGGACGGGTCGGTCAGGGCGAAGGGGCACCCTCACGGGCTGACCCTCGCGGGCAGGAAGGCTGCCCCGAAGGGCCTGAAGGCCTCCGGTGCGAAGGGCGCGTCGTCCGTGCCGCTGGTGACCATGGAGGATCGCGCCGGTCGGCAGATGCAGCTCGGCTGGTACGGGGAGCTGCCCACGCCCACGGTCGAGGGCGCCGAGGACACGGTCGCCCGGTACAAGGACGTGCTGCCGGCGACCGACCTGCTCATCGAGTCCACGCGGACCGGCTACGAGCAGTTCCTGGAGCTGAAGAGCCGTTCCGCCGTGGACGCGAACGGTGAGGTCGCCTACAGCCTGAAGGCCAAGGGCTTGACCGCGAAGGCGCACGAGGACGGTTCCATCACCTTCACCGACGCCAAGGGCAGGACCGCAGGAGTCCTGCCGTCGCCGGTGATGTGGGACGCCCGCACCGACAAGAACTCCGGTGAGCACACGCACACGGCGAAGGTCGGGGTGAAGGTCGCGCAGGACGGCGACACGATCACCATCACGCTGACTCCGGACGCGGAGTTCCTGGCCGATGAGGAGACCCGGTTCCCGGTCACCATCGACCCGACCGTCAACGTCGGCGCCAGCTTCGACACCTTCGTCCAGGAGGGCTACACCACCGACCAGTCCACCGCGACCGAGCTGAAGATCGGCAACAACGGATCGGGGCAGAGGGCCCGCTCGTTCCTGTCGTTCCCCATGAAGAACATCACCGGGAAGCAGATCAACGCGGCGAAGCTGAACCTGTTCGAGTTCCACTCCTGGTCGTGCACGCCCAAGGGCTGGGAGGTGGTGAGCACGGGGGCGGCCGGCACCGGCACCCGCTGGGCCAGCCAGCCCGCCTGGGGGCAGACGTACGCCACCAGCACCCAGACCAAGGGCTTCTCCAGCTCCTGCAACGACGGCTGGGTCAGTGCGGACGTGACCTCGCTGGTGAAGTCTTGGGCCGCCAACGGCAACGGCTCCAACCACCTGGGGCTGCGCGCCTCCGACGAGTCCGACCCGTACGGGTGGAAGCGTTTCAACTCGGGCAACGCGGCCAGCAACACGCCGTACCTGTCGGTGACCTACAACTCCATACCCGACGTCCCGACCCTGATGGCCCCGGCGGACAAGGCCGCCACCAACGTCACCGCACCGGCCCTCTCGGTGAAGGCCCTGGACGGCGACGGCTCGCAGGTCAAGTTCGACTTCGAGGTCTGGACGTCCAACGGCACCTCCGCACTGCGCTCCGGCGCCAGCGGCTACGTGGCCTCCGGCGCGCAGGCGTCCTGGAAGCCCACGGCGCTTCCGGCGGGCAGCTACAAGTGGCGTGCGCGGTCCTCGGACGGTTCGGCGAACAGCGCCTGGTCCGCCTTCCGTGCCCTCACGGTCGACACCACGGCACCGGCGACGACGAAGGTGTCCTCCACCGACTTCCCGGCCGGTCAGTGGTCCGGGACACCGGACGACAACGGTGACTTCACCGGGACGTTCACCTTCACCCCGCCGACCAGCGATGTGAAGGAAGTCCAGTGGAAGCTGGACTCGGGCAGCTGGCAGTCGGCCGCCACGACCGGCACCGCCGTCGCCCGCAAGCCGGTCTTCCGCGCGGGCAAGCACGTCCTGACGGCGCGCACCAAGGACGCGGCCGGAAACGTCTCGGCGGAGACGAGCCACACCTTCTACGCCGGTTCCGGAGCCGCTCTGCTCACCCCCGACAACGGGGACCGTCCCGCACGCCGCGCCGAACTGACCGGCCAGGGCAAGACGGGCGACACCGGGGTGCGCTACCAGTACCGCCGCGGCGAGACGGACACCTGGAAGGACATTCCCGCCAAGGACGTTCGCCGCAAGGCCGACGGCTCGACCCTGGCCGCATGGCCGGCGAAGGTCACCGGTGGCGACGCCGAGGCGCTCACCTGGAACGTCACCGACACCCTGAGCGAAGACGGCCCGGTGGACGTCCGCGCGGTGTTCACCGACGGAACCCTCACCGATGTCTCCCCGGCCAGCACTGTCACGGTGGACCGCAACGCCGGTGAGGCACCCAGCGCCGAGGTCGGGCCGGGCAGCGTGAACACGCTCACCGGTGACTTCAGCCTGTCGGACACGGACGCCTCCGGGTTCGACCTGACCGCCACGCGTTCCTTCTCCTCCCGGCGCCCGGCCAACGGGTCCCAGCAGGAGGGGCAGGTCGCCCCCTTCGGTCCGCAGTGGACCGCGGGCACCCTGGCCGAACTCTCCGACAGCGACTGGGCCTACGTGCGCAAGACCTCGGCCACCTCGGTGGCGGTGGTCGACGTGGACGGCGAGGAAACCGGGTTCACCGCGGCCAAGGACGGCGGCTGGAAGCCGGAGACCGGCGCGGAGGACCTGACGCTGACCGGCGCGCTGACGGGCTCCTTCACGCTGAAGGACACGGAGGGCACCACCTCGGTGTTCGCCAAGGTGGACACGGCCGCCACCACCTGGCAGTTGTCCAGGACCTTCCTGCCGACGGACAACTCCACCACGTCCGTGATCTCGGAGAAGGTCACGGTGGACGGCAAGACCCTGGCCCGTCCCCGGTACGTGATCGCGCCCTCCTCGGCAGTCTCCGCCGCCACTTGCGCGAGCACGCCGTCGACCAAGGGCTGCCGGATCCTGGAGTACCAGTACGCCACCACGACCACGGCGAGCGGGAGCACGCTCGGTGACGTGGCCGGTCAGGTCTCGCGGCTTCGCCTGTGGACCACCGCCCCGGGTGCGTCGGCCTCCACCGCGACGGTCGTCTCCCAGTACGCCTACGACAGCCAGGGCCGCCTGCGTGAGCAGTGGGATCCGCGCATCTCCCCGGCGCTGAAGACCGCCTACACCTACGACAGTGCCGGCCGTGTGGTCACCCTGACCCCGCCGGGCGAACTGCCGTGGACGTTCGAGTACGGCAAGGCCGGTTCCAACGCGGTGGCCGGTGACGGCATGCTGCTGTCGGTCTCCCGTCCGACCCTGAAGGCCGGCACCAGGAACGAGCAGGACGGCGGCAAGGCCGTCAGCTCGGTCGTCTACGACGTGCCGTTGTCCGGCACCAAGGCCCCCCACCAGGTCTCGCCCGGCGAAGCGGCGAAGTGGGGCCAGACGGACGCACCGACGGACGCCACCGCCGTCTTCCCCGCCGACCAGGTTCCCCTCTCCCACACGGGCGGTGGTCTGGGGGCGGCCGACTACGACAAGGCCACCCTCACCTACACCGACGCATCGGGACGGGAGGTCAACACCGGCCTGCCCGGCCGGCACCTGACCGTCAAACAGTACGACCGGTTCGGCAACAAGACTTTCGAGCTGACGGCCACGAACCGTGAACTGGCCCTGGGCAGCGAGGACTACCAGGTCAACACCCAGAGCGAGCTCGGCATCCTCTCCGACTCCCCGGCCGAACGCGCACGCAAGCTCGGCACCGTCTCCGTGTACTCCGCCGACGGCAAGCGCATGCTGGAGCAGTTCGGGCCGCTGCACCTGGTCACCCTCACCCGTGCCCTCAAGGGCGACGAGAGCAGCCCCGACCTTCCGGCCGGGGTGCAGGCCGCCGCGCGTGAGCACACCGTCAACCGCTACGACGAGGGCCGGCCCACCGATGGCAGCGCCACGGTGAGCGACCAGGTCACCACCGCCCTGGTGGGCGCGGCGATCGACGGCTACCCCACCGACGGGGACGTACGCACCACCACGACCGCCTACGACTGGGTCAAGGGCCTGCCCACCAGTGAGGTCACCGACCCGAACGGGCTGAAGCTGGCCAAGACCACCAGCTACGACGCCCAGGGCCGGGTCATCAAGACCACGCTGCCCAAGTCCAACGGCAACGACGCCGGAGCGACGGTGACCCGCTACTGGTCCGCCACCGGCACCGGCACCTGCGAGGGACGGCCCGAATGGGCCGACCTGGTGTGTTCCACGGGCCCGGCCGGCAAGATCACCGGAGGCGGTTCCCACCCGGCCGAACTGCCGCTCGTGACCACCGAGTACGACCGCTGGGGCAATGCGGCCAAGGTCACCGAGACGGCCAACGGCGTCACCCGCACCACGGAGAACGCCTACGACGCGGCCGGACGTCCGGCCCAGGCCAAGGTGACGGGCGGCGTCGGCACCGCGGTACCGGCCCGGACCACCACCTACGACCCGGACAACGGCTCCGTGGCGACCGTGACCAACGGCACCGCCACCATCCGCCGCACCACCGACCTGCTCGGCCGGGAGATCAGCTACGACGACGGTGCCGGCAACGTCACCCGCACCCAGTACGACAACCGCGACCGCAGGATCCGGGTCACCGACTCGGCCCCCTCCACGGTCACCTACGACTACGACAACCCCGCCGGTCTGCCCACCAGGATCCACGACTCGGTGATGGGCACCATCGGCGACGTCACCGGCTACTACGACTCCGACGGCCGCCTCTACAAGCAGAAGCTGCCGTGGAACATGGACGTCGAGTTCAACCTCGACCCCACCGGCACCGAGACCTCCCGTTACTGGCACTGGGAGTCCGGCTGGACCGTCCAGGGTGAGTCGACCAGCCAGAACATTCACGACCAGGTCGTCACCCGCACCACCTACACCGGGGGCGGGGCCTACCAGGAATACACCTACGACGCGGCCGGCCGCCTGACCAAGGTGGACGACTCCCAGACCGGCGTCACCACCCACCGCGCCTACACCTTCGACGACAACACCAACCGCACCTCCCTGACCACCACGATCGACGACGTCGACGGAGGCGCCCCCACCACCAACACCGTCAACTCCACCTACGACAGCGCCGACCGGCTGATCGCCGCCGGCACCGTCTACGACGCCTTCGGCCGCACCACCGCACAGGCCGGCGGCGCCCAGTACGCCTACCACGCCAACGACCTCGTCCGTCAGATCACCGCCAACTCCAAGCGCACGACCTGGAACCTGGACGCGGACGGCCGCCTCGCCTCCTGGAACACCGAGGAGCAGGCGGAGGACGGCACCTGGGGCGCGGCCGCCACCAGGACCAACCACTACGGCGGCGACGGCGACAGCCCGGACTGGACCGCAGAGGACAACGGCACCGTCAGCCGCAGCCTCGAGGACCTGTCCGGCAACCTGATCGCCACCACCGGCGCGACCGGCGACGTCACCCTGCAACTGGCCAACCTGCACGGCGACATCGGCACCCAGATCCCGCTCGTGGACGACACCACCCCGGTGGTCAACACCTACGACGAGTACGGCAACCCGCTGCCCGGCACCGACCCCGCCCGCTACGGCTGGCTCGGCGGCAAGCAGCGCTCCACCGAAACCCCGAGCGCCGTCACCCTCATGGGTGTGCGTCTGTACGATCCGACCATCGGCCGCTTCCTGTCGGTCGACCCGATCGCGGGCGGCAACGCCAACGCCTACGACTACGTTCACGCCGATCCCCTCAATCGATACGACCTTGACGGGAAGTGGAGTTGGAAGAAGGCATGGCGCAAGACCAAGCGCTTCGTCAAGAGGCACCGAGTGGGCCTGGCGGCCGGTGCAGCGGGCCTGGGATGTGGTCTCGTCTCCTTCGGTACCGCAGCAGCCGCATGTGCGGTGATCGCCGGCGGCCTGGCCGGAGCCGTGGCCAAGAAGGCGGGCAACCGCAGAGCGTCCTGGGGCAGCGTGGGACGAGCTGCGATCTATGGAGCCGGGGTCGGCGCCATCGGTGGCGCGATCGGGGCAGGTGCTCGGGCCGGCATAGTCAGATATGCCGCCAAGCGGTGGCCCGGCAGCGGCTCACGTCGCGCCGTCCGCACGTCCCACCGCAAGCCTTGGTGGCGCAGGTAGTCGCGTAGAGACCAACCCTTCCCGAGGGGGGCTGACGTCTTGTCAGCCCCCCTCGACAGAGAGGAGAGTGGTGACAATGAAAAGCAGACTGGAAAAGAACTCAAACGCGTTCTTCGGCGCCGGAATCTTTGTTCTGATTCTGGGTCTCGTGGCAGGCTTCATCTGGGGAGCCGGCGATGCCGCGCGCCTGTTCTTCTGCTCCTCAGTAGTGCTCGCCGGATCATGGATATTCGGCTTCATGAGCCGAAGGAACCCCTGAAACGTCGACCCGGGGAAACCGTGAAGGGCAACCGTTGCGTCGAGCGCGGCCCCGAGGTCTGCGGCTGACAGGATGCAGGGCTTCACTGAGCCCTGCATCCCTGGATACGCGAGGGCAGGCTTCGTCCTGATGGTCCTGATGGTAAAGATGGAGCAGGTTGACGCAAAGAGTGACCAAAGGTGATCGATTGAGAAAGCGTTTGCGCTACGGTGTGAACACCGATTGACCGCCACCTCACCAGTCGTGGCGCGGCACGGCTGGATACCGAGAGGGCATTCAGCTTCCCGCCGCAGGAGCTTCCGGGAGCACATCCATGCGCCGACGCCACCGTGACAAGACCCACGGCCCCTCGACACCAGCCACCCCGGATGCGATTGCGATCACGGCCCGAGAAACAGCCACCCTCGTGGAAATTCTTGAGCACGCCCATGCTCGAATTTCTGAATTAAGTGATGCGGACGGAGAAACGGTCGCCGACGCCAGCGGGTCCACTCTGATACCGTTACTTTACGCGCGAGCCGGACTGGCCTCACTCCAAGGCCTCAATCATATCCCTTTGCTCGTCGGCGAGATCGGCCTGCTCGAAGCCGCGGTGATCAACCTGGAGTCGTACGAGGGGAATGAGGTCGTGCTGTGCGCCGGCTATGAATTGCTGAATCATTGCGCACACCGCAAGAAGAACGCCTATCCCCTGCGCTACGTGCACGGAGTCATGGCCTTCGCCGATGAGGACGAGGACACGACCAGTGGACCGGCGACTCCTTCCCTGACCTGACGGCGGAGGCCAGGCGTGATGCGTCCTCGCTAAGACGAGATCACGTCGTCGTCAATGCCGGCCTCGCCGAGAGACGGGGCGCCGGGGCATGTCGTGGGTTGCACCGTTTTCACCGGCTCCCCTTGTCCAGCCCTCCCCTCGGCATGTCGGGCGAGTCGCTGCCGGGAGATCCCGACGTTCCGGGCCACAGTGACCAGCTGAGGTCCCGGTCGAGCCCGGGCGGTTCGGCGAGCCGGCGTCGTCGCCGGCCGTGGCCCATCGGTGCCGGACCGGGCGTGCGGCGTGCGCTTTCGTCACCCGTCCGGGCCCGCCCGACCGTCGCGAAGGGGCCCGGTGGCCGTTGCCCGGGAACAACGCCAACGGCAGGTGTTCCAGCGGGAATCCGCCCGGGGGTGGGCCGGTGGAGCAGGAGGAGGTCGGCGCGGGCGGGCGCGCAGCGCCTGCTGCCCGGTTCTACTATGGCGTGGCAGGCGCGTGGGCTGCCGGGCGGTGGTCGGGCGCGGGCACACTGCCGGGCAGTGGTCGGGCGCGGGCACCACGAGCGGGTGCCCGCGGGCGGGGGGGCTGAGACCAGAACCCCGGCCCGATTACGGCGGGCCGGGGTTCTACA
>NZ_JUJA01000151.1:0-202 GCF_001906585.1 Streptomyces kebangsaanensis | reverse complement strand
GAACCCCGGCCCGATTACGGCGGGCCGGGGTTCTACATGGTTTGCCTCATGCGGCCGGCTCAGTAGTCGAAGTCGAAGTCCTCCTTGCCGTGGTGGCGGTGGATCACCCGGAAGCTGCCCACCACTCCGTCCTTGACGTGCACGCCCCTGGTGTGGTGCACCTTGACGCCGTTCGCTTCGCTGTGGGGGCCGACGGTGGCGA
>NZ_JUJA01000150.1:10772-23850 GCF_001906585.1 Streptomyces kebangsaanensis | reverse complement strand
TCGCCGCGGCCTCGGGCGTCTTGACCACGAACACCGGCTGGAAACTCTCGGGTGTAGCGGTCACTTTCAGGTCCACGTCGGGCAGGACATCGGCGTACACGGCGCTTGGCCCGTCCAGCCGCGGCGCCGGCAGTTTCCCCGGCCAGCCGATCTCCATCGACACGCCCTGGTCGGCGATCCGCGCCAACGGCGCCGCGTCACCGCCGGGTGAGAACGTCATTCCCACCGCGGCCGCCTTCGGGCCGACCGAGCCGTCGGAACGCTTCTCCAGCGTGGCATCCGGCGCCTGCCAGCCGCCGCCCGGCTTGGCCGCGCGGACCGGGACCGCCGACTCCTCCAACGTGAAAGTGAGGCCGTCGGGATTGGCATAGACCGTGGTGCGCTCCGTACGCTCCCCCACCACCTCCACCCGCTGACCGGACTGCTGCGCCTGCGCGAGCGCTTGCTGTCCCTCGGACATCGGCGCGGAATCCGCCTCCGCAGGGGCGGCGTAGGCCACCGGCCCAGGCAGCGTCGGCATCGCGGCGAGCGCGGCCAGGACAGACATCACTGCCCCAAAACCTATGCGATGCCTCCGCCTACGATGCCCTGCCGCACCATAACCGTTTAGCCCGACCAGCACAGAACCCCGCCCCCCGATTTACAAGATCCTCAAAATGTGATCAAGATTCAAACGTCCCTCATCATCGCCTGTCAAGGACACGTCACAAAGAAAGATCGTTCCGGATCCACCCCAGCACAACTCCGCCCCCGAGCAAGTCGAACCAGGTGCGGGTCACCGGCGGCACTCGAACCTGCGGGCGGGGTTCAGTTCTCCGGAAGTCGCGCGCCCCGGCTCGTCGCGATCCTCAGCACGTCTGTCAGCGCCGCGGCGAGTTGTACGCCCGTGAAGCGCAACTCCCGTTCCCCCGATGCCTCGTTGGTGAGCAGCGGTCTGGCCTCGGACAGGACGAACTCGGCCGAGTCGAGCAGGTCCGCCTCCAGTTCGTCGGCCAGGAGGGACAGACGGCTGCGCGGGTCGTCGGTGCTCAGGTAGCACGGGGCACCCTCCGGTGTCGTCCACGGCAGCAATCGCAGGGGCGTGCCGTCCCGTCCGTCGCGGATCATCGCGTCGCTCCTTTCGGTGGGATCCGGCCGTTTCACTGCGGGGCCGAATCTCCGGTCATTACCTTCTGTGCCGCAATCGTCGCGCTGAGACACGTGGCGGTAACAGGAGCGCCGCGTCCCGGCGTTGAGAACGGGACGATCAGCCAGGAAGGCGAGACCGATGACGTTCAAGCCGCAGACCCTCACCCCCTACCTCTCCGCCCGCCACTACTTCGGCGCCGAGCAGCGCCGTCACCGCGAGGCCGCCAAGCTGTCGCTGCTCCAGCTCGCGGGCATCCTCAACTCCAGCAAGAGCACGCTGGCCCGCATCGAGACGGCGGAGCTGATGCCGCCACCGGATCTGCCGGACCGGCTCGACGCCGCGTTCGGCACGGACAAGCACTTCCACGGGCTGTACGAGCTGGCCAAGCGCGAGGCCCACCCGGACCAGTACCGGCGGTTCATGGACTTCGAGGCGCAGGCGGAGGTCGTCGAGAACTACGGGGCGCAGGCTCTCCCAGGGCTGTTGCAGATCAGGGAGTACGCCGACGCCCAGCTAAGCCTGCGGGAGGGGTTGCTGCCGGAGCAGGTGGAGGAGCGTGTCAACGCGCGGTTGTCCCGACAGGAGAGGATCCGCTCGGCCCAGCCCCCGCTGCGGTGGGCGATCATCGACGAGTCCGTGCTCCGGCGCCCCATCGGCAGTCGGGAAGGCATGTACAAGCAACTGGCCTGGCTGCTCGAACAGATGGATACTCCGGACAGCAAGGTCCAGGTGATGCCCTTCAGTGCCGGTGCGCACTATCTGATGGGCGGCGCCCTGACCCTGCTGACCCTTCCCAACGGCTCAACCGTGGCCTACGAAGAGGGCATCGAGGTCGGTTACCTCTATGAGGACCCGGATTCGGTGAAGAAGTGGCGACGGCACTACGAGGTGCTCCGCGCCAACGCTCTCTCGCCGGCCGCCTCGGCGGAGCTGATCCGACAGGCGATGGAGGACTACAAGCCATGCGACACAGCCCTGAGCTGATCTCTGCCCGCTGGCGCCGGAGCAGTTACAGCAATGCGAACGGGGGCGAATGCGTCGAGATCGCCGAGGACTTCCCCGGTGTCGTCCCCGTCCGCGACAGCAAGTCCCCGCACGGCCCTGCGATCGTCGTCCCAGTCGGCGCCTGGGACGCCTTCGTCAACTCCCTGAAGGCGTAGGAGAACGGCCGGGTCTCCCAGGAGACCCGGCCGTTCGCACTGTCACACGGCGTCAGACGCCTGCGGGCTCCAGCTCCTCCGTCTTCGCCTTCGCCTCCCGCTTGGCCGCCCGCTTCTTCGCGCGGCGCTCCTTGCGGAGCTCCAGCATCGCGTAGAGCGTCGGGACCAGCAGCAGGGTCAGCAGGGTCGACGTGAGCAGGCCGCCGATCACGACCACCGCGAGCGGCTGGGCGATGAAGCCGCCCTCGCCGGTGACGCCCAGGGCCATCGGGAGCAGGGCGAAGATGGTCGCCAGGGCCGTCATGAGGATGGGGCGGAGGCGGTGGCGGCCGCCCTCCACGACCGCCTCGACGATGCCGTAGCCCCGCTCGCGGTACTGGTTGATGAGGTCGATCAGCACGATCGCGTTGGTCACCACGATGCCGATCAGCATCAGCATGCCGATCATCGCGGGGACGCCCATCGGCGTACCGGTGGCGATCAGCAGGCCGAGCGCGCCGGTCGCCGCGAACGGGACGGAGACCAGCAGGATCAGCGGCTGGGCCAGCGAGCGGAAGGTCGCCACCAGCAGCATGAAGACGATCGCGATGGCCGCCAGCATGGCCAGGCCCAGGTTCGCGAAGGCCTCGTCCTGGTCGGCGCTGACACCCGCGATCTCGGCCTTCGCGCCCGCGGGCAGCTTCAGGGCGCTGAGCTCGGACTGCAGGGCCGCGCTGACCGCGCCGGTGTTGTCCCCGGTCGGCCTGGCCGTGATCGTGGCGGCGCGCTGGCCGTCGATCCGGGTCATCGACACCGGCCCGTCGACCAGCTCGACGGTCGCGATGTCACCCAGCTTCACCGGGCCCAGGCGCAGGTTCTTCAGCTGGGCCAGGGTCTGCGCCGGCTTCGCCGACCTGATGACCACGTTCCGCTCGGCGTCGTCCAGCATCGCCTTCGCGGCCGTGGTGCCCCTGACCGACTGGGCGACCGCCATGCCGAGGGTCTGGTCGGTGAAGCCCGCCGCTGCCGCCTTGGTGTTCGCTCGCACCGAGATGCGCGGCACGCTCTGCGACAGGTCGCTGGTGACGTCGGTGACGTCGTCGAGGCCGGCGACCGTCTTGCGGACCTGCTCCGAGGCCCGGCGCAGCACGTCGGCGTCGCCCGCCTTGACGATCACCTTCAGGTCCTGGGAGCCGAAGCCGTCCCCGGCACTGACCGTGGTGGCGCCGATCCCGGACAGCTTGCCCAGGCGGTTCTCGATACGGGCGCGTACGTCGTCGGCGGACGCCGAGTCCTGAAGCATCACCTGGTAGGAGGCCCGGTTGGTGTCCGTACCGCCGCCGAAGGCCGCCATGAAGCCGGAGGAGCCGATGGTGACCTGGTAGTCCTTGACGCCCTCGACGCCGGCGAGCACGTCCTCGACCTCGCGGGCCGCGGCGTCCGTCGCCGCCAGGCTGGCGCCCGGCTTCAGCTGCTGCTTGATGCTGAGGACCTTCTGGTCACCGGGGTCGAAGAAGTTCGTCTTCAGCAGCGGGGTCATGCCGAAGGTCGCGACGAGGACGCCGACCGCGATCAGCACGCTGGTCAGGCGCCGCCGGGTGGCGAAGCGCAGGACGGGGACGTAGAGGCGCTGCAGGCGGCTCCTGGCCTCCTTCTCCTCGGCCAGGCGGCGGGCCTCCTCGGCCTCGGCGGGCGTGCCCTTGGGTGCGCGCAGGAACCAGTACGACAGCACCGGCACGACCGTCAGCGACACCAGCAGCGAGGCCAGCAGGGCCGCGGTGACGGTGAGGCTGAACGGGCCGAACAGCTCGCCCACCATGCCGCCGACCAGGCCGATCGGCAGGAACACGGCGACCGTGGTGAGCGTGGAGGAGGTCACCGCGCCGGCCACCTCGCGCACGGCGGTCATGATGGCCGTGTGGCGCTCCTCGCCGTAGCCGAGGTGGCGCTTGATGTTCTCCAGGACCACGATCGAGTCGTCGACGACCCGGCCGATGGCGATGGTCAGCGCGCCCAGCGTCAGCATGTTCAGCGACAGGTCGCGGGTCCACAGCACGATCAGCGCGAGGAGGACGGACAGCGGGATCGACACCACCGTCACCAGCGTGGAGCGGACCGAGGCCAGGAAGACGAGGATGACGAGGACCGCGAAGAGCAGGCCGAGCGCGCCCTCGCTGGTCAGGCCGTCGATGGCCTTGGCCACGGCCGGGCCCTGGTCGCTGACGATGGTGATCTTCGCGCCGGCGCCGAGGTTCTTGCGCAGGTCGGGCAGCTTGTCGTTGACCGCGTCGGAGATGGCGACCGCGCTGCCGTCGTGGTCCATGGTGACGACGACGGCCAGGCTGGGCCTGCCGTTGGTGCGGGTGAGGGAGTCGGCCTTGGCCGGCTCCTGCTTGACGGTGGCGACGTCGCCGAGGCGCACCGGCTTCTTCGCGCCCTCGCCGGTGACCATCAGGTCCTGGATCTGCTTCAGCGAGGTGAAGCCGCCGCCGACCTGGACGGTGCGGTTGGCACCGCCCTCGTCGAAGGAGCCGGCCGGGACGGTGACGCCGCCCGCCTGCAGGGCCTGGCTCAGGGCGGCGGAGGTCAGGCCCGCCGCGGCGAGCTTCTTGTCGTCGGGGGTGACGGTGACCTGCAGGTCCCGTACGCCGTTGACGGTGACCTGGCCGACGCCGTCGATGTTCTTCAGCTCCGGTACGACCGTCTTGTCGAGCTGGTCGGCCAGGGCCTGCTGGTCCTTGTCGGAGGTGACGGCGAGGACCACGGTGGGCATGTCGTCCGTGGAACCGGCGATGACCTGCGGGTCGACGTCGTTCGGGAGCAGGGCGCGGGCCCGGTTGACGGCCTGCTGCACGTCGGCGACGAGCTGCTTGGTGTTGTTGCCGTAGTCGAAGGACGCCATGATCACGGCGTTGCCCTCGCTCGCCGTGGAGGTGACGCCGGTGATGCCGTCGACGGCCTTGAGGTTGTTCTCGATGGGCTCGACGACCTGCTTCTCCACCACGTCCGGGGACGCGCCCTGGTAGGGCGCCAGCACGGACACCATGGGAAGTTCGATGGTGGGCAGCAGCTGCTGCTTGAGCTGGGGTATGGCGATCGCCCCGAAGACGAGCGCGACGATCGACATCAGTCCGATCAGGGCCCGTTGCGCGAGGCTGAATCTGGACAGCCAGGACATGGGTGAGGGTCTCGATTCTGTGAACGGCACACGAGGAGCGCGGCACGGACGGCAAACGGTACGAACGATAAACGGCACAGGCGACGCGGACGCACAGTGGGCGCCACCCCTACACCTTCGGGCACGGACGGGCGGCGATCCGTAGCCCCCTGGTCCATTTCCGCGCGCGGCTCCTACTCCGGGCGCAGTACGGTCACTCCGCCCTGGGCCGTACCAGTCCCGACTCGTAGGCGATGACGACCAGCTGTGCCCGGTCGCGGGCGCCCAGCTTGGCCATGGCCCGGTTGACGTGGGTCTTCACCGTCAGCGGGCTGACCTCCAGGCGCTCGGCGATCTCGTCGTTGGAGTGTCCGCCGGCGACCTGGACGAGCACTTCGCGCTCCCGCACGGTCAGCGCGTCCAGCCGGGCCGAGCGGGCCGGGTCGTGGCCGTCGCCGGCCGGGTCGCCCTGTGCGAGGAAGCGGGCGATCAGGCCCTTGGTGGCGGCCGGGGACAGCAGCGCCTCGCCCTGGGCGGCGACGCGGATGGCGTTGAGCAGTTCCTCGGGTTCGCTGCCCTTGCCGAGGAAGCCCGAGGCGCCCGCGCGCAGCGACCGCACCACGTAGTCGTCGACCTCGAAGGTGGTGAGGATGACCACGCGCACCCGGTCGAGGGCGGGGTCGGCGCTGATCATGCGGGTGGCGGCGAGGCCGTCGGTGCCGGGCATGCGGATGTCCATCAGCACCACGTCGGCCCGCTGTTCCCTGGCCAGCCGCACCGCCTGGGCGCCGTCGGACGCCTCGCCGACCACCTCCATGTCCGGCTCGGAGTCGACGAGCACCCTGAAGGCGCTGCGCAGCAGGGCCTGGTCGTCGGCGAGCAGGACACGGATGGTCATGCGGGCTCCTTCGGGGCGCCGGTGCGGGTGTCGACCGGCAGGATGGCATGGACGCGGAAGCCGCCGCCGTAGCGGGGACCGGTGGTGAGGGTGCCGGCCAGGGCGGTGACCCGCTCGCGCATGCCGAGCAGCCCGTGCCCGCCGCCTTCCTGCGGGCCACCGCCCTCCCGCGGTCCGCCGTCCGTGCCGGCTCCGTCGTCCAGGACGGTGATCTCGACGTCCGGTCCGACGCGTACGACGCTGACCTCGGCCTTCGCCGTCGTGCCGGCGTGCTTCTGCACGTTGGTCAGGGCTTCCTGGACGATCCGGAAGGCGGCCAGGTCGACGGCGGCCGGCAGGGTGGCGCCCTGGTCGGTGCGGGCGACCTCGACGTGCAGGCCGGCGCTGCGGAAGGTGCCGACGAGCTCGTCGAGGCGGTCCAGGCCGGGGGCCGGTTCGGTGGGGGCCTCGGGGTCGCCGGACTGCCGCAGCAGTCCGACGGTGGCGCGCAGCTCCTCCAGCGCGGAGCGGCCGGCCTCCCGGACGTGGGCGAGGGCCTCCTTGGCCTGGTCGGGCCGCTTGTCCATGACGTGGGCCGCGACTCCGGCCTGCACGTTGACCAGGGCGATGTGGTGGGCGACGACGTCGTGCAGGTCGCGGGCGATGCGCAGGCGTTCCTCGGCGACGCGGCGGCGGGCCTCCTCCTCGCGGGTGCGTTCGGCGCGTTCGGCGCGTTCCCTGATGGCGTGCACGAAGGCGCGGCGGCTGCGGACGGCGTCGCCGCCGGCGGCGGCCATGCCGGTCCAGGCGAAGAGGGCGACGTTCTCCTGCGCGTACCAGGGCATCGGGCCGGCGAGCATGGCGGCGCCGGTCAGCACGGTCATGGTGGTCAGGCCCAGGCGCCAGGTGGTGGGGCGGTCGGTGGCGGCGGCGACGGTGAAGAGGGCGACCACGGCGGACATGGCGACGGGGGCGCGGGGGTCGCCGGTGACGCACTCGGCGAGGGAGACGGTGCCGGTGACGGCGAGGACCGTGCGCGGGGCGCGGCGGCGCAGGACGAGCGCGGCGGCGCCGAGGGTCATGAGGAGCAGGCCGAGCGGTTCGGGCCGGCGGAGGGCCCAGCTGACGCCGTGCTCCCCCCGGGGGTCCACGAAGGAGCCGGCCACCATGCACACCAGCACCCCGGCCGCGAGGGCCGCGTCCAGCGCGAGGGGGTGCGCCTTGAGGCGGCGGCGGGCGCGGTCGAGGGCGGTGGTCACGTTCGTGTGCGGTCCCGGGTTCCCGCGGGGGGCCGGAGCCTCACGTCCCCCCGGGGGGCCCTCATCCGGGGATCAGGCCGTCGTCGCTCAGCAGGTCCCGTACCTCCTCCAGGGTCGCGTCCGCGGCCGGGAGGATCAGTTCGGACGGTTCCAGGGAGTTGTCCGGCAGGGGCTCGCCCACCTCGCGGACCCTGGACAGCAGGGCCGCGAGGGTGCGACGGAAGCCGGGGCCGTCGCCGTGCTCCATTTCGGCCAGGAGTTCGTCGTCCAGCTTGTCCAGGTCGGCGAGGTGGCTGTCGGCCAGCCTCACCTGTCCCTCTCCCATGATCCGTACGATCATGTCCGCCCTCCTCGGCGTGGCCCCGGCTGTCGGTGACGTGGTGTGCCTCGACGCGGCTTACTGCTTGTCGAAGCGGGGGGTGTCCTGCGGCTGCTGCTGGGGCTGCTCCTGGCCCTGGCCGCCTTCGATGGCCTGCCGTTCGGCGGACGTGCCCCCGGCCAGCTCGGCCTTCATGCGCTGCAGCTCCAGCTCCACGTCCGTACCACCGGAGAGCCGGTCCAGCTCGGCCTGGATGTCGTCCTTGGCCATGCCGGAGGGGTCGTCCAGGGCGCCGGAGGCGAGCAGCTCGTCGATGGCGCCGGCCCGGGCCTGCAGCTGCGCGGTCTTGTCCTCGGCCCGCTGGATGGCCAGCCCGACGTCGCCCATCTCCTCGGAGATGCCGGAGAACGCCTCGCCGATCCGGGTCTGCGCCTGGGCGGCGGTGTAGGTCGCCTTGATGGTCTCCTTCTTCGTGCGGAAGGCGTCGACCTTGGCCTGCAGGCGCTGGGCCGCCAGGGTGAGCTTCTCCTCCTCGCCCTGGAGGGTGGAGTGCTGCGTCTCCAGGTCCGTCACCTGCTGCTGGAGCGCGGCGCGGCGGGAGAGCGCCTCGCGGGCCAGGTCCTCGCGGCCCAGCGCGAGCGCCTTGCGGCCCTGGTCCTCCAGCTTGCCGGACTGCTGCTGCAGCTGGTTGAGCTGGAGCTCCAGGCGCTTGCGGCTGGTCGCCACGTCCGCGACGCCGCGCCGCACCTTCTGCAGCAGTTCCAGCTGCTTCTGGTACGAGTAATCGAGGGTTTCGCGCGGGTCCTCGGCCCGGTCAAGGGCCTTGTTCGCCTTCGCGCGGAAGATCATCCCCATACGCTTCATGACACCGCTCATGGGCTTCGCGCGCCCCCTTCTGACGGACTCCAGCTCACACAGCTTGCGACAGAACCCACAGTACGGGCCCTGCATCCATTACCGCACTGTTCGGGAACGGATGAGGTCATCCCCGAGGACGACTGCGTCCGCTTCCGCTCCGGCGCAGGGAGGATCTCACCCCCGAGGGCCGCCGGACCGGGGCGGGCACATAGTCCCCTCTGTCCCCTCTCCAGACGACCGGTGTTGCCGGATCGTTCCCCACCGGGCTGGGGTCCATGCGGGTCGAGCCCGTACCCTTGGGTTCTGTGTTCCGTAGCCGTGCCAAGGAAGAGAAGGCCCCGACCGCCGACAAGGCGCCGGTGACCGACTCCAAGCAGCCCCGCGACCCGCAGGCCCCCAAGGGTCGGCCCACGCCCAAGCGCAGTGAGGCCCAGACCCGGCGCCGCAGTGTCGCCAACACCCCGATGACGCGCAAGGAGGCCGCCAAGCGGCAGCGCGACGAGCGCCGTGCCCAGATGGAGCGGCAGCGCCAGGCGCTGGCCAGCGGCGACGAGCGCTATCTCCCGGCGCGCGACAAGGGACCGGTGCGCCGGTTCGCGCGGGACTTCGTCGACTCGCGGGTGAACATCTCGGAGTTCTTCCTGCCGCTGGCCGTGCTCATCCTGGTGCTGAGCATGGTCCGGAAGCCCGAGGTGCAGAGCCTCGTGATGCTGGTGTGGCTCGCGGTGATCGTCCTCATCGTGCTGGACTGGATCGTCACCGGCTTCCGGCTGAAGAAGCGCCTGAACGAGCGCTTCCCCGACCAGAACAAGCGGGGCGCGATCGTCTACGCCCTGATGCGCTCCCTGCAGATGCGCCGGCTCCGGCTGCCCAAGCCGCAGGTCAAGCGCGGGGAGCGGCCCTGAGCGCGACCGCTTTCTCCGGGGATGCCGCGAACGCGTGGCTGGACAAGCTGGGCGGGCTGCGTGATGTCGTACGGCAGGAGCTGGTGGCCCGGCAGCTGGAGGAGCAGATAGCCGGGCGGTTCCCGGTCGGGCAGCGGCTGCGGGTGCTCGACGTGGGGATGGGCCAGGGCACGCAGGCGCTGCGGCTGGCCCGGGCCGGGCACCAGGTGACCGGGCTCGAGCGGGACCGGACGATGATCTCCGTGGCCCGTGAGGCGCTGGCCGCCGAGCCGGAGGGCATACGGGCGCGGATGCGGATCGTCGAGGGCGACGGCCGGGACACCGGGGTGCACTTCCTGCCGGGCAGCTTCGACGTGGTGCTGTGCCACGGCGTCCTGATGTACGTCGAGGAGCCCGACCCGCTGCTGGCGGGGCTGGCGCGGATGCTCGCGCCGGGCGGCCTGCTGTCGCTGCTGGTGCGCAACGGCGACGCGCTGGCGCTGCGCCCGGGCCTGTCCGGGGACTGGTCGACGGCGCTGGCCTCGTTCGACACGACGGCGTACCGGAACCGGCTGGGGCTGGAGGTACGGGCCGACCGGCTGGCGGACCTGACGGCGACGCTCGCCGGGATCGGGGCACCGCTGCACACCTGGTACGGGGTGCGGGTCTTCACGGACACGGCGGCGGACGACGCCGAGCCGCCGGCCGATGCCGAGACGCTGCTGGCGGCCGAGGAGCGGGCGGGGCGCACGGACCCGTACCGCGCGGTGGCGGCGCTGCTGCATCTGTGCGGGGTACGCGGCTGAGCGCCGGTCGGCGCTCGTTCGGGTGAACATCGCAAGCCGGGCCCCCGCCCCGAGGGGAGACTCGGGACATGGATCCTTCCACTGCCCGTGCTTCCCGGCCGGCCGGTCTCCTCACCGCGTGGCTCTGCTGCGCCGCGCTGCTGTCCGGGTGCACCGGCTCGGCCGCCCCGGAGGCCCGGAGCACGAAGGACGTCTCCGCCACCGGGGACGCCGGGCGGCGGGCCGACGCCCCCCTGTCGGCCGACCAGCTGCAGAACGACTACCTGCGGGTGATCAAGGACGCGCTGCCGTCGGTGGTGCAGATCCAGACCGGCCGCGAGCTGGGGTCGGGGGTCGTGTACGACGACAAGGGGCACATCGTCACCAACGCGCACGTGGTGGGCAGCGCGAGCACCTTCATGGTGACCACCGCCAACAGCGAGACGGCGTTCACCGCGCACCTGGTCTCCTCCTACCCCGAGCAGGACCTCGCCGTGGTGAAGCTGGACCAGGTGCCCCACGGGCTGCGGCCCGCCACCTTCGGCGACTCCGCGAAGGTGGCGGTGGGGCAGATCGTGCTGGCCATGGGATCGCCGCTGGGGCTGTCGTCGAGCGTGACGCAGGGCATCGTGTCGGCGACCGGACGCACCGTGAGCGAGGGACAGAGCGGCGGCGGCACGGGCGCGACCATCGCCAACATGGTGCAGACCTCCGCCGCGATCAACCCGGGCAACAGCGGCGGCGCGCTGGTGAACCTCGACAGCCAGGTCATCGGCATCCCCACGCTCGCCGCCACCGAGCCCCAGCTCGGGGGCAGCGCGGCGCCCGGCATCGGCTTCGCGATCCCCGCGTCGACGGTGAAGACGATCGCCGGCCAGATCGTCCGCTACGGCAGGGTCGTCGAGTCCGGCCGGGCCGCGCTGGACATCACCGGGCGCACGGTCGTCAACGCCGACTACCAGCCCGCGGGGGTCGCCGTCGTCGACGTGAAGGCGGGCGGCGCGGCCGACAAGGCGGGCATCCAGTCCGGGGACATCATCGTCAAGCTCGGCGGCAAGGACATCGCCACCATCACCTCGCTGTCCGAGGCGCTGGCCGCGGACAAGCCGGGGCAGCGGACCTCGGTGACCTTCCTCCGCAACGGCGGCCGGAGGACGGTGGAGGTGACGCTGGGCCAGCAGTGAGCGGGGACGGCCGCGACCGGCCGCCCCCCGCTCCGGAGGAGGACCCTAGGCCTCCTGGGCCTGCAGGCTCATCGGGCCGTAGATCTCCGTGGCGTCCTCGAACAGACGCACCTGGTCCGCGCCGCCGTCGAGCAGGGCCTTCCAGTTCTCCCCGATCCAGGACTCCGCGTCGCCCTGCGTGGTGAACTCCTCGGGCTGCACCGCGGGCTGGACCTCCGTCCCGTCGGCCGTCTCGAACCGCCACGTCCATGCCGCCATGTACGCCTCCCTGATGTGAGCACACTGCACAGCGGGAGCCGGATCCCGGTCCGGCTCCCGGACAGAGCGTATGCGCTGTGCCGGGTGCGCCGTCAGAGGTCCCGCGCCCCTGGCGGGCCTCCGGTGCGCGGGACCCGCGGAGACGGGTGAAAATCAGGTCCGTGGACGTGACTCTGCTCGGCACCGGTGCCCCCGCGGGACTGCCCCGCCCCGACTGTCCCTGCGCGGCCTGTGCGACGGCGCTGGGCGACCGCGCGCGGGCGGCTACCGCGCTGCTCGTGGACGGCTCGCTGCTGCTGGACCTGACACCGGGCGCGGTGTTCGCGGCGGCGCGGGCGGGACGTTCGCTGGGCGGTGTGGCGCAGGTGCTGCTGTCCCATCCGCACGACGGGCCGGCCGTCGAGGTGCCGGACGGGCTGCCGCAGCCCGGCCGGGTGCCGGACGGGCGGGAGTTGGCACTGCTGACGGGGCATCGGGTGCGGGCGGTGGCGCTGGACGCCCCCGGCACCGGGTACGCGGTGACCGGCCCGGAGGGGCTGCGGCTGCTGTACCTGCCGCCGGGCGGCGCGCCGGCCGGTCTGGAGGAGGGTCCGGCGGAGTCGTACGACCTGGTCCTCGCGGACGTCGTGGGGCGTCCCGACGCCCTGGCCAAGCTGCGGGCGGTGGGGGCGGTGGGGCCGGCCACGGACGTCGTGGCGGTCCATCTGGACCACGACGTGCCGCCGGGGCCGGAGCTGGACCGGCGCCTCGCGGCGGCCGGGGCGCGGGCGGTGCCGGACGGTACGGGGCTGGTGGTCGGGGCGTACGAGGACGTACCGGACGTACCCCGGCGCACGCTGGTGCTCGGCGGGGCGCGCTCGGGGAAGTCGGTGGAGGCCGAACGGCGGCTGGAGTCCTTCCCCGGCGTGCTGTACGTCGCCACCGGCGGGTCCCGGGGCGGGGACACCGAGTGGGCGGCCCGGGTCGCCGCGCACCGGGAGCGGCGGCCGGGTTCCTGGCGCACCGCGGAGACGTGCGACCTGGTGCCGCTGCTGGCGGAGGACGGGCCGCCGCTCCTGGTCGACTGCCTGTCCCTGTGGCTGACGGACGCGATGGACTCGGTCGGCGCCTGGGACGACGCCGAGTGGGCCGACGGCGGCGAGCGCGCCCTGCGCGAGCGGGTGACCGCGCTGACGAGCGCCGTGCGCGCGACCCGGCGCACGGTGGTCGCCGTCTCCAACGAGGTGGGC
>NZ_JUJA01000150.1:9275-10751 GCF_001906585.1 Streptomyces kebangsaanensis | reverse complement strand
GCCGCCGCTACCGCGACGAACTGGGCCGTCTGAACGCGGCGTTCGCGGCGGAGTGCGAACACGTGCTGCTGGTGGTGGCGGGCCAGGCCGTCACGCTGCGCGGGCGATGACGCGGTAGGCGTTGGACAGGCCGGGGGTGCGGCGCAGGAGGGGGGACAGGAGGAGGTCCAGGACGGTGGCCGCGTCCACCAGGGGGCTGGTCACGGTGGACAGGACCGCGCGCAGGGCGCGTTGGAGGGTGGTCGGCGGGGTGTCGTGCCAGGGCGCGTCGGCGGCGGGCAGGAGGTGGGTGAGGGCCAGGGCGACGGCTGCCGACAGGTCGCCCGGGGTGTGCGGGGTGCGGCGGTCGGTGACCAGGACCGTGCAGCCCTGGGACTCCAGCTCCGCGCGCAGGTTGCGCAGGGGCAGCAGGTGCAGATGGCGCGGCTGGCCGTGCGGCAGCCACCACTTGCCCAGCAGCAGGGCGAACAGGCAGCGCGGGTCGGGCAGTTCGATCAGCAGGTGGCCGCCGGGGCGCAGCGCGGTCAGGGCGCCGCGCAACTCGGCGCGGGGGTCCGGCACATGGGCCAGGTGGTGGAAGATGCTGACCACGTCGTAGCGGTCGCGCAGGCGCTCGGCGACGTGCGGGTCGGCGAGGTGGCCGACGTGGGCCTCCTCGACCCGGCCGGCCGCGCGGGCCCGCTCCACGCGCGGGGTGGGGTCCAGGCCGTCGAAGGAGGTGTACGGGAACACCTCCTGCGCGGCCCGGGGGAAGTGGCCGTGGCCGGTGCCGACGTCCAGCCAGGCCTCCGGTTCCCCGACGCCTCGCATCAGGTGCGCGTCCGTCCGGTGCCGCCGGGGGCCGCGGCGGGCCGCGAGCGCCGGGTCGGCGAACCCCTCCGGGTCGGTCTCGTCGAAGTCCCGGTGGTAGAAGGCCAGCCCGGCCGGGGTGAGGCGGGGGTTCTGGAAGGCGTGGCCGCAGTCCCGGCACTGGTGGAGCGCGAACGCGCCCGGCTTGTGCTGGAGCAGGTCCGGGGCGCGCAGCCGGGTGCGCAGCCGCCGGGAGCCGCACCAGGGGCAGTCCTCGCGGGGCGGCTCCTGGAAGCGGTGCGTGCCCTGGGCGAGTTCGGAGGCGTACGCGATGCGGCGCGGGTCGTAGAACCGCGGGGCGTACGGCAGAGGCGGCATGGGCGGCTCCCGGGGGCGAGGACGATTCGTTGAAACGGCCTGCTGAACAATTCACTACAAAGTCGGCGCAAAGGAACGTAGGGGATCGGGGTACCGGGCGGAAAGACGCCGTACGGGTGTGGCGCCGACGTGGCACCGTCCTGTTCGACCGGGGCCGGTACTGTTCGGCGAATGAGCTCGCTGAATCTCGACGACTTCACCGATCTGATCGAGCGTCCCGACGGCGGTGTGCGCCGTGACGCGGAGGCACGCCGGGAACGTCAGGTCGTGCCGCCCGGGGCGCTGGGCCGCCTCGACGAACTGGGTGAG
>NZ_JUJA01000150.1:313-9248 GCF_001906585.1 Streptomyces kebangsaanensis | reverse complement strand
CGGTGCGGCCGGTGGAACGGCCGCGGGTGGTGCTGTTCGCCGGCGATCACGGGATCGCCGAACGGGGCGTCTCGGTCCGGCCGGCGGGCGGCGCGGAGCAGCTGGTGCGGGCGGTGCTGGAGGGCGGTCGGCCGGTGTCCGTGCTGGCCCGGCGGCTCGGCGTGCCGGTGCGGGTGGTCGACATGGCGCTGGACTGCGCGCCCGAGACGCTGCCCGAGGACGTCGTACGGCACCGGGTGCGGCGCGGCAGCGGGTGCATCGACGCGGAGGACGCGCTGACCCTTCAGGAGGCGGAGGCGGCCTTCCGGGCCGGGATGGCGGTGGCCGACGAGGAGGCCGACTCCGGTACGGATCTGGTGGTGCTCGGCGACGTCAGCGTGGGCGGGACGACGCCGGCCGCGGTGCTGATCGCCGCGCTGTGCGGGACGGACGCCTCCGTGGTGACCGGGCGCGGCGGCGAACCCATCGACGACCTGGCGTGGATGCGCAAGTGCGCGGCGATCCGGGACGCGCTGCGCCGGGCGCGGCCCGTGCTCGGCGACCAGCTGCGGCTGCTGGCCGCGGTGGGCGGTGCCGACCTGGCCGCGACGACGGGTTTCCTGCTGCAGTGCGCGGTACGGAAGCTGCCGGTCATCCTGGACGGCGTGGTGTCGGCCGCGTGCGCCCTGGTGGGGCAGCGGGTGGCGTTCCGGGCCCCGGACTGGTGGCTGGCCGGCCACAGCAGCGGTGAGCCCGGCCAGGCCAAGGCGCTGGACCGCCTGGCCCTGGACCCCCTCCTCGACCACGGCGTGACCGTCGGCGAGGGAGCGGGCGCCCTCCTGGCCCTCCCCCTGGTCCAGTCCGCCGCCGCCCTGGCCGCGGAGCTTCCCGAACGCCCGGAGGACCGGGACGAGCCGGAGGAGCCGAAGGAGAAGGAGAGCGGGGAGAGCGGGGAGAGCGGGGAGTAGCCGAGTCCGGGCGGCGAGCCGCGGACGGCGGGCGGCGAGCCGCGGACGGCGGGTCAAAAAGAGCGGTCTGGCGGGTTGGCACCCATATGATCTTCCCTTGTGGGAGATGCCCGAATTGCCGTACGTGAGGAGCGGGCTCCGGTCCGCGCGAGCCAGGCGGGGCGGCCGGCCGGCGGCACTCCGCGGCGGGCCGCCGCCTTCGCCGTCTGGTACCTGCGGGCGGTGGCGTTCGTCAACTTCCTCAGCGCGGTGTGGGTCTCCCTGGGGCAGGACGTGCGGCGGCACAACCAGGAGGACCTGTTCACGCCGTACCTGCTCACCGCCGGCTTCGCCTCCGGCGTGTTCGCCACCTTCCTGGCCGTCACCATGCGCCGCCGCAAGCGGGCCGCGTGGATCCTGAACCTCGCGCTGAGCGGGCCGTTCCTCGCGCTGTTCGCGTTCACGATGACCTTCCCGGAGATCCGCCGCTTCCCGCAGAACTGGATCTCCCTGGTCCTCACGGCCGCCTTCGTCGCCGCGCTGCTGCTCGGGCGCCGGGAGTTCTACGCCAAGGGCGACCGGGCCAACCCGCGGCTCGCCGCCGCCGTCGCGGCCGTCGGGCTGCTGCTGTCCTCGCTGCTCGCCGCGCTGCTGGTGACGGTCACCAACCAGGCACCGGACGCGTCCCGTTCGACGTACCTCCAGCGCTGGCACTACGGCACCCTGCGGCTGATCTCGGTCGCCGCCTCCGGGGACCACGTCCCCGGCATCGCCACGCCGAACTGGACGAACGTGTCGATCAACGCGCTCTCCACCGCCCTGGTCCTCGTCGTCCTCTACGCCGCCTTCCGCTCCCGCCGCGCCGTCGACCCGCTCACCGCGGACGACGAGAGACGGCTGCGCGAGCTGCTGGCGGCACACGGCGAACGCGACTCGCTCGGCTACTTCGCGCTGCGCCGCGAGAAGAGCGTCGTCTGGTCGCCGACCGGCAAGGCCGCCGTCGCCTATCGCGTGGTCGGCGGGGTGTCCCTGGCCTCGGGGGACCCGCTCGGCGACCCCGAGGCCTGGCCCGGCGCCATCGAGCCGTGGCTGGCCGAGGCGCGGGCGCACGGCTGGATCCCGGCCGTGATGGGCGCGAGCGAGGAGGCCGGCACGGTGTACGCGCGGCACGGCCTGGACGCCCTGGAACTGGGCGACGAGGCCGTGGTGGAGGTCGCCGACTTCACCCTGGAGGGCCGGGCCATGCGCACCGTGCGGCAGGCCCATAACCGCGTCGCGCGCGCGGGGTACTCGGTGCGCGTGCGGCGGCACGAGGACATCCCGGCGGACGAGATGGCCCGCCTGGTCGAACAGGCCGACGGCTGGCGGGACGGGCCCACCGAGCGCGGCTTCAGCATGGCGCTGGGCCGGCTCGGCGACCCGGCCGACGGGCAGTGCGTGATGCTGGAGTGCCATGACGCCCGCGGCGGGCTCAGGGCCCTGCTGTCCTTCGTGCCCTGGGGACCGCGCGGGCTGTCCCTGGACCTGATGCGGCGCGACCGGCACGCCGGGAACGGGCTCGTGGAGTTCATGGTGCTGGAGCTGCTGCGCCGCGCCGGGGAGATCGGGGTCACCCGGGTCTCGCTCAACTTCGCCATGTTCCGCTCGGTCTTCGAACGGGGGGCGCGCCTCGGTGCCGGGCCGGTGCTGAGGGTGTGGCGGTCGCTGCTGGGTTTCTTCTCCCGCTGGTGGCAGATCGAGTCGCTGTACCGCGCCAACGCCAAGTACCGGCCCGTCTGGGAGCCGCGGTTCCTGCTCTTCGAGAAGAGCGCGGACCTGCCGCGCATCGGCCTCGCGTCGGCGCGCGCGGAGGGTTTCCTGGAGGTGCCGGTCCCGCCGAAGCGGCCGCGTTGGCCGCGCCGACCGCGCCGACCGCGCCGAGGGCACCTGGAGACGCACGGATGACCGCACTCGCCCGCTGGGCCCGCGCCGAATGGGGGCCGGTGTACGCCACCGTGCGCGAGCCGCTGCTCCGGCGGCGCCTGCGGGCGATTCCGATGACACTCGCGGCGGTGTGCCTGACGGCGCTGCTGCAGTGCGTGCAGAACCAGCCCTGGGGCTACGGCCTCGTCCAGCACCTCGGCGCCGTACGGGCCGCCGAACCCCTGTGGCTCGCACTGCTGCGCACCCCGCTGTCGCTGTTCGTGCCCGCGCTGGACCTGCCGGTGTGGGGCGCGCTGGCGCAGATCCTGTTCGTGTTCGGCATCGCCGAGGTCTGCCTGGGCCGGCGCCGCACCCTCGCCGTCGCCTACCTCGCCACCCTCTCCGGAACCCTGTACGCGCGCGTGGGCGTCGCCCTCGGCCCGCACCTCCCCCTGGGCCTGCCCGCCACGGACGCGCACGTGGTGGACGCCGGTCCGTCGGCCGCCGTGGTGGGCCTCGCGGTGTACCTCGGCCTGCGCCACGGGGCGTACGCCACGGCGGTCGCGATCACCGCGGCGATGGCGCTGGAGGTGGTGTGGAAGGAGAACCTGGCCGGCAAGGAGCACCTGGCCGCGATCCTGGGGGTGCTGCTGGTGTGCGGGCTGTCGGCGCCGTGTCGCCGGGCGGCCCGCCGGTGGCGCGGGTCATCTGTGTTCCGGAAGGCGGTCCGGCCGCGTGTCCGGCTTGCCGCCGATCCAGTCCTGGAACGTCCGGCGGGGGCCGGACCAGCGGCGGTCGTGGCGGTAGGCGCGCAGGCCGGCGCGGGCCTGGGCGCGCGGGCGGCGGCGGTAGAAGCGTTTGGCCCAGTAGGAGCCGGGCCGTGCCAGGCGGACCGCGCCGATCAGCGCGACGAACGGGATGATCACACCGAACAGCGCGATACGGCCCTTGCCCTTGCCGAGGGACACCAGGGAGAGCAGGAAGTTCACGGCCACGGCGACGATGACCGCGCCGCGGTTCTGCAGTTCGGCCGGGGACAGGTTGTTGACGCCGAACGGGGAGAAGCCGACGAGCACCAGCCCGACCAGCGCCGCGGTGAGGACGACGACCTCGACGCTCTTGCGGCCGGCCTCGCTCCAGTAGACGTCGTCCAGGTGCAGGATCAGCGCGAACTCGTCCAGCACCAGGCCCGCCCCGATCCCGAAGACCACCGCGAAGGCCGCCGTGCCGAAGTCGTTCCGGCCGCTGCTGGCGACCGCGCCGAAACCGCCGAGGACGGTCAGGAGCACACCGGGCACGACGTGGTGGATGTGCAGACCGCCCGCCTTGACGTTGCCGAAGGGTCCCTTTCCCGCGCGGATCAGGCGGGTGATGGTCCGGGTGACCGCGAAGGTCAGGACGAACGCGGCGAGGGCGAGGAGCAGGGGCAGTTTCCCGGGTTCGACGATGTTGCGCTCCAGCCAGTGCCCCATATGTGTAGTGTGCCGCGCCCGCCGGTGCGCCGCCCGCCCGCGGAGGGGTCCACGGCGCTCCCGTAGTCTGCCCGGGTGTCCACGACCCCCCAGCCGGTTCCCCCGCCGCACGGACTGCGGTTCGCCTTCGGCACCCTCACCGCGCTTCCGGTCCGGGTCGGCCGCTGGGACCGCGAGGCCGCGCGCGCGGGGATGCTCTGCGCGCCGCTCGCCGGACTGGTGGTCGGGGTGGCGGCGGCGGCCGCGGGACTGCTGCTGCTCCTCCTGGGCGCCGGCCCGCCGCTCGCCGCCGTCGCCGCCGTCGCCGTGCCCGCCGCGCTGACCCGCGGTCTGCACCTCGACGGGCTCGCCGACACCGCGGACGGGCTGGGCAGCGGCAAGCCCGCCGGGGACGCGCTGCGGATCATGAAGCAGTCGGACATCGGCCCCTTCGGGGTGATCACCCTCGTCCTCGTCCTGCTCGCCCAGGTGGCCGCCCTGACCCGGGCCTACGACGACTCCTGGGCCCTGGGCGCGCTCGCCGCCGTCGTCTCGGCGACCGCCGCCCGGCTGGCCCTGACCCTGGCCGCCCGCACCGGGGTCCCGGCCGCCCGGCCGGAGGGGCTGGGCGCCGCGGTCGCGGAAGTGGTCCCGGTCCCGGGAGCGATCGGCGCGGCCCTCGCCGTCACCCTGGCCGCGGCAGCGGCGGGCGCCTTCCTCGGTCCTTACGCCTGCGCCCTCGCCGTCCTCTCGGTCCTCGCCGCCCTCGCCGCCGCCGAACTCCTCCTGCGCCGCTGCACACGCCGCTTCGGCGGCGTGACGGGCGACGTCTTCGGCGCCCTCGCCGAGACGGCCGCGACGACCGTCCTGGTCGTGCTCTCGCTGCACTGAGAGACCGCTTCCGCAACGGCCCCGCCCACTCGCGCACCACGGGCGCGCGGGCCGAAAAACGACGGCGGCACCGCCCCCCGGGCGCGTACCCGCGGAGCGGGTCCGGGGCGGGTCCGGGGCGGGACGCGCGTAGGCTCGGGGCGGGTGTTTGCCCGCCCGGGTGAAGACCGCGCCGGAAGAGAGTTCTAGGGTCGGTGGTCGGGCCCGGTCGACCCACCTGTTTTCGGCCACACACCTCTCACAGGGAAGCGAGATTTCACCACCGTGACTGCTCTCACTCTCAGCACCGCCGCGGCGCCCGGCCTGCGGGCCGACGCGATCGTGATCGGTCTCGCCAAGGGCACCAAGGGCCCGGTCGTCGCACCGGGCGCAGAGACCGTCGACGAGGCGTACGACGGCAAGCTCGCCGGCGTCCTGGAGACCCTCGGTGCCTCCGGTGCCGAGGGCGAGGTGACGAAACTGCCGGCCCCGGCCGGCTTCAAGGCCCCGCTCGTCCTCGCGGTGGGCCTCGGCCCGCGGCCCGAGAAGGACGCCGACCACGAGGCCGAGGCGCTGCGCCGGGCCGCCGGCGTGGCCGCCCGCGCCCTCGCCGGGGCCAAGAAGGCCGCCTTCGCGCTGCCGCTCGCGGACGCCGACGCCGCCGCCGCGGTCGGCGAGGGGGCCCTGCTCGGCGCCTACTCCTTCGACGCCTACAAGAGCAACGGCAAGGACGCCGAGGCCGGCGGCGCCAAGGCTCCGCTCGCCGAGGTCGTCCTGCTCGGCGGCAAGCCCCGCGACAAGGAGTACAAGGCGGCCGTCGAGCGCGCCGCGGCCGTCTGCGAGGAGCTCAACCGCGCCCGCGACCTGGTCAACACCCCGCCGAACGACCTCGACCCGGCCGCGTTCGCCGCCCTCGCGCAGGAGGCGGCCAAGGAGCACGGCCTGAAGGTGCAGGTGCTCGACGAGAAGGCGCTCGCCAAGGGCGGCTACGGCGGCATCCTGGGCGTCGGCTCCGGCTCGGCCTCCGCCCCGCGGCTGGTCAAGCTGTCGTACACCTCCGCCAAGGCCAAGAAGCACCTCGCCCTCGTCGGCAAGGGCATCACCTACGACTCGGGCGGCATCTCGCTCAAGCCGGCCGGCCACAACGAGACGATGAAGTGCGACATGAGCGGCGCCGCCGCCGTGTTCGCCGCGGTCGTCGCCGCCGCGCGGCTCGGCCTGGAGGTCAACCTCACCGGCTGGCTGGCGCTGGCCGAGAACATGCCCTCCGGCTCCGCCACCCGTCCGGGTGACGTGCTGCGCATGTTCAGCGGCAAGACGGTGGAGGTGCTCAACACCGACGCCGAGGGCCGGCTCGTCCTCGCGGACGCGCTGTGGGCCGCCTCCCTGGAGAAGCCGGACGCCATCGTGGACGTCGCGACCCTGACCGGCGCGATGGTGCTGGCGCTGGGCAACCGGACCTTCGGGGTCATGGCGAACGACGACGCGTTCCGCTCCGCGGTGTCCGAGGCGGCGGAGGAGGCCGGCGAGGAGGCCTGGCCGATGCCGCTGCCGGAGCACCTGCGCAAGGGGATGGACTCCCCCGTCGCCGACATCGCGAACATGGGTGAGCGGATGGGCGGCGGGCTGGTCGCCGGGCTGTTCCTGCGGGAGTTCGTCGCGGACGGGATCACCTGGGCGCACCTGGACATCGCCGGGCCGGCGTTCAACGAGCAGGGGCCCTTCGGGTACACGCCGAAGGGCGGCACGGGGTCCGCGGTGCGGACGCTCGTCCGGCTTGCCGAGCGGGCGGCTTCCGGCGACCTGGGCTGAGTTCGCCCTCTGGCCCGGGTCCGGGTTCGCCCTCTGACCCGGGTCCGGCCGTCGTACGGCGGCTCCGCCGCGTGAGGGCTGTCGCGCCCACACGGTGGAGCCGCATGTCCGTGCAGCCCCGCGCCCCTTCGGGCGGGTGATCCTGCCGTCCGCCGCGAACGTGCTGTGTATCACACTCCGGCCCGGCGTCTCGTTCACTTGCCACAAGTGCGAAGATGGGCGGCGGCAGGACAGGGCCCCCACCGAAGGGCCGAAAATCAAGCGGCCGGACACCAGCCGCCTGCCGGCCACCGACGGCCGGCGCACGGCGCACATGCATGGAGGACGTGACGTGGCGAACGACGCCAGCACCGTTTTCGACCTAGTGATCCTCGGCGGTGGCAGCGGTGGTTACGCCGCGGCCCTGCGCGGGGCACAGCTGGGCCTGGACGTCGCCCTGATCGAGAAGGACAAGGTCGGCGGTACCTGCCTGCACCGGGGTTGCATCCCCACCAAGGCCCTGCTGCACGCGGGCGAGGTCGCCGACCAGGCCCGCGAGAGCGAGCAGTTCGGCGTCAAGGCCTCCTTCGAGGGCATCGACGTCCCCGCCGTCCACAAGTACAAGGACGACGTCGTCTCGGGCCTCTACAAGGGTCTGCAGGGTCTGATCGCCTCCCGCAAGGTCACCTACATCGAGGGCGAGGGCCGGCTGTCCTCCCCCACCTCCGTCGATGTCAACGGGCAGCGGATCCAGGGCCGCCACATCCTCCTGGCGACCGGTTCCGTGCCGAAGTCCCTGCCGGGCCTGGAGATCGACGGCAACCGCGTCATCTCCTCCGACCACGCCCTCGTCCTGGACCGCGTGCCGAAGTCCGCGATCATCCTGGGCGGCGGCGTGATCGGCGTGGAGTTCGCCTCCGCGTGGAAGTCCTTCGGCGCCGACGTCACGATCATCGAGGGCCTCAAGCACCTCGTCCCGGTCGAGGACGAGAGCTCCTCGAAGCTGCTGGAGCGCGCCTTCCGCAAGCGCGGGATCAAGTTCAACCTCGGCACCTTCTTCCAGAAGGCCGAGTACACCCAGGACGGGGTCAAGGTCACCCTCGCCGACGGCAAGGAGTTCGAGGCCGAGGTCCTGCTCGTCGCCGTCGGCCGCGGCCCGGTCTCCCAGGGCCTGGGCTACGAGGAGGCCGGGGTCGCCATGGACCGCGGCTACGTCCTCGTCGACGAGTACATGCGCACCAACGTGCCGACCGTCTCCGCCGTCGGCGACCTCGTCCCGACGCTGCAGCTCGCGCACGTCGGCTTCGCCGAGGGCATCCTGGTGGCGGAGCGTCTGGCCGGTCTGAAGGCCGTCCCGATCGACTACGACGGTGTCCCGCGGGTGACGTACTGCCACCCGGAGGTCGCCTCCGTCGGCATCACCGAGGCCAAGGCCAAGGAGATCTACGGCGCGGACAAGGTCGTCGCCCTGAAGTACAACCTGGCGGGCAACGGCAAGAGCAAGATCCTGAAGACCGCGGGCGAGATCAAGCTCGTCCAGGTCAAGGACGGTGCCGTGGTCGGCGTCCACATGGTCGGCGACCGCATGGGCGAGCAGGTCGGCGAGGCCCAGCTGATCTACAACTGGGAGGCGCTGCCGGCCGAGGTGGCCCAGCTCATCCACGCCCACCCGACGCAGAACGAGGCGCTCGGCGAGGCCCACCTGGCCCTGGCCGGCAAGCCGCTGCACTCCCACGACTGACGCCTACGTCATCGGGCGCGACGACACAGACTTCCGCTTCCCCTAGTTCTCGACTTCGCTCGAACTGGGGGAGACCCCATCCGTAAGGAGCAACCGAAACCATGGCGGTTTCCGTAACCCTTCCGGCGCTCGGCGAGAGCGTCACCGAGGGCACTGTCACCCGCTGGCTGAAGGCCGAGGGCGAGCGCGTCGAGGCCGACGAGCCGCTGCTCGAGGTCTCGACCGACAAGGTCGACACCGAGATCCCCTCGCCC
>NZ_JUJA01000150.1:0-210 GCF_001906585.1 Streptomyces kebangsaanensis | reverse complement strand
CCCGGCCCCCGCCGCCGAGCAGGCCCCGGCCCCGACCCCGACGGCCGCCCCGGCCGCCCAGGCTCCGGCGGCCCCCGCCACCGAGCAGGCCGCCCCTGCCCCGGCTCCCACGGCCGAGGCCGCCGCCGGTGCCGGCACCGCCGAGGGCACGGACGTGGTCCTGCCCGCGCTCGGCGAGTCCGTCACCGAGGGCACCGTCACCCGCTGGCT
>NZ_JUJA01000014.1:18574-43957 GCF_001906585.1 Streptomyces kebangsaanensis | reverse complement strand
AGGAGTTGGCGGCCGACCAGTACGTCGTAGGGTTCGCTGCCCGCGGTGCCGCCGACGTGGACCCGCGTCACTGCCTCGCTCATGCTTCCTTCCACTCCACTGCGTCCAGAACGGCTCGGGTGACCTCTTCGGGCGTACGGCCGTCGGTGGCCACCACGGCCGTGGCGACCTCCTCGTACAGGTGCCGGCGGGCCTCCATCAGCTCGCGCCACTGCCTGCGCGGGTTGACCGCGAGCAGCGGCCGGGCCGCGTTGAGGCCGGTGCGCCTGACGGCCTCCTCGACGTCCATCGACAGGTAGACCACCCGCAGTCCGGCGAGCAGCGCGCGGGTGTCCGCATCCAGGATGGCGCCGCCGCCGAGGGCCAGCACCCCGTCGTGTTCGGCCAGCGCCCGGCGCACCGCGTCCTTCTCGACCGCGCGGAAGACGTCCTCGCCCTCGTCGACGAAGATCTCGGCGACGCTGCGGCCCTGTGCGGCCACGATGTCGTCGTCGGTGTCCCGGTAGGCGGCGCCGAGGCGGTCGGCCAGCATCCGCCCGACGGTCGACTTGCCCACGCCCATCGGCCCGACCAGGACCACGACCGGTGCGGCGCTCACCGGATCGCCAGGTTGTCGAGGTAGCCCCGCACGTTGCGGCGGGTCTCGGCCACGCTGTCGCCGCCGAACTTCTCCGCGACGGCGTCGGCCAGGACGAGGGCCACCATGGCCTCGGCGACGATGCCGGCGGCCGGCACCGCGCACACGTCGGAGCGCTGGTGGTGGGCCTGCGCCGCCTCGCCGGTGGCCACGTCCACGGTCCTCAGCGCCCGCGGCACGGTCGCGATCGGCTTCATCGCCGCCCGCACGCGCAGCAGCTCGCCCGTGCTCAGCCCGCCCTCGGTGCCGCCGGAGCGGCCGGTGGCACGCCTGATGCCCTCGTCGGTGGTGACGATCTCGTCGTGGGCCCGGGAGCCGGGCACCCGGGCCAGCTCGAAGCCGTCGCCGACCTCGACGCCCTTGATCGCCTGGATGCCCATGAGCGCGGCGGCGAGCCGGGCGTCCAGCCGGCGGTCCCAGTGCACGTGCGAGCCCAGGCCCACCGGCACGCCGTACGCCAGCACCTCCACCACGCCGCCGAGCGTGTCGCCGTCCTTGTGGGCCTGGTCGATCTGGGCGACCATCGCCTCGGAGGCGTCCGCGTCCAGGCAGCGCACCGGGTCCGCGTCCAGCCTCTCCACGTCCGCCGGGACCGGGTACACCCCGTAGGGCGCCCTGGCCGCGGCCAGCTCCACCACGTGGCTGACGATCTCGATGCCGGCCGTCTCCTTCAGGTACGACCGGGCGACGGCGCCCAGCGCCACGCGGGCCGCGGTCTCCCGCGCCGAGGCCCGCTCCAGCACCGGCCGGGCCTCCTCGAAGCCGTACTTCTGCATGCCCGCCAGATCGGCGTGACCGGGCCGGGGCCGGGTCAGCGGCGCGTTGCGCGCGAGCTCGGCCAGCTCCGCCGGGTCGACCGGATCGGCGGCCATGACCTTCTCCCACTTGGGCCACTCGGTGTTGCCCACCATGACCGCCACCGGGGAGCCCAGGGTCAGCCCGTGCCGGACGCCCCCGAGGAAGGTCACCTCGTCACGCTCGAACCTCATCCGGGCGCCGCGCCCATACCCCAGGCGCCGCCGTGCGAGGTGGTCCGCCACCATCTCCGTGCTGACGGGCACGCCGGCGGGAAGGCCCTCCAGCGTGGCGACGAGTGCGGGCCCGTGGGACTCCCCCGCGGTCAGCCAACGCAACCTGCTCAACAGTGCTCCTCAGTGCTCGCGCGCCCTGTGTACTGCCCCTGCGTACGCGCACCCTCGCGCGTGGTGACGGCCCGACCGGGTGCGCGACCCCGGCCCGCCGTCTCCGATCCTCCCACGTCCGGCCCCCCGGCCCGGCCGCCGGTCCATCAGGCGGACGGGCCCGGCCGAGCCGCAGGACGCGGGTCCACCGGTGCCCACGCGATGTCGTGGGCGTGGATCGGGTGCGCGTCGTCGCCGCGGACCTTCGGACACGGCTCGGCACGACGGAAGCGGAACGGCGCTTGCGGGCTAGCGGGCCGCGAGGGCGCGCTCTCCTGCTTTGCGCATGGCGTCGAGCGGGGCCGGTGAGCGGCCCGTCATCTGTTCCACCTGGAGGACCGCCTGGTGCACCAGCAGGTCGAGGCCGCTGACGACGGCGCCGCCGGCCATGGACCAGCGGGCCGCGAGGGCGGTGGGCCAGGGGTCGTAGAGCACGTCGAAGAGGGTGGCGGGCCGTTCGGGCACGGCGCCGGCCAGCACGTCCGTGGTGCCGGCCGGGGTGGTGGCGATCACCAGCGGAGCCTTCAGGGCCTGCTCGGCGTCCGACCAGTCCGCCGTGCGGACCTCGACGTCCAGCCGCTCGCCCCACTGCCGCATCTCGGCGGCGCGGGCCTCGCTGCGGACGTAGGCGACGACCTCGCCGGTGCAGACGCGGGCCAGCGCGGCCAGCGCGGAGGAGGCGGTGGCGCCGGCGCCGAGGACCGCCGCCGAGCCGACCTGCTCGATGCCGTGCTCGCGCAGGGCGGCGACGATGCCGGGCACGTCGGTGTTGTCGCCGAGCCGGCGGCCGTCCTCCGTGAACACCACCGTGTTGACCGCCTCGACGGAGGCGGCCGTGTCGCTGATCGCGTCGAGCAGCGGAATGACCGCCCGCTTCAGCGGCATGGTGAGGGACAGCCCCGCCCACTCGGGCCCGAGCTCCGCGAAGAACGCGGGCAGGCCCGCCTCGTCGACCTCGAACCGGTCGTACGACCAGTGCGTGAGCTCCAGTTCCTCGTACGCCGCCCGGTGCAGCACCGGGGAGAGCGAGTGGGCGATGGGCGAGCCGAGGACGGCGGCCCGGCGGATGTCAGTTGCCCGAGTTGGCATCGAACTTGTCCTTGAGCTTCAGGTGTTCGGCGTAGGTCCTGGCAAACTCGGTCTTGTGCGCGCCGTCGGTCGCCACGAAGTAGATCCAGCCGTCGTGGGTCGGATTCAGCGCCGCCTTCAGGGCGTCGTCGCCGGGGTTTCCGATCGGACCGGGCGGCAGGCCCTTGTTGGTGTAGGTGTTGTACGGGTCCTTGTTGCTGTTGATCTCTCTTTCGCTTATGTGGATGTTGCTCTGGCCCATCAGGTAGTTGAAGGTCGAGTCGAACTGCAGCTTCTGGTTGGTCTCGGTGTTGGTCGGCTTCAGGCGGTTGTAGACCACCTCCGCCATCTTGCGGAAGTCGTCGTGCGTCTTGCCCTCCGCCTGGACCAGGCTCGCGACCGTGACGAGCTCGAACGGGTCCTTCAAGTCCAGGTCCTTCGCCTTCTCGGCGAGCTTGTACCGGCCGTAGCTCTCGTTGGCCCGCTTGACCATTTCCTTCAGGACCGTCTCGGGCTTCATGCCCTTGGCCGCGGGATACGTGCCCGGGTGGAGGAAGCCCTCCAGCGGATCCTTGACCTGACTGTGGTTGTTCGCCCAGCTCGGCAGGCCCAGGCTCTTGTACTGCTTCGTGGCGATCTTCTGCGTGGTGCCGGAGGACAGATCCAGCTGCTTGTCGATGTCCTCGTAGACCTGGACGTTGCGCTCGCCCGGTTTCACAAGGACGTTGCTCTGGCTCTTCGGGTCGAGCATCATCTCGACCGCGCTCGCCGCGGACATCTCCTTCTTCAGCAGATAGGCGCCCGCCTGGAGCTGATTCCCCCTGGAGTTCCGGGTCTGCGCGGCGACGAAGGCGTCGACGCTCTTGACGACGCCCGCCGCCTTCAGCGCGCGGCCGATGTCGTAACCGCCCGCCCCCTTGGGGATCTCGACGGTCACCGTCTCATCAATGCCGTTGCCCGCGTAGTCCGGCGCCGCGCCGAAACGATTTTGGTAGAACTGGTAGCCGTAGTACGTGACGCCGACCGCACCCCCGCCGAAGACCATGACGACGACCAGGCAGGCGCAGCCGCTGCGGCGCTTCTTGCCCTTGTCCTTGCCCTTGCCGCCGCGTCCCTTGCGGTCGCCGCGCCCCCGGTCCTCGTTCTTCGGGTCGTCGGCACCGGCGTCGTCGTCCTCGTCGCCGCCGCCCGCGAAGAAGGCGTGCTCGCCCTGTTCGGGTTCGGGTTCGGGCTCCGGGTCCCAGTCGGGCCGTGGCTCCGGTTCGGTGTGCCGGCGGCTCGGCGGCTGGGGCGGCGGGTAGGCGTCGGGGGTGCCGTAGAAGTCGGGCTGCTCGGCGCCGTAGGCCGCGGTCTGCTGACCGTACGGGTCGGCCGGGTCGGCGGGGTACGTCGGCGGCTGCTGACCGCCGGCGCCGTCCCAGCCGCCCTGCTGGTTCTGCTGGTGCTGCTGGTCCTGGAAGTGGCCCGCGTACTGCTGGTCGTGCTGGTGGTGTCCCTGCTGGTGACCCTGCTGGTCGTAGTGCGGGGACTGCTGGTGGCCCTGCTCGCCGTACTGCTGGTACTGCCCGCCGTAGCCGGCCTGCTGTTCGTGACCCCACTCGCCGTACTGCGACTGCTGCGGCTGCTGCGGATGGTGCTGCGGCCGGTCGCCGTAGGGGAGCTGCTGACCCGGCTGGGCCTGCTGTCCTCCCCATCCGCCGTCCCCGTACAACGGGTCGTCCGGATGCCACGGTTCGGAGCCAGGGCCCCGGCCATACTCAGTCATCGATCCCCTAGAGCCGCGAGACGACGGTTGCGCGGCGTGGTGGCCCGGCACCCGTTCCGCCTCTTGCTGTGCGCCGGCTGTTCGAACACCGGCGCATCGCGCGGAACGTTACCGTACCGCGATCAGACGACCACTTCGACGCCCTCGCCGGGTGCTTTGCCTGACACTCGTTCGGATTCCAGGGCCTGCTGCAGGATGATGACAGCGGCGGCCTGGTCGATGACGGAGCGTCCCTTCCTGGACTTCACTCCGGAGGCCCGCAGGCCCTGACCGGCCGTCACCGTGGTCATCCGCTCGTCCACCAGCCGGACCGGCACCGGGGCGATGCCCTGGGCCAGCTCCCCGGCGAAGGCGCGGACCTTGACCGCGGCCGGGCCCTCGCCACCCTTGAGGGAACGCGGGAGCCCGACGACGACCTCGATCGGCTCGTACTCCTCGACGAGCTGCCGGAGCCGGCGGTGCGCCGCGGGGACGTCCCTGCCGGGGACCGTCTCCACCGGGGTGGCGAGGATCCCGTCGGGGTCGCAGGAGGCGACCCCGATACGGGCGTCCCCGACGTCGATCGCGAGCCGGCGTCCCTTCCTCATCGCTGGGCCCTCGTCACTTCGCCGTCTCCGCCACGAGGCGTTCCACGGCGTCCACGGCCTCGCCGACGGCGGCCGGGTTCTGGCCGCCGCCCTGGGCGACGTCCGGCTTGCCGCCACCGCCGCCGCCGAGCGTCTTGGCGGCGGTGCGGACGAGGTCACCGGCCTTCAGCCCGCGCTCACGGGCGGCCTCGTTGGTGGCGACGACCGTCAGCGGCTTGCCGTTGTTCACCGTGAACAGGGCGACCACGGCGGCCCGGCCGCCCTGGATGCGGCCGCGTACGTCGAGGACCAGCTTGCGCAGGTCGTCCGGCGTGGTGCCGTCCGGGACCCGGCCGGTGACAAGGGCCACGCCCCTGACGTCCTTGGCGGACTCGGCGAGGCCGGCGGCGGCCTGCAGCACCTTCTCGGCGCGGAACTTCTCGATCTCCTTCTCGGCGTCCTTCAGCTTGCCGAGCATGGCGGAGACCTTCTCCGGCAGCTCCTCCGGGCGGCCCTTGATCAGCTCCTGGAGCTGGGCGACGACCGTGTGCTCGCGGGCGAGGAAGTGGTAGGCGTCCACACCGACCAGGGCCTCGATACGGCGCACGCCCGAGCCGATCGAGGACTCGCCGAGCAGCTTGACCAGGCCCAGCTGGGCGGTGTTGTGCACGTGCGTGCCGCCGCACAGCTCCTTGGAGAAGTCGCCGATGGTGACCACGCGCACGCGCTCGCCGTACTTCTCGCCGAACTCGGCGATGGCGCCCTGCTTCTTGGCCTCGTCGATGCCCATGACCTCGGCGTGCACGTCGAGGTCGCGGGCGAGCACCTCGTTGATCTTCTGCTCGACGTCGGTCATCACCGTCTGCGGTACGGCGGAGGGGGAGCCGAAGTCGAAGCGGAAGCGGCCCGGCTGGTTCTCGGAGCCGGCCTGGGCGGCCGTCGGGCCGAGGGCGTCGCGCAGCGCCTGGTGGGTCAGGTGCGTGGCGGAGTGGGCGCGGGCGATGGCCCTGCGGCGGTGGGTGTCGATCGAGGCGTGGGCCTTGGCGCCGACGGTGACCTCGCCGACCTGGACGACGCCCTTGTGGACGTAGACGCCCGGGACCGGCTTCTGGCAGTCGCGGACCTCGATGACGGCACCGGAGTCGACCTTGATCCGGCCGGTGTCGCCGATCTGGCCGCCGCCCTCGGCGTAGAACGGGGTGCGGTCCAGGACGACCTCGACCTCGTCGCCCTCGGTGGCGGCCGGGGAGGAGACGCCGTCGACGAGGATGCCGACGACGGTGGACTCGCCCTCGGTGTCGGTGTAGCCGACGAAGTCGGTCTCGCCGGCGGTGTCGGCGATCTCGCGGTAGGCGCCGAGGTCGGCGTGTCCGGTCTTCTTGGCCTGGGCGTCGGCCTTGGCACGCTCCCGCTGCTCCTTCATCAGGCGGCGGAAGCCCTCCTCGTCCACGGTGAGGCCCTGTTCGGCGGCCATCTCCAGGGTGAGGTCGATCGGGAAGCCCCAGGTGTCGTGGAGCAGGAAGGCCTTGTCGCCGGAGAGGACGGCGCCGCCGGCCTGCTTGGTCTCGGTGACGGCGGTGTCGAGGATGTTGGTGCCGGCCTTCAGCGTCTTCAGGAAGGCCGCCTCCTCGGCGAGGGCGACCTTCTCGATGCGCTCGCGGTCGGTGATCAGCTCCGGGTACTGCTGCCCCATCATGCCGATGACGACGTCGATCAGGTCCTTGACGACCGGACCGGTGGCGCCGAGCAGGCGCATGTTGCGGATGGCGCGGCGCATGATGCGGCGCAGCACGTAGCCGCGGCCCTCGTTGCCGGGGGTGACGCCGTCGCCGATGAGCATGGTGGCGGTGCGCATGTGGTCGGTGACCACGCGCAGGGACACGTCCGAGCCGTGGGCGTCGCCGTAGGCGACCCCGGTCAGCTCGGTGGCCTTCTTGATGACGGCCATGGAGGTGTCGATCTCGTACATGTTCTGCACGCCCTGCAGAATCATGGCGAGCCGCTCCAGGCCGAGCCCGGTGTCGATGTTCTTGTTCGGCAGGTCGCCGAGGATCTCGAAGTTGTCCTTGCCGGTGCCCTCGCCGCGCTCGTACTGCATGAAGACGAGGTTCCAGATCTCCACGTACCGCTCGTCGTTGACGGCGGGGCCGCCCTCGGCGCCGAACTCGGGGCCGCGGTCGTAGTTGATCTCGGAGCAGGGGCCGCACGGGCCGGGCACGCCCATGGACCAGAAGTTGTCCTTCATGCCCAGGCGCTGGATGCGCTCCCTGGGCACGCCGACGACCTCGTGCCAGATCCGCTCGGCCTCGTCGTCGTCCTGGTAGACGGTGATCCAGAGCTTCTCCGGCTCCAGGCCGTAACCGCCCTTGTCCTGGGGGCTGGTGAGCAGCTCCCAGGCGAGCTTGATGGCGCCTTCCTTGAAGTAGTCGCCGAAGGAGAAGTTGCCGCACATCTGGAAGAACGTGCCGTGCCGGGTGGTCTTGCCGACCTCTTCGATGTCGGGCGTGCGCACGCACTTCTGCACGCTGGTGGCGCGCGGGTAGGGCGGCTTGACCTCGCCCAGGAAGTAGGGCTTGAAGGGCACCATGCCGGCCGGGACGAGGAGCAGAGTCGGGTCGTCCGCGATGAGCGACGCCGAAGGGACGACGGTGTGCCCGCGCTCCTCGAAGAAGCTCAGCCAGCGGCGGCGGATCTCAGCCGACTCCATCAGTGGTCCTCATTCCGGTTGTACGAGTACGTCGGGTCCATGGGGTTCCCGGTGTACTTCGGGCTGTTGTGGTTCTCGATGGCGGCGTACCGCCGCGACGGGGGAACCCCCTGCTCGAGCGCGGTCGAGAGCTCGGAGGAGGGGAGTTCGGGGTCGACGGGTGCGTTGATGCCGAGCGCCTCGCCGAGTTCGGCCTCCCGCTGGGCCATGTTGTCGCGGACGTCGAACGCGAAGCCGACCGCGCGGTCCTTGAGCCGGTGGCCTGCCTCGAGCGCCTTGTTCGCCGCGGTCGCGGCGAGGCTCTCGGGGGTCAACTGCCTCAGCTTGCGGTTGACCTTGGTGGTGGCCCACACGCCGGCGGCGACACCTGTGGTGAACCAGAACGTACGGCGGAACATCGTCAGTCCTTACTTCTCCCGGTTGTTCCGCTTCCCCCGCCGCGCGGCCGGGACGGTGCGGCCCACGATCACGGTACGCCTCGACGTCCTGACGGGCACGTCCTCCTTGCGGCCGCCCAGCGCCCGGCGCACGCCGTAGCCGAAGGCGGCCACCTTGACCAGCGGGCCGCCGAAGGTGGAGGCGACGGTGGTGGACAGCGCGGAGGCGTTGGAGGTGACCTCCTGGACGTCGGAGGCGATCGCGTCGACCCGGTCGATCTGGGTCTGCGCGGAGCGCACCGCCTGGGAGGCCTCGGCCAGCAGCGGAACGGCCTGGTCGGTCACGTCCGCCACGAGCTTGGTGGTCGCCCTGAGCGTCTGGGCCAGCCTCACCAGTGCGACGGCGAGGAAGGAGACCAGGATCGCCCAGAAGACGGCCACCAGGATCCCGGCCACCTCACCACCGGACACTGTGCGCACCCGCTCCCTGATACGTGCCTGAACGTCGAGAACATCGAAAAAGTCGTGCACCGAGCCTATCGCGCCCGGGGTGGCGTTCCGTACCGGATTCCCGCCCGCGCGCTGCGGAACCGGGCCCTGTGTCCGGCCGGGGCAGGGGGGTGGCAGGGCTGGGGAACGGGGGCATACGCGAGCCCGCCGCCCCACCCACCCGGGAAGGTGGGGGGACGGCGGGCTGGAGCACCGCGGCCGGCCTGGGTCAGCGGGCGTAGTACTCGACGACGAGCTGCTCGTCGCAGATCACCGGGATCTCCTTGCGGTTCGGCTCGCGGTCCAGGCGGAACGCCAGGGCCTTGAGGTTCACCTGCAGGTAGCGCGGGGTCTCGCCCTCGGGGGCGAAGCCGCCCTCGCGGGCGATCTGGAAGAGCGTCTTGTCCTTGCTGCGGTCGCGGACCTGGACGACGTCGTCCGGACGCACGCGGAAGGACGGCTTGTCGACCTTCTGGCCGTTGACCTGGATGTGGCCGTGGACGACCATCTGGCGGGCCTGGTAGATCGTGCGGGCGATGCCCGAACGCAGGACCAGCGCGTCGAGGCGGCGCTCGAGCTCGATGAGGAGCGCGTCACCGGTCTTCATCGTGGTCTTGGCGGCACGCTCGTAGGCGCGCACCAGCTGGCGCTCGGAGACGTCGTACTGAGCGCGCAGGCGCTGCTTCTCCAGCAGACGGACCTTGTAGTCCGAGTTCTGCTTGCGGCCGCGGCCGTGCTCACCCGGCGGGTAGGGGCGGGCCTCGAAGTACTTGACGGCCTTCGGGGTCAGCGCGATACCGAGGGCACGCGACTTCTTGACCTTGGGGCGGGACTGGTTCGCCATGGAACCGAACACCTCGTGTTTCTGTGTGGATACGGCTTCACCAGGGTTAGGGGAGGTCGCATCCGCAGCCGGGGGAACCCGCCGGGTCCTTGCGGACCTGGTGGGCAGCCGCTCCCTGGTCTGGGCACATACGTGCAGCACGCGAGTGGCCCACCGACCGGTCCCGTGATGTGCGGGTGGTGGTGGGCGGCCCGCGACACCGTTCGCCGGTGCGCGACGCTCCTGGATCCCCGCTGCCCTGGGGCGGTGGGGTTCCGGCTGGATGTCCCGCTCTGGTGGTGCCGTTGCCTCTTGCGAGGCGCCGGACACGGGACTCAGCGCTTCGGGAGAGTCTACAGGGTGCCGGGGCCTGTCCGGCAATCCGCGCCGGGCCCTACGGCCGCCTCCGGCCGAGGTGCTTGCGGGTCCACTCCACCGCGTCCGCGTACCGCGCCTCGGCGCCGTGCCGGCCCGGGGTGTAGTACTCGCGGTCCTTCAGGGCGTCCGGCGCGTACTGCTGGGCGGCGATGCCCTCGGGCAGGTCGTGCGGGTAGACGTATCCCTGCGCGTGGCCGAGCTTGGCCGCGCCCTTGTAGTGCCCGTCCCGCAGGTGGGGCGGGACGGGTCCGGCCAGTCCCTTGCGGACGTCGTCCAGGGCGGCGCCGATCGCCGTGGTCGCCGAGTTGGACTTGGGGGCGAGGGCCAGGGCGATGGTGGCGTGGCTGAGGGTCAGGGCCGCCTCGGGGAAGCCGATCATGGCGACGGCCTGGGCGGCCGCCACGGCTGTGGGCAGCGCGTTCGGGTCGGCGAGGCCGATGTCCTCGCTGGCGGAGATCATCAGGCGGCGGGCGATGAACCGGGGGTCCTCGCCGGCCTCGATCATCCGGGCCAGGTAGTGCAGGGCGGCGTCGACGTCGGAGCCGCGGATGGACTTGATCAGGGCGCTGGCGACGTCGTAGTGCTGGTCGCCGTCGCGGTCGTACTTCACCGCGGCCCGGTCGACGGTCTCCTCCAGCGTGGTCAGGCCGATCCCGCTCTCGCCCTTGGCGAGGGCGGCCCCGGCGGCGGCCTCCAGGGCGGTCAGGGCGCGGCGGGCGTCGCCGCCGGCGATGCGCAGCAGGTGGTTCTCGGTGTCCTCGGGGAGGGTGACGGTGCCCTTCAGGCCGCGCTCGTCGGTGAGGGCACGGCGGAGCAGGCCGCGGACGTCGTCGTCGGTGAGGGGTTCGAGGGTGAGCAGCAGGGAGCGGGACAGCAGCGGGGAGATCACGGAGAAGTACGGGTTCTCGGTGGTGGCCGCGATCAGCGTCACCCAGCGGTTCTCCACCGCCGGGAGCAGGGAGTCCTGCTGGGCCTTGCTGAAGCGGTGGATCTCGTCGAGGAAGAGCACGGTCTCCTGGCCGTAGCCGCCGGAGGCCCGGCGGGCGCCGTCGATGACCGCGCGGACCTCCTTGACGCCCGCGGTGATCGCGGACAGCTCCACGAAGCGCTTGTTGGTGGTCGTGGAGACGACGTACGCCAGGGTGGTCTTGCCGGTGCCGGGCGGGCCCCACAGGATCACCGACGAGGGTCCCGCCGGGCCGCCCGAGCCCTCGCCGACCAGCCGGCGCAGTGGCGAGCCGGGTTTGAGCAGATGCTGCTGGCCCACCACCTCGTCGAGGGTGCGCGGACGCATCCGGACCGCCAGGGGGCTCGCGGCCGGGTCCTTCTCCTGGCGTTCTTCCGCTGCGGCGGTGAACAGGTCGGGCTCCACGCTGAAACCCTATGACACGCCGCCGACAACACCGCCGGGGCCGTGCGCCCCGGGGCCTGCCCGGCGGATCAGGCCCAGAGGCTGCTGCCCCAGCGGGTCAGGATCAGCATGACGATCACACCGCAGTGCGTGACCGGCAGCACCCACGTGAACTCGGCGAGGAAGTTCTTCACCGGGCGCGGCGCGGGCAGGAAGTCGTTGCGGACGTTGAAGGAGGTCACGTACCAGAACATGACGATCGTGGCGGCCCAGGCCAGCGAGCACCACAGGCACAGCGCGTTGATCCGGTACAGCGACTGGAACATCAGCCAGGTGACGAAGCAGACACCGAAGAGCGTGCCGAAGTTGAAGGTCAGCCAGTACCAGCGCGGGAAGGTGGCGCGGGCCAGCAGGCTCATGCCGACGCAGATGACGATGCCGTAGCAGACCAGGCCGAGCAGCGGGTTCGGGAACCCGAAGACGGCGGCCTGCTTGCTCTCCATCACGCTGCCGCACGACACGATCGGGTTGAGGCTGCAGCTGGGGGTGAAGGTCTTGCCGCTGAGCTTGCCCTCGAGGATCTTCTGCTTGTCGATCGTGATGATCCACGCGGCGAGCAGACCGGCCGCGCCCGTGATCACCAGCAGCAGGGCGAAGGCGCGGCTGCCGCCCACCGTGCGCGGCACGGCTGCCGCGCGTTCCGGCTCGGATTCCGCGGACACGTCTTTGACCGTCGTCTTGCTCATCACGCCGATTCCGTCAGTTGTGAGTCGGACCTTCTTCGGGCACGGCCATTGTGCCGCACACACACGTGTGCTCAACGTGAGGTGGACGCAAGAAGATACGCGGGTCCGGCCCCGAACGTCCGGTTCCGGACAATGGGTGAGCCGGGCGGCGTGGACCCGCCCGGCTCACCGCGCTCGCCGTCTCTCAGCCGAGCCGTGACTCCAGCTCCGCCACGATCTCGTTGACGGCGATCGCCGTCTGCTCGCCGGACTCCATTTCCTTGAGCTGGACGACGCCCTCGGCGAGGTCCCGCTCGCCCAGCACGAGGGCGTAGCGCGCTCCCGAGCGGTTGGCCGCCTTCATCGCCGCCTTCAGGCCCTTGCCGCCGTACGAGAAGTCGGCCGCGATGCCCACCTTGCGCAGCTCGGTGACCTTCGCGAAGAGGACACGGCGGGCCTCCTCGCCGAGGGGAACCGCGAAGACACTGGTGGTGGAGGGGAGTCGGAGTTCGATGCCCTCCGCCTGAAGGGCCAGGACGGTGCGGTCCACGCCCAGGGCCCAGCCGACCGAGGGCAGGGCGGGGCCTCCGATCATCTCGGAGAGGCCGTCGTAGCGGCCGCCGCCGCCCACCGCGGACTGGGAGCCCAGGCCGTCGTGGACGAACTCGAAGGTGGTGCGCGTGTAGTAGTCCAGGCCGCGGACCAGCCTGGGGTCGTCCTCGAAGGAGACGCCCTGGGCCACCAGCAGGGTCCGTACCTCCTCGTGGTACGCCTTGCAGGCGTCGCACAGGTAGTCGCGCAGCAGCGGGGCGCCCGCCAGCTGCTTCTGGACCGTCTCCCGCTTGTCGTCGAGGACGCGCAGGGGGTTGATGTCGACACGGCGGCGGGTGTCGTCGTCCAGGTCCAGGCCGCGCAGGAAGTCCTGCAGGGCGGCGCGGTAGACCGGGCGGCACTCCTTGTCGCCGAGGCTGTTGAGCAGGATGCGGAAGTCGCTCAGGCCCAGCGAGCGGTACGCCTGGTCGGCGAGGATGATCAGCTCGGCGTCCAGCGCCGGGTCCTCGGCGCCGATGGCCTCCGCGCCGACCTGGGAGAAGTGGCGGTAGCGGCCCTTCTGGGGGCGCTCGTAGCGGTAGTAGGAGCCGGAGTACCAGAGCTTGACCGGCAGGTTGCCCGCCTTGTGGAGGTTGGCCTCCAGGGCGGCGCGCAGCACGGAGGCGGTGCCTTCGGGACGGAGGGCCAGCTTGTCGCCGCCCTTGGTCTCGAAGGTGTACATCTCCTTGGTCACGATGTCGGTGGACTCGCCGACCCCGCGCGCGAAGAGCTCCACGTTCTCGAAGCCGGGCGTCTCGATGTAGCCGTAACCGGAGTTGCGCAGCGGGGCGGCGATCGCCTCGCGGACCGCCAGGTACGTGGCGGAGTCCGGCGGGATCAGGTCGTACGTGCCCTTGGGGGCCTTGAAGGTGCTCACGAAGTCTCTCGTCACATTCCTCGTCGGGGAGCGGTGTCCGCGTCCGCTCCCGGGCCGGCCGCCACCTGCCGCAGATAGGGGTTGGTGGCGCGCTCCCGGCCGATGGTCGTCTGGGGGCCGTGGCCGGACAGCACCACGGTCGAGTCGTCGAGCGGCAGGCACACGCGGGCCAGCGAGTCGAGCATCTCGGCCATGTCACCGCCGGGCAGGTCGGTGCGTCCGATGGAGCCGGCGAAGAGCAGATCCCCGGAGAAGAACACCTGCGGAACGTCCGCGGTCTCGGGCATCCGGAACGTCACCGACCCCTTGGTATGACCGGGCGCGTGCGCGACGGAGAACTCCAGCCCGGCCAGGCTCAGCCCGGCGCCGTCGGCCAGCTCCTTGACGTCGTCCGGCTCCCCCACGGTCAGCTCGCCCATCAGCGGCATCCCGATGGAACGGCCGAGCGCCTTCTCGGGGTCGCTCATCATGTACCGGTCGGCCGGGTGGATCCACGCCGGTACGTCGTGCGCGCCGCAGACCGGGACGACCGAGGCCACGTGGTCGATGTGGCCGTGGGTGAGGACGACGGCGACGGGCTTGAGCCGATGCTTCCTGACCGCTTCCTCGACGCCCTGGGCGGCCTGGTGGCCGGGGTCGATGATCACGCACTCCTCACCGGCGGCGGGGGCGACGAGGTAGCAGTTCGTCCCCCAGGCCCCGGCGGGGAACCCGGCAATGAGCACGATCGTCCTTCGTTGTGTCGATACGGGTGGCTACAACTGTCGTCAGAGCCTACCGGCGCTGCCGGATCCTCAGCGAACCCATATACGGTACGGGTCACACGCGGACGGCCGGCTCGGTGGTCGCACGCGTACCGGTCGACACACGAGACGCTTGAGGAGAGAACCCGGTGGTCAGCCAGGAGCAGCGGCGACGTCAGCTCGCCCGGGAGAAGTTCTTGCGGCAGCAGCAGCGGCGCACCGCCGCGCGGCGCAAGGCACACGTGCGCAACTCCGTGATCGCGTCGGTGCTCGGCGTGGTCGTGATCGGCAGTGTCGCCCTGTACGCGACCGGGGTCATGAAGAACGGCAAGGACGACAAGGCGAACGCGAGCGCGGACGTCTCCCCCAGCGCACCGGCCCCCAGCAAGGCTCCGGACCCGTGCGAGAAGGCCGCCCCCGGCTCGGTGAAGGAGCTGAGCTGGAAGAAGGAGCCGGCGGTGACGATCGACAAGTCGGCGAAGTACACGATGAAGCTCGACACCACGTGCGGCGGGATAGACATCGCGCTGAAGGCGGCCGCGGCGCCGCACACCGTGAACTCCTTCAACTTTTTGGCCGGAAAGGGCTTCTTCGACCACACCAAGTGCCACCGGCTGACCGCCGGCGGCATCTTCGTCCTGCAGTGCGGCGACCCGACGGGCACGGGCAGCGGCGGTCCCGGGTACACGATTCCCGACGAGAACCTCGAGGACAAAAGCCTGAAGGGCAACGTCTACCCGGCGGGCATGGTGGCGATGGCGAACACGGGGCAGCCGCACACGGGAGGCAGCCAGTTCTTCCTGGTCTACCAGGACAGTCAGCTGCCGCCCAGCTACACACCGTTCGGTACCGTCTCCGAGGCGGGCATGAAGGTGCTGAAGAAGATCGCGGACGCGGGCGAGAACACGGGTGCCGGCGACGGGGCCCCGAACGCGACGGTCGTGATCAACAAGGCCACAGTCACCGAATCCTGACCGTCAACTGCGAAATTTCGGTCGCGCTGGATGCGGACAGGCCGCCCACCGGTCGCCTATGTTGGCGGTGACGAAACTGTGGACGATGCCCGGGGGAGCTTCGAGGCCCTCCGCAGGCATCATGTGGAGGAGGCGCTGTGAGCAGCGACCCGTGGGGCCGCGTCGACGAGACGGGGACCGTGTACGTGCGTACGGCCGACGGCGAGAAGGTCGTCGGTTCCTGGCAGGCCGGCTCCCCCGAGGAGGCGCTGGCCTACTTCGAGCGCAAGTACGAGGGCCTGGTTGTCGAGATCGGCCTCCTCGAGAAGCGTGTGCAGACCACCGACCTGTCTGCGAAGGACGCCCAGGCCGCCGTCGACCATCTGCGGGAGCAGATCGACGCGCACCACGCGGTCGGCGACCTGGACGCGCTGCGTGCCCGCCTGGACAAGCTGGTCGGACTGGTCGAGGCTCGCCGTGAGGAGCGCAGGGCGCAGCGCGCCCGGCAGACGGACGAGGCCCGGCAGGCCAAGGAGTCGCTGGTCACGGAGGCCGAGGAGCTGGCCCGGTCCGACCAGTGGCGGGTGGCCGGCGAGCGGCTGCGCGCGCTGGTGGACACCTGGAAGGGGCTGCCGCGCCTGGACCGCAAGTCCGACGACGAGCTGTGGCACCGCTTCTCGCACGCGCGGTCGGCGTTCTCCAAGCGGCGCAAGGCGCACTTCGCGCAGCTGGACGCGCAGCGCGAGGAGGCACGCAAGATCAAGGAGCAGCTGGTCGCCGAGGCCGAGGCGCTGTCGGGCTCGACCGACTGGGGTCCGACCGCGGCCCGCTACCGCGAGCTGATGGCGGAGTGGAAGGCCGCGGGCCGCGCCCAGCGCGAGCACGAGGACGACCTGTGGAACCGTTTCCGCGGCGCCCAGGACGTCTTCTTCGCCGCCCGCGGCTCGGTGTTCGCCGAGCGGGACGCCGAGCAGGCGGAGAACCTGAAGCTGAAGGAGGAGCTGGCCGAGGAGGCCGAGAAGCTGCTGCCGATCACGGACCTGAAGGCCGCCCGGGCCGCCTTCCGCTCGATCAACGAGCGCTGGGAGGCCATCGGCCATGTGCCGCGGGACGCCCGTGGGCGGGTCGAGGGCCGGATGCACATCGTGGACCGGGCCATCCAGGAAGCCGAGGAGGCCGAGTGGCGCCGGACGAACCCGGAGGCACGCGCGCGTGCCGAGGGTCTCACCGGCCAGCTGCAGGCCGCCGTGGACAAGCTGAGGGGCCAGATCGAGCAGGCGCGCGCCCAGGGCAACACCGCCAAGGCCGACAAGCTCGAGAAGGAGCTGGAGGGCCGCCAGGCGCTCCTGGACCAGGCTCTGAAGGGCCTGCAGGAGTTCGGCGGCTGACACACCACCCGCTACGAACCGAGGGCCCCCGTACGGCACGTACGGGGGCCCTCGGCCGTTCGCGCGGTGCGGCGCTCTACGCCCTGCTGCGTGCGGAGGTGACCCGGTAGACGTCGTAGACGCCCTCCACGCCCCGCACGGCCTTCAGGACGTGGCCCAGGTGCTTGGGATCGCCCATCTCGAAGGTGAAGCGGGAGGTGGCGACGCGGTCGCGGGAGGTCTGGACGGCCGCGGAGAGGATGTTGACGTGCTGGTCGGACAGGACGCGGGTGACGTCCGAGAGCAGCCGGGAGCGGTCCAGGGCCTCGACCTGGATGGCGACCAGGAAGACGGAGGACTGGGTGGGCGCCCACTCGACGTCGAGGATGCGTTCCGGCTCGCGGGACAGCGACTCCACGTTGACGCAGTCGCTGCGGTGAACCGATACGCCGCTGCCCCGGGTGACGAAGCCGATGATCGGGTCGCCGGGGACGGGCGTACAGCAGCGGGCCAGCTTGACCCACACGTCCTCGACGCCCTTGACGACGACGCCCGGGTCGGCGCTGGAGCGGCGCTTGCGGCCGCGGCCGCGCGAGGGCGGCACGCTCTCGTCGATCTCCTCGGTGGCCGCCTCCTCGCCACCGAGCGCCTGGACGAGTTTCTGCACGATGTTCTGCGCGGAGACATGGCCCTCGCCGATCGCCGCGTACAGCGCGGAGATGTCCGAGTAGCGCATCTCGTGCGCGAGGGTGACGAGCGAGTCGCCGGTCAGGATGCGCTGGATCGGCAGGTTCTGCTTGCGCATCGCGCGGACGATGGCGTCCTTGCCCTGCTCGATCGCCTCGTCGCGGCGCTCCTTGGAGAACCAGGCGCGGATCTTGTTGCGGGCGCGCGGCGACTTGACGAAGCCGAGCCAGTCGCGGGAGGGGCCCGCGCCGGCCGCCTTGGAGGTGAAGACCTCCACCAGGTCGCCGTTGTCCAGGGTCGACTCCAGCGGTACGAGACGGCCGTTGACCCGCGCTCCTATGGTGCGGTGGCCGACCTCGGTGTGGACGGCGTAGGCGAAGTCCACCGGGGTGGCACCGGCCGGGAGCGCGATGACGTCGCCCTTGGGCGTGAAGACGAAGACCTCGTTGCGGGAGAGGTCGAAGCGCAGCGACTCCAGGAACTCTCCGGGGTCCTCCGTCTCCTTCTGCCAGTCCAGCAGCTGCCGCAGCCACGCCATGTCGTTGATGGCGGCCGAGTCCTTGCCGGCCTTGGCGGGCTTCGGGGCGTCGGTACGGACCTTGGAGGCGCCGGCGACGGCCTCCTGCTTGTACTTCCAGTGCGCGGCGATGCCGTACTCGGCGCGGCGGTGCATGTCGAACGTGCGGATCTGCAGTTCGACGGGCTTGCCGTTGGGACCGATGACCGTCGTGTGCAGCGACTGGTACATGTTGAACTTGGGCATCGCGATGTAGTCCTTGAACCGGCCGGGGACCGGGTTCCATCGCGCGTGCACGGTGCCGAGGGCGGCGTAGCAGTCGCGGACCGTGTCGACCAGGACACGAATGCCCACGAGGTCGTAGATCTCCGCGAAGTCACGGCCGCGGACGATCATCTTCTGGTAGACGCTGTAGTAGTGCTTCGGGCGGCCGGTGACGGTCGCCTTGATGCGGGCGGCGCGCAGGTCGGCCTGGACTTCGTCGGTGACGATCGCGAGGTACTCGTCGCGCTTGGGGGCGCGCTCGGCGACCAGGCGGACGATCTCGTCGTACATCTTGGGGTAGAGGATCGCGAAGGCGAGGTCCTCCAGCTCCCACTTGATGGTGTTCATGCCCAGGCGGTGGGCGAGCGGCGCGTAGATCTCGAGCGTCTCCCGCGCCTTCTTCTCCTGCTTCTCGCGCTTGAGGTAGCGCATGGTGCGCATGTTGTGCAGGCGGTCGGCGAGCTTGATGACCAGGACGCGGGGGTCCTTGGCCATGGCGACGACCATCTTGCGCACGGTCTCGGCCTGCGCGGCCTCGCCGAACTTGACCTTGTCCAGCTTGGTGACGCCGTCGACGAGCAGGGCGACGGTGTCGCCGAAGTCGCGACGCAGCTGGTCCAGGCCGTACTCGGTGTCCTCGACGGTGTCGTGCAGCAGGCCGGCCATCAGCGTGGCCGGGTCCATACCCAGCTCGGCGAGGATGGTGGTGACGGCGAGCGGGTGCGTGATGTACGGGTCGCCGCTCTTGCGCTTCTGGCCGCGGTGCCAGCGCTCGGCCACCTGGTAGGCGCGCTCGATCTGGCGCAGCGTCGAGTTCTCGATCTTGGGGTCGTTGCTGCGCACTATCCGCAGCAGCGGCTCCAGAACCGGGTTGTACGGGTTGGCGCGCTGCACGCCGAGGCGGGCGAGGCGGGCGCGGACGCGGTTGGAGGAGCCGGAGCGGCCCGCCTGGCCGGCGGAGGGACGTACGGCCGGGGACTGGGAGGAACGCTCGGGCGGGGCCGGCTTGGGACGCGCGGGCTGGGTCGACTTGCCGACGGGCGCGGACTGGGCGTGCTCGGCCGTCCCGCGGGTGTCGTTCTTCGCGTGCGGCGCGGGCTTCGCCGCGGGCGCCGAGGCGGACTCGGGCTTGGCGGCGGTCAGTGGCTGGGCCTCGTCTGGCAAGAGGGCTCCTCGTACGCGATCCGGGTCCCCCGGTCAGGTCCCGGAGATCCCATGGTAGCGATCCCGGCCTCCAGGATCGCCTCCAGCCCGAAGTGAGGGCCGTACCCCAGGAAACGCACGAGGCGGCCACGGGATTCCTCCGTGCCCGCCTTCGCGGTGCCCTGCGCATGCACGGCGCACGGCCCGAACCCGCCCGCACCCGGCTTACTCCCCACCGCGCGGACGGGCCGGACGGCCGGGGCTCCGGGGCTCACGACGCAGACGACCGGGCGCCCCTACGGCCCGGCCCGCTTTTCGCGCCTGCGCCGGGACGCGGGGGGAGGGCGGGGACGCACCCCCGCCCAGGCCCGGAACCGCCCCCACAGGGGCCTGAAGCGGGATCCCGGGAACGGGTCTCTCCCCCCACCGAGGCAGGAGGAGAGGAAACCCGGGCCCGAGGGGCACGCCCCCGCCCGAACCTGGGGCAGAGCCCCAGGAACGGCCCCTCCCCCACCGGAACGACCGGGAGGAGAAGCGACCGGGAGCGCAGGGGCCGAAGCCCCGCCGGGGTGCGGGGGCGGAGCCCCAGGGGCGGGGCCCCTCACCCCACCGAGACGGGCGGGCCGGGTGGACCGAGCCGGGGCTCAGCCCCGGGCCCCGGTCCCTGGGACTTCCCCCCAGGGACCGGGGCCCAGGGCACGGCGCCCCCGGGATCAGAGGCGGAGGAGCGCTTCCAGGGGGGCGCCCGCCAGGGCCGGTTCCAGCCGCTCACGCCCGCCGAGGAAGCCCAGTTCCATGAGCACCGCCACCCCGGCGACCTCCGCGCCGGCCCGGCGGATGAGCTCGATGGAGGCCTCGGCGGTGCCCCCCGTGGCGAGGACGTCGTCGATGACCAGGACACGGTCACCGGTGCTCAGGTCCTCCGCGTGCACCTCGATCTCCGCGGACCCGTACTCCAGGTCGTACGCCTGGCTGAGCGTCGCTCCGGGAAGCTTGCCCGCCTTGCGCACGGGGATGAAGCCGAGGCCCGCCCGGAGGGCGACCGGGGCGCCGAGGATGAAGCCGCGGGCCTCCAGGCCGACGACCTTCGTCGCCCCCTCGCGGGTGCCCACCTCCGCCAGCGCGTCGGTGAGCACGGTGAACGCCGCCGGGTCCGCCAGGAGCGGGGTGATGTCCTTGAACATCACCCCCGGCTCCGGATAGTCGGCCACGTCACGGATGCGGCTGAGCAGCAGTTCCTGGATATCGGTCATCGACGCTTTCCCGGGGGTCGGCCGCGGCCCCGGCCGCGGGATAGGGACTGGTTGTGCGGCCCCACCACGGCGGGCGCGACGTCCTCGGGCTCGTCACCGGCCGTGGAGCCGACGGGCTCCGCCTCCGGGGACTCGCTCTGGGCCGCGCCCTGCGCCCGCTTGGCGAGGACCCGTTTCCTGAGGGCCTTCATCTGCGGCTCGCGCTCCTTGAGATCGGCGACGAGCGGCGTGGCGATGAAGATCGAGGAGTACGCACCGGCCGCGAGGCCGACGAACAGCGACAGCGAGATGTCGTTCAGCATGCCCGCGCCGAGCACCCCGCCACCGATGAACAGCAGGCCCGCCACCGGCAGCAGCGCCACCACGGTGGTGTTGATCGAACGGATCAGCGTGCCGTTGATCGAGCGGTTCGCCACCTCGCTGTACGTCCAGCGGGTCTGCCGGGTGATGTCCTTCGTCTGCTCCTTGAGGCTGTCGAAGACGACGACCGTGTCGTAGAGCGAGTAACCGAGGATCGTCAGCAGACCGATCACCGTGCCCGGTGTGACCTCGAAGCCCACGAGGGCGTAGACCCCGGTGGTGATCGTCAGGTCGTGGATCAGGGCGACCAGCGCGGCCAGCGCCATGCGCCACTCGAACGCGATCGCCAGGTAGATCACGACCAGGACCATGAAGATCGCCAGGCCCTGCCAGGCCTTGTTGGCGATCTGCTCGCCCCAGCTGGGACCGACCAGGTCGGCGTTGATGTGCTCCGGGTTGACCTTCAGGTCCTTGGCCAGCGTTTCCTTGATCTGGTCGGACTTGCCGGTCTCGATGCCGGCGATCTGGATGCGCAGGCTGCCGTCACCGAGCTTCTGCACGATCACCTCGTTGCCGGAGGCGTCGTGCGCGTAGGTCTCCGCCTGGGCCACCGAGGTGCTCATGTGCTTCGGCGTGGTGAAGACCGCTCCGCCCTGGAACTCGATGCCCATGTTCAGGCCGCGCACCGCCAGGCCCAGGATGGCCATGATGGTGATCAGGATCGAGACGCCGTACCAGATCTTGCGGTTCTTGATGAAGTCGTAGCCGATTTCACCGTGGTGCAGTCGGGCGCCGAGGTTGCCGAGCTTCGACATCTCACGCCTCCTTCGTCTCGATGGGAGCGGAGGGGCGGCGGGTGCGCCGCAGCGGCGGCTTGGCGCCCAGGCGCTCGGGATCGAGTCCCGACCAGCTGTGGCCACTGGCGAAGAACTTCCGGCGGGCGAGGATCGTCATCAGCGGCTTGGTGAACAGGAAGATGACGACCACGTCGAGCAGCGTGGTCAGGCCGAGCGTGAACGCGAAGCCCTGCACCTTGCCGACGGTCACGACGAACAGCACCGCGGCGGCCAGGAAGGACACGAAGTCGGAGACGAGGACGGTGCGCCGGGCCCGCGGCCAGCCGCGCTCCACGGAGGGGCGCAGCGAGCGGCCCTCGCGGATCTCGTCCCTTATGCGTTCGAAGAACACGATGAACGAGTCCGCGGTGATACCGATCGCGACGATCGCACCGCACACGGCCGGCAGGTTCAGCGCGAAGCCGATGGCCGGGCCGAGCAGCGACATGAGGGTGTACGTCAGCATCGCGGAGATCATCAGCGAGGCGACGGCGATCATCGCCAGGCCGCGGTAGTACACCACCAGGTAGATCACGACGAGGGCGAGGCCGATGGCGCCCGCGATCAGGCCGGCCTGCAGCTGCTCGCCGCCGAGCGCGGCGGTCACGGTGGTGACGCTGTCCTCCTTGAAGGTCAGCGGCAGGGCGCCGTAGGACAGCATGTTGGCGAGGCCCTGCGCCTGCTCCTGGGAGAAGCGGCCGGAGATCTCCGCGCTGCCGCCGGTCAGCGCCTCACGGACGTACGGGTCGGAGACGACCTCGCCGTCCAGGACGATGGCGAACTGGTTCTGCGGGGGCTGGTTCTGCGCGAGCTTGCCGGTGATGTCCGCGAACTTCTTGGCGCCCCTGGAGGTGAACTCCATCGTCACGATCCAGCCGGCGGTGTTCTGCGTGTTGTAGACGGCCTCCGCCTTCTTCACGTCGGTGCCGTCCACCTCGGCGGGGCCGAGCAGGTACTTCTGCCACAGCCCGTCGGAGTTCTTGCCGCAGGCGACGGTCGCCTCGGTGGGCAGCACGCCCTTGCCGGCGGTCGCGCGGACGGACTGCTTGCTGCAGTCCAGCGAGGCGTACTGCGCCTGGAGCTTGCCGTTGGCGTCACCGGAACCGCTGCTCGGGGACGGGGACGGGGCGGCGTCCGCCTTCAGGGCGTCGGTGACCGCGCGGCCCTGCTGGGTCCCGGTGGCCGAGGGAGTCGGGGAGGGGGTGGGGGTTCCGGTGGACTTGTCGGTCGCCTCGTGGGAGGCGCTCGGCGACGGGTCGGCCGGGGTGGCGCCGGTGATGTCGGTGGCGAGCACGGGACGGAAGTACAGCTTGGCGGTGGTGCCGACCTGCTCGCGGGCCTGCTGGGAGTTGGTGCCCTTGGGGATGTTGACGATGATGTTGTCGTTGCCCTGGGTCTGGACCTCGGCCTCCGAGACGCCGAGACCGTTGACACGGCGTTCCATGATGCTGACGGCCGTGTCCATGTTGGCCTTGTTGATCGCGGACTCCTGTCCGCGCTCGGGCACCGCCCGAAGGGTGATGCTCGTTCCGCCGGCCAGGTCGATGCCGAGACGCGGAGACGTGTTTCCGGAGACGAACATGGATCCGGTGAGCGCCACGATGGCGATCAGGATGAGGGCTAGCGAGCGCCCCGGCTTGCTCTGGGCGCTCGCTGAACGTCCATTTTTAACTGCCACCTTTTCGATACTCCCTCTCGGGCCGCCCCGCGCCGGATGGGCATGGCGGCGGCCATGCGTGGTGTCGGGATCCCCTGCCGAGTGAACACGTCCCAGGGCGCGCGGCCGGTGCCGCGCGCCCTGGGACGTGGTTACTTCGCGTCGGAGTCGCCGTCGGCCTTCTTCGGCTGTTCCTCCGCCTTCGTCTCGGCGGCACTGTCGGCCGGCTCCTCGGCCGCGTCCTTCTTGCCGAGGTCGACGCGCTTGTCGTCGGAGGCGCCGGAAGCGTCGGAAGCTTCGGCGGCGGGCTCGTCGGTCTCGGTGAGAGAGGAGGCGTCGTCGGGGACGATGTCGGCGTCGGACTTCAGGTCGTGCTCGATGCCGTGGACGATGCGGTTGTACTCGTCGTCGGAGAGGACGGCACCGATCGCGTTCTTGGCGAACAGCAGCTCGACACCGGGACCGGCGTCAAGGAGGACCGTGTCGTCGCTGACCTCCTTCACCGTCGCGTACATGCCCCCGATGGTGCGGACACCGCTGCCGGGCTGCATCTGGTTCCGCATTTGCTCGGCCTGCTGCTGCTTCTTCTTGGCCGACCGGGTCATCAGGAACATGGCCCCGATGAGCACGATGAACGGGAGGAGGGTCACGAGACTCACGGGTCGGAACTTCCTTCACACGACCGCGATGGGGAGCGGCCTGATGGATGGGGGTATGTGGACTGCCGACGAGGCGGCACCGGCGGAGTCTAGGCGAGTCCGCGCGCAAGGAACAACGCTCAGCATGGCACCTGGGTTCCTCCCGGGGCCAATGCCGCCGCCGTCACGCCCCGAACAGGTCCTGTTGTCCGGTTCCTGCAGCTGACGAGCCGGGCGGGGTCAGACCGAGGTGCGCCCAGGCGGCGGGGGTGGCAACGCGGCCACGCGGGGTACGGGCGAGCAGGCCCTCGCGGACGAGGAAGGGTTCGGCGACCTCCTCGACGGTCTCGCGCTCCTCCCCCACGGCGACCGCGAGCGTCGACAGGCCCACGGGCCCGCCGCCGAACAGCTTCAGCAGGGCCGCGAGGACGGCCCGGTCCAGCCGGTCCAGGCCACGGGCGTCGACCTCGTAGACGGCGAGGGCCGCCGCGGCGATCTCGCGCGTGACGATCCCGTCGGCCTTGACCTGCGCGTAGTCGCGGACACGGCGCAGCAGGCGGTTGGCGATGCGGGGGGTGCCCCGGGAGCGGCCGGCGATCTCGGCGGCGCCGTCGGCCTCGATCCCGACGTCCAGCAGGTGCGCCGAGCGGTGCACGACGCGCTCCAGTTCGGCGGGTGCGTAGAACTCCATGTGTGCGGTGAAACCGAAGCGGTCGCGCAGCGGGGGCGGCAGCAGGCCCGCGCGGGTGGTGGCGCCGACCAGGGTGAACGGGGGCAGTTCCAGTGGGATGGCGGTGGCGCCGGGGCCCTTGCCGACGATGACGTCGACGCGGAAGTCCTCCATGGCCATGTACAGCATCTCCTCGGCGGGCCGCGACATGCGGTGGATCTCGTCGAGGAAGAGGACCTCTCCCTCCTGGAGGGAGGAGAGGATGGCCGCGAGGTCGCCGGCGTGCTGGATGGCGGGGCCGGAGGTGATGCGGATGGGGGCGCCCATCTCGGCCGCGATGATCATGGACAGGGTGGTCTTGCCGAGGCCGGGGGCGCCGGAGAGCAGTACGTGGTCGGCGGTGGCCCCGCGCGCGCGTGCGGCGCGCAGTACGAGGTCGAGCTGCTCGCGTACCCTCTCCTGGCCGATGAACTCGCCCAGGTCCTTGGGCCGCAGGGCGGCCTCGACGGCCTGGTCCTCGCGGTCGGCGGACGCACCGACAAGCCGCTCGGCGGCGGAGGTGTCGGTCGTGTCGTCCCAGTTCATGTGATGTGCCTCGGGAAGTGGTGGGTCAGCGGGCTCGGTTCAGGGTCTGCAGGGCCGCCTTCAGCAACTGGCCCACCTGGGGTGTGCCACCGGCGGCCTCGGCCTGCGGTGCCACGGCGGCCACCGCCTCGTCGGCGTCCCGGGTGGCGTACCCGAGGCCGATCAGGGCCGCGTGCAGCTGGTCGCGCCAGCCCTGGGTGACCGGTGTTCCCACCGCGGGGGCGCCGACCGGCTC
>NZ_JUJA01000014.1:7314-18560 GCF_001906585.1 Streptomyces kebangsaanensis | reverse complement strand
GTCCTTGAGCTCCAGCAGGAGCTTCTGGGCGCCCTTCTTGCCGATGCCGGGGACGGCGGTGAGGGCCTTCTCGTCACCGGTGGCGACGGCCCGGCGCAGGGCGTCGGGGGTGTGCACGGCCAGCATCGCCTGGGCGAGCCGCGGTCCCACTCCGCTCGCGGTCTGCAGCAGCTCGAAGACCTGGCGTTCGTCGTCGTCCGCGAAGCCGTACAGGGTCAGCGAGTCCTCCCGCACGACGAGGGAGGTGGCGAGCTTGGCCGGCCGGCCGAGGCGGAGCGCGGACAGCGTGTTCGGGGTGCACTGCACGGCCATGCCGACACCGCCGACCTCGACCACCGCGGCGTCGGGGGCGAGTGCGGCGACGGTGCCGCTGACGAAGGCGATCATGACGTACGGCCTTTCGTTGTCGTCGGTGCCGCGGCCGCGTGCAGGGCGACGGCCCGCTGGAGCCGGTTCTGCGCGGGGGCGCGCCAGATGTGGCAGATGGCGAGGGCGAGGGCGTCGGCGGCGTCGGCCGGCTTCGGGGGCGCGTCGAGCCGCAGCAGCCGGGTGACCATGGCACCGACCTGTGCCTTGTCGGCGCGGCCGCTGCCGGTGACGGCGGCCTTGACCTCGCTGGGGGTGTGCAGGGCGACGGGAATGCCGCGGCGGGCCGCGCAGAGCATGGCCACGGCGCTGGCCTGGGCGGTCCCCATGACGGTGCGCACGTTGTGCTGGCTGAAGACGCGTTCCACGGCGACGCATTCGGGCCGGTACTCGTCCAGCCACCGCTCCAGGCCCTGTTCGACGGCGAGAAGGCGGTGGCTCAGGTCGGCGTCCGCCGGAGTGCGCACGACACCGACGCCGAGCATGGTCAGCGGCCGGCCCGCGACCCCCTCGACGACGCCGACACCGCAGCGGGTCAGCCCCGGGTCCACCCCCAGTACGCGCACGCGTCTCCCTCCCAGCAATCGCCTGTTCGTGCAGGCTATCGGGTGCCACTGACAACGCCCGCAAAGAGACGGGCCGGCGGGAGTGACCCACCGACCCGTCGGAATCCCGCGAGGCTCGTGGCAGCGCTATGCGCCGACCTTCTCCATGATCTCGTCGCTGACGTCGAAGTTGGCGAAGACGTTCTGCACGTCGTCGCTGTCCTCGAGCGCGTCGATCAGCTTGAAGATCTTCTTGGCACCCTCCTCGTCCAGTTCGACCTGCATGGTCGGGACGAAGTTGGCCTCGGCGGAGTCGTAGTCGATGCCCGCGTCCTGGAGGGCGGTGCGGACCGCGACCAGGTCGGTGGCCTCGCTGAGGACCTCGAAGGACTCGCCGAGGTCGTTGACCTCCTCGGCGCCCGCGTCCAGGACGGCGGCCAGGACGTCGTCCTCGGCCAGCTCACCCTTGGGGACGATCACGACGCCCTTGCGGTTGAAGAGGTACGACACCGAGCCGGGGTCGGCCATGGAGCCGCCGTTGCGGGTCATGGCGACGCGGACGTCCGAGGCGGCACGGTTGCGGTTGTCGGTGAGGCACTCGATGAGCACGGCGACACCGTTCGGCCCGTAGCCCTCGTACATGATCGTCTCGTAGTCGGCGCCGCCGGCCTCCAGGCCCGCGCCGCGCTTGATCGCCGAGTCGATGTTCTTGTTCGGGACCGACTGCTTCTTCGCCTTCTGGACGGCGTCGTACAGCGTCGGGTTGCCGTCCAGGTCGGCGCCGCCCATGCGGGAGGCGACCTCGATGTTCTTGATGAGTTTCGCGAAGAGTTTGCCGCGCTTGGCATCGAGGACGGCCTTCTTGTGCTTCGTCGTGGCCCATTTGGAGTGGCCGGCCATCTTCCTGTCTCCTTCGCGTAACCCGTCTCTGTCCGAACGCAGGAATCCTACAAGGACTCCGGTGTCCGGTTCGCGCGCACCATGTCGACGAACAGGGCGTGCACCCGGTGGTCGCCGGTCAGCTCCGGGTGGAACGACGTGGCCAGCGCGTTGTCCTGGCGGACCGCGACGATGTGGCCGTCGTGCTCGGCGAGCACCTCGGTTCCGGCACCGACGGACTCGACCCAGGGCGCGCGGATGAAGACACCCTCCACGGGACCGCCCGCGACGCCCTTGACGTCGACGGCCGCCTCGAAGGACTCGTTCTGCCGCCCGAAGGCGTTGCGGCGCACGATCATGTCGATTCCGCCGACGGTCTCCTGGTCCGCGCGCGGGTCGAGGATCTTGTCGGCGAGCATGATCATGCCGGCGCAGGTGCCGTAGACGGGCATGCCGTCGCGCACGCGCGCGCGGAGCGGGTCCATCACACCGAAGAGGACGGCCAGCTTGGAGATGGTGGTGGACTCACCGCCGGGGAGGACGAGACCGTCGACCTCGGCGAGTTCCTCGGGGCGCCGCACCGGCCTGGCCACGGCGTCGGCCGCGGCCAGGGCGATGAGGTGCTCCCGTACGTCGCCCTGGAGGGCCAGGACGCCGATGACAGGGGCTTCGTCGGTCATGGGGTGGTTACCAGCCGCGGTTGGCGTAGCGCTCGGACTCGGGGAGGGTGTCGCAGTTGATGCCGACCATGGCCTCGCCGAGGTTGCGGGACGCGTCCGCGATGATCTTCGGGTCGTCGTAGAAGGTGGTGGCCTTCACGATGGCGGCGGCGCGCTTGGCCGGGTCGCCGGACTTGAAGATGCCGGAGCCGACGAAGACGCCCTCGGCGCCGAGCTGGCGCATCAGGGCGGCGTCGGCGGGGGTGGCCACGCCGCCGGCGGAGAACAGCACGACCGGGAGCTTGCCGAGCTCGGCGACCTCCTTGACCAGCTCGTACGGGGCGCGCAGCTCCTTGGCGGCGGCGTACAGCTCGTGGTTGTCGTAGCCGCGCAGCCTGGCGATCTCGTTCTTGATCTGGCGCAGGTGGCGGACGGCCTCGACGACGTTGCCGGTGCCGGCCTCGCCCTTGGAGCGGATCATCGCGGCGCCCTCGGCGATGCGGCGCAGGGCCTCGCCCAGGTTGGTGGCACCGCAGACGAAGGGGGTGGTGAAGGCCCACTTGTCGGAGTGGTTGACCTCGTCGGCCGGGGTGAGGACCTCGGACTCGTCGATGTAGTCGACGCCGAGGGACTGCAGGACCTGGGCCTCGACGAAGTGGCCGATGCGGGACTTTGCCATGACCGGGATGGAGACGGCGTCGATGATGCCCTCGATCATGTCCGGGTCGGACATGCGGGCCACTCCGCCGTCCTTGCGGATGTCGGCCGGGACCCTCTCCAGGGCCATGACCGCGACGGCGCCCGCGTCCTCGGCGATCTTCGCCTGCTCCGGCGTGACGACGTCCATGATCACGCCGCCCTTGAGCTGCTCGGCCATGCCGCGCTTCACGCGCGCGGTGCCGGTCTCGGGGGTCTGGGCGGAGTCGGAAATCGTGGTGGACACGGGTGACCTCACTCGGGTGGAAAAAGGGGTTTGGTGCACCGCCGAGGAAACGTGAGCGGACCAGTCCACGGCAAGGGCCAATGGGAAGCCGGTGGATCCTTTTCCCTCCGGGGTCCTGGGGACGGACGCCGCACCCGTTCCTGGGGCTCCGTTCCTGCACCTCCAGTTCCCCACCCTCCCGTCCGTCTCGGTGGGAGGAAAGGTGCCGTTCCGGGACTCCGCCCCAGGCCCCGACGGGGCTCCGCCCCTGCACCCCGGCGGGGACTCCACCCCCTCATCCCGGCGGAGGTTTCGCCCCCTGCACCCCCAACCCGGCCGCCCGGCCCGCCCGTTGCGGTGGGGCGGCCACCGGCTCGGGGCGGGAGGTGCGCCCCGAGCCCCGAGCCCCGGTGCGAGCGCGAAAAGCGAGCCGGATCGTAGGGGTCTCCGGACGCCTGCGTCGTGAGGTCGGTCAGGCCGGGCGGTCCGACAGTGCTGCGGGTGGTTCGTCGTCCATTTCGAAGGCCATCGGGAAGGGGGCGTGTCCGGCCAGACGGAACCAGCGGACCTTGCGGTGCTCGCGGAGTCTGCGGGCCGCGCCGACGGCGTCGTTGTGGAAGCGGCGGGCCATCGGCACCCTGCGCACGGCCTCGGTCAGCTCGCGGGCCGCCTCCTCTCCCCCGGGCGCCTCACGGACCGCCTCCACCTGCTGCACCTCGGCGAACACGGCCCGCAGGGCCTGGCTCAGCTCGCTCTCGGCCACCTCCCGCTGGTCCTCCTCGGCCTGCCGGGCGGCGTGCGCGGCCTCGTAGAGCACGATCGAGGCGGCCGGGTCGAGCACTCCGGAGGTGGCCAGCTCCTGGGTCACGGAGGCGCGGCGCAGCAGCTGGGCGTCCAGTGCGGCGCGGGCCGCGTCGATGCGGGCGTGCAGCCGGTCCAGCCGCCCCGCCGTCCAGCTCAGGTACAGGCCGACGGCGACGAGCGCGACGAGGATCCAGATGAGGGTTGCGGTCACAGGCGGCAAGGCTATCGGCCCGGGTGGCCTCGCCCGCACACTCCCCCGGGCGTCAGTCCCGTGCCAGGCCCAGCCGTGCCCGCAGACCCGTCGCCCGCTCGTCCGCCGCCACCGCCGCCGCGCCCGCCGTCACCGTCTCGTAGACGGACAGGATGTCCGCGCCGACCGTCGACCAGTCGAAGCGGCGGACGTGGGTGCTGCCGCGTTCGCGGAGTTCGGCGCGGCGGTCGGGGTCGGCCAGGAGGCGTACGGCCGCTTCGGCCAGGGAGTCGGCGTCCTCGTTGGTGAACAGCTCGCCGGCCTTGCCCTGGTCGAGGACCTGGGCGAAGGCGTCGAGGTCGGCGGCGAGGACCGGGGCGCCGGCGGACATGGCCTCGACGAGGATGATGCCGAAGGACTCGCCGCCGGTGTTGGGGGCGACGTAGAGATCGACGCTGCGCAGGAAGCGGGCCTTGTCCTCGTCGCTGATCATGCCCAGGAACTCGACGCGCGAGCGCAGTTCCTCCGGCAGTCCCTCCACCGCCTCCTTCTCGTCGCCGCGGCCCGCGACCAGCAGGCGGGTGTGCGGGCGGGCGGCGAGGATCGCCGGCAGGGCCCGCATCAGGACGGGCAGGCCCTTGCGGGGCTCGTCGATGCGGCCGACGAAGCCGATCGTGTCCCCCTGCCACTCGGGTCTGGGCTCGGCCCGGGCGAAGAAGTCCACGTCGACGCCGTTGGGGATGACCACCGCGTCCCCGCCGAGATGCTCGACGAGGGTGCGCCGGGCGTACTCGCTGACCGCGATCCGGGCGCTGATCTTCTCCAGGGCGGCCTGGAGGATCGAGTACGCGGCGATCATCGCCCTCGACCTGGGGTTCGAGGTGTGGAAGGTGGCGACGATCGGGCCCTGCGCCGCCCAGCAGGTCAGCAGCCCCAGCGACGGCGAGGCCGGCTCGTGGATGTGGATCACGTCGAAGCGGCCCTCGTGCAGCCAGCGCCGTACCCGGGCCGCCGACAGGAAGCCGAAGTTGAGCCGGGCCACCGAGCCGTTGTACGGCACCGGGACCGCGCGGCCGGCCGAGACGACGTAGGGCGGCAGCGGGGTGTCGTCGTCGGCGGGGGCGAGCACGGACACCTCGTGGCCTAGGGCGATGAAGTATTCGGCCAGGTCGCGGATGTGGAACTGGACGCCGCCCGGCACGTCCCAGGAGTACGGGCAGACGATGCCGATCCTCACGCCCCCTCCCCGTCCGCGGGGCGGGGTTCCAGGTCCGCGAGCCACAAACGCTGCAGCATGTGCCAGTCCTCCGGATGCTCGGCGATCCCCGTGGCGAAGGCGTCGGCCAGTGCCTGTGTCATGACAGACGTCCTCTCGGCCCGCGTACCTGTCCCGGGTACCTCGATCGGGGGGTGGATGCGGCCCCGCATCACGGGCGAGTCGTCGTACCACAGCGTGACGGGCAGCAGCAGGGCGCCCGTCTGCTGGGCGAGCAGGGCGGGCCCGGCGGGCATCCGGGCCGTCCCGCCGAAGAACTCCACCTCCACTCCGGAGGCGGACAGGTCACGGTCGGCGACCAGACAGACCAGTCCGCCGTCGCGCAGCCGCCGGGCCAGCGTGCCGAACGCGGAGCCGCCGCTGTGCGGCAGGACCTCCATGCCCAGGCCCTCCCGGTACGCGACGAACCGGTCGTAGAGCGTCTCGGGCTTCAGACGCTCGGCGACGGTCGTGAACGGCGTCTTCAGCTCGGTGGTGACCCAGGCGCCGGCCAGGTCCCAGTTGGCCAGGTGGGGCAGGGCGAGGACGACACCCCGGCCGGCCGCGAGGCCGTCGGTCAGGTGGTGCAGGCCCTTGGGGTCGAAGCCGGTCCTGATCCGCTCGACGCTCCAGGCCGGCAGCCGGAAGGACTCCATCCAGTACCGCAGGTACGAGCGCATGCCCGCGCGCGTGAGTTCGGCCAGGCGCTCGGGAGTCGCGTCGGGCACCACGCGCGCGTAGTTGCTCTCCAGCCGCTTCACGCCCTTGCCGCCCTGCTTGAAGGCGAGGTCGGCGATGACGCGGCCCAGCCGCACGGCGACCGGTTCGGGCAGCTTCTTGACCGTGCCCCAGCCGAGGCCGTACAGCGCGTCGGTGAGCCGCTCCTGGACGCTCGCCCCGCTCATTTCGCCGCCTCGCTCCCCTGCTCCGGCAGGGCCTCGGCGGCCTCCGCCTCGGCCGACTCGCGGCGGACGGTGACGACCCGCTGGATCAGCGTGACCAGGCTGCCGGCGGCGACGATCCACAGGGCGACCGGCAGCAGGTACTGGATGCCCGGCACACCGAACTTGTGCAGGCCCGCGAACCCGGCCGCGACCAGCGAGATCACCAGTCGTTCGGCCCGCTCGACCAGGCCGTTGACGGCGACGGGCAGGCCGATCGACTCGCCCCGGGCCTTGGTGTACGACACGACCTGGCCACTGGCCAGACAGAAGATCGACACCGCGCACAGCACGTTGTTGTCGCCGTGCCCCGCGTACCACAGGGCGAACCCGCCGAAGATCGCGCCGTCGGCGACCCGGTCGAGCGTGGAGTCCAGGAAGGCCCCCCAGCGGCTGGAACGGCCCAGCTGGCGTGCCATGTTGCCGTCGACGAGGTCGGAGAACACGAACAGCGTGATCACGACCGTGCCCCAGAAGAACTCGCCCCGGGGGTAGAAGACCAGCGCGCCCGCGACCACTCCGGCCGTCCCGATCAGCGTGACCGTGTCCGGGCTCACGCCCCGGCGGATGAGAAACGCGGCGAACGGGGTGAGGACACGCGTGAAGAATGCACGCGCGTACTTGTTCAGCATGGCCTTCCCGAGGGTCGGTGTTCGCCGGGCGGCCCCTGCTGGCCACCGGCTGGCCCATCGTAGTCACGCACGCGCCCGCGCGAAGGCCGGGCACCCGCGCCCCCAGGGCCTCTCGTCCGGATCGGGCCGGGCTCGCGACCGCCGGTGGACGGCGGGATCGGGTCCTTCGTATGGACGCAGCGTGACGGGAGTGGAAAGCTCGAAGGACCGCGGGCGATCGCAGGAGCCGCCAGTGACGCGGTGCCGCGTGTCCGCGCCCACAGCGACCTCACCGTGCACGGGAGGCAGGATCATGGGCGACAAGGCGCAAGCACACCCCGGAGCCGCCGGCAGGGCAGTGGCGGCCGACCATCCCGCGTCCATACGGAATGTGGTGCTGGTCGGCCACTCCGGATCGGGCAAGACGACTCTGGTGGAGGCTCTCGCGCTGACGGCGGGAGCGGTGAACCGGGCGGGCCGCGTGGAGGACGGCGGCAGCCTCTCGGACTACGACGAGATCGAGCACCGGCAGCAGCGCTCGGTGCAGCTCTCCCTGGTGCCCGTCGAATGGGACGGCATCAAGATCAACCTTCTGGACACCCCCGGCTACGCCGACTTCGTCGGGGAGCTCAGGGCCGGTCTGCGCTCCGCGGACGCGGCCCTGTTCGTCGTCTCCGCCTCCGACGGCGTGAACGGCTCGACCCGCATGGTGTGGGAGGAGTGCGCGGCCGTCGGCATGCCGCGCGCCATCGTGATCACGCATCTGGAGGCCGCCCGCGCCGACTTCGAGGAGATGACGCGGGTGTGCGCGGAGGCGTTCGGCGCGGACGACCCCGACGCCGTACTGCCGCTGTACCTGCCGCTGCACGGACCGCAGGGCCACGACGGGCACGCGCCCGTGACCGGGCTGGTCGGGCTGCTGACACAGAAGCTGTTCGACTACTCCGCCGGGGAACGCAAGGAGTCCGAGCCCGGCGAGGACCAGCTGCCGCGGCTGGAGGAGGCCCGCAACCGGCTGATCGAGGGGATCATCTCCGAGAGCGAGGACGAGACCCTCATGGACCGCTACCTCGGCGGTGAACAGGTCGACGTCAGGACACTGATCGAGGACCTGGAGCGGGCCGTCACGCGCGGGGCGTTCTTCCCCGTTCTGGCCGCCGCCCCCGCGGCCGACGGCGCCAAGCAGGGCATCGGCACGGTGGAACTCCTGGATCTGATCGTCCGCGGCTTCCCGACCCCGCTGGAGCACGAGGCGCCCGCTGTCACCACCATCGACGGCAAGCCCCGCGAGCTGAAGCCCTGCGACCCCGACGGGCCACTGGTCGCCGAGGTCGTCAAGACCTCCTCCGACCCGTACGTCGGCCGGATCTCCCTGGTCCGCGTCTTCTCCGGCACCCTGCGACCCGACGAGACGGTGCACGTCTCCGGGCACGGACTGGCCGACCGCGGGCACGAGGACCACGACGTCGACGAGCGCGTCGGCGCCCTGACCACACCGTTCGGCAAACAGCAGCGCCCGGTGACGCACGCCGTCGCGGGCGATCTCGCGTGCGTGGCGAAACTGGGCCGCGCGGAGACCGGCGACACGCTCTCCGCCAGGGACGACCCGTTGCTGATGGAGCCCTGGCAGATGCCCGACCCGCTGCTGCCGCTGGCCATCCAGGCGCACAGCAAACCGGACGAGGACAAGCTCTCCCAGGGCCTGGCCCGGCTGGTCGCGGAAGACCCGACGATGCGCCTGGAGCAGAACCAGGACACCCACCAGGTCGTGCTGTGGTGCCTGGGCGAGGCGCACGCCGACGTCGCCCTGGAGCGGCTGCGCAGCCGGTACGGCGTCCAGGTCGACGTCGTACCGCACCGGGTCTCCCTGCGGGAGACGTTCGCGAACAGGTCCGCCGGGCGCGGCCGGCACGTCAAGCAGTCCGGCGGGCACGGGCAGTACGCCATCTGCGAGATCGAGGTGGAGCCGCTGCCGGGCGGCTCGGGCATCGAGTTCGTCGACAAGGTGGTCGGCGGGGCCGTCCCACGGCAGTTCATCCCCTCGGTGGAGAAGGGCGTCAGGGCCCAGGCCGCCAAGGGAGTCGCCGCCGGCTACCCGCTGATCGACGTCCGGGTCACGCTCCTCGACGGCAAGGCCCACTCGGTGGACTCCTCCGACGCCGCGTTCCAGACGGCCGGCGCGCTGGCGCTGCGGGAGGCCGCGACCGACGCCAGGATCCACCTGCTGGAACCGGTCGCCGAGGTGACCGTGCTGGTCGGCGACGACTACGTGGGCGCCGTCATGAGCGACCTGTCCGGCCGGCGGGGCCGACTGCTGGGCACCGAGCAGGTGGGCAACGGCCGCATCCTCGTCCGGGCCGAGGTACCCGAGATCGAGATCGGCCGGTACGCGGTCGACCTGCGCTCCCTGTCGCACGGCACGGCCCGCTTCGACCGCCGCTACGTACGGCACGAGCCGATGCCGCCGCAGGTGGCCGACCGGGTCCGGCAACAGGAGCGCGAGGCCTCGTAGTCGACGCGCCACGGTCGCGCCGGGCGCACGACCCGGGCGCCGGAACGCTTCGTTCCGAACAGGCGGACGGCTCCGGCCGTCCGCCTCCCCGCATCAGTGGCTCCCGATACCCTGATGACCCGATCAACAGGTGTGCGGGGCAGGGAAGTCGGGAATGCCGCAGGACAGGTGCGGCGGCAAGGGGGTGGCAGTGGCGGACGAATTCGATTTCAGCCCAGGGGCACAGGTGCCCCTGTCCGGGGCGGCGGGGCAGACGGCGGCGACCTACGCCCTGGCCTCGGCGGCCTACCGGGACGACGAGGTCACCAAGATCCTCGAAGCGGACAACGAATGGCACAAGTCGACGGTCAAGCCGCCGCGCCCCTGGGCGAAGATCTTCCGGCCCCGGCTCGGTGAGGCCTTCTCCCGCGCGGTGATCGACCGCATGCTGGGCGCCGGACGCGCACCGCTCATCCAGTCCTTCGGCATCGAACCCCAAGTCGTGGTCGAACACTGCCTGGCCGCCCACCGCATCCGCCGGGAGCGCGACAACTGGCTCACGGCGGTGACGGTGCTGTGCGGAGTGCTCTTCCTGCCCGGCTTCCTCATGTGGCTGCTGGTGTTCACCCTGCGCACCAACGTCAGCAGGCGGGAGGACAAGCGGGCCGGCGCCCTCGCCACCGCCCTGCTGGTCGCCGTGGGCACCCTCGCCGTGCTCTTCCTGGTCAAGATGCCCTTCACCGGCTTCTGGGCGTGGTACGCGCGCGCGGCGATCGTCCTGCCGGTCGTCGGCTGGTTCTGGGCCAAGCGGATCTGCGAACGCTCGGCACACCAACTGCGGGAGCAGTGGACGGCCCTGCTCTCCGGCGGCGGCGTGGGGGCGAAGATCCCCGAGGCCGTACCGGGCAGCCCCGGCGACGCGGCCGAGCAGGTACGCAAGGAACTCGCCCGCCTCAGCGCCGAACAGCGGTCCAACTCCGTCTTCTACGCCGGCCCCAAGGGCATACTCGGCATGGGCACGCGCTGGGGCAGCTGGCAGCTGGCCGAGGAACTGTCCTCCGCCGAACCGGGCAAGGAGTTCCACCCCTTCCGCAGCTGGGACGTCATCACCGCGATCCAGGGCGGCCTGGCGATGCTGGAACGCACGCCCATCAACACCGGCGGCTTCCCCAAGCCGTCCGTCACGCACTGGATCGTCACGCCGATCGGGGAGAAGGCGACCGAGGTCTCCCGGCCGAGCGGCACGGACGTCGACACGTACACGGTCAAGACGCACGCCATACAGGACATCTGCAACAAGCAGCAGTTCGGCAGCGGTGACCGGCACTACCTCGGCGTGCAGTGGACGCTCTGGGACGGCCACCTGGTGATCACCATGCTGGTCACCGTGACGGTGCTGCACGACACCCTGCGCATCGAGGTCACCGGCCACGCCCTGGGACCGGTCAACCCCCTGTTCAACGGGAAGCCGGCGGCCAAGGAGAAGACGGTCCAGAAGTCGCTCCGGTTCTGGGAGACCCGCACCGTGAAGCTGCCCCTGGTCGACACCGACGAGGTGGTACGGCTCGCCGCCCGCGCCCCCC
>NZ_JUJA01000014.1:0-7290 GCF_001906585.1 Streptomyces kebangsaanensis | reverse complement strand
AACTGGCTCGGCGGCAGCCTCGCCCTGCCCGAGCCCTTCGGCCTGCGGCACGTCTGGGCCGACCAGCCCTGGCGGCACCGCTTCATGGCCGACGACGCGCTGCGCGCCGCCACTCCGGTGCTGCGGGTGGTGCACGCGGCGGCGCTCAAGGTCCTCAAGGAGAACGGCGTGGACGTCGAGAAGTTCGGCTCCCGCGCGTCGGCCCTCAGCGGAGGGGTGCAGGAGGTGTCGCCGAAGAAGGCCGACGTGTACGACGCGTGAGGCGCGGGCCTGGCCCGCGCGCGGCCTACGCGGGCCAGGCCTTCGCGAGCATCGCGCGGGTGTCGGCGAGGAGCTGCGGCAGGACCTTCGTGTGGCCGATCACGGGCAGGAAGTTGGTGTCGCCGCCCCAGCGGGGGACGACGTGCTGGTGCAAGTGGGCGGCGATACCGGCGCCCGCGACCGAGCCCTGGTTCATGCCCAGATTGAAACCATGGGCCCCGGAGGCGCTGCGCAACGCCGTCATGGCCTGCTTGGTGAGCTCCGCGAGTTCCGCGGTCTCCGGTTCCGTCAGGTCGGTGTAGTCGGCGACATGGCGGTAGGGCACGACCATGAGGTGGCCGCCGTTGTACGGGTAAAGGTTGAGCACCGCGTACACGTGCTCACCGCGCCGCACGACCAGGCCGTCCTCGTCGGACTTGGCCGGGATCGAGCAGAAGGGGCAGCCGTCGCCGGCAGCAGGGCCGCTCGGCTTGTTCTCACCCTGGATGTAGGCCATCCGGTGGGGCGTCCACAGGCGCTGGAACGCGTCGGGCGTTCCCACTCCCAGCTGCTGTTCCGGCTCACTCGTCATGCGTGCAGCATATGGCGTGCGGCCTGCGGGCAGGGAAAGGCCCCCGGTGGGAGGAGATCACCGGGGGCCGCCCGCCACCGCTGCTCAGACCTGCGCCCGCTCCTCGACGACCTTCACGATCTTCGCGATGGCCTCGTCGAACGGGATGCCGTTCTCCTGGGAGCCGTCGCGGTAGCGGAAGGAGACGGCGTTGTTCGCCATGTCCTCGTCGCCTGCGATCACCATGAACGGCACCTTCTGCTTCTGCGCGTTGCGGATCTTCTTCTGCATCCGGTCCGAGGAGGAGTCGACCTCCACCCGCAGGCCCTTCTTCCTGGCGGTCGCGGCGAACTTCTCCAGGTACTCCGCATGGGCATCGCCCACCGGGATACCGACCGCCTGCACCGGCGCCAGCCACGCCGGGAACGCGCCCGCGTAGTGCTCCAGGAGCACGGCGAAGAACCGCTCGATGGAGCCGAACAGCGCGCGGTGGATCATGACCGGGCGCTGCTTGGAACCGTCGGCGGCGGTGTACTCCAGGTTGAACCGCTCCGGCAGGTTGAAGTCGAGCTGGACCGTCGACATCTGCCAGGTGCGGCCGATCGCGTCCTTGACCTGGACGGAGATCTTCGGGCCGTAGAACGCCGCGCCGCCCGGGTCCGGGACCAGCTGCAGGCCCTGCTTCTCGCCGACCTGGCGCAGGGTCTCGGTGGCCTCCTCCCAGACCTCGTCGGTCCCGACGTACTTTTCCGGGTCCTTGGTGGACAGCTCCAGGTAGAAGTCCGTCAACCCGTAGTCCCGCAGCAGGTTCAGCACGAAGGTGAGCGTCTTGTCGAGCTCGTCGGCCATCTGCTCTCGGGTGCAGTAGATGTGCGCGTCGTCCTGGGTGAACCCGCGCGAACGGGTCAGGCCGTGCACGACGCCCGACTTCTCGTAGCGGTATACCGTCCCGAACTCGAAGAGCCTCAACGGCAGTTCGCGGTACGACCGCCCGCGCGCGTCGAAGATCAGGTTGTGCATCGGGCAGTTCATGGGCTTGAGGTAGTAGTCCACGCCCTCGTCGAGCTGCATGGGCGGGTACATGCCCTCGGCGTACCAGTCCAGGTGGCCCGAGGTCTCGAAGAGCTTCCCCTTGGTCGCGTGCGGGGTGTAGACGAACTCGTAGCCCTCCTCCTCGTGGCGGCGGCGCGAGTAGTCCTCCATGACCCGCCGGACGGTGCCGCCCTTGGGGTGGAAGACGGCGAGGCCGGAGCCGATCTGGTCGGAGATGGAGAACAGGTCCAGCTCGTTGCCCAGCCTGCGGTGGTCGCGCTTCTCGGCCTCGGCGAGGAAGTCCAGGTACGCCTTCAGCTCGTCCTTGGACGGCCAGGCGGTGCCGTAGATGCGCTGGAGCATGGGGTTCTTCTCGCTGCCGCGCCAGTAGGCGGCCGCGTTGCGCATCAGCTTGAACGCCGGGATGAGCCGGGTCGAGGGCAGGTGGGGACCGCGGCACAGGTCCTTCCAGCACAGCTCGCCGGTCTTGGCGTCCAGGTTGTCGTAGATCGTCAGTTCGCCGGCGCCGACCTCGACGTCCGCGCCGTCGTCGTGCGACGCGGAGCCCTTGAGGCCGATCAGCTCCAGCTTGTACGGCTCGTTCGCCAGCTCCTCGCGGGCGGCCTCGTCGGTGACCACGCGGCGGGAGAACTTCTGCCCCCGCTTCTGGATCTCCTGCATCTTCTTCTCGATGGCCTTGAGATCCTCGGGCGTGAACGGCTTGTCGACGTCGAAGTCGTAGTAGAAGCCGTCCCTGACGGGCGGGCCGATGCCCAGCTTGGCCTCGGGGAAGAGCTCCTGCACGGCCTGCGCCATGACGTGCGCGGTGGAGTGGCGCAGGATGTTGAGGCCGTCCTCGGAGGAGATCTCGACGCCCTCGACGGTCTCGCCGTCCTCGACCTCATGGGCGAGGTCCTTCAGCTCGCCCCCCACCCGGGCGGCGATGATCGAGCGCTCGCCGGCGAAGAGGTCGGCGGCCGTGGTGCCCGTCGTCACCGTGCGCTCTTCCCGCTCGGAATCGCGTTGGATGATCACACGGACGTCTGACACCGGTCTCTCCTGCCTGAAGGTGGAAGCGCGCCCATAACCTATTGCGCACGCAATAAGGGATCGTACCGACCCGGGGCCGCCGACCGCGAAACGATAACCCTGCGTCCACGATCAGTCGCGGTCGTCCCCGCCGCACGCCTCCTCGAAGAAGTCCAGATCCTCCTGCAGCGACTTCATCAGCCGGTCCCGCTCCTCGTCCTCCACCTGCACGGGTACGACCCCGAAGGCGCCCGTGAGCCGGCGGAAGCCGCCCCGGCTCTCCAGCCGTCCGAGCACCCGCACGGGCAGTCCGACCAGGTGGGCGTGGCCGGCGATGCGGTAGTCCTCCTCCTGCAGGGTCACGCGCACGTACGGCACCTCGGCGCCCGCGAGCACCCGGAGCCGTACCGTGCCCTCGCCGCGCGGCTGGGACCTGCGCATCCGCACCACGGTGCCGGTGATCCGCACGGGCACCGACGGTTCGGCGCGCAGGTAGCGGGCGCCGGCCTCGCGCAGCACGGGCAGGTCGCCGGGGGAGAACTCGACGGTCTCGGCGGCGGCCGCGCAGCCCTCGGGAACACCCGCGGCGGGCGCCCACCCGACGGCGACGCGGGCGCCCTCGGTGCCGCGGACGAGGGCGACGACGGCCTCGGTGAGTTCACGGCTGGCGCCCGCGCGGACGGCTCCGTCGAAGGCGTCCATGCTGCCGGTGGCCCGCCGGTGGTCGACGGCCTCGCGGACGGCGTGCAGGGCCTGGTGGAGTCGTACGGCGAGGGGCCGTCCGGGGTCGACGGGGACGAAGGCGGTCAGCCGGCGGCCGTCGGTCGCGGAGCCGACGAGGACCTGTTCGAGGCACGCGGCGGCCGAGCGCCGGTGGCGGGCGCCGTGGTAGCCGGCACGCGCGCGTGTGGCGAGCGCGGCGGCGAGCAGCATCTGCCGGGCGGCGCCGCGCAGCCGCTCGTCGACGGTCCAGGGGGCGGCGTGGACCGGTCCGCTCGGCACGTCCCGCCACCAGCGGATCTCGTCGCTGGGCAGGGTGAGGGCGACCAGCACCTCGCGCGCGGAGGGCGTGCCGCTGCGGGTGAGGGCGTCCAGTGCCTCGCCGAGCAGGTCGTCGCTGTCGGGGAAGGAGCGGCTCTCCGGCACCAGCAGGCTCGTACCGGCGCCGGCCGGGTCGGGCGGGGTCCAGCGGCCGTAGCGGCCGGGGGCGCCGCCGCGCCGCTGCCAACCGTGCCGGTGCAGCAGGGCGCCGAGCACGGCCGGATCGACGCCGGCGGGCTCGGGGGGACCGGGGGGACGGCTCCAGGAGGCGTCGACGGGGTGCGGGCGCGCGGCCCTCGGGGGTTCGCCGCGGGGGCGGTGATTCATGGTCTGCCTCCCGTCCCGACCCGCGTCATGATCTCGCACAGGGCCCGGTCGTCGAAGATGCGCGAGGTCGGTATCCGCACGGTGGTGCGGTGCCGGCCGGTGACGGGGTGGCCGGCGAGGTTGACCCAGTAGCAGCAGTGCCTGAGGTCGAGCCGGTCGTGGCCGGCGCGCAGCCACTGGTCCTGCGACCGGGGCACGATCATGACGACGAGGATCTTGTGCACCGAGACCGGGGTGCGGGCGAGCTTGGCCAGATGGGCGTTGTCGAGCGTGAAGGAGAAGTACCGGCCCGGCGGGTCGGGCGGTATCTGGTAGGTGCACTTCAGCTGCACCTTGATGGTCACCTCGTCATCGACGGTGTGCCCGGGGGCGCTGTGGCTGACGTGCCAGTCGATGCCGTTGTCGGGAAAGGGCTGGGACAGCGAGCAGCCGGCCGCGGCGGCGACCGCGTGCAGGTAGCCCACCTGCAGTGTCTCCATGCAGGCGGTGGTGGCGAGTGTGCCCCGTGGGGCGTCCGTGTGCCCGGGCAGCAGCCCGCCCCGCTCGGGCTGCGCCGTCACCATGACCAACAGCCTTCCACGCTTGGTGAGTCCCCACTGCGGGCCTGTGAACTGCAAAGACCCGTACTCCTGTTGTGTCCTTCCGGCGTACGCCGCAAACAGCCCGGGTATCACCAAACGGGCGGAAGACGGCGCGTCGACTGCCATGGGTGAGCGAGGGGTTGTGGGGCGTATGGCGTGCTGGTACGAGGGACCTCTGGCCGCGTTCGACACGGAGACCACGGGTGTCGACGTCGAGACCGACCGCATCGTGTCGGCCGCCGTCGTCGTCCAGGACGCCCCGGGTCTGCGGCCGCGGGTGACGCGCTGGCTGGTGAACCCGGGCGTGCCGGTGCCCGGGGCGGCGACGGCGGTGCACGGGCTGACGGAGGAGCATCTGCAGCGCAACGGGCGCTGGCCGGCGCCGGTGATGTACGAGGTGGCCGAGCAGCTGGTGGAACAGGCCGTGCGGGGCCGTCCGCTGGTGGTGATGAACGCGCCGTTCGATCTGACGCTGCTCGACCGGGAGTTGCGCCGTCACCGGGCCTCGTCGCTGCAGCGCTGGTTCGAGTCCGCGCCGCTGTGCGTGCTCGATCCGCGCGTCATGGACAAGTACCTGGACCGTTATCGCAAGGGGCGGCGCACGCTTGCGGATCTGTGCGCGCACTACGAGGTCGAGCTGGCCGACGCGCACGACGCGGCGGCGGACGCGCTGGCCGCGCTGGAGGTCGTGCGGGCGCTGGGCCGCCGCTTCGCGGCCCGTCTGGAGCGTCTGACCCCGGCCGAGCTGCACACCCTGCAGACCGGGTGGCACGCGGCCCAGGCCCGGGGGCTGCAGGCGTGGTTCGCGCGCAACGGGACGGAGGAGACGGTGGATCCCTCGTGGCCGCTGCGTCCGGAGCTTCCGGCGGCGGCCGCGTAGGCGTGTACGCGAAAGGCCGGCCCGCTGCGGCGGACCGGCCTTTTCCCGGGTGGGCGATACTGGGTTCGAACCAGTGACCTCTTCGGTGTGAACGAAGCGCTCTCCCACTGAGCTAATCGCCCGGGAACGCACTGAACAATACAGGTCCCGACGGGCTTCCTCCAAACCGCTTCGGTGGGGGGCGCCGCCGCCCGGGCGGCGGCGCTCCCCCCACCACGCGCGTCCTCACCACCCGCTCGTCACGAGGGCATCCGGTCGCCGAGCAGTGCCAGGTTCTCGATGGCGGCGAGACCGTAGAGCGCGGTGTCGTTGGTGGACACCCAGGCGGCCTCGCTGCCCGGAACCAGCGTGTCCGGCCCGCTCAGCTTCTCCGTCCGCCACGGGGAGGACTCGGTGTAGCCGTCGGAGCCGTAGAACTTCGCCCAGGCTCGCCGGGCGAGTTTCTCGTCGCCGGTCTGGACGGCGGCGTACGCGTCCATGCGCGAGTGTCCCTGGAAGAGGATGAGCGAGCCGAAGTCGGAGCCGTAGCGCGCCGCCTGTTCGGTCTTGCTCGCGTTGAAGTAGCGGCAGTAGTCCAGGTAGGCCTCCTTGAACTCGGGCATGTCGACGAGGTCGACGAGTTCGGCGCACAGTTCGTTGAGGCCGAAGACGCCCGAGAGGTGGGAGACGTCGACGACCGGTTCCGGGGCGACGGCGAACCTGCCCGTGTCCAGGTCGTACAGGCCGCCGCCCTGCACGAAGCCGTTCGGCTGGGCGGCGATCGTCTCCATGGTGGACAGCACGCGTGCCCTGGCCTTCTCCCACTTGGGGCCCCTGCGCTCCCACTCGGTGAGCCAGGCGGAGACCAGACCGCTCCAGTCGGTGCCGAAGCCGATCGACAGGGCGTGCCGGTCGGGCGTGTACGGCTCGGTGCGGATCTTGCGGAGCGGGTCGAGGGCGAGGAAGGTCTCGTCGGAGTCGACGTTGGCGTGCATCAGGTCGCCCACGCGTTCGTCGGCGGTGAGGAAGTAGTAGAAGCGCCGGTAGGTGGTGTTGGCGATGCGCTGCTGCTTGGCGCTGTCGGCGAAGTGCTGCACGCCGTGCCGGGTGCCGAGGTGGTAGACGTCGACCTCGCCGGTGTGCCGGGTCATCGCCTCGGCGAAGCGGAAGACGTCGGCGCGGCCGCTGCGCAGGTAGGCGTACCAGAGCCAGAGGTCGGGCGAGAGTTCGGAGTTGTCCCAGGCGTAGCCGCCGACGTCGTACCGCCACACGTGCCGGGCCGCGTCGTAGGTGTGCATGATGTCGCCGTAGTCCCAGAAGCCGTACCAGCGCCGCACCTCCACCTGGTCCTTGTAGTAGTTGACTGCTCCCCTCCCTGAGGAGGAGGGGATTCCTGGCTCAGGCCGCCTCCCCGAGCAGCGCTCCGGGAGGTCTTGCGCCCTCGACGCCGGCCGGGTCCAGACCTGCCCGGACGAGCATCACGCGGGCGGAGTTCTTGTCCCGGGAGGACACGGCTCCGCACGCGGTGCAGGTGTAGGTGCGTTCCGACAGCGGCAGGGCGTGCTTGGTTCTCGCTCCGCACGATCCGCAGTCCATGGTGGTGTGCGCGG
>NZ_JUJA01000149.1:53913-70771 GCF_001906585.1 Streptomyces kebangsaanensis | reverse complement strand
GTTGGCGAACAGGTTCGGCCGCATCCAGGCGGCCGCCTCGCCGGACAGCTCGGTGAGGTAGTCGGTCAGCTCCTGCTTGGAGTTGCGCCAGGTGAAGTAGGTGTAGGACTGCTGGAAGCCGATCTGGGCCAGGGTGTGCATCATCGCCGGGCGGGTGAACGCCTCGGCCAGGAAGATCACGTCGGGGTCGGTGGCGTTGATCTCGCCGAGCACCCGCTCCCAGAAGGCGACCGGCTTGGTGTGCGGGTTGTCCACGCGGAAGATCCGCACCCCGTGGCCCATCCAGTGCCGCAGGATGCGCACCGTCTCGGCGGCCAGGCCGTCGGGGTCGGCGTCGAAGGCCAGGGGGTAGATGTCCTGGTACTTCTTGGGCGGGTTCTCGGCGTAGGCGATGGTGCCGTCGGGGCGGTGGTGAAACCACTGGGGGTGCTTGTGCACCCAGGGGTGGTCCGGGGAGCACTGCAGGGCGAGGTCCAGGGCCACCTCCAGGCCCAGCTCGCCGGCGCGGGCCACGAAGGCGTCGAAGTCGGCCAGGGTGCCCAGGGCGGGGTGGACGGCGTCGTGGCCGCCCTCGGCCGAGCCGATGGCCCAGGGCACGCCGACGTCGTCGGGGCCGGCGTCCAGGGAGTTGTTGCGGCCCTTGCGGAAGGTGGTGCCGATGGGGTGGATCGGGGGCAGGTAGACGACGTCGAAGCCCATCGCGGCGATGGCCGGCAGGCGGCGGGCGGCGGTGCGGAAGGTGCCGTGCGGCCGCTCGGCGGTGCCCTCGGAGCGGGGGAAGAACTCGTACCAGGCCCCGTACAGGGCCCGCTCCCGCTCCACCAGCAGGTGCAGCGGCTCAGAGGCGGTGACCAGCTCCCGCAGCGGGTACCGGGCCAGGACCGCGTCCACCTCCGGCGTCAACGCCCCCGCCAGACGCGTCATGACCGGCAGCGAGTCGTCCCCCAGCGCCTCGGCGGCGGCGAGCACGGTGTCGCGTTCCGGCCCCTCCGGGACCCCGGCCGCCGCGCGGGTGTGGAGCCCGGCGCCCTCCTCCAGCACCAGCCCGGTGTCGATGCCGGCCGGGACCTTGACGGAGGCGGTGCGGCGCCAGGTGGCGACCGGGTCGCTCCAGGCCTCCACGTGATACGTCCAGCGGCCGGTCGACCCCGGTGTCACCTCGGCACCCCAGCGGTCGGTGCCGGGGGCCAGTTCGCGCATCGGCGTCCAGGGGCCGGGCCGGCCCGCCGGATCGCGCAGGACCACGTTCGCGGCCACCGCGTCGTGGCCCTCGCGGAAGACGGTGGCGGTGACCAAAAACGTTTCTCCTTCAACCGCCCTGGCCGGTCGCCTGCCGCACTCCACGGCCGGCCGTACGTCCCGCACGGGGATGCGGCCGACGGCCGGGGCCGGACCCGGGACCCGGCTCGGGGTCGAACTCATGGGTGTCACCTCCACCGTGCTCGAGGCCGGGCTCGCGCCCGGCCGGGATCCTGGTTGCCGCCGGGACGTCCTACCGCCCGGCCCGAGAGCGTCGCTCCGCCGCCGTCGGCGGGCCCCGGCGGGCGACGGAGCTGCGGAGCGGCCGGCCGCTCTGCTCCCGCAGATAGGTGACGAGGGTGGTGCGCAGATAGCGCTCGGCGGCGTCCGCGGCCTCCCGCGCACACCGCTTCCCCATCAGCACGCACAGGGTGTAGCCCGCGTCCTCGAAGGTGGACCGCACCCTGCGGTCGTCGGGCCGCGCGAGCATCGCGCGTTCCCATGCCCGGTAGCGCCGCAGATGCCGGGCGACTTCGGCTTTGGCGGGTAGCAGCATGGCGCCGTTCACCTTTCGGATGCGCTTGTCGGGCACGTCCCCCCGACAGCCGGGGCGGTGGCCGCGCACGCGTGTGCGCGGTCCCGGTCGCGGCGCTCGAGACTTTCACTCATGGTGCATGTTCAACGACTCACCGTCCTGTTGGCACTTCAACAAGCCCGCTGACCTGCTCGTGTTGCACCAATGGCGTAGCGCGCTCAGTGTGGTTTCCACTCAGAGGCAACACGTGCTCACGCTTCGTGCTCGGGGTCCGGTCCGCAAGGGCGGGAGGGAGTGCGAGCCCGCCGGTGAGGAGCCAACGACGATGAAGACCGCAGTGCCCTGCTACTACCACCTCGACGTGGAAGTCAGCCCGGAAAGGGTCGGACAGGTCAGGCGTATCCTGGCCGCTCACCTTCGGCTCTGGGACCTGGAGGACCTCGTCGACCCCGTGTGCGGCGGTGCCGAGATGCTGCTGAAGGCCATCGACGAGCACGCCACCGACAAGCGCACCTCCATCGAGATGTGGTGGACCGGCCAGCACCTGATCACCGCGGTCGGGGAGAACAACCACGACCTGCGCCCCGACCAGGACCTGCGTGCCTGCCTGGCCCGTATCGCGGCGACGAGCGACGGCTGGGGCTGCTGCGCCGCCGAGACCGGCAGCAAGGTCATCTGGTTCTCGCAGCGGGCCCGCGCCGGGGTGCGCGTCCCGCTGGTTCCGAAGGCTCCCGAGCCGACCCTGCGCGAGGGCCTGCAGACGCCCCGCGAGCTGCCGGTCGCCGCGCTGGCCTCGCCGGCGGGCGACGGCCGGGCCGTCCTGGAGGAGGCCCGGTGACCGGGCGGTCGCGCCGGATAGGGGTGTCCCCGCCCGTGTGGCGGGGACACCCCTATCCGCTGGGCGCCGCGTACGACGGGAAGGGCACCAACTTCGCGCTGTTCAGCGAGGTGGCCGAGCGCGTGGAGCTGGTCCTGGTGGACGACGACGGCGCCCGTCGCGAGGTGCCGCTCACCGAGGTCGACGGCTTCGTGTGGCACGGCTACCTGCCCGGCGTCGGGCCGGGGCAGCGCTACGGCTACCGGGTGCACGGCCCCTGGCACCCGGCGGCCGGCCACCGGTGCAACCCGAGGAAACTGCTCCTGGACCCCTACGCCAGGGCGATGGACGGGCGGATCGACGACCATCCCTCGCTCTACGAGCGAGCTCCGCACGGTCCGGACCCCGCCGACAGCGCCGGGCACACCATGCTGGGCGTGGTGACCGACCCGGCCTTCGACTGGGGCGACGACCGTCCGCCGCGGCGGGGGTACTCCGACACCGTGATCTACGAGGCGCACGTGCGCGGACTGACCCGCACCCACCCCGACGTGCCGCGCGAACTGCGGGGGACGTACGCCGGGCTGGCGCACCCCGCGGTGATCGGCCACCTGACCTCGCTGGGCGTGACGGCGGTCGAGCTGATGCCGGTCCACCAGTTCGTGCACGACGGTGTGCTGCAGGGACGGGGCCTTTCCAACTACTGGGGCTACAACACCATCGGCTTCTTCGCACCGCACCACGACTACGCCGCCCACGGCACGCGCGGTCAGCAGGTCACCGAGTTCAAGTCGATGGTCAGGGCGCTGCACGCGGCCGGGCTCGAGGTCATCCTGGACGTGGTCTACAACCACACCGCCGAGGGCAACGAGAAGGGCCCGACGCTGTCCTTCCGCGGCATCGACAACGCCTCGTACTACCGTCTGGTCGACGGGGACTGGGCGCACTACTACGACACCACCGGCACCGGCAACAGCCTGCTGATGCGGCACCCCTACGTGCTGCAGCTGATCATGGACTCGCTGCGGTACTGGGTCACCGAGATGCACGTCGACGGCTTCCGCTTCGACCTCGCGGCCACGCTGGCGCGGCAGTTCCACGAGGTGGACCGGCTGTCGGCGTTCTTCGACCTGATCCAGCAGGACCCGGTGATCAGCCGAGTGAAGCTGATCGCCGAGCCCTGGGACCTCGGCGAGGGCGGCTACCAGGTGGGCAACTTCCCGCCGCTGTGGTCGGAGTGGAACGGCCTGTACCGGGACGCCGTACGGGACTTCTGGCGCGGCGAGGAGCACACGCTGGGCGAGTTCGCGTCCCGGCTGACCGGTTCCTCGGACCTGTACGCCCACCACCGGCGCCGACCGCGCGCCAGCGTCAACTTCGTGACCGCGCACGACGGTTTCACGCTGCGCGACCTGGTGTCGTACAACGACAAGCACAACGAGGCCAACGGCGAGGGCAACAGGGACGGCGAGAGCGTCAACCGCTCCTGGAACTGCGGGGCGGAGGGCGGGACCGACGACCCCTCGGTCCTGGAACTGCGGGCCCGTCAGCAGCGCAACTTCCTGGCCACGCTGCTGCTGTCGCAGGGCATCCCGATGCTCTGCCACGGCGACGAGCTGGGCCGCACCCAGGGCGGCAACAACAACGCGTACTGCCAGGACAGTGAAGTCTCCTGGATCGACTGGCGGCTGACGGACGAGCAGCGGGAGCTGATGGACTTCACGCGGTACGTGATCGGCCTGCGCGCCGCCCACCCGGTGCTGCGCCGCCGCCGTTTCTTCCAGGGCGAGACGGCGACCCGGGACGACCAGCCCCTGCCCGACCTGGTGTGGCTGCTGCCGGACGGCCGCGAGATGGCCGAGGAGGACTGGCAGCGCTCCGACGCGCACTCCGTGGCGGTCTTCCTCAACGGCGACGCCATCGCCGAACCCGACCGGCAGGGCCGCCGCGTGGTGGACGACTCCTTCCTCCTGCTGCTCAACGGCTACTGGGAGCCGGTCGGCTTCCGCCTCCCCGGCCCCGCGTACGGAGACCGCTGGACCACCCTCCTCGACACGGCCGAAACCCAGGGCCCTCCGGACGAGTCGGAACACAAACCGGGCGCCGCCCTCCACGTCGGACCCCGCAGCCTGATCCTCCTGACCCGTCCCCCGAGAACCACCCGGAGAACCCCCGCTGACACCCCGGCCGCGTTCAGGCCTCCCGGCGGGACGTCACCGTGAACTGGGCGCCGTCCGGGTCGCGGAGCACGGCCTCGCCGGGGCCTTCGCGCAGGACGCTGCCGCCGTGGACCTCGGCGGCGCGGGCGCAGGCGGAGACGTCGGCGACGCGGAAGTGGATCTGCCAGTGCGGGCGGATCGTGGGGTCGGGGGCGGCCTCCAGCGCGCCGGACTCGATGCGGGCCACGACCTCGCCGTGGCTGCGCAGTACGACCTCGTCGCCCTCGTAGCGGACCTCGCAGCAGCCGGGCCGCTCCGTGGCCCAGTCCAGGACCTCGCCGTAGAAGATCGCGGCGTCGAAGGCGTCGCGCGTGTGCAGCCGGATGAAGGCCGGCGCGGCCTTGCGCCAGGTCTCCCAGTCGGTGAGGAGGTCCCCCTCCCAGATCCCGAAGGTCGCGCCGTCCCGGTCGGCGAGCAGCGCGGCCCGCCCCGGCGGGAAGGAGATCGGCCCCACCGCCGCCGTACCACCGCGTTCGTACGCCCGCGAGACCGCCTCGTCCGCGCTGGGCACGGCGAAGTACGGCGTCCAGGCCACCGCCATCTGCCACATGGCCGCCACCGCCCCGATCCCCGCGACCGGCGCCCCGTCCGCGAGGGCGATGCGGAAGTGGTCGCCGAGCTTGGCCGCGCGCCACTCCCAGCCCAGCACCGCCTGGTAGAAGTCCTCCGTGGCCTTCACATCGCGGCTGGTCAGGCTCACCCAGCACGGCGCGCCGCACACCGAGTGCGTGGAAACGACGTCGGGGTCGGGGCTGGCAGATGTCCTGTCGTGATTCATGGCACGTCCTGGTCTCGTCCACCGGTGTCCACCGGTGTCCACCGGTCTTACACCAGTGTCCGACCGGCAGCCGGAAGGCGCCTGCCGAGTACCCGCGCGCCGCTGCCGAAACGACACGGGCGGCGGCCGGTCCCGGCCCGGGCGGGCGCCGGGCCCACTGGCAAAGGCCCGCCCGAGTGACGACGATGGACACCGTGGAACGCACACCCTACGACTCCGGCGACGCGGCGGACCGGCTGCGCGAGCTCCAGAAGGAGGTCGAGCAGCTGAAGGAGGCCGTGACCTCCCATGCCGTCGTGGACCAGGCGATCGGCATGGTGGTCGTGCTCGGCCGGATCACGCCGGACCAGGGGTGGATGGTGCTGAAGGAGGTCTCGCAGCACACCAACGTCAAGCTCCGCCGCATCGCCGAGCTGGTCCTCGTCTGGGGACGCACCGGGGAGATGCCCGAGGAGATCCGGGCGGAGCTGGAGAAGGCCCTCGACCGGTACGGCCCCACCCAGATCCCGGGAACGCCGCCGGAGTGAGCGGGAACTCCGGCGGCGTCGGCGCCCGCCCGCGGGGTCGAACGGACGGGCGCCGCTGCGGGGCTCAGCCGGTCTCCGCGAGCAGCTCCTCGCGCAGCTGGGCGAAGCAGCCGCTGAGCAGCCGTGAGACGTGCATCTGCGAGATGCCGAGCTGCTGCGCGATCCGGCTCTGTGTCATCCCCCGGAAGAACCTCAGGTAGAGGATGGTGCGCTCGCGCTCGGGCAGCGCCTCCAGACAGGGCCTGACGGCCACCCGGTCCACGACCAGGTCGTAGCGCGCGTCGGCCTCGCCCAGCCCGTCGCCCAGCGCGTAACCGTCCGTGCCCGGGACCTCCGCCTCCAGCGACAGCGCGGCGAAGCAGTCCAGGGCCTCCATCCCGGTGCGTACGTCGCTCACGCTCAGATGGGCGTGCTCGGCGATCTCGGCGACGGTCGGTGCCCGGCCCGGCGTGGTCTGTGCCAGCTCCTTCGCGGCACGCCGCACGCGGTTGCGCAGGTCCTGGACCCGGCGCGGCACGTGCAGCGTCCACATGTGGTCGCGGAAGTGCCGTTTGATCTCCCCGGTGACCGTCGGCACGGCGTACGCCTCGAACGCGTAGCCGCGCTCCGGATCGTAGTGGTCGACGGCCTTGACCAGGCCGAGCGCGGCCACCTGGTACAGATCCTCCAGGGCCTCGCCGCGCCCGCGGAACCGTACGGCGATCCGCTCGGCCATCGGCAGCCACACCCGGACCAGTTCGTCCCGCAGCGCCTTGCGCTCGGGGCCGTCCGGCATGCGGGCGAGTCGTTCGAACGCCTGCGCGGTGTCCGGGGCGTCGTCATGCGGATGGGGCTTTGTTCTGCCGGTGGTACGCATGGGCTGCGCCTCCCTCAGCAGGTGCTGGATGGACGGACACCATGGGAGGAGCGTGCTCGGACCGGACGGAGACGTGCAGTGGGCCCGGCACGCCGGCTCCCACGGACGTGCCTCCTGTCCGAAGCACTGGAATGCGGATTCCCGAAGTCGGCGATATGGAAACAGTTCCGGGAATGCGGTGACGTCATGCAACCGCATGATTTTCCATTGTCGGCCAGCAACCGGAGAGTCGCCACCGGAGGAAATTCCGAGCATTTCCATGACGTATTCACGCCGCTCTTGACCGTCTTTTGGGGGTCGTTACCTCCCCTACAGAGGTAGCGTCGGACCCGTGGACTCGGACCCGCGGACCACGCAGATCTTCTCCGAGGAGCTGGCCGACGCGCTCGTCGGCGTCCAGCGGCTGATCCGGCGCCGGCTGCGCGCCGGGCTGACCGTGGCGCGGCTGCGCGGCGCCGAGATCGAGCTGCTGCGCCTGGTCGAGGACCGCCCCGGCATCGGCGTGTCGGAGGCCGCCAAGGAGCTGCACCTGGCCGGCAACTCCGTCTCGACGCTGGTCAACCAGCTGGTCCGGGACGGCCGGCTGGTCCGGGAGAAGGACCCCGCCGACCGGCGGGCCGCGCGCCTGCTGCTCACCGGGGCCGCGCAGGCCCGGCTGCGCGACTGGCGGGAGCGCCGCGCCGCACTCGTACGCGGCCAGGTGGACCGGCTCGACGAGGCGGACCGGGACGCCCTGCGCGCGGCCGTCCCCGCCCTGCGCAGGCTGGCCGAGAACCTGGGCGAGGAGGCCGACCGGCCATGACCCGCCACGCCGGCACCGCACCGGCCGACGATGCCGTCACCTGCACCCGGCTCGCCTACGCCTTCGGCGGGACGAAGGCCGTCGACGGCCTGGACCTGTCGGTGCGCCGGGGCGAGGTGTTCGGGCTGCTCGGCCCGAACGGCGCCGGGAAGACCACGGCGATCCGCTGCATCACCACGCTCCTGCCGGTCCCTTCCGGCATGGTCCGCGTCTTCGGCCACGACGCGGCCCGTGACCGTATGGCCGTACGGCGCCTGCTGGGCTACGTCCCCCAGCAGCTGTCCGCCGACGCCGCCCTCACCGGGCGGGAGAACGTCACCCTGTTCGCCCGTGTCTTCGACGTCCCGCGCCGGGAACGCGCCGCCCGCGTCGCCCAGGCGCTGGCCGCGGTCGGCCTGTCGGACGCCGCCGACCGACTGGCGAACACCTACTCCGGCGGCATGGTCCGCCGCCTCGAACTCGCCCAGGCCCTGGTCAGCGCGCCCCGCCTGCTGATCCTCGACGAACCGACGATCGGCCTCGACCCGATCGCCCGCAGCGGGGTGTGGGAGCACATCGACACCGTCCGCGCCGCCACCGGCATGACGGTCCTGGTGACCACGCACTACATGGACGAGGCCGACCAGTACTGCGACCGGGTCGGCCTGATGCACCGCGGCCGCATCCGGGCCCTCGGCACCCCGGCCGAGCTGTGCCAGGGCCTCGGCGAGCGCCGCCGCGCCCAGGGCGCCCCGGCCACGGACCCGTCGCCCACGCTGGAGGACGTCTTCCGCGACGTGGCCGGCAGTGGTCTCGACGACTCCTCAGGAGACTTCCGCGATGTCCGAAGCACCCGCCGCACCGCGCACCGCCTCGGCTGACCCCGCCCGCGCCGACGGCATCGGCCTGCTGGTCCGGCCCCCGCAGCCCCGCGCGGGCTGGCGGGTGCTGCCCGCCCGGGTCGTCGCCATGTGCGCCGTGGAGCTGCAGAAGCTGCGCCACGACCGCACCGAGCTCTACACCCGCGCGGTGCAGCCCGCCCTGTGGCTGCTGATCTTCGGGCAGACCTTCACCCGCATCCGCGCGATCCCCACCGGCGGCATCCCGTACATCGACTTCATGGCGCCCGGCATCATCGCCCAGTCCGCGATGTTCATCGCCATCTTCTACGGCATCCAGATCATCTGGGAGCGGGACGTCGGCGTCCTCAACAAGCTCCTGGTCACCCCGACGCCACGCTCGGCCCTGGTCACCGGCAAGGCGTTCGCGGCCGGGGTGAAGTCACTGATCCAGGCCGTCGTCGTCATCGTCATCGCCGCGCTGCTCGGCGTGGCGCTGACCTGGAACCCGCTGCGGCTGCTCGGGGTCGCCGCGGCCGTGGTCCTCGGCTCGGCGTTCTTCTCCTGCCTGTCCATGACCATCGCCGGCATCGTGCTCAACCGCGACCGGCTGATGGGCATCGGCCAGGCGATCACGATGCCGCTGTTCTTCGCCTCCAACGCCCTGTACCCGGTGGCCGTCATGCCCGCCTGGCTCCAGGCCGTCAGCAGGGCCAACCCGCTCAGCTACCAGGTCGACGCCCTGCGCGGGCTGCTGCTCGGCACCCCCGCGCACCTGGCCGCCGACTTCGCGGTCCTCACGGTGGCCGCCGCGCTCGGCATCACCGCGGCCTCCGGGCTGCTCGGCCGGCTGGCCCGCTGACGGCGTCCGGCGGGCGGCCACCGGAGTGATGTGCGGCACGCCCCCGCCGACGGCCGCGGGACCCCGCGGCGGATTCCTCCTGCACACGGCTTGATCAGCGATCAAAGAGGAAGAATTACCAGGACACGGCGCATTCCGTTCATTTGACAGTGCACTGAGCGCACGGATAGGAAGCAGCTCTTGGAAGTCGAGAGGTGCACTGTGTACGAGCCGAACGTGGTCGGGGACTGGCAGGAGTACGACGAGCACGCCGGTCTGCGGGTCCGCGTCCACCGCCTGGAGCAGGCCGAGCCGCCGCGCGGACGCGACGAGGCCGCCGAGGGGCTGACGTACTTCCGCCTCCGCATCACCGTCGAGAACCGCGGCGGGCGGAGCCTCGGCGTCCACCTGGAGGACGGGCAGATCGACGTGCGGATCGGCCCCGACGGGGAGGGCGCGTTCGTCGACTGGCGCAACTCGCAGTTCATCGAGGGCTACGACGTCTATCCGCTGCGCCGGGCCACCGCGGTGCTGTACGCGGCGGGACCGGAGGCCGCCCTGTCCCAGATCGACGTCCAGGTGCAGCTGCGGGTCGACGACGAGTGGGCCGAGCGCAGGCTGTGGACCGGCGGCATCGGCGTGCACGAGGAGTCCGTCGGCGCCGCCGCGCCCACGGCGGGCGCGGCCGGCGGCCTGGCGCACCAGATCAGCAACTTCCTGCGCGACCAGGCCGGACCGGGCACCACGGGCTGATCCCCGCCGGTCCGCACCGCCGGGTGGCCCGTGGGGGCCGGTCAACGGATCGTCCGGGCTTCTTGCGGGGAGAAGGAGAGAAGAGCCGTCCGACGCTTCGGCGGTGAGGAACACCGGCCGTGCGAGCAGACGACCGCCGGCCCGCCGCCACCGGTCACCACGCCCAGGCTCGTCGATCCGGGCTCGCCCGCGCTCACGTGGCACGGCTCCGCGCGGAGCCCGCGGTTCTCGGCACGGTCGAGCATCCACCGCTCCGGTCCGGAGGGGCACGGCCGAACAGCGCCGTGTCGTCCGCGAAGGCCTGCGCCCCTCGAAGGGCGTCCACCCGAACGCCCTTCAGCCGCTCGCGCGGGCCGTAACCGGCACCGGCCCGGGCTCACGGCCGTGCCCGGGGGCAGGGTCCGCGGGCGTCATCGCGATCCGGGCGGCCGCCAGTGCCAGGCCCCCCACAGGCCCAGGGACAGGCAGGCCGACCACAGCATCCTGTGCGTGGCGAACAGGACCAGGACCGCGACCGGAACCAGCACCGCCAAGAGGGCCCCGGTGATCCGGACGCGTCCGGAGTGGGCGAGGGCCCACCACAGGCCGGTGGCTGTCAGGGCCGCACCCGCTACGGCGACCAGTACCCGGAGCAGGCTCTTCGGGCCGGCGGTGACGAGCAGCAGGAGCACGCTGCCCAGCAGGGCGAGGAGGGCCGGCCGGGCCCACGCCGCGGGTGTTCCGCCGTGGACCGCCGCTCCCACGCCGCAGATGCTCCTACGCTGCCCCTGTCGCACGTCGAGTACCTCCCGGTCCCCTCACACCGAGAGGAAGGTGCCGCGCAACCTGCCCGGCGCACCGACTCACCTCGCCGTCACAGCCCGTCCCGGCCGGGCACGTGCCTCCTGTCGGAAACCGGCCTCGAGTCCTCGGCGCGCACTCCGCGCGGCGCCCGGACGACGGACCGGACATCAGCGGACCGCCGGTCCGTCGCTGCTGCGCCGATCCCGGGCGTGTCCCGTGTGCCGCGGTCAGTGTCCGCCACGGCTGCCGCTCAGGACCAGTTCCTTCGCGCGGACGAACTCCTCCTCGGTGATGTCTCCATGGGTGCGCATCTCGGAGAGCTTGGCCAGTTCGTCAGTGCTGCTGGGCCGGCCGCCGCCCGCCGTCTCGCGGACGTAGGTGTCGAACTCCTTCCGCCGCGCCTGCGCCTGCGCCGCCTCGCGTTGGCCCATGGCCTTGCCACGGGCGATGAGATAGACCAGGACACCCAGGAACGGCAGCACGATGACGAAGGTCAGCCAGCCGGCCTTGCCCCAGCCGCCCAGATCGTCATCGCGGACGATGTCGAAGACGATCCTGAAGAGCAAGAAGAACCACAAGACCCACAAACCGAACCACAGCATGGTCCAAAAGGCGCTGAGCAAGGGGTAGTCGTACGCCAAGTACATCTGCGGGCTCATGATCGTTCCTCCATGACGGCTCCCCGGACACCGGACTTCCCGCGTTCAGCTTGCGCACGACAAGGGTCGTGCCACCTCACCCCGCGCGGGTGAGGGAGTGAACGTTCATGGACCTGGGATCGCTTCCTTCCAGGGCGGAAGCCCCTGATCTCGGGTGTCCGGCAAAGCGGAACAGGCTCGGGGCGCCCCGGTCGGTCCCGAACGGGTACTCGGCCCGACCGCTGTCCCGCCGGGTCCGCCGGGTCAGTGCGGGATGCCGTCGATGATCTCCCGGGCGCCCTGGCGCAGCAGGGCCACGGCAACCGACGTACCGAGCGTGGCCGCGTCCAGCCGGCCCGCCCACTCGTGGGCGTTCAGCCGGGTCTTGCCGTCCGGCGTGAAGACACAGGCCCGCAGCGAGAGTTCCCCGCCGCGGTCCACGCGCGCGTACCCGGCGATCGGGCTGTTGCAGTGTCCCTGCAGCACGTGCAGGAACGTGCGCTCCGCGGTGGCCGCGCGGTGGGTGTCCGGGTCACCGAGCGCACTCACGGCCTCGATGAGCCCGGCGTCGTCCTCCCGGCACTGCAGGGCGAGGACGCCCGCGCCGACCGGCGGCATCATCGTCTCCGGGGACAGCACCTCGCTGATCACGTCCGGCCGTCCGATGCGCCGAAGACCGGACACGGCGAGCAGCAGCGCGTCCGCCTCCCCGGCCGCCAGCTTCTCCAGCCGGCGATTGGCGTTGCCGCGCAGCGGCACGCACCGAAGGTGCGGATGCGTCGCGGCCAGCTGGGCGGTCCGGCGCACCGCGGAGGTGCCGATCCGGGCACCGGCCGGAAGCTCGTTCAGGGTGAGCCCGCCGGGGTGGACGAGCGCGTCGCGGATGTCGTCCCGCCTCAGGAACGCGGCGAACGCCGTGCCGGCCGGCAGCGGCCGGTCGGCGGGCACGTCCTTCAGGCAGTGCACCGCGAGGTCCGCCTCGCCGGCCAGGAGCGCGGCGTCGACCTCCTTGGTGAACGCTCCCTTGCCCTCGACCTCGGACAGCTCGCCCAGCCACTTGTCGCCGGTGGTCTTCACCGCCACCACCTCGGTGCGCACATCCGAGCGCAGGGCGGCCAGCTCGGCGCGGACCCGTTCCACCTGGGCGAGCGCCATGGGGGAGTCGCGGGAGACGATGCGGATCAGTTCCGGCACGGACATGCGGGACACCATAGACCTTCGCCGCACGACTCCGGACGCGCATTCACCCGTCCAGGTCGTCCGGCAGGTCCACCGCGGCCTCCTCGGGGGCGAGGGCGGTACGCGGCCGCGGCCAGGAGGGCCGGCGCGGCACTCCGGCCCGGGGCCGAAGGGGTACACGCGGCCGTCGGCCGAGTGAGCAGGGCGGCGAGCCCGGAGCGCTCGGCCTCGTTCCTGCCCGCGCCCCCGCCGCCGGTGTGGGGCGCGGCCTCCCGTTCTCCGCCGACGTGCCGGGCGGCCACGGGCACACGTACACGACCGAGTACGTCGACGGACCGCGCAGGACCTCGCCGGACTGCGGAACATCATCGAGGCCGGAGGGTGACCCTCACCGCAGCAGGAAGCCCGCCAGGCAGCCGAGTCCGTTGACGGCCCAGTGCAGCCCCATGGGCGCCGGCAGGCTCCCGCCGCGGCGGCGCACGTCGGCGACGGCGGCACCGAGGGCCGAGTGACCGAACACCCGCGTCGGCGCGGGCTCGGCGGCCGCCGGCCGCAGTGACGGCAGGACGTGCCACAGGCCGAACGGCACGCTCTACACCGAGGTCGCCCGGACCGTGCCCCCCACCCGCCGCACCAGGCCGTACAGCACGCCCCGGGACCCCGCCTCCTCCAGGAGCACCGTGCCCACCGGGACCGTGATCAGGACGCGCAGCGCCACGTCGCCACCGGTCAGGTCGCTGTACCGCGCGTCCGCGAACAGACCGCGGGTGGCCGGAAGCAGAGCTCCGGCCGGGTAGACCACGCCGACCAGCCCGGTCAGCGCCAGTGTCCAGCGGAGCCCGCGCCCGAGTGAGTCACGGGCCGGACCTGCGTCGCCCCAGGTGCCGCCGGACCAGAAGAGCACCCCCAGCAGCAGCGTGCAGGCGACCGGCGCGGTCGTCGGGCCGGCCGGGGGCAGCCGGCAGTTGCCGACCGCATGGGTGATCCCGAGCAGAGCCACGCTCAGACCCACGCCCGTGCCCGTGCTGATCCCCCGCCTGCTCCTGCCCCGTGGAGTGCCGAGCGGTGTCACGGCGTGGCCACCGCCGTCAGGAGCCCCGGACATCCGGTGTGCCCAGCCGAAAACGCTCAGGTACATGACTTGCTCCAAGACCGGCGGTCCGGTCGGGGGAGCATCGCGAGCCGGTGAACCTTTCCGGCCACGGCACTGGGCACGGCACTGGGCATGGGTCCGCGGGGCCGTGGTGCGAGAGGCGTGCGCCGTGCCGGGGCCCGTCTCCCGGGGAAGCAGCACTGCCGCGACCAGGCCGCCGGGCCCTGTGACTGCCAGGACGCTCATCGCCGCGGCGCAGGCACCCTTGGTGAGGCCGGAGACCGGGATGGTGCCGCCTCACCCACCAGGCGTGAATTCGGTGTCCCGGTTCCGGGTCGACGGCCGTCGGAGGTGGCTCAGGAGCTCACGTCAGTGCCGTGAGCGAGCGGCGCGGCGCTGGGCGTACCCACGGCCCACGACGGCCCCGAGATGGATGACCACACCCACCGCCACCAGCCACGACAGGATGACCATGACCACGCCCACGGGACCGTACTTCTGCTCGTTGGCCACGATCGTCGCGGAGAAGAAACGGGAGGAGAACAGCCCGAGCCCTGTCCAGCCGACACTGGTGGCGAGGGCGGCAGGCAGGAGGAAGCGCCAGGTGACCGTTCCGGTGAGCAGCAGTCGCATGGTCCCCCACCAGAAGAGCAGCGCCATGACGAAACCGGACAGGCTTCTCAGGGCGAGTGACGGCAGTGTCGCGCCGACCCCGGCCTGCGCCGCGCTGTACGCGACCAGAGCCACCAGCCATGTGAGCTGAGCCGCGAGGTCCCGCCACCACCGTGGGGGGACCTCGAAGAGGAACTGGTACCAGCTTTGAAGGGTGCCGGCCACCGCGACCGCCCCCGCGATCAGCAACAGTGCGCTCACCAGGGTGAGGGTGCCCGAGCCGGGGCCGGGTTCGAAAAGGGCGGCCACGGCCCGGGCCGCCTGCTGGTTCAGCCCGAGCCATCCCGCCAGGACCTTCGCCGCGTCAGAGCCGACCGCGCTGGTGACGAGGATCAGGAACGGGAAGAAGCAGAGGAAGGCGAGCGCCGCCAACTGGAACGAGTGACCGAAGAAGTCCGACGCGCTGAGACGTCCCCACAACCGTCCTGCCGCACTTGTCACAAGGCGTCCGCTCACCGCGCGCCATCTGTTCCCCAGCCCGGTTCGGCAAGCGGCCTTGCCGTGGTCCTCACCGGGCGATGCCCTGTGCCTGCGCATACCGAACAGTCAACTGGCGCCGGGCGGCGGCCGCACCACTGGTTGACGATGGTTGAGGAAGTGGTCCGGCTTTCCGGACCGGAAACGCCCCGGCCGCGCGAAGACCGGCACGGCGGTGGACGCCGCGTGCCCGGTCCGCTGACCTCGGGAGCGAAGGATGCCGGAGAAGTTCAGGGCGCAGGCCCGGGCGCGAAGAGCGGAGCGCCGAGCTCACGCCGACTACACCGGTGGCGTCTACGGTTCGCTGCTCGCCGCCTCCGTCGTGGTCGGAGCCGGCACGCTCGGAGCCTTCCCGAGGCTGGAGCTGGCGTTGCTGCTGCTGGCCACCGGGGTCGTCTTCTGGCTCGCGCACGTCCATGCCCAGCTCTTCGGCGCACGCATGGCGCAGCGCTCCCTGGACAGAGGAACCGTGCTGCACGTGTGCCGTGAGGAGTGGCCCATCGTGGAGGCCGCCGTGCCTCCCACGGTCGCCGTGCTTGCCAGCCCTCTGCTGGGCCTCGACGTCCAGGGCGCGGCCTGGCTCGCCCTCACCGCCGCCCTGACGGGCCAGATGGGCTGGGCGACCGCTGCCGCGCGGCGCGCAGGCGCCTCCTGGCGGCAAGTGGCCCTCACCGACGCGGTCAACCTCGTGATCGGTCTGCTGATCGTCGCCCTCAAGCTCGCGCTGAAGCACTGATCCCGGTGGAGGCGCGATGCGGCGGTCGCACCGGCCGAAAGCCTCTCGTACTCGTGGCGCGACCCGGGCGACCGCCCCAGGATCGAACGGGTCGGGCTTGCGGCGTTCGCAATCGCTGTCACGATCTGCAGGGACCGTTACGACGACCACCGGAGCGCACTCATGACGACGGACACGGACACGGCGNNNNGGGCGGGGGCCCGGCGGGATCGAGGTGAAGCCGGTCGCCGGACACATCGGAGCCGAGATCACCGGGGTGGACCTGACCGGGGAGCTCGACGGCACCGCGGTCGCGGAGATCCGCGCGGCGGTGCTGCGCTGGAAGGTGGTGTTCTTCCGCGGGCAGCGGCTGGACCACGCGCGGCACGTGGCCCTGGCCCGCCGCTTCGGTGAGCCCGTGGTGCTGCGCGGGCGGGGCGGCGCGTCGCCGCCGGACGTCCCCGAGGTGGAGACGACCGCGGACCGCCTGGAGCTCGGCGGGCGGTTCGGCATGGACCACGAGGAGTGGCTCCGGCGCCGCCGGCACACGCTGCTGCGCGGCTGGCACTGCGACCACGGCGCCCGCGTCGACCCGCCGGCCGCGACCATCCTGCGCGCCGAGGCCGTCCCGCCGTACGGCGGCGACACCACCTGGTCCAACCTGGCCGCCGCCTACGCCGGACTGTCGGCGCCGGTGCGCGCCTTCGTCGACGGCCTGCGCGCCGAGCACCGGCTCGGGGTCGGCTACCAGCCGAGGCCGGGCGACGACGCGTACGTCCGGCACCTGATGGACCACCAGATCGCCACCGTGCACCCGCTGGTGCGCGTCCACCCCGATACCGGGGAGCGGGTGCTGTTCGTCAACGGTTACTACGTCGAGCAGATCCAGGACCTCTCCCGCGCCGAGAGCGCGGCGGTCCTGCAGATGCTGCTCGAACAGGCGGTACGGCCCGAGTACACGGTCCGGTTCCGCTGGGAGCCCGGCAGCGTCGCCTTCTGGGACAACCGGGCCACCATCCACCTCGCGCCCGGCGACACCGCCCACCTCGGCCACCCGCGGATCATGCACCGGGTGATGCTCACGGGTGACGTACCGGTCGGGGTGGACGGCAGGCC
>NZ_JUJA01000149.1:41522-53908 GCF_001906585.1 Streptomyces kebangsaanensis | reverse complement strand
CCGGTCACGGGCAGCGCGCCGGGCCGCTGGTGACCGGCCCCGGCCGGCTCGGGCCTCAGAGCAGCGGAATGGTGACCTCGTCCTCGACGGGCGGGGCGACCTCCTGGGCGCGCAGACCGGTCGCCGCGAAGCAGCGCAGCCGCACCGCCTCCGGGGTGACGTCCAGGCGCAGGAACGACTTGAAGAACGGCGGGCGGTACGTGACCGAACCCGGCGAGAACAGCTGGGTGTAGAGCTTCCGCACCGGGAGGCGGAAGCGGGCCCGGCGCTCCGGGCGGCGCCCCGCGCCGAGCAGGCCCGCGACCAGCCGGACCCGCCGGGTGACCCGCACCGGCGCGTCCTGGGCGCGCACGGGCGGAGTGCCGAGCCGCTCGGCGACGACGGCCATCGCCTCGGCCTCGGTGAGCGTGAAGAAGCGGCGCAGCCGCAGCCGGCGGCCGTAGAGCCCGCTGTAGAAGGCCAGGGAGTCGCCGCGCAGCGGATAGCAGCGGAAGTCGGCCTCGGTGACGCCTGCGACGGACACGCGCGGGATGGTGTGCGTGGCGTGCATGAACGCGCCGCCGCCACCGGAGACGACGTACTGGACGGTGCGGCCGCCCACGTCCACCGGATAACGCTGGTAGTTGTGGATGTCGCCGCCTATCGCCGCCACATAGCGGTGCGCCGGGTCGCGCACGATGTCGTCGACCGTGCCGCCGCCCTCGACGGGGCACGGGTGGTGCTCGCCGTCCACGTACAGCGGCGACCCGGTGACGAGGATCTTCGGCCGGGGCCCGCGCGAGACCTCCCGCAGCCAGGCGCCCTGCTCGGCGTCGACCGTGCCGAGCAGCCCGGTGTCGATGCCGACGATCCGCACCGGCCCGGCGTCGATCGCCCAGTACGGTCCCGGCTGGACGGCCTGCTGCTCCGGCCGCGACCGCAACTCCCGTGCTGCGGCGAAGCGTTGCTCGTCCACCGCACGCGGCCGGCGCCACAGCGGCGCACCCCACCGGGCACGGCCGGGCGGCCGTGGCCCCGGCTCCGGCGGCAGCGGCGGGGCGTCGCCGCAGAAGACGCGCATGAAACCGCCGAGGTCCTCGTACCAGTCGTGGTTGCCGGGGACCGCGTAGATCGGCGCCGGATAGTCCTGGTACGGGCGGAAGAACCTGGGACCGTAGTCGTCGGTGCTGCCGACGGGGTAGATCACATCGCTGGCGATCACGGCGAAGGACGTCCCCCGGCCCGCCTCCAGGAAGCCGGGCACGACGGCGTACTGCGACGCGCCCCCCTCACCGGTGTCCCCCATGACCATGAAGGAGAAGCAGTCCGCGTCCCCCCGCCGGATCACCTTGTCCGCCGGAGCCCCGGCCGCCGCCCGCTGCGCCACCCAGCGCGCCCGGGTACGCCCCGTGGGATCCCCGAACCAGGACGCGACCACGCCGTTGCGCGCCGCCCACAGCGTCCGGGGGCTGAGCCAGGACAACTTCTCGACCCGGCCGGGCAGCAGCGTGCGGTAGGCGCCCTCTTCACCGGCCGCCCACCCGGCGCCCGCAACGGTATCGCGTGAGGACTCGGACACGCCGTGCACCGTAGCAACATCCCCCGGGCGGACGGGCGACGGGGTCCGTGAAGGTCAACTACCCTCCGGACCCGCGCGTTTCGGCAACACCGAGCCCGACTTCCCCACGGCACCGGGGAATCCGCCGTGGGCCGGACTCTCACTCGAACCGTGAGACGTCGCCCGCCCCCTGCCGTACGATCTCGGCCTCCCCGCCGGAGAAGTCGACGACCGTGGTCGGCTCGGTCCCGCAGTCGCCCGAGTCGACCACCGCGTCCAGCACGTGGTCGAGCCGGTCCTTGATCTCCCAGCCCTGCGTCATCGGCTCCTCCTCGTCGGGCAGCAGCAGCGTGCTGGACAGCAGCGGCTCGCCGAGCTCCGCGAGCAGGGCCTGGGTGACGACGTGGTCGGGGATGCGCACCCCGACGGTCTTCTTCTTCGGGTGCTGCAGCATGCGCGGCACCTCCCGTGTGGCCGGCAGGATGAAGGTGTAACTGCCGGGCGTGGACGCCTTGATGGCGCGGAAGACATTGTTGTCGATCCGTACGAACTGGCCGAGCTGCGCGAAGTCCTGGCACACCAGGGTGAAGTGGTGCCGGTCGTCCAGGTGGCGGATCGTCCGGATCCGCTCGATGCCGTCCCGGCTGCCCAGCCGGCAGCCGAGGGCGTAGCACGAGTCGGTCGGGTACGCGATCAGCGCCCCCTCGCGCACGCTGTCCGCGATCTGACGGATGGAGCGCGGCTGGGGGTTGTCGGGGTGCACGTCGAAATACTTCGCCATTCACCGAGCTTATGCCGTGCGCCGGCGGTCGCCGCGCAGGCGCCCTGTCCCCGCTCCCGCGCCACGTGCCCCCGTACGCCGCCGCGGAGGCAACACGCTTCGACTTCGCAGGCGTACGCGGTGGATTCCGGGGAACCAGCACTCACATACCGCCCGGGCACCGCCCCCCGGCCCCGGGCGCGCGGCTTCGCCGGCCGCTCACCTCCCCCCGTGACCCGCCGGCGAAGCCGCCTTTCCCCCTGTTCGCGAAGGTGTGCGGCATGCCTGGTCTCGGGCCGCCGCGCCGCCTGCTGGTAACGTCCCCGACCGAAAAAGCCGAGGTCGAAGCCACGGACATGTGACGGACGAGGAGAGAGCGGACATGGCCGGGCGCGAGGACGGAACGGACGGGGCTCCAAGGCGAGCCCCGGGCGGGGCCCCGGGACGAGAGGGCCCGCGAACATCCTGGGCCGAGGAGCTCCTCGACCAGTTGCGGCCGGCCGGGCGGGACGTGCGCGGCACCCTGCGCACCTGGATCACCGCCGGCGGCAACTCCGAGCGCGCCGCGCAGCTGCTCGGCATCCACGCGCAGACCGTCCGGGAGCACGTGCGCGGTGTGGAGCCCGTCCTCGAACGCCAGCTCCTCGCCGCCGGCAGCGACCTGTACGAGGTCGTCCTGGCGCATCTCGCGGTCGGTGACCTCGATCCGCCCGCCCTCGAAGGAGCGTGAAGGCGGGCATTCGGGACTCATCTGTGCACGGGTGAGTCCCCGGCCGGGCGGAGAGGGCATCGGTGCGGTACCCCGTGGTTTCACCGGGCACGTAAGTTCGTCGGACCGCGGAGACGGGACCGGAGCGGGGGACCGGTTCCGTCTCCGCCGCGCCCCGAGACGCGGGTCACAGCACCGCGCGGTGCCTGTGAGGAACGCCACCGCACCGCCGACTCCGCCTCGTACGACGGCAGTTGGGTCGGGTGGCAGCCCGTGGCGGCCGTGGTCCGCACCGACTGGCCCGTGGCGTCTGTGAAGATGGGCAGCCGCTGTGCCGGACCACGTCTCACCGTCGAGCCGCCCCTGGCGGCACAGCACGGCAGTTGTCCGGATCTCATGCGAGAAGCGACCTCCCGTGCCCTCACCCACCCTTCCCGACTCGTCCATGCCCTCCACCGCCACGCGCCGCGTGGTCCTGCCCTCGCCCCGGCGCCGGCCGCGTACCGCGGCGACGGGCGAGGACCGCGCCCCGTGGCGGGCCCTGCGCCACCGCGACATGCGCTGGTGGTCCGCGGCCAACATGGTGTCCAACGCCGGCACCTGGATGCAGCTGACCGCGCAGAACCTGCTGGTCCTCCACCTCACCGGCTCCGCCGCGGCGACCGGCCTGTCACTGTCCGCGCAGGCGGCGCCCGGGCTCCTGCTGGGGCTCGTCGGCGGCGCCGCGGTCGACGCCTGGCCGCGCCGCCTCACCGCCTCGGTGAGCCAGGCCCTGCTCGCCGTGGTCGGTTTCGTCACCGCGGGCCTGGTCTTCACCGACCGACTGACGGTGCCGGTCCTCATGGTGCTCGCGGCCGTCACCGGGCTGATCGCCACCGTGGACGCACCCGCCTGTGCCCTGCTCGGCAACGACCTCGTGCCGTCCAAGGACGTGCCCTCGTCGATCGCGCTGGGCTCGATGATCAGCGGGGCCGGCCGGGTGGGCGGCACCGCACTGGCGGGCGTGGTCGTCTCCTGGTGGGGGCCGGGGGCGGCGTACGCGGCGAACGGGCTGTCCTTCCTGGCCGTCGCGGCGGTGATCCCCTTCCTGCGCCCGCACCCCGACGCGGGCCGGCAGACGGCACCCGCCGCGTCCCGGCCCCGGACCGCCGCCGGCGCCCCGCGCCGGCGCGGCAGGGGCGCCCGTGACGGCATCGGCTTCTTCCTGCGCCGCCCCCGGCTCGTCGCCCTGGCCGGCATCACCGCGATCAGCAGTGTCTTCGGCCGCAACTACGCCCTGACCCTCGCCGTGCTGGTCACCGGGCCGCTCGGCGGCGCCGCCGGTGCCTTCGGCACGGTGTCCACGGTGCTGGCCGTGGGCGGTGTCGCCGGGGCCGTCCTGGCCGGACGGCTGCGCAGCCCCTCCGTACGGCTCGTCGGCGCCCTCGCCGCGGCGGGCGCGCTCCTGCAGATCGCCGCCGGCCTGTCTCCGACCCTGTGGGTCCTGCTGCTGCTCGTCGCCCCGATGGCGGTGGTGGAGTCGGTCTCCGACACCGCCGGCACCACAGTCCTGCAGACCGACCCCCCGCCGCACATGCGGGGCCGCGTCCTCGGCGTATGGCGCAGCGCCAGCACCGGCTGGAGCCTGATCGGCCCCCCGCTGCTCGGCATCCTCATGCAGACGGCGGGTGCCCGCGGCGCCCTGGTGATCGGCGGCGTCCTCATCGCCGGAACGATCGGGGCGGGCGCGCTCCTGCGCGACCGCCGCCCCGGCCTCACGAGGCCCGGGCCCATCCGCGCGACACCCCCGTCCCCGCCCGCCGCCGTCACCCGCTCGACCCCCGTCCCCGCCGCGGGCTGCGCCCCGGCCTCCTGAGCGCACCCGCCGCACCGCCCTCACCCGCCTCGGTCCGCGACGGGGGTCAGGGCGGGTGAGGGCCGGCGGCCCGTCGGAGCGGACTCAGGAGGAGGGCAGAACCGCCTCCACGGCCGCCGCCGGCGTCGCCACCTCGACCGGCCCGTGATCCTTGCCCGTCGCGGACGGGGCCCCGGGCAGGTCCCAGCTGCCCAGCAGAGCCACCGGCTTGCCGGCCCGCAGGGCCAGCGCCACCTCGCTGAGCGTGCCCCAGCCGCCGCCCACCGCGATGAGCGCGTCGCAGGTGTTCACGAGCACCCCGTTGCGCAGCTCGCCCAGCCCGGTCGCCACCACGACGCTCAGGTACGGGTTCCCCGAGGCCCGGTCACGCCCCGGCAGCAGGCCGAGGACCGTACCGCCCGCCGACCGCGCACCCGCCGCGCACGCCTCCATGACCCCGCCCAGGCCCCCGCACACCACGACCGCTCCCCGCCCGGCCAGCAGCACACCCACCTGCCGGGCGAGCTCCGCCTCCCGGGCGGAGGCCCGTCCGGGCCCGGCGACGGCGACGCAGGGACGCATACGCCCATGGAACGACCGGCCGCCGCCCTCGGCAAGGGAGAGCGCGGGGACACCTCTTCGCGCACTAATCCGTCGTAGCGGCGCGTGAATCCGCAGCAAGATCTTGATGATGCTGCTGATTCGATCGTACGATCCCCGCAATCCGTCGCTGCCGACCACTAGGACGCCCCCATGGACCGCACCCGCCTGCGTCACCTCCTCGCCCGCGAGAGCGCCGAGGCCGAGCGGCGCAACCCCCGCTCCAAGGCCGCCTACGACCGCGCCGACCACCTCTTCGGCCGAGTGCCGATGACCTGGATGAACAAGTCCGCCGGCGCCTTCCCCCGCTACCTGGACTCCGCCCGGGGCGCCCGGATCACCGACGTCGACGGGCACGAGTACATCGACTTCTGCCTGGGCGACACCGGCGCGATGGCGGGCCACTCGCCCGCGCCCGCGGCCGAGGCGGTGGCACGCCGGTACGCCGAGCTGGGCGGGGCGACGGCGATGCTGCCCACGGAGGACGCCGAATGGGTCGGCGCGGAGCTCACCCGGCGGTTCGGACTCGCCCGCTGGAGCTTCTCGCTGACCGCCACCGACGCCAACCGCTGGGCGATCCGGCTCGCCCGTGCGGTCACCGGCCGCTCGAAGATCCTGGTGAACAGCTACTGCTACCACGGCAGCGTCGACGAGTCGCTCATCGTGGTCGGCCCCGACGGCCGCGGCACCGCCCGCGAGGGCAACGTCGGAGCGCCCTGCGACGTCACCCTGACCAGCCGGGTCGCCGAGTTCAACGACCTGGACCAGCTGGAGCGCGAACTCGCCCACGGCGACGTGGCCGCCGTCCTCATGGAACCGGCGCTCACCAACATCGGCATCGTGCTGCCCGAGCCCGGCTACCTGGCCGGCGTCCGCGAGCTGACCAGGCAGTACGGCACGCTGCTCATCAACGACGAGACGCACACCTTCTCCGCGGGGCCCGGCGGCTGCACCGCGGCCTGGGGCCTGGAGCCCGACCTGCTGACCATCGGCAAGGCGATCGGCGGCGGCATCCCGGCCGGCGCCTACGGCCTGTCCGCCGCCCTCGCCGACCGGCTGCTCGGCCGCGCCGACCTGGACCTGGTGGACATGGGCGGCGTCGGCGGCACCCTGGCGGGCAACGCGCTGTCCATCGCCGCGACGCGGGCCACGCTCGAGCACGTCCTCACCGACGGCGCCTTCGCTCGTATGGCGAAGCTGTGCGAGCGCTTCGAGGCCGGCGTCCGGGCCGGCATCGACGCCCACGCCCTGCCCTGGTCGGTCAGCAGTCTCGGCGCCCGCACCGAGTACCGCTTCGCCGCCCCGGCCCCGCGCACCGGCACCGAGTCGGCCGCCGCCGCGGACCCCGAGCTGGAGGACTTCCTCCACCTCTACCTGGCCAACCGGGGCATCCTGATCACCCCGTTCCACAACATGGCGCTGATGTGCCCCGACACCACCGAGCAGGACGTGGACACGCACACCGAGGTCTTCGCCGCCGCCCTGTCCGAACTGCACGGCTGACGGCCGCACTACGCTGGGCCGAGCCGGCCGGAGAAGGAGAACGACGCACGTGGACGAGATCGACCGGGCCATCCTGCGCGAGCTGCAGACCGACGGACGCATCGCGTACGCGGACCTCGGGCCCCGGGTCGGCCTCTCCGCGTCCGCGGCCCGCCAGCGGCTGCAGCGGCTGCTGGACTCCAAGGCCGTCCAGGTGGTCGGCGTGACCGACCCGATGGCCATGGGCGGACAGGCCATGGCACTGCTCGGCATCGGCGTGGACGGCGACCCCAGGGCCGTCGCCGACGAACTGGCCGGGCGCGCCGAAGTGATCTACTCGGTGCTGACCTCCGGTGGATTCGACCTGTTCGTCGAGGTCGTCGCCCCCGGCCCCAGGGACCTGCTGGACTTCGTCAACGACGTGGTCCGGCCGATCGAGGGTGTGAGGCAGGTGCAGTCGTTCCCCTACTTCGGCATCCACACCCACCGGTTCCTGTGGGACGTGGGCTGACCGCGGCCGGGCTCACCGGACCCCGGGTGGGCGCGGCGTGAGCACCAGCATCGTCACGTCGTCGCCGACCGTGCCGCAGTACGCGAGCAGATCGGTCAGCACATGGTCGGCGAGCACCGCCGGGTCGAGGTCGGCCAGCCGGGGCAGCCGGTCGAGCAGCGGATAGAACGCGCCGTGGGAGTCCCTGGCCTCCGTGACACCGTCGGAGGCCAGGAACAGCACATCACCGGGGCGCAGCGGCACGGTCCGCCCGTTCTGCCGCGGGACACCGTCGGACAGACCGAGGCCCAGGGGCGTCCACGGCGCGACCTCGACCTCCTCGGCCTTCCCGTCGCGCAGCAGCACCGGCGGCGGATGGCCGCAGGTCGCCACCCGCACCGACCGCCCGTCGCCGGAGAACTCCAGCAGCACCGCGGTCGCGAACAGCTCCGCGTGCCGCACCTCCTCCGAGTCCACCACCAGCCGGCGGTCCAGGGCGGCCGCGACCGCCGTCAGATCCGGCCGGTCGAGCACCGCCTCCCGGAAGCTGCCCAGCAGTGCGGCGACCGTGGACACCGCCGCCAGGCCGTGCCCCTGCACATCCCCGATCACCGCCCGCACCCCCTGAGGCCCCCGGCGCACGTCGAAGAAGTCCCCGCCGATCAGCGTCCCGCGCTGCGCGGCCCGGTACAGACCCGCGCACCGCACCGGGCCGACCTGCTCGGGCAGCGGCGGGACGACCGCGCGCTGCGCTGCCTCGGCGACCGTGCGCTCCAGGTCGAGCTGGGCGTCGCGGCGACTGCGCACGTAGGACAGGAACACGCTCAGCACGGCGACGAACGTGACCGTCTCCAGGTCGGTGTTTCCGGGCCGGTCCAGCTGGAAGGCCGGCACGCTCAGCAGGACCACCACGACGCAGCCCAGCAGCGCGGTCGCCACCGGCCCGTAGGACAGCACGGCCAGCGGCGGTATGGCGCCCAGCAGGAAGCCGATCTCGAGCGGGTTCGGGCTCAGCAGCGTGGTCAGGCACACGACGACGACCAGCACGACCGGCAGCGCGCGCACCCAGCCCGGCGGCGGGGCGCCGCGCAGCCAGCCGCGCCGGTGCGGATCCCGGCGCGGCACCGGGGCGGGCGGCTTCGGCACACCACCACGCTGCTACGCCGCACCCCGTCCCGCACGCCGGGACCCGCGGGGCCCCGGCGCGTTCTCCGGGACGGCCTAGAACGGCGAGAGGGTCAGCCGGATCCCGGTCGGGGCGGTGTCCTGGATGTACGAGGCGAAGTCCGCCACGTCGTCGAAGGCGAACCCGTAGGCCCGGCCGTCCTCCGTCGCCGCGTGCATGGCCTTGGCGTAGTGGTTGGTGATCCCGGTGCGGTAGAAGGAGGAGGCGTCGGTCACCGGGTGGGCGGCCGCGGCCAGCAGGGTCGAGCGGTTGAAACCGGCGCCGAGCACCGCGGCGACCGGACCCGTCGTCCCGTCGTTGGGCGCGGCGAGGGCACCGTCGCAGAACAGCACGTCCCGGGTGGAGGGTTTGCCGAAGCCGGCGGAGGCCGGGCCGTCGAAGGTGAGCCGCCCGCCGCGGACCCGGCCGGTGAAGGTGCCCGCGTCGGTCGTGACCGTGAGGTCCCTGCCCGTGTAGGCGCTCCACACCTCGTCGATGTACGGCGCGAAGTAGTCCTTGGCGAACAGCCCGGCGTCCAGGCCGTGGCCGGGGGCGATGACCCGGGTGTCGTCCACGACGAGCCGGGAGAACCCCTCGGTCTGCCGCAGCGCGGCGAACGCGGCGGCCCGCCCGCCGCCGCGCACGGTGCCCGTCGTCTGGTCCCGGGCACCGGTCAGACGGATGCTCAGCGGCACGCTGAACATGTCGACCATGGTCGTGTTGCAGAACATGCCGGCGGAGTTGTACGTGAACTCGGCGCAGTCGTGCAGGACGGGGTAGTTGGGGTCCGAGGACACCCAGCCCGCCGGGTACTGCAGGGCGGCGTCGCCGTTGCCGTCGGTGACGGCCCTGAACTTCAGCTTCCGGCCGAGGGCGACGTAGATCCGGCCGGACATCCGCGGCAGGGAGAGCCGGGTCTCGCCGCTGCCCGCCAGGGGTATCGCGTAGTCGGTGAAACCGTCGGCGCCGTTGTCCGACAGGGCGATCGGCGCGAGCGTCCCGTCGGGGGTGACGCGGACCTGCCGGCCGTCCTGGTTGCCCACGATGTACACGTGGACGGAGGCGTTGCCGAAGGCTCCGCTGTTGTTGACGATCGTGAGTGGAAGTGCTTGCGCGGCGGACGTCGCGCTCTCCGTGGCCGTGTCCGCGAAGGCGTGGGGGGCGATCGCCGCGACGGCGGGCGCGGCCACCGCCGCGCCGCCGAGAGCGGCGAGGAACTTCCTGCGGCCGAGGGGGCGCCGGTGTCGAGAGGTCATGTGGGGGGTCTCCTTGGTGTCCTGCGTGTGTGGGGTGACGGCGAACCGGGAGAGAAGAGCGGGTGCAGGGGATGAGAGCGCTCTCAGACCGCCGCTGGGCCTTGATGGTACGCATCTCAACCACCCGCGCCAACCAGTCTGTCGGCCACTCACTTCCCCGTGACCTGCGGTTGTTTGACGTACGAATGAGCTTTGGTCATGCCTTGATCCGGCCTTGAGGGTCGCTTAAGCATCCGAATGCGCATGCCAGGTTTGCCCGTGCCCGTTGTGCGCATCCGATAAGGGCACGTACTTCCGACGGATTGTGGAGGAGAAGTGGGCATCATCGCCTGGATTCTGATCGGTCTGCTGGCCGGCGCCATCGCCAAGCTGCTCCTCCCGGGCAAGGACCCGGGCGGCATCATCATCACCATGCTGATCGGCATCGCGGGCGGGCTCCTGGGAGGCTGGCTGGGGAAGGTCATATTCGGCGTCGAGTCGATCAACGGCTTCTTCCACCTGTCGACCTGGATCGCCGCGATCGTCGGCTCCCTGATCCTGCTCGTGCTGTACCGGCTCTTCACGGGTGACCGGGGCTCCCGCCGGCACGCCTGAGCCGTACCGGCCGTGCCCGGCCCACCCGGCCGGGCACCTGCGAACAGAGTGAGGGCCGGCCCGTACGGGCCGGCCCTCACTCTGTTCGCGAGCGGAGTCATGCGGCTCGGCGCGGTTCCCCGGCGGGGCCTTCGCCCGGTTCGGACGCGGACCCGCCCGCGTCGGCTCCGGTACCGCGCCGGCCTCCCGGGATGAGGCGCAGATGCCTGCGGTGCCCGGCATGGCGGCCCCGCACCGGAGCGGGAGCGAGCACCCGGTCCTCCACGCGGTCCATGACCAGCAGCAGTACGGACAGAAGCGGCAGCAACAGAACAGCGACAAGTATCACGAGATCCCCTCGGCGTCCCCTGGGCCGGCACAGGACTCCGGGTGCTCCGAACCACACCGTTGATGGGTGCGGCGCGGTGAAGAATTCGTGATGACCGGGGTGGATGCCGGGGTGCTCGTGAAGTGCCCTCCACCAGTGGACTCGTTCGGGCCGACAACAGGCTTCCCACGCTGTACTCTCAGCCGAGCCGGCCCGGTCGGCGCGGCGGAATCGGCGAATCTGGGGGATCGATGCCTACGGAGAACCAGCTGTCCACGAACATTGACGAGAACGTGCCGACGGCCGCGCGGATGTACGACCACTACCTGGGCGGCAAGGACAACTACGCGGCCGACCGCGTGGCGTGCGAGGAGCTCGACAAGGTCGTCCCCAGCACCCGCCGCCTCGCCCTCAACAACCGGCGCTTCCTGCAGCGCGCCGTCCGCGTGCTCGCCGAGGACCACGGGATCCGCCAGTTCCTCGACCACGGTTCCGGTCTGCCCACCCAGGACAACGTCCACCAGATCGCGCAGCGCGTCGACCCCCGGACGCACGTGGTCTACGTGGACAACGACCCGATGGTGCTGGTCCACGGCCGGGCCCTGCTGCAGCAGGACGAACGCACCGCCGTCATCCACGCCGACATGCGGCAGACCGACGAGATCTTCTCGCACGCCGACACCCGGCGTCTGATCGACTTCTCGCAGCCGGTGGCCGTGCTGTTCAACTCGGTGTTCCACTGCATCCCGGACAGCGACACCGACGGCCCCCTCGCGGTGGTCCGCCGCGTACGCGAACGGCTCGCGCCCGGCAGCCTCGTGCTCATGTGCCAGTTGGTCAGCGAGGACCCGGAAGTACGCGCCTTCGTCACCGACTTCATGGACCGGGCGACGCAGGGCAACTGGGGCCGGGTGCGCCAGGAGAAGGACGTCGCCGAGTGGTTCGAGGGACTCGAGATCCTCGAGCCGGGCCTGGTGGAGGTGTCCACCTGGCGGCCGGACACCGACGTGGCACCCCGTCAGCTCACCCAGGAATGGGTGGAGTTCGGCGGCATAGGGCTGATGCGCTGAGCCGCGTCGCTCAAGAGGCGGGGGAGTAGCGGTCGTTGGCCGTCCTGCGCAGCAGCGCCAGGGACTCCTGGGGCGTCAGCGCCTCGTCGGCCAGCCTGTCCAGGGCGATCCGGTACTCCTCCGTCTCGTCGCGGTCCTCCAGGAAGTTGGCGCTCCTGATGTGCTCGAGGTAGACGACGTCGGGCAGGTCGAGGCCGCCGAAGCGGAGATAGGTGATCGGGATGCCGGGCGCGGAGGCGTTCGTCACGTCCAACGGGATGATCTGCAAGGTCACGTTGGGGCGCCGCGCCATCCGGATCAGATGGCCGAGCTGCTCGCGCATGACCTCGCGGCTGCCCAGCACACGCAGCAGCACCGACTCGTCGATGACCGCCCACAGTCGCGGAGCGTCCTGACGCAGCAGCAGCTCGGCCCGTCGCATGCGCAGTTCCACGCGCCGCTGCACCTCGCCCGCCGAGGCGGTCGGCAGGCCGCGCTCCACCACGGCCCGGGTGTACGCCGCGGTCTGCAGCAGGCCGGGGACGTACTGGATCTCGAAGGTGCGGATCGCGGCGGCCGCCTCCTGCAGGCCGACCAGCCGGT
>NZ_JUJA01000149.1:34815-41469 GCF_001906585.1 Streptomyces kebangsaanensis | reverse complement strand
CCCGCCCGCCGCAGCAGCCTGAGCAGGACCGAGGACTCGTAGTCGTCGGTGCCGTACAGCCGCAGAAGGGAGTGGACGTCGCCCTCCGCCGGCGGGCGGCGTCCCTTGCCGGACTCGATGCGCGAGAGCTTCGCGGCGCTGAACCCGAGTTCCCGTGCCGCCTGTTCCTGGGACAGGCCGGCGTCCTCGCGGAAGCCCGCCAGTTGGACACCGACCAGCATCTTCAGCAGGGTCGGGGCCGGTTCGGGCCGGTCCAGATAGGGTTCGAGGCGGGAGAGGCGGTGCGGCTCGGCGGACATCCTGACTCCCAGTGGGCCGGCGGACTTGAGGGTCACAGTAGCGCACCGCCCCGTCGCGCAGCGCGTACGCCCGTACAAGTCGGCAACTTCCCTCCGCTTCACAGCAGATGGTCGAACTCGCCCTCCTTGGCGCCGGCCAGGAACGCGGCCACCTCCGCCGGGGTGTAGACCAGGGCGGGGCCGTCGGGATCACGGGAGTTGCGCACCGCGATGCCGCCGCCGGCCAGAGCGGCGACCTCCACGCAGTTGCCCTCGGCGTTGCTGTGCCGGCTCTTGATCCAGCGGGCGTCCAACGAGCTCGCCCGCACTCCGTTCCGCACTGGTGGCACCGCAGTCTCCTTGTTGTTCACGTTCCCGCACCCGTGTACTTTCACGAGAAATTTCGCGTGCAATTGCACGCCGACGGCCTCAGCGTGGATAATAGCCAGCGCGTCAACCCCTCGGCGGGCGGCCCACGCTGACCCCGCATCAGGGAGACGCACCCATACGACCGCCGCTGAAAGGCCCGACGCCATGCGCACCGCACCGACGCATCAGCCGAGCACCCAGCGCACCGACCGCGCGACGCCGCCGACCGGCGTGGCCGCCACCACGCCCCTGTCGGCCCTGGAGCGGGTGCCCTGGAGCGAGATCAAGGACTCCACCGGCTCCGCGGCCGACATCCCCCTGTTGCTCGCCGGGGTGGCCTGCGGTGACGCCGTCACCGCCCGCGCCGCCCTGGAGGAGCTGCGCAGGCGCATCTGCCAGTACGGCTTCGTCGTGGAACAGGCGACCGCCGCCACGGTCCCGTTCCTGTGGGAGCTCGCCCAGCTCCCGCGGGTGACCTGCCGTCCGCAGATCATCCAGTTGCTCAAGAACATCGCCGACGCCCGGCAGTGGGAGAGCGTCGCCGCGGTCTACCCCAAGGTCCTCAGCCGCCGGGAGAACCCCGTGGTGTGGGAGCGCAGGGCGCGGCAGGCCGTGCGTGCCCGGAGCGGCGTGCTGCCGGCGCTGCTGGCGGACCGGGACCAGGACATCGCCCGGGCCACGACGGAGCTCGCCGACGCGCTCGCCGAGTGAGCGGCGGCCCGGGACCTCCGGGCCGTACCGGCTGCTCGGGGACCACTCGGATTCGGCCACCAGAACGAATATTTTTCCGCCGAAACCTCCTGGCGGCCGCAGACCGCCCGGCCCTCGGGGTTCACGGCGCGGTGTTTTCCTGCACGCACCCCCCCGTGCGGCGGGCAGGGTCTTGGCCGCGAGACCGAAATGCACCTATATTGCCGATACCTCTGCCGGGTCGTGCGGCGCCCTGTTGCCGCGGACGGGAGCTGCCCGGACAAGGGCGGCCGAGTGTGAGCGGAGGCCTCGGTGAGTTCTACCCCGCAGATGGACTGGCGCGAGCACGGGGCGTGCCGCTTCGAGGATCCCGAGCTGTTCTTCCCGCTCGGGGAGGGCGGCCTCTCGCTGCGGCAGACAGAACAGGCTCGCGCGGTGTGCCACCGGTGCCCCGTGCTGCGCGAGTGCCGGAACTGGGCCCTGCGCAACCGTGAGTACGACGGTGTCTGGGGCGGCATGACCGCGAGGGAGCGCCGCGCGGTGACGGGGCGCGGCTCCGGGGACCGCGGCCGGTGACGCCGGCGGGTCCCCGGCGGCGACCGGTGGCCGGGCCACCGGAAAGCGACTGAATCCGGTCGAAGGTGTGCTCATGAGGCAGCCGGTATGCATGGCACGGCGTGCCGGGGGCAGGAGCAGCAAAAATCGAGAGAGGGGGCTCCGTGCTGATTCCGGACCCGAAGGTCGTCAGGACGTTGCTGACTCGGTACGCATCGCTGAAGATCGCTCAGGCGGAGAGGGGACGGGACGAGACGGCCCGGGAGTTGGCGGACGTCAGTTACACCTTGTGCGTCATGATGGGCACCACCAGCATCGACGACGCGATCGGCAAGGCGGACGCACTGCTGCTCGCTCCCGGGCGGCCCGCGGCGGCCGCCGCGGAGGCGGACGGTGAGGGCGGCCTGTCCCTGGCTGTCTGACGTCCGCGCGCGAGGGCGGGCGGACGGGGGCTCCCGGGCTTTCGCCGGGCCTTTTGTGGCACGGCGTGCCTGCGATCAAGGAGCCACCGTGCGCCTGCCGTTGACCTGTTCGCGGCCCCGCGGGGTGGGGTGGGCCAGCCACTCGGCGATGGTGCGGGCGATCGGCTGGCCGGTCTCCACCTCGATGAACCCGAACTGCCCGGACTGGTTGCACTCCAGGAACCACCACGTCCCGTCCGCGTCCTCGGCGAAGTCGAACGCGCCGTAGGCCAGTTCGGCCTCCCGCAGATAGGTGCGCACGGCCGCGGCCACCCGCGGCGGCACCTCGGCCGGCAGCCACGGCGTACCGGACGTGGCGAACCGGACGTCCACCTCGTCGGGGTCGGCGTCCGCCGGGGTCGCCTTGCGGGCGGCCAGCAGCGTGTCGCCGACGACGGTCAGCCGGATGTCGGCGCGCTTGGCGACCCTGCGCTGCAGCAGTGTGGGTCCGTAGGCCACCGCACCGAAGTCCGCCTCCGGCGCGACCCGGCTGGTCGGCACGGCCCTCGGCGGCTCCTGGGGATGCGCGCCGGAGACCGGCTTGACCACCAGGTCCGGGAAGCGCTCGGCGAACTCCCGGGCGGCCTGCGGGAACGTGGTGATCAGGGTGGCCGGCACGGGCAGGCCGCTGCGCTGGGCGAGCCACAGCTGCCAGGGCTTGTGCCGGGCGCGCGGCGCCGCGTCGGGATGGTTCATCCACCGGGCGGCGCAGCCGCGCAGCATCCCGTAGAGGGCCTGCGCGGCCTCCTCGGTCAGCCAGGCGGAGGGCTGCGCCGCCCGGGCCGCCGGAACCCCCGGCCTGCGCACCCAGACCGAGCGCAGGCCGCTGACGCTCACCAGCCGCCCGCCGGCGGACAGATGGCCGCGGAAGGAGCCGTGGACGTACTCGCCCGACAGGGCGGCGCCCGCGGTCAGGTCCGCCGGGTCCAGCCGGACCACCGGGACGGAGGAGGCGTTCAGGTGCACCACCACCATGTCCGCCGTCACGTCCTCCTCGCCGGTCAGGATCAGTACGGTCATCGTCGCGGGCCGCGCTCAGTCGTCGAAGTGCGTCTTGGAGCCCGCGGTGGAGGTCGTGGTGCCCAGCTCCCTGAGGAGCGCGTGGTCGGACGCGGCGATCCGTCCGTCCACGGTGACGTTCAACTGCAGCCCGGAGTCATAGACGTACGGCGTGGTCACTTCCCGTTCCACTGCCGGACGTGCGTAGTTGAGCGCGAACGGTTGCATCGTCTCTCCCCTGTCGGTGCAGCCGCGATCAAGCGGTGGTCGTCCTTGCGGCGTCGCTTGGCCCGCTGACTTTTTCGGGTTCCCGACCACTTATACGAATCGAACGGGTGAATGGTTTCCTTACGGAGCGTAGTCGTCGGCGTTCATATGCCCACGACGTCCGAAACGTCCCGTTCGGCGTGCCGGGAGGGACAGCCGTTCACCGCCGGCGGCGTGCAGCGAGCGCAGTGCCAGGAGCAGGACACCGATGTCGTCCAGGTACACCGGGTCGGGCAGCAGGTCCGTCGGCAGGATCAGATACGCGACGGCACCCCAGAAGACCCAGCGCGGCCCCGTCGGAAGCCCGGCGCGGCGCAGATCGCGCCGGGTGCGCACCAGCCGCACGAGCAGAGCGACGGCCACGCCGAGCACGGCGGCCGCGAGCACGGCGGCCACGAGCAGCACCTTCTCGGTGGAATCCACGGTTCCCGCCCCTTCCTGTCGTCCTGCTCGCCGGCAGACGCATCCTGTCGGATGCCCGGTCGCCGCGCTTCCATGACCGCCGGACGGAGTCACCCAAGTGCCTCGCACCGTTGGTGCCCGGGCAGAGCGCCCCCTTGTAATGGCCAGGGTAAACGGCGTGTCGCCTTCGGGGGCGCAGAGGCGGCCGCACCCCTGCCATGGAGCACAGATGACCACCCGCACCCCACCAACCTGGTCGAACCGGTCCGTCGTCGCCTTCCCCGAGGAGATCCACCGGTCCGGGCCGCCCGGCGGCACGGTGGAAGACGGGGAGGACGGCAGCGCGGACGGTGATCCGCTCAGTGGCCTGGTCCGGGCAGCCGTCGGCGACCGGCCCGTGGAGGAGGTCGTCCGGCTCGTCGCCCTTCTGGAGGAGACGCCCGAGTACGCCGACGCCGTCCGCCACGCCCTGCGCGCGGTCGCCCTGCACCGGCCCGTGGAGGACGTCGCCCGACTGGTCGCCGAGCTGACCCGGCCGCCGCGTCCGGCCGACAGCGCCGACGACACCATCCGCGCCGCGGTCACGAGCCGCTGCGCGGCGGACGTGACCCGGCTGGTGGCCCTGCTGCACCGGCCGCCGCAGCAGCCGCACTGCGCACGGGAAGCGGTCCGTGCGGCCACGGCCGGCCGCACGGTGGAGGACCTCGTGCAGCTGATCGGCCGGCTGGCCCGGGAACGGCACGACGAGCCGTACGGCGAGCCGTGCGCCGCGCGGCCCGTGGAGGAGGAGCGTCCGGTCGCCGACGCGCCGGGCCGTAAGGCAGGGCGCCCCGTCTTCCGGCCGGGCTGGATCGCCGCGGCGGCACTCGTGGTGTGCGGCGCGGCGCACTTCCCGATGCGGTGGGAGGGCGTGCCCGTCCCGCTCTGCGTGCTCGCCCTCGCCGTGTCGGGGCTGTGCGGGGCACTGGCCCTCGTGCTGCTCCTGCGCACCGGCGTGGTGGCCCTGGTGGCCGGGGCGGTGCTCCCCGCGGTGCTCGCGGGGGCCGGCTACGTCGAAGGCCGGTTCGCCTCGGCCGAGCTGACCCGGGCACTGGCGATCACCGTGGCGCCGCCGCGGAGCGCCGGGCTCACCGCGGTGTGCGCCTCACTGGCCTGTCTGGCCGCGCTGACGCTGCTGCTGATGGTCCAGGTGGCCGAGAGGCATCCCCCGCCCCGGCCGGCCGCACCGGACTCACGGACCGTCGACCCGCCGGTGCCGTGAGCACTCCGGGTGTTCCGTCCACGCCGGGCAGCACTCCCCGGACCGGGCTCAGTCCCCGGTCCGGGGCCGCGTGAGCCCGGAGGAGGACTCGGAGGCGTCCTCGGAGCCCCCGCCGGCCGGGGAGGCCGTTCCCTCCCGGGAGGTCCCGTCCGGGGCGGCGCCGGGGCGCAGCGACAGGGCCGTGTCCTTCAGGCGCCCGAAGCCGCGTGCCAGCTGCTGGAAGGGCGACCCCGCGGACGCACGTCCCTGCCTCCTCGCGGGCAGCGCGCCCTCGGCCTCCGCCTCCTGGTACACGGCGAGCGCCTCGTGGGCCCGCTCGGCGGCCTCCCGGTACAGGTCCCGGGACCTCGTCATCGCCTCCAGGGCCTCGGCGTACATGGCGGCGAGCTCACGCGCGCGGGCGAGCTCCTCCTCCATGGTCATCAGGTGCCACTCCTCGCGCAGCGCGGTCAGCGCCTCCTCGGCGCCGGCCGGCAGGGGCCGGGGCAGTGCGGCGAACCGCGTGATCGCGTCGAGGAGTTCCGTGGGCTCCGTGCCGTCCAGGAAGACGCTGCGCACGGAGAACCCGTCCGCGTCGTAACCGGGCGCCGCCGGGCTGCCGGGCAGGACGACGGCGCCGCCGCGGGGCACCCGGGCGCCGAAGTCGTCCAGCACCCAGTTGACGGCCCGGAACCGGTGGGGCGCGGCGCGGTGTTCCACGACCCGGTGCCGCAGCCCCTCCGGCAGCAGCCGCACCAGCGGCAGCCGGCCGTGCTCGTCCGGCGTCATGGCCTCGTGCACGACGACGTGGACGGCCCAGGTGTCCCGCACCGCGTGCTTCAGGACGCGCCTGAGCTCCTTGTCGTCCTCGGGAAGGGAGTTGGCGTCCCCGAGCCGCAGGCCCGTGACGGCTTCGCGGTCCCAGCCGGCACCGGACTCCTGCGGCCAGAACATGACCGCGGGGGAGGGCCACCGCGGATCCCAGGACTGCTCCGCCTCCGCCATCAGCACCCACTCCCGCGCCTGTCCGGGCCCGGAGCCGTGCGGGGGCGACAGGGCGAGCCGGGCCCGTACGGTCACCTCGCCGGGCGCGAGCCAGCGGGCCTCGAAGACCTGCTCGCGGACGGGATCGGCGTTCTCCGGTACGAGGTGGTCCTGGAGGACACCGTCGGCCTTGAGCCGCTTCAGGCGACGCCGTACGGCGTCCTCCGCGGCCGGCCCTTCGTGACGGCCGCGGGCGGGCCACACCGTGGGCGGGGCCGCGGGGCGGGAGGAGGGAGAGTTCGACATGGCCAATCTGCGGGCGGGGGACGGCGTGCACGTTCAGTATCACCACGTCGGATCATGCCCGATCCGGCGGGGTCGACGCCCGTCCGGCCCCGTCGGCGGCGCC
>NZ_JUJA01000149.1:34633-34797 GCF_001906585.1 Streptomyces kebangsaanensis | reverse complement strand
GTGCGTGCCGCGCCGGGGGCGTCCGCCGTGGTCGCGGCCCGGTCGCAGGGTGGGCCGGCAGGCCTCGGCGGCCCGGTCGGTGACGTCCGCGGTGTGCCCGGCCGGCGGCGGCGCGGCGTTGACGTGGCGACGCCCCGCCGCCCGGCCACGGCCCCGGCGGTGAC
>NZ_JUJA01000149.1:16241-34593 GCF_001906585.1 Streptomyces kebangsaanensis | reverse complement strand
GGGAGCAAGGTGCCCTACGGCCGCTCCTCGTCGCCGGGGCGGGATCCGCCGCCCGCGATGGTGTCCTCGTATCCGGCCTCCTCGCCGCCGTCGCCGCCCGGCCGGACACCGGTCCGGGCGCCGGGTCGGCCGCCGCTGGTGGTGCCGTGGCCGCCGGGCGCGCCCGGTGCGCTGTCCGCGTCGGCCTGCTCGCGGCTGATGTGCCGGGTGGCGCGCACGTCGGCGTGCCGCTCCGGGTACGGACAAGCTGAACGGGCGGGAGGCGGCGCGCTCCTCCCGCCGCTCCCTGCGCTCCACGCCGCTCCCTGTGCTCCACGCCGCTCCGCCCGGCCTTCCGCCGCTTTGCGCCGCGGGGGTCCTCGGGTGAGCCGGGGACGTCGCTGTGGCGAGTCATGGCACCTGGGCACCTGGGTGCCCGCCGGCCGTACGGCCACGTGGCTCAGCAGCCCTCGTCCATGCGCCGCTGGTCCTCCTCGTCCCAGGTACGGGTGTCCCGGGGCTGCACGTAGGGCTCGTCGTCCGCCGGATGCCCGCCGTCGATCACACGCTGACGCGCCATCTCGGCGTCGAACTCCAGGCCCAGCAGAATGGCCAGATTGGTCACCCACAGCCACACGAGGAAGATGATGACACCGGCCAGAGTGCCGTAGGTCTTGTTGTACGAGCCGAAGTTCGCCACGTAGAAGGCGAAACCGGCCGAGGCGGCCAGCCAGACCAGCAGGGCGAGCAGGCTGCCCGGCGTGATCCACCGGAAGCCGCGGACCCTGGCGTTGGGCGTGGCCCAGTACAGCAGCGCGATCATCATGGTGACCAGGAGGACCAGGACGGGCCACTTCGCGATGGACCAGGCGGTCAGCGCCGCGTCCCCCATGCCGAGCGCGGCGCCCGCCTGGCGGGCCAGGGTGCCGGTGAAGACGACGATCAGGGCGCTGGCCACGGCGAGCACCATCAGGGTCACGGTCAGCGCCACCCGCAGCGGCAGCACCTTCCACACGGGACGCCCCTCGGGGACGTCGTAGACCGCGTTGGCGGCGCGGATGAACGCGGCGACGTACCCGGAGGCCGACCAGATCGCGCCGAGCAGACCCACCACCGCCAGTACGGAGCCCACGCCGGCGTTGTGCTGCAGCTGATGCACCGCGTTGGAGATGATGTCCCGCGCCGAGCCCGGCGTGAGCTTCTGCAGACTGTCCAGCACCTGCGTGGTGGCCGACCTGCCGGCCACGCCGAGCAGGGAGACCAGCACGAGCAGCGCCGGGAACAGCGACAGCACCCCGTAGTACGTCAGGGCGGCGGCGCGGTCGGTCAGCTCGTCGTCCTTGAACTCCTTGAGGACGCGGCGGAGGACCGCGAGCCACGAGCGGCCGGGCAGGTCGGTGGGCGAGTCGGGAGCGCGCCGCTCGGCCGCGGCGTCGGGCCCGGTGGTTCCGGCGCTTCCGGTTCCCGCCTCCGGGCCGCGGTCGGGCTCCCGCCCGTCGTGCTCGGCGCGCGTTCGGGCGTCCTTGGCGGTGGAGTGGTCCCGGTGACCGGGAAGGTGCAGACGGTCCATGAGGTCCGGGTGTCCCCGCTCGCCGTGAACACGCGTGGTGTCCCCGTCCGGTGTGCGGGCCCGCGCGCGGAACGGCGCCCGCACACCGGACGGGCCGCGGCTACGCGCCGCTCGCGCGGAGCATGTCCTCGCGACCGACGATCTTCACGCGCTCGCGGCCCTGCGGTTCGCCCAGGGCCTTCTCCGCGGCGTCCAGCCGGTACCAGCCGTCCCAGGTGGTGAAGCGGACGTTCCGCTCGGCGAGGAAGGCGTCCACGGCCTCGGGGGCGGGGGAGGCCGGGGTGTGCAGGCGGCCGTTCGCGAAGTCGTCGAGCAGGTTGGCGACCGTCTCGTTGGCGTCGCCCTTGGTGTGACCGATCAGCCCCACGGGGCCGCGCCGGATCCAGCCGGTGACGTACGTGGACCGCACGTGCTCGCCGGTCTCGGCGACGATCCGGCCGCCCTCGTTGGGAACGGTGCCCGACTCCAGGTCCCAGGGCAGCTTGGGCAGCCGGTCGGAGAGGTAGCCCACGGCGCGGTAGACGGCGGTGACGTCCCAGTCCTTGAAGGCGCCGGTGCCCTTGACGTTGCCGGTGCCGTCGAGCGCGGTGCGCTCGGTGCGCAGCCCGACGACCCGGCCGTCCTCGCCGAGGATCTCGACCGGGGACTCGAAGAAGTGCAGGAACAGCTTGTGCGGCCGGTCGCCGACGTCGCGGATCGCCCAGTTCTCCAGCGTCTTGGCGACCATGTCGGCCTGCTTGTTGCCGCGCCGGGTGGCGATGGAGCCCTCGTCGTAGTCGATGTCCTCGGGGTCGACGATCACCTCGATGCTGGGGGAGTGGTCGAGCTCCCTGAGCTCCATCGGGCTGAACTTCGCCTGCGCCGGGCCGCGCCGGCCGAAGACGTGGATCTCCTGTGTCCGGTTGGCCTTCAGACCGTCGTGGACGTTCGGCGGGATCTCGGTCGGCAGCAGCTCGTCCGCCGTCTTGGCGAGGATGCGGGCCACGTCGAGGGCGACGTTGCCGACCCCGAGGACGGCGACCTTTTGAGCGGTCAGCGGCCAGGTGCGCGGCACGTCCGGGTGCCCGTCGTACCAGGAGACGAAGTCGGCGGCGCCGTAGGAGCCGTCGAGGCCGATGCCGGGGACGGGCAGCGCCCGGTCGGCCGTCGCGCCGGTGGAGAAGACCACGGCGTCGTAGAACGCGCGCAGGTCGTCCAGGCCGATGTCGCCCGGATAGTCGACATTGCCGAAGAGCCGGATCTGAGGCTTGTCGAGCACCTGGTGGAGCGCGGTGATGATGCCCTTGATCCGGGGGTGGTCGGGGGCGACGCCGTAGCGGATCAGGCCGAACGGGGCCGGCATGCGCTCGAAGAGGTCGATGGACACGCCCGGCTCGGCGGCGACGTCGGACTTGAGCAGGGCGTCGGCGGCGTAGATCCCGGCGGGGCCGGCTCCGACGATGGCTACCCGCAGGGGGCGGGGCATGATCAGGTTCCCTTCGAGCGAGGACGGACGACTGCCACCCTAAGCTGAGGCAAACCTAAGTTGGTACGCGGGTCCGGTCTATGAGCTCATAAAGCGGGCTTATGGCAGGGGGGCGGGCGGCAGGACGGCACGGCTTCCGTCGTGCATCGTGGACCTGTGATCGGGTCGGCCGTGGGCTTCGCCGTCATGGGAGCCGCCAGCAACGCCATGGGGACGGCCTTCCAGCGCAAGGCGGCCTCCACCGTCGCGCGCGGCGGCGGACTGCGCCTGCTGCTCGCCCTGGTGCGCCGTCCGGCCTGGCTGGCCGGTGTCGGCGGAGTGGCGGGAGCCGCCCTGTTCCAGGCGCTCGCCCTGGTCAACGGGCCGATGGCGCTGGTCCAGCCCTTGTTCATCCTGGAACTCCCCTTCGCCCTGCTCATCGCCGTCCCCCTGATGCACCGCCGGCTGCCCCGCGCGGGCTGGTGGGCCGTGGCGGGCGTGGTCGCCGGTCTCACGCTGGTCCTGGTCTCGGCCGCCCCCGCCGGAGCGGAGGACCAGGCGGCCATGGTGCGCTGGATCCCCGTTCTGGTGCTGTGCCTGGGAGCGATGGCGCTCGCGGTGGTCCTGGCCCGGTCGCGGGGCTCCCCCCTGTTCCGGGCCGCCGTACTGGCCGCGGCCGCCGCCATCGGCAACGCCCTGACCGCCGCGCTGCTGAAGTCCGCGAGCGGCACCCTCGCCGCCCACGGTTTCGCGGCCTTCCTCACCGCCTGGCAGACGTACGGCTTCGCGCTCACCGGGATCAGCGCCCTGCTGCTGCTGGAGAACGCCCTCCAGGCCGGCCCGCTGGCGGCCTCCCAGCCGGCGCTGACGATCGGTGACGCGACGGTGAGCCTGCTGCTGGGCGTCACGCTCTTCGACGAGTCGGTCCGTACGGGCTGGTGGTTCGTGCCGGAGCTGATGGGTGCCGGGCTGATCCTGTGGGGCGTGCTGGGGCTGACCCGTGTCGTCCCGCATCTCCGGCAGACCCTGGTCGGCGACAGCGGCGACAGCGGCGACAGCGGCGACAGCGGTGCCCGGGGCCGCGCGGACGGCCGTACGTCACGGCGGCCGCCGGGACCGTCCTCCGGGCGGACGACGGGCTCGTGACGACCGGATCCGGACCCGGCGCGCGATCACGGGGCTTGCGGACGGCGTCGCCGGGTACCGAATGCCCATGACTCCCGAGGTGGTTCCCCTCCGCGCCCGCACGTCGGCCACGGAACGGTTGCGGCGGTTGCACGGCGTGTACGCGGCGGGCACGGCCGTGTGGACCGTCTCCCTGCTCGCCGCCGTGCTCGGCCATGACGCGGACGTCCGGCAGGTCCTGGTCCTGCTCGCACTGCTGGCGTCCTTCGCCCTCATGTGGCTGTGGTCGGCCCGGATGCTGTGCGCGGCCGCGTGCCGCGCGGGCCGGCGCGGCCCTCGGTAGGCGTCGGCCTCGACCGCCTCGACGACGACCGGGCCCGGCGCTCCGTGTCGTCCACCAGCCACCTCGCCACGTCGCCCCTTCGGCCGGAGTACGGGGTGTGCGTCGAAGAACCGGTCGCCGGTGGCGCACGCCGGGGCCCTGCCACGGACCCGCCCCCGGCGCCGACGCCGGTACCCGCACCGGGCGGCCCGGCGGGGGGAGTGCAAGAAGCCGCGAGCGGGGGAACGCGGACCGCGTACCCCGCGACCCCTCTGCTCGGCGGTTCCAGGTGCCGGCGGCAACGGTCTCGTACTCGCCGGAGCGATGCGGGCCATGGCGCGGGGGCGTCGTGTCCGGTGCGTGCGCTCACGCGGACGAACTCCACGTGGGACGGGTGGAGTTCGCCGTCGGGCCCGCCCGGCCCTGCTCGTCGGCCGGGCCTTGCGGGATCCGTTCGGCCCAACATCGGTCGCGGAAGAGGATGAAACGGGTCAAAAGCGGTCACACTCTCGTAGGCGTGGGAAGGCGGGGTACCCGGGCGCCTCGCGGTGCCGGCCGGTGAGCGCCGCACAGCCCGCACCGCAACCGCAGCAACGAGTCGAAGGAGTCCACGGGCATGACGGACGTATCCAGCAAGGGCCCCGCCCCGGGCGGCGACCGGAAGACCCTCACCAACCGGCAGGGCCACCCCGTCTACGACAACCAGAACCAGCGGACGGTCGGCCCCCGCGGTCCGGCGACGCTGGAGAACTACCAGTTCCTGGAGAAGATCAGCCACTTCGACCGGGAGCGCATCCCCGAACGGGTCGTCCACGCCCGGGGCGTGACGGCGTACGGCTTCTTCGAGGCGTACGGCTCCTGGGGGGACGAGCCGATCGGCCGCTACACCCGGGCCGAGCTGTTCCAGGAGCGCGGCAGGCGTACGGACGTCGCCGTCCGCTTCTCCACCGTCATCGGCGGCCGGGACTCCTCCGAGGCCGCCCGCGACCCGCGCGGCTTCGCGGTGAAGTTCTACACCGAGGACGGCAACTGGGACCTGGTCGGCAACAACCTGGGCGTGTTCTTCATCCGGGACGCCATCAAGTTCCCGGACGTCATCCACGCCCTCAAGCCCGACCCGGTGACCTTCGAGCAGCAGCCCCGGCGGATCTTCGACTTCATGTCGCAGACGCCCGAGTCGATGCACATGCTGGTCAACCTGTTCAGCCCGCGCGGCATCCCCGCCGACTACCGGCACATGCAGGGCTTCGGCGTCAACACCTACAAGTGGGTGAACGACGAGGGCCACACCTTGCTGGTGAAGTACCACTGGATGCCCAAGCAGGGCGTGCGCAGCATGACCGAGGAGGACGCGGCCAACGTACAGGCGGAATCGCTGGGCCACGCGACCAAGGACCTGTACGAGGCGGTCGCGCGCGGCGAGTACCCCGAGTGGGAACTGCTCGTGCAGATGATGGACGACCACGACCACCCGGAGCTGGACTTCGACCCGCTGGACGACACCAAGACCTGGCCCGAGCAGGACTTCCCGCCGAAGCCGGTGGGCCGCATGGTGCTCGACCGGATGCCGGAGAACTTCTTCGCCGAGAGCGAGCAGATCTCCTTCGGCACCGGCGTGCTCGTCGACGGTCTCGACTTCTCCGACGACAAGATGCTGGTCGGCCGGACCTTCTCCTACAGCGACACCCAGCGCCACCGGGTGGGCCCCAACTACCTCCAACTGCCCGTCAACCAGGCCAGGCACGCCGAGGTGCGCACCAACCAGCGCGACGGCCAGATGGCCTACCACGTGGACGGCGGCGACAACCCGGGCGTCAACTACGAGCCGTCGATCACCGACGGCTCGCTGTGCGAGGCCACGTACCCCGCGCACGAGGAGCAGGGGCCCGAGATCCGTGGCCGGCTGACCCGCAAGCGGATCCCGCGCACCAACGACTACCTGCAGGCGGGGCAGCGCTACCTGCTGATGGAGCAGTGGGAGCGCGACGACCTGGTGAAGAACTTCGTGAGCCAGCTGTCCCGGTGCGACCGCCCGGTGCAGGAGCGCATGGTGTGGCACTTCCTGCTGGTGGAGAACGAGCTCGGGCTGAAGGTCGGTGAGGGCCTGGGCATCTCTCCCAAGGACGTCGCCCGGCTGCAGCCGCTGGCCGACCAGAACCTGACCGACGAGGACCGCAAACGCCTGTCCAACCTCGGCAAGAACCCGCCGCGCGACGTGGAGGGGCTCACCATGACCCACTGCGTCCCCGACGAGCGGCACGTCGTCACGCGCTGAGGCGCCCGACGAGCGAACGGGGCCGGACGCCGCCCACCTCCCCAGGACGGCGGCGTCCGGCCCCGTGCCGTGGCCCCGTCGTCAGCGGGTGGCCAGCAGGCCCTGCCGCAGCCGGGTCAGCAGCCGGCTGAGCAGACGGGACACGTGCATCTGGGAGATGCCGAGGCGCTCGCCGATCTGCGCCTGGGTGAGTTCCTCGACGAACCGCATGTGGATGATCTGCCGGTCCCGCTCGTCCAGCTCCGCGAGCAGCGGGGCCAGGCTGTGCAGGTCCTCCACGAGTTCCATGCCGGTGTCCTCGGCGCCGATGAAGTCGGCCAGGACGCTCTCGCCGTCCTCGCTGCCGCCGACGGTGGCGTCCAGGGAGGCGGAGGTGTAGCCGTTGGAGGCCACCATCGCGTCGACGACCTCCTGCTCGGGCAGGTTCATCAGCTCCGCGAGCTCCTTGGTCGTGGGCTTGCGGCCCAGCCGGCTGCCGAGCTCCTCGGTGGCCTTGGCCAGCTCGACGCGGGCCTCCTGCAGTCGCCGCGGGACGTGCACGGCCCAGGAGGTGTCGCGGAAGAAACGCTTGATCTCGCCGACGATGTAGGGCACCGCGAAGGACGTGAACTCCACCTCGCGGGCCAGCTCGAACCGGTCGATCGCCTTGATCAGCCCGATCATGCCGACCTGGACGATGTCCTCCATCTCCTGCGGACCCCGGCTGCGGAAGCGGCCGGCCGCGTAGCGGACCAGGGACATGTTCATCTCGATCAGCGTGTTGCGCGCGTACTGGTGCTCCGGCGTGCCCTCCTCGAGCGTGGCCAGCCGGTCGAAGAACAGCCGTGACAGGGCCCGCGCGTCGGCGGGTGCGACCTGGGAGGGGTCGGCCACCTCCGGCAGCCGCGTGTCTGCCCGAGTCGCCTTCACCTCTGTGGTCACCGCCATTGTGCGGCACCTCCCTCTCAACCGGAGCCTCTTCAGTACACGACCGCCGTCATGATCAAGCGGACGCCGGGGCGTGTACCCCCGTACCGAAACCTCACACACATTTTTTCGCCTCCGGCGCCGACGCGCGAGCCGTAGGGCCGGTACGGCTACACGGGGCGGGGCACCTCGATGTCCTCCGGGACGCGCAGACGGGCGCCCTGGCGCAGCAGCTCCCGCTGGACGAGGGCGTACGGCACCTCCCGGGGCAGCCGGCCCGTCCGGGTGGCCAGCGCGGCGCAGACGCCCGCCGCCTGCCCGGTGGCCATCGCGATCGGCATGACCCGGTACGAGGAGTGCGCCACGTGCGATCCGGAGATGCAGCGGCCGGCGACGAGCAGCCGCTCGGTGTCCCGGGGCAGCAGGCAGCGCAGCGGGATGTCGTAGTAGCGGCCCCGGGGGACACGCCTGATCACGGTTCCGCTGCCCTCCGGGTTGTGGATGTCGATCGGGTAGGCGCCGTGCGCGACGACGTCCGGGAAGGCACGGGCGTCGAGGATGTCGTAGCCGGTCAGCCGGTAGTCGCCCATGACGCGGCGGGTCTCGCGCACCCCGATCTGGACGCCGCTCTGCACCGCGTACGCCTCCTCGAAGCCGGGCACGCGCGAGCGCAGGAAGTGGTCGATCCGGTCCAGCTGGCGGCGGGCGGTCCACTCGGCACGGCTCAGGTCCCACACGTCGATGCCGAGCGCCCCGGTGACGCGGGTGCTGTTGACGGAGAGCTCCCGGGGGTGCGGGGTGCCGAAGAACAGGATGTCCTCGCGCGGCAGCCGCAGCTCGCCCGCCTCGGTGGCCTCCTGGACGAGGTCCCACAGCCCGTGGACGCCGCGCCACTGGTCGGGGTGGGCCCGGACGTACTCGGCGAAGCGGGGAGCGGCGAAGTCGGCCACCCGGAACATCAGCGTCATCGGCTGCACCCGCCCGTCCTCCCGGCGCCCCACCTCGAAGGGGGCCCCGCACGCGGCGGCCACGTCCCCGTCGCCGGTGCCGTCCACCACGACGTCCGCGTCGATCACCACCGGGCCCGACTTGGTCTCGAACACCACCCGCCAGCCGTCCTCCAGGGGCAGCGCGCCCGACGCGAAGGAGTGGAGCAGCAGACTCACCCCGGCCTCGTCGAGCAGGTCCAGCAGCACGAGTTTGAACAGCTCCGGGTCGAACGGCACGGTGTAGCCGGTGTCCAGGGACGGCGGGACGCAGCCTCCGCGCGCGGTGAGCCGGTCCAGCAGCCGCCACAGGAACCCGGCCACCACGGGTTCCCCCTCGCCGTGGTCGGTGGGCAGCAGCCGGCCCCCTCCGCCGTCCTCGGTGAACACCGCCTGCTTGTGCTCGTTGTGGAACGACATCAGCGGCATCACCAGCGCGACGGTGGCGTTGCCGCCGAGGAAGGCGTACCGCTCGACCAGGACCACGTCGGCACCGGCGTGGGCGGCGGCGTACGCGGCCGCGGTCCCCGCGGGTCCACCACCCACCACCAGCACATTCGTACGTCCCGCGTGCTGGGCCGAACGCGGGGGGAGCGTCACGGTCCGCGGCTGTTCGGGGCGGCGCAGGATCGGCATCACACCTCCCGTCCGGCGCTGCGGCTGCGCACCACGCCGTCCTCGGGCACCTCGTCGTCCCCGGCGCCCACGTCGTGCTCGGGGCCCAGCAGGTGCAGGCCGGCCGCCCGGGCCGCGTCGTCGGCGCGGTCCATCGCGTCCAGCAGGGCCCCGCATCGCGCGCAGGTCTCCGCGGCGAGCTCCTTGAGGGTGCGGACGCGGGCGCCCAGGTCCACCCGGCGCTGCGGGAACTCGTCCCACAGCCGGTCCACCTCGGCCAGCAGCAGACCGACCTGCTCGCGGGCCACGCCCACCAGCGCCGGGGCACCCAGCCGGCGGGCGAAGTCGAAGACCTTGCCGGCGTACGGCAGCGGCAGCACGGGCAGCCCGGAGACGGCCGCGAAGATCAGGAAGTGCAGCCGCATGCCGACCACCAGGTCCAGGTGGCTCATCAGGCCCAGCACCTGCCCGGGCGTGTAGGCGCTGTGCAGGATCCGGCCCCGGTCCGGCGCGGTCATCCGGGACAGCACGGCGTGGGCGTGGCGGACGTCGTGGCGCTCCATCGGCATGAAGACCACGTGGGAGTCCAGGCGGCGCACCAGGAAGTCCGCGACGTCGGCGAGCAGGGCGTGGTAGTCGCCCTCGTCCAGGTTCTCCGCCGCCCGGCCGGGCTCGCGCACCGACATGCCCACCAGTCGGGCGTCGGCCGGCACGCCCTCCTGCCGCATCATCTCGGCGGTGAACGGCTCCGGCGGCAGCAGCAGCGCCGGGTCGGCGGTGACGACGAGGTCCCGCTCCACCCCGACCTCCTCCAGGACCAGGCGCGACTCCTCGTCACGGACCACCACCTCGTCCATGTCCGCCAGCACGGTCCGTACGGCCTCCCGGTCGTCGGCCTCGCGCAGCGGACCGGCACCGACCGCGTAGGCGAAGGTGCGCACACCCCGGACCTGCGCCGCGCGCACCAGTTTCAGATAGCGGCGCGCCTCGCCGTCGTAGAGGATGCCGCCCCCGCCGAGCACCAGCAGATCCAGGCCGGACAGCACATCGGTGACCTGTTTCTGCGGCACGCCCTCCCAGTCCACCACCTCGTCCGCCGTCGGCCGGTGGGCGCGGGTGTGTCCGGCGTCGCGGCTGAAGACGATCAGGTGGGCCCGCGGCCGGTGGGACCGCAGGCAGCCGAGGACGCACTGCAGGATGGCCTCGTCGCCGATGTTGAAGCCGCCGTAGGAGCCCAGCAGGCCGATACGCAGACCGCGCGCGCGGGGCGGCCGGTGCTGTGATGTCATCCGGAACTCCCGTTCCGTGGGGCAGGAGGGCGGCGGGAAGACGGTCCTTCCGCCGGTGTGCGGGCCGAGTTGCCTCCACCCCACGAGGAAAACACCTCCGCGGCCGTCCGGCAGCCGCTGCCTGCCCGGCCGGAGGGGCTCAGCCGACCATGGGCCGCTCTCCGCGGGCCGCCACGCGCGCGTGCTGCCCGCGCCGGCAGTGGACCAGCCGCTCCTGCAGGCCGAGCCCGCGCACCTCGGCCAGGAAGTCGTCGAGCGGGGAGCGGAAGACGGTGTAGTCGTCGTAGTGCACCGGCAGGATGTTCCGGTAGTCGAGCCGGCGGGCGAGCTCGGCGCCCTGCGCGCCGTCCATGGTGACCACGAAACCGCCCGGCAGGGTGGTACCGCCCAGGTGCAGCACCGCCAGGTCGGCGCCGGGGAAGTGGCGGGCGATCTCCTCCAGGCCGTCGAACAGGAGCGTGTCGCCGGAGACGTACAGCCGCAGCCGCACCGCCCCGTCGCGGGGGCCGAACTCCAGCATGCTGCCCATCACCGGCGGCAGCAGGCGGCGCAGCACGGGCTGCAGGGAGTGCAGGCCGGGCAGGGAGGTCACCCGGACCCGGGCGTCGCCCTGCCGGAAGGCGCAGGACTCCCAGGTGCGCAGGCCCCCGGCCCGCCGGAACCCCTGCCAGGTGCGCAGCCGGCGGGCCGCGTGCGGTGTGGTGACGATCGGCACCGAGCGGTCCAGGTGCTGCCGCGCCCTGCGGTCCCAGTGGTCGCCGTGCAGGTGGGAGAGCACCACGGCGTCCAGGCGCGGCAGTTGCCCGGGGTCGAGGGCGGGCTCGGTGAGGCGGCGGCTCATCAGCCCGTACCCCAGGTGGGCGTGCTCGCCGCGGTGCAGGAAGTTGGGATCCGTCAGCAGGGTCAGGTCGCCGTAGCGCAGCAGGACCGTCGCGTTGCCGATGAAGTGCAGGTCGATGGCGTCGGCGTCGAAGGCGGCCATGGTGGTCCTTGCCCGACGGGACGGGGCCCGTCTGTGTGGTCTCACGGGAACGGTGCTGTCCGGACCCACCCGGAGTACCCCCCTGCGGGGACGCGCATACGCGCCGCGGACCGCGCGGACTACAGGGCGACTTCGGCGGTGATCCGTTTGCCGCCGGGCCCGGCCGTGGCCGTCAGCGCGCGGCTGCAGGCGTGCACCAGGTACAGCCCGTGCCCGCCCACACGCGTGCCGTCGCGCTCGTGGAGCAGCGGGAGCGTGGGCGAGGTGTCCCAGACGGTGATGTCCAGCCGGGCCCTGTCGGCGGACAGCTCCAGCGTCAGGCCGCAGGGGCCCGGCGCGTGCTGTACGGCGTTGGTGACCAGCTCGCTCACGACGAGCTGGGCGTTCTGTTCGGCGCGCGCGGTGACGCGGGCGTGGGCGGTTCTTGCCGCGCGGACGAGGAAGGCGTGCACGGCGCGCCGCGCGTCGGCCGTACGGGCGGCACCGGTGACCCAGGTGGCGCCGTAGCGCAGCGCGGCTGCGGACCGGTTCCGCTCCTGCTCATCCGATGCCGGCTTCCTCAGCGGGATGATCATAGGAGTACCGTTTGTGCAGCTGGTTACGGTTTGTGCTCTCTGTCGTGACTACGGCTACCCAGCGTTTTCCGGCTGAAGCCGGGAAGACCCGGGGAACCCCGCGTGTTTCATCCTCTTGTTCGCGTCAACGGGCACTGTACGGCCCAGCGGACGCCGCACAAGGCGGTGATGGTGTGGTGCCGGGGCGTCACGTTCCCCGGCGGCGACCGGGAGGAGTCCTCGTGAACAGGGACGCGCGGCCAGGCGGACGCACCGGCGATCCGGCGGGCACGCCCGCCCCCGGGCGCTGGAAGGCTCTGTGGGTGACGCTGGCCACCGGGTTCATGAGCCTGCTCGACGTGACGATCGTGGCCGTGGCGCTGCCGTCGATGCAGCGGGACCTGAACACCTCGGCGGCCTCCGTGCAGTGGGTGGTGTCCGGGTACGCCCTGGCGTTCGCCCTCGTCCTGGTGCCGGCGGGCCGGCTGGGCGACGCCGTGGGACGGCGCAGGATCTTCCTGTGGGCCCTGGCCGGCTTCGTGCTGTGCAGCGCCGCGGCGGGCGCCGCGCCCACGGTCGCCTGGCTGGTCGTGGCCCGGATCGCGCAGGGCGCCTGCGCGGGCTGCCTCGCCCCGCAGAACTCGGCGCTGATCCAGCAGATGTTCCGCGGCGCCGAACGCGGCCGGGCCTTCGGCCTGTTCGGCGCCACGGTCGGCATCTCCAGCGCGGTGGGCCCGGTCACCGGCGGCCTGATCCTGGCGCTGGCGCACGGCAGCCAGGGCTGGCGCTGGATCTTCTACGTCAATGTGCCGGTCGGGGCGGTCGCGCTGCTGCTGGGCATCCGGCTGCTGCCACGGGTGGCGCCCGGCCGCCGGGAACGGCTCGACCTGCCGGGCGTGGCCCTGCTCGGCGCCGGCGTGCTGAGCCTGATGCTGCCGCTGGTGTTCGCCGAGAGCGGGGGACTGCGCCGACTGTGGTGGCTGTTCCCGGTGGGGGCGGCGCTGCTGGCCGTCTTCGCCCGCTGGGAGCGGCGGGTCGCCGCGCGTGAGGGACAGCCGCTGCTGGATCCGCGGCTGCTGACCGGCGTCCGCGGCTACGCCCCGGGCGCGTCCCTGGGCGCGCTGTACTTCGTGGGGTTCAGCGGGGTGTGGCTGGTGTTCGCGCTGTTCTTCCAGAACGGCCTCGGCTACGAGCCGCTGGGGTCCGGTCTCGCGGTGACGCCGTTCGCGATCNNCTCGGCCGCCGCCGCGGTGGTCGCGGGCCGGCTGGTGGAACGGTTCGGGCGGCTGCTGACCGTCTGGGGACTGGTGACGGTCCTGGCCGGGCTGGCCGTCACGGCACTGGTCCTGCGTACGGCGCCGCCGGGCACGATGGCATGGCTCGCCGCGCCCGCGCTGTTCGTGGGCGGCCTGGGCAGCGGCTGCGTCATCTCCCCGAACGTGACGATGACGCTGCGCGACGTGCCGGTGCGGATGGCCGGGGCCGCGGGCGGCGCCCTGCAGACGGGGCAGCGCCTGGGCGGCGCGGTGGGAACGGCGGCCCTGCCGGGCCTCTACTACATGGTGCTCGCGGCGGACGGGAGGAACTACCGCACCGCCGTGACCCTCTCCGTCGCCTCCGCCCTCGTGGCCCTGCTGGCGGCCCTGGCGGTCGCGCTCCTCGACTGGCGCCGCGACCGGCACCACCGGGACCGGCACGGTCCGCGACAGATCCGTACCGAGCACTCCCACGCGGGCCACGGCTGACGGGACCGGCACCCCGTGCCCCTTGTCCGTTCCGCCGGGCGTCGTCACTCGTCGTTGTCGCGCCACCGTCCCCCGGTGGGCGGGGTGTCGAAGCGGGTGGCCGCGCGGGCGTTGCCGCTCAGGTCGTTGTCGGAGACGCGGCCGCCGGACCACTCGCCGTCCCGGGTGATCCGCATGCCGTGGGTCTGGGCGCCGGCCCGCGCGCCGTTCCCGATCCGGTTGCCGTGCATCTGCGGCCGTGTCACGGGGGCAGCGACCGTCAGTCCGGCGCGCAGCCCGGGAGCGGCGGGCAGCCGGTAGGGGGAGCCCGCCTCGGGCACGCCGTCCGGCCAGGCGGTGTCCGCGCCGGGCCGCACCGGCACCAGGGCGAGCTCGGTGGAGGTGTTGAAGGCGACCACGGCCGTCCGCCCGCCCACCGACACCTCCTTGCCGCGATGCCCGTCCGCGGGCCAGTCGGCCTTCTCGTCGGTCAGCGAGAGCGCGGAGAAGGACACGCCGTCACCGCCGCCCTCCACGGCCCCGGCGGCGCGGCGGCCGTTGCCGAGGATCCGGTTGTCCAGCACCGCGGCGTCCCTCATCGGCGCATCGACACGGATGCCGTCCAGGGCGTTGTCCCGGATGTCGTTGGCCTCCAGCACGACCTCCCCGGCCGGCTCCTCGTCCCCGCCGGCCAGGTTGTGCTCCCAGTAGCCGTACCGGCCGTTGTTGCTGACGCGGTTGCCGCGGAAGGCGTACGGCCCCGGGGTGTTGCCCAGCCCGATCCCGTCGCGGACGTTGCCGTCGATCACACAGCCGGTGACGATGCCGCCCCGGCCGCCGATGCGAGTGGTGCCCTGGGAGGACACGTCGAACCCGGCCTGGTGGTTGCCCAGCATGGTCGAGGAGGTGACCAGCAGCCCGTCCGCACCCCAGTCGGAGATGCCGAAGCGGTTGTCCTCGGCGTGGCAGGCGGTGATGCGGATGCCGCGGGGCGGCGGCCACTCCTCGTTCTGCAGCTCCACGAAGATGCCGTTGGTGCCGTTGCCGGTCGTGGTGCACGCGGTGACCGTCAGCCGCTCGACCCGGCCCCAGCCGCCCACGCCGATCCCGATGCCCGCACCGCCCATCTGCTCGCCGCTGTCCTGCCGCCCGCACCGCTGGGCCAGCACCCCCTCCACCACCGTGTCCTGGAGGAAGTCGCAGCCGAAGCCGGTGGCCGCCGTGTCGTGGACGTACAGGTCGGTGAAGCGGCCGCGCAGCACGTACTGCAGGCCGAGGCCCTTGGCCAGCGGATCGTACTCCTCGTTCGTCACGCCCGAACCGTCGATCTCGAAGTGGGCGAAGGTGATGTCCGCGAGGTGGTTGTCCCGGCCGGCGCCGTGCTGGGCGGTGGTGAACCAGGTCAGCGGTACGGGCGTCGTACGGTTGCCGGGGTTGCGCAGGACGAAGCAGGTGGCGCCGCGCCCCGCGCCCACCAGGGAGACGCCGCTGCGCCAGACGGTGGGCTCGTCGAGCATCAGGTACCGCCCGGCGGGGACGTACAGGACACGCGGGCGGCCGTCCGCGGCACACGCCGCGCCCAGCGCGTCCACCGCACGCTGGAACGCCGGCTGGTCGTTGGTGGTCCCGTCACCGGTCAGTCCCCGCTCGCGGGCGTCGACGGTCAGCGGCACGGACATGGCGACGCTCCCTTCGGACGGCTGCCCGCCCCGGGTACCCGCCGGGCGCTCAGCGGCACCGAAGAACGCGAAGGGAGGTTTGACCACCGCCTTGCCGAGCACCCGGAGCACTGAACACCGACGTCGATTCAGGCTTGGAGTGAGCGACAGTGGCTGGTGACGAGAAGGCCAAGGCCAAGAAGGAACAGATGAAGGGCAAGGCCAAGGAGACGGTGGGTCGCGCCGTGGGCAACGAGAGCATGACGGCCGAGGGACAGGCCGAGAAGTCCAAGGGCGACCTCCGCCAGGCCAAGGAGAAGGCCAAGGACACCTTCAAGGACTGATCCGGCCGGCGCGGACGGGACCGCGAGGAGCCTCAGCGGGGCCCCCGCTCGACGAGCGGGGGCCCCGTCGGCGTCTCCGAGACGCTCGACGCGAGCGGCATCATCCGTGCGAGAAGGTCTGCCCGGCCTGGAGCTCATGCAGCCCCTCGAGGACGCGCAGCTGCCGCCGGGCCCGTTCACGCAGGTCGTCGAGGTGTTGCGGGTCCAGGCGCGCGTCGCGGTCGGCGAGCCCTCGGAGCACCTCCCAGGCGCACGCCTTGCCCTGCACGCCGATCCGCAGCAGCTCCAGCTCCAGCAGGGAGCTGAGCGGAGAGCGCCGTACCAGCGCGCCGTTGCTCTTCAGCCGCCCGGCGCGTTCGCCGAGGAGCCCGGCGTACACCTTGTAGCGCCGGACCGGTACCTCCAGCCGGCGCATGATCCCCACCAGGCTCCGGCGGTCCTCGGCGATCCCGGCCGCGAGCGGGGCCATCGCGTCGCCGATCTCGGTGCCCCGGCAGGCCGTGGCGAGGTGGCGGGACCGCTCCGTGCCCGCGGTCGCGCCGGCCAGATGGTCGTTGAGGTAGATGCCGAGCAGGTCGTGACCGGACCGCGCGGTGAACACCGGCGGGCGTGTTCGGGAGCGGGTGTGTCGGTGCATCGCGTGTCCCCTCGTAGGACCGGGCCGGCCGGCCCGGTCGATCCGGTCGCATCCGGTCAGGCCGACAGCTTGGCGCGCATGCCGCCGACCGCGGCGGCCGGACGAGCCGTGGCCTGGACGGAGCGGCGCACCAGGCGGGCGTCACGCTGCAGTTCGTGGCCCGCGTGACGGCCGCGCCACAGCAGGGACGGCGCGCTGCCGGTGTCGTCGGCCGCGATCAGCAGACCGCCCAGCATGGACACGTTCTTCAGGAAGTGGATCTGCTGCTGGGTGCGCCCGGCCTCGTCCTCCGCCTCCCAGAACCGGTGACCGGCCAGGGTGGTGGGCACCAGGGTGGCGGCGAGGGCCAGCGCGGACAGCCGGGGGAAGCGGCCCAGACCCAGCAGCACACCCGCGACGACCTGGACGCCGCCGCTGAGCCGCACGCACTGCTCGGTGCGCTCCGGCAGCACCGGCACGCGCTCCCTGATCCGCCGTACGACGGGCTCGGCGAGCGGGGTCACCGCCTCGGGGTTGCGAACGGACTCGAGGCCTCCGGTGACGAACATGGAGGCGAGCAGGGGACGACCGACCACGCGCAGCAGACTCATTGCTCTCTCCGAGGGTGAAGGTGTGTGCGGCGTTCGCCCGGGTTCCCGTGCCCGACGAATGCAACCACGTACCGCGCGTCCCGCATACCGGCGACCGGGTGGGGACCCCGGAGCCGATGGCGGGAACCCGGCGTTGCGCGGTGGCGGCCTCTGGTCAGTGGTGGGACGAGGAGGACGGCCGCCGGCTGCCCGCCGGGGAGGTCCACGCCTGGGAGCAGGGCGCGAACCAGAGGGTGTGCGGTCTGTCCCGGCACCGCTCCCGACCGACCCGGTTCGCGGGCGTGCCATGGTCCGACGCCCAGCCGGAACCGGGCGGCGCGGCCGACGCCGTGCGCCGCGTCCGCCCACGCTGCGGGGCCGTCGTCCCGCCCGCTCCCCGGCACCCACCGGAACTGGAACCGCGTCGACCCCGGCCATGAGCCGCGGCCCACGCCCGGCCGCGCCGACCCGGATTCCCGTCACGCCTCGTCCCACGTGCACGACCGGGGCCATGGGTCTGCCGGCCTTCCGCCTTGCGGTGCAGGCTGTCGGCTCCGGTCGGCCGGTCCGGTGTGTGGCGCCGGACCGCGCTTCGGGGGATTTCGTCGGCGGGGTCCCGGCGTCGGTCGGGGTCGGTCGCGCATGGGCCACGGCCGTGGGGACGCACGGGCGGACCCGGACTCCGTCGCGGCCTCGGCACGCGCGGGCGGCACGAGCGCCTGAGGACCGCCCTCCCCGGGACCCGGCGCATGGGACAGGCCGCCCCGGGTAGACGGTCCGGTGCGCCGATGGGCGGCCCGATCCGCCGCCCAGCACGGCGCCGCCCGCCGCGCAGGAGGCGCGGGCGCACGGCATCCGCCGGACCGGCCCCCGTACTCGGCGGTGTGCCGCCGTCCGGCGCGGGAACCCGGCGGACGGCCCACCGGTAGGACCACCACCCCCCAACTGCAAGGAGCCCTGCCATGGGACACGGCGGAGACGTCATTCAGGAACTGACCACCGACCACCGCGAGGTGGAGGAGATCTTCGCGCAGATCGAAGCCCTCCCGCCGGGGGACAAACGGCGCAAGGACCTGGCCGACCAGGCCACCATCGAGCTGGTCCGCCACTCCGTGGCCGAGGAGATGCACCTGTATCCGGCGGTGCGCCAGTACCTGCCGGACGGCGACTCGATCGCCGACAAGGAGCTCCAGGACCACTCGGAGGCGGAGCGGACCATGAAGGACCTGGAGGGCTGCGGGGCGGACGACCCGCGGTTCGACCAGCTCATCGGCCGTCTGATGCGGGAGATCCGCGAGCACGTCACCGACGAGGAACAGAACCTCTTCCCCCAGCTGCGGCAGACCGCCGGCAAGGAGGAGCTCGACCGGCTC
>NZ_JUJA01000149.1:13231-16187 GCF_001906585.1 Streptomyces kebangsaanensis | reverse complement strand
CCCCGCCACACCGCACACGCCGACCGCGCAGAAGCTCCTCGCACCCGGCGCCGGAATGGTCGACCGGATCCGGGACGCGCTGTCCGGCCGCGGCAAGACCGGCTGAGGTCCGGCCGCACAAGGACCCACCCTCTCGCGGGGCCGTCGGGACCGTCGGGGTCCGTGACGGCCCCGCAGCCGTGCCCGCGGAGCCGTCACGCTCGGTGCCCGCCGCCCGTGCGGCCCACCGCCGCAGCCGCTACCTTCGCCGAAGGCACGCCATGAACCCCCGCGGGGAGGACCACTCCACACCCAGGGAGGCCATGTGAATCCGCACGAGTCACAGAAGCCCGCCGGGGAGAGCCGGGGACACGGCCCCGGCCGCAGGAGTTTCCTCGGCCTGTGCGCCTGCGCCGGCCTCGGCACGGCCGCCTGCGCCCACACGGCCGCCCGTCGGCCGCCCCGTGCCGCGGACAGCCACCGCCCGGAGGCGGAGCGGGACCGGTCCGGCGCCCACGACTGGCGGGTCGGTTCCCTCGGCCCGCCGGACGCGGTGGCCGGTTACACCGACCGGGTGAGTGTCACCCCGGGCCAGGAGTGCGGCCTGCACGTGTCGACCACGGCGTCCTCCTTCCGCGTCTCCGCCTACCGCGTCGGCTGGTACGGCGGGAGGGGCGCCCGGCTGGTCTGGCGCTCCGAACCGGTGCGCGGACGCGTGCACCCCGCCTCCCGCACGCCGTCCGCCACCCGCACCGTCCGCGCGGACTGGCCCCGCACCCTCACCCTCGGCACCGAGGGCTGGCCCGAGGGCGCCTACCTGCTACGCCTCGACGCCGACCACGGCCACCAGCGGTACGTCCCGCTGATCGTGCGCTCCACGCACGGCGCCGGCCGCACCGTACTCCTGCACGCCCCGGCCACCTGGCAGGCATACAACCGGTGGGGCGGTGCCAGCCTCTACAACGGCGCCTCCGGCGCCTACCGCACCCGCTCCCTCGCCGTCAGCTTCGACCGGCCCTACGACGCGAACGGCGCCGAGAAGTTCCTGGTGTACGAGTGGGCGGCCGTGGTCCTCGCCGAACGCCTCGGCCTGCCCCTGGCGTACACCACCGGCACCGACCTGCACCACGACCCCGGGGTGCTGCGCGGAGCCACCGCGCTGATCTGCCTGGGCCACGACGAGTACTGGACGCCCCAGCAGCGGGGGCACGTCACCGCGGCCCGGGACGCGGGCACCAACGTGGCCTTCCTCGGCGCCAACACCTGCTACCGCCGGATCCGTCTGGAGGACGGAGAACCGGGCGCCGAGCGGACCGTCGTCTGCTACAAGTCCTCCTACCGGAGCGATCCCTGCTACCCCTCCCGGCCCGCCCTGGTCACCACCGACTTCCGCCAGGGACCGGCCGCCGATCCCGAGTCGTCCCTCACCGGAGTGCTCTACGAGGGCTACCCGGTGGACGCGCCCCACGTCGTGCACGCGGCGGACCACTGGCTGTACGAGGGCACGGGCGTCCGCCCCGGCGAGAGCTTCGACCACCTGGTCGGAGTGGAGTACGACCGGGTCACCCCGGGCGCGCCCGTCCCCGAACCGCTGGAGATCACCGCCCACTCGCCGCTGGTGTGCGCGGGCGACCGCAGCCACAGCGACTCGGCGTACTACACGGCGCCCGGCGGGGCGGGCGTCTTCGCCACCGGCACCATGCGCTGGGTGGAGGCGCTGATGGCCGGCACCCCGGAGGGCGGCCGCGACCACGGCATGGACGCCCGCACCCGCGTCTTCGTCACCCGGACCACCGAGAACCTGCTGCGCGCCTTCGCCGAGGGACCCGCCGCCCGCCACCGGCCGGCGCCGCGCCCCAACACCCGGCAGGTGTACAGGACGGCCCGACCCGGCCGGCACCTCACGGCGGGTCAGGCGGAGAGGGCCGCGTCGAGACCGGCGTAGCACGGTATGAGCGTGTCCACGCCGACGAGCTGCAGCACCCGCAGCACCGCCTCCTGCGGTGCGGCCAGCCGCAGCCGGGTGCCGCCCGCCCGGGCAACCTGGTGGGCGGTGATGAGGGCGTTGATGCCGCTGGAGTCCATGAAGGTCACACCACTGAGGTCGACCACCGTGCCGGGCGCGCCCTCCAGGCAGGACAGCAGCGTGTCGCGGAACCGCGCGCTGCCGTCGAGGTCGACCTCTCCCACGACGGCCACGACACGGGTGCCGTCGTCGGCCGTGGTACGGGTGATCAGCAGCCGCTCGGGCACCGCCGGTCCCTCGGTCTCTGCCACGCTGCCCTCACTTCTCGTCGACGTCCGGCCACGGCCAGGGGGTCGTTGGCCATGATGTCAGGACTTCGATGCCAGGACTTCGTGAAACCGGCGAGGGGTCGCACCGCCGCACTGCGCACCACCCCTCACCCCGGCGGGAATCCGCTCCGGTCCCGTCCGCCACCGCGGGTCGCTCCCCGCCGACGCCCTCGCGCAGTGCTGGGATGAGGACGCACGGTGGCAGAAAGGGGTGGTCGTGGACGGCGACCTGGTGTCGGGCCCCGGGAGCGCTGCCGCGGACCGCTTCGTACGGGCGGAGCGGGCGCTCTCCGCGATCGGCACGACCCTCGACGACCGCAGGACGGCGGCCGAACTCGCCGCGTTCCTGGTCGAGGAGGTGTGCGACTCCGCGACCGTCGACCTCTACGGCTCGCAGGAGGGCCGCCGCGAACCGGGCGAGTCCCTGCGGCCGGCCGCCGTGGCCGGCCGGCGCGACCTCCTGGACAGCCTGGGGAAGGGCCCGCGCGAGAACGTCTCCGTGCGCGCCCTGGACGCGGGCCACCCCATCACCGCCTCCTTCACACCCGGCAGGGGCACGGGCCTGGCCACCCTCTCGGTGCCGCTGCTGACCCGGAACCGGGTCCACGGCGTCGCCCTCGCCCTGCGCGCCGGGCACCTCTTCGACGACGACGAGACGGCGGCCGTCCACTACGCGGCCCGG
>NZ_JUJA01000149.1:9932-13155 GCF_001906585.1 Streptomyces kebangsaanensis | reverse complement strand
GCTGCCCGCCGGTCCCGGACGCCCCCGTCCCGACGTGGACCTCGCCACCCGCTGGTCGCCCGGGCCGGTGGGCGGCCACTGGTGCGAGACGGTACACCTGCACTCCGGCCGCACCCTGCTGGTCGCCGGCGACGTCATGGGGCACGGCCTGGACGCGGCGGTCGACATGAACGCCTACCGCTCCCTGCTGCGGTACATCGCCTCCACCGACCTCGCGCCGCACGGCGTCCTGCGCCGGCTGGACGCCACGATGTCCACGGAGAGCGGCCGCCGCCCCGCGACCTGCCTGCTGGCCCTGCTGGACTCCGCGCACGGCACGGCCCTGCTCGCCGGCGCGGGACACCCGCCCCCGGTCGTCGTCCGCGCCGACGGCACCGCCGCCCCGGTCGCGCTGCCCGTGGGCCCTCCCCTCGGCACCGGCGGCAGCGCCTATCGGGCGGCCGGCCTGCCCCTCGCGCCGGACGACACACTGGTGATGTTCACCTACGGGCTGATCGGGCGGCGCGGCGAGGACGTCGACACCTCGCTCGGCCGTCTGGCCGCCCTGCGGGTACGGCCCGGCCAGGACGTCGGCGCACTCCTGGACGAACTTCTGGACGGGATTCCGGGCGGCGCCCCCGGTGGCGCGGGAGCCGGCCGCGCGGACGACGGCATCGCCGTGATCGCGGCCCGCCCGCGCCCCCGGCCCTGACGGACAGGGCCGGACGCCTTCCCTCCCGGCGCCCGCGCCGCCGACACGAACCGGCCGCCCCGCCCGCCGGGCAGCCGCCGTACGCGGGGCGGACACTGGACGGCATGACCCATGGGCCCGAGTTCGCGGCACGCCCGGTCGGGCGCCGGGCCGTACTGCTGGGCATGGCGGGAGCCCTGCTCGGGGCGGCGGGCTGCACGAGCGCCGTGCCCGGACCGAGGCCGACCCCCTCCGCCTCCGGCGCCTCCGCCTCCGGCGCCTCCGCGTCGGGCACGGCGGGAACCCTCCCCCGCACCACCCCCTGGCACCCCATGTCCGCCGAGGTCCACCCCGAGGTGAAACGGCGCGCGGTCGAGCTCGTCGAGGCGATCGGCGCCTGGGCCGGCGGCAGGGACGGCGCGCCCGCGGCGCGGGCCAGAGTGGCCGCGCTGCGTCTGCCGACCGCCCTCGTGGCCCAGGCGGGGCCGCTGCTGCCGTCCGCCGACGAGGCGGTGCTGCAGGTGGTGGACGCCCAGTACGGCGGGATCCTCGCCGACTCGGCGAGCGTGCTCGTGGTGTGCCGGCAGTGGACCCGGCACGGCGGTGCCGTCCGCGCGGGCGGGACGACGGTCGACGTACGGCTGGCGCGGTCCGGCACCGGATGGACCGTCACCGCTCTGCACCCGGCCCACCCGGGCGCGCCGCTGCCCTCGCCGCCGGCCGGCGTGCACCGGGTGCTGGACGACACCCGGATCGCGCTGCCGCCCGCGGCACGGGCCGACCTGAACAGCGGCCGGGTCCACGCCGGCGTGCTCACCGCGATGCCGATCCTGGCGGGGACGTACCGGATGTACGTCAGCGTGGTCCGCTCCGGGCACCCGCTGGAGGTGTTCGGCACCAGCCGTCCCAGCGACCACCCGCGCGGACGCGCCTTCGACGTGTGGCAGATCGACGGCCACGCGGTCGTGGACCCGGCCACGCCCCGCTCCCTCGTCGAACGCTTCATGCGGGACGCGGCGGCGGCCGGCTCCTACAACGTGGGCGGCCCCGTCCTCCTGTCCGGCGGCGGCACCCCGGACCAGTTCTTCAGCGACGCCACCCACCACGACCACGTGCACATCGGTTTCCGGACCTGAGACCGGTGCGCGTACGGCGTCGGCGAGGGCCCTCGCGAGGGCGTCGTCCGGTGCCGCGGTGGCATCCGGTGGGTCTCGGTCCCGGACATGGCGTCCTCCGGTCCGGTGTCATGCCGGCCGGCGGCCCGCCGCCACTGGCCCGGTCGCCGTCGCCGCGCCGTACGGGGGCGCATGTCACTCCTGCCCGGACGGGGACCGCATACGGGTACGACCCGGAAGCCCGCGCGGCGGGGGACGGCCGCGGCGTCAGGCCGGCGCCGCCATGAGCGCGGCCACCACGGTGAGTGCCGCCAGGGGCAGTCGCCGTCCTCCCACGTTTCCACCCCGCGCTCGACGACATGCCCGGCTCCGGACGACGCCCCCGCCCACCGTCGTGATGCCGCCGTCACCGGGCCGTGAGCAAGCGGTGCCCCGAGCGGTCCGGCGGTCTCCCCGGCCGGCCTCACAGGCCCGGGAGCCCACGGGGCACGGGCACCGCGGGCACCTTGGGCGGCGCTCCGGCCGACGCTCCCCGCGGGAGCTCGCCGGACCCGACGCCCCACGGCCGCAGCAGCGGCGTCCCGGGCTCGCGTTCGGGTGCGCCCGGGTACAGGTGGCGCGGGCGGACGGGGGACGGGTGGTCGCAGGGCCCGCCGGCCGTTTCCACGGCCCGAGAAGTACTGTCCATGCCGGAGCAAACGGCGCGTACGCCCCCCGCGTACGCGTCGTGCTCCGGCGCCTCACCGCATCGGGTGAGGACACCCCTCGAACGGAGGCCTCCGCTCATGCGACAAGCTGCCCGACAGGGGGAGGCCCGGGGCGGCTCAGGCGGGCCGTACCGCACTGTGGATGGCCTGCGGGCCGGCGAAGAAGATCGACTCCTCGCGTATCGAGGCTCCCGGGCTCGGGGCGTGGACCATGGTGCCGTTGCCGGAGTAGAGGCCGACGTGGTTGACCTCGCTGTAGAAGAAGACCAGGTCGCCGGGTTGGAGGTCGGCGAGTTCGACCGGTGCGCCGGAGCCGGCCTGCTCGAAGGCCGCGCGGGGGAGCGCCACTCCGGCGGCCCGCCAGGCGGCCTGGGTGAGGCTCGAGCAGTCGTACGACTCCGGTCCGGTCGCCCCCCAGACGCACGGCCTGCCGATCTGGGCGCGGGCGAACTCGAGCGCCTTGGCGGCCTTCCTCTCGTAGGCCGCCGGTGTCCCGGCGAGGCCGGGGGGAGCGGCGGAGGCGGCGGAGTTGTCCACGGCCGCTGCCTGGCCGGCGGTCTGGCTGGCGTCGAAGAGCGAGTTCCCGTCCAGGGGCGGAGTGGTGTCGAACAGCCCGGTGGAGTGCTGCTGCCACTGTGCCGCTCCCTGCTGAGCGGTGTGCCGGGACAGCAGCTCGCGGGCCCGGGTGAGCTTGGCCTGCGACCGGCCCTTGGGCGCCCCCGGCACCGGCT
>NZ_JUJA01000149.1:9256-9872 GCF_001906585.1 Streptomyces kebangsaanensis | reverse complement strand
AGGGGCCCGCCGGCCGGTGACTCGATCGGCCCGGTGGGCCGGGACTCCGTGGTGCCGGTGGCGAGCACGTCCATGGTGCCGGTGGGCGGAGGCTGCATGAACCGGCTGGTCAGCGCGTCCAAGACCCCGGTGGGCCGGGGTTCCACGGTGCCGGTGGGCAGGGGTTCCGTGGCCCGGGGGGCGAGTATGTCCATGGTGCCGGTGGGCGGGTTCGCGGCACTGGCCGGCTGGGCCTGCATGGAGCGGGCGGTCAGTGTGTCCATGGTGCCGGTGGGCTGGGGTTCCATGGATCGGCTGGTGAGTGTGTCCATGGTGCCGGTGGGCTGGGGTTCCGTGGTGCGGGGAGCCAGTGCCTCCAGGGTGCTGGTGGGCTGGGGTTCCATGGATCGGCTGGTGAGTGTGTCCATGGTGCCGGTGGGCTGGGGTTCCGTGGTGCGGGGAGCCAGTGCCTCCAGGGTGCTGGTGGGCTGGGGTTCCATGGATCGGCTGGTGAGTGTGTCCATGGTGCCGGTCGGTTGGGGTTCCGTGGTGCGGGGAGCCAGTGCCTCCATGGTGCCGGTCGGCTGGGGCTCCATGGAACGGCTGGTGAGCTCCGCGACAGGAGCGGCCGACGTGG
>NZ_JUJA01000149.1:7125-9244 GCF_001906585.1 Streptomyces kebangsaanensis | reverse complement strand
CAACTCCCGCACCGGCGGGGCCGCCGCGACGGCCGGGAGCTCGGGTGCCGGCCCGGCCTGCGCCGCACCCGCGGACAGCTCCAGCCGGGGCGGCTTGCCCTCCAGCCCCAGCCCCTCCAGAACATCCGCCGGACGCCTGCTCGGCTTCTCCGTACGGGAGTTGGCCCGGCTCGGCATGCGGTCGGGCGGCAGGACCGCCGGAACGATCGGGCCCAGCTGGGCGCGCGCCACGTCGAACCACTGCCTGGCCACCTGGTCAGGGGCCGCATCGGAGCCCCGGGAACCACCCCGCGCACGCCCGCTCTTGCTCATCGCGCGGGTGGCGTTGAAGTTGCCCGTGGCGTTCTCCGCCTGGTCGTAGAGGCTGCTGATCCGCTGCTGCACCTCAGCGCGACTGGGCTTGTCGTCGCTCGGTCGTTCCGGCGCCAAGGAAGACGCACTCCTTCCATAGGCCGCCTGCCGAGTCAGCTGTCGGGTTCGGGCGGACGTTCTGCGGAAGGCGTGCCCTACGGCCCTTGTCCGGAGGGACGGTTGAGCCGATTCACCCCGATGCCGGTCGGGTCCCCGGCTCCGGATGCCGTGGGGGGCGTACCGGACTCGGCGGAGGCCGCACGATCCGACGGGACTCGCCGGAGGCAATCGTGCGGCCTGGACGTCAACTTAGCGAACGTGTGTGCCTCGTGTGAAGATTGAAGTGCGGTATGTCCGATACGTAAATGTGACCTTTCCCGGATGGGGTCCCATGTGCGGTCGCTACGTCTCCACCCGCGGCCCCGAGGAGCTGGTCCAGCACTTCGGGGTCACCGAGTGGTGCCCGGAGGAGGCGCTGGAGCCCAGCTGGAACGTCGCCCCGACCAACCGGGTGTGGGCCGTACCGGAACGCTCCCCGCGGGAGGACCGTGAGGCCGCCTCCGCGCACAGGGCGCTGCGACCGCTGCGCTGGGGACTGGTCCCGTCCTGGGCGAAGGACGAGCGGATCGGCGCCAGGCTGATCAACGCACGGGCCGAGACCGTGCACGAGGAGCCCGCCTTCCGCCGCGCCTTCGCCGAACGCCGCTGCCCGCTGCCCGCCGACGGCTTCTGCGAAGGGCGGCAGGTCGCGTCCGGGACAACCGGCAGGACCCGCGAGCAGCCGTACTTCATCAGCCCCGAGGACGGCCGGCCGACGGCGTTCGCCGGACTGTACGAGTACTGGCGCGACCCGGAGGCCGAACGGGACGACGACCCCGCCGCCCGGCTGACGACCTGCACCATCATCACCACCGAGGCCACCGACGCCGCCGGCCGCGTCCACCCCCGCATGCCGCTCGCCCTCACTCCGGACCACTACGACGCCTGGCCCGACCCCCGTCACCAGGACCCCGAGGAGCTGCGGGAACTGCTGAGCCCCGGCGGGCGGGCACCTCGGCACCCGGCCCGTCTCCCCGGCCGTCAACAACGTACGCGACGACGGCCCCGACCTGCTGGAGGAGACCCCGCCGTGACAGGCCGAGCTCCCGCGGTCCCCGGCCGCGCGCGGCGCCGTACGCCGGACGGGCACCCGTTCCCCCCGACGCCCCCGACGACCGCCCGACCGGGCGAACCGCACCCGTGCCCCCGCTCCGCCGGCCCTTACCGTGCTCTGGATACGACCGTCACAGCCGGCGTGGCGACGGTCCCGACGTGACGGCCGGTCGGAAACGGGAGGCGCGGTGACGGATGCGGGTGGTCCGGCGTCCGGGCGGGGCCGCGGGCGCCGGACGGGCGGCGCCGTGCTGGGCAGCCGTCCGGCGCACTCCGTACGCCTCCCGCCGCGGAGGCGGCCCGCTCCCGCCGCCGTGAAGGCCGAGCACCCGGTCCCCTGGCTGCGCGTCGCCGCCGACTACGCCTGGCGGCTCGTCCTCGTCGGCATCGTCGTCTACGGCGTCTTCACCGTCCTCGGCCGCTTCCAGCTCATCGCCACGGCCGTCTTCCTGGCCCTGGTCGTCACCGCGGTCCTGCGCCCCCTGGCCGACCTGCTGAACCGCCTCCTGCCACGGCCGCTCAGCGTCGCCGTCGCCCTGGTCGGCAGCCTGCTCGCCCTGCTCGCCCTCTTCGTCCTCGTGGGCAGCGTGGTGGCGGGGGAGTCGGCGAAGCTGGC
>NZ_JUJA01000149.1:0-7079 GCF_001906585.1 Streptomyces kebangsaanensis | reverse complement strand
CCGTTCCGGATCGGCCCGGGCACCCTCACCGGTCTGCAGAAGCAGGTCCTGTCCTACCTGTCCGCCCACCGCGCCGGCCTGCTCAGCACGGCCCTGAGCGGCTTCACCCGGCTCGTCGAACTGGTCACGGCGGGCGCCCTCGCGCTCTTCTCGTCCGTCTTCTTCATCCACTCCGGCGAGAAACTCTGGCGGTGGGTGAGCGACGAGCTGCTGCCCGGCGGGGCCCGGCCGGTGTGGGACCGGGCGGGGCGGGCGGCCTGGGGGACCTTCGCCGGATACACCCGCGGCATCATCATCGTGGCCGCCAGCAACGCCGTACTCGTCGGTGCCGCCCTGCTGGTGCTGCGCGTACCGCTCGCGCTGCCGCTGATGCTGCTGGAGTTCTTCGCCACGTTCGTGCCGCTGGTCGGGTCACCGATCGCGCTCGGCGTGGCCACGGTGGTCGCCCTCGCCGGGCGCGGCCCGCTCGTCGCGCTGGCCGTGCTCGCCCTGATCGTCGTCATCGGCCAGATCGAAGGGCACCTGCTCCACCCCCTGGTCATGAGCTGGGCGGTCCGTCTGCACCCCCTCGTCGTCGCCGTCTCCGTCATCGCGGGCAGCATCGTCGGAGGCATCATCGGCGCCGTCGTCGCCGTCCCGTTCGTCTCGGTCGTCTGGGCGGTCCTGCGCGCCCTGCGCCCCGCCCCTCCCTGACGCCCCGCCCCGGAGCGGGGCTTTTCGGCCGCGCAGGAGGGGGCACGCGATCGAGGTACGACCCCCGAACGGAGGAACGGTGCCGCCGTGACCGAGTACGAACGCTCACGCACCATGCCCGCAGCGCCCGAGCAGGTCTTCGACCAGGCCGCCGACGTCGCCCGGCTCGACGCCTGGCTGCCCGGTGACCTGCACGTGCACCCCGAGGAGCCGCCCGCCGTCACCGTGCACGAGGACCGCATCGACCAGGACACCTCCGCCCTGCTGCGCGCCGAACGCGACCAGATGCGCATCGAGTGGGGCACCCGCGAGCAGGGCGGCTACGCGGGCTGGCTCCAGGTCGCCGGCATCGGCAGCGGGGCCAGTGAGGTGACCGTCCACCTGTCGTTCTTCGACGACACGCACGACCCGGGCGAACGAGCCGCCCGCGACGCCCTCGACAGCAGCCTGCGCCGCCTGGAGGAGCAGGTGCGCCTGCGCGTCGAGGACGAGGCCGGGTGAGCGGGCCGGTGCCGGAGAGAGGGGACCCGACGGGAGCAGGCGGCAAGCGGGGATCCGTCACCCCACCAGAGTGGTGACGCGCACCAGGCAGGGCCTGCGCGGGGTCGACCCGAAACCGAAGCGCACGGGCGGTACGACCGGCGCCGGCGGTCCCAGGTCCTCGCCCTCGAGGACGGCGCCGGCGTCCCTGACCGGCCGCAGGTCCCGCGCGCCGTACCACTCGTGGCGCCCGCCGCCGGCCGTGCCGCAGGTGCGCACGCCCCGCAGCAGGCGTGCGGGCAGGCCGACCGCCTCGATCCAGCGCGGACGGGTGGCGAGCACCCGTGGCACGGCGCGCAGCGCGAGCCCCGGCGGACCCCGCCGGCCGGTGGTGAAACGCAGGGTCAGCGAGTCGGAGGTGACGGTCCAGTGGTCACCTCGGACCGTCACCCGGACCGGCTCGACGCGCACCTCGTCGAAGGAGTAGGTGGCGGCGACGAAGCGCGCCGTCCTGCGGTCGGGGGCCAGCAGCAGACGATGCCCGTCGCGCCGCTCGGCCATCACGTCGGCGAACGGGCCGAACGGCGAGTGCGTCCAGCAGCCCAGGACGAGACGCGTACCGGAGGCCGTGCCGATTCCGGCGATACGGCCGTCGAAGATCCACCGCACGCGTCCCCTGTTCTTCATCCGGAACCTCTTCACTCCCGCCGTCGACGGAGCGGCCAGGACCTGTGCGGGTTCCCGTGCCGCAGCCCGGGTACACGAGCGGCTGCCCGGTGGTGCGGTACGGCGTGTCGTGCGGACGGCCCCGGGCGCCGGGAGACGATGGGCGTGCCGGGACAGCCGCGAGGTCGCGCCGGGGACGGAGGGGCCGGATGGAACAGCAGGTCATGGGGCAGGTGAGCGACGTCCGGCGGCGGATCCCCCGTACCGACGCCGTACTGCGGGACCCGCGCCTGGTGGACGCGGTGGCCCGGCTCGGGCCCGGACCGGTCAAGGCCGCGGTCCGGCAGGCCCAGGAGCGGGCACGTCACGGCGCCCTCGACCCCGAGGAGGTGGCGGACACCGCCGTGGCGCTGCTGCCGCGCGCGGCCGGCGGGCTGCGCCCGGTGATCAACGCCACCGGGGTGCTGCTGCACACCAACCTCGGCCGGGCCTCCCTGTCCGCGGCGGCCCGGCAGGCCGTGCAGGACGCCGCCGGACCCACGGACGTCGAGCTGGACCTGCGGACCGGGGTACGGGCCCGCCGGGGCCGCACCGCCCTGGACGCGCTGCGCGGCCGGGTGCCGTCCGCCGCGGCGGCGCACGTCGTCAACAACGGCGCCGCCGCCCTCGCCCTCGCCGCCACCGCCCTCGCCGCGGGCAGGGAGATCGTCATCAGCCGGGGCGAGATGGTGGAGATCGGGGACGGCTTCCGGCTGCCGGACCTGCTGGTCTCCACCGGGGCCCGGCTCCGCGAGGTCGGCACCACGAACCGTACGACCGCCGAGGACTACGCCGCCGCCATCGGCCCGGAGACGGCCTTCGTCCTGAAGGTGCACCCCTCCAACTTCCGCATCACCGGCTTCACCCGCGCCGCCGGCGTCCGAGAGCTGGCGGCGCTGGACGTGCCGGTGGTCGTCGACATCGGCTCCGGGCTGCTCGCCCCCCACCCGCTGCTGCCCGAGGAACCGGACGCCGAGAGCCGACTGAGGGCCGGCGCGGCCCTGGTGACCGCCAGCGGGGACAAGCTGCTCGGCGGCCCCCAGTGCGGACTGCTCCTCGGTGACGCGGACCTCGTGCGCACCCTGTCCCGGCACCCCCTGGCCCGCGCCCTGCGGGTGGACAAGCTCACGCTGGCCGCCCTGGAGGCGACCCTCACGGGCCCCGAGACCCCCACCGCCGCGGCTCTCACCGCCGACGCGGACCGGCTCATGCGCCGCGCCGAACGGCNNNNCACCGCGCTGGGCGCCACCGGCGCCGACGTCCGGGCCGTCGCCTGCGCCGCCACGGTCGGAGGTGGCGGCGCGCCCGGCGTGACACTGCCCAGCGCCGCACTGTCCCTGCCCGAGCCGTACGCCGCCGTACTGCGCACCGGCCCGGTGCCGGTCGTGGGCAGGCTGGAGGGCGGGCGGTGCCTGCTGGACCTGCGGGCGGTGCCCGAGGAGGACGACGAACGGCTGGCCGACGCCGTGCGGTCGGCGGCGGAAAGGTAGGCGGGCCATGCGCGTGCTGGCCACCGCGGGACACGTCGACCACGGCAAGTCGGCCCTGGTACGGGCGCTGACCGGGATGGAGCCCGACCGCTACGAGGAGGAGCGGCGCCGGGGGCTCACCCTCGACCTCGGCTTTGTGTGGACCCGGCTCGACGCCGACGGCGAACACCTCGCCTTCGTCGACGTACCCGGGCACGAGAAGTTCGTGGCCACCATGCTGGCCGGGGTCGGCCCCGTGCCCGCCGTGCTGTTCGTGGTCGCCGCCGACCAGGGCTGGCAGCCCCAGTCCGAGGAACACCTGGCGATCCTCGACGCGCTCGGCGTACGGCACGCCGTCCTCGCCGTGACCCGCAGCGACCTGGCCGACCCCGGGCCGGTGCGCGCCGACGCCCTCCAGCGGCTGGCCCGCACCTCGCTCGGCGCCGTGCCGTCCGTGGCGGTGAGCGCGGTGACCGGCGCCGGACTGGACGAGCTGCGCACCGAACTGGCCCGGCTGGCCCGCGCGCTGCCCGTGCCGCCCGCCGACGCGGACGTACGGCTGTGGCTGGACCGTGCCTTCACCGTGCGCGGGCACGGCACCGTGGTGACCGGCACCCTCGGCGCGGGCACCCTGCGCGTCGGCGACCGGCTGGTGACCGGGGACGGCCCGGCCCCGCTGAGGGTGCGCGGGCTGCAGTGCCTGCAGCAGGAGCGCGGCGCCGTCAGCGGGGTCGCCCGGGTCGCGGTCAACGTGCACGGCCCGCTCGACGGGGAGCTGCGGCGCGGACAGGTCCTGCTGGCCCCGGACCGCTGGCTGCTCACCGACCGGATCGACGTCCGCGTCACCGGGGAGCCGGTCGACGAACTGCCCCGCGCCGTCGGCCTGCACATCGGCACGGCGGCCGTCGCGGTCACCGTCCGCCCCCTCGGCGAGGACACCGCCAGGCTGACCCTGCGCCATCCGCTGCCGCTGCGCGTCGGGGACCGGACGGTGCTGCGCGAGNGGGCGGGCGGCGCGTGCCCTGCGCCGCGACCGTGCTCGACGTGTGCCCGCCGGACCTGACCCGGCGGGGCGCCGGACGGGCCAGGGCGGCGGAACTGGCCACGATGACGGGCCGCCCCGACGGCGCGGCGGAGCTGCGGCGCCGCGGGCTCGTCCGCCGCTCCCGCCTGCTGGCCATGGGCGTACCCCCGCCCTGCCCGCCCGTCACCGGGGACTGGCTGGCCGACCGGGACCACTGGGCCCGGCTGCGCGAACGGCTGGCCGCCGAGGTCGAGCGGTACGCACGCCGGCACCCCATGGAGCCGGGGCTGCCCACCGAGGCCGCCCGGCACCTGCTCGGCCTGCCCGACCGGGCCCTGGTGGACGCCCTCGCCCGGACACCCGGCGAGCCGCGGCTGCAGCGGCGCGACGGGCGCCTGTACGGCCCGGCCGGCACCGGCCCCACCCTGCCCCCGCCGGTCCGGGCGGCCGTCGACGCGGTGCGGCGCGAGCTGGAACGGGCACCGTTCCGCGCGCCGGAGGCCGACCGCCTCGCCCAGCTCGGGCTCAACCGCAAGGCCGTGGCCGCGGCCGTCTCCGCGGGCGCGCTGCTGCGGGTCGGCGACGGGATCGTGCTGCTTCCGGGGGCGGACGTCCGGGCCGCCGCGGTGCTGCGCCGCCTGCCGCAGCCCTTCACGCTCAGCGAGGCGCGCAAGGCGCTCGGCACCACCCGCAGGGTCGCCGTGCCGCTGCTGGAGTTCCTCGACGCCCGCGGCCACACCGAACGGGTGGACGACCAGCGCAGACGCTGCCGGGCGGACGCCGGGGGGAGCGGAGGCGGACGGGAATCGAACCCGCCTGCCCGAGATCCTCGGGCACCTCGGTTTTGAAGACCGGGAGGGCCACCAGGCACCCACACGCCTCCACCGCCCGACAGGCTACCGGAAGGACCCCGGCGGGCCGCACGGACGACGGGGGACAGAGGGCGAAACAGGCAGCAGAAACAGACGACGGAAACAGGCCGAGACCAGGAGGCCTCGCATGACCGCCACCGCTGAAACCCCCGTACGGCTCACCCAGTTCGCCCACGGCGGCGGCTGCGCCTGCAAGATCCCGCCGGGCGAGCTGGAGGACGTGCTCGGTGGGCTGACGGCGGCGCCTCCCGCCGCCGGCGACACCCCGCTGCTGGTCGGCCTGGCCACGGGTGACGACGCCGCCGTCGTCGCGCTGCCCGCGCGGGGCGGCGCCGCGCAGGCGGTGGTCTCCACCGCCGACTTCTTCACCCCGGTCGTCGACGACCCCTACGACTGGGGACGCATCGCCGCGGCCAACGCCCTGTCGGACGTGTACGCGATGGGCGGACGGCCCGTCCTGGCGGTCAACCTGCTGGCCTGGCCGCGTGACGTCCTGCCCTTCGACCTGGCCCGCGAGGTGCTGCGCGGCGGGCTGGAGGTCGCCGCCGAGGCCGGCTGCCACGTGGGCGGCGGGCACAGCGTCGACGACCCCGAGCCCAAGTACGGCATGGCCGTCACCGGCCTCGCGGACCCGGAGCGGCTGCTGCGCAACGACGCGGGCCGCCCCGGACTGCCCCTGACACTGACCAAGCCCCTCGGCCTGGGCGTGCTGAACAACCGGCACAAGGCCACCGGCGAGCGGTTCGCACAGGCCGTCGCCACCATGGTGGCCCTCAACCGCGACGCCTCCGTCGCCGCCCTGGCCGCCGGTGCCTCCTGCGCCACCGACGTGACGGGCTTCGGCCTCCTCGGCCACCTGCACAAACTGGCCCGCGCCTCGGGCGTGACGGCCGTGGTCGACACCGCCGCCGTGCCCTGTCTGGACGGCGCCCGGGAGGCCGTACGCGACGGCTACGTCAGCGGCGGCACCCGCCGCAACCTGGAGTGGGTGGCCCCGCACACCGACTTCGGCGACACGGACACCGGCACCCGCCTCCTCCTGGCCGACGCCCAGACCTCCGGCGGCCTCCTCGTCGCCGGCGAGATCCCCGGCCACCCGGTGATCGGGGAACTCGTCCCGCGCGGCCCCCACTCGGTGGTCCTGAAGTGACGATCCCGAGGTGACCGGTCGTCCTGGTCAGGGCTCCGTTCCGGTCCGTGTGTCGATGCCCGCGCGGGCCCGGTAGGAACGGACCAGTTCCGGAGCGGCCGGGCCCCTGGGGCGACGGCCCGGGCGGATGTCGACGGCGAACGCCTTGGTCTCCTGGACGTGGGTGTTGGGGTGATCGAGGCGCGGGCGCTGGTCACCGACCGGGTGCCGCCGCTGACGGTGCACGGCCGCACCCTGCACCAGGTGGGACTGCCCTACCGCTGGGGGCCGAACGGCTACAGCACCGGCGACGCGGCGAACGAGCTGCTGCACCTGTCCCTGGACCGTTCCTAGAAGCTGAGCGGGAGTGAGTCCTGGTGCCAGGGCTCGTGCTCAGCCGTGTGTCCCGAACGGTTGTGGGCACTCCCCCAGCTTCGCCGGGGGTACCCCCAGGTCGCCCGCTTTCGCTCCGCGTCCGGGCGGCACGGAGCGTGTCCGTGGTCCGGGAAGGCGGGGGCGGGGTCCCTCACGCCCCGGGCTGCCCGGTCGGGCCTGGACGGTCCGATGCCCCACACGATCACTCCGGTCGTGTGGGGGCGGTGCCGTCCTCCCCCAGTGCCTGAACGGCCTGGGAGGTGCCCCCAGCCGGATCGGATGTCCCAGGGCGCGTCGTCCGATCGCCACGGCGGCAGCGTCATGCCGCGTAG
>NZ_JUJA01000148.1:29233-50601 GCF_001906585.1 Streptomyces kebangsaanensis | reverse complement strand
CCGGCCGCTCCAGGGCCACCCACTACCGCCGGCTCCGTCCCTCACCACCGCGCAGGCCCCGCTCGCCGCAGGTCCAGCCCTCGGCCCTGACGGCAGAGGAACGGGCTGCGGTACTGGAGCTGATGAACAGCGCCGAGTACGCCGAGCTGCCGCCCGCGCAGATCTGGGCCCGCGAACTGGACGCCGGGCGCTACCACTGCTCGGTCTCGACGATGTACCGGATCCTGCGCGAGAAGGGGCAGTCCGGCGAACGCCGCCGCCAGGCCACCCACCCCGCCCAGGCGGTGCCCGAGCTGGTGGCCACCGCACCGTCGCAGGTGTTCACCTGGGACATCACCAAGGCAGCCGGACCGGTCAAGGGCGTCTGGTATCACGCCTACGTCATCATCGACATCTTCAGCCGCTACATCGTCGGCCACACCGTCGAGCGGGCCGAATCGTCCCGGCGGGCCGAGGAGTTGATCCGCGAGACCATCACCCGCAACGGCATCGTGCCGGAGACCGTGCACGCCGATCGCGGCACCTCGATGACCTCCAAGAAGGTCTCGCAGTTGCTGATCGACCTCGGCGTCACGCGGTCGCACTCGCGGCCGAAGACCTCCAACGACAACCCCTACAGCGAGGCCCACTTCAAGACCACGAAGTACATGTCCGACTATCCCGAACGGTTCGATTCGCTGGCCCATGCCCGCGAGTGGTTCGACGCGTTCATCGCGTACTACAACCACGAGCACCGGCATTCGGGGATCGGCTGGCACMCGCCCGCCAGCGTGCACTTCGGCACCGCCGAGGAGGTGCGCGACCAGCGGGCCGTCACCCTCGCCGAGGCATACGCCCGCCACCCCGAACGCTTCGGCCGCCGCCCCCGACCACCCCGGATACCCCAGCAGGCGTGGATCAACGACCCGGCCAGACGCAGGGAACCCGCACCACAAACCTCATAGCGCCCCAACCGTCTCACTGGACTTGAAATCTTCCGCGTGGTCAAGGCGTTCGAAGGACTCGCTGCTGAAACGACGTGCCCGCAGGAACTCTCCCAGAATCCCGGCGATGCGTTCGCCGTCGTCTGGAGCCTCGCGAAGGGCTCGTTCAACGAGCTGGAGGGCGCCGACACGGTACTCGTCGAACGGCACCGTCGCCAGAGCAGTGACCGCGGAGGGAGCAAGCGGGCCCGCTTCCTCGTCCAGAAGTGCCTGAATGAACGGACCCTCAGAACACAACCGACGGTCACGCCAACGGGAAGCGACGACTGTCGCGGTCGTCGGGTTCAAGCGGCCCATGACGCTCAGGACCGCGGCGTGATCCATTCCGTCCCCGAGATAGGGCTGAATGCTCTCGGCAAGCTGTGCAACGCGATATGCGCGGCGATCGTCGTCGTGATTGCCCTCAGAGGCTCGGCGAGCGACGGCGAGGACGCTCCCCCACAGCACATGTACGTCGTCGCCCACACGGTCGGTCAGATCGATCGCCCTGGTGAAGTAGGCGTGAGCCTCGCGTGTGTCAAATCGCTGGACTGCGCGAGCGAGTTTCACCATCTGCTCCGCCTTGTACTCAGCACTGTCCTGTGTGGTGTCGAGCGACGCAGCGACGGACTCCGCGAGTTCGACAGCGATGTGCTGCAATTCGTCGACGGGAGCCGCTGCGCGGACGGCGTCAATCAGGACTTCGTCTGCAATGTTCCTCTGCGTGGCCCGGTACCAGTCGAGCAGGAGCTGACGCGTCACGTCGGACGAGCCGAGGGCGAGAATCCGGACACCGAGTCGCGCGACTCCTCGATAGAGGAAGTACGGCACCTCATGTCCACCATGCTGTCCCGACATGGAGGCCACGAGATCCCGGAACGGGACTTCTGTGTCGCCGGAGGCTCCGACTAGGCAGTCGATCCAGAGGCTCGCCCAGGCACCGAGGGGCACGACGCTCTGCTCGTGGTCGTTCAGTGTGCGCGAGTACGTATGAGGATGTTGCCGCGCTTCCAGGACGTCGTCACCCGCAAGCATGTCTGCGTCAAAGGGCTGCATCCGGATCTTCGATAGCAGTGCGAAGCCGCACAGGAGGGCAAGTGTGTCGGTGTTGCGGCCGTAGCGGCTTCCGGCACCCCGGCCCAGGTCGTCAGGGAGATTGAGACGCAGGATCCGTTCGGCCTCCGCGTCCGACAGCACGCCGTGGCGCAGCCCCATGGCGATGATCCAACCGACCGCTGGAAGTGCCTTGTTCTCCTCCGGGGCACCCGTATGTCGGCGAAAGGAGACGGGTCTGCGTTGGCGCTTCAGCATTCTCACGAGGCGCCGCGCAAGCGGTGCCTGGCACACGAGGTTGGCCTGCCAGGCGGCATAGGCGACGGCGAACTGGAGGTACTTCGAGCGCGTGGCCGCTTGGCCAAGGGCCTCCATTTCCTCGGTACGGCCCGAGTCGGCTAGCCGGGTAGTGATGATCACTCCAGCTTCGAAGCCAACTTGATTGGGGCGCCATCGGGCCAAGTGCTCGGCGCACGCCTCCACACCGTCGGTGTTGAGTAGTCCGAAGGCGACTTCAGCAATGTCCGCCGCGGTGACGTGGTGTGGGTGCGGATCGTCGTCGTCAGGCCGCCGCACCCATGCCTTGAGCCATTCCGCCGCGCTGCGCAGTCGACTGCGGGCGAAGTCGGTCTGGCCAGCGGCGAATGAGAGCAAGGCGCCTTCGAAGTGAAGGTTGGAACCTGGCCAGTCCGCGGCAAGGCTGCGGTTCGCCACTATGTCTTCGACCGTGCTGGCGTCCAGGAACGCGCCCGCCAGATCGGTATTGCTCCTCAGCAGATGAAGCCGACGAGAGTGCCCGGCGGCCAGGCTTCCAGCCTTGATTGCAAGCCGGGCCGCCTCCCATTCCTTGCCCACGCGTAGCGTGGCCTTGAGGGCGAACTGAGCCCGCTGCTGAGCGATCTCCCGTTGTTCCAGATCGTCCCCCTCGGGGAGGGCGCCGTCGGTCATCGCCAGCTCAACCAGGGTGTCGACCTGACCGGCCTCCCACAGCAGTTGCGGCAAAGAAGCTGCCACATACGGTTCGCCTGCGGCGAGCGGCGTCAGGCGGTCGATGAAGTCAATCAGGGACTGGCCGGTCGGACGATACCTCGTTCGAAACCAAGTCTCGGTCGGTTCGTCACGGAACTGCAGGGCGTCACCATCGACGAGCAGAGGGCGGCGGAGATCCGCTGCGAAGCTGTGGATGACCGAGGCCGGCACGCCGCACAGCTCGGCTAGAACGCCTACGGGGATCCTCGGCCGGAGTGCGGCCATGGCCTCGCACAGTCGGTCGATCTCCGCACTCAGATGATGGTTGGCGTCCTTACACTGGTCCACCAAGCCCTGCAGGAGTTCGTCGAGCAAGGAGACGTCGGGATGTCTCGCCTCCCCGAGAGAGGCGAGACAGGACTCGAGGTCCGACGCCGTGCTGAGAACGAACGCCTGGACCCGGGGGTTGCCGCCGGTACGACGGTGGAACTCGGCCGCCTGTGCCTCCGTGACCACTCCGAACACCGACGCCAAATGCTGCCTAGATTCGGCGACGCCGAATCCCGCGAGCTCGATTCTGTGGACACCAGGCGGCGGTTCAAGCAGATCGACGCGTTCGGTGCGGCACAGCATGACGAGTCGCACGTTGTCCGGTAGTGCCTCCCACAACAGGTCTGCGACGAAGGCGCGCTCACCACCATCTCTGGCGATGAGAGCCGCATTGTCGGCCGCGTCCACTACGAGAACCAAGAGCGCTCCCGGGGTGGAGGCCGCGATGGCTTCTGCCGCGCCCCGGACTCTCACCACGAATGCCTTCGCGTAATCGGTCGGCTGGGCCGTACCAGCCGGAATCAACGGATCGCAAAGGGCATGCGCAGCAAGCTCATTAGCCAGCTGGACCAAGCCTTGTTGATGCTGGTGGCGGGGCGAGCTGGAGCGCCGGTAACTCCCGTTCCCGAAGCAGTCGTAGACGAGAGTGATGGAGCCCGCCGGCAAGTTCCGTTCAATCTGCGTGGTAAGCACAGATTTCCCAACACCGCCGGCCGCGTGGACAATGACAGGCCGCGGGGCGAGCCGCACGATGTCGTCGACGATCGCACGAGTCTGCGGAGTCACAATGACGCGTCCGGGCGGGTCGATGAGGTTGGGGGCAGGCAGAAGGCGCTCTGGTGGGACCCCGAGAGCAGTAAGCACAGTGGAGCGGTCGACGACGTGGTTCGTCTCCAGCGAGGTCGCGCGTCGCGCGATCATCTCTTTCAGCAGAAGGGGCTGCACATCGGGAGCGCCGGGCAGAAATCCGGCTAGATCCAGCCGGAACAGCCCTTCGAGTCGCAGCAAGCCCGGCGCTGTGGGATCCACCTGCAGCTGATTGAAGAAACCGGCTTCGCCGTCTGCATCGTCCGTGAACCCCGCATACTGTTTGAGAAATTTGACCTCGTGAGCGTAGTCGCCGAGCTCACCGCCCACTGCCAGAACCCTGATCGCACGCAGAACGGAGTCGCGGACCGGCCGGTTGGATAGGAACTCGAAGATGACCTTCCGCTCAAGTCCCGGCGACTCCAGCTTGATTCGTCGGTACTTCTCTGCAAACCCGCTGACGGTGCCGCCAAGTCCCGACACGGTCCACTCCTCGGTGGCCCGCGCAGTCGAATGCTTCAGCTGGCGATACACCACGCGGTTCGCTTCGCGAAGTCCGGTCGCGCCGTAGTACTCGGCGATGTCAATGACGTCTTCACCGTCGCGCCCCGTCGTGTCATCCTGCGACACGCCCTCGACGGCGATCGCAGTCAAATCTGCACCAGGGAGCAACAGCTTCAGCGCCTGCCGAGCCGCCCAGTGATAGTGGAACTGATCGCCGTCACGGCTGGCACGCAGAAGATCGGTGTCAGGCATGCCCACTCCCGGCAGACCTCAAAGCGACGGAATCGGGCAAGGGTCCCCTCACATCACCACAGACCAAGACGGCACAAGCCTGCATACGCTACTCATGTCTCCCTGATTCCGGCAACGCATCCACCGACGCATCGTGTCCGAAACGATCGACGCGGATTCAAGACAGCGCTCGCGATCGCCATCCCCGCGGTGATCGGCGTCCGGCCCTCAACCGAGTGCTGCTCGCCGTAGCAGATTAGAGACTTACCGTCTTCCACCTCCGGAGGCTGAGTTGCGTCCGGGTGCTCCAGCACGGCCTTCGCGAACGCGAGGAGAAGGGCCCGGCTGACGCCCGGGCCGCTGGTTGCTGTGTACGCCAAGGCCAAGGCGGCGAGGGCACTCTTGGGGGTGCGCCGCAGGCCCTTACGGCCGTCGCCTGCCTCGCTGCCCTGGCCAGCGGTGATGAACGGCTGCGGAGCGTGGGTCAGCGCCGGCGCCATGCGCTGAACGAGGACGGCCCAGGCGGAGGCGTCGCCAGCCTCTGCCCCCCGAGGAGGAGCACCTTGAGCGACCCCGGGTCCTGCCCGGCCCACGTCGCCGTCCCCGGGACGCCAAAGATGCCAAACTTCACCGTGGAGCGTACTGGGCGACCTCTGGGACCGGATCGAGCCGCTGCTGTCGAAGAAGGAACGCCGCTTTCATTACCCCGGCCGTCTTCCGGTCCCGGACCGCCAGGTGCTGTGCCGGATCCTGTACGTCCTGCACACCGACATCTAGTGGGAACACCTCCCACAGGAGCTCGGCTTCGACTCTGGGCTGACGTGCTGGCGCCGGCTGCCGGACTGGGCGTAATTGTGCTGGCCATCCTTGCTCAACGTGGTGCCCGCCCAGAGGCTCGCTCGTGCCCGGTCGCGCCCCCGAGAGCTGTTGTTCGGCAAGGCGCGGTACCCGGAGAGCCGCGCCGTCTTGCATCGCCCTCACCGATTTACCCTCCCCGGCCTGCGGCGCACAGCTCGAACAATGCCCCTCACCGCAGGCTCGTCCGTGGAAGAGTTCCGTCATGGCGATAGAAAGGTTCCGGGATTTGTGCCTGGCAATGGACACTGCCGCGATGAGCAACTGGAAGAAGATCGAGCATGCACGTCGCATGGGGCTGAAGTACGACGAGACGACCTCCACGCAGGAACTGCTCCTCACATTGCAGACCGAGGTATCCGGACTGCTGACCTACCAGTACACGCAGCAACAGGAGACCCGATCTGGTGCCGACTGGGAGTGGTGGCTCGGCAGTGATGAGGTGGGCTGGATCTGTCTGCGCATCCAGGCCAAGCGCGTCTACGAGGACTACCGCTACCAGATGCTCTCCCACCACGGTGCAGAGGAAGGCACCTTCCAGTACGACACGTTGATCAACGGCTGTGACCCTGACCAGGCCCGCTACGGGTTTCATGTCTTCTACAACGGCTGGCCCGAAGGCACCTTCGAAGAGGGCACCCACTGGGCGCCGCCCGCCGAGTGGAACGCCTGCCCGAACCGGAAGTCCTACAAGGAATGCGGGCACGTAGAACCGCGTCACTACGGCTGCGCCATCATCTCAGCTGCGGAGGTGAAGAGGCTCAGCGACGGCGACATGGGTAAGTCCGTCGCGGAGAGATTCCGCATTCAGAAATACCTCTCTGCAGCCGTCCCTTGGTCGTACGCCCTTGGCTTCCCGCCCTATACCAAGGATGTAGAGGAGCGATGGCCGCGAACGCTAGACCGGGGCGACTGGGTGGACCGCGTGCACGGCACGCTCGAAGTGTTGACCCGGCGCGGGGGCGTCCGTGGCGCCCGAGACGCCTCGTTGCACCTCGGGGAGATTCCGATCGAGCGTGAGCAGCGGACCTTCGAGCTTCCGACCTACGTCGAAGTCATGCGCAGCAGAACTCCAGGTCTCTTCGTCCCGGCTTCCGAGGACGAGGTGCCCGCCGCACCCCAGACTGTGATCGTCGAGCAGAAGTGGCCGCGCAAGCGGACCTAAAGGGTGTTGCACAAGACCGTGATCTGGGCATCTCCGGTGTATGGCTGGGGTGTTGAGGTCTGAACGGGTGTGGGTGGAGACGTTCACGGGGTTGCGGGTGGAACAGTTCGGCCGGCTGCTCAAGGCGGTCCGGGACCGGGGCGGCAACGGCACCCTGCGGGGCTGGCCGTGGAGCCTGACGCTGGCCGAACGAGTGCTGATCGTGGCCGTGTACTACCGCACGAGCCTGACCATGCGGCAGCTGGCGCCACTGTTCGGGATCTCCTCCTCGACCGTGTGCCGGGTGATCCAACGGCTGGGACCGCTGCTGGCATTGGAGCCCGATTCCCGGCCGAACGACGCGGCGGACCGGCTGTGGATCGTGGACGGCACGCTCCTGCCGGTCCGCGACCGGCACGTCGGCACGTGCTCACGCAACTACCGGTTCTCGGCGAACGTGCAGGTCATCGTGGATGCCGACACCCGCCTCGTGATCGCCGCCGCCCGGCCCGTGCCGGGCACCACCGCGGACGCGCACGCCTGGCGCGCGTCCGGCCTGGCCGAGCACTGCGAAGGCGTCACCCTGCTCGGCGACGGCGCCTACCTGAACTGCGGGATGGTCACCCCTCACCGCAAGCGCCCCCGACGGGCCCAGCTGCCGGGCGAGGAGGCCGACAACGCCGCGCACCGCACCGTCCGTCCCCGGGTGGAGCACGTGATCGGCCGGATGAAGAACTCCAAGATCCTCCGTGACTGCCAGCAGCACGGCGACGGCCTCCACCACGCCGTCCAGGCCGTCGCCCAGATGCACAACCTCGCCCTCGCATCATGACCAGAAGACCGTGTTCACGAGCCCTGACCTGCCCGAACACGGCCTTGTGGAACACCCTTTAGTCGGGCTCTGAGATGGATGAGCGGACTCGATCGCGGGCAACTGGCCGAGGAGTGGATGGCCGTAGCTCCTGATCGTTGGACTACCAGACGTCGTGTGGCTCTCCCTCAGCGGTGAGGCCGTACATCTTCAACTGCTCGGCCTTGGTCGGCTGGTCCGGGAACAGGTGCTCACCGAGTTCGCCGTGGGTGACGATGGTGTAGTCGCCGCTGTCGACAGCGGCGAACAGGGCCTCGCGGGCTTCGTACTCCCTCCCCATGCGGCTCAGGAGCTGTCCCCACAAGCGGCGTGCGTCTTGGTAATGAACCGCTGCAGCTTCTATGAGCGCGAACACCTCGTCGGGAATGCTCTCCAGCGGGGGCAGTCCCTCCTCAGGTGTTTCAAGTCGCTCGTACATCCACAAGGCCAGTTCGTACTGTGCCCAGGGTTGCCGGTCTCTCATGGCCAGAATGTGGGCGATGTCTTCAGCGGTGTGGCGTGCACTGGGGATCTTGTGTAGATGCCGGACGACGGTCCGCACGGCCCCGTGCCGGCGCTGACGGCGTGCTCTGCTGAGCAGTGCGAGTGCCTCGCGTCGACGCTCGGGCCACAGTTCCATGAACAGCTGGAACAAGAAGTGTGAATCGGTTTCTGCTGCCGAGCGTTTGAGGGCCGCTGCCTCCTGCTGATCCTCCGGGCGGTCCAGGAAGTCGAGCAACATGCCCAGAGCCGCAGCGGACTTCGCGGCGACGCTGGCATCCAGGAGTTGCCGGGCCAGGTCCCGCTCCCCTTGCTTGCTCAGCTTGGAAGGCCACGCGCACAGACGGGAGGGCACGTCGAAGGCCCTGGCCACGAGGGCATGCCAGCGGGGTCCGCCGGTGTGCGCGAGCCTCTTCAGTTCGTGCAGCGCGTCCGCGTCGCCCTCCGCCGCCTGATGCAAGAGTGCCGCTGGATGCTCCTGCTGGGCTTCTGGAGCATCCGCTACCCGCGCCACCGCGGCCGCCTCATCCAGCTGGCCGAGATCCTCGTACATCATGACGAGGGCGGTCCTAGCAAGCGCGTGGCCTGCCTCAGCAGCGCGCTCGAGCAGCGCCGTCGCGAGTTCGACACTCCTCTCTCGGTACTCGGCGTCCACCTGCCCCGTCGCGACATAACCGATGTCGGTGCCCAGATGAAAGGCGCTTTCGCCGCCGTCCTCAATCGGTTCGCACAGCGCAAGGAGCTCGTCGATTCCGCGCCGCGTGTGGATCATTCCCGTCTCGCTATAGAGGACGCAGAGGTCACTGAACGCCGGTGTGTGGTGACGCTCAAGTGCCTTGATGTAAAGATCACGAGCGATCTTGAACCGGGCGCTGGAGAAGGCCGCGGTGCCCAACTTCGCATAGGAGAGACCGCCGAGATTTGCCGTCAGCGCAGCCTGCCAGAAGGGGGAAGGAGGGGCGGTGAAGGCACGCTCCTCGGCAATGTGCTGCTCCAGATAGTCATTGAGGTCGCATCGGTCCGGGTCCGGTCCGATGCCGTCGGGGTGCAGGACTGGCGGCAGCGCAGGGCACACGCCATGGCAGGGTTCTCGTGCCCAGGCGAGTGCGGTTGCTGCCCAGTCGCCGACGAGTTTCATGCGTGCGTGCGTGGTCAGGTAGCCGGGTGCTGCTGCGGTGAGGGTCCGCGCTGGAATGGGTTCGCGCACTCCGAGTCGGCGGAGGTCAGCTGCTGCGGTCACCAGGGCTTTGCCGGGGTGGTCGCTGCGGCGGTAGCGGTGCATGAGTTCTACGGCGGCGGCCAGCGTCTGGGTCAACTCCTGGGTACCACGGGCGCTGTCTACCGCCTGCACCCACTGCGGGTCGGTGACCCGGCGTTGGAAGTCATCGAGCTCGCGGTCGGTGAAGGTGTCGGGGACGGTGACGCGGTAGCTGGCTTGAAGAAGCGTCCGGCGCCGAGCAAGGCGGTCCTGCCCCTGGGAGGCAGGGGCGGCGCCGGTGAGCATTTCGTAGTGGCCGGGCCAGATGGTGACGACGATCGCCAGGTGGCTCACGGCATCTTTGAGCGTCAGGAGCAGAGCGGCGGCCTCCTCGCCGTCCCGATCGGCAAGGACAGTGCTGTGGGCGTCGTCGAGCCAAATGATGGTTCGTGGTCTGACCAGCCCCTCTGCTGCCGCCTGCCTGAGGCCGTCAGCTGAGTGAGGATAGAGCAGCGCCCAGTCGTGCAGCTCTGTACCGGCGCCTTCGTAGGCTGCGCGTGTTTTCCCGGCACAGGAGTTTCCCTCGATCACGACGACTGAGGAGGAGCCGTTCCTGATCTTTCTCAGGCACTGACGCAACTCGAGGTCGTGGGCCCGCTCGACGTACGGGGGTAGCCCCTCCCCGACGGATGGTTTGACACTGAGTTCACCCACTTCCCAGGACGCGAAGGACTTACTGACAGCTGGCAGCGGAGGCGCCGACGTGTGGGAGGGAGGGAAGTTGTAGATGACGACCTTCTCGGCCGCCATTGAACGATCCTGCGCAAAGATCAAACGCGCATCAGAGGGGAGCTGAGCCAGGTCCGGAAATGCTGGCGCCTGGCTGGAGGTGGCCGTGGCTTCGTTCAGCTCTGTGCCGAAGTCGGCTAGGAAGGGGAGCCGATGCTTGCTCCGCCGTTGATGATGGCTGCAGCGATGGAACCGCCTTCGGCCTTGATACTCATGTTTCCGGCCACTGAGACTCCACCGTCGCCCGACTGCGCGCCAACGGCCCGTGCGTGCTCCTCAAGGAGAGACCTCAACTCCTCGAGAGCAGCTGCTTGTTGGTCGCCGCCCCAGTCACTGTAGGCATCCTCGAACCGGCCGACCCAACGCTCATGCTGACTATTGAGTACGCCCTCGCCTTCCGGACCTTCGGGAGCAGCGCCAAGCACGTCAGCCGTGCGGTCCAGGCGGCTGAGGACGGTTTGCTCGGCATCATCGTCCCCCCGGGAGAACCACCGCGCTACAGCAGCCTTGATGCCCTCGCCCGTGCCGGCCTTGAGGGCCTGGAGGAGCCAGGTGACCGAGTCGTCGAAGAGCTGTGACGGGTCAAGATTCACGTGAGTTCCCCTGCTTCTATGGTGATGTCGGCACATTAGCGCCTGAACTCAGGTGCTGGTCAGAGATTCATCGGAATCACGTGGTCACCAGGCGCTACCAGCGTCAGCAGCGAGCACGACGGGGCAGGAGATCCGCTGCAGGGCGGCGTGCTGCGTCGTCCGCCGGGGTGAGCGCCGACCTGCTCCTGGTTGCCGCTCCTGCTTCCGCCGCCGTGGCGTCCGAACAGTTCCGCTGCGACTCATTGACCGCCGAAGGCCGAAAGGCGACCGACTTCCTCAACGGCCTACCCGCCGCCGCCTGGACATCTGAACCCGCCGACCCGTGCTCGGCAAACGGGGGAGGTCCCCGGCGGAATCCAGCTCGTCGCACTGCCGATCACAGCGCCGGTCCGAGGAGGCCCCGCCCAGCAGCAACACCTTGCGCAAGCCGAGACGGACCAAGATCCGGACCATTTCCGGACCAGACCCCTCCAGCGAGCCGCACCAACTGCTGTTTCCCCTGGTCAGCTTGGGTGCAACTGCTGTACCACCAGCAGACGAAGAACCTGCTGGCGCCCCTCCGCGCAGGAAACCTGCGGCATTCGCTCAGCATGCCTACAGCAACTTGTCAGATGGACTGGCTACCACCCATCGCACGATTGTGCGCATGGTGTGCTGGGCATGCGTCCAAGCGCTCTCTACACCAGAAACATGCAGGTCGCCGAGCACTCGCGGCTTCCATCTCCGCCCACGCCATGTGGTTCCACCGGCCGTTCCGTGCGGACGAGTGGTTCCTGTACGACCAGGAGTCGCCGATCGCGGTGGGCGGCCGGGGCCTGGCCCGTGGGCGCATCTACGACGGGGAGGGGCGCCTGCTCGTGTCGGTCGTCCAGGAGGGCCTGTTCCGCGCGGTGTAGGCGGTCGCCCTCCGTTGTGGGCCCGTCGGCCGGCCCAGCGGGTGGCCGTTCAGGTGTCTCCGTGGAAGAACCGGCCCAGCAGTCGGCGTGAGCGCTCGCGCCGCCTCACAGGTTCGGCCCGCTGGGGCGGCTCGGGTTGCCGGGATCGCCCGGACCGCTCCGGCGCGGGCGGACACCGGTGATGCGCCGGGTGCCGACGCTCCGGGCGTCGGTGCTCTGCCGGATGCCCGTGCTGTGCCGGGTGCCGGTCGGTGCACCGCGGGGCCGGGCTGGGTGCGGGCCGGTGGGTACGTGCCTCCTCCACCGCCCGCGCAAGGTCGGCCCGGAGCCATTCGATCTCGTCCGGATCCTGCGCCGTCGTGATCCGCTCGGTGAGATGGGCGGTGGGCGAGTCCGGTGTGCCGTGGGCGGGCGGCTGCGGCCGGAAGCGGTTCAGATACGCACGTTCGTAGGGGTCCCTGACGATCTCCGAGACCTGAACCTGGTCGAGCATCGATGCCACGGCACCCGCCCGCTCCCACGGGTCGCCGGCCTGACGCAGCAGGAAGCCGAGGTGCCGTCCGCGCCAGTTGCGGGCGCGCAGGTCCAGGCCGGTGTCCAGCTGGGACCGAAGTACCTCGGGCAAGGGCTGGTTCAGCAGCGTCGCGCTCTTCGGGTCGGCGGCGAACTCCAGCAGTTCGTCGGCCAGGTAGAGCCAGACCACGGCCCGGTAGCGGTTCAGGTAGAACTTGACCGGAGTCACCAGGCCCAGGCGGGCCAGGCGCGTGAACCGGGCGGCGGTCACCTCCATGAGCGCCGCGCCGTCCCTGGTGCCCACGGCTTCGACCCGCCTGCGCAGCGCCTCCGGGAAACCCTCCTGGGCGCGAAGCCGCTCGATCTCGGCGCGGTCGACGCGCCGGCCGCCTCCCCCTTCGTCGGGCAGGGTACGGATGTGGCCGAGATGGACAGCCAGGTCGAACTCGCTGCGCTTGAGGCCCAGCTCGCGGGCCGCCCGGCTCTGGGAGAAAGGTGTCTGCCGCTTCGCGGCGGCCGTTTCGGCGGTGGGCGTGATGACATGCGTGATGGTGTCGCCGGACATGGTCGTCTCCCCCGTGGAGTGTGAGGCTCGCGCCGGCTGCGCTCGCCTGGAAAAACCGTAGCCGTTGCCGCGAATCTCGGCGCGAGCCTGTGGATAACTCCGCAGGAAATAACGAATGCGCAGATCAGAAGTCTGTCGCGGAAGTCCGCTCCGGTTGGCGGGCGTCCACGTCGAGGTGTTCGCCGACTCGGTTGACGAGCAGAGTCATCTCGTAGGCGATCTGACCGATGTCGGCCTCCGCACCGCTGAGGACGCACAGGCAGCTACCCGCTCCGGCCGCCGTGACGAACAGCACCGCGTCGTCGAACTCGACCATCGTCTGGCGTACTCCGCCCGCGCCGAAGTGGCGGCCCGAGCCCTTGGCCAGGCTGTGCAGCCCGGACGACACGGCCGCGAGATGCTCGGCGTCCTCGCGCCGCAGTCCCGTGCTCGCGCCCGTCACCAGCCCGTCGTTGGACAGGACCAGGGCGTGCCGTACATGTTCCATCCGCTGAGTCAGGTCGTCGAGCAGCCAGCCCAGTGTCTGGTTCTGCGCCATGATGCGGTCTCCCCGTGTGATGTCCCCTCCGTGGCCGGAGGATCTCCCGCCAGCCTTCCCCACTGCCGCTGTCCCGGCAAGGAGTATGGGGGCATGGCACAGAAGATGACCGATGACGAATGGCGGGCGTTCGTCTCGTACGGCACCCGCACCGGCAAGCTGTCGACCGTACGGGCCGACGGGAGCCCGCATGTCGCGCCGATCTGGTTTCTGCTCGACGGGAACGACATCGTGTTCAACACCGGGAAGGAGACCGTGAAGGGACGCAATCTGGCCCGTGACGACCGCGTCGCCCTGTGCGTGGACGACGACCGGCCGCCGTTCGGCTTCGTGGTGCTGCAGGGCCGCGTCCGGCTGTCGGAGGACCTGGCGGAGGTCCGGCAGTGGGCCACGCGCATCGGCGCTCGCTACATGGGCGAGGAGCGCGGTGAGGAGTTCGGCGCCCGCAACGGCGTCCCGGGCGAACTGCTGGTCCGGCTGACGGTCGACAGGGTCGCGGCGGTGAAGGGTGTCGCGGGCTGAGGACGGCCGGCTTCCGCGCGTTCCCGCCCGGCCGGGCACGCGCCGTTGCGTTCAGCTCACGGAGTCGAGCAGCCGGGCCGCGTGCATCCGCCCGGCGTACTCGACGAGCCGGATCAGCACCTCCTTTCCGGAGTCGCGTTCGCGGGCGTCGCACAGGACCACGGGCGTGCCCCGGTCGAGGTCGAGGGCGCGGGAGACGTCGTCGGCGCCGTAGGTGCGGGCGCCCGGGAAGCAGTTGACGGCCACCACGAACGGGATGTGCCGGTGCTCGAAGTAGTCCACCGCCGGGAAGCAGTCCTCCAGCCGTCGGGTGTCGGCGAGGACCACGGCGCCGAGGGCGCCCTGGGACAGCTCGTCCCACAGGAACCAGAAGCGGTCCTGCCCCGGCGTGCCGAAGAGGTAGAGGGAGAGCCCGGACCGGATGGTGATGCGCCCGAAGTCCATGGCGACGGTCGTGGTGACCTTGTGGTTCACGCCGTCGGTGTCGTCGACCAACTGTCCGGCCTGGCTCAGCAGTTCCTCGGTACGCAGCGGCCGGATCTCGCTGACCGCGCCCACCAGGGTGGTCTTGCCCACGCCGAATCCGCCGGCGACCAGTACCTTCAGCGCCAGGGCGGCCGTCTCGCCGTCCGGGGCGTCAAAGTGCTCGGAGACCATGGATCACTTCTCTCAGGAGGGGTGCAACGGTCGACGCGGGAAGGGGAACCGTCAGCATCATGACGACATGAGCACTCGTTCGGGGGATTTGACCGTAATTTCTCCGTCCTGACCGGCTCGCGCACCCAAGGTGCCGGAACGAGTGCGCAACAAGGACGCTTTCTCTACAGCGCCCGCAGTCCCGCGATCACCTCACGCAGAATCCGTTCATCGGGAAGTTGTGCGGGCGGCACCGGACGGCTGACGGTGACTCGGCCGAGTTCCAGAAGGTCTCCGAGGAGCACCCTGACCACGCCGACGGGCAGGTCGGCGCCCGCGGCGAGTTCGGCGACGGACTGCGTCTCCGTCCGGCACAGCTCGATCAGGAGCCGGTGTTCCGGTCCGAGGGCGGTGTCGTCGTCCGTGCCGGGCACGCCCGGGTCGATGGTGACGAGGGAGATGAGGTCGAAACGCACGCCGGCCGGGCCGGGCTTGGTGCGTCCGCCCGTCATGGCGTACGGGCGGACGAGCGGCCCGGCCTCATGGTCGTACCACTGGCTGCCCGGCTCCTGCGGGGCACCCATGAAGTCGTCGGTCATCTGTGCGGACCGCCCTTTCGCCTCATCCCGCCGCGGGCGGCCGCGCGGTGGCGCGCGGCGGCGTGTAGAGGTGTTCGCCCACCCGTTTGACGAGCCGTGCCATCTCGTAGGCCACCAGGCCGATGTCGGCCGTGACGGCGGTGAGGACGGCGAGGCAGGAGCCGTCACCCGCGGCGGTCACGAAGAGGAAGCCGTCGTCCATCTCCACCATCGTCTGGCGCACACCCCCGGTCCCGAAGTGGCGGCCTGCGCCCTTGGCGAGGCTGTGGAAGCCGGAGGCCACGGCGGCCAGGTGCTCCGCGTCCTCGCGCTCGAGGTCGGTCGACGCGCCCACGGCCAGTCCGTCGTTGGACAGCACGACGGCGTGCCGTACCTCGCGCACACGCAGCACCAGGTCGTCCAGCAGCCAGTCGAGTTCACCGGGCCGCTGGGCGGCCCTCATGCTCGGGTCCTGGATCATGCGAGGTCTCCTTCGTCGCTGTCGCTGCCGGCGTTGTCTTCGAGTGCGGCACTGCGGCCGGGCCGCCTGCCGCCGCCGCGGGCCCAGCCGTCGCGGTAGGCGGCCATGCGGTCCCGCACGAGTTCGGGTGTACGCCGGTGGTCGTCACGCGGGGGGCTGGGGCATGCCGCCTCCTCGGTGCGCTGTCCGCGCAGTTGCGGGGCGAGGCTCGCCTGCCGCACGCGGCGCGGCAGGTCCTCGGGTTCCGGGGAGTCCGGCCCGGGGTCCTGCGCGGGACGGTGCAGTCGCAAGGCCGTCACTCCCGGGGGCGGGGTGTCGCTCGTGGGCACGGCCTGTCCCGGGTCGGCCGACGCGGACCGGCCGGCCGGTGACGGCACTGAGCCCTGGTGCCGAGCGGCGCCGGGTACGTGCGCGCACTCACCTTCCGCCGGGTGCTCCCGCTCGGCCGTCGCCCGAGGGACCGTCTCCGCCACGCCGCTGTGCAGCAGGGCCGTGGGCAGCAGGACGACCGCGGTGGTGCCGCCGTAGGGCGAGGGTCGCAGGTGGACCTTGATGTCGTGGCGGGCGGCGAGCCTGCTGACCACGAACAGACCGAGTCGGTCACTGTCGAACAGGTCGAGCGCCTCGGACTGGGCGATGCGCCGATTGGCCTGGGCAAGCGTTTCCTTGCCCAGGCCCAGGCCCCGGTCCTCGACCTCGATCGCATATCCGTTGCCGACGGGTTCTCCGGTGACGCGCACGCGCGTGTGGGGCGGTGAGAACTGGGCGGCGTTCTCCACGAGCTCGGCGAGCAGGTGAGTGAGGTCGGCGACGGCCTCACCGAGGACAGAGGCGTCGGGGAGTCGCCGTACCTCCACGCGCGCGTAGTCCTCGACCTCGGAGACGGCCGCGCGGACCACGTTCGTCAGGGGGACCGGCATGCGCCAGGCCCGGCCCGGCGCGGCTCCGGAGAGGATGATCAGGCTCTCGGCGTGGCGCCGCATACGGGTGGTGAGGTGATCCAGCCGGAAGAGGTCGCTCAGCTCGTTCGGGTCGTCCGAGCGCCGCTCCATGCTGTCCAGGAGGCTGAGTTGGCGGTGGACGAGGACCTGGCTGCGGCGTGCGAGGTTGACGAAGACGCCGGAGACGCCGCTGGCGAGTTCGGCGCGCTCCACGGCGGCCCGCAGGGCGGCGCGGTGCACGGTGCCGAGGGCCTCGGCGACCTGTCCGGTCTCGTCCTCGGCGGGTGGGCCCGGCGGGGCCTCCGCCCGGACGTCGATCTCCTCGCCGGCGCGCAGCCTGCGCATCGCCTCGGGGAGTTCACGGCGGGCGATCTCCAGGGCGCGGTTGCGCAGGCTCACCAGTTCGACGACGAGGCCGCGTCCGATGCGGACCGAGATGACGAGTGAGGCGGAGACGGCGAGCAGGCCGAAGAGGACGGCGGCACCGGCGGGGCTGAGCAGGCCGCGGGTGAAGGGGTCGGCGCGGTCCACGACGCCCCGCCCCGCGTCCGCCTCGATGGTGCGCATGCCGTCCTGTACGCGCGCGTGTGCCGGGTCCCAGAGGGCTTCCGGTGCCGCATCCAGCGCGCGGCGGCCCTGGCCGGCGGCGAGGAGCTTGTCCTCGACGGCGCCGAGAGCGGTGTAGTCGCGGCCGGCGGCGAGGCGCTGCCAGGCGGTGTGCTCGGAGCCCCGTAGGTCGGCGACGGCGGCGTCGGTGAGGGTCCGGCGCGTGTCGACGGCGCCCGCGAACAAGGCGAGCCGCTCTCCGCCCAGGCCGCCGGCCGAACGGGCGCTGGAGAGCACCGCGTGCTCCTGGGCCAGGGCCTCTCCCGCGCGGGAGAACTCGAACAGCACGCGCGCGTCGGAGCCGAGGCCGGCGTCCTGGATACCGGTGAGCGCGCCGCCCACGCCGAAGGCCGTGGAGATGACCTTGGTGTACTGTCCGTAGGCCTCGTCCCACCCGGCCCGCCGCTCGAGCAGCGCGGTGCGCAGGGACCGCAGGTCCTCGGCTCCGTCCACGAAGGCGCGCAGGCGCTGCGCGACTCCCGCGGGCATTTGCTCGCCGTCGGCGACGGTGTTGCGGTTCCCGAGCCGCAGCTTCGCCACGGCCCGCTCGGTGCGCGCGGCGAGATTCTTCAGGTCGCCGCTTCCCGTCGCCCCCGGGTCGGTCGCGTAGCGCACGGCCGCCGTCCGCTCGTCCTGGAGCGCTGCGACGGCTTCCGCGACCGGGGCCCGCACCACGGAGTCCACTCGCTGCGTCTGCCGCAGCCGCGCGATGTCCTGCGCGGTGGTGACGGTCGCGTACGCCCACAGGGCGAGCAGTGAGACGACCGGCACCATGAGCAGGCACACGATCTTGGCCCTTACGGTGCGGGGGCGCAGTCGGCGTCCTCCGCGCGCGGGAACGTCGTCCGGTCCCCCGGCGCAGGAATCCTTCGGGCCCTCGTCGGCGGGCGGTCCGGCGTGCGCACGACGGCCGCGCACGGGCGGCGGGGCCGGCGTCGGGGCGCCGGCCGGGATCCTGCGGGGTGTTCGCATGGCTCCTCGTTCGGGGGTCTCGGGCATGCCGTCCGGGATGTCGCCCGCCGCCTGCTAACCGGCGGCGCTCTCGACCGGCCGTTGGACCGAGGCGGAGGCCTCACGCTCCCCCGCCGAGGGGGACAGGGCGACGAAGGCCGAGGTCAGGAAGAGGTAGGACCCGAGGCCGACGGCGAGGGGAAAGATGAACTGCATCGCCGTGGCCCCGGGCAGGACCGTGTCGGAGGGTGTGACGCGCACGCTCACCGCGAGCATCCCGGTGTAGTGCATGCTGCTGACCGCCGCCCCCATGACGAGGGAGGCGACGGCGACCGCGAGCGGCGACTTGATGTTCAACCCGGCCCACAGGGCGGCGGTGGCGGCGAGGACGGCGATCGCGACGGACAGGGCGACGAGCACCGGGTCGTAGCTGACGTCGCCGTGCAGGCGCACCGCCGCCATGCCGAGGTAGTGCATGCTCGCCACGCCAAGACCGGTGGTGAGCCCGCCGAGGAACAGGGCGCGTCCGCGCTCGCGGCCGTAGCCGACGGCGAAGACGCCCGCGCAGACGACGGCCACGGCGACGAGCAGGCTGAGGAGGGTCAGAGGGACGTCGTAGCGGATGTCGGTGCCGCTGACGCCGAAGCCGAGCATGGCGACGAAGTGCATGGTCCAGATGCCGGTGCCGATCGCCGAGGCCGCGGTGACGAGCCAGTTGCGGCGCGAGCGTCCGGTGGTGGCCAGGGCCCGCACGGTACAGCGCAGCCCCAGGGCCGCGCCGATGCAGGCCATCGCGTACGACAGCAGGGGGGTCAGCCAGCCGAAGGAGGCGTGGTCCAGGTGTCCCATGGCCCCGGGACGCTAGGGGGGTACGGGACACAAAGGGGGCACGTTTCGAAAAGTATCGGAATACGACATGGACAGACACTGGAACGATCGCGTCGTGCTCGAACGTGCACGCAACGGCACTCGTCCGAACCAGTGAGGGATCATGCGGAACATGAGCGAGGACCACGCACACGTCCAGGAGTTCTTCACCGCGCGCGCCGCCGACTGGGACAGCAGGTTCCCGGACGACGGCCCCGCCTACGCGGCCGCGGTCGTCGAGCTCGGGCTGCGCCAGGGCGGCCGCGTCCTCGACGCGGGGTGCGGCACCGGGCGTGCCCTGCCGCCGCTGCGCGCGGCCGTGGGCCGCTCGGGAGTCGTCGTGGGCGCCGACCTGACGCCGGCCATGCTGCGGGCCGCCGTACGGGCCGGGCGGGACCGCGACGGGCATCTGCTGCTCGCCGACGTCGGCGCGCTGCCGCTCAGGCCGGGTTCGTTCGACGCCGTGTTCGCCGCGGGCCTCATCGCACACCTGCCGCATCCCGCGGAGAATCTGCGGGAGTTGCGGCGCGTGGTACGTCCCGGCGGCACGCTGGCGCTGTTCCACCCGGTCGGACGGGCGGCGCTCGCGGCGCGTCAGGGCCGGCGGCTCACCCCGGACGACCTACGGGCCGAGCCCAACCTGCGCCCGCTGCTGGCCGGTTCGGGGTGGCGCATGACGTCCTACGTCGACGAGGACGCCCGCTTCCTGGCGCTGGCCGTACGCGAGGGCTGATCCGGCCGGCCCTGCTCACGCTCCTCGGCCGGCTCACTGGCCGGGGCCGGCCGCCGGGTTGTCGGCGTGCCGCACGGGGCAGCCCCGCACGCCGGGGACCGGGTGGGTGCCGAGGTCGGCCGGCCGGTAGCCGTCCGGGTAACTCTTGATCTCCCAGTTCTGGCGCGCGAAGTGCGGGGCGCGGCGCGGCGGCAGCAGGCGCACGGCACGCCCCCGGGCACGTACCGCGCGGCGCACCAGGGCGCGGGTGAGGGCGCTCGGCGGCTCGTAGCGGAAGGCCCGCAGCAGCGATTCGTCGAGCAGGGCCAGGGTCGCGTTGCGCAGCAGGGGCGCGAGCGGTCGCGGGTACCAGGAGGTCATCAGGCCGAGGGTGGCGTCGGAGACCCTTCGGGCCTGCTCGTCCCAGCCGAAGTGGGCCTTCTCGTAGGCATCGAGGTGGGTCTCGAACTCCTCGTACGACTCGGGGATGTCCCTGATGCCCATGTGCCGGCCGAGCGTGCGGTAGTGAACGGTGGAGGCGACGACCTCGTGCCGGCAGAGTTTGCGCCAGCCGTACGCGTCGATCCAGCGCCTGGGCATGACGACGAACGTGCACAGTACGTACCGCATGTCGTCGTTGCCGATGTCGTAGCTGCGGTGCATCCGGTTGATGCGCCGGATCGCGGTGCGGCCCTGTTCGCTCGTAAAGCCGTGCTCGACCACGGCGTCGAGGAGCAGGGAGGTGTCGTCGTAGCGCTTCTGCGCGCGGTCGGTGAGTTCCGCCGTCTCGGCCAGCAGCCGGCCGATGCTCGGAACCGCGTACGTGCGGTAGAGGGCGAGTTCCAAGGCACGGGTGAAGTCCCAGGGGAACTCGTAGGCGGAGGTGAGCCGGTAGATCTCGGTCGCGTCCGTCACCGGGTCCATGGTGCGGATCCGTTCCAGCCGCTCGAAGCGCTTCGTCACGCCGCCCCCTTCTGCTGCGCCAGCTTCGATTTTACGGTGAGCGGTGAACGAACGCTCAGCGTCGGAAGTCACGCGGAGAGACGGTGGCCCGGACGCTGCCGGGTCTTCCGGCGACCTGGAGCGGCGGACGAGCGACGGCCCTTTCGCCCGCCGCCGGGGGGAGAACCGCAGGTCCGGGAGCGCACAGGAGTCGTGACAACCGCCTTCCACTCGCACTAGGGTGCGCGCCGTTGGACGAACCGATGAGGAGGCCGGAATGGCCGGGACGGACGAGGACGCCATCGCCGCCGCGGACGACGCGCTCTATGTGCTCACGGCGGTACTGCTGACACCGGCGCAGTTCCCGAGCGTGCTGGGCGACGACTACCCGGAGGCCTGCGCGGCGCTCGGCCTCGCGCCCCTCGCCGAGGGGTACGGCCTGGTGCTCGGTCAGGACGGCGACGGGGCGCGGTGGACGGTGGTCATCGACGACGTGTCACTGGTCGCCGTGGCCATCGCGTCCTGGGACTGCGGCATGGAGTACGACCTGTCGCCCGACGAGCGCACGGTCGTCGCCGCGCTGCCGGGCTGGCCCCTCGCCGTCGCCGTCACCGCTCCCGGCGTGCCCGCGCCGCACGACCCGGACCCGAAGCTCTCGGACGCGCCTGTGCTGTCCCCGCCGGACACCAGTACCTGGGGGCCCGCCCAGCGCCGGCTGGGCGCCGACGAGATCGCGCTGCAGTGGGCGGTGTGGCGCGAGCAGATCGACGACGCCGACTTCCAGGACCCGGCTGACGGGGCCGCGAAGGACGGTGCTCCGGCCGGCGCGGCGGG
>NZ_JUJA01000148.1:23769-29194 GCF_001906585.1 Streptomyces kebangsaanensis | reverse complement strand
GGCATCCGCCGTGTCCTGGCGGAGGCCCGCTCGTACGTGGACTCGCCGCCGCCGCTGGGCCGCGTCCGGTCGTCCTTCGCGAAGAGCGACGCACGTACCCTGCGGGCCGACGGTCCCGGCTGGTCGATGGTGGCCCGCACCGACGACATCGCCTTCGTGCTCCTCGACGACGAGCCCGGCGAAGTACTGCCGGTCGGCCGGGGCCCGGAGCTGCCCGGTCTGCTGGAAGCCCTCGACAAGCTGGCGGTGCGCCCCCTCTGACCTCCCGTACTCCTACGAGCGCCTCCCTCTGACGCACATCTTGCCTCCCCCTGAAGGGTCGTCGCTCCATGTGGTGCCAACCCATGGATGACGTGGGGCCGGCCCGCACGACGGGGCAGTCCCGGGCTCCACCCGCCCGTGCCGTCCCTGCCGACCCTTCGTGCCCTGGAGGCCGTCGTACGTCTGTCCCGAGGTGTCCCGCTCGTCGCCGCCGTGCCGGCCGCGGGCGTCACATGACCCGTTCCCGCCGCGGCCGCGGCCGGTGCCGGCGGCCACTGCGCGGGCAAGGAACGCCTTCGGATGCCGGGCGCGGCCTTCCAGCAGACCGCTTGCCTGTCCGATCCGACCACCACCGGACTGCACCGGTACTACACCGTCCAGGGCGGCACGCACGTCGACGGGCTGTACGACACCCGTCCCGACCGGCTGCGGCCGATCCTGCCCTGCTACCGGTCGGTGTTCGACGCGCTGGTGGCGTGGGTGGAGCGCGGTGTCCGGCCGCCCGCGGACCGGACCGTCGGCAGGCCCGCGAGCGGCGATGAGGTCGACTCCTGCGCCCTGGACGGCAGCGGAGGACCGGGGCGGTAGCGCTTCAGCGGCCTAGCTCCCTGCGGGTGACACGGCGCAGCCGACGCCGCTGGGAGGGGTCCAGCGCGAGGTACGCGGCGGCCGGGATTCCCAGGATTATCAGGAGGGCGGCCCACCAGGGCAGCCAGATCAGCAGGATGAGCCCGACCGCCACTCCTCCCGCGGCGATCTTCGCGTTCTTCGACATCTGTCGCCTCCTTCACGGCCATTACCGCTCTCTGTCGGAACAACGGCCCCGCGCTCCCGGCGGTTCCGGACCACGACCCTGAGACATCCCTGAGACACACCCCCTACTGGTCGCGCCGTGCCACGGAGTGGCGGCGCCCCTTTGCCCGCGCGGTGACCCGCGTCACTTCTGCGCCGTTCCCAGTCGACCGCCTGCGTGCTGTACCCTCGGCGGCCCGACCCGAGTAGTCAAATTTGAGGAATCGGCATCGCTGTGCAGAGAACGCCCACGGCAACACCGTCCGAGGTCTCCGAACCGGCCCGCTGCTGTGCGGTGTTCGTGCCGGCCGACCCCGCCCGCGCCGGCCGGGTCGCCTTCTGGCTCCCCGACGGCTCTCCTCCCCCGGCCACGGCCTCCGCTGCCGTGGAGGAGATGACGGTCGTCGTCCCCCGCGGCAGCGGCGTGAAGGCAGTGACCGTACCGGCTGCCGTGCTTCCCGTACGTACGGCCCTGCAGGTCCTCACGCACGCGCGTGTCACCGGGCAAGGACACCGCGCCACCGTGTTCTGGGGCGCGGCGGCCGTACTGGGTCTGCGCCTCGTGGCGCGGGGTCTGCTGCTGCCTGGGCTGTCCGCCGGTGATCACGACGCCTGGCGCGCGGCTCCGCTGCGCGGCCAGGACGCGGAGGACGTCCGCGCGCTGGCCGCCTCGATGCCGCCCGAGGCACACGCCGTCCCGGTCGACGGCACCGGGCCGCTGCGGCTGCCCGACCCCGAGCGGCTGCTGCGGGCCTTCCTCGACGCGGTGGCCGACACCCTGCCCCGCTCCCCCGCCGCGCCCCTCGTCACAGGAGGCGCGGCCTACGCGGCACTGGAGGCGCGGCACATCCCGGAACAGCGGGTCTGGGCCGCCGAGGTCGCAGCGGGCCACGACGCGGGCGCGAGGATCTCGCTGCGCGTCGAGGTGCCCGGGCTCGAGTCCGCCGGGCAGCACGGGACGGAGCCTCGGTTCCGCGCGGTGCTGCAGGTGCACAGCATCAGCGATCCCGCGCGGGTCGCCGACGCCGCCGAGGTCTGGGCCGGACCGGGCCGCGCGGACGGGATGTTCGGCCCGCGCGTGCGGACGGACGTCCTGCTCGCGCTGCGCCGCGCGGCCCGTTCATGGCCCGCTCTGACGCCGCTGCTGTCGGCGGCCGTGCCGGATGCCGTCAGGCTCGCCGACGAGGAGGTCGCCGAACTCCTCGGTGAGGGCGCCCGGGCCCTCACCGCGGCCGGGGTGGACGTGCACTGGCCCACGGGAATGGTCCGCGGGCTGCTGTCCGGAGCCACGGTCGGGCCTCCGGACGACGACGGCGGCTCCAGGGACGCGCTGTCGTATTCCCGCACGGTCCTGTCCGCCGGCGCCCCGCTCGCCTTCGACTGGTGGTTCGCGCTGGGCGACCAGCGGCTCACCCGGGAGGAGCTGGACCGCCTGGCGGAAGCGAACCGGCCCCTCGTGCGGCTGCGCGACCAGTGGGTCCTGGTGGACCCCGGGGAGCTGCGCCGCGCCCGTGCCCGGCGGGACCACAGGATCACGCCCGTGGAGGCGCTGGGTGCCGCCCTGACCGGCTCCGCGGAGGTCGACGGCCGCCTGGTCGAGGTCCGGCCCACGGGATGGTTGGCGGCCCTCCGGGACCGGCTCGCCGCCCCGGAGACACAGGAGCCGGTCGGGCAGCCGGCCGCGCTCGCCGCCCCTCTGCGTGACTACCAGCTGCGCGGACTGGACTGGCTGGCCCGGATGACGTCGCTGGGACTGGGCTGCTGTCTCGCCGACGACATGGGCCTCGGCAAGACGATCACGCTGATCGCGTTGCACCTGCACCGCCGCGGCGACCCGGCGTCCGCCGGACCGACCCTCGTGGTGTGCCCGACGTCGCTGATGGGCAACTGGCAGCGGGAGATCGAGAGGTTCGCGCCCGGCACGCCCGTACGGCGCTTCCACGGCTCCCGACGCGACCTGGAGAACCTGGCCGACGGGGAGTTCGTCCTCACCACGTACGGCACCATGCGCCTGGACGCGCGGCGCCTGGCCGGGGTGGCGTGGGGCATGGTCGTGGCGGACGAGGCCCAGCACGTGAAGAACCCGTACTCCGCGACGGCCCGGCAGCTGCGTTCCATCGGCGCACGCGCACGCGTGGCGCTCACCGGCACCCCGGTGGAGAACAACCTGTCCGAGCTGTGGGCGATCCTCGACTGGGCGACGCCCGGGCTGCTGGGCCGGCTCGGTACCTTCCGCACCCGCTACGCGCAAGCCGTCGAGAGCGGCCGGGACCCGGCCGCCGCCGAGCGATTGGCCCGGCTCGTCGGCCCGTTCCTGCTGCGGCGCCGCAAGTCGGATCCGGGGATCGCCCCCGAACTGCCGCCGAAGACCGAGACCGACCGCGCGGTGTCGCTCACCGCGGAACAGACGGGCCTGTACGAGGCCCTGGTCCGCGAGACGCTCGCGGAGATCTCCGGCGCCGGGGGCATGGAACGGCGCGGCCTGATCGTGAAGCTGCTGACCGGCCTGAAGCAGATCTGCAACCACCCGGCGCAGTTCCTCAAGGAGGACCACCCGAGGACCACCGGCCGCTCCGGGAAGCTGGAGCTGCTGGACGAACTGCTCGACACCGTCCTCGCCGAGGGGGCGAGCGTGCTGGTCTTCACCCAGTACGTGCGGATGGCGCGTCTGATCGAGCGGCACCTGACGGCACGCGGCGTGCGGTCGCAGTTCCTGCACGGCGGCACGTCCGTCGCCGAGCGGGAGGCCATGGTCCGGCGCTTCCAGGCCGGCGAAGTCCCGGTGTTCCTGCTGTCGTTGAAGGCCGCGGGCACCGGACTGAACCTCACGCGCGCGGAGCATGTCGTGCACTACGACCGCTGGTGGAATCCCGCCGTCGAGGCTCAGGCCACCGACCGGGCGTACCGGATCGGGCAGGACAGGCCCGTGCAGGTGCACCGGCTGATCGCCGAGGGCACGATCGAGGACCGTATCGCCGATCTGTTGCACCGCAAGCGGGAACTGGCCGACGCGGTCCTGGGGTCGGACGGGGCCGCGCTCACCGAACTGACGGACAAGGAACTGGCCGACCTGGTGGAGCTGCGAGAGGGATGGCGATGACGGAGCACTTCACCGACCGGGAGCGCACGTTCGCCGCGCCGCCGCCCGCGCGCGGGCGCGGTTTCGCCGGCACGTGGTGGGGCCATGCCTGGCTGAAGGCGCTCGAGGACACGGCTCTCGACACCGAGCAGGTGAGGGCCGGCCGCAGGCTCGCCCGCGCGGGAGCGGTGGGCGCGGTGTCGGTGCGCCCGGGCCGGATCACGGCCGTGGTGCACGACCGCGACCGTACGGCGCACCGTGCGGACGTCCTGCTGGAGGAACTGTCCGACGACGAGTGGGCCCGGTTCCTGGACGTGGCCGTCGAACGGTCCGGGCACCTGGCGGCGCTGCTCGACCGCGATCTGCCGCCGCACCTCGTGGAGGACGCGGCGGCCGCGGGCATCGAGCTGCTGCCCGGGATCGGCGATCTGGAACCGGAGTGCGACTGCGGTGCCTGGGACCACTGCGGGCACACCGCGGCTCTCTGCCACCTGGTGGCGCGGCTGCTGGACCAGGATCCGTTCGTCCTGTTGCTGATGCGCGGCCGGGACGAACGAGCTCTTCTCGCCGAGCTCCGGGCCCGTGACAGCGCGGACGGCGACGGGTCGCCCGCGCCGGACGGCGTGGACGCCGCGGAGGCCTATGCCGCGGCATTCGCACTTCCTCCCCTGCCGCCCCTGCCCGAACCTCCCGCGGCGCCGGGCCCGCCACCGTCCCTGGACACCGAGGCCCCGCCGACGCCCGGGATCGACCCTGCCTCGCTGGAGTTCCTGGCCGCGCAGACCGCTCTGGCGGCGCACCTGTGGCTCGGCGGGACGCTGCAGATTGCGACAGGGAGACCGGCGCCGACCGGGGAGCGCACGCCGGCCCTGGAGCCGACCGTCGCCCAGGACGCCGTACGCCTGGCGGCGGGCACCTCCGACGGCGCCGTGCTGGACCGCCTCGCCGAGGGTTCGGGGCGCGGCAGGCAGGAGCTGGCACGGGCCGTGCTCGCCTGGCGGTCCGGAGGTGCGGCCGGCCTGTGCGCGCTCGAGGAGGAGTGGACGCCCGACGGCGAGGCCCACGCACGCGCGTGTGCCGCTGTCGAGGCGGCCTGGGAGGGGGACGAACGGCCGTTGCTGCGGGCCGAGGGCAACCGCTGGACCGTCGTCGGCGAGGACCGACAGCTCCGCTTCGGGCAGGACGGCCGCTGGTGGCCCTACCGGAAGGAGCGGGGCCACTGGGTGCCGGCCGGCTGCGCGGTCCGGGACCCGGCGACGGCGCTGGCCGCGACGGAACGGGGCCCGGGGCGGG
>NZ_JUJA01000148.1:18953-23729 GCF_001906585.1 Streptomyces kebangsaanensis | reverse complement strand
GGCCCGCCGTCACGGCAGCCCGTCGCCGTCCAGGGAGGGGAGCAGCGATCGCAGGCCGCTCGGGATGTCGTCCGGCAGGCTGCTCGGGAAGCCCGAGGGCAGTGAGCTGGGGAGGCCGGACGGCAGGAAGCTCGGCAGCCGGCTCGGCGGTTCGGTGGGCAGGCTCGGGATGGGGCGGGGAGAGGGGCTCGTGCTCGGGCTGCTGTCCGCGGGCGGTCCGCCGTCCCGTGAGCCGCTTCCCGAGAAGGCCAGCACCAGTACCACGGCGACCGCACCGGCGGCCACGAGCACGGTGAGGAGGACGAAGAGCGGGTTCCTGCGCCTGGGTGGCGCGGGCGGACGAGGCGGTACGGGGGGAATGGCCATACCGCCCATCGTCGCCGGGCACCGGACAACACGCGGTCCGCGCGCGGCAGTCGGTACGGACCCATGGCATGGACCGCACGGTTCCGCGGCATTCCGCACGGAGACCGGGCATCAGCGGTTCCCACAGGCACCGCCCGGAACGGGCACGCGCGCGCCCGCGCCCGGGGCACGCACACGCGCGCGTGCCCCGGACCGGATGTCCGCGGTGTCAGCCGCGTGCCCCCAGCAGGTGGTCCATCGCCAGCTGGTCGAGCCGCTCGAAGGCCATCCCGCGCGCGGCTGCCGCCTCCACGTCGAACTCCTCGAAGGCCGAGCGGTCCGCGAGCAGTTCCTGCAGGCCGTCCGCCGCCGTGGGCTGCGCCAGCTGGTCCAGCCGGGAGGCGCGCAGGGCCTCCTGGACCTCCGGGTCGGCGCGGAAGGCGGACGAACGCTCCTTGAGGATGAGGTAGTTGCGCATGCAGCCGGCGGCCGACGCCCACACGCCGTCCAGGTCCTCGGTCCGCGGCGGCTTGAAGTCGAAGTGGCGCGGTCCGTCGTAGCCGGCGCTCTCCAGCAGGTCGACGAGCCAGAAGGCGGCGCGCAGGTCACCGGCGCCGAAGCGAAGGTCCTGGTCGTACTTGATGCCGGACTGGCCGTTGAGGTCGATGTGGAAGAGCTTGCCCGCCCACAGGGCCTGGGCGATGCCGTGCGGGAAGTTGAGCCCGGCCATCTGCTCGTGGCCGACCTCGGGGTTCACGCCGTACAGCTCCGGACGCTCCAGGCGCTCGATGAACGCGAGCGCGTGGCCGACGGTGGGCAGCAGGATGTCGCCGCGCGGCTCGTTCGGCTTGGGCTCAATGGCGAAGCGGAGGTCGTAGCCCTGGGAGGTGACGTACTCGCCGAGGAGGTCGAAGGCCTCCTTCATGCGGTCGAGTGCGGCGCGCACGTCCTTGGCGGCGCCGGACTCGGCGCCCTCGCGGCCGCCCCAGGCCACGTACGTCTTCGCGCCCAGCTCGGCCGCAAGGTCGATGTTGCGGATCGTCTTGCGCAGCGCGTAGCGGCGCACGTCGCGGTCGTTGGCGGTGAACGCGCCGTCCTTGAAGACGGGGTGGGTGAAGAGGTTGGTGGTGGCCATCGGCACGGTCATGCCGGTCGCGTCGAGCGCCTGCCGGAAACGCTTGATGTGCGACTCGCGCTCGGTGTCGGAGGACCCGAAGGGGATCAGGTCGTCGTCGTGGAAGGTCACTCCGTGGGCGCCGAGTCCGGCCAGGCGCTGCACCGTCTCGACCGGGTCGAGGGCGCGGCGGGTGGCGTCGCCGAAGGGGTCCCGTCCCTGCCAGCCGACGGTCCACAGGCCGAAGGTGAACCTGTCCTCGGGGGTGGGCTGGTAGCTCATGCCGCGGCTCCTTGCTCGCTTGCGACTATTTCGTCATGGCGGTTTACAAATTAGTATGCCTGTGTCTCCCTGGGAAGGCACAGGAAGGCCCGGGCCGAAAAGAAGGAGAGGGCGATGTCAGCAGCCGAGGGTCCGCTCGTCGTCGGTGTGGACTCGTCCACGCAGTCCACCAAGGTGCTTGTCGTCGACGCGGCCACCGGGCGGGTCGTGGCGAGTGGCCAGGCGCCGCACACCGTCTCCTCCGGGACCGGCCGCGAGAGCGACCCGCGCCAGTGGTGGGACGCCCTGTGCGCGGCCCTGCGCCAGTGCGGGGAGGCGGCGCACGAGGCCGCCGCCGTGTCGGTCGCCGGCCAGCAGCACGGACTGGTCGCCCTGGATGCCCAGGGCGACCCGGTACGGCCGGCCCTGCTGTGGAACGACGTGCGCTCGGCCCCGCAGGCCCGCCGCCTCGTCGAGCAGCTGGGTGGTCCGAAGACCTGGGCGGAGCGGACCGGCAGCGTGCCCGGCGCCTCCTTCACCGTCACCAAGTGGACCTGGCTGGCCGAGCACGAACCGGAGGCGGTCCGGTCGACGGCGGCGGTGCGCCTGCCCCACGACTACCTCACCGAACGCCTGACCGGCCTGGGCACGACCGACCGGGGGGACGCCTCGGGCACGGGCTGGTGGGCGTCCACGACCGAGGCGTACGACGATGAGGTCCTCACCCACGTGGGGCTCGATCCGGCGCTGCTGCCCCGTGTGGTGCGGCCCGGAGAGGTGGCCGGGACCGTGCGTGACAGCCACGACCTGCCGTTCTCCAAGGGCACCCTGGTCGCTCCCGGTACCGGCGACAACGCGGCGGCCGCGCTCGGCCTCGGACTGCGGCCCGGGACACCGGTACTGAGCCTCGGCACCTCCGGCACGGTGTACGCGGTGTCCCGGCACCGCCCGGCCGACCCGTCCGGAACGGTGGCGGGTTTCGCCGACGCGCGCGGCGACTGGCTGCCACTGGCCTGCACCCTCAACTGCACGCTCGCCGTCGACCGCGTGGCCGCCCTGCTGGGCCTGGACCGCGAGGCCGTCGAACCCGGCACCACCGTCACCCTGCTCCCCTACCTCGACGGCGAACGCACCCCGAACCTGCCGAACGCCTCCGGCCTGCTCCACGGGCTGCGCCACGACACCACGCCCGGACAACTGCTGCAGGCCGCCTATGACGGCGCCGTACACGCCCTGCTGGGCGCGCTGGACCTGGTCCTCGACCAGGACGCCGACCGCACCACCCCCCTGCTGCTGATCGGCGGCGGCGCCCGGGGCACGGCCTGGCAACAGACCGTACGGCGGCTGTCGGGGCGGCCCGTCCAGATCCCCGAGGCCAAGGAGCTGGTCGCGCTGGGCGCCGCGGCTCAGGCGGCGGGGCTGCTGACCGGCGAGGACCCGGCCGCCGTCGCCCGCCGCTGGAAGACGGCCGACGGTCCCGTGCTGGAGCCGGTGGAACGGGACGAGGCGACCCTGACCAGGATCTCCGGGGTACTCTCCGATGCGGCTTCACTGCTGGAGCGGGGCGCCCGGGCCGACTGACGGACCTACTGGCGGACCGCCTGCCGGCGGCCACCGCCCGCACCGCACCGACGACGGACACCGACCCAGGACGACGAAGGCATGACCGCACCGCTGCACCAGGCCCGCCCGGCCGGTCCCGGGCGCGCGCTGCCCGACAACACCCAGCAGGGCATGCGCCGCCGCAACCTCGCCCGGGTCATGCACACCGTCAGCGCCGAGGGACCGCTGTCACGGGCGGCGGTCGCCTCGCGCATCGGACTGACCCGTGCCGCGGTGTCGACCCTCGTCGACGAGCTCATCCGGACCGGGCTGCTTCAGGAGCTGGGTCCCGAGCGGCCCGGCCGGGTGGGCCGCCCCGGCTCGGCCCTCGCCGTCAGCGGGCGCGGTCCCGCCGGGATCGGTGCGGAGGTCGGTGTCGACCACCTCGCGGCCTGCGTGGTCGACCTGCGCGGGCAGGTACGGGCACGGGCGGTGCGCCATGGAACGAACCGGGGCCGCTCCCCCGAACCGGTGACGAAGGACCTCGCCGCGCTGATACGTCGCGTCGTCGCCGAGGCGGAGCGGCAGGACCTGTGGGCGGCGGGACTGTCGGTGGCCGTGCCCGGCCTGGTCTCACGGGACGGCCGTACGGTCGTGCGGGCGCCCAACCTCGGCTGGCACGACACCGACCTCGGTGCTCTGCTGCCGGGCGACCTCCCCCTGGCCGTGGACAACGAGGCCAACTTCGGCGGGCTCGCGGAACTCTGGCTCGGCGAGGAGACGCCGCGTGACTTCCTGCACGTGTCGGCGGAGATCGGCATCGGTGCCGCGGTGGTCGTCGACGGACGTCTGCTGCGCGGAACGCGCGGCTTCGCGGGCGAGTTGGGACATGTGCCCGTCGCCCCGGAGGGGCCCGCCTGCCCGTGCGGAGGGCGCGGCTGCCTGGAGCAGTACGCCGGAGAGGAAGCCGTGCTGCGGGCAGCCGGTCTGGAACCGGGCGAGGACCGGGTCGGGCTGCTCGCCACCCGCGCCGCCGCGGGCGACGAGAAGGTACGGCGGGCCCTGCGCGACGCCGGCACGGCGCTGGGCGTCGCGCTGACCGGGGCCGTCAATCTGCTCGACCCCGGCAGTGTCGTGCTGGGCGGTGCGCTGTCCGGGCTCGCGCCCTGGCTCCTGCCTTCCCTGGAGGCCGAGTTGGCGAGCCGGAGCGCGGGGCGTGCCTGCCCCGTGTCCGTCTCCCGGCTGGGTCCCGAGGGCCCCCTGCTGGGTGCCGCGCACGCGGTGGTGCGAGGTGTCCTGGACGACCCCGCGGCGGTGGACGAACGCGCCTGACTCCAGGCCCGTTTCACCCGTTCGAGTGGGCGAGTTTTCCACAATTCCCCGGCCGTCCACCGATTCCCGTCGCACTCTTCTGCCCAACCCGCGATCCCCGTACCGTGATTCACGCGAGGCGCCGCCGTCGTACCGGTCGGCGGCAAGTGCTTCCGGTGGACGAGGGACGCGCATGCCACAGG
>NZ_JUJA01000148.1:17135-18937 GCF_001906585.1 Streptomyces kebangsaanensis | reverse complement strand
GAGCCCCGTCCGCCGGCCCGGTCGGCCTGTACGACGCCGACGAATGTCCCCGCAGGCCCCACCGACACCCCATAAACCTCTCGCACCACCCGACGCCCATCCCCACAGAACCGCCCGACTCCCCCACGGAAAGACCACCGCCATGGACCTGGCCCGACCCCTCCCCAGCAGACGACGGCTGCTCAAGGGCGCCGCCCTGGCCGCCGTCCCCCACGCCTTACTCCCCATCCCGTGGGTCGGCGCGCGGACGCGGGCCGTCGACTACCCGCCCGCCGAGTGGCANNNAGCCGGCGAGCGGCTCCAACTACACGGCGTCCAGCCGGCCCACGGCCTACACGCTCGACCGGGTGATCATCCACGTCACGCAGGAGACGTACACCGACGCCCTGGCCATCTTCCAGAACCCGCAGAAGAAAGTGTCCGCCCACTACGTCGTCCGGTCCGCCGACGGGCACGTCGCGCAGTGCGTCCGCGAGTCGGACATCGCCTGGCACGCGGGGAACTGGGACTACAACACCCGCAGCATCGGCATCGAGCACGAGGGCTGGGTGGACAAGCCCGCCTACTTCACCAACGCCCTGTACGAGCAGTCGGCCGCACTCACCGCGGCGGTCTGCGACAGATACGGCATCCCCAAGGACCGCGCGCACATCATCGGGCACCACGAGGTGCCGGGCACCGACCACACCGATCCCGGGCCGTACTGGGACTGGGTGCGCTACATCAGGCTGGTCAACTTCGCCTGACGGCGAGCCGGGTCGAAGAGGTTGTCCGGGCGCACACCGAGGGTGACCATGGCACCAGCCGCATCATCGTCCGGGGAGGCCGAGTTGACCGATCCGTGGGTGGCCCTGGAGCCGGGGACGGACCCTGCCGAGCGCGTTCGGGTGCTGCGCCGGGCGCACGAGACGTTCACCGAGGTGGGCACGGTGCCGCGCCCGGTGCGTCCGGTGGTGGCCGACTCATGGCGGCGTTCCGCGCGGGCCGGTGTCGGGCCGGACGGCACCGCGCGTGTGGAGATCGCGGACGGCGATCTCGGCGCCTACCGGGCGGAGCATCCGCTGGCCCCCGTGATGCCTCTGTTCCGGGAGCTGCTGGGCTCGTTCGCCGCCGACGGGGAGCACCTGCTCGCGGTGTGCGACGCGCACGGCAGGCTGCTGTGGGTGGAGGGTCATCCTGCGACGCGGCGGAAGGCCGACCGGATGAACTTCGTGCCCGGCGCGCGCTGGGCGGAGTCCGCCGTCGGGACGAACGCGCCGGGCACCGCGGTCGCCGTCGACCGGCCGGTGCAGGTGTTCGCGGCCGAACACTTCATCCGCCGCGTCCAGCCCTGGACCTGCGCGGCGGCCCCGGTGCACGATCCGCGCACCGGGCAGGTGCTCGGCGCCGTGGACATCACCGGCGGGGACGGGCTCGCACACCCGCACAGCCTCGGCTTCGTGCAGGCGGTGGCGCGGGCCGCCGAGTCCCAGCTGGCGCTGCTCGGCCCGCGCAGGACCGCCGCCGGCGCGCCCGAGCTGGCCGTGCTGGGCCGCGACGAGGCGCGGCTCACGGCGGGCGGCCGCGGCATACGGTTGAGTCGCAGGCACAGCGAGATCATGGTGCTGCTGGCCCGTCACCCGGAGGGCCTGACCGGGGACGAGCTGCTGTGCGCGCTGTACGAGGACGAGTCGGTCACTCCGGTGACGCTGCGGGCCGAGCTGGCCCGGCTGCGCCGGGTGCTCGGTCCGGGCCTGCTCGCCTCGCGCCCGTACCGGCTCACCGTTCCGGTGGAGTCGGACGTGGCGGCGGTGGAGCGGCGG
>NZ_JUJA01000148.1:0-17080 GCF_001906585.1 Streptomyces kebangsaanensis | reverse complement strand
CCCGCCTCGCTGGCCCCGGCGGTGGTGCGGCTGCGGCAGCGCCTCACCGACGGGCTGCGCGGCGCGCTGATCACCCGCCGCGACCCCGACCTGCTGGCCGACTGGACGCACGCTTCGTGGGGCGAGGACGACCTGGAGGCGTGGCGTGCCCTCGTCGCCGTACGGCCCAGCGCGACGGCCCGGGCCCGGCTCGCCGCGCTCGAGGCGGAACTGGCGGCGCCGCCCGGATGGCCCCGCGCGGCACCCCGCTGACGGCTCGGCGACCCGGCACCCGCCCTGCACGCTCTGCCCGGCGACGCGCCTGTCGCGCAACGTCGTTGCAACGTCGGCGTCCCTAACCTCGCGCCGAGAGCTGCCCGACGGCGGGCAGCGCTGCTGAGGGAGGCAGACCAGGATGACCCGTTACGCGGCACCCGGCACCGAGGGCGCGATCGTCTCCTACCAGGCGCGCTACGACCACTTCATCGGCGGCGAGTACGTGCCACCGGCCCGCGGGCAGTATTTCGAGAACCCGTCGCCGGTGAACGGGCAGCCCTTCACGGAGGTGGCGCGGGGAACCGCGGAGGACGTCGAGCGGGCGCTGGACGCGGCGCACGCGGCCGCCCCGGGCTGGGGCCGGACGTCGGTGGGCGAACGCGCCGGCATCCTGTTGAAGATCGCCGACCGCATGGAGGCGTATCTCGAACCCCTGGCGGTCGCCGAGAGCTGGGAGAACGGCAAGCCGGTCCGCGAGACGCTGGCCGCCGACATCCCGCTGGCCATCGACCACTTCCGCTATTTCGCGGGCGCGATCCGGGCGCAGGAGGGTTCGCTCGGCGAGATCGACGACGACACGGTGGCGTACCACTTCCACGAGCCTCTCGGTGTGGTCGCGCAGATCATTCCGTGGAACTTCCCGATCCTGATGGCGGCCTGGAAGCTGGCGCCCGCGCTGGCCGCGGGCAACGCGGTCGTCCTCAAGCCGGCCGAGCAGACCCCGGCTTCCATCCACTACTGGATGAGCCTGATCGCCGACCTGCTGCCGCCCGGCGTGGTGAACATCGTCAACGGCTTCGGCGTGGAGGCGGGCAAGCCGCTCGCCTCCAGCCCGCGGGTGGCGAAGGTGGCGTTCACGGGCGAGACCACGACGGGGCGGCTGATCATGCAGTACGCCTCGGAGAACATCAAGCCGGTCACGCTGGAGCTCGGCGGCAAGTCGCCGAACATCTTCTTCGACGACGTCTCGGCGGCGCACGACGACTTCCGCGACAAGGCGCTCGAGGGCTTCACGATGTTCGCGCTGAACCAGGGCGAGGTGTGCACCTGCCCGTCCCGGGCGCTGATCCAGCGCGGCCACTACGCCGAGTTCGTCCAGGCCGCCGTCGCCCGCACCGAACTCATCACGCCCGGCCACCCCCTGGACACCGATACGATGATCGGCGCCCAGGCCTCCAACGACCAGCTGGAGAAGATCCTCTCCTACCTGGACATCGGCCGACAGGAGGGCGCGCGGGTCCTGGCCGGTGGTGAACGCATCGAGCACGAAGGCGAGTTGAAGGGCGGCTACTACGTCCAGCCGACCATCTTCGAGGGCGACAACCGGATGCGGATCTTCCAGGAGGAGATCTTCGGCCCGGTCGTCTCGGTGACGTCGTTCGACGACTTCGACGACGCCATCAAGATCGCCAACGATACGCTGTACGGCCTCGGCGCCGGCGTATGGACCCGGGACATGAACACCGCCTACCGCGCCGGCCGCGCGATCCAGGCGGGCCGCGTCTGGACGAACTGCTACCACCAGTACCCGGCGCACAGCGCCTTCGGGGGCTACAAGCAGTCCGGAATCGGCCGCGAGACCCACAGGATGATGCTGGACCACTACCAGCAGACGAAGAACCTCCTGGTGTCGTACTCCCCGAAGAGGCTCGGCTTCTTCTAGGCACAGAAAAAGGGCGCCTGAGCAGGGCGGATGCCCGTCAGGCGCCCCGCTCAGGAGCACACGTGAGCAGCGAGTCGAAAAGTCGCCCCACTCCCGATACCTCCCGCCGGTACCCCAGCTCCGACCAGCAGTTCCGGGGTATCTCCGGGCCGGAGTGTCCTCTACTGACCTTGTTGGCGCGATGTCGTAGGGAGCTGATGATCCGTGATCCCCGCGGTACGCCGTCTGCTGCGGTGCGCACAGGGTGTACGGCAATGGCCTTGACCGGAGTCCGTGACACTCCGTGAAGCACGGGGTGGACTTTCAAGCTGCACGGCGGTGTTGCAGCCGGGCCGGGTGCCACGCTCTTGTTGCTGACCATGCTCGCCGTCCCAGGCGTGCTCTTCCTCGGCGCTGCCTGTGCCGTTCCGGCAGCCGGAGGACTGCGCCGGGCAGACGGCACCGCTGTCCCGTCCGACATCGGGTAAGAGCTTCTGCCGGGGGGCTCGTCTCCTTTGGACGGCAGCTTCGGGGCCGACTGCTGCCACCGATCGCCGCGCCCGCGGAAATTCCCTCGCGCTGCGGCCGGAACGGGCTGAGACTCGTCCCATGGCTGACATGGGGACGTTCCGGGACGCGGTCGCCTCGTGGGCGGCGGGTGGCCCCGGCGACCCCGCGCACGAGCTGGCCGCGCGGCTGCCCGTCCGGGCGGCCGTCCTGCTCGAAGGGCCGAGCGACGTCGCGGCGGTCAACGCGCTGGCAGAGAGCCGTGGCCGGAACCTGGCGGCCGAAGGGGTCTGCGTCCTGCCGATCGGCGGTGCGATGAGCGTCGGGCGCTACGCCCGCCTCCTCGGTTCACCCGGCCTGGGCCTCCGCCTCACGGGACTGTGCGACGAGGCGGAGCGTCCCTACTACACACGCGGCTTCGAACGGGCCAGTGCGGCACGGCAGGGTTTCTTCGTCTGCGCGGCGGATCTGGAAGACGAGCTCATCCGCGTGCTGGGCGTGACCCGGGTGGAGGAGCTCGTCCGGGCGGAAGGCGACCTGCGTGCCCTGCAGACCTTCCTGCGCCAGCCCGCCCAGCAGGGACGCGCCCCGGAGCAGCAGTTCAGGCGCTTCCTCGGAACGAAGAAGGGGCGCAAGATCCGCTACGGCCGCGTCCTCGTCGAGGCCCTTGACCCCGACCGGGTCCCAGCCCCACTCGACGGCCTGCTCTCCAGCCTCTGACCGCTGGGCGACGTCGATCCCGGCAGAAACGACGCGCATCCCAGTCGCGGCGGTCGTGGAGGTGGAAGTGCGGGTGCGCCGGCAACCGCTTTGGGATGGCGGACGTCTCGATCCGGGCGGTACCGCATGGGGGCCGGCTGATTACCGGACCGATGTGACGCCTTGTCCGTGCTGTCCGGCCTCGCCTTCGGCGAGAGGCCGGCCCGCACCAGCCCTCCCAGTCCGAGATCCGGACCAGTCACGGGCCAACGGCGGCCACCCCGGCCCGCAGCGTGATCACCCGGGCCGGACGATCACACCGTCCAGGAAGCCGGGCAAAGGCGCCCTGCCCGGGCAGGACCTCGGGGCCGGGCCGGCCTGTTGCCCCGCCCGACCGCCAGGCGTACGGGCCGGCGTGACGGTCCCCTCCCCGCCGCGTCGGTTCTCTGCGGGCCGTACCGGGAAAGGAGCCGTCGGAGCACGCGCCACGCCCCTCTCCGGTCACCCTGGAGGCAAGCCTCAGCACCGTCCGGCAAGACCACGACACCGCCACCGCACAGCCCGGTCCGGCCGGGCAGGGGGAGCACCGCATGAGCGAGTCCACGAACCAGGCAGCCTCCGGACCCGGGGACGACGGCCGAACCGATCCGCTCGTCCAGCTGCCCCTGGAACAGTTGCGCCGGCGCACCAGCATGAAGTGGCGTGCGTATCCCGAGGACGTCCTCCCGCTCTGGGTGGCGGAGATGGACGTCCCCCTGGCACCCGCCGTCGCCGACGCCCTGCACCGGGCCGTCGAGCTGGGAGACACCGGATACCCCTACGGCACCGCCTATGCCGAAGCCGTCGCCGCGTTCGCCGCCGCGCGATGGCGGTGGGACGACCTGCGCGTGGAGAACACGGCGATCGTGCCCGACGTCATGCTGGGCATCGTCGAAATCCTCCGCCTCGTCACCGGCCCCGGCGACGCGGTCGTCGTCTGCCCACCCGTCTACCCCCCGTTCTACGCGTTCATCGCGCACGACGGCCGGGACGTCGTCGAGGCCTGTCTCGGCCCCGGCCTGCGGGTCGACCTCGGCAGTCTCGAAGACGCGTTCATACGCGCACGGCACCGCGGCCGCCGCGCGGCCTTCCTGATGAGCAATCCGCACAATCCGACCGGTGTCGTCCATACGCGCGCGGAACTCGAAGCGATCGCCGCGCTCGCCCGCAGACACGGTGTCCGGGTGGTCTCCGACGAGATCCACGCCCCGCTGGTGCTGCCCGGAGCCGTCTTCACCCCCTTTCTCGGCGTTCCCGGCTCCGAGAACGGTTTCGCCCTGACCTCCGCCTCCAAGGCATGGAACCTGGCCGGTCTCAAGGCCGCCGTCGCCATCGCCGGCACCGAGGCCGCGGACGACCTCCGGCGTATGCCCGAAGAAGTCGGACACGGCCCCAGCCACCTGGGCGTCCTCGCCCACACGGCAGCGTTCCGCGACGCCGCCGACTGGCTCGACGAACTCCTGCTCGGGCTCGACGGCAACCGGAGCCTGCTGGGCAGGCTGGTGGACGAACACCTCCCTGGCGTCGGGTACGTCCCGCCCCAGGGCACCTACCTCGCCTGGCTGGACTGTACTGGGCTGAGGCTGCACGACGACCGCCCGTCCGGCGGCCCGGGTGTCGTGAGCGACGTCGCCGGACCGGCGAGGATGTTCCTCGACGAAGCCCGCGTCGCCCTCAGCTCCGGGCACGTCTTCGGCACCGGTGGCGCGGGGTGCGTACGCCTCAACTTCGCGACCTCACCGGCGATCCTGTGTGAAGCACTCGCGCGCATGGGACGCGCGCTCGACGATTTCAGGCGAGCGCGCCGTCCTTGACGACGTCCGGGTCGGGACCGGCGTTCCGGCCTTCCTCAACGGTCTGACGCATCAGGTTCGGCAGGCTCGGGGCAGTCGAGAAGTCCGCCCCGGGCCTGCCGCCGTCCCGCTCCGCCCGGCCTCAAGGCCGTCCCCACCGAACGCCTGTGGGTCACCCCCGACCGCGGCCTGAAGCCCTCGGCCGGACCCGAGCCGTGAGCATCCATCGGCGTCGCGACGGACCCCGGGGCGACCCGAGCCTTCTCCTGCAACTAATATGCAAAAGCATTTGGGTGGCAGCAAGGATGTGAGGGTTCATGACCGTCCGACGGATACGGGCAGCCGCAGCGGCGGCGACACTCATGGGAGCAGCCGCGTGCTCGGCTCCGGGCGGCGGTGCGGGCGGCGAGGGTGCCGCCGACTCCGTCGTGATCGGCATCGCCTCCGAACCCGACACCCTCAGCCCTCTTCTCGGCTACGGCAAGGACGGGAACTCCAAGATCTTCGACGGTCTGCTCGCCCGGGACGCCGGCATGAAGCTGAGGCCGGCGCTGGCCAGTTCACTGCCCCAGGTCGGCAACGGCGGGCTCACCTACACCTACACCCTGCGCGACGGCGTGAAGTTCAGCGACGGCGAACCGCTGACCTCCGCCGATGTGGTCTTCACCTACCGGACGATCCTCGACGGGAAGACCAACAACACCTCCCGGAGCGAACTGGACTCCATCAAGGAGGTGCGGGCGGACGGCGACGACAAGGTCGTCTTCACGCTCAAGTACCCCTACGCGCCGTTCGCCGGGCGCACCGTCCTGCCCATCGTCCCCGAGCACATCGCCGGTGGACAGGACCCCAACACCGGTTCCTTCAACACCGAGCCGGTCGGCACCGGGCCGTACGTCCTCACCGGCTGGAGCAAGGGCGAGAAGCTCGTCTTCAAGGCCAACCCCGGCTACTGGGGCGGCGTGCCGAAGGTGAAGAAGGTGACGATGGCGATCGTCAAGGACGACGACGTGCGCGCCACCCGGTTGCGCTCGGGCGACCTCGACGGCGCGGTCCTCCCGCCCAACCTGGCCGCCACGTTCAGGGGCGACGGGGCGAGGACGGCCTACGACGCGAAGTCCTACGACTTCCGGGCCGTCACCCTTCCCCAGGAGAACAGGGTCACCGGCGACCGGACGATCCGCCAGGCCCTGGACGCCGCCGTGGACCGCGAGGCCATGGTCGACAAGATCCTCGACGGGGCGGGGCGCCCGGCCTACGGGCCGCTGCCGATCGACGATCCCTGGTTCGCCGAGGGCGTCGAGCGGCCTCAGGACCTGGCGAAGGCCAAGCGGATGCTGGACCGGGCGGGCTGGAAGGCCGGCGGCGACGGTGTCCGTGCCAAGGACGGGCTGCGGGCCTCGTTCACCCTCTTCTACCCCTCCGGTGACAAGGTCCGGCAGGACCACGCCCTCGCCTACGCCTCCGACGCGAAGAAGGCGGGCATCGAGGTGAAGGTGGAGAGCGCCACCTGGGAGGTGATCGAGCCTCGTATGGGGAACGACGCCGTCCTCGCCGGATTCGGCAGCAGCGGGGACCCCGACTTCGGCCTGTACACCCTGCTGCACTCCTCCCTCGCCGGCGACGGCTTCAACAACATGGGGCGCTACGACAACCCGGCCGTGGACAAGGCCCTCGACACCGGGCGCCGCAGCCAGAACACCGAGACGCGCGAGGCCGCGTACGAAGCGCTGCAGCGCGAGCTCGTGAAGGACCCCGGTTACACCTTCCTCACGCACATCGACCACGTCTACGTGCTGGCCGACCGCTGGGAGGGCCTGACCACGCAGGTCGAGCCGCACGAGCACGGCTTCGCCAGCGGCCCGTGGTGGAACCTCCAGGACTGGCGGCCGAAGAAGTGACCTCCCCGCTCTGGGGGGCGATGGCGCGTCTGGCGGGACGGCGGCTGCTGTTCGCCGTCCCCGTCCTCCTCGTCGTCACCTTCGGCGTGTTCGCGATCGCCGCCGCCTCCCCCTTCGACCCGGTCAAGGCGTACGCGGGTGCGGCGGCCCTCGGCGCCGACGAGCAGACCCTGGACCGGCTGCGCGCCAATCTGGGGGTGGACCAGCCGTTCACCGCACGCTGGTGGCACTGGCTGACCTCCGCCCTCTCCGGCGACTTCGGCGAGTCCAGTGTGATGCGGCAGCCCGTCGCCCAGGTCGTCGGTGAGCGTCTCGTCTGGTCCGCCCTGCTGTGCACGGTCGCCTTCGCGGCGGCCGTGCCGGCCGGCACCGTACTCGGCGTCCTCGCCGCCCGCCGCCCGGGGTCCGTGCTCGACCGGGCCGTCACCTCGCTCGCCTACTCCTTGGAGGCGGCGCCGGTCTTCTGGCTCGCCCTGCTCGCGATCTGGCTGTTCTCCCTCCGGATGGGCGTGCTCCCGGCCGGCGGCCTCACCGACACCGCCAGCGAACGGGTCACGGCAGGGCAGGTCGCGAGCCACCTCGTGCTGCCGGCCGGGGTCCTCGCCGTCTCCCAACTGCCGTGGTTCACCCTCTACGTGCGCCAAGGCGTCGGCGACGCGCTGGCGGAGGACCCCGTACGCGGTGCCCGGGCCCGCGGGCTGAGCGAACGCGCCGTTCTGCTCGGTCACGCACTGCGCTCCGGCCTGCTGCCGGTCCTCACCCTGGTCGGCTCCCGCGTGCCCGAACTCATCACCGGCGCCCTGCTGGTGGAGAGCGTCTTCAGCTGGCCGGGCATCGCCGCGGCCACCGTGGAGGCGGCCACCGCGGTCGACTTCCCGCTGCTCGCCGCGCTGACCACGCTGGCCACGGCCGCCGTCCTCGTCGGCAACCTGCTCGCGGACCTGCTCTACGGACTGTTCGACCCGAGGGTGAAGTTCAGTGACATGTGACGCCCCCGCCGCCCAGGAAACCGTGTGGCGGTCGTACGGCACGAAGGGCCGCTCCACCCGGACGCTGCGGGTGCGCACCTCCGCCGTGCTGGTCGCCGCGACCGTCCTCGCCGTCCTTCTCGTGCCACCGCTGGTCCGACTCGACCAGCAGGCCGTCGACCTGGCCGCCAAACTGCTGCCGCCGAGCCGGTCCCACCCCTTCGGCACCGACGACCTCGGCCGGGATTTGCTGCTGCGCTGCGTCTACGGACTGCGCGTCTCCCTGCTCGTCGGAGCGGCGGCGGCGGTGACGGCCACCGTCGTCGGTACCGCCGTCGGGGCCACCGCCGGCGCCCTGGGCGGCTGGATCGACCGCGGGATCATGCGGCTCGTGGACACGGTCTCCTCCGTGCCCCACCTGCTGCTGGGCATCTTCGTCGTCGCCATGTTCCGGCCGGGCGTCTGGCCGGTGATCGTCTCGGTCGCGCTCACCCACTGGCTGTCGACCGCCCGGATCGTCCGCGCCGAAGTCCTCTCCCTGCGCTCGCGCCCGTACATCGACGCCGCCGTCTCCGGCGGCGCGTCCAGGTGGCGGGTGGCCGTACGGCACCTGCTGCCCGCCGTCCTGCCCCAGGCCGCGCTCGCCGCCGTGCTGATGGTTCCGCACGCCATGTGGCACGAGTCGGCGCTGTCCTTCCTCGGGCTCGGGCTGCCCACGCACACGGCGAGCCTGGGCACCCTCATCCAGGGAGCGCGGGGCTCGCTGCTGGCCGGACAGTGGTGGCCGACCCTCTTCCCCGGCCTGTTCGTCATCGTCCCGACCCTCGCCATCGCCGGACTCGCCGGAGCCTGGCGGGAGCGGATCAACCCCCGTCGCCGATCGGAGCTGATGCTGTGACCGAGCGATCGCCCGTGCTGTCGGTACGCGGTCTGTCGGTGCGCTTCCTCATGCCCGGCGGACGCCGTGTCGCCGCCGTCACCGACGCGCACTTCGACGTCGCGGCCGGCGAGTGCCTGGCCCTGATCGGTGAGAGCGGCTGCGGCAAGTCCGTCCTCGCCTCCGCGCTGCTCGGCCTGCTTCCCGGCAACGCCGAGACCGCCGGGGAGGCGGTGCTGGGCGGCCTCGACCTGCTCTCGGCCGACGAGCGGACCCTCGCCCGGACGGTACGGGGCCGGCTGGTCGGTCTCGTACCGCAGAGCCCGGCCGCCCACCTCACCCCCGTGCGCACCGTCCGCTCCCAACTGGAGGAGACGGTCGCCGCACTGACCGGCGTCCGCGGGCGCGCGGGCGTGCGTTCCGCCGCGCGGGCGGCCGCCGCACGGGCCGCGTTCCCCCCGGACCACCTGGACCGCCACCCGCACGAGCTGTCCGGCGGCCTGGCCCAGCGCGCCGCCACCGCACTGGCCCTCGTCGGTGACGCGCCACTGCTGCTCGCCGACGAACCGACCACCGGACTCGACCGTGACCTGGTGGACCACACGGTCGACGAACTGCGACGCCACATCGACCACCCGGGCGGGCCGGGCACCGCGGAGCGCGCCCTGCTCATGATCACGCACGACCTGGCGGCGGCCGAGCGCATCGCCGACCGGATCGCCGTCATGTACGCGGGCCGGATCGTCGAACTGGCCGACGCGGAGGCGTTCTTCGGCTCCCCCGGCCCCCGCCATCCCTACAGCCGCGGTCTGCTCCAGGCCCTCCCCGACCGGGCCTTCATCCCCATCCCCGGCCTGCCGCCCGAACTCGGTGACCTCCCCGACGGCTGCGCCTTCGCCGCCCGCTGCGACCGGGCCGACGACACCTGCGCCGTGCTGCCGCCGGCAGCCGACGGGGTCGCCTGCCACCACCCTGTCCCGGGCACCGGTGAGGAAGCACGCCAGGGCACATCGGAGGACGTCCGTGCTTGAACTACGCGCCGTCACCGCGGGCTACGACCGGCGGAATCCGGTGGTACGGGACGTCTCACTGGCCGTCGCGCCCGGTGAGGCGGTCGGCCTGCTCGGCCCCAGTGGCTGCGGCAAGTCCACTCTCGCCCGGGTCGCGGCCCTGCTGCACCGCCCCGACTCCGGCACCCTGCTGCTGGACGGCGAGCCCGTACGGCGGTGGCGCCACCGTGCCCCGCGCCCGCTGCGCACCGCCCTCGGCGTGGTCTTCCAGCAGCCCCGCCTCGCCGCGGACCCCCGCCTCGCGCTCACCGACCTGATCGCCGAACCCCTGCGCGCCACCGGCCGGCGCGACGAGGTGCGGGAGCGGGTCACCGAGCTGGCCCGGACGGTCGGCCTGACCCCCGATCTGCTCGGCAGACGCCCCCACGAGGTCAGCGACGGCCAGCTCCAACGCGCCTGCCTGGCCCGTGCCCTCGTCCTGCGCCCTCGCTGGCTGATCTGCGACGAGATGACCGCGATGCTCGACGCCTCCACGACGGCCGCCCTGGTCGCGGTCGTCGAGGACTACCGTGCCGCCACGGGCGCGGGACTGCTCGCCGTCGGCCACGACCGTACGCTCCTGCACCGCTGGTGCGACCGCACCGTCCACTGGGACACCCTGACCGGTACCGGCCCGAGCGCACTGACCGGAGACCGTGTCCAGCGTGCCGCACGCTGATTCCGGTCGAGCAGCCGAGCGGCGGTGCACCGGCGGCCCCCGCCGTTCCGTCCGCCTTCCGTGTGCGGCGCGTCAGTCGACTTCGCGGTCGTCGTCCGCGTCCCCGTCGGAGCGCGTGGCGGTGACCTCGCCGGTGTGCGCGTCGACGGTGACCTCGTGTTCGGCGCCCCGGTCGTCGGTGACGTCGATCCGCCAGACGGCCCTCCTGCCGTGATCGTGTCCGAGCTCGGCCGAGGTCGCGGAGCCCGGGACCTCGCCGAGGGCCGTGTCCACGGCCTGGCCCGGACCGATCCTGGCGGACTTGGCGAGCGCGACGTCGCCGTGGTCGTCCCCGTCCTCGTCACGATCGGCCCTGCCGACGGTGGCCTTGCCGTCGGTCGCGTTCACCGTGACCTCGTGCTCGGTGCCCTTGGCGTCGACGACGTCGACCTCCCAGACGGCCTTGCCCCACCATCCGGCCGGCTCGACTTCGGTGACGGTGCCCGCGACGGACCGGGTGGCCGCGTCGGCGGCCTGCTTCAGGCCGACCCTGACGCCCGGGGCGACCGCACCACCGCCGGAGTCGTCGTGGCCGCCGGTACGGCCGTGATCGACACGGTCGTCGTGCGTGCCGGCCGTGGTGCCCGCAGCCGCCCGCGTGCTGTCGCGGTCGTCGCCGGTGAAGGCGACAGCGGATACGGCGCCCGCCCCGCCGAGTACGACGGTGGCCGCGAGCACGGCGGCGACAGTGCGGCGACGACCGGCCGGGGTGTGCTGGAGGGCCTTCATCCTGAGGTGGTCCTTTCCTCCGGTCGCGGACCGGGCCGCGGGGATGCCGACGTGTCGGCCTGACACGGACCACCGTGCCCAAGGATCCTGAAGCCCCGCTGAAGCAGCCTGAAGATCGCTTCAGGAAGGCTCTGAGACCCTGAGGACATGCGTCTGCTGATCGTGGAGGACGAGAAACGCCTCGCCACCGCCCTCGCTCGCGGCCTGGCCGCCGAGGGCTTCGTCGTGGACCTGGCCCACGACGGCGTCACCGGGCTGCACAGGGCGCAGGAGCGGGAGTACGACCTGATCGTGCTGGACATCATGCTGCCCGGGCTGAACGGCTACCGGATCTGCGCCCAGCTGCGGGCGGCCGGGAACGATACTCCGATCCTGATGCTCACCGCCAAGGACGGAGAGTACGACGAGGCCGAGGGCCTGGACACCGGGGCGGACGACTACCTGACCAAGCCGTTCTCCTACGTGGTGCTCCAGGCCCGCATCCGGGCCCTGCTCCGTCGGCGTACCCGCGCGGTCGGCCCGCTGCTGCGGATCGGTGACCTGACCGTCGACCCGGGTGCCAAGCGGGTGGAGCGGTCCGGAAGGAACATCACGCTGACCACGAAGGAGTTCGCGGTTCTGGAACACCTCACCCTGCGCGCCGGGCAGGTCGTGTCCAAGACGGACATCCTCGAGCACGTCTGGGACTTCGCCCACAGCCGCGATCCCAATATCGTCGAGGTCTACATCAGCGCGCTGCGCCGCAAGATCGACGTGCCGTTCGGACGCCGCTCGATCACGACCGTGCGCGGGGCCGGATACCGGCTGGAGGCCGACGGCGACCGTGATGCCTAGTGCCTTCGCCTCGGTACGGGCCCGCGCGGCGCTCGCCGCCACACTGGTGGTGTCCGTCGCCCTGGTCGCCGCGGGTATCGCCGTCGTCGCCGTGCTGCGCCACAACCTCGCCGACCGGGCGAGCCTGGAGTCCGAGGTCACCGCCCGTAGGGTGGCGGGTTCCCGGACCGCGCTGAACGGGAACTTCGGCTCGCTGGACCTGCCCGACGACGACGGCCGCCTCGTCCAGGTCGCCGACTCCTCCGGCAGGGTCCTGGCCGCCGGGGAAGACCTGCACGGACGCGGCCTCCTCGCGGACTACGCCCCCGCCCGGGTTCCCGGGAGCACCGCGCCCGGCCATCCCTCCGTCCGCGAAGACGACGATGACGGCGATGACGGCGATGACGACGACGACCATGACACCGCTCCGGCCAGGGGCAAGGCCGGCACGGACGTGGACCGCAGGACCGTCGCCGTGGAGCTGGCTGGCGACACCCATGACTACGCCTTCGCCGCCGTCCAGGGGACCACGTACGACGGCCACGGCTACACCGTCTACGCCGGCACCTCGCTGGAGGGCTCACAGGCCACCCTCGGCCAGGTCACTCGGTCGATGCTGATCGGCCTGCCGTTCCTGCTCGCCGTCGTCGCGGCGGTGACCTGGCTCGTCACCCGCAGGGCGCTGCGGCCGGTCGAGAGCATCCGCGTGGAGATGGCCGAGATCACCCACAGCGGTGACCTGGCCCGTCGGGTGCCCGAGCCCGCCTCCCACGACGAGATCGCCCGGCTCGCCCGCACCACCAACGCCACCCTCGCCGCGCTGGAGCGGTCGGTGGAGCGTCAGCACCGTTTCGTCGCCGACGCCTCCCATGAACTGCGCAGCCCCATCGCCTCCTTGCGCACCCAGCTGGAAGTCGCCGACCAGCATCGTGAGCTGCTGGACACGGCCGACCTGCTCCACGACGTCGTACGTCTCCAGCACCTGGCCGCCGACCTGCTGCTGCTCGCCCGCCTCGACGCCGGGGAACGCCCGGCCGGCGCCCTGGTGGATCTCGCCGCGCTGGTGCGGGAGGAGGTGGCCCAGCGGGCATCGACCGACCGCGTCACCCCGGCCGTCACCGTCGACGACTCCGCGCCCGAGGTCAAGGGCAGCCGGACCCAGCTCTCCCGTGTGCTCGGCAACCTGCTCGACAACGCCCAGCGTCACGCCGCCTCCGCGGTCACTGTGACCGTGGGCGCGGTGGGGGACGCCGTCCTCCTGAGCGTCGCCGACGACGGTCACGGCGTCGCCCCGGCCGACCGCGAGCGCGTCTTCGAACGCTTCGTCCGCCTCGACGAGGCCCGCGGCCGCGACGAGGGCGGCGCCGGCCTCGGCCTGGCCATCGCACGTGACGTCGTCCAGCACCACGGCGGGACGCTCACCCTCACCGACGCACCCGACGGCGGTGCGGTCTTCCAGGTCAGGCTGGTGCGCGCACGTTGACGGCCGAGGCGAGGAATCGACGCGACCCGCATCACACGAGAGGTGGCTCTCGTCCTGCTCCACCCTCGCGCCGTCACCTGAATCGCTTGGCCAAATCGCCGATCGATCTCTCGGCCGGCACTCCGACGTATAAGATCTCTGGCCATCCGCCTCGCTGCCCCCTGTCCGAAGGAGCGCTATGCGCGAGCCCAGCGTGGACGTCGTCGTCCTCACCATGAACGACCGTCCCGGGGAAGAGACCAAGGCCCTCGATTCCCTTTTGGCTCAAAAAGGCGTGGACATCACCATCGGCGTGGTCGGAAACGGCTGCGTCCCCGACATCGTTCCCGAGAGTGCGCTGAGCGTCAGCCTTCCTGAAAACCTCGGGATCCCCGGGGGCCGCAACGCCGGAGCGCGACTTTTCAAGGAGTCGGGCAAGCCCTCGGAGTTCATCTTCTTCCTCGACAACGACGCGGTCTTCCCCACCGACGACGTTCTCCTCCGGCTTGTCACCGAGGCTCGCGCGCATCCGGAAGCCGCCTACATCCAACCCCGCCTGACCGGACCGGACGACGAAACGACGCCCCGCCGCTGGGTACCGCGCCTGCGCGCATCCGACCCGGCGAAGCCGGGAACCGTCACGACGATGACCGAGGGCGTCGTCATGGTCCGGCGGAAGGAATTCGATGCGGTGGGCGGCTGGGCCGGCGATTTCTTCCTTTACCACGAAGGAATTGACCTGGCATGGAAGTTCTGGTCACTTGGGCGCACCGGATGGTACGCCGCTGGAGTCCGAATGCATCATCCAGTCACCACTCCAGCTCGTCATGCCCGCTTTTACCGCCTGGCAGCCAGGAATCGGGTGTGGGTCGCGTACCGCAATCTGCCCCGCCCGTTGATCCCCCTCTATCTCGGCTTCTGGATCGTGGCCACCGCCCTCCGCTCATGGCATGGCGGAGGCCGCGAATCGCTCAAAGGTCTGCGCGAAGGATGGGCCGGCCGACACCGTCAGCGGCGTCGCCCCATGGACTGGCGCACGGTGTCGCGCCTGACGACCGCCGGCAGGCCCCCCGTCATCTGACCGTCCCCCGACGGTGCGAGCCACGCACACCGAGCGGTGCGCGGGTCCGGAAGTGCGGCTCCGCTCCGGCCGGGCCGGACCTCGTACACTCCCCCACTCATGACAGTGCGATTGCGCTTGCCGCGGGTTCGCGCCACTGAGAGCCCCCTCCGTGGAGGGCCTTTCTGCTGCCGGTCACTCGGAGAGGGAGAGCGACAGGGCGCGCAGGCGGGTGGCGTACCAGGTGAGGGCGGAGCAGGTGACCAGGTAGATGGTGATGGCCTGAGCCGCGTAGTTCGGGTAGTCGAGGATCCAGAGGCTCTGCGTCGGGTCGGTTTCGTGGGCCGGGTTCTCCCAGACGTACGGCATCATCCACGCGAGGATTCCCCCCGCACCCTGCGCGGCGAGGTACAGGACGACGAACTCGCCCAGACACAGGAAATAGGTACGGCGGCGGGTACGGATCAGGGTACGGACGCGTGCGCGTGCCCGGCCGAAGCTCCACAGGTCGCCCCGCGGCGCAGCCTTGGCACTCACCTCGGGAGCGATCACCACCGCCCCCACGACCAGCGTCAGCAGCAGGACCGAGCCGACCGCGAGCATCGCCTCGGAACCGGCTCTGCTGCGCATGAGCCGGGGGACGAGCAGGAGGGCGAGGAGCGGCGTGTAGACCACGAGAGCCAGGGCGTATGTGCGTGCCAGAACACCGGGGGCCGGTAACGCGTGACTGGCCGCGGTCGGGGTGGTGGGAGTGTTGGTCATGGAAGGAGCCTAGTCGAGGTGTTTCACCACGGTGAAACACTTTGGCTAGGATCGCCGTATGAGATCAGTGCGGGAGTCCACTCCCCATCCCGACGGAATCGCACTCGGGCAGGAGTTGAGCCTGCGAGTGGTGCTGTTCCACGAGGCCGTCGCCTCCCGTCTGGGGCTCAACGCCACCGAGCACAAGCTCCTCTCCCTCATCGCCCGGGATCCCGGCATCGGCCCGAGCGAGTTGGTCACGTACACCGGGCTGAGCCACCCCGCCATCACCAAGGTGGTCAACAAACTGGTCGACCTGGGCTACGCGGAGCGCCACCGCGACAGCTCGGACCGACGCAGGTTCACCCTGCACGCGACCCCGCTGCGCCGGCAGCGCATGGCCGGAGTCCTCACCCCCATGGCCGAGGCGATGGAGGCCCTCGTGGACGGCATGGACGAGGCCGAGCGCCGTGCGGTCACCCGCTGGGTCACCGGCACCATCGACGTCCTCCGCCGGTCCACGGCGGCCCTCACGGAGACCGCCGGCAACCCTGCGCCGGCCCCGACACCCCCCGCGACCGGCGGGGCGGCGGCGCCGTGACACCTCCGCCGCGGCCGACTCGCCCACCACGCCGGACCCGGCCGACTCGCCCGGGCCTGCCGAGAGGCGGCCGGATGATCATTTCACCTGTCCCCCGATGTGGACATGGGCCCGGTCTCCGGCCGGCGGCCGGTGGGTGTCGGCTGCCTCGGGCCGAGGCCCCACCTGGACCTCCCTGCCGCTCTCGGAGTCGCGCACGCCCCTGACCGTTCCTAGAAACTGAGCGGGAGTGAATCCTGGTGCCAGGACTTGTGCTCAGCCGTGTGCCCCGAACGGTTGTGGGCACTCCCCCAGCTTCGCCGGGGGTACCCCCAGGTCGCCCGCTTTCGCTCCGCGTCCGGGCGGCACGGATCGTGTCCGTGGTCCGGGAAGGCGGGGGCGGGGTCCCTCACGCCCCGGGCTGCCCGGTCGGGCCTGGGCGGTCCGATGCCCCACACGATCACTCCGGTCGTGTGGGGGCGGTGCCGTCCGTCGCCGGATCGGGTGTCCCAGGGCGCGTCGTCCGATCGCCACGGCGGCAGCGTCATGCCGCGTAGCCTTCCTGTTCTTGCTGGTGAGGGGTTTCTGCCAGTGCTGGGCGCCCCAGCGGCTGGTGTAGGCCGGGTCGACCGCGACAACGGGAACGCCCCGCTCGGCGGCCATCGACACCAGCCTCGCCCGCAGCCCGGCGGTGGGCAGGCCGCTGATGAGCTTGCGGAACCGCGTGCGGCGGCCGTGCTTCTCCCGGGTCTTGTCCGCGGCGAAGTCCAGGTCCTCGATCGCCAGGGCCAGGCCATGCCGTGTGGCCCAGTGCAGCAGGCGAATCAGGGCGTGGCGGACCTGCGCGTCGCGGTGCTGTGCGCTGCCGGTGAGGGTGTAGTCGAAGCGGCGGGGCGCGCCGACGGGGTTGCCGTGCTGGTCCAGGCGCCAGACGGCCAGGTGGTCGGCGTTCAGGTCCCCCCCGGCCAGCCCGCCCGCACGAGCCGCCTCCAGCGGCACGACTTGCACCGGTGGGATCTGCCAGGAGGCGGTCACATACCAGCAGTTGCGGTCTGTGTCGTAATGGATGCGGTAGGCCACCGCGCGGTCGGCGGCGACACGGTCGGCCCACTGCTCGCTCCGGTGGTGGAAGCGGACCTGGCCGGCGAGCACGTACCGGCCGTGGGGCGCGTTGGCCAGGTAGGCCAGCGGCGCCGGAAGTTTGATGCTCACCTCACCGCCGGGGGTGATGCGGATGGTCTCGTTGC
>NZ_JUJA01000147.1:65019-67806 GCF_001906585.1 Streptomyces kebangsaanensis | reverse complement strand
GGTGCCGAGCATGACCAGGCCGGAGGCGAGCATGAAGACGGAGCCGGCGACCAGGGCCGCCACGACCATGGACGTCCCGAGTCCGAGCAGGACGGTCAGTACCGCGGAGCCCACGATCGCGCCGACGGGGCCCATCGTGTGCGCGACGTTGGGGCCGAGGCCGCGTACCTGGGCGGGGAAGGACTCGCCCATGTAGAACAGCAGTGCCGCGTAGGGGCCGGTGAGGAAGAACAGCGACAGCGCGTACAGGGGGATCACGAAGGTACTGGTCGAGGGGCCCAGCAGCATGACGCCGGTGAGGACGGCGCCGACGGTCCAGCCGACGATGATGGTGGTGCGGCGGCCGATGCGGTCACCGACCCAGCCGTGGAACAGGTAGCCGGCGAAGCCGACGGCGTTGGCCAGTACCAGGACGAGCAGCGCGTTGTTGAAGGACACGTGCTTGCCCTGGGTGAGGACGGTGGTGCCGAGCACGGAGAACACCTGGATGGCCATCCAGTTGAACAGCCACGCCAGCGACAGGCAGATGGTGTGGCGTCGCAGTCCCGGGGCGAAGACGTCCCGCAGGGTGGCCTTGGCCTCGCCGGACACCGTCAGGCCGACCCGCTGGGCGAGGTCGTCGGCTTCGGTGGCGTGGCCGTTCGACCGGAGTCGGCGGACCTCGGTGAGAGCCGCGAACGCCGGTGACTCGGGCAGCCTGGTGGCCGCCAGCGCGACCAGGACGGAGGGGATGACGGCGATGACGAAGGACCAGCGCCACCCGACGGCCGGCAGCAGCACGGCGGTCAGTCCGGCCGAGACCAGGGCGCCGACGGGCCATCCGCTCTGCACGAAGCTGTACATGAAGCCACGGCGGCGGGCCTTGCCGTACATCTCGTTGAGGTAGACGGTGTTGACCAGTTCCTCGGAGTATCCGAAGCCGGAGAAGGCGCGGATGAGGACCAGCGTGACGGCCCCGGCCGCCAGGCCGGTGAAGCCCGAGCTGAGGGCGGCCCCGATGATGGCGATCACCAGGGCGCGCTTGCGGCCCACTCGGTCCAGCAGCGGTCCGACGCTCAGTGCGATGACGAACGTGCCGAGCGTCACCCAGGTGGCCACGCTGGTGGCCTTTGCGGGGGACCAGCCGAAACTGTCGGCGATCTTGGGCAGGAGCGTACCGAAGAGGGTGTAGTCGTAGACGGAGAACACCCAGGCCAGGAAGCACACGACGGACACACGCAGCAGGGTGCGCGGGGTCACGGCTCGTTCCCAGGCCGGGACGTCCCGGGCAGATAGGGCATGGGTCATGGTCAGGCCTTTCGGGGGGTGCGCTTGGCGAAGTCGGTGGCGATCGCGTCGAAGGTGGTCCACTGGACGCCCTCGTGGGAATTGATGTGCTCGATCAGTCGCTCGAGGGCCATGAGCACCTGAGGCCTGCCGGACACATCCGGGTGGATGGTCATGGTGAACGCGGCGTAGTCCATTTCGCGGTGGACCCAGTCGAACTGGTCGCGCCACATGGTTTCGATGTCGCGGGGGCTGACGAAGCCGTGGCTGTTGGGGCTGGCCTTGATGAACATCATCGGAGGCAGGTCGTCGAGGTACCAGTTGGCCGGGATCTCGATGAGGTCGGTCTCCCGGCCGCGCCGGAGCGGCTTCATCCACGACTCGGCCGGCGCGTCGTAATCGATCTTGGTCCAGGTGTCGCCGACGCGCACGTAGTACGGCTCGAAGTCCCGGTGCATCAGCGAGTGGTCGTACTTGATCCCCCGCTCCAACAGCAGTTCGTTGGTGACCGGGCTGAACTCCCACCAGGGCGCCACGTACCCGGTGGGGCGCCGGCCGGTCCGTGACTCGATCAGGTTGACGCAGTGGTCCAGGACCGTCGACTCCTGCTCGCGGCTCATCGCGATCGGGTTCTCGTGCGAGTAACCGTGCACGCCGATCTCGTGGCCGGCCGCGACGCAGGCGTCGAACTGCTCGGGGAAGGTCTCGATCGAGTGCCCCGGCCAGAAGAACGTCTGGGTGAGGCCGAAGCGGCGGAAGAGTTCCAGCAGACGAGGAACGCCGACCTCCCCGGCGAACAGGCCGCGGGAGATGTCGTCGGGAGAGTCCTCTCCGCCATAGGAGCCGAGCCAGCCGGCCACCGCGTCGACGTCCACACCGAAGGACACGAAGATCTCTTTACTCATGATGCTCCTTGCTCTGACGCGCCGGCGCCGCACGGCACCGGGCTGAAGGTGGGGTCAGGCCGTGCTGAAGGTGAGATCAAGCTGCTCGGACTCCGTCGGGTGACGGCTGTGCGAGCCACTGCGACACGACCGGTCCGGGGTCTTCCGGCTTGTGGGTGAGGGCCACGGACAGCAGCAGCCGGGCCTGCCACGGGCTGAGGTCACCGGCGAAGACCGCACCGGCGCGGCCCAGGTCCGCACCGCCACCGGCGGTGTACAGCGGGGTGACCGGCCCGCTGAACGCCCGGCTGCACACCAGGACCGGAACGCCCCGGGCCACCAGTCGCCCCACGGTCCGGGCCACTGCGGCGCAGGCGTTGCCCGCTCCCAGCGCCTGCAGCACAACGCCACGCGCACCGGCGGCGACCGCGGCGTCAAGCAGCGCTCCGTCGCACCCGGCGTAGGCGGCCACGACGTCGACCCGTGGCAGCTCACCCACCGCATCGAGCTCGAAAGCGGGCGGCCGCGGCTGCGCTCCCAGCGGCCGGACACCGTCCGGAGCCACCCGCAGACACGGGCCGCGCCCGGGCGAGCCGAACGCGCCGGAGGCCAAGGTCTCCACCTTGCGCACTCCCCT
>NZ_JUJA01000147.1:56348-65011 GCF_001906585.1 Streptomyces kebangsaanensis | reverse complement strand
GAGCCGTCGAAGACCAGCAGAGAACCAAGCCCCCGGGCGTGCGTACTGGCCGCCACCGCAAAGGCCGCGGCGAGATTGGCCGGGCCGTCCGGTGCGGGGTTGTCGAAAGGACGCTGCGCACCGGTGAAGACCACCGGCCGCCGGTCGCCGTGGAAGAGGCCGAGCAGGAACGCGGACTCCTCCATCGTGTCGGTGCCGTGCGTGATGACCACGGCGTCGGCTCCCCCGGCCAGCGCGTCACGGGTCCGCTTGGCGAGGGCGAGGAGGTCGGCCAGCGAGAAGGCGTAACTGCCCCGGGTCGTGAAGTCGTCGACCTCCACGTCCAGCGCACCGAGTCCGCTCTGCGCCAGGAGTTCCGCGCCGGTGGCGCCCGCCAGCAGGCCGTGGGGCGAGCGGCGACTGGCGATGGTGCCGCCGGTTGCGATCAGACGAAAACGTGGCACAGGAGTCCTCCGGGGCTGAAAACCGGACCGCAAACGTTCGCGTGCGATGTGACCGAGGTTACACAAACGTTTGCGCGACACCAAGGGCTTTTATTGTCATATGCCCGGAATAAGGCCACAGACGCTGGTTTCGTAAGGTACAAACAGGTATGTGACCTCCGATGTCCCGTCGCCCCGCGACGAACCCGTCACCCTGGCCGCCATCGCCGCGCGCGCGGGGGTGCACGTCTCGACCGTTTCGCGGGCACTCACCCCGGGGGCGAACGGCGTCAGCCCCGCCACGGCACAGCGCATCCGCGCACTCGCCGCGGAGCTCGGTTATCAGCGGGATCCCGCCGCCACCACCTTGCGCACCGGCCGCAGCAGCATCTTCGGCGTGCTGGTCCCCCGCTTGACCGACTTCGTCCTGGCGCGCATCTACGAGGGGCTCGACGCGGCCGCCGCCCGGCACGGCTACAACACCTTCGTCGCCAACACCACCGACGACCCGGCCCTGCGGCGTGAACGCCTCGAAGAGCTACTGGCACGGCGGGTGGCCGGCATCGTCCTGGGGGACGCACGGCTCGACGGCGACGACCTGGTGAAAATCCTCGCCCGCAGGAACATCCCCTACGTCCTCGTCTCACGGCGCCTGACCGGACACCTGTCCGTCACCACCGACGATCTCCTCGGCGGACGGCTGGCCGCCGAGCACCTCCTCCAGCTCGGTCACCACTGCGTGGGAGTCGCCGCCGGGGAGCCCTACGCGAGCACCGGGGTGGAGCGCACCACCGGTTTCGTCCGCCGCTACGCCGAAGCCGGCTTCCCCCTCCCCCCGGAGTACGTCCTCCCCTCCCGCTTCGACACCGCAGGCGGCCACGCCGCAGGAGCGGCACTGCTCGACCTCGACCCGCGCCCCACGGCCATCTTCGCGGTCAACGACACCGCCGCCATCGGCGTCATCGGGGCCCTGCGGGAGCACGGACTGCGACCCGGCAGCGACGTGGCCGTCGTCGGATACAACGACATCCCCGTCGCCGCGGACATGCCCGTGCCCCTCACCACGGTCCACTCACCGATGTTCGAGATGGGCCAGCAGGCCATGGGCCTGCTCATCGACCGTCTGCACGGACGACGCGTCCGCTCGAAACGACTGCGCCCCCACCTGATCGCCCGCGACTCGACGCTCGGCGACTGACATCCTCGCCTGCTCAGGGGCCGTCCTCGGTCGTGATCGACCGGCTTGCAGGAGGCTGCCGATCCAGATGGCCGCTGCGCGGCCCCCACGAGAGCGCGCCGGCGGTCCGCGGTCACCGAGGCGGGGCATGTCGGTGAACGTTCCTCATCCAGTGGTTCAGGGGTGGCGGCTGGTGATCTCATTCGCCAACGTCTCGGCCCAGGAGCCCTGTTGGTCCCGTACCCTGCCGTGCTCGACGTCCCGCCGAGGCCGTTGAGCACGTTTCCCGGCTCCTCCGCGCCCGAAGGCGTGAGCCGGCATCCGATCACCGGCCGCAGGATCCGCACCACCTACCGCACCTGCGACCACGCCCGCCTCAACGAGCACCGCGGCCGCCCCTCCCCCACCGATCCCGGCGGCAGAGCCGCGCACGGCGAACACCCGGACGTCGGCGGTCCCTCACGTGGGAGAGGCCGAGGGCAGTCTCGGCGGCTCGGCGTCATGAGGCGGCATCCGATGCCGCGGAAGGGCCTCCTTCGCCGATTCCCGCGTTCGCCGCGGCCACCGACGGCCGGCCGAGGCGTCCGCGGACCTCGCCTGCCGCGTCGTCCAGCGCGGTGTTGTCCGTGACGTCGGCTTCGGTCGCCGGCGCTGCGGTGGACAGGGACACCGCCCTTGCACGCAGTTGGGGCCCCTCATGGCCGAGGGGCCCCAGGAACGCCCCGCGCCGGGCCGGTTCTGTGCCGGGGCAGCGCCCGGTCCGCGCGGCTCCGGTCACCACCATGGTCCGGTCCTTGAGGGGGCTGTCCGTCACCGGCTGTTTCTTCGCCACCAGTCCCGCCTCATGCCTGCCTCACGGACTGCTCCCGCCAGGTGGCGGGCCCCGAGTCCACGCCGCCCCCGAGGATTCCCTCCGGTCCGCGGCACCGGGCGGGCCGGTGCCTTGCCCGGAGGGGCGAGCCGGCGGGTGGAGATGTGCACTCCGTCGACCAGCCGCCCGCCCGAGGCCGTGACGGCGGACAGACAGAACCGGACCCACATGTTCAGCTGGATCTCCTTCGCCAGGCGCAGGTGCGAATACAGCAGGTGCACCAGGCGGCTGCTGGTGCAGGCCCAGAGCTCGATCTCGAACACCAGCAGGTCATCGTCTTTTCGCGCACGGAACTGCACCTGCCCGGCCTCCATGTGACCGCGCAGGGTCACCAGGCGCAGGGAGTCCGCGTCGCGGCGCACGACCCTGACGGGTCCGTTCCAGGGCCCCGGCATCTCCACCAGCAGCTCGTCCGCGACGTCCAGGCCCTGGCCGCGGAGCTCACCCGTGTGGATGTCGACCACCTCCGAGGGGACGAAGCGTTTGAAGTCCCGGCAGACCCACTCGATGAGCCGGCCCGCGTCAAGGTCGGCCGCGGCGATGTTCACCCGGAAGCGGCGGTGGTACAGGGGGCCGAAGCCGTCCTCCGCCCGTTGCACCCGATCGTCGACCGCTTCGGGGGGCAACTGCGGTGGGCGGTCCCGCTCGTCGCCCTGACACTCGCCACCACGATGGAGGGGGGTGGTCTCCCAGAGATAGCGCCAGGTGACCAGCACCGTGCCCAGGAGCCAGCGCGCCAGCACGGCGAGTACGCGAGGACAGCGGGGTCCCGACATCCGCACCCCTTCAGGTCGACAAATCACCATAAATAGGCATGAACACGTGTATACCCTGGTATAGCGGTGGTGACAAAGTGGTGACGCCACAAGCGGACGAACCCGGAGGCCCCCATGGTAATCCGGCTCCTGCATCGGGCGGGCGCACGCCGTGCTCACCTGCACCTCGCCTCACTCGCCGCGATCGGCCTGTGCCTGACGTTGTGGGTGCGCGCGAAGACCGTCGACCAGGAACAGCGGGGAAACGCCGAGCGGCGCGCGCTCTTCGTGGGGCTGTGGCCACCGACGCTGTGGCTGATCGGCGAGTCACTGCGAGAACCCGAATGATCCCAGTGGGTGGCTGGGTGTTCGGGCGGCTCGACGCCGCACGGATGTGGAAGGGGCTCGCGGACGCACACGTCAACTACTCGCCCGACGAGGTACGCCGTCCGTCCTGGAACATCGACCTCCACCGCACCACGCTGCCGGCGGAGCGACCGGGCTCCCCGGAGCCGGGAGGGTCCTGGGAGCACGCCTGCCGACTGGTCCGCGACTACCAGTTCTCCCCGCCGGAGATCGTCCGGGCGCTGTACGACCCGGCCGCACCGCTGCTCGGCCGGGACATGCTGCTCGAGGCCCGTTTCCACGGCATGCACTTCTACTGCGGTGTGCGCGTCACCGAGGTGGTGGACGAGACCCGGGACGACGCGGCCCGCACCTGGGGATGGGCCTACGAGACCCTGGAGGGCCACCTGGAGCGCGGCAAGGTCACCTACGAGGTGGTGAAGCAGCAGGACACGGGCGAGGTGCGGTTCGTGGTCTCCTGCCATTCGCAGGGCGCCCCCACCCTGGACCGGATCACTTCTCTCGGGTGGCGGCTGTTCGGCCGCCGCACCCAGTTGCGGTTCTACCGCCGGTGCGGCGAACGCCTGCGGCGCTTCGTCGAGGCCGCGTTGCGCGGTGAGCACCCGCTCCCCGGCTCTCCGGCCGTCGTCGAGCACCTGGTGTGCGCGCCCTCCGACGCGAAAATGCGCCGCTCGGACGCGCTGGCGATCCACCGCGTCGCCCCCGGCTGAGAGGCCGTTTTCCCTGTTGCTTCATCCAGGAATCTTCGGTTGGCGCGGCTTTGCGGGGTCGCGTCGGAAGATGGTGTTCTCGCTGGTGAGGCAGCGGAGCATGCACCGGCCGTGGATCCCCTCGACCGTCCAGCGTTTCGGGGCCGGGGTGAAGCCCCCTGCTCCCAGGGGTGCGAGCGGTGATTTCCAGATCGATGCCGAGAGTGGTGGCGTGCTCGATGAGGTGCTTGTGGCAGCCGCCGTCCACCCGTGCCTTGCGGATGGCGGGGTGGGCGGCGGCGACCTGGATGATGCTGCGTTTCCTGCCGACGATCTTTCTGCCGGCGTCCGTGCCCTGGCTGATGGCCGGAACGCTGGTGGGGATCTTCACGCTTTGTGCGTCGATCACACAGGCCGACGACTCCGCGTTCCGGCCCTCCTTGTTCCGGCCCTCCTTCCGCCGCACCGGCGCCACCGCGCCCCGGTGCGGTTCACGTGCGAGATCGCGCCCATGGTCTCGCGCAGGTCGGGCTCGGACGGCCGCCCCAGGTCCAGGGCCCGGCGGCGGCGCTCGAAGCGCCAGGCCGCCAGGACCGGCTCGACCACCTCACCGAAAGTCTTCGTCCGTCCTCGAAGGAAAGCCGGTGCGGGATCGGGTGAGGGCGGTGTCCGTAGTCATATCGGGGCACGTGGAGGAAGACGCTGGGAGGCGGCGATGGGACATGAGCGGATCGGTCTGGCCGAGGTGCTCGCCGCGGCGGAGGACGCCGCGCCGGTGGCGTCTCTCGATGTGGTGGCGCGCAATCTGCGCGACCGGTTCGGCGCGCGGTACGCGTCGTTCCTGTTCGTCGACATCGTCGGCCAGAAGGTGGTGCGGGTCAGCGAGGAAGCGGCTACGCAGCAGGGCCGCCGCGCCGACCAGCTCGACCTGCCCGGCAGCGTCTACGACGAGGTCCTGCGCTCCCAGAAGCTGGTGCAGGTCCCGGACGGCGAGCAGGGGCGGTGGGTGATCGCACCGGTCACCAACCGCGGCGACACCATCGGTGTACTGGAACTGTTCCTTCCCGACATCACACAGGACGTGCTGGAGCAGGTCGAGGAGGTCGCGCACGCGCTGGCCTACATCATCGTCACCGACCGCCGCTTCACCGACCTCTACCACTGGGGCCAGCGCACCACCCCGGTCAGCCTGGCCGCCGAGATCCAGCGCCAGCTCCTGCCCTCCGCCCCCACGTGCGAGGCGGTCGAGTTCACCCTCGCCGGCGCCCTGATCCCCGCCGACAGCATCGCCGGCGACACCTATGACTACACCCTCGATCACGACACCCTGCACCTGTCCGTCACCGACGCCATGGGCCACGACGTCGACGCCGCCCTCATGGCCACCCTCCTGGTCAACGCCTCCCGTCGCGCCCGCCGCTCCGGAACCGGCCTGGCCGAGCAAGCCCGTCAGATCCACCAGGCCCTCGTCGACCACGGTCGCCACACCTTCGCCACCGGCCAGCTCCTGCGCATCGCCCTCGACGGCAGCGGCGCCCAACTCGTCAACGCCGGCCACCCCTGGCCCCTGCGCCTGCGCGGGAGCAGGGTCGAGGAAGTACGCCTGGAGGTCAACCTGCCCTTCGGCGTCCCCGCGCCTACGCTCTACCGCGTGCAGGACCTCGACCTGCGTCCCGACGACCGCCTCGTGCTCTACACCGACGGCCTGCAAGAACGCCAGGCCGAGTCCGTCGACCTGCCCGCCCTGATCCGCGACACCGCCGACGAACACCCCCGCGAGGTCGTCCGCAACCTGACCGTCACGGTCACCGACGCCTGCGGCGGGCATCTGGCCGACGACGCCACCGTCATGTGCCTGGACTGGCACGGCCCCCGAACCCACGGCCACCACGCCCACGCCGGAGCCGACCGGTGACCAGGGGGCCCGGCCACATCGCGGCAGCAGCCGCTCCCCCCGCACCCCACGGCGGCCGTGCGGTCTGCTCCCGCTCGCGCGCGTGTGACGGCGGCAGTACAGCAAGCGGCCCAACTCCGGCGGGGTGAGGCGTGCCGGCCCGGCGCCCCGCCTCACCCCCTCCTCAGCCGGCCTGCCCTCCGTGGACTCACTGCCGGAGTTCGTCCCAGGAAGACGAGCTGAAGCCGGCTCGATCCGAGGGTGCGGCGGCCGCGGATCCGGGGTTCAGAAGGTCGTGATTTTCCCAGCACATGGCTGCTTCGGGTGGCCTTCTGCGCAAGAGGGCGGCATGTCACACACCGTCAGGCCGTGTGGTACCCGATCTCGTTGCCCAGACCGCGGCTCCCGTTCTCACCGTCCGAGCGGTACCCCCGCACCCTGCCGAAAACACCCGCGCCGCGGGGACGCCCCCTGCGCGCCCCTCCGCCTGGCGCCGGGCTCAGGGCAGGATGGAGTCGACGTAGCCGCCGTCGACGCGCACGGCGCCGCCGGTGGTGGCGGAGGCGTGGGGCGAGGCGAGGTAGACGACCATGTTGGCGATCTCCTCGGGCTCGATGAGGCGCTGCAGCAGGGACTGGGGACGGTACTTGACCATGAACACGTGCTGCGCCTCGTCCCAGGGCAGCTCGTCGCCGACGAGCTCGCGGACGAATCCCTCGACGCCGCCGGTGTGGGTCGGTCCGGCGATGACGGAGTTGACGGTGACGCCGGTGCCGGCGGCGTCCTTGGCGAACCCGCGGCTGACGGCGAGCAGCGCGGTCTTCGTCATGCCGTAGTGGATCATTTCGGCGGGGATGACCACGGCCGAGTCGCTGGCGAGGTTGAGGACGCGCCCCCAGTCCCGTTCCTTCATGCCGGGCAGGCAGGCGCGGATGAGCCGGACGGCGGAGAGGACGTTGACTTCGAAGTAGCGGCGCCACTCGGCGTCGTCGATCTCCAGCGGAGCGGCGGAGCCGAAGATGCCGAGGTTGTTGACGAGGATGTCGACCGTGGGCACGGCCTCCAGTACGGCGGCGGTGCCCTGCTCCGTCGCCAGGTCGCCCACGGCGCCGGTGACGTCGTCGCTGCCGGAGTCGGCACGTACGGTGCGGACGGCCTCGGCGACGCGCTCCTCACCGCGGCCGTTGACGACGACGCGGGCTCCCGCGCGGGCGAGGCCGGTGGCGATGGCGTGGCCGATGCCCTGGGTGGAGCCGGTGACCAGAGCAGTGCGGCCGGAGAGATCGATCTGCATGATGTGTTCCTCTCGTCGAGGCTGTGGGGCTGCTGCGGCGGTGTCGACGTCCCGGAGCGCCCGTCCGCCGTGGAGGGGACGGGCACTCCGTGGGCGTTCGGGGTCAGTTGAGGGTGTCGGGGTCCGGGCCGGTGCGCAGACCACGGTCGAGGCCCGTGAGGGCGGCCATGTCTGCGTCGGTGAGCTCGAAGCCGAAGACATCGAGGTTCTGCCGGATGCGGTCGGGGGTGACGGACTTGGGAATCACGATGTTGCCGGTCTGCAGGTGCCAGCGCAGCACGACCTGCGCCGGAGTTGCGCCATACGCCTCGGCGACTCCCACGATCGCCTCGTCCCCGAGGACCGCGCCCTGGGCCAGGGGGCTCCAGGCCTCGGTGGCGATACCGTGCTCGGCGTGGAAGGCGCGCAGCGCGGTCTGCTGGAGGCCGGGGTGCAGTTCCACCTGGTTGACCGCCGGGGTGATGCCGGTGTGCTCCAGGAGCCGCCGCAGGTGGGGGAGCTGGAAGTTCGACACGCCGATGGCGCGGGCACGCCCGTCGGCGAGAATCTTCTCCAGCGCCTTGTAGGTCTCCACGTACAGGTCGCGGGCCGGGGTGGGCCAGTGGATGAGGTAGAGGTCGACGTGGTCGAGGCCGAGCCTGTCCAGGGAGGCGTCGAACGCGGCCAGGGTCCGGTCGTGGCCCTGGTCCTCGTTCCACAGCTTGGTCGTGACGAACAGCTCCTCGCGAGGAAGGCCGGAGGCGGCGATGGCCTTGCCGACACCGCGCTCGTTGCCGTAGATCGCGGCGGTGTCGATGCTGCGGTAGCCGGCCTCCAAGGCGCTGGTGACCGCGGCGGTGGTCTCCTCGTCGGGGATCTGGAAGACGCCGAAGCCCAACTGCGGCATGGTCACACCGTTGTTGAGCGTCACGTTCGGCACGGAAGTCATCAGGGGGTCCTTTCTTCGGTACTGCCTTGACAGGAGTACGGAGCAGGTAGTGGCCCGCCGGTGCCGGCCACCGCCGGTCCGCGGACGGGACCGGTCAGAGGGCCCGGAGGGCAGTCCGGGCGAAGGTGTGGTCCTGTTCGGGGGGCGCCACCGCCGAGGTCGAGAACGCCGATGAGCTGCCCGTCGCGGTGGATCGGCACGCCGTCGGCGTGTTCAGCCGCAGGGCGGTGCAGGCCTCGGCCGTGCCGGCTTCACCGGAGATGAGGA
>NZ_JUJA01000147.1:56128-56326 GCF_001906585.1 Streptomyces kebangsaanensis | reverse complement strand
CCCGCCGCGTCGGCAGCGCGGCGGGCGGTGAGGGTCTCCGCGTCGGTAGCGGTCAACCGGGCCACGGCGGTGGCATTCATGGGAGATCTCCTCGTATCGGTGCGGGACACGCGGTCGGTGCGGCGCGGGTACGGAGGATCAGGAGCGGACAGCACCCGCCGCGGCGGCGGCGCTGTGGCCGGAGGGCTCGGCGGAGCC
>NZ_JUJA01000147.1:17491-56090 GCF_001906585.1 Streptomyces kebangsaanensis | reverse complement strand
GGGTGCGCCGCAGCTCGAGCCGGTGTGAGATGACGGCCAGCACCAGAGCGGCGGCGGCCAGGACGGCCCCGACGGCATTGGGCGCGGTGTAGCCGAGGCCGGCGGAGATCACCAGTCCGCCGAGCCAGGCGGACAGGGCGTTGCCCAGGTTGAAGGCGCCGATGTTGGCCGCCGAGGCCAGCGTCGGCGCGCCGTGGGCGTGGTCCAGGACGCGCTTCTGCAGCGGCGGGACGGTGGCGAAGCCGAGAGCGCCGATGAGGAAGACGGCCACGACGGACGCGGCCTTGCCGGAGGCCAGGAAGGTGAACAGCAGCAGGACCAGTGCCAGGCCGCCCAGGGCGGTGCAGAGCATGGGCATGAGCTTGCGGTCCGCGAAACGACCGCCGATGAGGTTGCCTGCCACCATGCCCAGCCCGAAAACCACCATCAGCCAGGTGACGGAGGATTCCGCGAAGCCACTGACCTCGGTCGCCATCGGCGCGATGTAGGTGATCGCGGCGAACACGCCTCCGAAGCCGAGGACCGTCATGGCCATGGCCAAAATGACCTGGGCGTCCTTGAAGGCGGCGACCTCGTGCCGCAGCTGCACTCCATCCGGCTTGGGTACGTCGGGTACGAGCTTGGCGACGCCGACCAGGCCGAGTACGCCGAGGGCGGCGACGAGCAGGAAGGTCACGCGCCAGCCGGCGCTCTGGCCCACGAACGTGCCCAGGGGCACGCCGACGACGTTGGCCACGGTCAGGCCGGTGAACATCATGGAGATGGCACCGGCCTTCCTCTCCGGCGCCACCAGTTCGGCGGCGACGACGGAGCCGATGCCGAAGAAGGCGCCGTGGGCCAGCGAGGCCACCACTCGGCCGATCAGCATGACGGCGAAGACCGGGGCGACGGCGGAGATGGAGTTGCCCAGGATGAACAGGCCCATGAGCAGCATGAGCATGTTCTTGCGAGAGATCCTGGTGCCGAGGACGGTCATGATCGGTGCGCCGATCATGACGCCGAGGGCGTAGCCGGTGACCAGCAGGCCGGCCGTCGGTACGGACACGCCGAAGCCCGCGCCGACCTGGGGCAACAGCCCCATGATCACGAATTCCGTGGTGCCGATTCCGAAGGCTCCTATGGCCAGGGCCAGCAGTGCGAGCGGCATGACGAGGGTCCTTTGACATACAGAGCGAAGTTGCACAAGCACCTTACAGGCGTTGACAATAATTGCACACGCTGGCTAATGGCAAACGCGGCTACAATGAGGTCCGTGATACGGCGGCAGGTCTCCTGCCGGCGTCTCCGCTCGCACGACCCGACTGAGGGAGCTGCTCATGACCGCCACCGACCCGGCGATGACCGCACTGGCGCACGGTTGGTCGGCGCTCTCGCTCCTGCACGGACGCATCGAGAGCAGAGTCGAACGTGCGCTTCAGAGCGAACACCGGTTGAGCGCGCGCGAGTACTCACTGCTGGACGTGCTGAGCCGCCAGCACGACGGCGAGGGCGGACACCTGCAGATGCGGCAGGTCGCCGACTCCGTCGTCCTCAGCCAGAGCGCCACCACGCGGCTGGTGACCCGGTTGGAGGACCGCGGGCTGCTCTCGCGCTACCTGTGCCCCACCGACCGCCGCGGCATCTACACCGACGTCACCGACGACGGCCTGCGCCTGCTGGAGGAGGCCCGACCCACCCACAACACCGCCCTGCGCGAGGCCCTCGACCAGGCCGCCACCGATCCCGTGCTCGCGCCCCTGGTCCATGCCGTCCGGCAATCGCAGGGCGGTGCCCGGTCGGCATGACCTGACGCCGCGCGCGATGACGCCGCGGAGGACACAGCCCGGCCGTCCCACCTCCTGCCCAGGCGGCTGCGTCCGGGTCCACGCGCCGACCACGGGAAGTCGTCGGTGAAGTGGAGTCCTGCCGGATGAATGGCCGTGGTCTTCGTAGGGGGTGGCGATGACTCGCCGCCGCCGCAGGCGGTTGACGCACCCTCGGCCACGGTGTCCGCCGTGACCGACGCCGAGGGCCGGACCGACGACGAAATCGTCGCAAGGATCCGCGAATTCGCCCGGATGAACAAGCTTCCTCGGCCTGCGCCGGCTCTACCGCAAGGTCGCCGATGGCGGCTTCGGCATCGACGGCAACGTGGTTTCCCCAGAGCCGTCGGCAGGTGCTCCGAGGTCCCCGCGGCGCTTGGCATGTTCTTCCGGCTGCATGAACACCCTGATGTGATCAGCCCTCCCCCACGGCGCTCTCGCCCGCGCGGCCGGGATCCGCCGCAACGGCCTGTCCGCTGCCGACGCCGGGCGGCCGGCGCGGGCAGGGACGCAGCCGGGCGGGGTGTGTCCCGTGTCCGCGGACCGGGTTGCGGTGGTGGTGTTCGACGAGACCGTCAGCGGCCCGGGACGTGTGCGCTGCGGCAGCGGTCGGCCCGGCAGCGGCATCGAGATCGAGGCGGCGGAGTTCGTATCCGCCGTTCCGGCAGCCGCTACGGCGCCGATCGCGGACCTCCCGGCGGACGAGCCGGCATGGCCATCCGCGACGCCGCACCTCGGACGCCGAGGTGAGCCGGCCCAGCGGGTCGGCAGGTCCTGGCAGAGCTGTGCGGCGCCGTGGCTCCTGTGGCGTTCGGCTGCCGCCTGTGCCTGGACGGGGAACGGGGTGTCCCGCCGGGCGATGAGCCGCCCGGCGGGACCGGTGCCACGGCGCTTGCCCACGTCTCCGGGTTCCTGGGCCCGGAGCCCGGCAGGCCTTTGCCGGGTCAGTCGAAGTAGTCCGGCTGGGTCTGGGCGTTCAGCCGGTCCAGGCGGATCTTCCGGGCCGGGTCGGTGCGCCGGTCGCTGAGCTTGAGCACATCGAAGCCCTTGGCGATGTCGTTCGAGTAGATGTGGCCGTTGTAGTAGTACGCGGACCAGGAACCGCCCACGGTCAGCCGGTCCGTGGTGAGCGGGCCCCGCTCGAAGTAGCCGATCTCCTTCGGCTTCGTCGAGTCGGTGAAGTCCCAGACCGAGACGCCGCCCTGGTACCAGGCCTGGACCATGATGTCGCGGCCCTTGACCGGGATCAGCGAGCCGTTGTGGGCGACGCAGTTCTCGGTGTCCGCCTGGTGCCGGGGGATCTTGAAGTAACCGCGGAAGACGAGCTTGCGCCGGTCGCCCTTGCCGACGATGTCGTAGATGCCGTCGGCTCCGCGGTTCGGGCCGACGGCCGCGTTGCAGGTCGCGGCGGATCCGCCGCCGAGTTCGTCGGTGAAGACGACCTTCTTCGCGGTCTGGTTGAAGGTCGCGGAGTGCCAGAACGCGAAGTTGACGTTGTCCTGGACCTGGTCGATGACCTTCGGGTGCTCCGGGTCCTTGATGGACATCAGGATGCCGTCACCCATGCAGGCACCGGCGGCCAGGTCCTTCGACGGCAGCACGGTGATGTCGTGGCAGCCGGTGGTCTTGGAGACACCCGGGTTGGTGGGCGCGCCGGGGTTGCCGCCACCGTCGGGGCCGTCACCCGGGAAGAGCACCGCGAAGTTGACGACCGCGGCCTTCTGGGGAGCGTCGCGCGGCACCTTGATGATCGAGATGCCGTCGTGCGGGGGCCGGCAGTCGGGGAACGACGGGCTCGGGGAGTACGAGGACACGTAGATGTAGACGTTGCGGCCGTGGGGAACGAGGGAGTGCGTGTGCGAGCCGCAGTTGGTCTCGACGGCCGCGACGTACTTCGGGTTCTTCTTGTCGCTGATGTCGAAGACCTTCATGCCCTCCCACGACGACTTCTCGGTCGCGGGCTGCGACGTGCTCGAGCAGGAGTCGTCACTGCGTGAGGAGTCGGTGGACAGGAACAGCAGGTTGCCGGAGACGGATACGTCGTTCTGCGACCCCGGGCACAGCACCTGGGAGACCGTCTTGGGTGCCCTCGGGTTGCTGATGTCGAAGACGCGGAAGCCGTCGTAGTTGCCGGCGAACGCGTACTTGCCCTGGAAGGCGAGGTCGGAGTTGAGGTCCGGCAGGGCGTCCTTGGGGACGTTGGCGAGGTGTTCGATGTTGTCGGAGTGGACGATCTCGTCGGGCGCCGGTATCTCGCCCTTGGCGATGGCCGTTCTGGTCTCGGCCGCCTCACTCTTCGACACACGCTGAGGCGTGGTGGTGGCGTCGCCGGGGTCGGGCGTCGCCACGGCCGGAGCGGCCGTGAGCAGCGCGACCAGCAGGCCGGTGGCGGCTGTCACAACCCCCAGGTGTCTGGGCCGTGTTCGGGGACTGTTCAACAGGTTCACTGTTTCCTCCCTGTTCTCCGTTCGCAAGGGAACGGTTCACGGACAGCGGCAGTATCGTACCTTTCATGTACAGATCAAAAGATGGCAGCGTGCTTGTCATGAAAGTCTTTGATCGTGTCAAGTGGCGGGCGGTCACCGCTCTCGCCCTTGCCGCCCTCGCTGTCAGCGGGTGCGACTCGGGCGCGGACGCCCCGGGGAAGAAGAGCGCGCCCGGTCCCTCGGTGATCGCCCCTGGCAAGCCCGGTGAGCCCGCCCGGACCCTGTCCGCCGAGGACGCCGCGAAGGAGATGCCCGACGACTCCCCCAACGCGGCGGACTTCGAGTACGTCCAGATGATGATCACCCATCACGGCCAGGCCCTGGAGATGACCGAACTCGCCGCGCACCAGGCGGAGTCGGGCGGCGTGAAGCGGATCGCCTCACGCATCGCCGCAGGTCAGGGACCAGAAATCGACGCCATGCAGGGGTGGTTGAAGAACCACGGCGGGGCACGGCACACCAGTGGTGGCGCGCACTCGGGGCACCACCACGACCATGCCGCGATGCCCGGCATGGCGACCGGGGCACAGCTGAAGCAGCTCCGCGCGGCGCGGGGCGCGGCCTTCGACGAGCTGTTCCTGAAACTCATGATCACGCACCACGACGGCGCCATCACCATGGCCACCTCGGTGCTCTCGGACGGCAACAACGTACAGGTCGAGGAGATGGCGAACGATGTGATCGCACAGCAGACCAGCGAGATCAGCCGGATGCGTGAGATGTCCTGACGATCGGCGCGACGTTCCGCGGGTCTCTCCCTCCGTGCTCCGGGCAGCCACCGTCGGTGGACGCGGCAGCGTGCGGCTCACCTCCGCTCGCGCGGAGAGGACGCAGCTGAGGGCGGCGGTGGGCAGGTACATGGTCCGTCTGCCGTGTCGTTCGCTGGTCACCTCGGCACAGTTTGCGGTGTCGCCCTGGAAGACGCGGACGACGTCGAAGCGGGTGTGGGCGCGCCGGCCCGGCCGGGCGGTCCGCAGGACATGTGGTCGAGATCCTTTCCGTCGCACGCTCTGCCCTGACCGCCGGGGGCCGGATCGAGCGCTAGGGAGACCGGGGTCGCCGACCGGGTTCCGGCGTCCTCCGGTCTCATCGGGTCCTGAGCGGGCGGCGTCGGCCGGCTCCCGGAGCGCGAGCAACCGCCCGGGGCACTCGCCCGCCATCGCGCAGAGCGCCCCGACGGCCTGCCGGGGTACCGGGAGCCTGCCGTTGGGACAGCGTTCCCAGGACGACCTGCCGCACGGGGTGCGCTCGATCAGGGCCGCTCATTCGGGTGCGGGGGAGGTCATCCGCGCAGTACCCGCCAGGTGTGCGGGCCCACGATGCCGTCCGCCGGCAGCCCGGCCTTCTTCTGCAGCCGCATCACGGCCGCGATCGTCTGCTGTCCGTAGACCCCGTCGACGACGCCCGGCCCCATCCTGTGGTGGCTCAACAGGCACTGGGCCTCCACCACGTCCCAGCCCGGTCCGGCGAGGACGGCGGTGCGTGTCGTGCTGTATCCGGCGACCAGACCGCCACCTGGGCCGTCGGCCCTGTGGACCTTGCAGGGGTAGGACTTGCCCGGCTTGAAGATGTACCTCCCCGGCCCGTTGGCGGCGGGCGTGGCACTGGCACGCGCACTCGGCCGTGCGGTCGGTGTGTCCAGTGCTGTGCCCGCCCGCCCGCTGCCGCCGTCACCGTCCCACGATGCAGCCATCAGCATTCCCGCGCCCAGCCCGACGAGCACGGCGGCCACGACGGCGACAACCACGACGGGCCCGGGCACACCCGGCCGCCGCCCGTCCCGCACCGACGCGGGCCGCTCCCCCACGACCCGGGGCGGCTCCGCCGGTACGGTCGTGTCGCCCTCGGTCCTGCCGCGCCCCTCGTCCTCCGCTCCGGCCGACGGCGACGGTGCGATCCGCTGCTGCCACGCTTCCTCGGCCACCTCGTGCAGCACCAGCAGCCGGGTCGGCTCCGCCCCCGTGATCCGCGCCAGCTTCTCCACCGCGTGACGTGGAGGCAGCGCCTTCCCGTTCAGGCAGCGCTCCCACGACGAGCGGCTGTACTCGGTCCTGGCCGCGAGCGAGGCGAGGCTCAACCCGCTGCGATCCTTCAACCTCCTCAGCTGCACCACGAATTGCTGGACCCTCCGGTCCAGCGAATCCGGCAGTTCCTTCCAGCGCGGCATGCTTCACTCCGTGAGCGTCAGGACCCCAGGGCCTCCGCCTTCTTCATGTTCCGACTGTTGGTAACCCCGGGGCAGGCTCCTGGTTGCGGTCCACACGCCGCGCCCGTGCCTCTTCGGCCATGTCCCGCACCAGTCGGCTTCCCAGCGATACCGCGTCCCGTCGGACGTCTCAGCAGGTCAGCGCGTGGCACGTCCCACGGTGTCCCAACCCGCCCCGCGCCGCTGGCCCCGCTTCGGATTGGCCAGCAATCTCGGTACGCGGGCCGCTCCACCGCCCGCCCCGCCCTCCGGCCACCACCGACAAGGGGAAGACATGGTCAAGATCAAATCGTTCGTCGCCGCGGCGGCCGCGGCCGCCGCTCTCACCGCCGGCCTCACCGGGAGCGCCACGGCCGCCGATCGGGTCAACGCCGGTCAGGACAGGGCCGGGCAGATCGCCGCTGCCGGAACCGCGCCTGCGTGCATCGAGCGCACGAGCGTCGAGAACAAGCCCGATGGCGGCGTGCGGGTCCACCTGCGCAACTTCTGCGGCAAGACCATGCGCGTCAAGGTGATCGTCAAGTACTGGTCGGACAGCGGGTGCAAGTCCATGCCGAACAGGTCCGGCTGGCTCTTCCAGACCGTCGGCGGCCGGTACGACCGCACCGTGGTGTGCTGAACAGGGACGGGGGAAGTCTCGTGAACGTCGTCACCAAGGCGTGTCTCGGCGCGGCGGTGGCCCTGGCAGGGCTGGCGGGCCCCGCCCTGCCGGCCGCCTCGGCCGACACCGGCGCCCCCGCTCGGGCCGCGGCGCGGTGCTCCATCAAAGTCTGGGGTTACCAGGGCTACTACAAGTGCGGCACGCGCGTGAAGGAGGGCTACGTCGACTGGAACCGTGACGGCCGGGTCGACGAGGTCTTCGTGATCGCCCCGAACCGCACGATCTGGCACACGTGGAAGAACGCCGGCGGCTGGAAGGAGATGCCGGGCAACGGCCGTGCCGACGACATGATGGGGCCGAACGGCACCGGCGACCCGCGCCGCTGCATCGTCGTCTACGTGAACAAGGGCTACCACTACTGGCAGAACTGCTTCTACAACGGCAAGTGGCACAAGTGGACGACGTCCGGCTGACGCCCGAGAAGCCCCGCAGAAGCTGTTCGCCGGGGCCCGCCCGCCGGGCGGCGGAAACGGCGCGGAGGGCCGCCGCGGCCGGCACGGTATGACGCCGGCGGTGCCAAGCCGTCGAACCGCACGCCCCGAGCCGGACCCTGGGGATGTCATGGCTGATCCCCCGGGGCCCGGCCCCGAGCGGTCCGGGCAAGGGGGCACGCGGGCGGGGGCGGTGATCGAGCCGACTGCCGTACGGCCGACGCGCGACCGACCGACCGGCCGGGTCGTCGAAGTCCGCGAGTTCACCGGCGCGGGTCTCGGAACGACGTGATGACCACGCGTGCCACCTCGGGGTTCCGAAGGGCGGCGTATCCCGCGTCGATCTCGTCCAGAGCGATCTGCCGGGAGACGAGATCGTCGGGGTTCATGCGCTCCCGCAGACACCACTCGGCGTAGCGCGGAATGTCCCGCCGCAAAGTGCCCGACCCCATGATCAGCCCCTGGATCCGCTTCTGCTGGAGGAGCAGCCGTGGCAGGGAGAGCCTCAGCTCGCCGCCGCCGCCTGCCCAGGCCCACCACCTGCACGTCCCCTCCGAGGGAGGTCATGCGCAGCGCCTGTTCCGCGGTCGCCGCCACGCCGACGACGTCGAAGGCGTGCCTCACGCCGCCGCCGGTGAGCTCCCGCACCGCCGCGGCGGGTCACGCCACTGCACTCCGGTCCGCACCCGGTGCAGGATCCCGTCGACTGCCGGTCATGCCGCGCGGGCCGTCGTCCGCACCAGGCGCTGAGGAGCGGTCAGGGTCTCGGCGGGCCGGACGCGGTAGATCGTCCTGCCCGGATCGACGAGCGGCTCGCCCAGCGTGATCCGTCCGGTGGAGTGCAATATGTCGCACGCGTCAGTGGGCAGGGCGACGTAGCAACTCCCTCTGCCGGTGCGGGTGTCGAACGACTGCCAGTAGCTGTACCTGCGGCGCCCGCCCGCGTGCACCGTGAGGAACACCGGCGTGTAAGGGTCGGAGATGATGCGCAGCAGTTCAGCATCCTCGACGTCCAGGGGGCGGAGCGGGTCGACGGCGCGGCTGCGGTAGTGCAGGACAACGGCCTGTGCCGGGCGGGAGACGGACTGCATCAGTGTGGCCTTCCTGAAGGCGGGACTGAAGATCGCTTACCCAGCACGGGCAAAGTTGATCTCTCTTTCTGGCCGCATTCTCCACCACCGCACCCCCACCACACCAGCCTCCCCCTGGCCACACCTCCCACCAACACAATGGCCGGAAACCATCGGTACCCGAAACCAGCACCAGCACCGGGCCCGAGGCGACTGCACCAGCAAACACACACTCGGTCGGTGCGCCTCCCCGAACGTGACCTCGCTTCAGTGCCTGCGGCGAAATAGTAGCCATGTATATGGTAGCCATGTACCGTACTTTGGTGTGAGCTCAGCAGCTGAGAGCGCCACGGCGGGGTTCCTGGTCTGGCGTTTGTCGATGAAGTGGCGAGTAGCCGTCGACCGGGCGGTCGCGCCGCTGGGCCTGACCCATGCCCAGTACGCGTTGATGGCGTCGCTGTACGGCATGCGGCGCTCCGGGCTGCGGCCCAGCCAGCGCCGGCTCGCCGACCACACAGGGCTCGAACCCTTGTATGTTTCCAAGCTCGCCCGTGCCCTGGAAGCCGCCGGACTCGTCGCCCGCACCCGGGACCCGAACGACCCGCGCGCCATGCAGTTGTCGCTCACTGAGCAAGGGCACGACGTCACACGCCGCGCGATCAAGGTGGTCCAGGGCCTGCTGGACCAGCTGCTGGAGCCGCTCGGGGGACAGGACAGCCCGCGCACAAGGCAGTTCACCCGCGAGCTGGCGATCCTGCTCGACGCGCCTCTTGATCCGCACACCGAGAGCGACAAGGAGCAGTCATGACCACCACCGCACCCACGGTCAATGGCCGGGTCATAGCCCTGGCGCACTATGCCGGGCGTGCCCTCCTGGAGGGCGTGCTGGCCCGCCACGGCGCCACGTTCCACCAGAGTGTGACGCTCCGGGCCGTCGTGGTCGCGGGCGAGTCCATCGGCTGGGACGAGCTCGTCGGCGACGTCACCGGCTCGCTGAAGACCGACGAGTCGGTCGTACGCGGCGTAGTCGAGGAGTTGACGGCCACGAAACTGCTGGAAGAGGACCCGGTGGACGCGTCCCGGATGCGACTCACGGACGCCGGACGGGAGCTGCACGAGAGCACCACCGCCGAGACCGCCGAGATCTCCGCCCGGCTGTACGCCGGTATTCCGGCCGAGGACCTTGCCGTCGCGGGCCGCGTGTTGGCGCTGATCACGGAGCGCGCGAACGCCGAGTTGGCCGGCGCCTGAGGTTCTGTCCCGCCCATCGGGGCCGGAGCCAGATCATGAGTACGGAGGTGGTGACGGTACCCGGGAAGACGTATCCCCGCTTGTCGAAGCCCGGGCCGTCCGCCACGTGAACCCCGTTGCAGAAGGGGGGACTTGTGCTCCTTCTGCACCGGGATCACGCTCCGGATGCCGCGCCTGCGCAGGCAGCCGCGGATCTTCCGATTGCCGCAGGCCTTGTCCACACCCGTGCCGTCCGGTGCGCGGCGCGGGAAGGGCCCGTCCAGGTGTCGTCGGCCGACCCCATGCGCCCCCTCACAAGCCCGCCCCCAACCCGTACTCCACACCACACCACACCAGGCCACGGCCGGCGGACGACCGATCACATCACAGGAAAATTCGCACAGTTCGAAACCACCAAGCGGGCAACCGACAAGCCGGCCCACACCATCTCGGACGAGGAGGCGGCCACGGAGCGGTTCATGAGTTCGCCGAGGCGTGGGACAGCATGTACCGGGCGATCGTGAAGCTGTGGGAGGACGCCTGGACCGAGTTGGTGCCTTTTCCCTCCTTCGGCACCGAGAGCCACAAGGTGATCTGCTCGGCGAACGCGATCGAGAGCGTCAACGCCTGTACACGCGAAGCCGTCCGCGGTTGCGGCCACTTCCCCGATGAAACAGCGGCGCCCAAGCGCGTCCACCCTGCGCCGCGGTTCGCCGTACACAATGACGGCCGCGGGAGGCGCCGGCCCGCCCGCACGGATCCTTTCCCGATTGCGCTTTGCGGCGCCCCGTCCGGCGTTCGCGCCGCGTTCTCCCGCACTACGGGGAAACGGCCAAAACCGCGGCAGAACTACCGTGCTCGGTCACCATGTTGATGATCGAGATGCGGACTGCGGAGAGCAGCGCCAAGAATCGAATGAAGAGGCAACGCCGACTACAGAGAGGCTGCCGATCATGCGAAGCAGGATCATACGCACTCTGACCGCCACCGTCGCCGCGGGCATGCTCGCCGGCGGAGCAGCCGTGGCCTCCGCAGGTACTGCTCTCGCAGTACCGGCGAACGCCGCGGTGGCCGCGAGCCATCACGCGCCCAAGCCGGATGCCACGAAGACGCCGCACCACAAGAAGTGCCCCAAGGGCGAGCACTACACCCAGGTCAACGGCAAGTGGGGCTGCCACAAGAAGTAGCAGCCGTGCCGGCGCCGGGGAGGGGACGATCGGCTCTGTCACTCGCCGACCGTGAACTCCCCGGCGTCCGCCGGTCCCCGCGGACAGAATGCACAGGCACCGAGCAAACTCGCTGGTGCAGGGCTCTGCCGGTATGCACGTGAACGCGCTCAGCCTCGGAAATGCCTGTCGGCACAGGCTCGATGGCGCCGCCGCGGTGGGCGTCCGGCGATCGGCCACGGAAGCGGGGGGTGACGAGGTCGCCCCGCTGATCGACGCGGTGCCGAGGCCGGAGGCCGCGGTCAAAGGTGCGGCCATCCACGAGCGGCTGGTCCGGGAACACGGTTTCACCGGCAACTACCAGCGCGTGAAGCTCCGTCCGCAGGAAGCTCGGTTCCGGATCGCGGAAAACCGGGTATCGCTCCCGGTGAACCGGCTGACCTGTACCCACCGGTCCGAAGTCGTTCCCGGAGCCCGGACGCAAGAAGCCTTGTCGAAAAGGTGCGGATCCTGGTGCGCCGACGCCGATGTGCGGCGGACGACCACCGGACGAGGAACCGGCACCAGGACTGAAAGACGTCAGCCGGCGCGCGGACCGGCCCATCGGCCTCGGCCCGGGTCCCGGCAGGCACGGCGGTCGGAATCCTCTGCCAGGGACCGGTCGCCCGGATCGGCAGCACCGTCACCGCCACCGCCCCGAAGAGCGAGTGAGCGCTGCGGCACCGCGGTTCGGCGCCGGGCGACGGCCTGCGGGAAGATGGAAGACCCTGCGCTCCCTGCCGTCCCTGCGACAGCTGGTGACCGGGCCGGCCTGCTCCGATCTCGTGCTCGGGCTTCCGCGGTCGGTCTGCCCGTCCTCGTGGCGGACCGCTTCGATCGGTCCGCGGCCGCTGTCTGCTCACCGTTGCCGAAGGACCTGACCACACGCCCGCAAACGGCCGCCCCACCCCTCGGACAGACCGGCCACGCGCCGGAGCGTGTTCCGGACGAAACACCGCACCCCGCGTTTCCGGTCCGGCGGGCAGGGCTACTCGCCTCTCACCCAACGCGAGGCCCCGGGAGGACCGGATGACGCATCGAGGCCCTGGACCTGTCCTGTCGGCGCTGGATCGCCTGGAGCGGTGGACCGGCGCCGACCAGGTGATCGACGCCGTCCAGCAGAAGGTGCGGTCCGTGCCGCTGGGGGCAGGGCGAGACGCCCTGCACGGGCGCTGGCTCGGTCACCCCGTGCATCCCCTGCTGGTACAGGTTCCCATCGGCTCGTGGCTGTCCGCGACCGTCCTGGACCTGCTGCCCGGAGTTCGGCGGGGGCCACGCGCGCTCATCGGCATCGGACTGGCCACTGCCGTTCCCGCGGCGGTGGCCGGCTGGGTGGACTGGGCCGAACTGCACCGCCAGCAGCAGCGGGTCGGCCTCGTCCACGCCCTGGCCAACGGTGCGGCGATATCGCTGTTCGCCGGATCCGTCGTTGCCCGCTTCCGCGGCCGGGAGAGAGCCGGGAAAGCCCTTGGGCTCGCCGGGCTGAGCGTCACCGGGCTCGGTGGTGCGCTGGGCGGGCACATGGCCTACCGGCAGGCGTCCGGTGCCAATCACGCCGAGTACGTTCCCCACGTGGTGACCCCCGGCTGGCACCGTCTCGGAGACGTGGCTGACTTCCCGGTCGGGCAAGTGGTACGCCGACACGTGGACGAGGTGCCCGTCATGGTCGTGCACGAGAGCGGGAACGTGGTGCGTGTCCTGGCCGACCGGTGCAGCCACATGGCGGGGCCCCTGTCGGAGGGGGACATCATCGACGGCTGCGTCCGCTGCCCCTGGCACGGCAGTGTCTTCCGGCTGGCCGACGGGTGGAACGTGCGAGGACCGGCGACCGCGCCGCAGCCCGCCTTTGACGCGCGGATCGTCGACGGCGCCGTTGAGGCCCGGCTGCGGAACCTGGAGACGAAAACGCGCAACGCCGGGTGACCCCGTCAGGCCGGAGGCTGCTCGAACCATGTCCTCCGTATGAGGCGGACGGTTGAGCCGACACAGGCGGGTGACCGAGCGGACGGTCTCGGGGCTCTCCGGCCACCGCAGGTTCAGTCCCCGCTACGCGGGAACGGAGCGGCATGGGCGATGCCGAGCTCGCCGAGGGGCGGGACGTTGCCGTCGCGAGCCCGCGTCAGCACGACGCCGCCCCGCTGCCCTGGTCCGTGTCTGCCGTCCGTCAAGGACGCGGCGTCGGTGGTCGCCGGCCGAACGTGGCGGTGTTCAGCAGGCGCCGCATGGTCAGCGCGATCGGGCGTTCGACGAATCGATGCGCGAGATACGACAGGACGACGAGGCCGCTGACCGTGATGCCGACCAGGAGCAGCGGGTGGAACAGGTCGCCGTAGTGGTACGCGATCGTCATTCCGATCGTGTCGTGCAGCAGGTAGAGCGGAAAGGTCATCGTGCCCGCGACGGTCAGCCCCCGCCAGCGGATCCGACGGGTCCAGCCGAGCGCGATGGCGGCGATCAGCAGGAAGAATCCGGTGACCACCAGGACCAGCCAGCCGCGCCACGGTGACCAGGTGTCCCAGTTGTTGCGGCCGCCGGTGGGTGCCAGGAGGAAGTGCAGGGCCAGCAGCCAGGACATGGCGACGATGCCCCACAGCAGCGGTGTCGGCCGGTACCGGTACATGAGGTAGAAGGCCATGCCCGCGATGAAGTACGGCGCGGACGTGGGGTTCGCCACGAGGGTGAGCAACGGGACGCGGGCGGCCGGCGCGAGCACCGCGGCGACCGTCCACAACCCGCAGAAGAACACCACCCGCTGGTAGCTGAGCCCTTTCCACACCACGGCCGCGAACGTGAGGTAGAAGCAGAGTTCCGGCCAGAGCGTCCAGTAGACCGGGTCCAGGTTGGCCACACCCAGCGGGGTCTGCAGCATCGTCAGGTTCGCGAGGAGTATGCGCGGGTGAGGGCGCCCGAACGGGCTGTCGACGCAGTAGACGACGCACGCCGACACCACGATCGCGATCCAGTACATCGGGTACAGGCGGGTGACGCGCGAGACGAAGAAGTCGCGCGGGGTGCGCCCCCACGCGCTCATGCAGATGACAAAGCCGCTGATCAGGAAGAACAGGTCGACACCGAGCCGTCCGAAGGCGAAGTAGCGGTGCAGGTCCGGGAAGGTGCTCTCGTACGGGCGGCCCCAGACGGACTCCATCGCCCCCGGGGTCTGGCCGATGAAGTGGAAGAGCACCACCGACAGCGCCGCCAGGAACCGCAGCCCGTCCAGCGCGGCGAGCCGCTCCTTCCGGGCGCCCGCCCCGGTCGCCGTCGTCCGGCCCGTGGGCGTCGTCAGCGGCAACAGCGCCACTGCCCGCGTGGCCTCCCCCTCGTTGCGCGGTCTTGTGGTCACGTCGGCCGATATCCCGCGGTCCACTTGGGTCATGCGTCTTCCGTTCCACGTCGGTCGTTCGCCGGCGGGGCCCAGGCCTTGGCACATCGGCCGCATGCCCGGCGGCGGATCACACTGTTGTCGAACTCGTGTCGCTTCCGCTTCAGGCGGGTGACGGCACCGTCCTGGCCCACAGGCCGCCCGTACCCACTGTCCACCGGGAGACACGGGGGCCGTTCGGACGAGAGCCGCCCGCGCGCCTTCTCCGACCGGGGCGCGCCCCGCCCGGACGGGTGCTGGTGGATGTGCGGCCCGGCGAATCGCGCGAGGTCGACCGGGGCCGGAGCGGTCCCGCTCACGCGGGTTGGTACGCCTGCCGGGTTCACGAGATGCCGCACCTGTCCGCCGTGGCCATCATGGTCGTCCAGGCCCCGGGCCCGGCCATCAGGAGCGTCGGGCGCAAGGGAAGGGTGATGACCATGGAGCTGTTCCCGCCGGTCCCGCTCGCCGAGTGGCGCGACACCAAAGAGACGCTCCATCGCTTCGCGCAGATCGTCGGGAAGGTCCGTCTCGCCGCCAGCACCCGGCGCAACCACTGGTGGAACGTCCCGTTCCACCTCACGGGGCGCGGCATCACGACCCGTCCGATGGGGCAGGTCGACGGCAACCCGATCTTCACGATGGACTTCGACTTCGTCGCACATCAGCTGGTTCTTTCGACTCTGGACGGCCGGGAGATCTCCGTCCCGCTCATCGGCCGGTCCGTGGCGTCCTTCCACGACGTGGTCATGGACTCGCTGGCCGCGCTGGGCATCCGGGTGCGGCTCGCCGTGCCCAGGCCCTTCGACCTGCCCGACTCCGGCCGGCCGTTCGCCGAGGACACCGAACACGCGGCCTACGATCCCGCGCAGGCCAACCGCTACTGGCGGGTCCTCAGCCAGGTGGCGTCCGTACTGGAGGAATTCGCCGCGGGGTATTCGGGGAAGGTAAGCCCGGTGCACCACTTCTGGCACACCTTCGACATCGCTCACACCCGGTTCTCCGATCGTCACATCGATCAGCCCGAACAGATCGACCCGGTCACCCGGGAGGCGTACTCCCGGGAAGTGATCAGCTTCGGCTTCTGGTTCGGGGACGACACCTTCCCCGAGCCCGCGTTCTACTCCTACACCGCTCCGGAGCCGGCGCACCTGGCCGAGGAGCCGCTTGGGCCCACGGCGGCACACTGGACCGCCCGGAACAACAGCCACCTGGCCGTACTGCGGTACGACGAGGTCCGCACCGAGGCCGACCCGCGCGCCGCCGTGCTCGCCTTCTACGAAAGCGCCTACCAGGCCGGTGCCCGGCACGCCGGATGGCAGATCGAGTCACTGGCGTGCCCGGGCGGGGTGACGGACCCGCAGCTGCGGCTCCACAAGGCCCGTCCCTCTTCCGGCTGAGGCCCCGCAGCAGCCGCGCACCGCACGCCGAGGCGCTCCGCGGCCACCTGCCCGATCAGATGTCGGTGCGCGCCGGCTCGCCCTTGAGCAGCCCCGTCGCCTGGCCCACCTCGATGAGGTAGCCGTCCGGATCGCGCAGGTAGCAGCGCAACTCGGCACGACGGTCGATGGGCGGGGTGAGGAACTCCGCTCCCTTCGCGACGGCCATGCCGTAGAAGCGGTGAATATCGGCCACTCGCACATTCAGAAAGCTGGAGGCGGTGTGGGGGTCGTCCGGCGGGCGCAGGACGACGTCGGGTTTGTCGTCGGTGGGGCCGCCGCCGGGGTTGAGGATGATCCAGCCGTTGGCGACCTTGATGATGCAGGGGTTCTCCTTCAGCACCACCGTTCCACCCAGCACGTCGGCGTAGAACGCCCGGGAGCGCGGCACGTCGGAGACGGTGAAGAAGTGTGTGAGCACCAGCCCCTCGGCCGGCGCAGGAAGATCGTCCGGATTCATCCGCCGCTCCCGCTCGGGATCGGTGGCGAGGGAGGCCGTGCGGCGAACCGGAACCGCGCCGGGCAACCGCCGACCGCAGGTGCACTTCTGTAGTTGGACATGCACCGAGAGTAGGACCCGGTCGGCCGCGCGGCATCCGCACGCCGACCTGGCCGACGGCCTTCGTCGACCGGCCGCCGGCCACGCTCACCCATCTCCGTCACGGCACCTCCCATGACGTGCCGGCCCGGTGTGAACCGCTCCCCTGTCCCCCGCCGGGCCGTCGGAGAGGTGCGGCCACTGCTCGCGGAGCGGGATGCGCCATGAGGGGCTTCCAGCCCTTCGTCCTGGTGAAGGCGCACTCGACGCGGGCGCAGACCTTGCGGCGGGAGGCATCGCGCCCTTCCTCCCCGGCAGGGAGTTCGGCCCGGCTTTCTCGCGTCGGTGCGGGATGACCAGGCCGGTGCCGCGGCGGCCGGCGTCGGAGATGACCGCGGCGCGGCCGGGACGGCGCCCTTGGCGCCGAGCAGTCCCCGCACCTTGCGGTCGCCGCGGTTGCCCGCGGTCGGCCGGCTGGCGGCGCCGATGCCGGTGCCGATGCCGGTGCGATGTCGTCGTGGTGGGGACGGGCCTGTCGGGCCCCACCGCCCGGCGCGGTCGGATCGACGTCCGCGGCACCACCACCGCCTTCGGCGCCTCCGCCGTGGAGGCCCTCGTCGCGGGCCGGTGGACCACCCGGGCCCGGGCCTCCCGGGCCCGGGCCCGTCGTCCCGGAGCCGTCCGGCTCCGGGTGCCCTCGGTGCGCGCCCGGGCTAGGCTCCCCCTATGCCTCGTTCATCCCATCGGGGTGTTTTCCGGCCCAGGCGGGCCCGGGGTCCTTCGCCGGCACACGGGGATCGCCCCGTGCGGAACGCGACCACGGCGACGCACCGGATGCGCGCGCCGGCCGCACTGGTGACCGCGGCGGCGATGGCGTTCACCCTGTCCGGCTGCGACGGCAACGACGTCACGCCGCGGGCCGGGACCACGCAGCGGATGCCGTCGGCGAGTGGCGCGGCGGCCGGGTTCGCCCGGAGCGCCGGCAGGTCCGTCGACTGCCGGAAGGCGAAGTGCGTGGCGCTCACCTTCGACGACTCGCCGAGCGTCCGCACCCCGCGGATCCTGGACATCCTGCGCCGGTACGGCGCGCACGCCACGTTCTTCACGCTGGGTGAGAACCATGTCGTGAGGCACCCGGGAACGGTCAGGCGGATGGCCGCGGAAGGCCACGAGGTGGAGACCCTCACCTGGTCCCACCGGATCCTCACTGCGATCAGTCCGGCCGACGCGCGCAAGGAGATCACCCGGGGTCGCGATGCCGTGGCAAGGGTCATCGGCCGCCGGCCGGTTCTGCTGCGCCCGCCGCAAGGCCGTACGAGCGCGGCCATCGCCGCGATCTGCCGGCAGCTCGGCATGGCGCAGGTCCTGTGGAGTGCCGACGCGTCCGACTACCGGACCACCGACTCGGCGCTGATCACCCGCCGGATCCTGGCCCGGACCGGTCCCGGAGGGATCATCCTGCTGCACGACCGGGTGGACCCCACCGACCGCGGCTACAACGGTACGGTCGCCGCGATTCCCGGCATCGTCTCCGCCCTCAAGGCCCGCGGCTACACCTTCGTCACCGTCACCCAGCTCCTCGCCCCGGCCAAGCCCCGGCCAGGTGAGGTGTACGAGTGACCGGTTGCGTGCGGGGCACCGCCGATCCGGAGCCGGAGGCGTCGCGGAATGACCGCGGGACGGGCACCGGACCGGTCCGACCAGGGCTGATTTGACTTAGGTATGAGCTCATACCAATAATGGCGAGCATGTCCGCAAGCAGCGCGCCCGAACAGCGCATCGCCCGCGTAGCCTCCGAGCTCGCGGCATGCCTGCCCGTGCTGCACCGGGCCCTGGAGCGGCGGGTCGCCGCGGAGTATCCCCATCCCAAGCCGCCCGAGGGGCAGCTCGCGCTGCTGCGGTTCGTCGCACAGCGGGAGGGGGTCACGGTCCGCGAGGCGGCCGAGGCTCTGCTGATGAAGCCCAACAATGTCAGCGCCCTGGTCTCCCAGCTCACGGAGCGGGGAGAACTGGAGCGTCGGCAGGACGACGCCGACAAGCGGATCGTCCATCTCCACCTCACGGAGTCCTCGCGGCAGCGGATCGCCGAGGTGCGTGCTCTCGAGGAGAGCCACNGGCCAGGCGATCCTGTCCCTCACCGACGGGGAGCTGGACGCGCTCGGTTCCGCCGTCGGGGCGCTCGAAGCGCTGACACGCCACCTCCACTCCGCGGCCCGCTGACGGCAGGGTCACGGGCTCGCGCGTGTTCCCGCGGTGAGGCGCCCGCCTCCCGCTTCCTTCCTGCCTGCTTCCGAGGACAGTCCTTCGGGGCGGTCCTCGGCGTTCTCGGCCCCGAGCGCCCTGCCCTGCCCCTTCGCCGGCCGGCGAGGGCGGCCGGACCGGCTGCGGCAGCGCGGCCGCTCTTCGCGTGTTCCGTTCGTCCCCCTGAGAAAGAAACGGCTCTCTCCATGGCGTCCACCTCCGTGGATATCTCCGCCCCGGTCCCGGCTGCTTCCGCGCAGCCGAAGTCCGCGGGCCGCCGGGGCAACCCCTGGCTCGCCCTGATCGCGGTGTCGTTCGGCCTGCTCATGGTGCAGCTCGACGGCTCCGTCGTCGCCATCGCCAACCCGGCGATCGGCAAGGACCTCCATGCCAGCACCGCGGAGCTGCAGTGGGTCACCAACTCCTACCTGCTCGCGCTCGCCGCCTCGATGATCCTCGGCGGCAAGCTCGGTGACCGGTTCGGCCGGCGTCTCCACTACCTTGTCGGTGTCGGCGGGTTCGTCGTCACCTCGGTCGCCATCGGCCTGTCCGGCAGCATCGAGGGCGTCATCGCCTTCCGTGCCCTGCAGGGCCTGTGCGGCGGCATCCTGATGCCCAACACCCTGGGCATCCTGCGCGCCGTCTTCCCGCCGAGGAGGTTCGCGCTCGCGGTGGGCATCTGGGGGATGGTCTCGGCCGTCTCGACCTCGCTGGGCCCGATCATCGGCGGTCTGCTCGTCGAACACGTCGACTGGGCGGCGGTCTTCTACCTGAACGCGCCGATCGGCGTCGTCGCGCTGCTGTTCAGCACGGCGGTTCTCGCGGAATCCAAGAACTCCACCGGCCGGCACCGCTTCGACATCGCCGGTGTCGTCCTGCTCGCCGCGGGTCTGCTCGCGCTCGTCCTCGGCATCGTCAAGGGCGAGACCTGGGGCTGGGCCTCCGCCGGGACCCTCGGCTCCATCGCCCTCGGCCTGGTTCTCCTGGTCCTCTTCGGCTGGTACGAGACCCGGCAGGAACACCCTCTGCTGCCGATGCGCCTGTTCCGCAACCGGTCGCTGACCACCGGCGCGGTCATGACCCTGCTGAACTTCTTCGTGATGCTCGGCGGCATCTTCTTCATCATGCTGTACCTGCAGAACGTGCGCGGCTACACACCGGTCGAGGCCGGTATCAGCACGCTGCCGATGTCGATCGCCTCGCTGTTCGCCTCTCCGATCGGCTCCCAGCTGACCGCCCGCTTCGGCCCGCGCGTCACGATCCCGCTGGGTCTGGTCCTGTCGGCCGCCGCCATGTTCTCCATGCTCACCTGGACCGTCGACTCCTCCTACGCGACCATGTGGCCGCCGTACGTCGCGATGGGCCTCGGCGTCGGCATCGTGCTGCCCGCCACCGCCGCCGCGATCATCGGCAACGCACCGGTCAGGGACGGCGGTGTGGCCTCCGGCCTGCAGTCCACCATGCTGCAGATAGGCGGCGCTCTCGGCACCTCCGTGCTGGTCACGGTGATCGCCGGCAAGGTCGGTTCCTCGCTGTTCGGTGAGCTCACCGGCGCGGGCGTCCCCCCTGCCACGGCCCGCGGTCTCGAGAAGGCCCAGGACGCCGTCGCGATGGGCATCGCCCCGGTCTCCTCCGACATGCCGGCGCGGATCAAGGCCGCGGTCGTCGAGGGCAGCGGCCAGGCGTTCGTCAACGGTCTGCACTCCGCCGTCACCGTGACCGGAATCCTGTGTCTGATCGGTGCCGTGGCTGCCGTGATCGGCATCAAGAGCCGCGCCGAGGAGGCGAAGAACGGCGCGGGCGAGGTGCCGGTCGTCGCCGCGTACTGAGCGACGGCACACGCGCGGGAGAGCGGCGCCGCCCGGGTCACGTCCGGCCCCGGCGGCGCCGCTCTCGCGTGTCCGCTCCGGCTCACGCCGCCGTATGCCGACCCGCGTGAACAGGCCGTCGCCTCCAACGACCCGGTGAACGAAGGCGGGTTCGACCCGTCGGCGGTCTTGTCCGGGTCGGTCCGGCCGCGCCGGGAGAGGTCGGTCCTCTTCGGCGGGCGCTGCCTCAGGCAGCTTGCCGGTGTTCTCGTTGGTTGCCCGCCGCCAGCGGCCGCGCGGGTCGCATGAGCAGACGTCGAAGCCGGCGGCGGCGNCGAGCCGCTTGTGGCCGGCCGGCTCCATGCCCCGGTCCTCGGTCCTCAAGCGGACAGCTCCAGCAGCAGCTCCGGGCGATCCGGTTCGGCCCGCAGCCGCTCGTAGAGGCCCATCGCGCCGGCCACCGCCGGATCGCCGACGGGCCGGTCCGTCCATGCCCACACCAGCGCGCTCGCGATCTGCCGGAGGTCGACGCACCCTGCTTCTCGCAAGATCCACCGGTGCGATCCCGTCCGGCGTTTCCGTACCGTCGGCCAAGGCAGCGGCCACGGAGTCGATGCGGCCGACCGAGGCCGTCGGGTCGGACGACGGACGGAAACGCCGGTCGGCGGACGGGGGCGGCGTCCGCCGGGTCTCGCTACCAGCCGGCCTTCACGCCGTCGTAGGCCTTGCGGCAGTCGGCGTTGGTGGCCTCCGTGGCGAGCTTCTGCATGGCGTTCTTCCAGACCTTCTTGGCCACCTTCTCCAGCTCCCGTGTCTGGGCGGGGATGTTCGGGGCGTACTTCTTGATCGTCCCGATGGCGGAGGTGGCGAACTTGTTGCACACGGGCCCGGCGGCGTTCCGGTAGCGGGTGTCCAGGTCCGTGGCCACCGCCTGGCCGTTCTTGGCGGCCCAGTTGTTCCAGGCCGCGCACGCCTCCTGGGTGAAGGCCTGCTGCTCGGCCTCGCTCAGGTTGACGACCTCGACCAGCATGGCGTTCTGGACCTTCTCGGGGACCGTGAAGTCCGTGACGGGGAACTTGTCGAGGGTGGTGAGCAGCGCGTCCTGACACGCGGGCGGCAGCGGGGCCGCCTGCGCGGGGGCGGGGAAGGCCAGGGCGGAGGCGGACAGGAGGGCCGCGGTGAGGACAGTGCGCTGGACGGTACGCGAAAGACTCATGGAGGTGGTGCTCCTTGCGTGGAGAATGTGTCGATCCGGGGACGAATCAACGCCCGGTTACAGAACGCTCGTCGGCCCCCGCAGGTCACGGCGGCCGTCCGGCCGGACGGCCGGTGGGAGCGCGTCGCGGGTACGCCGGCGGAAGACCATGAACCCGGCCAGCGCCGCCCCCATGAGCCAGAGCGACTGGATCGCGAGGCCCTGGGCCGCCGGCGCGCTGGAGAAGGCCGCGGACATGCTGGCCTGCACGGCTCCGTACGACGGCAGGAAGCGCACGACGGCGCTGTCCGACCCGGAGCTCGACAGGGGGTTCTGCAGGGCGACGTCGATGATGCTGATCATCAGGATGGCGAACATGCCCTCCACCTCACGGCGGAGCACCGAGCCGAAGACCACTCCGAGCGCGCCGTAGGTCAGGGCGGCGCAGAACAGCGCGGCGGCGAGCACGAGGGGCTGCCTGGGGGACCAGGCGAAGCCGGCGGCGGCCGTGGCGTACGCGGCGACGGCGGCGCAGACCAGGGTGAGCGCGGAGAGCTTGGCGAGGACCAGGTGGTGACGCGGGTAGCCCGCCATGGCCAGGCGCCGGTCGAAGGCACCGCCCGTGAAGGTGGCGGCGAACATCATGAACCCGGCGATCAGGGTGACCGCGTTCAGCGCGCCGGTGATCTGGGTGAGGTGGTTGCCGGGCGGGGTCAGGACCTCGCCCGTGGCCCGCAGCCGGAACGGCGCCGGCCGGTCGGGAATGGTCACGTAGGCCAGGGCGATCCACACGGGGATGTACAGCACCACCAGCAGCATCGCGAACCGGTTGCGGGCGTGGCCGATCAGCGCGTACCGGGAGGCCGTGGTGAACAGGGACCAGTGCCGCCTCATGCCGCCGCCTCCGAGCACCGGTCCTGGTGGTGGAGGCGCCCGTCCTCCAGGCGCCACAGCTGGTCCAGCCGGTCGATGTCGTACGCCAGGTGCGAGACGACCAGCACCGAGCGTCCGGCGTCGCGCAGCCCGGTCGCCAGCTTCCAGAAGCGCAGGTACGTCTCCCAGTCGAAGCCCTGGTAGGGCTCGTCCAGCAGCAGCACGTCCGGGTCGTGCATGAGCGCGAGGGTCAGGTTCAGCTTCTGCCGTGAGCCCCCGCTGAGCAGACCCGCACGCTGGTCGAGGTACTCGGTGAGGGCCAGGGTCTCCATCACTTCCTCGGCTCGCCGCAGGTCCGCGAGCCCGAAGGCGTGCCGGAAGAGGTCCAGGTGCTGGCGGACGGTGAAGGAGTCGTCCAGGACCACGGACTGCGGGCAGTAGCCGAACCGGCCGCTGTGGCGCACCGAGCCCCGGTCCGGCCTGAGTTCACCGGAGAGGATCCTCAGCAGCGTCGTCTTGCCGGCGCCGTTCTCCCCGACGATCCCGGCGAGCACCCCGGGCCGCAGTCGGAGGTCGACGCCCCGTAGAACGGCGTGCCGCCGGTAGGAGTGGTGCACATCTGTGACGTCCATCGCGCTGCTCCGTCGTGCCAGGTCTTCCGGATGGCCGCGGAACCGGTCCGCGGCCTCCGATCGGCGGCGGAACCGGGCCGCCCGTGCCCAACGAGCGGGCAGGGCAAGGGAAACGGAGCGGGGAGTGGTTCCGTTCCACGGCGTCAATCCGGCGCGCGCCGCGTCACGCCTGCGGCGGTTTCGCCGGTGGAAGCGGGTTTCGGGGCAAGCGGGGCGGCTAGCGTGGCCGGGGCCGGGGTGCCGGCAGGTCCGCCCGCCCGGGTTCCGCCCCGGTCCAGGAAGGTCGGTCAGTCATGCGGAGAACATGTGTGATCGGCGCCGGCCCGTCCGGCCTGGCCGCCAGCAAGGTCTTCGCCTCGCGGAACGTTCTGTTCGACTGCTTCGAGGCCGGGTCGGGCGTCGGCGGACTCTGGCGGTACGGCAACGACAACGGCATGTCGGGGGTGTACGCGTCGCTGCACGCGAACATCTCGAAGAAGAGCATGTCCTTCTCCTCCCTGGCCATGCCGGAGACCTGCCCGGTCTTTCCGCACCACAGCATGGTCCTGGCCTATCTGGAGGACTACGCCGCGTCGTTCGGCCTGCATCGCCACATCGTGTTCGGTACGGAGGTCACCTCGGTGCGGCCCCTGGACGACGGCGGCTGGGAGGTGGCCTGCCGGCGCCGCGGCGACGCGGCCGAGGAGACGCGGCGCTACACCGAGGTGGTGGTGGCCAACGGGCACCACTGGGACCCTCGTCTCCCGGACCCCGCCGTGCCCGGTGCCGAGGAGTTCGAGGGGACCGCGGTCCACTCGCACGACTACCGCACCCCCGCCCCGTACGCCGGCCGGCGGGTGCTGGTGATCGGCATGGGCAACTCCGCGTGCGAGATCGCGGCGGAGGTCTCGCGTACGGCGGCGCGGACGTTCCTCTCCGCGCGCGACGCGGCGCACGTGTTCCCCAAGATGCTGCTCGGCCGTCCGGCGGACCACCTGGTGTGGAGCCCGCTGTCCGATGTCCCGCGGTTCCTCAAGGACCCTGCGTTGCGGCTCCTCCTGCGGCTCGCCCGCGGTGCCCCGGCTCATTACGGACTCCCCGAACCGGACCGCGGACCGCTCGCACGCCACCCCTCCACCTCCGACGAACTCCTCGTCCAGCTGGCCCGGGGCGCGGTCACGCCGAAGCCCGGCGTCAGCTCCTTCGGCCGGGACACGGCGGTCTTCACGGACGGCAGCCGTGAACCGGTGGACGCCGTGGTGTACGCCACGGGCTACAAGATCTCCTTCCCCTTCCTGGAACCCTCCGTGTTCGCCGCCCCGGACGGCCGCACGGAGCTCTATCTGCGCACGGTCCCGCCCCGTATCCCCGGGCTCTACTTCATGGGGCTCGCGCAGCCCTCCGGTGCGGCCTTCCCGCTGCTCGAACCGCAGGCGGAATGGATCGCCGAGCTGATCGAGGGCGCGGTCGCCCTGCCGTCGCCGACGGACATGACGCGGGCGATCGCGCGCGAGTGGCGCCGCCATCGCAGGACGTACGTGTCCACCTACCGCCACGGGATCGAAGTCGACTTCCGCTCCTACCGAAGGGTCCTCCGCCGGGAGCGCCGAGCGGGCAGGCGTCGCGCACGCGGCGCCGTCCCGGCCCCGCCCGCCGTGGCCGGCCCCGCCCCGGCGACCGACGCCGTGTGATCCGCTCCGCCGGGTGTTCCTCCGGACGGGGCGCGGTGGGCGACTTCCTCGCCATGGTGCGCCTCCGGCCGCCCTGTGAGGAGTCCCTTCCCCTGCGCCGCCCCGCCTCGTTCTCATGCCGGCCGGAGCCCGGGCGCTCTGCACGCTCTCCGTCGTCCACGACACGGCCTTCGCCCGCGGTGCGGACCTCCCGGGCTGTGGCCGACGGCCCCGGCAGAGCTCGAAGCGGTGGTCCGACACGGACGGCCCGGCGCCGGGGGGCCGTATCCGAGCGGTCGGTACGGCTCCCGGTGCCGCCGCGTTCACACCGGCGCCGAGGCCCCCTCCAGCTCGCCCACGGCCTGCTCCCACAGTTCCGGGAGCAGTTCCCCGAGCGGAAGGGCGCGGTCGGCCACGAAGGCCACCTCGGCCCAGTTGCCGAAGAACGACAGCCCCACTCCGAACAGGTGCCCGGGCACGAGCAGGGGGAGCAGGGCGACGCCTGTCACCTGGGTGTCCCCCAGGCTGCCCTTGTCGGCGACCGGCATGGACGTGGTCATGACCTGGGTGACGCGCGGGGAGAGCATCCTTCGCAGGTACCACTCGGTCGGGCGGTCGGGCATGGAGCGGACCAGGTCCTGGATCGCCTGCCGCCACGCCTCGCCCCGCAGCTTCCGGGTCGTCGCCATGACGTGCTCCAGTCGCCGCAGGGGCGAGCCGCCGTCCTGGGGCCGGGTCCCGCGTTCCGGGGCGGTCCGCACGGGCAGCTCCAACGGCAGGGCGAAACAGCGGTTGCCCCAGGTCTGTTCCTCGTCCGGACGGCGTGCGTCGACGGGCAGCAGTGCCGTCACCCGGGGAAGCGGTACGCCGGACCGGACCGACCAGGCCGACAACACCCCGGTGAGCGCGGCCAGATGGACGTCGTGGGCCGATCCGCCACTCGCCGTACCGATCCGGCGGAGGGTGTCCGCCGGTACGCGGCCCCGCCACAGCCGCCGCTCTCCCGTGGGGACGAAGGGGACGGCCGGACGGTGACCGCGGACGGCGAGGGAGCCGGCCACGAACATCGCGGCCAGCCCGACGGCCGTGCCCGCCCGCCGGGGCAGACCGGCCAGGCGGCCCTTGCCCGGCACCGGGCGGGCCGACGGCTCCCCCTCGCCCAGCATGGCCCGGAAGGTCATCGCGGCGGCCGAACCGTCCTGGCAGGCGTGGTGGAAGCGGTAGCACAGGGCGTACTCGTCGGGCGCGTGGCCGTGGACCAGCCAGACCCCCCAGTAGGTGCCGGGCGCGAACGGCGCGTTGAGCGCGGTGTGCAGGGCGGCGTCCCACCCCTCGGGGCCCTCCGCGACCACCTCGTGGACGTGCCGGTCGACGGTGAAGTCCGCGTCCGGCCGCCACCGGGGGCGCCGTGGTCCGCCCTCGACCCGGCTCGTGAGCAGGGGCAGCCGGTCCAGGCGGAAGCCCACGTACGCGCGGAGGTCCGCCAGGCTCGGAGGCGGACCGCTCAGGTACGCGACGCCGCCGGCGTCCCAGCGGACGTCGGGGCGGCGGCGCTGCATACTGAGGAACGCGCGGTCGACCGCGTGGGTGGGGTGGCCGGGGAAGGGGACGGACTGGGCTGACGGAACGGACACGGGCATCGGGGGACTCCAGTTCGTGCCGGCGGACGGACGTGCGGGCGGGGGCGAGGCCGGGCGCTCGGCCACCCCGGCCGACCGGGACGGACCACCGATCGGAAGGGCCGCCGGCCGGTGCGGATCCGCAGCGGCACCGAACGCGTCACCTCGGCCCGGATCAACACGGTTTATATCCGGCCGCGGTGAACGGCCGTACGCGCCCGCAGGCCCCCGGAGTACGTGCTTCCCCTCCCGCCCCGCCGGGCTCGACGCCCCGCACCGTCCGCCGACGGCGACGCCGGGCCTCCCGGAACCGCCTCCCGGCCACCGCCCGCGAGATCACCCGAAAGGAGGACAGGCCGCCGAGCGGCCAGCTCGGTCCCGGCTGCTCCCGTCGTGCCCGTACGGCCAGGCACCCCGGCTCGCGACGGGGGCTTCGAAGGGCCGTCCGGGACACACACGGACCGCGGCCCGGGTAACCCGATCAGGTGAGCCGGTGGGATCGGGGACTCCGTCGCCGTCCGCCGTCTGACACTGTGTGCCTTGCGCCGGCGGTCCTCAGACCCGGGAGAAGGCCTGAGGAGCCCGCGGCGAGGCTGGAGGAACCGGAGGACCGACGGACGTCCGCCGCAGCGGCCCGGCCTTCACCGCCCTCGCACGCGGTTGTGGTTCTGTCCCTTTCAAAGCCCCTGGAGCCAAGGTCATGCACGTCGCCCTCACCGGCGCCACCGGATTCCTCGGACTGCGTCTGCTGCGCCGTCTGCTCGACACGCACCGGTCGGTGACGGTCCTGGTCCACGCGGGATCGCGCGACGCACTGCACCGCATCACCCGGTTCTTCGCACTGACCGGCGCGCCCGAGCCGTTCGTCGCCGAACTCCCCGGCCGGCTGCGGGTGGTGGAGACCGAGTTGGAGCAGCCGGGGCTGGGGCTGTCCAGGCGCGCGTTCCAGGAGTTGGCCGGCGGTCTCGGGGCGATCTGGCACAGCGCGGGCAGCATCAACCTGGAGGGAGAGCTTCCCGAGTTGCGCCGGACCAACGTCGAAGGGACCAGGCACGTACTGGAGTTGGCCGCCGCCGGACGCGGGAGACCCGTGGTCCATCACGTGAGTACCGCCTTCGTGGCCGGAAGCCGACGTGAGGGGGTGGCGTACGAGGACGAGCTGGACGACGCCCACGGCTTCGAGAACGCCTACGAACGCTCCAAGTACGAGGCGGAGGTGCTGATCCACGCGTGGTCGCGGGAGCACCGCCGTCCGGTCGTGGTGCTGCGGCCGAGCATCCTGGTCACGGACCTGCCGCCGCACCCGGAACTGCCCTCGCATCCGCTCCAGGTCGTCGAGCGGATCCTGCGCGACGCGCGACACGCCGCCGGTCCCGGGAGCCCGGGCCACGACGGCGCCGGGCCCGACGGCCCCCACGGCGCCGTTCCGGGCGGCCGTCCCCGCATCCGGCTGGTGGGTCATCCGCACGGCCGGCTGAACCTGATGCCGGTGGAGCACGCGGCCGAGGTCATGGTGCGGCTGGCCGGCCGGACGCCCTCGGGCGGAGTCGACACGTACCACGTCGTCCATGACCGCGACGTGCCGGTGCTGACGATCACGACCCTGCTGGAGCGGCTGGTCCGGTTGTCGATCGACCTGGTCGCCACGGAGCCGGACGACCGGTCGGCGCTGGAGGCGCTGGTGGACTTCTACCCGGGCCTGACGGCCTACCTCGCCCACCGACGGCGCTTCGACGACACCCGGGTCCGGGCCCTGTTCGGGCCGCCAACGGCCTCCGGCCGGGTGGACCTCGACTACCTGTGGTCCGGCCTGGCCCCGAGGGACCGGGTTCCCGCCGGGCCGTCGCCCACGCCCACACCCACCGCCGCCTTCCCGTCCGCCCGGTACGCCTGACCCGCACGCCTCCTTTCCCGCTGGAGCCCCTCCGTGTCCGTCCTCTCCGTTCCCGACGCCCCCGCCGCGTCCCCGCCGGCCTTCTCCCCCGAGGGGATCGCCGCCCGTGCCCGGCGGATCCGGGAACCCGTCCACATCGTCAGCGGGCCGAGCGGCCGTGAGCTGGGGCTCGCGACCGGTCCCGCACCCGGCGGCCCGGTGCTCGGCACGCTGCCGCCGCTGTACCCCGAGTGGCTCGGCGGGCGCACCTTCTGCGAGGCGCACGGCGTCCGTTTCCCCTATGTGGCGGGCGAGATGGCGAACGGCATCGCGACCACCCGGATGGTGTCCGCGATGGCCCGGGCGGAGATGCTCGGGTTCTTCGGCGCCGGTGGCCTGGCGTACGCCGAGGTGGAGCGGGCCGTGCACGCGCTGGCCCAGGAGCTGCGGTCCCGTCCGAACTGGGGCGTGAACCTCATCCACTCACCGGCCGAACCCACGCTGGAGTTGCGCGTCGCCGAGCTGCTGCTGCGCTGCGGTGTGCCCCGGATCTCGGCGTCGGCGTTCATGGAGCTGACCCCGGCCGTCGTGCTGTGCTCGGCCCGGGGGCTGCGCCGGGGCACCGACGGCGGGATCGTCCGGCGCACGCGGATCCTCGCCAAGGTCTCCCGGCCCGAGGTGGCCGAGAGGTTCCTCTCGCCCGCCCCGGCCGCGCTGCTGGACCTGCTCGTCGCCCAGGGGAAGCTGACCTCGGAGGAGGCCCGCCTGGCGGCCCTGGTGCCGGTGGCCGAGGACATCACCGTGGAGGCCGACAGCGGAGGCCACACCGACAACCGGCCGTTGCCGGCCCTGCTGCCGAGGATCGCCCTGCTGCGCGACGCGCTGTGCCGGCGGTTCGGCTACCGCCGGCCGGTCGGGATCGGCGCGGCCGGCGGGCTGGGCACGCCGGACGCGGTGGCCGCCGCCTTCGCCCTCGGCGCGTCCTACGTGGTCGTCGGATCGGTGAACCAGACGGCCGTCGAGGCGGGCCTGTCCGAAGAGGCCAGGGCGATGCTCTGCGAGGCGGATGTCGCCGATGTGGCCATGGCTCCGGCGGCGGACATGTTCGAGCTGGGTGTCACGCTGCAGGTGCTGTCCCGGGGGACGATGTTCGCGCAGCGGGCCGGCAGGCTCCACGCGGCGTACCGGGCGCACGGTTCGCTGGAGGAGATCCCGCCCGCGGTGCGCGCCACGCTCGAACGGGACGTGCTGCGCGCCTCGTTCGACGAGATCTGGCAGCGCACGCGCGCGTTCTGGGAGCGGCGCGACCCCTCGGAGATCACGCGTGCGGAGGCCGATCCCAAGCACCGTATGGCGCTGGTCTTCCGCTGGTACCTGGGCAGTTCCAGCCGGTGGGCGATCACCGGCGAGGCGGCCCGGCGCACCGACTACCAGATCTGGTGCGGGCCGGCGATGGGCGCGTTCAACCGCTGGGTCGCGGGCACGTTCCTGGCCGAACCGTCGAACCGGTCCGTGGTGCAGATCGCACTCAACCTGCTCGAAGGCGCCGCGGTCCTCACCCGCGCCCATCAACTGCGCACCTACGGAGTCCCGTTGCCGTCCGAGGCCTTCGCCTACACCCCGTGCGGGCTGGCATGAGCGGCCCCGGTGCCCCGGAGGCGCCGGCCGCAGCCGTCCGACCCCGAGGAGAGACCGTGTCCACCCCCACCCCTGGGCAGGTGCCCGTCGCCGTGGTCGGTGTCGGCGCCCTGGTGCCCGGCGCGACGGACGCGGCCGGCTACTGGCGGATCGTGACCGGTGGCCGGGACCTGATCACCGAGGTGCCCGCCTCCCGCTGGCTGGTGGCGGACCACTACGACCCGGACCCGGCCGCCCCCGACAAGACGTACGCCCGCCGGGGCGCCTTCCTGCCGGAGGTGGACTTCGACCCGTTGGCGTACGGGGTGCCGCCCGCCAACCTGTCGGCGACGGACACCTCCCAACTGCTCGCCCTGATGGTCGCCGACCAGGTGCTGACCGACGCCGGCGGTCTGTCGGGCGTGGACCGGGACCGGGTCGGCGTCGTCCTCGGCGCGGCCGCCCTGGAACTGCTCCCGCACATGTACGGGCGCGCCCACCGCCCGGTGTGGCTCAAGGCGTTGCGCGAGAGCGGTCTCGCCGAGGCCGAGGCGCGGGCCGTGTGCGACCGCATCGCGGCGCACTTCAGCCCGTGGCAGGAGGCGACCTTCCCCGGCCTGCTCGGCAATGTCGTCGCGGGCCGGATCGCCAACCGGTTCGACCTGCACGGCACCAACCACACCACCGACGCCGCCTGTGCAAGCTCCCTGGCGGCCCTGTCCACGGCGGTCGGTGAACTGGCGCTCGGGCGGGCCGATCTGGTGATCAGCGGAGGTGTGGACACCGGGAACGACATCGGCATGTTCCTGTGCTTCTCCAAGACGCCCGCGCTCTCCCGCACCGGTGACTGCCGTCCGTTCTCGGACGCGGCGGACGGCACCATGCTCGGCGAAGCGGTCGTCATGTACGCACTGAAGCGGCTGTCCGACGCGGAGCGGGACGGCGACCGGATCCACGCGGTGATCCGGGGCATCGGCACCTCGTCCGACGGGAGGGGTACGGCGATCTACGCGCCGCTTCCCGACGGTCAGGCACGGGCTCTGCGGCGCGCCTACGAGGAGGCGGGCTACGGTCCGCAGACCGTGGAGCTGGTCGAGGCGCACGGGACCGGCACGAAGGCCGGGGACGCCACCGAACTGGCGGCGCTGCGCCAGGTGTTCGAGGCGTCGGGGCGTACGGATGGGCAGTGGTGCGCGATCGGTTCGGTCAAGTCGCAGATCGGGCACACCAAGTGCGCGGCGGGCGCGGCGGGGCTGCTCAAGGCGGTCATGGCCCTGCACCACAAGGTGCTGCCGCCGACCGTCAAGGTCGACCGGCCGATCCCGGCGGCCGCCGTCCCGGACGGCCCGTTCTACGTCAACACCGAGACCCGGCCGTGGGTGCGGCCCGCCGGTCATCCGCGCCGGGCGTCGGTGTCGAGCTTCGGCTTCGGGGGCAGCAACTTCCACGTCACGCTGGAGGAGTACGTGCCCTCGGGCACCCCGGCCCGGGTGCCGCCGCGCCATCGCTCCGTGCCGAGCGAACTCGTCCTGTTCAGCGGCGCGTCGCCGTCCGACCTGGTACCGCCGGAGACGGACGGCGGCCGTTCGCCGGCCGCGCTCGCCCGGGAGAGCCACCGCGCGTTCTCACCCACCGACCCGGTGCGGCTGGCCGTCGTCGCCACCGGCGCCGAGGACCTGCGGGAGAAGTACGCGCAGGCGCTCACACTGATCCGGCGGCGGCCCGGCACGGCGTTCTCGACACCGAACGGCGTCCGGTACGCCTCCGGGGACCCCGCGCCCGGCCGTATCGCCTTCCTGTTTCCGGGACAGGGCTCCCAGTACGTCGGGATGGGCGCCGACCTCGCGATGCTCTCACCGGCCGCCCAGGCCGTGTGGGACCGGCTGGGCGGCACCAGGTTCGACGGGCGGCCCCTGCACCGGGTGGTGTTCCCGCCGCCCGCCTTCACCGACGAGGAACGCGCGGCCCGGGCGGCGCACCTGGCCGCCACCGAGTGGGCGCAGCCCGCGCTCGCGGTGCACGCGCTCGCGCTGCTGGAGGTACTGCGGGGTCTGGGGCTGCGACCGGACTGCGCGGCGGGCCACAGTTTCGGTGAGCTGGTGGCGCTGCACTGCGCGGGTGTCCTGGACGCCGACGCACTGGTCGGTCTGGCCCGCAGGCGCGGTGAGCTGATGCGGGACGCGGCCGTCGTACCGGGCGCGATGCTGGCCGTGGCGGCGGACCGCGAGCACGTGGTGTCCGTGCTGGCCGGTGGCGAGTTCGGCGACATCTGGCCGGCCAACCACAACTCCCCGCGCCAGGTGGTGCTTTCGGGTACGTCGGAGGCTGTCGAGCGCGCCGAGAAGGCGTTCGCGGCCGAGGGGGTCGGCACGCGCCGGCTGACCACGTCGACCGCTTTCCACAGCCCCCTGGTCGCCCCGGCCACTGAGCCGCTCGCCGCGTTCCTGCGCACGGTCCCGTTCGCGGAGCCCCGGATCGAGGTGTACGGCAACGCGGACGCGGCACCGTACCCGTCGTCGCCCGACGAGGTACGCCGCCGGATCGCCGGCCACCTGGCCTCACCGGTGCTCTTCCGGGACCAGATCGAGGCGATGTACGCGGCGGGGGTGCGGACCTTCGTCGAGGTCGGCGCGGGCACCGCGCTGACCGGCCTGGTCGGACAGATCCTCGGTGACCGCGAGCACGCGGCCGTCCTCCTGGACCGGCCGGACCGGTCCGGGGCCGACACCCTGCACACCGCGCTCGGCGAACTCTCCGTACGCGGTGTTCCTCTCGACTTCGATTCCCTCTGGGCGCCGTACGCCTCGCCCGGAACCCCAGTGAAGGAGCGCGAGCCCCGGATGACCGTGAAGATCAGCGGAGCCAACTACGGTCAGCTCCACCCGCCCCGCACCGGAGCCGCCGAACCACCCCCGCCCACGCCCGCGCCCCCGTCCCCGTCCGCGCCCGACATTCCGGCGGTTCCCGTGCCCGCGTACGCCCCCGCTCCCGCCCGCACTCCGGAGCCGTCGGCGTACGGGGCGGCGCCCGCCCAGGAACCGGAGCCCGCGTACGGTGCCGAGCCGTCACACGACGCCGTGCCCGCGTACGGTGCCGAGCCCGGGGCCGCCCTCGGCGCCGAGTGGTACGCCGCGGTGGAGAGCGTCCAGCGGCAGACGGCGGAGGCCCACGCGGCCTGTCAACGCATGCTGACCGACAGCCACATGGCTTTTCTGCGGATGACCGAGACCACCCTGGCCGCGATGCTCGGGGTACAGGGCGCCGACGGTGTGCTCGACTCCCCGGCTCCCCCGGCACCGCTGCCACTCCCCCGTCCTCCGGCACCCCGGCGGGCTCCGGAACCGGTGACACCACCCCCGGCGGCGGCCGACGTTCCCAGGGCCACGCCCGCCCGTGTGCCCGCCGGGCCCGGCGGGACGCCACCGCTCGCACCGGCCGCCGTCCCGGTGGCCCCCCCGGCACCGGCCGCCGGTGCCGCGCCCCTGTCGGCGCCCGAACTGGAGGAGCTGCTGCTCTCGGTGGTGGCCCGGCTCACCGGCTACCCGACGGAGATGCTCAACCTGGACATGGAGCTGGAGGCGGATCTGGGAGTCGACTCGATCAAGCGGGTCGAGATCCTGTCGGCCGTCCGCCGGAGCGTGGGCGACGTGGCGACGGGAGACGTCGGAGAGCTCGGCAGGCTCCGCACGCTGCGCGAGATCGTCGAGGCACTCACCGCGGCCGGCCGGCCGGCCGGGACACCGGCGCCGGACTCCCCGGCCGTGACCGGGCCCCCCGCCGGGACGGCCGCCGCCGTCCCGGAGATCCCCGCCATGCGCACCGGGTCCGAGCAGGAGACGGCGCTGACGAGGCTGGTGCCGCGCGCGGTGGAGTCACCGGCGTCCGGACTGGCGACGGCGGGGCTCCTGGACGGGCCGCTCGTGGTGACGGGCGGGGGTCCCGGCGGCGCCGAGATCACCACCCTCGTCGCGCGGAAGCTGGTGGAGCACGGCGTGGACGCCACCGCCGTGGCGGAGGTGCCCGAGGACGCGCGCGGTGTCGTGCACCTCGGCGGGCCGGCCGGGGACGGCACGCCGGACCATGCGCGGGAGGTCCACCGGTCGGTGTTCCGCGCGGCGCGCGCGGTGGCGGCCCGGGCGGCCGAACGGGGCGGACTGTTCGTGACCGTGCAGGACACCGGAGGCGACTTCGGGCTCGGCGGCCACGCGCCCGACCGCGCGTGGCTGGGCGGCGTCGCCGGTCTGGCCAGGACCGCGGCGAAGGAGTGGCCGAGCGCGTCGGTCAAGGCCGTCGACTGCGAGCGGGGCGGTCGGAGCGACGAGGAGGTCGCCGAGGCCATCGTGCGGGAGCTGCTCGAAGGCGGCCCCGACCCGGAGGTGGGTCTCCGCGCGGACGGTACCCGCACCACCCTGCGGACGGTACCCGCGCCGGTGATGCCCGGCAGCACCCGGCGGATCACCCCGGAGTCGGTGATCGTGGCCACCGGAGGGGCCCGCGGGGTGACCGCCGCCGCGCTGCTGGACCTGGCCAGGACCCACCGTCCGCGGATCGTGCTGCTCGGCAGGACGGCACCGGATCCCGAGCCCGCGGGGCTCGCGTCGGCCACCGACGAACCGGCGCTCACCCGTCTGCTCGCCGAGCGTTCCACCGAGGACGCGGCGGACTCCTCGCCCGCCCGGATCGCGACGCGGGCCCGGGAGATCCTGGCCGCGCGCGAGGTACGGGCGACGCTGGCGGCGCTGGAGGCGGCGGGGTCCCCCGTCCGGTACGTCCAGGTGGACGTCCGCGACGGCGACGCCGTCGCCGCCGCACTGCGCGACGTGCGGGACGCGTGGGGGCCGGTCACCGGCATCGTGCACGGTGCGGGAGTGCTGGCCGACAAGCGGATCGCCGACAAGACCGACGAGCAGGTCGAGCGGGTGATGTCCACCAAGGTGGACGGTCTGCGCGCGCTGCTGGCCGCGACGGCGGACGATCCGCTGGACGTGATCTGCCTGTTCTCCTCGGTGGCCGCCGTGTTCGGCAACGCGGGGCAGGGCGACTACGCCATGGCCAACGAGGTCCTGGCTCAGGTGGCGTCCGCCGAGCAGGCCCGCCGCCCCGGCTGCCTGGTGCGGTGCGTCGCCTGGGGTCCGTGGCGCGGCGGCATGGTCACGCCCGCTCTGGCCGGGCATTTCGGCCGGTCCGGGGTTCCGCTCATCCCTCTGGAGCAGGGCGCGGCCGCTTTCACGGCCGAGCTGGACGGCACAGCCGGCGAGGCCCGCGTCGTCCTGGTGGCCGGGGACGATCCGGCGGCCCTGTCCCCGGCCGGCGATCCGCGTCCGGCGCAGCTGCTGGTCCGGGCGGCCGGCCTGCCGCAGCTGGCCGACCACGCGCTCGCCGGGGTTCCCGTGCTGCCCGTGGCGATGGTCCTGAACTGGTTCGCGGGGGCGGCCACCGCCTGGCTGCCCGGGGCCGGCCCCCTCGTCCTGCGCGACCTGCGGGTGTACAAGAAGTGCGCCCTGCCCGGACTGGCCGGCACCGGTCACCGGCTCACCGTGCACGGCAGCCGGGGCGCGGCCGGTTCGCCGTCGGGGCTGGAGGCGGAACTGCGGGGGGAGAGCGGAGTGGCGCACTTCCGGGCCGTACTGGACACCGGGGCCGAAGGGCCGGATCCGGCCGCGTGGGGCAGCCCGGACGGCCTCGAGCCGCTGGACCGCACCGAGTTGTACGACGGCGAGAGCCTCTTCCACGGCCCCCGGTTCCACTCCCTCCACTCGCTGCACGGCGTTTCGGAGCACGGGGCCGAGGCGGTCGTCGCGGGCGTGCGCGTCCTGGAATGGCCGGGTGAGCACTGGCCGCTCGACCCGGCCGCCGTGGACGGAGCGCTCCAACTCGCCCTGGTCTGGGCGCAGGAGGAGCTCGGCGCGGCGACGCTGCCGATGGCCGTCGCGGAGTGCAGGGTGCACCGGCGCGGTCCGGTGGAGGGCACCGTGCGGTGTGTGCTGCGGGGCCGGAAGGTGCACAGCACGGGGGCGCGCTGCGACGCGGCGCTGATCGACGCCGACGGAGCCGTCCGTCTGGAACTGCTCGGCGTGGAGCTCGTCCGCCGCCCCTCCTGAGCCCCGGCCCCTCCGATCCAGTCCCGCTCCGCCCTGCCCTGCCCTGAAGTGAGACCTGCATGGAATTCGAACCGATCGCCGTCGTCGGCCGGGGCTGTGTGCTGCCCGACGCGCTCGATCCGGACACGTTCTGGGACAACATCGCCGCGGGCCGCACCAGCCTGTCAGCCGTCCCGGAGGGCCGGTGGCGGCTGCCGCGCCACTGGGCCATGGGCCCGGTGGACGACCACCTCGACCGCACCTGGACCGATGTCGGCGGGTACGTACGGGGGTTCGAGTCCGTCTTCGATCCGAGCGGCTTCCGGATCGCTCCGGAGCGGATCCTGTCGCTGGACCCGCTCTTCCACTGGGTCATGTACGGCGTCCGGCAGGCGCTCACGGAGGCGGGCCGCGAGGGCCCGCTGCCGCGCGCGGGGCTGGTGCTGGGGAACCTGTCCTATCCCACGCCCTCGGGGGCGGCTTTCGCCGAGCACGTCTGGCTGTCCGCCCAGCGGCCCCCGCTCCGTGACGCCCTGCTGACGGGAGAGCTCCGGGAGCGGCCCGACGCCCGGAACCGCTTCTCGTCCGGGCTGCCCGCCCGGCTCGCGGCCCGGGCCCTCGGGCTGGGCGCGGGCGCGTGGTCCCTCGACGCCGCCTGCGCGTCGTCGCTGTACGCGGTCAAGCTGGCGTGCGACCGGCTGCACGACGGCACGGCGGACCTGATGGTGGCCGGTGCGGTCAGCCGGGCGGACCCCCTCTATCTGCACGTGGGGTTCTGCGGGCTGTCCGCGACGAGCCGCACGGGGCGCAGTCGGCCCTTCCACCGGGACGCGGACGGACTGGTGCACGGCGAGGGCGCCGGCTTCGTCGCCCTGATGCGGCTGTCCGAGGCCCGTGCCGCCCGTCTGCCCGTGCTCGGCGTGATCCGCGGTGTCGGGTTGTCCAACGACGGGCGCGGCACCGGGCTGATCAGTCCGTCGGAGGAGGGCCAGGTCCGGGCCATGCGCCTGGCGTACGACGCGGCGGGCGTCGCGCCCGGGACCGTGTCGCTCGTCGAGTGCCACGCGACGGGGACGCCGGTCGGGGACGCGGTGGAGGCACGCGGCATGGCCCGGGTCTTCGGGGCCGGTGACGACGTGCCCATCGGTTCGGTGAAGTCGAACGTCGGGCACCTGCTGGCCTCGGCGGGCGTGGCCGGGCTGCTGAAGGTGCTCGGCGCGCTGCGTGCGGGGGTCCGTCCGGCGACGCTCGGCGCACAGCGGCCGCTGGAGGCGCTGGCGGGCACGCCGTTGCGGGTGCTGACCGCGCCGGAACCGTGGTCGGGGCCGCGCCGGGCGGCGGTGAGCGCGTTCGGGTTCGGCGGGACCAACGCCCATCTGGTGGTGGACCTTCCGGACGGCGACCCGGTGTCCGCCGTACCGCGACCGGCCCGCCCGGCCGCCGCCGTGCCCGCCCCGGCCCGGGTGCGGGAGTCGCCGGGCGGCCGTACGCCGGTGGCGATCGTCGCCGTCGGCGCCCGGGTCGGCGACGGGACCTGTACCGAGGACTTCCGGCGGGCGGTGCTGGGCGGTGAGCGGCGTGGCCCCGCCGCGGAGATCGCCGTGGAGTTGAGGGACCTGTGCTTCCCGCCCCTGGCCCTGCAGCGGACGGTGCGCCATCAGCTCCTGGTGCTGGAGGCCGCCCGGGAGGCCGTACGGTCGGTGTCCCTGCCCCGGGAGCGGACCATGGTGGTCGTCGGGATGGGAGTGGACCCCGAGGTGGCCCGGGCGGGCGCCCGCTGGCGGGTTCCCCACTGGCTGGAGCAGGCCGGGCTCTCCGCCACGGCGGCGTCGGCGGGCCTCGCCCGGGACGCGTTCGTGCCGCCCATGACCGCGGAGGGGGTGGTGGGCAGCATGCCGAACCTCGTGGCGAACCGGATCAGCACCCAACTCGACCTGGCGGGCCCCGGGTTCGCGGTCTCGGCGGAGGAGGCGTCCGGGCCGGTGGCGCTGGAACTCGCGGCCCGGGCCGTCCGGTCGGGGGAGGTCGACGCCGCGCTCGTCGGTGCCACCGACCTGTCCTGCGAGGCGGTGCACCGGGCCGCCCAGCGGGAGCTCGGACGCGAGGACGAACCGGGGGACGCCGCCGTCGTCCTGGTCCTCAAGTCCCTGGACACCGCGCGCAAGGACGGCGACACCGTCGTCGCCCTGCTCGACGAGGATTCCGCCGGCGCACCCGACATGGTCATCGGGGACGGCCCCGACGCGGTGTTCGACCCGGCGTCGGCCTTCGGGCGCGCCCACGCCGCGTACGGGCTGGTCTCCGTCGCGGTCGCGGCGCTCTCGCTCCAGCACCGCGCGGTGCCGCGTCCGGGCGGTCCCGCGGACACCGCGACCGTCGCGCACACCGCGCAGGCCGTGGTGACACCGATGGAAGGGCCCACCGCGCGTGTCCGGCTGCGCGCGGGAGACGCCCGGCCGTGGCTGCGGGGCCCGGCTCCGCGCCTGCACGTCTTCTCCGGGGCCGACCGCCGGGAGGTGCTGGCCGCGCTGGAGTCCGGCGCGGAGTCCGCCACCGGGCCGGCCCGGCTGGCGCTCGTGGCTG
>NZ_JUJA01000147.1:2372-17432 GCF_001906585.1 Streptomyces kebangsaanensis | reverse complement strand
GGCTGGCCGGGGGCGGGGCCCGTCCGGCCGATGTGCTGTACCGGGACAGGCCGGTCACGGGGCAGACCGCGTTCGTGTACACCAACGGCTCGGCCGCGTACCCGGGTATGGGCCACGAGCTGATGCTCGCGCTGCCGTCGCTCGGCGAGGCCGTCCGTGCCAGGCACGGGGCGATCGGTGCGCGACTGCGGTCCCGGGCTGAGCACGGAGTGCTCGACCGGATCTGGGCCGCCGCCGAACTCGCCGTCTTCCACACCGTGTTCACCCGGGAGGTGCTCGGGCTGCGGCCGGACGCCGCCCTCGGGTACTCCTCGGGCGAATCGGCCGCCCTGGTGGCGCTGGGTGCCTGGCCGGACGCCGCGGGGCTGTACGACGCCACCCGGGACAGCGGTCTGTTCACGACCGAACTCACCGGTGAACTCCGGGCGGTCCGGCGCCACTGGGAGCGTCGGGGCGTCCAGGGCCGCCGCTGGTCGAGCTGGCTGGTCAGTGCGCCCCTGGAAGCGGTCCGCGCCGAACTCGCCGCCGAGGTCGCGGTCCATCTGATGGCGGTGAACGCGCCCGGAGTCTGCGTCATCGGCGGCGAGTCCCGCGCGTGCGCGGCCGTCGTGGCCAGGATCGGCGCCGACCGCGCGATCGAGCTCGACTACGACCTGGCCGCCCACGCACCGGAGTTGGCGGAGATCCGGGAGGTGTGGCGTCGGGCCCACCACCAGCCCACCGTCGACGTGCCCGGTGTGCGGTTCTACAGCGGGGCCACCGGGCAGTCGTACCGGCCGACGGCCGAGCGGGCCGCCGAGGCGCTCACCGCGCAGGGACTGAACACGATCGACTTCGCGGCCACGGTCGAGCAGGCGTGGGCCGACGGTGTCCGGGTCTTCGTGGAGCACGGGCCGCGCAAGCTGTGCACCGGCTGGATCAAGCGGGTGCTCGGCGACCGGGACCATGTGGCCGTCGCACTGGACGCCCCGGGCGACACCGGGCTGCGGCAGACCTGCCTCGCGGTGGCCGAACTCGTCGTCGCGGGGGTGCCGGTACACGCCGACGAGTTGTTCGCCCGGTTCGCGGAAGCCGCCACGGAGGCCCCGCGTCCCGGGCCCGCGGTCACCGTGCCCGTGCCCGCGCCTCCGTGTCTGCCGCCGCCGGAGCCGGCCCTGGTGACCCTGCCCCGGGCCCCCGAGCTGGCGCCGGTGCCGGACCGGGAGGCCGGCCGGTCCGACGCACCGGCGGCCGTCGCCGTGCCCCGCCCCGGTGCCATGGGGCGGGGCCCCCTGCCGGACGTCCGGCCGGCGGATGCGGACGGGCGGGAGCCTCGGGCGGCGGGCGCCCGTGCCGCGGTCCTCCGGCAGAGCCTGCGGGTCGCCGCGCTGCACCAGGAGATCATGGCCGGGCACACCGAGGCCCACCAGCGGTTCCTGCGGGCGTCCGCTCTCGCCGTCACCGCGCTGAGGGGCACCGTGCCCGGCCCCGGGCCCGTCCCCGTACGGCCGCCGGGCCTTCCGGCGCCGCGTCCGACCGCCGCACCGCCGCCGGCTCCCGTACGGTCCGCGCCCCGTCCGGTGCCCCTGCCCGCTCCCCCGCCGGAACCGGCACCCGCGCCACCCCTGAGGCCGGGGCCGAAGTTCGGCCGGGCCCAGTTGGAGCACCTCGCCTCCCGGGAGGTCTCCACGCTGTTCGGCCCGCGGTTCGCCGAGCAGGACGCGTACGCGGTGCAGACCCGGATGCCCGAGCCGCCCATGCTGCTCGCGGACCGGGTCACCGGCATCGACGCGGTGCCGGCGGCGCTCGTCCTGCCCGGTCCGGTGCGCACCGACGGGACGATCTGGACGGAGACCGACGTCCTGCCCGACAGCTGGTACCTGGACTCCACCGGACGTATGCCGGTCGGGCTGGTGATCGAGGCGGGCCAGGCGGATCTGCTCCTGCTCAGCTGGCTGGGCGTCGACCTCCTCAACCGGGGCGAGCGCGCCTACCGGCTGCTCGGCTGCGAGGTGACGTACCACGGCAGCCCGCCGGAAGCGGGCGACACCCTGTGCTACGAGATCCACATCGACGGCCACGCGGAGCACGAGGGCGTCCGGCTGTCCTTCTTCCACTACGACTGCTACGTGGACGGCGAACTCCGCCTCAGCGTCCGCGAGGGCCAGGCCGGGTTCTTCACCCCCGAGGAGCTCGCGGGCGGCGGCGGTGTGCGGTGGGATCCCGCCGAGCGGCCACCGGACGACGATCTGCCGCTGGATCCGCCCGCCGTGCGCTGCGGACGGATCCGCTTCGACGCGGACCGGGTGCGGGCCCTGGCCCAGGGGCGGCCGGCGGACTGCTTCGGCCCCGGCTGGGAGGCGACGGCGGCCCACGTCCGCTCACCGGGGCTCGACGACGGCAGGCTGCGGCTGCTGCACGAGGTGACCGCGTTCGACCCGGCCGGGGGGCCGTGGGGCCGCGGCTACCTGCGGGCCGAGACCCCTCTGTCGCCGGACGACTGGTTCTTCTCGGGGCACTTCAAGAACGACCCCTGCATGCCGGGCACCCTGATGCTCCAGGGCGGTCTCCAGGCGATGGCGTTCTACCTGGCGGCCATGGGCTTCACCGTGGACCGGGACGGCTGGCGTTTCGAGCCCGTCGACGGTCACCCGTGCAGGGCGATGTGCCGGGGCCAGGCGACTCCGGCCGGCCGGCGGGTCGTCTACGAGGTGTTCGTGCGCGGTGTCTCGGCCGGGCCGGTGCCGACGCTGTACGCCGATGTGCTGGGCTCGGTGGACGGGGCGAAGGCGTTCCTGGGCCAGGACGTGGCGCTGCGGCTGGTGCCCGACTGGCCCCTGTCGCACTGGCGGCGCTCGGGCCCGCCCCTCGTGCAGGGCAGCGGTGCGCCGGTGCCGCTCCCCCTGCTCGGCGGGCTGGCCGGGCACCGGGAGGAGAAGCCGGTGGCGACGGCGGCCGATGGACTCCCCTTCGGCTACGCCTCGTTGCTGGCGTGTGCCTGGGGCAGGCCGAGTGAGGCGTTCGGCACCGCGTACGAGCCCTTCGACGGCACCCGCAAGGTCGCGCGGCTGCCCGGTCCCCCCTACCACTTCATGAGCCGGATCGTCTCGGTGGACGGTCCGCAGGGCGGTGTGCGGGAGGGCAGCAGTGTCGTCGCGGAGTACGACGTGCCCGCGCAAGCCTGGTACTTCGAGCAGAGCGGCGGCCGTACGATGCCGTTCGCCGTCCTGATGGAGATCGCGCTGCAGCCCTGCGGGTGGCTGGCCTCGTACGTGGGCAGCGCGTTGACCACCGACACGGATCTGCTGTTCCGCAACCTCGACGGGTCGGGGACGGTCACCGGTGAGGTCACTCCGGCGACGGGTACCGTCCGCACCCATGCCGAGCTGACGCGTGTCTCCCGCAGCGGGGACACGATCATCGAGTCGTTCCGGGTGAGGTGCACGGCCGACGGCGTGCCGCTGTTCGAACTCTCCACGGCCTTCGGCTACTTCCCGCCGTCGGCCTTCGACCACCAGCAGGGCCTCACGGTGTCGGCCGAGGACCGGGCCCGTCTCGACGATCCCTGCGACCGCATGGTCGATCTGACCGCCCGGCCCGCTCGTTACTGCGCCGGGGAACCGCGGTTGCCGGGCCCGATGCTGCTGATGCTCGACCGGATCACCGGCTCCTGGCCGGACGGGGGCGGCCGGGGGCTCGGGCGGCTGCGGTCGGAGAAGGACGTGGTCCCGGGCGAGTGGTTCTTCCGGGCGCACTTCTTCCAGGACCCGGTGCAGCCGGGGTCGTTGGGCATCGAGGCCATGTGCCAGCTGCTCCAGTACCACCTGCTCGAGCGCGGCGCGGCGGACGGCATCCCCCACCCGCGGTTCGAGCCGGTGCTGCCCGGCCGCGAGACGGCCTGGACGTACCGCGGCCAGATCACCCCGGCCAACCGGCTGATCCGGGTGGACATGGACATCGTGGAGAGCGGCACGGACGCGCGGGGGCCCTATGCGACGGCGGACGCGTCGCTGTGGGGCGACGACACGTGCATCTACCGAGTGCGCGGGCTGGGCATGCGTGTGGTGTCCGACACGGCTCCCGCACCCTCACCCGCCCCGTGACGCGAGGGCCCGGTCGGGGGCCGGGCGTCAGGAGCCTCGACCGCCCGTTCAGCGGCGGCCGCGGAAGGTGCGGCGGAGGCCGTCGGAGCGTGGTGCGGTCCGGTTCCGGACCTGTGCTCAGGGTGTGGCGGGCAGACGGCGGTGCCGGTGGCTCGGTCCCGGAGCACGAAGCGGTCGGTCGTCCCGGCCGGCCGCTCCCGCACCGGGGTCTGTTGGTGCGGGAGCGGCCGGGGCGGCCAACAGCGCTTCGCGCCGGGCCGGTCCCATCAGGTCGCCGGGGCCCCGGGGTGCTGCTCCCCGTCCCCGGGGGCGGCCGGAGGCTGGGGGGAGCGAGCAGGTTCATCCATGCGTGGGACTGCCGTGACCTGTCCGGCTTCCGTCGAGGCTTCCGCGCCGGATGAAGTGATCACCACGGAGCTGGGGTTGCCCCGGTCCATGAAGCCGCCGACGAAGGCCAGACCGAGGCCTGCTGCGGCAAGAGCCGCGCCGACCATGCTGGGCGAGGCCCAGCCCCAGCCTGCCGAGATGGCCAGGCCGCCGAGCCAGGCGCCGCCCGCGTTGGCCAGGTTGAAGGCGGAGTGGTTGGAGGCCGCCGCCATCGTGGGAGCGTTCTTCGCCTTGGCCATCAGCAGCATCTGGACGGGCGTGGTGATGAGGGAACCCATCGCACCGATGAAGGTGATCGTCAGCAGGGCGGGCACAGTGCTGTGGACGGTGAAGTAGAACGTCACCAGTGCCGCGGCGAGCAGAGCGTGCCCCGCGTACAGCGTCGGGCGCAGGGCCCGGTCCGTGAGAGGGCCTGCGATCAGCGTGCCGAGCGTCATGCCGACGCCGTAGAGAGCGAGGACCAAAGTGGTCGAGGAGTCGGAGACGCCCGTCAGGTGCGTCAGCATGGGCACCAGGTAGCTGTAGACGGCGAAGAACCCGCCGAAGCCGACGACGGCCGTGGCCAGACCGATCGCGACCTGCCTGTTGCCCATGGCCCGCAGCTCGTGCCGGACTCCGGACTGCCGGCCACGTGGCTGGTGAGGAACGAAGAGTGCCAGCAGGGCGAGCGCGACAAGGCCGATGACGGCGACCGCGCCGTAGGCGGACCGCCAGCCCAACTGCTGCCCGAGGGCCGTGCCGGCCGGGACGCCGACGATGTTCGCGACGGTGAGTCCGAGGAACATCCTCGAGACGGCGCGCGCGGCCCGTTCGGGGGCGACCAGCCGGGAGGCCACGACGGCGCCCACGCCGAACAGCGCTCCGTGCGGCAGACCTGCCAGGAAACGCGCGGCGAACAGGAGGCCGAAACCGGGAGCAAGCGCGGACGCGATGTTGCCGACCACGAACAGTCCGGACAGGAACAGCAGCAGCCGCTTGTGGGGGACACGCGCGCCGATGCCCGTCAGTACGGGGGCGCCGACGACGACACCGAGCGCGTAGGCCGAGACGAGGTTGCCGGCGTGCGGCACGGACACGCCGATCCCGTCGGCGATCTGGGGCAGCAGCCCCATCGTGACGAACTCGGTCGTGCCGATACCGAACGCGACGGCGGCCAGGGCCAGCAGAGCCAGGGGCATGGCGCAGGAAAACCTTTCGACAACAGCGGTCCGGGAGCGAGGGAGCGGGAAGGCCTGGGTCGTCTCCGGCTCCCGTGGCCCGTCGCGCTGAGCACCGTTGCCCAGCACGCCCGTGGAACAGGGCAAGCCCTCAGGGAGTGCAGCAGTGGCAGGGGGCCGCGCATTCCAAGATCGGGCCAGACGCTCCGTGACCTATGTCATGCCGCGATCGGGCGGGCCCCGACAGGGCGGTTGACGCCGATGCGCGAAGGGCGCTTCAACCCGCTTTGCCGCACTCGTCGCTCTCCGATCCCACATCGCTCTCCGATCCCACGGCGCCCGCCGACCGCGCCGTCGGCGTGATCGCCGGAGTCGTCGTCCTGGCCGCCGCCATCGCGGCGTCCTTCGTGATCCCGAAGCCGGTGGAAGCCGAGACACACGACTGACCCGGCCCTTTCGGCACCGCCGGCACGCCCCCAGAACGCCCGGCAGCCCGAACTCGTCTCACATTTTGATATGAGGCGGCTGGTGAATGAGATTCTTGACATCGTTGCCATGCCCGCACCGTTCGCGCGGTCGTTTCCCGGAGGGGAACGCGTGCCGGCGTGCGGGCCGCCGGCACATACCGCCGACGGCCGTTCTTTGCCCTCGTGCGAAAGACCAAGAAATGCCCGTACCAACCACCAGCCCAGCCCAGGCACCCGTCAACTCGCGGTCCCGCGTCCTCATCGCGAGCCTCATCGGCACGACGATCGAGTTCTACGACTTCTACATCTACGCGACCGCCGCCGTCCTGGTCTTCCCCGCACTCTTCTTCCCGAGCAGCGACCCGACCACGGCGCTGCTGTCGTCCTTCGCGGTGTTCGGTGCCGCGATGGTCGCCCGCCCGATCGGCGCCGTCGTCTTCGGACACCTCGGTGACCGGATCGGCCGCAAGGGCACGCTGGTGGCCTCGCTTCTCACCATGGGCATCGCCACCTTCCTCATCGGCGTGCTGCCCACCTACGCGCAGGCCGGCTGGATCGCCACCACCCTGCTGGTGCTGATGCGGCTCGCGCAGGGCTTCGCGCTCGGCGGCGAGTGGAGCGGTGCCGCCCTGGTCGCCACCGAGAACGCCCCCAGCGACAAGCGCGCCCTCTACGGCACGTTCCCCCAGCTGGGAGCCCCGCTCGGCTTCATCATCGGCAACGGGCTCTTCCTGATCATCGGCGCGCTGCTGCCGTCCACCGCGGGTGCCGATCCGTCGCAGCCCTCCGAGGCCTTCCTGAGCTGGGGCTGGCGCGTGCCGTTCCTGTTCTCCGCCGTGATGGTCGCGATCGGCCTGTGGGTGCGGATGCGCCTCGTCGAGTCGACGGTCTTCGCCAGGACCCGCGAGGCCGGACTGGTGCGGAAGCTGCCGCTGGCCACCGTCTTCCGCAACCACTGGAAGCAGCTGGTCCTCGGCACCTTCTTCATGCTCGCGACGTATGTGCTCTTCTATCTGATGACCACGTTCTCGCTGAGCTACGGCCGTGCCCCGAAGGACGCCGCGGTGCCCGGCCTGGGATACGGCTACACCACCTTCGTGGTGATGATGATCTTCGGCGTGCTGTTCTTCGCCGCGTTCACCCTGATCTCCGGCCCACTCGCCGACAAGTACGGCCGCCGCGCCACCCTGATCTGGGTCACCGCCGCGATCCTGGTCTTCGGGCTGGTGTGGGTACCGCTGATCGGCACCGGCACGCTCGGCGTGGTGCTGTGGCTGGTGCTCGGCTTCACACTGATGGGCATGACCTTCGGCCCGATGGGCGCGCTCCTGCCGGAGCTCTTCCCGACGAGCGTGCGCTACACCGGCTCCGGCATCTCGTACAACGTCAGCTCGATCCTCGGCGCGGCCGTCGCCCCGTTCATCGCGGTGGCGCTGTGGGAGGCCGGCGACGGCTCGCCGCGGCTGGTCGGTGTCTACCTCTCCGTGATGGCGCTGCTGACCCTGGTCTCGCTGCTGATCGGCAAGGAGACGAAGGACGTCGCCCTCGACGAGGGCGAGGCCCCCACCCGCCGCGACCACGACCGTGACCCCGCCGCCACCGCGGCTCCCTGAACTGTCCGCCGCCCCACCGCGGCCCCCTTCCCCCCGTACGAGGGCGAAGGGGGCCGCGGTGTCTTCGCAGGCGGGTTCGGAGAACGCTCAGTCCCTCGTCCCTGCGGCCAGGAAGGCGCTCAGGCTGTCGAGAAGCACGGTGCTGCCCTGCTCGGCCATGTCGCGTTCCTCGGTGGTGTCGCAGGTCTGGCGGAGCACGATCTGCGTGTGGCGGTCGTCCTTCTCGTCGAGTTCCATGGTCATGGCTGCGGGGTCGGGCTTGCCGGGTACGTCCATGCCGACCACCAGACGGCGGTTCTCGGCGACCTCGAGATAGGAGCCGGTCAGCGGGAACTGTCCGCCGTCGGGGGTGACCATCGTCGCCTTCCACGCTCCGCCCGGCCGTACGTCCATCTCGACGGAGCCGGCAGCGGCGCCTGCCCACCGGGCGTACTGCTCGGCGGTGGTCCACGCTCGCCACACCTTCACCACGGGGGCGTCCAACGTTCGAGTCAGCGTGTAGGAGAAGCCGTTGGCCGCGGTGGTCTGCTCAGTGCTCATGTCTCGTCTCCTGGCCTCGCTCGGTCGGGGTCTCGCATCTGTGGACACCTGCGAGCGCGGAAACTCATCGGTGTGCCATCGAGGCGACGCCATCGGCGCCTCCTCGCAGCATGGAGCACACCCGCACTCGCACCAACCGACCCGCACAACGGCCAGGCAGGAGCCCCCGGCAGGAGCAACGGCAGCAGCACCACCCGCTCCACGGCCGCGCGTGCACAGCCCGACCGCCACCCAAGTGCGCACCATCGCCACTCACTGCCCCGCCCGGCGCACTCGGGTACGGATCGCAATCGCGCAGGGCGGGACGTGCGGCACAAGCTCGAACCGCTCCTACCTGCCGCTTCGCCGTGACTTCGGGGACGCGGGGCCCACTTCGAAGCCGGCCCGTGTCGGCGCGGCGACAGAGGCCGAGCACACCCGCATGATCCTGCGCGGCGTCCAGGCCACCGGCTCCAGCACCATGACCTCCATTCTCCTCGACCTACCGCGCACCGACGCCCGCTCCCGCACGTGGGGCCGGAGCCGACCGAGAAGTTGTTGAAGTTTCATGTATCGATTATCCTCGGCCTGGAGCTTGAACATTCAAGTTATTTCTCTCGTCCCCTCAGAAAGATCCGTCCAACATGGCTTCCACCCTCACCCGCTCCACCGCTTCCTCCTCCCCCGTCACCGAAGGCCCCTCGCTGCACGCCTACGACGCCGGATTGCTGGTCGTCCGCCTCGTCCTCGGACTGACCGTCGCAGCGCATGGCGCGCAGAAACTGTTCGGCTGGTTCGGTGGCGGGGGGCTTGAGGGCACCGGCCAGTTCTTCACCATGAGCGGCTACCCCTCGGGCAAGGCGATGGCCGCGATCGCCGGACTCACCGAGACCCTCGGCGGGCTCGGCCTTGCGCTCGGCCTGCTGACACCGCTCGCAGGCGCCGCCGTCCTCGGCACGATGATCAACGCGCTGGCCGTCAAGTGGGGCGGCGGCTTCTTCGCTCCGCAGGGCGTCGAGTACGAAGCCCTGTTGATCGCCGGTGCGGCCGGACTGGCCCTCACCGGGCCCGGCAGGATCGCCGCCGACCGTTTCCTGCCCGGGCTGCGCACGCACCGGCTGGGATACGGTGTCGCCGCCGTCGTACTCGCCGTCGTGCTCGCCGGCCTCGTCCTGCTCATCCGCAACTGAGCGCCGCCGTCACTTTCGAAGGCAGGGGGAGGCGGGTTCGCTGCGTCGCCGTGCCAGGGCCGTGGGGAGGTGCACCTCCCCACGGCCTTCGTGCGTCGGGGTTCCGTCGCTCCGGAGTCTGCGACTGCCGCCCCTCGCTGAATCCCCGACCCACCGTTTCACCGAAGGGGTCCTCGCCGAGAAACACGAAGACGTCGCCGCGGGTCAGGCCCTTGACACACCCCCTTCAAAGCGAGCGCACCGTGTCCAGCCCGGCAATCGGATGTTCCTGTCCGTGGCCCGAGCCGCTCGCAGGGGTCTCCTCCCCACAGACATGGAGCCGCCGGACTCCGGAGCGGACCGGGGGCCCCGCGGGCAGCCGCTTGAGACGCTCAGTCCGGCAGAGGATGCAGCCTGCCGCTCCAACGCTCGTCGTCGACCTCACCGAGCTTCGTCAACCGGACGCCAAAAGCGTCCTCCACCAGCCCCAGAACGCCGTGAAGGGGCGCAACCCGGCCAGGAACGAGCCCGAGGGGCCTCATGATCTCGTCAAGCCTTGCCGGATTGCCCGGCCGGCTCGACCGCCTGGAGAGTGTGGAAGCCGACGATGACCTCGCCGCCCACCGCGCACTTGAACCAGTGCATCGGCTTCGCACTCCACCTGCTCCGGGACCTCGACGCCGTGACCGCCGGGCTCACCCTGCACTGGACCTCCGGCGGCACCGAAGGTGCCGTGAACCGCATCAAGAAGATCAAAAGGCAGCTCTACGGACGAGCCGGATTCGAACTGCTCCGCAAGATGATCCTCCTTCAGTGAACCCTTGTCGGTAACGTCTCGTGACAGTTCGTGATCTTCGTTCAGGTGGTGCGGCCGTGTTCGAGCTGGAGCAGGACGAGGGCGGCCCGGGCCAATACTCTGAGTCCCGTCCGCACTATCTGGGAGAGTGATGACAAGTAGGTTCACCGAGTTGGTCGTCGACTGCCGCGATCCGGAGAGACTCGCGGCCTTCTGGTGCGAGGTCCTGGGTTTCAAGGTGATCGACCGGAGCGAGGGCAAGGTCGAGATCGGCTCCTGGGTGCCGACCGTCGAGGACGTTCGGGCCCGCCAGATGGCGCCCACCCTGCTGTTCATCCAGGTACCCGAGGGCAAGACCGTGAAGAACCGGCTTCACCTCGACGTCAGCCCGATCGACGGCAGCACCGAGGACGAGGTGACCAGATTGCTCGGCCTCGGCGCCACCAAGACGGATGTGGGCCAAGGCTCAGACCGAAACTGGGTGGTCATGGCAGACCCCGAGGGCAACGAGTTCTGCGTCCTGCGCACCCTGGCACCGCAGAACTAGGCCGCGAGCGGGCACCCACACCCCGTCACGCACCGCAACCGTCACGTTGTCGAGAAGACCTTGGTGGTCTGCGTCGCAAGTCCTTCGGGGGTTGACGTCGGAGGCGGTGCTGTGGCTGGCGTCTGGTCAGGTGTCGGGGGTGGCGAGGTGGAGTCGGCAGGCGCAGTCGAGTGCGTCCGCGGGGGTGCCCGTGGGGCTGCCGGTGGGCAGCAGACTGTCCTCGTAGCGGTCGCTGCCGGCGTAGTAGAAGGCGAAGCCCCACCTGTTGGCGGCGCCGGCGTAGCGCAGCCGCATCAGCTTGACCCGTTCGCCGTCGGCCAGTTCGGCCTCCACATAGGCGCAGGCCCCGCGGTGGCGGATGTGCAGCCGCCCCAGCCGCGGCCACCATGCGGATTGAATGTCCGTGTCGTGTGGTGGAAGAGAGGCGGGTGGGCATGGCGGGCGCAACCCCTGGGGGAGGCGGGTCCGTAGGAGCGGGTGCCCCACCGTCCGCGCCGCCGTCCCGCTTCCCGGTCCGCTTCGCGTCCCGCCCGGCACGGTGATGACCTTCGGACTGGCGCGCCGCCAGGTGCGGCCGCGTGCCCGATCCGCCGCGGCGCACCGAGAGCCTGGTCATCGTCCCGCTCGGCGAGGTCAGCCGGCTTGCGCAGCACGCGCTGTCCGCGGCCCTGGCCCTCGGGAACGAGGTGGTCGTCGTCTCCGTTCAGCCCGACCCGGTCAAGGCCCGCGCCCTGGTGGAGGACTGGGACCGCTGGCAGCCCGGGGTGCGCCTGGACATCATCGACAGCCCGCACCGCTCACTGGTGCAGCCCATCCTTGCCTACGTCAAGCGCTCGGTGCACGCGGACCGGCGGATCGCGGTGCTCATCCCCGAGGTCGAGCCCCGCCACCGCCGCTACCGCGTCCTGCAGAACCAACGCGGCCTGCTGCTCGCCTCGGTGCTGCGGGCACGGACGGACGTGGTGGTCTGCCCGGTGTCGTACCGGCTGAAGATCTGACGCCGGCAGCGGACCCTCGTCGCGACGGGGTGTCAGGCGCGACTGATGTCGAGGGGCAGCCTGGCGCTGCCGGAGTGCCGGGACTCCATAGGGGCGTCCTGGGGGAGGCCGGTGATCACACCGTAGACGCCGATGCCGCTGGCGCCGACCGGACCGGCCGGGGCCGCGCGCAGACGGTAGCGCTCGGTGCGGAGGGCGCCGCGGGGGAGCTTGGTGCCACCGGTCGTGACGTAGAAGACTCCGGCGTCGGTGGCGACATGGAGCGGGTGGTCGCGCCAGGTGCGGGAGGCGGGGTCCCAGCGCTGGAGGGTCAGGCGCGGGTCGCTGAAGTCCCCGTCGACCCAGTACGGCTCCATGGCCAGCCCGGTGGCGAAGCGGGGGAAGTCGCGGGAGGTGTCATTGCGCAGGGTCACGCTGAACTCGACGGCGGCGCCGCCCCGTACGAGGCGCAGCGCGCCGCCTTGCGCCGACACGGCGACGGTGACCGTGGGCCGGACCGGCCGGGCGCTCGTGATCACCGGCGCGGGTGCGGAGGGGGACGCCGACGCGGTGGACGGCTTGGCCGAGGCCGAGGGTGAGGGGGAAGCCGAGGCCGAGGGTGAGGGGGAAGCCGAGGCCGAGGGTGAGGGGGAAGCCGAGGGGGAAGCCGAGGCCGAAGGTGAGGATGAAGCCGAGGCCGAAGGTGAGGGTGAGGGCGGCACCGTGGCCCCCGGGGCGGCCTGCGGTGTGCATCCCACCAGCGCCCACCCGGCCGCGAGTGCCGCCACAACCGGCCCAACCGGCAGAGTTGACAGCACTGTTCTTCTCCGCGCCACTCTTCCCGACCCCGTTCCGTGTCCGCTGCCGTTCCGCGGCACCGTATCGGCGTCTCTGTGCACCGTCCACCTGCCGGTACGGGTTTGTGATCAAGCTGTTGCCCACCGGCGGAGCCCGGCGAGACGCCCGCGCCGAGGCCCGCCGTGTGCCGCCAACTCCGCTCCGGCGAAACGGTCTTCGACGCGCACCGGGCCCGCACCCGCTGTACTGGTATGCGCGGGCATCCTCCGGCAACCCGGTGGACCGGAACCGTGAATCGGAATGAAGGCAACGGAGGGCCTTCTCATGCCCGCTGACTGGCTACTACCGGCCGTCCGTACCCTCGGAGTACGGCTGAGCGCCTGGGGGTCCGTCTCGCATGGCTCCGGAGGGTGGCCGACCTCACCCAAGAGGCACTGGCCGAGAGGTCAGGGCTGTCCGCCGACCTGATCAAGAAGTTGGAGCAGAAGCGCAAGCACTCCGCGCGTCTGCCCACGCTGCACGCCCTGGCGAAGGGCCTCGGGGTCGAGTTGACAGCCTTTCTCGGCGACCCGCCCGGTGTCCCGTCCACGGGCGATGCCGACCCGCCCCGGCTTGTCGCCCTGCGCCGTGCCGTGATGCCTCCCCTGTTCGCTCCGCTGCCCGAGCCGAGCGACACCGAGCGCCTGACCATCCCGCTCCTGCGCCGGGAGATCGCGGACGCCTGGGGACCGCAACCGCCGGTGGCCGGCTATGTGCATCGGCTGATGGTGGACCGCAGCAGCGCCCAGCCGGGGACGGGGCGGTTTCTGCTGCGTGCTGCGGAGCGCCGCGTTGCCGCGGCGGGGCGGGCGTTCGTGCGTCTGGACTGTCTGGCCGGCAACACACGCCTGAACGCCGGCTACCGGGTCGTCGGCCACAAGGCAGGCAAGCCGCAGCCGGGCGGTGCGCCTAAGTCGTTCACCCTCCTGGAGAAGACCTTCGGGCCGGCCGCGCGGGCTGAGCGACAGGTGGTGTCAGGCTCCACCGACAAAACCACACCGGGCGCGGAATAAGCCAGCAGGGTCGGTGACACGGTTCTTACCGGCACCCCTACTTCCGCGGTTGCCATTCGGCCGGCGACGAGATGCCGTGGGGCGTCGACCGCCGCAGGAAGGTGGCCGCGACCGCACCGTGCGGCCCCGGGCCCCACACGCTTGCCCGCGCCGGGTCGGACGGCCGGCGCCGAACCCATGGGTGCCGGCCGGTGCAGCCGCCGTCCCGCGGCTGCTCGTGAGAAGGAGTGACCCGCGCCGGCAGCCGCCCTCCCTCACTCGGGTTCCAGGTGCGGGGGACGCGATGGGCCGGGTGCCTCAATTCGCGGTCTCGTGGCGAGCGACGTTCTTCGAGACCGCTTTCAGCAGTGGTTCCAGACGGTCCACCAGCTTCTGGTACTCGCTCGTCCTGCCGTCCGACCACTGACCCAGCCCCACCACCATGGCACGGCCCTGCCCGGTGAAGGCCTGCACCATTCCACTGTCGGCCGGCAGGGTCGGCAGGCCGGATCCGGGCGGTGGAGCTTGCGCGGCCACCTGGTAGTCGTTGAAGTTCATGGACAGCCGGGTCACCAGCTTCACCGTCTCCCGCGGGTCCTTCATCGTGAAGACGGCCAGGTTGAACTGGTTGCCGTGCGCGTCCTTGTAGAGGGCGATCTCCTCACCGAGACACCCCTCGCCGGCGGTGATCTCGGCGGCCAGTGCCGGTCCGACCGAATCGGGCTCGGTGCAGGACTCCAGCACGGCCGCGCCCACTCTGGTGAATGTGCCACCGTCACCGTCCGCCACATGGACCGGAAACGCCTCGGCCAGGGGGATCACCGGCCGCTCCGCCGCACCGGCGGCCGTCGCGGAGGCGCGTGGTCCGGGGGCGGACGTCGTCACCGCGGGTGCGGCAGCTTCGTGTTCGTGGGATGACGAGTCCGTGGGCTGCCTCAGAGCCAGGAGGGCTGCCGCGGTCACAGCGGCCGCCGCTGCGGCCAGCGCGGCGTTCCGGGGCCACACACGCTTCCGGGCGGGAACCGGGGCCTCCTTGACGGCGGCGTTCCGGACGAAGTCGTCGTCGAGTACCACGTGCCACTCGTCGTCGCGTCTGTGGTGATCAGGGGGCGGATTCTCGTTGCTCGGCACGGTGGAACCGTAGCGATCAGAGCTTCCGAGACGAATACACCCACGTCACAGCATGATCACTATTCGAGCGGGCTCCGAGAAGGTGGCTCCGGGGCACCGACAGTTCTCTGGGCTTGTCGCCCGATCTCGTAGTACGTGCCCGCCGCTGTCTCGTCCCGGTCCACCGCCACCTCTCTCGAGCGCATTCGCCGCGGGCCAGGGTCTGCTGCTCGGAAAAGGCGAGGCGTGGGCTGGGCGACCGGTCCGGGTGCTGGTCGTGCGGCCTTGCCGGACGGGTCCGCCCTCTCCGCGCAGTCGGCGGGATGCGGCCTCGGAATGCGGTGTCGCGGCGTCGTGTCCGCACCGCCCCCGCGCTCAAGCATGTGCCCCGTTTTCGCGTACGGCTT
>NZ_JUJA01000147.1:0-2323 GCF_001906585.1 Streptomyces kebangsaanensis | reverse complement strand
GTAACGGGGTCCGGACACCGAACGCGGACGAGACGGACAGCGCAGTCGGTGTACCAGGAGGTGACAACAGGCAATTGTGCGGCGAACCGCCCCGAAGAGGGGCGGCGCCACGTTGCGTGACCGGAACGAGACAGGACGGGACGGGACGTCAGGCGGACACCGGGGCCGCCGGCTGCGGCTCGTCGTAGACGCTCTCCATGGAGTCGGCCGGGGAGGCCGAGGCGTTGTCGTACTTCGTCCGGTCCAGGATCTCCTCGCGGGCGGAGACGAGCACCGGGATGAGGGCCTGGCCCGCGACGTTGGTGGCGGTACGCATCATGTCCAGGATCGGGTCGATGGCGAGCAGCAGGCCCACGCCCTCCATCGGCAGGCCGAGGGTGGACAGGGTGAGCGTCAGCATGACGGTCGCGCCCGTCAGACCGGCGGTGGCCGCCGAGCCGATCACCGAGACGAAGGCGATGAGCAGGTACTCCTTGATGCCGAGCTGCACGTCGAAGATCTGCGCCACGAAGATCGCGGAGATGGCCGGGTAGATGGCCGCGCAGCCGTCCATCTTGGTCGTCGCGCCGAACGGCACGGCGAAGGACGCGTAGTCCTTGGGGACGCCGAGGCGGATCGCCGACTGCTGGGTGACCGGCATGGTGCCCACCGAGGAGCGGGAGACGAACGCCAGCTGGATGGCGGGCCAGGCGCCCTTGAAGAACTGCAGCGGGTTCAGCTTGCCGACGGTGAAGAGCAGCAGCGGGTAGACACCGAACAGGACCAGGGCGCAACCGATGTAGATGTCGGCGGTGAAGGTCGCGTAGTCGCCGAGCAGGTTCCAGCCGTACTGCACGATGGCGCGGCCGATGAGACCCGCGGAGCCGATCGGGGCGAGCAGGATCACCCACCACAGGGCCTTCTGCAGCAGCTGGAGGATGGACTCGGAGAGGGTGAGGACCGGCTGGGCCTTCGGGCCGGTCTTGAGGATCGCGATGCCGGCGACGACCGCCATGAAGACGATCTGCAACACCTTGAGCTCGGTGAACGGTGTGATGACGTCGGTGGGGATGATGCCGGTGAGGAAGTCCAGCCAGCTGCCGGCGTGCTCCGGCTTGGCGCCGTCGGCCGGGGTGAGGGCGGAGCCGGAGCCCGGGTTGGAGACCAGGCCGACGGTGAGGCCGATGGCGACCGCGATCAGCGAGGTGATCATGAACCAGAGCAGGGTGCGGCCGGCCAGGCGGGCCGCGTTGTTGACCTTCCGCAGATTGGTGATCGACACCATGATCGCAAAGAAGACCAGCGGAGCCACGGCCAGCTTCAGCAGCTGCACGAAGATGCCGCCCACCTTGTCCAGGGCGGTGGCGAGCCAGGACACGTCATAGGTACGGGCGACGAAGCCGAGGACCAGGCCGACGACGAGGCCGAGCAGGACCTGGGCCCAGAAGGGAACGGGTATCCGGAAGCCGGACGTCGCGGGCTTCGGATCGGCGGTGTTCGAGGACACGGACACACTCCAGTAGGGACGCGCGGAAAAGGCAGGTTCGAGCGGGGACGTACGGGAGCGGCGCGGTGTGAAGAGACGTCAACGGAGCCGCTGCACCGAGGAGTTCGCGGTCAGGCGCGACACGCCGCGGACAGGCAGCGGCAGAGGTCGACATGCAGGCGCACCACGAGCGGTACGCCCGTCACGGCACGGCAGACGCCGCAGGGGACGTCGGCGCGGTACGCGGCTGCTGTCTTCACAGCGAAAACGTTAACACCTTTACTTTGAGAACATCAAAGAGAATCTTTGGGCGGGAGAGCACTCCCTGCCGACCAGGGCTTCGGGCGCCATTCGCCGCCCGACTCGTCCGGTGCCCCTGAAGCCCGGGCGACGGCCTCGATGGGGCCGGGAAGTGTGATGCCACCCATAGGAGCCAGATCACTTCCTAACGAGCCTCGTAGCAGCCAGGCCGCCCCGAACAGCACAGAAAAGCCGCATAGCGGTGCATATCGGGCATGCCTCCGTAGCCGGGTAGTACGTCACACCTTTGCACCCCGCCCCGCCCGCCGCTAACCATGGACGTCGTTGCCCCGGCCACCCGACGGACCCGGCGAACCCCGCCGGCCCCCCGGCCCCCCGGCCCGCAACACGGGGCCCCGCCCCACGCCACCGCCCCCACCCGCGGCCGGCACCCCCACCACGCCCCCCACCGGAGGATCCCTTCCGCATGACCGCGACCACCCGCACCCCCCGCCTCGCCCGCCTGCGCACCCTCACCCTCACCGGCATCGCCACCACCGGCGCCGCAGCCGCCGCCCTCACCCTGATGCCCACCCCCGCCCAGGCGGCACCCCAGGC
>NZ_JUJA01000146.1:256644-265316 GCF_001906585.1 Streptomyces kebangsaanensis | reverse complement strand
TCCCCCTCGGTTCACAGCGTCCTCGCTGTGTTTTTTTCAAAGGAACCTCGCCCCGGCCGTGACGGCCGGAGACGGGGTATCAACATATCTGGCGTTGATTTTTGGCACGCTGTTGAGTTCTCAAGGAACGGTCGCTTCCTTCGTACTCACCCTCGCGGGCTTTCCTCCGGGCGCTTCCCTTCGGTGTTTCCGACTCTATCAGATCTTCCCGACCCGATTTCCTCGGTGCTTTCCAGGTCCGCGCTTCCGCGCTTTCCTTTCCGGCGGTTCCGACTTTACCAGAACTTTTGATCCGGTTTGACCGGCCGTTGTTCCGATTCATCGGGGGGCTTCTTCGCGGTCGACGTTGTCGTCGTCTCCAGAAGCAGACAGATGCTCACGGTCGCCCAGCTGGACCAGGTCCATCTCCAGGCAACTGTTCGAATCTACCTCCACGCCCGAACCGTGTCAACGGCTCCGGTGCGGCGAAGAGGAGACTAGCAGTTCAGCAGACGTAAACGCACATCAGGCGGCCGTCGGCACGGTGGCGCTTCGCTCGACTGCCTCCACGTCCCCGGTTTCGCCGGCCCGGGCCGCACGACCGCCGAGGACGAAGACGTACGCGAGGAAGGACAGCTCGGCGATGACGCCGATGCCTATGCGAGCCCAGGTGGGCAGGCCCGAGGGGGTGACGAAGCCTTCGACGGCGCCGGACACGAAGAGGACCAGGGCCAGGCCGATCGCCATGCCCACCGCGGCGCGGCCTTCCTCGGCGAGGGCGGTGCGTCGGGAGCGGGGACCGGGATCGATGAGCGTCCAGCCGAGGCGCAGTCCCGTACCGGCGGCGACGAAGACTGCCGTCAGTTCGAGCAGGCCGTGCGGCAGAACAAGACCGAGGAACGTGTCGAGCCGGCCGGCCGAGGACATCAGACCGATGCCGACGCCGAGGTTGAGCATGTTCTCGAAGAGGATCCACAGGACGGGCAGTCCCAGGAAGACGCCCAGGACCAGGCACATGGCGGCGGCCTGGGCGTTGTTCGTCCACACCTGGGCGGCGAAGGAGGCCGCGGGATGGCTGGAGTAGTACGTCTCGTACTCGCCGCCGGGTCGGGTGAGTTCTCGTAGCTCGCTGGGGGCCGCGATCGTGGCCTGCACCTCGGGGTGCGTACCGATCCACCAGCCCAGAAGTGCCGCGACGACAGTGGAGAGGACCGCGGTGGGCACCCACCAGTAGCGGGTCCGGTAGACCGCCGCGGGGAAACCCTCCAGCAGGAAGCGGGTGACGTCTCGCCACGAGGCCCGGCGGGCTCCCGTCACGGCACTCCGCGCGCGTGCCACGCGCTGGCTGAGCCAACTGGTCAGCTGAGGGTCCGGGGCGCTGGACTGGATCAGGGAGAGGTGGGTTGCCGCGCGCTGGTAGAGGACGACGAGTTCGTCGGCCTCCGCGCCGGTGAGGCGGCGACGGCGGAGCAGGGCGTCGAGGCGGTCCCACTCGGCTCGGTGGGCGGAGACGAAGACGTCCAGGTCCATCGGGTCTGCCTGCTCCTCGGCTGGTTGTTCGACGGCGCGTCGGCTGTGTCCGCTTGTCGTACCGCGGCGCGATTTCCCTCAGCTTGGCAGACTGGCCGTTCTCAGGGCAGGCCAGGGGAAGGACGACGGGTGTGAGTGAGCTGGTGACGGGCGAGGCGGTGGCGCTGGAGTTGCGCCCCGCGAGACTGCCCAGCAGGGTGCTGGCGGTACTGCTCGACCTCCTCGTGGCCGTGGCGGTCTACGTCGCCGTGACCGTGGTCGTGGCCGCTGCCACGGCTTCCCTGGACGAGGCGGCGCAGACGGCGCTGGCGATCGCGACGTTCCTGCTCGTGCTGGTGGGGGGACCGATAGCCGTGGAGACGCTCAGCCACGGGCGGTCCCTCGGGAAGATGGCGTGCGGACTGCGGGTGGTCAGGGACGACGGCGGGCCGATCCGGTTCCGGCACGCGCTGGTGCGCGGTGCGGTCGGTGTGGTCGAGATTCTGATGACCTTCGGGGTGATCGCGTGTATCGCTTCGCTGGTGTCGGCGCGCGGGCGCCGGCTGGGCGATGTGTTCGCGGGCACCCTGGTCGTGCGGGAGCGGGTACCGGCCGGGCCGACGGCGTTCGTGCCTCCGCCGCCGCCCTGGCTGGCAGGGCGTTTCTCGGCACTGGACCTGTCGGCGGTCCCCGAGGGCTTGTGGCTGGCGATACGGCAGTACCTGACGCGGATGCAGCAGCTGGACCCGCAGGTCGGCTGGGGCATGGCGGAGCGGCTTGCCTCCGATCTAGCCTCCCGCACCGGGACTCCGGCGCCGGCCGGGGTTCCGCCGGCCATGTATCTGGCGGCGGTGCTGCAGGAGCGGCAGACCCGGGAGGCCCGGCACGTGTTCGGAAAGAGCCCGGCGGTGGAAAGAGCAGCCGACGGGGGCGATGCCCTGTCCGGCGCGCCCGGCTTCTCCCCACCGCAGCCGCCCACCGCGCCTCCGCCGTCATATCCGGCCGGAGCCCGTCCTGGGTCTTCGGCATACGGCACCGGCGGGCACCCGGAGACTCCCGCACCCGGCACTGCGGGCACGGCGCGCCCGAGCACCGGGTTCGTGCCGCCCGCCTGAGTCGGCCGGCCGGCCCGATCTCTGTCGCCTCGCGCTCAGGGGTCGAAGACCGACGGCGGCGACTGGAGGTCCTCGAGCTCGATGCCGGGGGCCGCCAGGACCACGTCCCCGGCGATGTGCACGGCGTGCTGTTCGCCGGTATCCAGGGCTGTGACCTGGTATTCGTCCACGATCAGGGGGCCGTTGTCAGTGGCGTGTGCTTCTCTTTCCACCAGAGCCCAGGACTGGTCCACGGTGCGCGGGGCGAGGACTGGTTCCGTGAAGAGGACGAGGCGTACGCGGGTCGCGGCGGCGGAGGGGGTGAGGCGCAGGAGACGAGCGGTGGCGACGAGGAACGCGGGGGACGTGCCGGTGAAGGCGTGGGCACGCACATTGCCTTCGGTGGCCCGGGTGCCGGTGGGGTCGGTGCGGACCCAGGTGACGCCGTCGAGGGCGGCGCCGCGCACCTGCCAGCTTCCCGTGTGGAGTTCGAGGCGGATGGGGCGGCCGAGCTCGTCGAGGGCGAGGTCGACGGAGCCGTGATGGTCGCCCGAGGGGGTGGTCAGCTGGGAGACGTAGCGCCAGCCGGAGGGCCCGGGGGCGCACTGGAAGTGCTCTTCCGCGTAAGGGGTGTGATCGTGCGGATCGTGAAGCGAATAACGGCCGCGGGGCATGGGGGTCCTGGGTTCTGAGGGGCTGGTCCGGTCACCTCGGCGGTTCGGCCCGGTGTGCGTGACGGCCGCTGGTCCGGCGAAAGGGGCAGGCCCCCGACACGGGGGTGCGGGGGCCTGCCTCGGAGCGGAGGACCTGGCTGAGACGCGGGGCTGCGGCTCCGTGCCGGTCAGTAGCGGTAGTGGTCCGGCTTGTACGGGCCGTCGACGTCCACACCGATGTACGCCGCCTGCTCCGGGCGCAGCGTGGTGAGCTTGACACCGAGGGCGTCCAGGTGGAGGCGGGCGACCTTCTCGTCGAGGTGCTTGGGCAGCACGTAGACGCCGGTCGGGTACTCGTCGGGCTTGGTGAACAGCTCGATCTGGGCCAGGGTCTGGTCCGCGAAGGAGTTGGACATCACGAACGAGGGGTGGCCGGTGGCGTTGCCCAGGTTGAGCAGGCGGCCCTCGGACAGCACGATGATCTTCTTGCCGTCCGGGAAGGTCCAGGTGTGGACCTGCGGCTTGACCTCGTCCTTGACGATGCCGGGGATCCTGGCGAGGCCGGCCATGTCGATCTCGTTGTCGAAGTGGCCGATGTTGCCGACGATCGCCTGGTGCTTCATCCTCGCCATGTCGGAGGCAAGGATGATGTCCTTGTTGCCGGTGGTGGTGATGAAGATGTCGGCCGTCTCGACGACCTCGTCCAGGGTGGTGACCTGGTAACCGTCCATCGCCGCCTGCAGCGCGCAGATCGGGTCGATCTCCGTGACGATCACGCGGGCGCCCTGCCCGCGCAGGGACTCCGCACAGCCCTTGCCCACGTCGCCGTAGCCGCAGACGACGGCGGTCTTGCCGCCGATCAGGACGTCGGTGGCGCGGTTGATGCCGTCGACCAGGGAGTGCCGGCAGCCGTACTTGTTGTCGAACTTCGACTTGGTGACGGCGTCGTTGACGTTGATCGCCGGGAAGAGGAGGGTGCCGTCGCGCTGCATCTCGTACAGGCGGTGCACGCCGGTGGTGGTCTCCTCGGTGACGCCGCGGATCTCGGAGGCCAGCTGGGTCCACTTCTGGGGGTTCTCGCCCAGGGTGCGGGTCAGCAGCTGAAGGATGACGCGGTGCTCGTCCGACTCGGCGGTGTCGGGCGAGGGGACCTTGCCGTCCTTCTCGTACTCGACGCCCTTGTGGACCAGGAGGGTGGCGTCACCGCCGTCGTCCAGGATCATGTTCGGGCCGCCGGTGGGACTGTCCGGCCAGGTCAGCGCCTGCTCCGTGCACCACCAGTACTCCTCCAGCGTCTCGCCCTTCCAGGCGAAGACCGGGATGCCCTGCGGGTTGTCGGGGGTGCCGTTCGGGCCGACGGCGATGGCGGCGGCCGCGTGGTCCTGGGTGGAGAAGATGTTGCAGGACGCCCAGCGGACCCGCGCGCCCAGGGCCACCAGGGTCTCGATCAGGACGGCGGTCTGGACGGTCATGTGCAGGGAGCCGGTGATGCGCGCGCCCTTGAGGGGCTGCGCGGCGGCGTACTCCTCGCGGATCGCCATCAGGCCGGGCATCTCGTGCTCGGCGAGGGAGATCTCCTTGCGGCCGAACTCGGCCAGGGACAGGTCGGCGACCTTGAAGTCCTGTCGGTTGTCGACAGTCGTCATTACGGGCTGCTCCTCGGGGTTGGGGCGAGGTGGGTACGGCTGACCTGCGCGGCGGCGGACACTGGGGTGCCCGAAGAGGACACGGTCATGCTCGCGTGCGCGCAGCGCAGTCCGTCGGAGGCCCTCTCTCCCTCGGCCGGTCCGTCCTCGGACCGCCCGACCGCCATCAGCAGCGACGTCTGGCTCCGTCCCAAGCTACACCGGAGAGCCGGCCGCCCCCAGTCCGCCTCCGGCCGCTTCGTTACCCTCTGCGCCGCGGACGGGCCGCTGAGGGAGGGGACGAATGGCAGGCAGAAGCCGGAGACTGGGGCTCGCGGCGCTGGTGGTGGGACTGGTGGGGCTGTTCCTGGGGGGCGGCGTGTTCGTGTACGGCAAGGAGGCGTACGGGGGAGCGGTCGTGCAGAGCACCAGCATGTCCCCGACGTACAAGCCGGGAGACCGGGTCTTCTACGAACGTGTCGACGGCACCGGAGTGCGGCGCGGCGACGTCGTCCTGTTCTCGGCACCGGACCGCTACGGCTTCGAAGCCCTGGTGATGTGGCGGGTCGTCGGGGTGGGCGGCGATCACGTCGTGTGCTGCACGGGGGCGGGAGCGGACGCCCGGGTCACGGTGAACGGCCAGCCGTTCGAGGAGCCGTACGTGAAGGACGGCGACGCCGACGGGATGCACAGGGCGTACGACGTGAAGGTTCCCCGGGGCCGGCTGTTCCTGCTGGGCGACCACCGGGCGAATTCGATGGATTCGCGTTTCTTCGCCTCCGACCATGACGGGACGGTGTCCGTCTCGGCCGTGCAGGGCCGGGTCGTCGCGAGCCGTACCGAACTGGCCCTCCTCGGCGGTGGGGTGCTGGTGGCGGCAGTCACGGTGCTGGTGGGGCTCGGGCTGGGGGTGGCGTCCCTGGTCGCGCGGCCGCGGAGGACCGTGCCCCCGTGGCCCACGCGGGTGTGAACGCGGACGGGGCCCGCCGAATGGTCGGCGGGCCCCGTCGGCCGTCGCGGTGGCGGGCTCAGTGGCCGCCGGTGTGCGGCGCCGGGCCGCCCGGGGTGGCCTCGCGGTCCGGGCCCTTGGCTGCTTCGGCCTCGCTGTAGATGTCGGGTTCCAGGTATATGGCGCGGGCGATGGGCACGGCGGCGCGGATGCGGGCCTCGGCGGCGTCGATGGCGGCGGCGACCTCGGCGGCCGTGTCGTCGTGACGGACGCCGATCTTGGCGGCGATGAGCAGTTCCTCGGGGCCGAGGTGGAGCGTGCGCATGTGGATGATGCGGGTGACGGTGTCGCCGTCGACCATGGCGGCCTCGATCTGCTGGACCACGTCGGTGCCGGCGGCCTCGCCGAGCAGCAGGGACTTGGTCTCGGCGGCCAGGACGAGGGCGATCAGGACGAGCAGGACGCCGATGCAGACGGTGCCGATGCCGTCCCAGACGCCGTCGCCGGTGAGCAGGGAGAGGCCGACGCCGCCGAGGGCGAGGACGAGACCGATCAGCGCGCCGAAGTCCTCCAGGAGGACGACCGGCAGCTCGGGTGCCTTGGCACGGCGGACGAACTGCGTCCAGGACAGCTTGCCGCGCAGCTCGTCGGCCTCCTTGATGGCCGTGCGGAAGGAGAAGCCCTCGGCGATGATCGCGAAGACGAGGACGCCCACCGGCCAGTACCAGTGCTTCAGCTCGTGCGGGTTGCTGATCTTCTCGTAGCCCTCGTAGATGGCGAACATGCCACCGATGGAGAACAGGACGATGGAGACCAGGAAGGCGTAGACGTAGCGCTCGCGGCCGTAGCCGAACGGGTGCTGCGGGGTGGCCTCGCGCTGGGCCTTCTTGCCTCCGACCAGCAGCAGGAACTGGTTTCCGGAGTCGGCGAGGGAGTGCACGCCTTCGGCCAGCATCGACGAGGAGCCGCTGAAGGCGAACGCCACGAACTTCGATACCGCGATCGCGAGGTTGGCGCCGAGTGCCGCCACGATCGCCTTGGTGCCGCCTGACGCGCTCATGTGTTCGCGTGGTCCCTTCGCCGTCGTCCTTGTACCGGTTCCGGCTCCTGCCCGTGCTGTGCCGGTGGGTCATTGTTGCAGCCCGGTCCGGCAGGGGTGCCCCGGCGGCGGTACGTCAGCCCACCGTGAGCGGAGTCAGACGACGACCGTGGCCCGGAAGAGGGTGCCGTTGCCGGACACCTCGGCCTTTTCGTCCGCGGGGACGAACACGGACTGTCCGGGGGTCAGTTCGTGCTCGCCCGTCCGGACGGAACCGGCCGTGCAGAGCAGGATCTGCGGGGTGTCGAGGGCGAGGTCGCGGCCGGTGGTGCCCTCGGACAGGACGTAGCGGGACAGGCGGAACTCGTCGGCGGGGGTGTCGTAGAGCTCCTCGCCGTCCGCCGCGGCCTCCGGGCGCAGGATGCCGGGGTCGCCGGCCTCGAAGCGGACGACGCGCAGGAGTTCGGGGACGTCGACGTGCTTGGGGGTCAGGCCGCAGCGCAGGACGTTGTCGGAGTTCGCCATGATCTCCACGCTGAGGCCGCTGAGGTAGGCGTGCGGGATGCCGGCGCCGAGGAAGAGCGCCTCGCCGGGCTGCAGGCGGACGTGGTTGAGGAGCATCGCGGCGAGGACGCCCGGGTCGCCCGGGTAGTGGCGGGCTATGCCGGCGTAGGGGGCGTGGTCTCCGCCGAGACGGGCACAGGCGGCCGCGGCCGCGGCGACCGTGCCGGCCATCTCCTCGGGGTCGGAGGTGAGGATGGCGGTGAGGACCTCGCGCAGGGCGGCGTCCGTGGGGCGGGCGCGCAGCAGGTCGACGTACGGTCTGAGGGAGTCCACGCCGAGGGCGTCGAGCAGGTCGGCGGACCGGCTCGGTTCACGGAAGCCGCACAGGCCGTCGAACTCGGTGAGCGCGCAGACCAGTTCCGGCTTGTGGTTGGTGTCCTTGTAGTTGCGGTGCGGGGCGTCGAGGGGGACGCCGCGGCGCTCCTCGTCGGCGTATCCCTGCCCGGCCTGGTCCAGGTCGGGGTGCACCTGGAGGGAGAGCGGGCCGCCGGCGGCGAGGAGCTTGAGCAGGAAGGGCAGGTGCGGGCCGAATCTGGCGACCGTCTTGGCGCCCAGTTCCCGCTCCGGGTCGGCGTCGATGACCTCGGCGAGGGTGCCGCGTCCGGTGCGCGAGGGCGCGCCCGGGTGGGCGCCCATCCACATCTCCGCCTGCGGTTCGCCGCTCGGCTCGACACCCAGCAGGTGCGGTATGGCGGTGGTGGAGCCCCAGGCGTAGGGGCGGATGGTGTTGTCGAGGCGGTCCATGGGCTTCTCTCTGCAGTTCTTGCCGGCGGGGGTGCCGAGGACAGGTCAAGCGCCGGAAGCGAGCGCCAGGTAAACGGCGGCGAAATCCGTGACGGCGATCAGTTCCGCGAGGGTCTCGATCTCGTCTCCTGGGTCCGGTTCCAGCTCGCTGATCGGCGTGTCGCTGCTGAGGGCCAGGTCACGGGCGGCCGGGGCGGCAGTGAGGCCGCCGAGCGGGCGGTCGCGGAGCAGCACCACGCGTGCGTGCAGGGCGGGGGTCTCCTCGACGCGGTCGCGGAAGAAGTCGTCCGGGTCGGCGCTGGCGGCCAGCGGGCCGGCGAGCAGGGCGCTGTGGGCGGCGAGCGCCTCGGGCAGTTCGGCGACGACCGCGGGGACGCCGGACAGTTCGGCGAGCCCGGCGGCGAAGCGGCGGCCGGCGGGTCCCGCTGAGACGCCCTCGGTCCAGATCACGGGCAGCGCGTCGGCGAGTTCGGCGGCGAGCGTCTTGGCCGGGTTGCTGTACGTCACGATGGCGGG
>NZ_JUJA01000146.1:218389-256620 GCF_001906585.1 Streptomyces kebangsaanensis | reverse complement strand
AGCCGGTCGGCGGCCTTCTCCAGGGCGTCGGGCGGGGCGGTGAGCAGGCCCACCCGGTCCAGGAGCGCGAGCAGCGGGGTGAGCAGCGCCCACAGCACGCCGGGGGCGGACCCGGCGAGGGGTTCGTCGTGGTCGTACGGCGCCGTCGCCATCGGTATGAACAGGCCGTGGGCGGCTTCGACGGCCTCGGCGAGCGGGGTGCGGGCCGGGGCCACGGCGACGACCGTGCAGCCGCGCCGGTAGGCCTGGTCCGCGAGCAGGGACAGGCTGGGCTCGGTGCCGTCCGGGGTGGCGATCAGCAGCAGGTCGACGGAGCCGGCCCAGCCGGGCAGCTCCCAGCGCAGGGCGCCGGCGGCCGGGGCCACACCAGTGGGTGCGAGCCGGGTGACGGGGCTGCCGGCGCCGGCGAGCGTGCCGAGCAGGTCGGCGGCGTGGGTGGCGGCGGCGCCCGGCCCGGCGATCAGGACGGCGCGCGGGCGGCCGTCGGGCTTGAGGTCGCCCACGCCGGCCTCGGCGGCGTTCCGGGCGGCGGTACGGATCCGGGCGCCGGCCTCGGCGGCACCCCGGAGCAGTCCGCGGTGGTCGGCCTCGGCGAGCCCTCCGGGATCGTCGAGCAGCGATTCGTCGAGCATGGGCGACAGCCTCCGATCGGGCTCCGAACGCCGGGTCGTCGGTTGTGGGGGCGGCGGGCCCCGTCCGTCCGGGGCGGCGGGCCTCCCCCGGACGGGTCCGTGCTACGCGGGGCGGCGGGCCTCGTCGACGAGCAGGACGGGGATGCCGTCGCGCACGGGGTACGCGAGGCCGCAGTCCTGGCCGGTGCAGATCAGCTCGGCGTCCTGCTCCTTGAGGGGGGCGTGGCAGGCCGGGCAGGCGAGGATCTCCAGGAGGCCGGCTTCGAGCGGCATGGGCATTCCCTTCGGGGCGGGCGGGCGTGTGTGCGGTCGTGCCTGGTCAGGGTACCGCCGGTGAGGGCGGCGTGGCGGGGCCGGGCCGGGCCGTCGGGTCACGCCCGGGACGGCCGGGAGCGGCCCCTGCGGCGCCTCAGCCGCGGATGACGGCCAGGGCCTCGTCCCTCACCCTGGCCATCGTGGCCTCGTCGCGGGCCTCGGCGTTCAGCCGCAGGAGCGGTTCGGTGTTGGAGGGGCGGACGTTGAACCACCAGTCGGCGGCGGTGACGGTGAGACCGTCGAGTTCGTCCAGGGTGACGTCGTCGCGGCCGGCGTACGCCGACCTGACGGCGGCGAGGCGGGCGGTCTGGTCGTCGACCGTGGAGTTGATCTCGCCGGAGCCGACGTAGCGGTCGTACTGGGCCACGAGCGACGACAGGGGACCGTCCTGGCCGCCCAGGGCCGCGAGGACGTGCAGGGCGGCCAGCATGCCCGTGTCGGCGTTCCAGAAGTCCTTGAAGTAGTAGTGCGCGGAGTGCTCGCCGCCGAAGATCGCGCCCGTCCGCGCCATCTCGGCCTTGATGAAGGAGTGGCCCACGCGCGTGCGTGCGGGTGTGCCGCCGCTCTCTCTCACTACTTCGGGGACCGACCAGGAGGTGATGAGGTTGTGGATGATCACGCCCTTGCCGCCGTTCCTGGCCAGCTCGCGGGCGGCGACCAGCGCGGTGACCGCGGACGGGGAGACCGGCTCGCCGCGCTCGTCGACGACGAAGCAGCGGTCGGCGTCGCCGTCGAAGGCGAGGCCGATGTCGGCACCCTCGGCGCGGACCCGGCCGCGCAGGTCGACGAGGTTGGCCGGGTCCAGCGGGTTGGCCTCGTGGTTGGGGAAGGTGCCGTCCAGTTCGAAGTACATCGGCACGAGGTCGACGGGCAGCCCGGCGAGGACCGTCGGGACGGTGTGGCCGCCCATGCCGTTGCCCGCGTCGACGACGACCTTCAGGGGGCGGTTGGAGGTCAGGTCGACGAGGGAGCGCAGGTGTGCCGCGTAGTCGTCCAGCGTGTCGCGTCGCGAGATCGTTCCCGGCTGTTCCGCGGGGTCCGGGGCGCCCGACTCCTGCCATTTCCCGACCAGTTCGCGGATCTCCGCCAGGCCCGAGTCCTGGCCGACGGGAGCGGCGCCCGCGCGGCACATCTTGATGCCGTTGTACTGGGCGGGGTTGTGGGAGGCGGTGAACATCGCGCCCGGCAGGCCCAGGGCGCCCGAGGCGTAGTACAGCTGGTCCGTGGAGCACAGCCCGATCTCGGTGACCTCCACGCCGCGCCGCGCCGCGCCGCGCGCGAAGGCCCGGGCCAGGCCGGGCGAGGAGGGCCGCATGTCGTGCCCGGTCACGAGGGCGCTCGCGCCGGTCACCTGGGCGAAGGCCGCCCCGAAGAGTTCGGCCAGTGACTCGTCCCACTGGTCCGGGACCACTCCGCGTACGTCGTACGCCTTCACGATCTGCGACAGATCAGCAGCCACGGCCAACCCTTCTGGAGTCCTATCGGTCACCACAAGCTACCGGTGCCCGCTGACCGTGGTGGCGTCAGGGACCGAGCACGCGGCGTGGACGCAAGCGCTTGCGCGGGTACGGCGACGGGTGAGGGGCGAAGACCCGGTGGCAGAAGCCCGCCGCCGTCCGGCGATCAGTTGTCCGGCGAGCGGAGCACGCGCAGGTGGCCGCGGCGCGCGACCTCCATCGGGTCCGCCGTGCGCGGGCCGCCGCCCCCGGCCTCGGCCGCCCGCTTCTGGGGCCTGGCCGCCTCGCGCACGGCATTGGCAAGCGCTTCCAGATCGTCACCACTGGGCCGTGCGGGAGCCGAGCCGTCGAGGAGGCGGACGACCTCCCAGCCGCGGGGGGCGGTGAGGCGCTCGGAGTGCTCGGCGCACAGGTCGTAGCAGTGGGGTTCGGCGTAGGTGGCGAGCGGGCCGAGGACAGCGGTGGAGTCGGCGTAGACGTACGTCAGCGTCGCTACGGCGGGACGGCCGCAAGCGGTGCGCGAACAGCGACGTACAGGGCTCACGATGTTGGACGGTACCGCACTCTTGAGCGGGCCGCGACGACTCTCCATCAGGTCACTCCACCGTGTCGCGGGGTGAAACGCCCGGCACATACCTTCTGTCACACTTCGCTGACCTGCGCGAACACCCCTGTCGAAATTTCGAACAACTCTGGATCCGGTCACGACTGCGCACAAACACCGTCAATTGTCTTGAGATCGACGGTCTTGGAGAGATACGGAATCGAGCCCAATCTTGGCTGGAATGGTCACCTGACGACAGGCCGTCGAGGCCGGGCACGCGCGGGCGCCGGGGACTACCCTTCAGCAGTGATGGACAACCGTGTACCGCCCCGTGCCACCGGCCCCGGGCCTCGACGACGTGATCGCCACGGCCGCGGCATGCGCGGTCCGATCGCACCGCCGCAGGTGCCACTCGCGGCGAGCCGTGCAGAAGTGTTCGCGGACCTGGTGCAGGACTCCGTGGACCGCCTGGAGCGGCGGTGGCCGCAACTGGCCGACATCGACTTCCTCGTGCTGGAGGTGCCGCGGCTGGACCGGCCGGGGCAGCCCTGGAACGACGAGGCGGTGCCGCTCGGAGGCACGATCGCCTCGCACGACGGGCGACGCGCGCGCGTGGTGGTCTACCGGCGGCCGGTGGAGATCCGCACCAAGGGGCGCGACGAGCGGGCCGCCCTGGTGCACGAGATCGTCGTCGAGCAGGTGGCCGAGCTGCTGGGACTGACCCCGGAGACGGTGGACCCCCGGTACGGCGAGGACTGAGCCCGGGGCGCCGTCCGGAACGTCGTCCGGGGCGCCCGCCTCACTTCTGCAGCACGGACAGGTCCTGCTCAGCCCGCGGCACCGCCACGGTCCCCCGGTCGTCCGGCAGCGTCTGGACCGTGAAGGCGGGGACGCCCGCGCGCGTCGCCTCGAGGGTCCGCGCCCCGTAGACCGGGCCGCCGGACAGGCGCTCCACCGTCAGGGCGTACGTCCCTTTCAGGCCGGACGGCACCGGCGGGTCGATGTCCTGGGTGCTGCCCGCCTTGATCGTGTAGGTCTTCGACTCCGGTGCGCCGCCTCCGCTGCCCGCCGAGGCGGTGACCTTGACCTGCGCGGTGGCCGTGGGAGCGGTCAGCGAGAGCGTCGAACTCTTGGCGCTGTTGCCGACCGAGGTCGCGCGCGTCTCGAGCGGGCTCGTCGCCGGGATGAACGCCGTCTCCTGCTTGTCGCCCTTGCCCCGGACGACCCGCAGCGCCGCGACCACGGGCACCGACTGCGAGGTCGGCGTGAGCACCAGTGAGCCCGCCTCCCCGCGCGTGATCTCACCGAGGTCGACGGCGGTCGTCATCCTGCCCTTGAGGTGGACCGTCTCGTGCCCGGCGGGCGTGATCAGCCCGGACGGCGAGGCCAGCCGCACCTTCAGGTCGGCGTCGGAGTCCCCCGGCGTGAAGGCGACCAGCCGTACGGACGTGGCGTCCTTGGGGATGCCCGGCAGCACCAGGCTGTCCGCCGGGTCGGCGGACGCCGTCAGCCAGTCGCCGCCCAGTTTGTCGTCGAGGGCCTGCACGGCCGCGCCGACCCGGCCGCTGCGCACGCTCACGTGCACGGTGAGGTCCTCCTGCGGGGCGTCGGCGAGCGTGGACAGCAGGACCGGCTCGCTGGAGTGCGGCGCAACGGTGATGCCCTCACCGACGGCCGACTTCACGACGCCGTCCTCGCCGTACAGCTCGATGTCGACGACGGCCGCGGAGTCGTCGGGGTTGGTCAGGTGGACGTAGTCGGAGCGGCCGGCGGCCGTGCTCGCGCCCGGGAACCAGAACTGGGTGTCCGGGGCGGTGCAGTTGACGCCCAGCAGACCGCGGCCGGCGCCCACGGCGACCTCGGTGGTCTGCTGCATCGTCCAGCCGGGCGCGAACTTGCCCTCGGCCGTGCCGATCAGCGCGGGAGCGTCCGCGCCCGAGGTGTCACCGGTGGCGGGGGTGCCGGGCTCCTTGGGCTCCAGGACGGGTTTGACGGCCTCCTTCTTGCCGCCGCCACCGTCCTTGTCCTTGTCCTCTTCCTTGCCCTTGTCCTCTTCCTCGTCCCTGCCCTCGCCCTTGCCCTTGTCCTTGTCCTTGGAGCCGTCCTCCCCGTTGTCGGCGTCCGTCGCCGACTGACCGGTGGCGGGAAGGAGTTGGGCCTTGCCCGTGCTGCCCGCGCCCTGGGTCACGGGTGTGAAGGACGTGTACGAGGTGTCGGCGATGTCGGAACTGCTCGGCGTCGGGCAGACCAGGGTCGTGCGCTCGACGGGCAGTTGGGCGGCCGCCTTGGCGGGGCCGGCGCCCGAGGCGTCCGGCGTGTTCAACGCGGCGAATCCGGTGACGGCGGCGAGCGCGGTCACGCCGGCGATCAGGGACAGGGTCGTGCGGTTCACTGCTGGCTCCCGTCGGGGCGCTCACTGCCGTTGCCGTGCGGATGGTGGTGGGCCGGGTCGTACGGCTCCTCGTACCCCTGGTGGTACGCCTGGCCGTACGGCGCCGAGGGGGCCTGGCCGCCGTACGCGTACGGGTCGTACTGGCCGCTGTGGTACGGGTCGGCCTGGTACGCCTGGTCGTAGGCGCCCGCGGGGTACTGCTGAGGCTGAGCGCCCTGGTAGTGCTCGCCGCCGTGGGCGCCGTACTCGGCTCCGGCCTCCGCGTACGCGGTGGTGTCCCACTCGCCGTCGGCTCCGGCCTCCGCGTACGCGGTGGTGTCCCACTCGCCGTAGGACTGCTGGTGCGGGACGGCGGCGGGGGCCTCCTCCTGAGAAGGAGGAGGCATGGTGTCCGGCCCCTCCGGCCCCTCCGGCCCCTGCTCGAAGTCCTCCCGCTCCTCCTGGCCGGCCTCCTCGGCCTCCGCCTGGGCGCGCAGCCGGCGGGCCCGGCGGCCCTCCCCGGCGACGGGCTGGACGGGGACGAGCTCCTCCTCGGGCAGGTCGTCGTCGATGTCGCGACGCCGGCCGGGCAGGGCGAGCACGACGAGGACGGTGGCGAGCGCGCCCTGGGCCCACAGCCAGGCCGTGTGGCCGATCGGGTCGTCGAAGGTCACGTCCAGCTTCCCGCCGGAGGCGGGGAGCCTGAAGCCCTGGGCCCAGCCGTCCACCGTCGTGCGGGCGAGCGGCTTTCCGTCCAGGGTGGCCGTCCAGCCCTCGTCGGCCGAGTCGGCCAGGCGCAGCACACGGCCCTCGGCCCCGGACGGGATCGTGGTGTGGATCTCGACCGGTCCGGCGGCGACCGGCTGGGCGGCGCCGGAGCCGGAGGCGGACACGATGGCTGCGCGCGACACCTCCTGGTTCACCCGCCACAGGGCGCTGCCGTCCTGCTGGCTGAGCCGGATCAGACCGGGCGTGGCGTCCAGGACGCGGCTGATCTCGCGGGGCGCGCCCTTGTGGACGAGGACGTAGCGCACGGCGAAGCCGCCGAGGTGGTCGGCCTGGTCGGCGCCGGAGCCGGCGACGAGGTTGGCGACGACCTTGTCGAGCGTGCTGTTCCCGCCGCTCGCCGCGACCAGTTCGGCATCGCCCATGCGGGCGCCGGAGCCGCGGACGAGCATGTAGCCGACGTGGCCGGGCGAGTCGCTGTCGAGGACCAGGGTGCGGGCCCGGTCGCGGGTGCTGCTCTCCTCGGCGACGAACGCGGGCACCTGCACGGGGTCGCGCCGCTGAACGGGGCCGTCGGCGCCACGGATCATCCAGCCGGCGACGATCAGCAGGGGGCCCGCGGCCGAGGCGAAGGCGATCAGCGCGGCGACCGGCTGGCGCCAGCCGAAGCTCTGCTCGGCCACGCGCGCGCGTGCCCCGTCGGCACCGAGCACGGCGGCAGCCAGGAGCGCGAGACCGTAGACGAGGGTGGCCGGGCCGGCCCAGGGCGAGCCGTTGGACAGCACCGCGAAGACGAGCGCCACCAGGGCGGCCGTCCAGGCCGTCCAGATCGCGAACTGGCGCTCGGCGCGCAGCAGCGCGGCCAGCGCGGCCAGGACGATGCCGATGAGCATCAGCCCGTGCACCGTGCCGGGGCCGCCCGGACCGGCGCCGAGCAGGTCGAGGGCGGAGGCGGCCGGGGAGCCGTACTCCAGCCCGGCCTCCTGGAAGAAGCCGAACGGCAGCAGCGTCAGCGACCAGGGGGCGAGGACCAGCAGGGGGGTGCCCAACTGGGCCAGGAAGCGCGGTGCGTACGCCACGATGTCGTCGCGGCGCACGGCCAGCACGCCGAGGCCGAGAAGGAGCGCGATGGGCCACACGATGGGCGTGAACGCGGTGGTGACGGTCAGCAGCAGGGCGTACGCCCAGGTGGCGCGCCAACTGCCGCGGGCACCGGAGTCGTTGGCCAGGCCGCCGGCCGCGATGCCCGCGCGGGCGATGAGCGGCAGCAGCACGGCCAGGACCGCGGTGCCGAGGCGGCCGCCGGCCAGCGCGCCGGTGGTCGCGGGCAGGAAGGCGTAGACGACGGCCGCCCAGGCGCGCAGCAGGCTCGAGGGGACGAGCGGGCGGGAGGCGAAGTACGCCGTGAACCCGGCCAGCGGCACCGAGGCGACCAGCAGGACGGTGACCGCGAGGCCGGCCGAACCCAGCAGCAGGGAGGCCAGCATCGCGACCATCGCCAGGTACGGCGGCGCGGACGGGGTGCCGCCGACGCCGACCGGGTGCCAGGAGTCGAGGTAGCGCGACCACAGCTCGGAGGAGTCGGCCGGGGCGGGCAGCAGGGCGCCGCCCGCGAGCGCGCCGCCGCCGAGCAGGCCGCGGCAGGCGGCCAGGGAGACGATCAGCAGTACCAGGAAGAGCACCGGGCCGGGTTTGCGGGCGATGCGCTTGAGGCGGGCGAACTGCTCGACCTCCAGGTAGTCGGCGTCCTCGCCGCCGGGCCCGGACTCGACCGCGCCGTGCCGGCCGGCCGAGGAGCCCTCGGGGTCGGAGCGGCCGACGAGGTTGCTCGCGACCTGTTCGACCGTGACGCGGACGGTGGCGCCCGGCGGCGGGAACAGCGGCCGCATCTCGCCCTTGTCGACCTGTGGCTTCCCGCGTCTGCGCCGGCCGGCGACGATCCGCTCGGGCCGCAGGAGTGTGCCCACCAGGCCGCGGATCTCGTCGACGGCCTGTCCCGGCACCTTGCCGACGAGATAGGCGAGAGTCCGCAGCAGGGTGCCGAGCACGAGCCTCAGCAGCACCCAGGGCAGCACCGCCGTACGGGCGTTGACGAGCAGGGTGTAGACGGCGCCGGCCTTGTCCACCTTGTGCGGGGACGCGGCGGTGCGGCCGACGCAGTCGACGGTGCGGCGCTCGCGGGAGGCGGCTTCGGCGTGTCGTACGACGGCGTCGGGGGCGATCAGGACGCGGTGGCCGGCGGCGTTGGCGCGCCAGCACAGGTCGACGTCGTCGCGCATCAGGGGCAGCCTGCGGTCGAACCCGCCCAGTTCCTCGAAGATGTCACGCCGGATCAGCATTCCGGCGGTGGACACCGACAGCACGGGCCGTACGTGGTCGTGCTGGCCCTGGTCCTGCTCACGGCGGTCCAGGCCGGTCCAACGACGGCCGGAGTTGGCGATGCTGACGCCCACTTCGAGCAGCTGCCTGCGGTCGTACCAGCCGCGCAGTTTGGGGCCGACGATCGCCACGTCGTCGCGGCCGAGTTCGTACTCGTTGTCGACGACCCTCAGCAGCTGGGCCAAGGCGTCGGGTTCGGGAGCGCAGTCGTCGTGCAGCAGCCACAGCCACTGCACCGGCTCCCCGTGCGGCAGCTCGGGCAGGTCGTAGGCGTCGTCGCGCCATGTGCGCGTGGCGGGGTCCCAGCCGCTGGGGCGCCTGAGGTACGGCAGGTCGTCCGGGGTGAGGTACGGGGCGGCGTGGACGGCCTCCTCGACGGCCTGGCCGAAACCGGTGCGCCGGGCCAGGTGCAGCACACGGTCGGCGCCGAGGGCGTCGGTGACCACCTGCGCGGAGCCGTCCGCGCTGCCGGTGTCGGCCGCCACGGCATACTGCGCGGGGCGCTCCTGGCCGAGCAGGCCGGCGAGCGCGTCGGGCAGCCAGCGGGCGCCGTCGTGGGAGACGAGCACGGCGGTGACGACGTGCCGCGGATACTCCGGCGCGCGGCTCGAGTCGGGCGCCGTCGCGCGCGCGGGGTCGGACGGCGCTGCGGCAGCGACGTCGTAGTGGGCTGCCGTATGGCTGTGCACGGACATCGAGATACGGCCCCGGTTCGGTGGACTGCGGTGAACGCCCGTGCCCGCTGGGGGCAGGGGGCGTCTCGGACGAGCGACCACACTATCGGCTGGCCAGGACTGCGGCCCGCCGCCTGTGGATAACCCACCTGCGACGGGCCGTTCGTGACGTTTGTGCGGGATGCGCGCGGGGCGTGCGGTCAGACGGCCGCCTTCTTCAGCCGGCGCCGCTCACGCTCGGACAGGCCGCCCCAGATGCCGAAACGCTCGTCGTTGGCGAGGGCGTACTCGAGGCACTCGGAGCGGACCTCGCAGGCGAGGCAGACCTTCTTGGCCTCGCGGGTGGAGCCGCCCTTCTCGGGGAAGAAGGACTCGGGGTCGGTCTGGGCGCACAGCGCGCGCTCCTGCCAGCCGAGTTCCTCGTCCGCGTCGTCGACCAGCAGTTGCTGCACCAGCTCGGTCATGTGCGCCCCTCGTCTGTCTTTCGCGTCCCCGTGATGCAGCCGTTACCTGTCCCGGCTGAACGACACGAGTGAAATTACAAGTGTGCTGCTCCGGGCGAGTCAAGCCGAGATCTGCTATTGGGCCCCTTATTCACTCTCCGGAACCAAGCCCCTCCAGAAAGTGTTCAAATCAGCATAAACCCAGACACACAGCCGAGGCCCCGAGGGCATCGCACCCCTGTACGGAGCCCGCACGAGGAAGGATGTCCAGGACTTCGATCTCGTTCCGACACGCACACCGAAGCGGACCGGATCACGGTCGGATCACGGGATCGCAACGGCGCTTGCGCGCCCGGCATGTGCGCCATGTGTCCCGGTCGGCCCATGAGCAAACCTTTCGCCTGCGAGATGAACCGGATGAGGTGAAACATGTCCCACATTCCGGGCGTCGAGTTGACAGTGATGGTGTGAACCGCTGTCCTGGTGGGCATGCTCGCGAACTCGGCACTCACCACGACCCGCACCGTCGGGTCCCTCGGTGCTGCCCGCGCTCGCTGTAGCTGTTGCTGTTCCGGCTGTTGAGCCCCACACGCGTACGCGTGCTCCAGCCGTCGTCCGAGCCCCTCCGCGCTCGGCGCCCGTTCCCTCCGCCCTTCCTTCACCGAGGACCCCCACCTCATGAACAGCGACAGCGACCTTCAGATCGCCGGCGACATCCTCGAAGTCCCGCACCTGCTCCGGGCCCCGCGCGAACACCCGGCCACCGTGGCCGAGTTCGTCGGCCTGGCCCGCTCCATCGCCGCCGACCGCGCCCACTGGGAGCACCTCGTCCGCTACGACGCCACGACCCGCTGGTACCACCGGCTGCGCACCGGACCGGGCTACGAGGTGTGGCTGCTGTCCTGGGTACCCGGGCAGGGCAGCGGACTGCACGGCCACGGCCCCTCCTCCGGCGTCCTCACAGTCCTGGACGGCGAACTGACCGAGCGCACCGAGCACGGCACGCGCGTGTTGGGGGCCGGCACGGTGGGGGTCCCCCCGCTCGAGCGAGGCCGGGAGTGGGGGAGGGTGTTCGCGCCGGGGTACACGCACGAGGTCGTCAACGACACGCTGGAGCCGGCGGTCAGCCTGCACGTGTACTTCCCCGGCCTGACCGAGATGCCCATGCACTCCGCCCGGTGCGCCGGGGCCGCCCGCGACCCGCTGCGCTCCGTCAGCGCCTGAGGTCCGCCCGGAGCCGTGCCCGGACGAGCGTGTGCCGCGGCAGTGACCGTGCGCCGCGTTGCCGTACCCGCCTGCGGGACTCGGTCCACCCGTCACCCGACCACCACCCCTCAATGAGTCGGCCTCGCGGCTGACACACTGTTCCCATGCGCATTGTGGTTCTGGCAGGCGGCATCGGTGGTGCCCGGTTCCTGCGCGGTCTGAAGCGGGCCGTGCCGGACGCGGACGTCACGGTCATCGGCAACACCGGCGACGACATCCACCTCTACGGGCTGAAGGTCTGCCCGGACCTGGACACGGTGATGTACACGCTCGGCGGCGGCATCAACGAGGAGCAGGGCTGGGGCAGGGCCGACGAGACCTTCCACCTCAAGGAGGAGCTCGCGGCGTACGGCGTCGGACCGGGCTGGTTCGGCCTCGGCGACCGGGACTTCGCCACGCACATCGTGCGCACCCAGATGATCGGCGCCGGATATCCGCTGAGCGCGGTCACCGAAGCGCTGTGCGACCGGTGGAAGCCGGGGGTGCGGCTCATCCCCATGACCGACGACCGCGTGGAGACGCACGTCGCCGTCGAGCTGGACGGTGAGCGCAAGGCGGTGCACTTCCAGGAGTACTGGGTGCGGCTGCGGGCGTCGGTGCCGGCCGAGGCGGTCGTGCCGGTCGGCGCGGAACAGGCGAAGCCGGCGCCCGGGGTGCTGGAGGCGATCGCCGAGGCGGACGTGATCCTCTTCCCGCCGTCCAATCCCGTCGTCTCCGTCGGCACGATCCTCGCGGTGCCCGGCATCCGGGAGGCCATCGCCGACGCCGGGGTACCGGTGATCGGCCTGTCCCCCATCGTCGGCGACGCGCCCGTGCGCGGCATGGCCGACAAGGTCCTCGCCGCGGTCGGTGTGGAGTCCACGGCCGCGGCGGTGGCCGAGCACTACGGCTCGGGGCTGCTGGACGGCTGGCTCGTCGACACCGTCGACGCGGCCTCGGTGGAACGCGTCGAGGCGGCCGGCATCCGGTGCCGGGCGGTGCCGCTGATGATGACCGACGCCGACGCCACCGCCCGGATGGCGCGGGAGGCGCTGGCGCTGGCCGAGGAGGTGCGGGGGGCGTGAGCGGCACGACGACGCGTGCGTGGGCGGACGCGTCCGCCCCGGAGTTCCGGGTCTGGGCGGTGGCCGGGATCCCCGAGGTGCAGCAGGGCGACGACCTGGCGAAGCTGATCGCCGCCGCGGAGCCCGCTCTGGCCGACGGGGACGTGCTCCTCGTCACCTCGAAGATCGTCTCCAAGGCGGAGGGCCGGATCGTCGAGGCGGCCGACCGGGAGGCCGCGATCGACGCGGAGACCGTACGCGTCGTGGCCCGGCGCGGACCGCTGCGGATCGTGGAGAACCGGCAGGGGCTGGTCATGGCCGCCGCCGGGGTCGACGCCTCCAACACCCCTTCCGGCACGGTGCTGTTGCTGCCCGAGGACCCGGACGCGTCCGCGCGCGCCATCCGGGACGGCCTGCGCGACGCCCTCGGGGTCACGGTCGGGGTGCTCGTCACCGACACCTTCGGGCGGCCCTGGCGCACCGGGCTCACGGACGTCGCCATCGGCGCCGCGGGCGTACGCGCGCTGGACGATCTGCGCGGTGGCACGGACGCACACGGCAATCCGCTCAGCGCCACCGTCGTCGCGACCGCCGACGAACTCGCCGCCGCGGGCGACCTGGTCAAGGGCAAGGCCGCCGGGCTGCCCGTCGCCGTGGTGCGCGGGCTGGGGCACGTGGTGACCGAGGAGCACGGGGAGGGAGCACGGGCCATGGTGCGGGACGCGCACGACGACATGTTCCGGCTCGGGACCTCCGAGGCCGTACGGGAGGCGGTGACCCAGCGGCGTACCGTACGGTCCTTCACCGACGAGCCGGTCGACCCGGGCGCGGTACGGCGCGCGGTGGCCGCGGCGGTGACCGCGCCCGCGCCGCACCACACCACGCCGTGGCGGTTCGTGCTGCTGGAGTCGGCGGAGTCGCGGACGCGCCTGCTGGACGCGATGCGGGACGCCTGGATCACCGACCTGCGGCGGGACGGCAGGAGCGAGGAGTCGATCGCCAAGCGGATCCGGCGCGGTGACGTCCTGCGCAACGCGCCCTGCCTGGTGGTGCCGTGCCTCGTCATGGACGGCTCGCACGTGTACGGAGACGAGCGGCGGGACGGTGCCGAGCGGGAGATGTTCGTGGTCGCCGCCGGGGCCGGGGTGCAGAACTTCCTGGTCGCGCTGGCCGGGGAGCGGCTCGGCTCGGCGTGGGTGTCCTCGACGATGTTCTGCCGGGACGTGGTGCGCGAGGTGCTGGGACTGCCGGAGGACTGGGACCCGATGGGAGCGGTCGCGGTCGGGCATCCGGCCGGGCCGCCGAAGCCGCGGCCGGAGCGGGACGCGGGGGCGTTCGTGGTCTCGCTGTGACCGCTTCGTCCGCCTGACCGCCTAGGCTCGTAGAGCTTCTTCGGTACCTTCGGCCCTCTGGAGCCCCTTCGTGGCAGGACGCTTCGCTCCGCGGCCCACCCTCCCCCACAGCCTTGACGGCGTGGGAGGTGCCCCCATGCCCGTGCGCGGTGGGCAGGTCGGCACGCCCGGGGGCGCGTCCGCGGGTGTGCCGCGGCAGGCCGCCGTGCCGGGACGGGTGCGGACGTGGGCGCCGGACGGACCGCTGGACCTGGGGCTGGTGCTCGGGCCGCTGCGGCGGGGGCCGGGTGATCCCGCGTTCCGGGCGATGCCCGACGGCTCGGTGTGGCGGGCCGGCCGGACGCCGCTCGGGCCCGGGACGCTGCGGGTGTCCGCGCGCGACGGGCAGGTGCGCGGGGAGGCGTGGGGGCCGGGGGCCGAGTGGCTGCTGGAGCAGCTGCCCGAGTTGCTCGGGGCCGCCGACGACCCGTCCTTGTTCACGCCGCGACACCGGCTGCTGGCGCTGACGCGGCACCGGCGGCCGGGATTGCGGCTGACGCGGACCGGGCTGGTGCTGGAGTCGTTGATCCCGTCGATCCTGGAACAGAAGGTGACGACGGTCGAGGCGTACGCCGCGTGGCGGGTGCTCGTACGGAAGTACGGGGAACCCGCACCGGGGCCCGCGCCCGGGCGGATGTACGTCATGCCGGCGCCGCGGACCTGGGCGCTGATTCCGTCGTGGGAGTGGCACCGGGCCGGGGTCGACGACAAGCGGGCGTCGACGGTGCTGCGGGCGGTGCGGGTCGCCGCGCGGCTGGAGGAGGCGGTGCGAATGCCTCCGGCGGTGGCGCGGGAACGGCTGGAACTGGTGTCCGGGATCGGGCCGTGGACGTCGGCGGAGACCGTGCAGCGCAGTCATGGGGCGGCGGATGCGGTGACGGTCGGGGACCTGCATCTGCCGGGGATCGTGGGATTCGCGCTGGCGGGGAACCGGGAGGCCGATGACGCGGAGATGCTGCGTCTGCTCGAGCCGTACGCGGGGCAGCGGCATCGGGCCGCTCGGCTGATTCTGTTGAGCGGGCGGGTGCCGGGCCGGCGGGGGCCGCGGATGCCGAGAGGGGATATCGGGCGGCTTTGAGGCGGGCGGCGGTCGAGGTGTGTGGCTGGGGCGGCTGACCGGGGTCGGCGGGTTGCCCCGGGCTGCGGCCGAGCGGGGGTGGGCGCAGCCACGGCGGCACGACTGCCCGCGGTCGCCTACCGGTCCGAGGAGAATCTCACCGCGCCCGCCGGGATGTGGGCGTCGCACCAGACTCTCGCGCCCTCCCTCAGTTCGTTGTCGGCGCCCACCACCGCGCCGTCGCCGATGACGGTGCCGGTGAGGACGGAGCGGGTGCCGACGCGGGCGTGGGTGCCGATGAGGGAGTCGGTGATGACGGCGCCGGGCTCTATGACGGCGCCGGGCAGGATCGTACTGCCGAAGACCCGCGCGCCCTCGGCGACGAACGCGCCCTCGCCGACCACCGTGCCGCCGGTCAGCTTGGCGTCGGGGGCGACGACGGCCGTGGGCAGGACCAGGCGGTCGCCGCAGCGGCCGGGGACCGCCGGGGAGGGGGCGCGGCCGAGGACCAGGTCGGCGGAGCCGCGGACGAAGGCGGCGGGGGTGCCGAGGTCCAGCCAGTAGGTGGAGTCGACCATGCCCTGCAGATGGGCGCCCGCCGCCAGCAGGCCGGGGAAGGTCTCGCGCTCCACCGACACCGGGCGATCCTGCGGGATGGTGTCGATGACCGAGCGGCGGAAGACGTACGCCCCCGCGTTGATCTGGTCGGTGACGATCTCCTCGGGGGTCTGCGGCTTCTCCAGGAAGGCCAGGACGCGGCCCGTGCCGTCCGTCGGGACCAGGCCGTAGGCACGGGGGTCCGTCACCTTCGTCAGGTGCAGGGAGACGTCCGCGCCCGTCTCCTCGTGCGTGCGCACCAGCGCCCCGATGTCCAGCCCGGTGAGGATGTCGCCGTTGAAGACCAGGACCGGCTCGTCGGGGCCGGAGCGCAGGCGCGGGGCGACGTTGCGGAGGGCACCGCCCGTGCCCAGGGGCTCCTCCTCCGTGGCGTACTCGAGGTGGAGTCCGAGTGAGGAGCCGTCGCCGAAGTACGGCTCGAAGACCTCGGCCAGATAGGAGGTGGCGAGCACGATGTGCTCGACGCCCGCCGCCTTCGCCCGCGCCAGCTGGTGCGTGAGGAACGGCACGCCCGCCGCCCGCACCATGGGCTTGGGGGTGTGCACCGTGAGCGGGCGCAGCCGGGTGCCCTTGCCGCCGACCAGAAGGATCGCTTCTGTCACCTGTCGTCTCTGCTTCCTGCCGGGACCGGCCGATCAGTCCTCGGCCGGCCAGTGTATGCAGACGCGCTCGTGCAGCCTCGTGGGCCTCTGTCCGATCCGTCCGGCCCCCCCTCAGCGGCCCTGGTAGCGCGCCGCCGACGAGCGGGCCGCGCCGAGCTTGCCGTAGAGCCGCAGGCCGGGGCAGTCGGTCGAGAAGCCGTCCCGGTGGCCGGAGATCACGTTCAGGCGTACGCTCTTTCCTTTTTGGTAGAGGTTGCCACCGCCGGACGTCAGGTATGTCTTTCCGCGTGGATTCATCCCGTACAGACCGAGCTTCCACGCCGTCAGCCGCGCCACGGCCGTGACGGCGGCAGCGGACGGCTCGGACTTGCCGTAGGAGCCGATGACGGCGATCCCCGCGCTGTTGGTGTTGAACCCCAGGGTGTGGGCGCCCAGCACCGCCCTCGCCGCACCACCGGCGCGGCCCTCGTAGAGGTTGCCGCACTTGTCGGCGAGGAAGTTGTAGCCGATGTCGCGCCAGCCCATGCTCTTGACGTGGTAGCGGTAGATGCCGCGGATGACCGACGGGGCCTGCGCGCAGCTGTAGTTGTTGCCCGAGGAGGTGTGGTGGACGAACGCCGCCCTGACCTCCTTGGAATAGACGACCCCCCGGCCGCGCAACGACTCGTCCGCGCCCCAGCCGCGGCGCGTGACGATGCGCGGGCGCGGACCGATGTACGGCTTGGCGCGTTGGCGTCCCGCCAGTTCGCCGTCGCGCGGGGAGAGTTCGCCGCCGCGCAGGGCGAGCAGCTCGCGCTCGGTGTCCTCGTGGTCGAGCGCGGGGATCTCGGTGGCGCCGAGCGGGGCGAGCGGGGCGTTGGCCGCGGAGGCCGCGGCGGCTTCCTCGCTCAGCTCGCCGGTGCGCGAGGCGTCGGCCCGAGGCCCCTGCGGCGGGGGCTCGTCGCCCGGGTCGACGAGTTCGAGGCGCAGGCTGGAGGGCAGCGTGACCGACGGGCCGGCGACGGCACCCCCGCCGCGGTCCCCGGTGTCCACGCGCACGCGTACGTCGACGCCGTCGGACTCACCCACCCACAGCGGTGCGGTGGCGCCGTGCACGAGCCCGGAGGTGCGCTCGGCCGTGCCGGGGTCGGCTCCGTGGTCGGCGTTGTGGGTGTCGATGTCCTGCCAGTCGGACCAGGTGCCGGTGGCGGTGGCGCGCGTACGGATCCGGACGCTGCCGTGCAGCTCGGTGTCCGGGTCGTCCCAGATGAGACCGACCAGCGAGAAGTGGTGGACGTCCGTGCGGCGCAGGCCCTGTCCGAGGGCGGCGCCACGGGCACGGTCGCGGGTGAGCGGGAGGAGGGGCAGGGACTGGGTGCTGCCGGGGACGGCCGACGGCCCGGTGGCCGACGCCGGTCCCGTCATGGCCGCGGCGGCGGGAAGACCCGGCGCGAGGGCGAGGGCGGCCGTGCAGGTGACACCGATCGAGGACGCCAGAAATCCATATCGACGCATGCCCCTGATCTTGGACATAATCACACAATTCTGTCCATTGAGGAATTGACGGGCCGTCGGCCACCATTGGGCCGAACCGGTGGCGCACCCCTCCCCCCGCACATGGCCCCGCCGCACGGTGCGCGGGCGCGGCGCCGCGTACGCTTGCGCGGGTGAACGCCACCGAACGCACCCCCGCCGACCTGCTGCGTTCCGCGCTCGCCGCGGACCCCGGACGCCCACTGGTGACCTTCTACGACGACGCCACGGGCGAACGCGTCGAACTGTCCGTGGCCACCTTCGCCAATTGGGTGGCCAAGACCGCGAATCTCCTCCAGGGGGACCTCGCCGCCGAACCCGGCGACCGGGTCGCGCTGCTGCTGCCGGCGCACTGGCAGACGGCGGTGTGGCTGCTGGCGTGCGCGTCGGTGGGCGCGGTCGCGGACCTCGGCGGGAATCCGGGGGCCGCGGACGTCGTGGTCAGCGGCCCGGACACGCTGGACGCGGCGCGGGCCTGCTCCGGGGAGCGGGTGGCGCTGGCGCTGCGGCCGCTGGGCGGGCGGTTCCCGCAGCCGCCGGAGGGCTTCGCGGACTACGCCGTCGAGGTGCCGGGGCAGGGCGACATGTTCGCACCCTTCGCGCCGGTCGACCCGGACGAGCCGGCCCTGATCGTGGCCGGGGCCGAGTACTCGGCGGCGGAGGTCGTGGAACGCGCCCGCGCCGACGCCCCCGCCCTGGACCTGACGGGCCCCGGCTCCCGGCTGCTGTCCGCGCTGCCGTACGACACCTGGGAGGGCCTCAGCTCGGGCCTGTACGCCCCCCTCGCCGTCGGCGCCTCCGTCGTCCTGTGCCGCAACCTCGACCACCTCTCCGAGGACGCACTCGCCAAGCGCATCGAATCGGAACGGGTCACGGCGACGGCGAGGTGATACGGCGGAAGCACCGCGGGATTCGGGAACAAACGGCGCCAATTCACCTTCCGGCGATTCGAATTCCCCGCGGACGACGAGGATTCTCCCGCGCAGTCGAGCGGCTACGTTCAGTAGGCATTTGACGGTGCACACGGCGAGGGCGGCCGGGCCGGGAACCCCGGATGCATACCCTCACCCACCCGGCGTTCCGCCACAGCACACCACGACGAAGGTCTTCCGCGGGTAAAGTCACGGCCGGAGGCGAACTTTTGTCCAAGGAAATGGGCGGATTGCCCACTTGTAGGGAAGTGGAATGTGTCACGGGCGTCGCTCGACGCCGAACCAGCCGGATAGTGTGAGCGATCCGGTGCTGCCGACCGCGAGGTCTTCCTGGGGTCGAGCACCGTGAAGCAGACCTGAGCGCCTTGGGGGAGCGAGGCGCCGCGTGGCCCCGACGGAGGATTGGGACAACCGTGGACGCGCAAGGCCGTGGGCGGGCGGACAACATCGATCCCGCAGACCAATGGGTGCTCAATCCGAACACCGGCGAATACGAACTGCGACTGGGCCCTTCCGCTCCGCAGTCGCCGATTCCGGGACCCCGCCGGCCCGCATCGCCCGGCGCGGGCGGCGACGGTGCGGCGGAAGGCCGCGGCGCGACGCCCGGGCGGCAGCAGGCGAGTGAGACCGACACCCCCGCCCGTGCGGTGCCCGGCCCGCGCCGCCGCCGCGGCGCACCACCCGAGGAGCCGCTGCCCGGGCGGCGGGGACGCCGGCCGGAGAAGAAGAAGCCGAAGGCCAAGAAGATCCTGCTGTGGACCGGCGGCACCATGGCGTTCGTCCTGGTCGGCGTCTGCACGGCCGGCTACCTGGTCCTCAAGCACCTCGAGGGCAACGTCACCACCACCGACGTGGGCGGCGCGGCCAAGGCCAACTTCAGCAAGGACGAGGCCTTCAACATACTGATCATCGGCACCGACAAGCGCACCGGCAAGGGCAACGAGGGCTACGGCGACAAGGGCAGCCCGGGCCACGCCGACACCAACGTCCTGCTGCACGTCTCCAAGGACCGCACGAACGCCACCGCGCTGAGCATCCCGCGCGACCTGATCGTGGACATCCCGGACTGCCCGACCAAGCAGCCCGACGGCACCACGAAGATCGTCCCGGGAACGGACCACACCCGCTTCAACGTGAGCCTCGGCCAGGACGGCCGCGACCCGGGCTGCGCGATGCTCACGGTCAAAGCGGCCACCGGCATCGTGCCCGACCACTTCATGATGGCCGACTTCAACGCGGTCAAGACACTGACGACGGCGGTCGGCGGAGTCGACGTGTGCCTCAAGAACGCGGTGAAGGACAAGGACTCACGCCTGGACCTGCCCGCCGGCCCGTCCAAGGTCGAGGGCGAACAGGCCCTGGCCTTCGTCCGCGCCCGGAAAGCCTGGGGAAACAAGGGCGACCTGGACCGCATCAAGGTGCAGCAGCAGTTCCTCAGCTCGCTGATGCGCCAGATGGCCTCCGGCGACACGCTCACCGACCCGGCCAAGCTGTACGACCTGGCCGACGCCGCCACCAAGGCGCTGACCGTCGACACCGGCATCGGCAAGGTCAGCACGCTCAAGGACGTGGCGCTGGAGCTGAAGAAGGTGCCGACGAAGAACATCACCTTCCTGACGGTCCCGGTCATCGACAACCCGGCCGAAACGGTCAAGGCGACGGTCGTCCTGCATCCGACCGATGCCCGCCCGGTCTTCGACGCCATCGCGAACGACGTCTCCTTCACCCAGGTGAAGAAAAAGGAGAAGGCCGCCAAGAACGCCGAGGCCGCCCGTCTCAAGGGCACCCAGTCCGAGGCCTCCGAAGTCCGGGTCCGGATCCTCAACGGCGGAGCCGTCTCCGGTGCCGCGCAGGACACCCTTGTCTGGCTGCAGACCACCCAGGGCGTGTCCAAATCGGAGAACGAGGGCAACGCACCTCGGAAACTCAGCAAGACCACCCTCGAGTACGACGCCGACCAGGCGCCGCAGGCGCGTAAACTCGCCGCGCTCATGGGACTTCCCGGCTCGGCGCTGAAGCTGGGCGAGAGCGTGACCAACTCCCAGGGCCTGCCGACGATGACACTGACCCTGGGCAAGGACTTCAAGGGCGCGGGTGTGCCGCTCGTCGCGCCGACGAAGCCACCGGAGATCAAGGAGAAGTCCACGGCGGACAAGGTCGAGTGCGCCAGTTGAAATCCGGTTGAGCGCACCACGCCACCTTATGGGCCTGTCATGCGTCTAACACGGCGCACGACAGGCCTGTTCCATGGCACACCAGGGTGGGGAGGACGGGGAGTTGACGCAGAGCAGTCTGCGCGGGGAGGAGCCTGCGGTCGAGGACACGACGGCTCTCGCCGCGCGGAAGGACAGCGCGGCGGGCGGCCACGGCCCGCGCGGCGGAGGAAAAGGCAGCGGCAAGGGGCGCGACGTCGCCGGCAGGCGTCCCAGGAGGCGCGCACTGCGCTGGTCGGCCACGGCGCTCTCGCTGGTCATACTCACCACGGCCGGCGCCGGGTACCTCTACTACCAGCACCTGAACGGCAACATACGCAAGGGCCAGCGCAGCAGCGGCGATTCCAAGGCGGAGAGGACGAGGCCGAACTCGGCCGGCCAGACGCCCCTGAACATCCTGCTGATCGGCTCCGACAGCCGTAGCTCCGACGCGAACGTCGCCCTGGGCGGCGGCAGGAACAACCGCGACAACCCCCCACTGGGCGACGTGCAGATGCTCATCCACCTGTCGGCCGACCGCGAGAGCGCCGCCGTGGTCAGCATCCCCCGCGACACCCGGGTCGACATCCCCAAGTGCACCGACCCCGACACCGGCAAGGTCTACCCGCCGGCCAACACCATCATCAACGAGTCGCTGGCCCGCGGCGGCCCCGGCTGCACACTCGCCACCTGGGAGAACCTCACCGGTGTCTACATCGACCACTGGATGACGATCGACTTCGCGGGTGTGGTGCACATGGCGGACGCCATCGGCGGTGTCGAGGTCTGCGTGAACCAGAACGTGTGGGACCGCTCACTGGCGACCCAGCGCGGCGGCTCGGGCCTGAAACTGACGGCCGGCAAGCACAAGGTCAAGGGCGAGCAGGCCCTGCAGTGGCTGCGCACCCGGCACGCCTGGGGCAGCGACCTGCTGCGGGCCAGGGCCCAGCACATGTACATGAACTCGATGATCCGCACGCTGCGGAGCCAGAACGTCTTCACCGACACCGGCAGGCTGATGGGCCTGGCGGAGGCCGGCACGAAGTCGCTGAAGGTCTCCGAGGAGATCGGCACCGTCAAGAAGCTGTACGACCTGGCCATGCAGCTCAAGACGGTCCCCACCGACCGCATCACCATGACGACGATGCCCTGGGTCGAAGATTTCCAGAACCGCAACCACGTGGTCCCGGACGGCGCCGACGCCGCGAAGATGTGGAAGATGCTCCGCGAGGACGTGCCCTTCGACGACAACGGCCCCACGCGGGAGGCGAAGACGCCGGACGAGGACGAGGCCACCGCGGCTCCCTCGGTCGCGGCCGACCGGCTGGGCGTGGTGGTGCAGAACGCCACCCGGAGCTCCACGCAGGCCCCGGTCAACGGCCGGGCCGACGCGGTCGGCCAGGAGCTGCGGCAGAAGGGCTTCACCAGGGCGTCGGCCGACACCTCGGCGGCGCTGTCCGAGCCGGAGACGCTCGTGCGCTACCCGAGCGCCGACATGGAGGGCGACGCGCAGGGCGTCGCCAAGGCCCTGGGAATCCCGATGAGTTCGGTCAAGAGGTCGACCGACGTCTCCGGTGTCACCGTCGTCGTCGGCGCCGACTGGCGCACCGGGGCCACCTATCCGAAGGAGTCCACGCCGAAGGCCGGCGACCTGCCCAGCACCTCCGACGCCATCAACGGCTCGGACGAGAGCCAGTGCATGGACGTGTACGCGCCCTACCGCTGGTAGACGCGCGTGGGCCCCTCTCCTGAGGAGAGGGGCCCACCGGGTCGAACCGCTCAGTCGGCGGTGACGACCGCCGGCCTCCGCGCGGCGATGACCTTCCTCGCCAGCGACTTCGGGCTCGTCAGGAAGCCCCAGCCCCAGGACATGTGCATGGTGGCGAGGGCGACCGGGATGCGCAGCCGGGCCTTCAGGGGAAGGCCCTTGCCCGCGGGCACCGAGCCGGCGGCGATCGCCGCCAGGTAGCCGCCGGGGACCACGAGGCCCCAGGGGGTCAGGGCCGCGCCCACCACGATCCCGGCCGCGATGGCGCACACCGCGGTCGGCGGGGCGAGGTAGCGCAGGTTGATGGAGCCCTCGTGGTAGCGGGCGACGACGTGCCGCCAACGGCCGTAGTCCTTGTACTGCTTGGCCAGCGCCCTCACACTCGGGCGGGGCCGGTAGGAGACGCGCAGCTCGGGCGAGAACCAGATCAGGCCGCCCGCCTCGCGGATGCGGAAGTTCAGCTCCCAGTCCTGGGCGCGGATGAACTCCTCGTTGTAGCCGCCCTGTCGCTCCAGTGCCTCGCGCCGGAACACCCCCAGGTACACGGTCTCCGCGGGGCCGGCCTGGCCGCCGGTGTGGAAGGCCGCGTTGCCCACCCCGATCCTCGAGGTCATCGCGGCGGCCACCGCGTGCTCCCAGTCGTTCTCGCCCTCGGCGTGCATGATGCCGCCGACGTTCTGCGCGCCGGTCTCCTCCAGCAGCCGTACGGCCGTGGCTATGTAGTTCGGCGAGAGCATCCCGTGGCCGTCGACGCGGACCACGATCGGATGGCGGGATGCCTTGATCGCGGCGTTGAGCGCGGCGGGGGTGCGGCCGGTGGGGTTGGGGACCGTGTGCACGCGCGGGTCTTCGCGTACGAGCTCGGCGGCGATCTCGTCCGTGCGGTCCGCGGAGGGACCGAGGGCGATCACGACCTCCATCTCGCCGTCGTACTCCTGCGCGAGGATCGCTTCCACGGCTCCGCGCAGGTGCCGCTCCTCGTTGAGAACGGGCATGATCACAGAAACGGCGGGGAGCCGCACGTCGGGCTTGGCGTTCATCGGTGCTCACGTTACCGCGAACGGGGGACACCGGTGCGCGCCGCGGGTGCCGCTGCGCCGATCAGCCGATCGTATGCCCCTACGGTGCACACGGCGCCCACCCACGCCATCAGCGGAGGTGTCCCCCATGTCCAGCACGCAGTACCGGCCGCGCCCGCGGTCGCAGCGCGCCCCGCGACAGGCCGCCGGTCCGGCGAGGCCGGCCCGCGTGCCGTACGCGCCCGTACCGCGCCGCAGACCACGCTGGGCCATGCGGGCGGCGACCACGCTGTCGGTGGTGGTGCTCGCCTCCGCCGGGATCGGACACGCGGTGGTCTCCAGCCTGGACGCGGACATCGCCCGGGTCGACCCCTTCAAGGACATGAAGAACCGCCCGCCGGCCGGCCACGGCATGAACGTGCTGCTGGTCGGCACCGACGGCCGGGACAGGATCAGCGAGCAGGAACGGCGCCAGTACCGGCTGGGCGGCCGGCCCTGCAACTGCACCGACACGATGATGATCGTGCACCTGTCACAGGACCGGGAGCGGGCCAGCGTGGTGAGCCTGCCCCGGGACTCCTACGCCGAACTGCCCGAGCACGTCGACCGGAACACCGGGCGGCGGCACGGCCCGCACCCGGTCAAGCTCAACGCGGCGTACGCGGAGGGCGGGCCCAACCTGACCGTGCGCACGGTCGAGAACATGACCAACCTGAAGATCGACCACTACCTGGAGGTGGACTTCACCACCTTCATGCGGACCGTGGACGTGGTCGGCGGGGTGCGGATCTGCACCGCCGAACCGATGAAGGACGGCTACACCGGCCTGGACCTGGCCGCCGGCACGCACACGCTCTCCGGCGGCCAGGCCCTGCAGTACGTCCGCTCCCGGCACATCGACGGGGCGAGCGACCTGGGCCGGATGAAGCGCCAGCAGCGCTTCCTGGCCGCCCTGATCGAACGGGCGACCTCCTCCCGGGTGCTGCTGAACCCCATCAGGTTCCGGGACGTGGCCGTGGCCGTGCTGGGCTCGGTCCGGGCGGACAAGGGCTTCCACACCGACGAGCTGCTGGACCTCGGGCGGGCGATGCGGAACTTCTCCCCCTCCTCCTCGGAGTTCACCACCGTCCCGATCGCGCAGACGGCCTACCCGGTCAAGGGCATCGGCTCCACCGTGAAGTGGGACCGGGCCAGGGCCGACCAGCTCTTCCAGGCGCTGCGCGAGGACCGGCCGCTGGCCGCGCACAAGCCCCGCCGGCCGAACCTCCCCGTGCCCGTCGAGGTCGCCCCGCAGCAGATCCGCGTCCAGGTGGAGAACGGCACCGACACGACCGGGCTCGGCCGGCGGGTGGACACGGAGCTGACGGCGGCCGGTTTCCTCACGACCAAGGCGCCTCTGGACGCCAAGGAGCGCGGCGTCCGCCGGACCGTGGTGCTCTACGACCCCCGCTGGGACCGCTCGGCGAAGTCGCTCGCCGCCGCCCTACCGGGCAGCGAGCTGCGTCCGGTGCCGGGGCAGGGCGCCACACTCAGGGTGATCGTGGGCGGCGACCACCACCAGGTGCGCGAGGTCCGCGCGGAGAACCCGGCCCAGGCGGCCACCGCGGTGGTGAAGGGCGACGAGGTGACGTGCGGCTGACGGCGGGAGCGGCGAGGCGGTGCGCGGCCGGCGGCCGGTACGACGGGACCGTGCGCGGCCGACGGCAGGTACGACGGGACCGTGCGCGGCCGGCGGTGGGAACCATGACGGTACCCGGTGGCGTCGGCCCCGGTCCTCAGTCCTCGTAGCCCTCCGCCGCCCGCCTCTCCCGCAGTTCCCTGATGGCGCGGCGGCGGGCCAGGCGGTGGGTGCGGCGGATCTGGGCCTCCTGGTAGCGGCGCCTGTCCCGGTCGGTCTCCGGCATGACCGGCGGTACCCGGCGCGGCTTGCCGTCGGCGTCCACGGCGGTGAAGACCAGGTAGGCCGAGCCGACCTGGGTGGGCGACGTGGACTCGTTCCAGCGCTCGGCCAGGATCCGCACGCCGACCTCCATGGAGGTCCGGCCGGTCCAGTTGACCTGGGCCTTCACGTGGAGGAGGTCACCGACCCGGACCGGTTCGAGGAACACCATCTCGTCCATGGACGCGGTGACCGCGGGCCCGCCGCTGTGCCGGCCGGCCACCGCGCCCGCCGCGTCGTCGACCAGCTTCATGATCACCCCGCCGTGCACCGTCCCCAGCAGGTTGGTGTCGTTGTGGGTCATGATGTGGCTCAGGGTGGTCCGGGACGCCGAGGTCGGCTTGCCCGGTATATCCGTAATTTCGGATTCCATGGTGGGGGCCTGGTCTGTCATGGCCTCCACCTTATGCCGCGGCGGGGCCCGGGAAATTTGTGTCAGCTTGGCAACAGCGGCGACCTTATTCTTCGACGCCCCTGTCAGGCGCACCGCCGTGCCCTGCACACTGGGGCGCATGAATGATTGGCCCGAGGGATGGTCCGGCGACAACCGCGGCCCCCGGTACGGACGCGGCAGTGCCGGCGCACGGCCGGAGGGCGCGCGTGTGATGCGTCAGGTGCGGCGCGGCGGCCCGGCACCCGCCGGGCACGGAGGCCCGGGCGGCCCCTCGGCACCGCCGTACGGAGTCCCGCAGCAGCCGTCGTACGTCGACGGCGGGGGCTACGACGCCCCCGGCGGCGACCACGGGTACGGCAGCGGGTACAACACCGGCCATGTCTACGGCAGGCAGGCCGGCGGCCCCGGCGGGCCGGGCGGCGGATACGCGCACGGGTCCCGCCCCGCGCCGAACTGGGGCCGCCGCATCAAGCTGACCGCGATAACCCTGGTCACCGTGTTCCTGGTGACCACCGTCGCGACGTACTTCTGGGCCGACTCCAAGCTCAACCGCGAGGTCGACCTGTCCAAGGTCATCGACCGGCCGGAGACCGGCAAGGGCACCAACTACCTCATCGTCGGCTCCGACAGCCGGGCCGGGCTGTCCGACGAGCAGAAGAAGAGCCTGCACACCGGGTCGGCCGAGGGCAAGCGCACGGACTCGATGATGATCCTGCACACCGGCAGCAACGGCCCCACCCTGATCTCCCTGCCCCGGGACTCGAACGTGGAGATCCCGTCGTTCAAGGGATCCGACTCCGGCAAGACCTACCCGGCCACGGGCCGGCAGGTGAAGCTCAACGCCGCGTACGCCGAGGACGGGCCCGAACTGCTGGTCCGCACGGTCGAGTTCAACACCGGCCTGCACATCGACCACTACGTGGAGATCGGCTTCGCCGGCTTCGCGAACATCGTGGACGCGGTCGGCGGCGTCGAGATCGACATCCCGCAGGACATCAAGGACACCAAATCCGGCGCGGACCTCAAGAAGGGCAAGCAGACCCTGGACGGACAGGAGGCCCTCGCCTTCGTCCGCACCCGGTACGCGCTGGCCGGCTCCGACCTGGACCGCACCAAGAACCAGCAGAAGTTCCTGGCCGCGCTGTCCCACCAGGTGGCCACCCCCTCGACGGTCATGAACCCGTTCAAGCTGTACCCGACCATGAGCGCGGGCCTGGACTCCCTGATCGTCGACAAGGACATGAGCCTGTGGAACCTGGCCTCCATGTTCTGGGCGATGAAGAACGTCAACAGCGGCGACGGAACCTCCATGAACATGCCGATCTCCGGCTCCACGGGCGGCAACCTCGTCTGGGACAAGGCGAAGGTCAGGACACTGGTGGACGAGCTGAAGAACGACCAGAAGGTCACCGTCACCGGCAACTGACCGGCCCCGTCACGAAGAGCCCCGCGGTGCCCGTACTCCGGTGACCGCGGGGCTCCGGCCGTACCGCCGGGCTCAGGTCACATCCTGGCGCCCGCCATCGTGCGGCACATCTCCGCGCAGCGGCGACACGCCTCCGCACAGCGCATCATCATCTTGTCGTCGGGCATGGACATACACGCCTCCGCGCACATGTCGCAGGCCTTGGCGCACATCGCACACATCTCCGCCGCCAGCGGCGAGCGGCGCATGATCATGTCCGCGCACATGCGGGTCATCTCCGAGCAGTCCATGATCGCGCGCATGATCTGCATCTGCGGCTGGCCGCCCATGTGCATGCAGGAGCTCATGGCCTCCTCGCAGACGGTGTAGCACGACATGCACGCCTGGACGCAGTCCTGCATCTCCTTGCTCATGGGGGTCATGGTTCCGGGCTGGGTCATGGCTCCTCCTGGGGGGACGAAGGGACCTCGACACGGTCCCCGTTCCCTTCCGTCGTACGCCCGCTCCCGGCCCGGCGCCATCCGGACGGACAGGGCCCCGCTACACCCGTCCGGCGTACTGCCCCGGTTCCCTGCTCGCGGCCTGCGGTCCACCGCTTCCGGCCGACGCCACCGAAGTGGGTGACGTCGACGGCCTCCGCCTCCGCCTCGTCGGGACGCCGGCGCGAGCAGGAGACGACGCCGGGCAGGAGGACGTCGACCCCGTCGAGGAAGCGCACGAGTTCGGCGCGGCTGCGCAGGCTCGTCGATGCCGAGCCCTGGCTGTTCCAGTACTCCACCGCCTGCGTCATCACCTCGCCGTCGACCTCCGTGGTCGGGTGCGAGACGACCAGATGACTGCCGGAGGGTACGGCGTCCATCAGCCGGCGCACGACGGAGACCGTGTCGTCGGTGTCCATGACGAAGTTCAGGATGCCCAGCATGGTGATGGCGACCGGCCGGCCGAAGTCCGGCGTCCCGGCGGCCTGTCGCAGGATCGCCCCGGGGTCGCGCACATCCGCGTCGACGTAGGCCGTGACCCCCTCGGGGGCGCTGGTGAGCAGGGCGTTGGCGTGGACGAGCACCAGGGGGTCGTTGTCGACGTGGACGATCCGGCTGGACGGGTCCACATGCTGGGCGACCTCGTGGGTGTTGTCCGCGGTCGGCGGCCCGGTGCCGATGGCCGGGAACTTCGGACACGCACCCCCAACCTGGCCCCAAGCCCCTTTCCGCGCCGGGCACTTGTTCAACTCGGCGGCTTCCGTGGGCGTTCCCGCATGAGCAGTCGGGCGCCGAGCCGGTCCGTGGTTCGCGGTCTCCCGCCGATCCGGTGCACCACCACCCAGTCGCCGGTGTCGTCGAAGGCCCCCGCGAACACCGACGCGTCGCGGGTCGCGCCGTTGTGCCACCGCAGTCGGCCCACCCGCTGCCAGGAGGCGGCCGGCTCACCCAGTCTGCGCTCCACCAGCAGCCGGACGACCAGGTCGCCGACCGCCCGGGGAGTCGCCCAGAGCCCACCCGCCGGCAGGATCGCTCCGCTCATGGTCCACGGCGCCCGCGTCCGCCCGAACCACCCGCGGGCGGTGAGCAGTCGGTCGGCGGGCGGATCGGCCGTCACCTCGTCGGCCAGGCCCAGCGGTTCAAGAACATGAGCGCGCAGCAGTACCGGATACGGCTCCCCGGCCGCCTCCTCGAGCGCGGCCCCGAGCACGGCGTATCCGAGGTTCGAGTAGACGGTCTCCCGGCCCGCGGGATGCTCGACGATCTCATCGAGCCGCCCGACAAGCCGCCTCAACCGCTCCGGGCCGAACCCCGCGTACGGATCCTTGCCGCGCCCCGGCACCTCCGGAGGGAGCCTGGGCAGCCCCGAGGTGTGCTCCATCAGATGCCGCAAGGTGATGCCCGTCCCGGGCGCGGCGGGCAGCCAGCGCCGCACCGGGTCGTCCACGCCGAGGAGACCCGCCTGGGCCATCCGCACCAGCGCGGTCCCGGTGAGCGTCTTGGTCAGCGACCTGATCTCGACGAACCGCTCGCCGTCATGCCCGTTCTCCGCCCGGACCTCCCGCCCCGACCCCAGCACACACAACGGCACACCCCGCCGCACGAACACCCTCGTCGCCCCACGAGGGTGCCCAGCTCCTGGGCACCCTCCCGTTGCCGGCCTGCCGTTACGGCAGGTTGCGGGCCATGACGATCCGCTGGATCTGGTTGGTCCCTTCGTACACCTGGGTGATCTTGGCGTCGCGCATCATGCGTTCCACCGGGTAGTCGCGGGTGTAGCCGTAGCCGCCGAGGAGCTGGACGGCGTCCGTGGTGACCTCCATGGCGACGTCGGAGGCGAAGCACTTGGCGGCGGCGCCCTGGAAGGTGAGATCGGCGTCGCCCCGCTCGGACTTGGCCGCGGCCGCGTAGGTCAGCTGGCGGGCGGCCTCGATCTTCATGGCCATGTCGGCGAGCATGAACTGGACGCCCTGGAAGTCGAAGATCGGCTTGCCGAACTGCTTGCGCTCCTTGACGTAGCCCTTGGCGTAGTCGAGGGCGCCCTGGGCGATGCCGAGGGCCTGGGCGGCGATGGTGATGCGGGTGTGGTCCAGGGTGCGCATCGCGGTGGCGAAGCCGGTGCCCTCGGCGCCGATCATCCGGTCCGCCGGGATGCGGACGTTGTCGAGGTACACCTCGCGGGTGGGCGAGCCCTTGATGCCGAGCTTCTTCTCGGGGGCTCCGAAGGAGACGCCCGGGTCCGACTTCTCGACGACGAAGGCGGAGATTCCCCTGGAGCGCTTCTCGGGGTCGGTGACGGCCATCACCGTGTAGTACTCCGAGACGCCGGCGTTGGTGATCCAGCGCTTGACGCCGTTGAGGACGTAGGTGTCGCCGTCGCGGACCGCCTTGGTCTTCATGCCGGCCGCGTCGGAGCCCGCGTCGGGCTCGGAGAGGCAGTACGAGAACATCGCGTGGCCCTTGGCGAGCGGGCCCAGGTACTTCTTCTTCAGCTCCTCGGAGCCGGAGAGGATCACCGGGAGCGAGCCCAGCTTGTTCACCGCGGGGATCAGGGACGAGGACGCGCAGACCCGCGCGACCTCCTCGATCACGATGACCGTCGCGAGGGCGTCCGCGCCCGCGCCGCCGTACTCCTCGGGTACGTGCACGGCGTGCAGGTCGTTCGCGACCAGCGCGTCCAGGGCCTCCTGCGGGAAGCGGGCCTCCTCGTCCACCTCGGCGGCGTACGGCGCGATCTTCGCCTCGGCCAGCGAGCGGACGGCGTCGCGGAGCATGTCGTGCTCCTCGGACGGGCGGTACAGGTCGAAGTCAGCCGATCCGGCCAAGGTCTCTCACTCCAAAGAAGACGCACACTGACGCTAACTACCGTTAAGTAACTCAAATTTTAGAGGCCCGCCCACGCTCGGTGATACGTGAGTTTGGCGACAGCGAGAACATTGCCCGGCGATGGCCGCGCGCATGCCCCCGATATGCTCGGGCACCGCATGTCCATCGTCCCTCCTGGAGCACCCATGAGCCTCAAGATCACCGTGATCGGCACCGGCTATCTCGGCGCGACACACGCCGCGGCCATGGCCGAACTCGGTTTCGAGGTGCTGGGGCTGGACGTCGTCGCGGAGAAGATCGAGACGCTGCGCCGGGGCGAGGTCCCGATGTACGAGCCCGGTCTTCAGGAACTGCTGCGCCGGCACGTGGCCGGGATCGAGGGCTCGACCGGCCGACTGCGGTTCACGACGGACTTCGCGGAGGTGGCCGCGTTCGGCGACGTCCACTTCGTCTGCGTGAACACTCCGCAGAAGCACGGCGAGTACGCCTGTGACATGAGTTACGTCGACGCCGCGATCACCTCCCTCGCCCCGCACCTGACCGGCCCCGCCCTGGTCGTCGGCAAGTCGACGGTGCCCGTCGGCTCCGCGGACCGCCTGGCCCGTACGATCGCCGAGCTCGCGCCCGCGGGCGAGGACGCGGAGCTGGCCTGGAACCCGGAGTTCCTGCGCGAGGGCTTCGCCGTGCAGGACACGCTGCGCCCGGACCGGATCGTGGTCGGCGTGCGCAGCGAGCGGGCGGAGAAGCTGCTGCGCGAGGTGTACGCCACACCCATCGCCGAGGGCTCCCCCTTCGTGGTCACCGACTTCCCGACCGCGGAGCTGGTGAAGACCGCCGCGAACTCCTTCCTCGCCACGAAGATCTCCTTCATCAACGCCATGGCCGAGGTGTGCGAGGCCGCCGGCGGCGACGTCGCGAAGCTGGCCGAGGCGATCGGGCACGACGACCGGATCGGGAAGAAGTTCCTGCGTGCCGGGATCGGCTTCGGCGGCGGCTGCCTGCCCAAGGACATCCGGGCGTTCATGGCACGCGCGGGTGAGCTGGGCGCCGACCAGGCGCTGACGTTCCTGCGCGAGATCGACTCGATCAACATGCGCCAGCGCGGGCAGATGGTGGAGCTGGCCCGGCAGGCGCTGGGCGGCGGTCCGTTCCTGGGCAGGCGGGTCGCGGTGCTCGGCGCCACGTTCAAGCCGGACTCGGACGACGTGCGGGACTCCCCCGCGCTCAACGTCGCCGGGCAGATCCACCTGCAGGGCGGCCAGGTGACGGTGTACGACCCCAAGGGCATGGACAACGCCCGGCGGGTGTTCCCCACGCTCGGGTACGCCGGCAGCGCGCTGGAGGCCGTGCGGGGCGCGGACGTGGTGCTGCACCTGACCGAGTGGCGGGAGTTCCGCGAGCTGGACCCGGCGGAGCTGGGCGAGGCCGTGGCGGCCCGGGTGATCCTGGACGGGCGCAACGCGCTGGACCCGGAGCGGTGGCGCCGGGCCGGGTGGTCGTACCGGGCGATGGGGCGTCCGACCGCGTAGCGGGACGTGACGGAGGACGCCGGTTCGGCCGAGGCTCAGTCGGCCGAACCGGCGTCCTCACGCATTCTGCACCACCGGGCCGGGGCACGCGGAGGGAACCCCCGTGGATCACACCTTTTCCGCCCGGTGGCGCCGCGTCTTCGCGCGCACCGCGCACCCGGGAGCACCAGCGGCGCCGGCCGGCCGGTCTCCGGTACCGGATCTCACCCGTCCAGTGCCTCGATCGTCGCGTTGGAGGGGCCGCGCGTGGCCTGCAGGTCGCGGGCGACGTCCTCGGCGGCGCCCAGGACCCGTACCGCGTTCTGCCAGGTCAGCTTGGCCAGGTCGGTTTTCGACCAGCCGCGGTCCAGGAGTTCCGCGATCAGGTTCGGGTAACCGGAGACGTCCCTGAGGCCGTCGGGGGTGAAGGCCGTGCCGTCGTAGTCGCCGCCGATGCCGAGGTGGTCGATGCCGGCGACCTCGCGCATGTGGTCGAGGTGGTCGGCGACCGTGGCCGCGGTGGCGACGGGGCGCGGGTTCGACTCCTCGAAGGCGCGGTGGACCCTCATCGCCTCGGCGGTGGTGTCGAGGTGGTGGAAGCCGTGGGCGCGCAGGTGCTCGTCGGCCGCGGTCGTCCAGTCGACAGCGGCCTGGAGGACGAACTTCGGGACGAACGTCACCATCGCCACCCCGCCGTTGGCGGGCAGCCGCTCCAGCACGTCGTCCGGGATGTTGCGGGGGTGGTCGCACACGGCCCGCGCGGAGGAGTGGGAGAAGATCACCGGCGCGCCGGTGGCGTCCAGCGCGTCCCGCATGGTCGTGGCGGCCACGTGGGAGAGGTCGACCAGCATGCCCAGGCGGTTCATCTCGCGGACCACCTCGCGGCCGAAGGCCGACAGGCCGCCCACGCCCGGCTCGTCCGTCGCCGAGTCCGCCCACGGCACGTTGTCGTTGTGGGTGAGGGTCAGGTAGCGCACGCCGAGCGCGTACAGCCCCCGGAGCGTGCCGAGGGAGCCGGCGATGGAGTGGCCGCCCTCGGCGCCCATGAGCGAGGCGATACGGCCCTGCTCCCGCGCCGCCTCCATGTCGGCGGCCGTCAGCGCGGGGGCCAGGTCGGCCGGGTGGCGTGCGATCAGCTGCCGTACGCAGTCGATCTGCTCCAGCGTCGCCGGGACCGCGTCGGGCAGGTCCGCGCGGACGTACACCGACCAGAACTGGGCGCCGACGCCGCCCTCGCGCAGGCGCGGGATGTCGGTGTGCAGATGGGCGCCCTGGTCCGTGGCGATGTCGCGGGCGTCGAGGTCGTAGCGGACCTGTTCGCGCAGCGCCCAGGGCAGGTCGTTGTGGCCGTCGACGACCGGGAACTCGCGCAGCAGCTCCCGGGCTTCCTCCAGCGCCGTCATCGGTTTCACTTCCCGGAGTTGAAGCCGAAGCCGCCGGCCGCGCCCTCGACCTTGGCGCGCAGCCGCTTGCCCTTCTCGGTGGCCTGTTCGTTGAGTTCCTGCTGGAACTCCCGCATCCGGCCGAGCAGTTCCCCGTCGTGCGCGGCGAGCATCCGGGCGGCGAGCAGACCGGCGTTGCGGGCACCGCCGACGGACACGGTCGCCACGGGCACCCCGGCCGGCATCTGCACGATCGACAGCAGCGAGTCCATGCCGTCCAGGTACTTCAGCGGGACGGGCACGCCGATCACCGGCAGCGGGGTGACGGAGGCGAGCATGCCGGGCAGGTGGGCGGCGCCGCCCGCACCCGCGATGATCGCCTTCAGTCCGCGCTCGGCCGCCTGTTCGCCGTACGCGATCATCTCGCGCGGCATGCGGTGCGCGGAGACGACGTCGACCTCGTAGGCGATCTCGAACTCGTCGAGCGCCTCGGCGGCGGCCTCCATGACGGGCCAGTCGGAGTCCGATCCCATGACGATGCCCACGACAGGGCTGCTCTGGCTCATTCGGTGATGGTGCCTCTCAGGTAGCCAGCTGCGTGACGGGCGCGCTCCAGCACGTCGTCCAGATCGTCGCCGTAGGTATTGACGTGGCCGACCTTGCGGCCGGGCTTCACGTCCTTGCCGTACATGTGGATCTTCAGCTGGGGGTCGCGGGCCATGCAGTGCAGGTACGCGGAGTACATGTCGGGGAAGTCGCCGCCCAGGACGTTCACCATGACCGTCCACTTCGCGCGCGGGCGGGGGTCGCCCAGCGGCAGGTCGAGGACCGCGCGGACGTGGTTGGCGAACTGGGAGGTGATCGCGCCGTCCATGGACCAGTGGCCGGAGTTGTGCGGGCGCATCGCCAGCTCGTTGACGAGGACGCGGCCGTCGCGGGTCTGGAACAGCTCGACGGCGAGGTGGCCGACGACGCCGAGTTCCTTGGCGATGCGCAGCGCCATCTCCTCGGCCCGCAGGGCGAGGTCCTCGTCCAGGTCGGGGGCGGGCGCGACGACCGTGTCGCACACGCCGTTCACCTGGCGGGACTCCACCACCGGATAGGCCACGGCCTGGCCGTGCGGGGAGCGTACGACGTTGGCGGCCAGCTCCCGGACGAAGTCGACCTTCTCCTCGGCGAGGACGGGCACGCCGGCGCGGAACGGCTCGGCGGCCTCCTCGGCGGAGTTCACCAGCCACACGCCCTTGCCGTCGTAGCCGCCGCGGACGGTCTTGAGGACGACGGGGAAACCGTCCCCTTCTGCGGCGAACGCGGCCACGTCCTGCGGATCGCTCACGATCCGGTGCCGCGGGCAGGGCACGCCGAGCGCGTCGAGCTTCGCGCGCATCACGCCCTTGTCCTGGGCGTGCACGAGCGCGTCGGGGCCGGGGCGCACGGGGATGCCGTCCGCCTCCAGGGCGCGCAGATGCTCGGTGGGGACGTGTTCGTGATCGAAGGTGATCACGTCGCAGCCCCGCGCGAACGCGCGCAGCGTCTCCAGGTCGCGGTAGTCGCCGACGACTACGTCGCTCACGACCTGGGCCGCGGAGTCCTGGGGAGTGTCACTGAGGAGCTTGAACCTGATGCCCAGCGGAATGCCCGCCTCGTGCGTCATACGAGCGAGCTGGCCACCGCCGACCATGCCGACAACCGGGAATGTCACGCCCCCAAGGGTATCGGCCGCGCCGCCCCGGCCGGATCCCGCGCCCGCCGGGGTCCGCACCGACCTGCGCACCGGCGCTCCCGCCGGTCGTCCCGGCAGCCCTTTCCTGCCATTTCCAGGGCTCTTTCCGACCTGCTTCCCCGGCCGGAAGCCCGTCCACGGGCGCGGGCCCGGAGCGCTGGTTAGCATGGCGGAGTCGACGACACCGACCGAGACGGGGGCCTGCACGACCATGGGCCATGGTTCCTCAGGGCTTCAACCGGCGCCCCCGGCGCCCCGCGGCGCGCTGCGCAGGCGCGTGGACCGATTGTGGCGCGAGGTCGCCAAGTTCGGTGCGGTGGGCGGAGCGGGACTCCTCGTCAACCTGCTCGTGTTCAACCTGGTACGGCAGGTGACCGGTCTGCAGGTGGTGCGCGCGAGTGTCATCGCCACGGTCGTCGCGATCGTCTTCAACTACATAGGCTTCCGCTACTTCACCTACCGGGACCGCGACAGGAGCGGCCGCACCAGGGAAATGACCCTGTTCCTGCTGTTCAGCGCGGTCGGCCTGGTGATCGAGAACGGCGTGCTGTACCTGGCGACGTACGGTTTCGGCTGGGACAGCCCGCTGCAGAACAACTTCTTCAAGTTCCTCGGCATCGGCATCGCCACCCTGTTCCGCTTCTGGTCCTACCGCACCTGGGTGTTCCGCACCCTGCCGGCCCGGGACGCCGTGGCGGACGCGGAGTCGTTCCTGCAGACCGAGCCGGAGGGGCCGCGGTCCCGGGCCTACCGCTAGCGGCTCCCGCCCCCGCTTCCGGGGAGGTTCGTGGCGAAGATCCAGTCGAGGCCGTCCTCCCCGGGGCCGTCGAGGTGTGCGGCCCGGGCCAGGCCGGCCCGGAGCGCCACGCGCTGGGAGGCGGTGTTGGCCGGACGGATCCGGGCGACCACGGGGAGCCCCGGCTCCCGCCGGCCCGCTCAGGTCACGACCGCCGTCGCGGCCTCACCGGCCAGGCCCCGGCCCCAGGCGGCGGGGGCGAAGCGGTAGAAGAGGTTGAGGATCCGCAGGCCCGCCAGGTCCATGGGCCTGACCCCGCAGAAGCCCAGCGCGCGGGCCGCGCCGTGCTGCCGGACCACCCGGTATCCGTAGCCGTGGCGCCGCCACCGGTCGTCCCAGCGCCGGTGGAGCCGCTCGGCCCCGGACCGCTCGGCAAGGGCGTCGGAGGGATGGTGGGCGCACGCGGCGGGGTCGCTGTGGATCGCGCGGATGGCGTCGACGTCGTCCTCCGTCGGGCGTCGCAGGGACGGCCGGGCGGTCGTCAGCTACTCGTCGGCCGAAGTGTGCTCGCTCATGCCGTCCCCCGTTCGTCGCCGGTGCGCGAGGGGTCCTCCGCCCGCGCCTTCCGCCCTCGTCCCTCCGCGCGGGTCAGCGTACCGTCGGCTGCTGCTCCGCCGACTTCTTCAGGGCCGTGCGGGAGAGGAACAGGCCGAAGACCGGGGGCTGGGCCTGGAGGAGCTCCAGACGGCCGCCGTCGGCCTCGGCGAGGTCGCGGGCGACGGCTAGGCCGATGCCCGTGGAGTTGCGGCCGCTGATCGTGCGCTCGAAGATGCGGGCCCCCAGGTCGGCGGGGACGCCGGTGCCCTCGTCGGTGACCTCCACGACCGCCTGGTTGCCGGTCACCCGGGTGCGCAGCGCGACCGTGCCGCCGCCGTGCATGAGGGAGTTCTCGATCAGCGCGGCCAGCACCTGGGCGACCGCGCCCGGCGTGCCCACGGCGTGCAGGTGCCGCTTGCCGGAGCTGACGATGGCGCGGCCGGCGCTGCGGTAGGCGGGGCGCCACTCGGCGATCTGCTGCTGGATGACCTCGTCGAGGTCGAAGGAGACGGCGGAGCCGGTGCGCGGGTCTCGGGCGTTGGTCAGCAGGCGGTCCACCACGTCGGTCAGCCGCTCGACCTGGGTGAGGGCGACGTTCGCCTCCTCCTTCACCGTGTCCGGGTCGTCGGTGAGGGTGATCTCCTCCAGGCGCATGGACAGCGCGGTCAGCGGTGTACGCAGCTGGTGGGAGGCGTCGGCGGCCAGGCGCCGCTCGGCGGTCAGCATCCGGGCGATGCGCTCGGCGGAGGCGTCGAGCACGTCCGCGACCCGGTCCAGCTCGGGGACGCCGTAGCGCTTGTGGCGGGGGCGCGGGTCGCCGGAGCCGAGGCGTTCGGCGGTCTCGGCGAGGTCGGTCAGCGGGGAGGCGAGCCGGTTGGCCTGGCGGACCGCGAGCAGGACCGCGGCCACCACCGCGAGCAGCGCGACCAGGCCGATGATCAGCAGCGTGCGGCCGACCTCGCGGGTCACCGAGGAGCGGGGCTCCTCCACCCGGACGGTCTCGCCCTGCTCCCCCGTGGCCGTGGAGTGGATCACGTCGCCGGACGGTTTGGCCCCGACCTGGATGGGCCGCTGCCCGGGGATGCCGATCACGGCGTACTGGCCGTCGGCCACCTGGTCGCGCAGGACCTCGGCGTTGACGGTCTCCGAGCCGAGCAGCCGGCTGTCGACGATGCTGGCCAGCCTGACCGCCTCGGAGTCGACCCGCTCCTGGGCGCTGTTGCTGATCGTGCGGGTCTCGACGATCACCAGGGAGAGGCCGAAGACGGCGATCACGACGAGCACCACGGCGAGCGTGGACTGGATCAGTCGACGGCGCATGTCCTCTTACCTGATGAAGGCCCGGGCGGCGGGGCTCGGCTTGGCGGGGGCTCGGCTTTTGGCGGGGCTCGGCTCCTGGCGGGGCTCAGCTCTTCTCGAAGCGGAAGCCGACGCCTCGTACGGTCGCGATGTAGCGGGGGTTCGCCGCGTCGTCGCCGAGCTTCTTGCGCAGCCAGGAGATGTGCATGTCGAGGGTCTTGGTCGACGACCACCAGGTGGTGTCCCAGACCTCGCGCATCAGCTGGTCGCGGGTGACGACCCGCCCCGCGTCCCGCACCAGCACCCGGAGCAGGTCGAACTCCTTGGCGGTGAGCTGCAGCTCATCGTCGCCCATCCAGGCGCGGTGCGACTCGACGTCGATGCGCACACCGTGGGTGGCGGGCGGCTGCTGCGGCTCGGTGGCGCCGCGCCGCAGCAGGGCCCGGACGCGGGCGAGCAGTTCGGCGAGCCGGAAGGGCTTGGTGACGTAGTCGTCGGCGCCCGCGTCGAGGCCGACGACGGTGTCCACCTCGTCGGCGCGCGCGGTCAGGATCAGGATGGGCACCGTGTGGCCGTCGGAGCGCAGCCGGCGGGCGACCTCCAGACCGTCCATGCCGGGCAGCCCGAGGTCCAGCACGACCAGGTCGACACCGCCCTGCGTTCCGGCGTCGAGCGCGGCGGGTCCGTCCTCACGCACCTCGACCTCGTAACCTTCCCGGCGCAGGGCGCGGGCCAACGGCTCCGAGATGGACGCGTCGTCCTCGGCGAGCAGTACACGGGTCATGAACCGATGGTAGTCCGCCCGCGCCGTCTGCCGGGGTGGCGCTGCGGTGTGATCGTCGCGCGGACTTCTTACCTTCCCGCCCGGTGGTCGCCCGGTGGTACGGACCAACAGGCGCGAAGTGTGATCCTCGACGGGATTCCACATGGACCTTGGAAAGGGCGGGCAGGGTTCCCCGGTCCCCTGTGATCCGCGTCTCA
>NZ_JUJA01000146.1:218188-218363 GCF_001906585.1 Streptomyces kebangsaanensis | reverse complement strand
CTGCCGTATGGTGAGTTGAACGCCTGCAGCACGCAGCGGACCTTTGGCGCTCGTCTCGACGCTGAAGGTCCTTTTTGCGTGCGGGTCGGCCCCGGCCGACCGCGGAACAAATGACCTAGGGCCGGGCCTCTACGCGCGTCAACGCGGGCAGAGGTGTGGATCCCGGTGGCCGCCG
>NZ_JUJA01000146.1:202487-218171 GCF_001906585.1 Streptomyces kebangsaanensis | reverse complement strand
GGGCTCCCCTGGGCGTGGGGTGGACCTCGGCCCCGCCGGTGCCGGCCGCCCCCCACCGGGCGCGTGTCCGCCGATAGGAACGCGTCCCGACCAGCAAGGAACGACCATGGCGTCAAGCCTGACGAAGGACTCGGTCCACCCGGGCACCCCCGGTTCCGAGAAGACCTTCTTCGGCCACCCCCGCGGCCTGGCCACCCTCTTCATGACCGAGATGTGGGAGCGCTTCAGCTTCTACGGCATGCGCGCCCTTCTCGTCGTCTACCTGCTCTCCGGCGGCCCCGACGCCAAGAAGGGGAGCATGGGCGGCGGGCTCGGCATGGATCTGGCCACCACCACCGCGATCTACTCCGTCTACCTGTCGATGGTGTACCTGCTCGCCATGCCCGGCGGATGGCTGGGCGACCGCGTCTGGGGCCCCCGCAGGACGGTGACGATCGCCGCCGTGACGATCATGGCGGGTCACGCGGTGCTGGCGCTGCCCGGCGGGCAGGCGCCCTTCTTCGCCGGTCTGGCGCTGGTCGCGCTCGGCTCCGGCCTGCTGAAGGCCAACATCTCCACCATGGTCGGCCACCTCTACGACGGCCCGGACGACCCGCGCCGCGACGGTGGCTTCACGATCTTCTACATGGGCATCAACATGGGTGCCTTCTTCGCGCCCCTGATCATCGGCACCGTCGGCCAGCAGGTCAGCTGGCACCTGGGCTTCGGCCTCGCCGCCGTGGGCATGGCGATCGGCCTCGCGGCCTTCCTCATCGGCACCCGGCACCTGAACCCGCAGAGCAACGTCGTGCCCAAGCCGCTGGACACCGCGGAGCGCGCCTCCTGGCTGCGCAAGGGCCTGACCTGGCTCGCCGTCGCCGCCATCTTCTACGGCATCGTCGGCTTCACCGGCCACTTCACCCTGAACTGGGCGATGATCCCGCTCACCGTGATCGGTCTGGTCATCCCGGCCGGCGTCCTGCTGCGCATCAAGCGGGACAAGGAGCTGTCGGACGTCGAGCAGTCCAGGATGACCGGCTACATCTGGTTCTTCGTCGCGGCCGCCGTCTTCTGGATGATCTACGACCAGGGCGGTTCCACGGTCCAGGCGTTCGGTGAGACCAGGACCTCCGGCTCGCTGCTGGGCTTCGACTTCCCGTCCTCCTGGTACCAGTCGCTGAACCCGGTGTTCATCATGGCCCTGGCCCCGGTCTTCGCCTGGTTCTGGCTGTGGCTGAACCGCAAGGGCAAGGAGCCGAGCACCGTCGCGAAGTTCGCGGCCGCCCTGTTCTTCGTCGGCGTCTCGTTCTTCTTCTTCCTGCTGCCGCTGGGCATGACCGAGGGCGACGCGCTGGTCAGCCCGATGTGGCTGGTGGGCATCTACCTGATCCAGACGGTCGGTGAGCTGTGCCTCTCCCCGGTCGGCCTGTCGGTGACGACCAAGATGGCCCCGGCGAAGTACGCCAGCCAGATGATGGGCGTGTGGTTCCTCGCGGTCACCGCGGGCGACTCCGTCACCGGTCTGCTGTCCAACCCCGCCGTGGCCGGGGTCGACCTCAGCGGCACGGGAGCGGTCGCCGTGGAGGCCGCCCTCGCCGCCTTCGCCGGCTTCGCGGTCTACATGTACCGCCGGAAGGTCAAGGCCCTGATGGGCGACGTGCACTGAGACCTGGCCGGCACCGCCGGTACGCCGAAGGGCCACCGCATCCTCGGGTGCGGTGGCCCTTCGGCGTACCGGCGGTGCCGGCGGGGTTCCCGGCCGACGGCGTACGTTCCGTCGGAACGCGCGGTGGAAGGAGCCCCGACGCCCCCGGCCGGTTCAGGCCGGCGCCCCCAGCTCGGCCCACACTCTCTTGCCCGTGGTTCCCGGGCTGCGTACGACCCCCCAGTCCAGGCACAGCCGCTGGACGATGAACATGCCGTGGCCGCCGGGGCGGCCGGCGCGGTGCGGGGTGCGCGGGGCGGGCTGGCCGGTGCCGCGGTCGGAGACCTCGACGCGGATCACCTTGTTGTCGCAGGTGATCTCCAGCTGGTCGGGGCCCTCGGCGTGCAGACAGGCGTTGGTGACCAGCTCGGAGACGACGAGGAGCACGTCCTCGGCGGCGGCCCGCTGGTCGGCGGTCGCGGCGGGCAGCCAGCCCCACGCGTACAACGCCTGACGGGTGAAGTCGCGGGCGAGCGGCACGACGCCGCTCTGGCCGTCGAAGCTCAGCCTGCGGACCTGGCGACCCCCCGACGGGACCGCCGGCACGGCCGTCGCACCCCCTGGGGACGCCCCTCCCGCCGGCACGCTCCCCCCGGACGCCCCGGAAGCGCCGCTGGGCTCCGGGCCGCGGTCGCCCGGCGAGTAAGGCCGGGTGGTGCTCATCAGCGCTTCACCTCACCGATTCACCAGTTCACGATTCAAAAGTCACCAGTCACTTCGCACGTACACGGTCGGTACGTCCCTGCACACGCCGGAACCCCGGTCACCGGCTCCCGCACGGGCGGCGGCCGATCCACTCAGCATGTCTCCTGCCCGACCGCTCCGGTGGAACACCCCCGTTTTCGACTCGGGGAGAGTGCCGCCCGGTGCGTGCCGGCCGCGGGAGCCCGGAAAGGACACGTCGACGATCCGGCGGCCGGCTCAGCCGGTCTCGTCGGCCAGGGCGTCCTCGAGCGTGTCGTGCACGCTGAAGACCGCGTCGGCCCCCGTGATCTCGAACACCCGAGCCACCACCGGCAACATCCCGGCGAGATGCACACCACCTCCGGCCGCCTCCGCCTTCAGCCGCGCGCCCAGCAGCACGTTCAGCCCCGTGGAGTCGCAGAACTCCAGGCGCGAACAGTCCACCACCAGCCGCGAGCGCCCCCTGGCGAGGCACTCCTCGAGCGGCTCGCGCAGCAGATCGGCCGTGTGGTGATCCAGCTCACCCGCCGGAGTCACGACGGCACTGGAACCCTCCTGCCGCACCTCCACCAGAAGCCGGCCCGACTGTGCGCTGCCGACCGTCCCGCGGTCCATGCCGTCTCTCTCTCCCGGAGTCTTGGCTGCTGCTGACGCCCTCGAACACTACTGCTTCCGTCACCACTTCGACACCCGACAACCGCACACAAACGGACATACCCCCACATAACGCACTTGCGGCAGTGTTGGGAAAGCGGGTAGGGCTAGTAGGGACCCGTACCCGACACGGCCGGCTTTGGAGGCGCCGCACACCGCAGTGCACGCACTGGCTTCGGCAGCCATATGCCGAGAACGATGGAGGACATCATGTCACCCCGGCTCGACGCATCGCATACCCAGAGGGCGACGTCGGCGCCCCCGACGGAGCATCCGGATCCCATCGCGTTTCACGACGGACGCGCCGAGCGGGCCGATCAGGCCGCACTGGCCCCGCTGTCCGGACTTCCGGACATCCCCCCGTACGACGAGGTGGCCCCGGACGACGCCCGGGCCCTGTCCAAGACCCTCTTCGAGCGACTGGAGCACCTCGAGGAAGGCACCCACGCATACTCGTACGTCCGCAACACGCTCGTCGAACTCAACCTCGCGCTGGTCAAGTTCGCCGCCTCCCGCTTCCGCTCCCGCAGCGAGCCGATGGAGGACATCATCCAGGTCGGCACCATCGGCCTGATCAAGGCGATCGACCGCTTCGAACTCTCCCGGGGCGTCGAGTTCCCCACGTTCGCGATGCCAACCATCATCGGCGAGATCAAGCGCTTCTTCCGCGACACCTCGTGGTCCGTGCGCGTCCCGCGCCGGCTGCAGGAGCTGCGCCTGGACCTCGCCAAGGCCGGTGACGAACTGGCCCAGCGGCTCGACCGCGCCCCCACGGTGACCGAGCTCGCCGAGCACCTCGGCCTGTCCCGGGACGAGGTGGTCGAGGGCATGGCCGCCTCGAACGCGTACACCGCCTCCTCGCTGGACGCGCAGCCCGAGGAGGACGACTCCGAGGGCGCCCTGGCGGACCGCATCGGTTACGAGGACCACGAGCTCGAAGGCATCGAGTACGTGGAGTCGTTGAAGCCGCTGATCGCCGAACTGCCCTTCCGGGACCGGAAGATCCTGTCCCTGCGGTTCGTGGCCAACATGACCCAGTCGGAGATCGGCGAGGAGCTCGGCATCTCGCAGATGCACGTCTCGCGACTGCTGTCGCGCACACTCGGCCGGCTGCGCAAGGGGCTGACGCTCGAGGAGTGACGGGACGACAGGACGTCTCCGTCCGGTGCCGGAAGCGGCGCCGGGCGGACCGCGTTCCGGATGCCTCCCCTCACCCGGGTCCGTTCCTCCCCCTCGCCCGGGGCCGCCGTCGGCGCCCCGCCGGTTACCCAGGGAAACGTCTTTCACCCCGGGCTCCCTTGCACCACTATGGTCACCCCCGAACTGGCCGGTACGTCAGGAGTCCGGCGACGGCGCCGAGACGGACGCCGGGGTGCGAGGAGGCGGGTGCATGGCTCGGGCCGGCGGTACCGACAACGGCGTCGAGACCGGGGACGCGGGCGGCGGACCGCACGAGGGCATGTCCGACGCGCGGCTCACCGGGCTGCTGGGCGCCGACACACCGACCGTCTATCCGGCGCTGCGGGAACTGCGCGCCCGTCACCTCCCCTCCGTCCTCGCCTACGCCCGCCAGTGCACCACGAGCGAGCCGACCGCACGGCAGATCGCCGCACAGGCGTTCACCCTCGCCGTCCGTGAGACGGCACGCGGCGTGGACCCCGGCGTCCCGGTCCGGCTGCACCTGCTGCTGCTGACCACCCGGCTGGCCGCCGCCTGGGCGCGCGACGAGCGGTCCGGCGGCGTGGACGCCGGGCTCCTGCTGGTCCTGAACACGGCCGGCCCCGAGGGCCCCGTACCGCCGCTGCTCGCCGCCTTCCGGTCACTGCCGGCCCGTACCCAGGGCCTGCTCTGGTACGGGGCCGTGGAGCAGGAGCCCGCGGACCGGACCGCCACGTTCCTCGGCGTCGGCCGCCAGGACGTGGCGTACGGCCTCCCGCAGGCGCTCAAGGCGATGGCCCGGGCCTCCCTGCGGTCCCGCCTCGCCGCCTCCGACGACCCGCGCTGCGGCGACTTCCGCCGCCTCATCGAGGAGGCGGTACGGCCCGACCACCCCCGCCCCAGCTCCGACCTGCACACCCACATGGCGCACTGCGGCCACTGCACCGCCGCCTTCGAGGAGCAGTCCGCCCTGCGCGACCACCCGCGCACCGCGCTGGCCGAGGGCCTGCTCCCCTGGGGCGGCACCGCCCATGTCACCCGGCGGCCGGCCGAACCGCGCCCGGACACCCGCGCGCGGGCCGCCGCCCGGCCGCCCTCCCGCCGCTACGTGCTGGCCTCGGCAGCGCTCGGCGTGGCCCTCGCACCGCTGCTGCTGTTCCTGGTCACCTCGGGCGGCGGCCCCCGGGACCAGCGCGCGGCGGGCGCGGCGACCACGCCCGCGCCGCCGGTGGAGGTGACGGTGACCACGACCGTGTCGGCGACGCCGCCGTCGCCCTCCCCCTCCGCGGCCTCCCGGCCTCCCTCGCCCGAACCGACGCCGAGCCCCTCGAGGACGGCGCCTCCGAAGCCGACGCCCACCCCCGAGCCCAGGCCCACGCCCACGTATCCGCCGGGCGCGGCCTGGGCACAGGTGGTGAACGTCGCCACGGGCCGCTGCCTGGACGTGGCCGGTGACTTCGACAACGGCACGGACGTCGTCACCGCCCCGTGCGGGTCCGCGGCCACCCAGCGCTGGCGCGTCGACTCCTACCGCGGGGTGCTGCAGTCTGCGGCGGACCCCGACTTCTGCCTCGACAGCCGCGGCTCCGTGGAGAAGGGTGTCGGCGTCTGGAAGTGCTCCTCGGTGGAGGGCAGGAACGGCCGGAACCTGACGTTCACCGTCGACCCGGACGGCGTGATCCGCCCGGCCGTCGCCCTCGCGACCGGCCTCACCCCGAACGCCGACGGTTACCTCTCCCTCACCCCGCTGACCGGGGGCACGACACAGCGGTGGCGTGCGGGGAACGCCTGATCAGACCTCGCGCACGCCCTTCCGCCAGACCTGGGCGACCAGGGGGACGCCCGGGCGGTAGGCCAGGTGGACATGGCTGGGCGCATCGAGGACGGCGAGGTCGGCACGGGCCCCGGGGGCCAGCCGGCCCACGTCGTCGCGGCGCAGGGCCTTCGCGCCACCGGCCGTCGCCGCCCAGACCGCCTCGTCGGGGGTCATGCCCATGTCCCGCACGGCGAGCGCGATGCAGAACGGCACCGAGGACGTGAAGGACGAGCCCGGGTTGCAGTCGGTGGACAGCGCGACCGTGACCCCGGCGTCCAGCAGGCGCCGGGCGTCCGGCCACTGGGCGCGGGTGGAGAACTCGGCGCCGGGCAGCAGCGTGGCGACCGTGTTGCCGCCGGCCAGGGCGTCGACGTCCGCGTCCGTCAGGTGGGTGCAGTGGTCGGCGCTGGCCGCGTCGAGCTCGACGGCGAGCTGGACGCCGGGGCCGTGGGTGAGCTGGTTGGCGTGGACGCGCGGGTGAAGGCCCCGGGCCCTGCCCGCGGTGAGGATCGCGCGGGCCTGGTCGCCGTCGAAGGCGCCCTTCTCGCAGAACACGTCGATCCAGCGGGCGTACGGAGCGCAGGCCTCGAGCATCTCGCCGGTGACCAGTTCGACGTACGCCGCCGGGTCCTCGGCGTGGTCGGGGGAGACGATGTGCGCGCCGAGGTAGGTGACCTCCTCGGTGTGGCGGGCGGCGATGCGCAGGGCGCGGGCCTCGTCGGCGACGGTCAGCCCGTACCCGGACTTCGTCTCGAACGTGGTCGTGCCCTGGCGCAGGGCCTCGGCGAGATAACGGGTGAGGTTGGCCTCCAGTTCCGCGTCGGTGGCGGCGCGGGTGGCGGCGACCGTGGTGCGGATGCCGCCCGCGCTGTAGGCCCGGCCGGACATACGGGCGTTGAACTCCTCGGTGCGGTCGCCCGCGAAGACCAGGTGGGAGTGGGAGTCGACGAAGCCCGGGATCACCGTCCGGCCGCCGGCGTCGACCCGGTTGTCAGTGGCGGGTGCTTTCCTGGATTCACCGGTCCACGCGATGCGGTCGCCGTCGATGACGACGGCCGCGTCCCGGACCAGTCCGAGAGGGGACCCCCGTCCGAGGGAGGGATCGTTGGTGACCAGCGTGGCGATGTTGGTGATGACGGTGCTGCTCATGGTGTCCTCGGCGTCGACGGTGGGATTCAGCCGCGCAGGGCTTCGACGGCGTCCGCCAGCGCTGACGGCACATCGGGTACGAGGGTGTGGGCGCCGTCCCGCACGACATGGCGGCCGCCCACGACCGTATGGCGTACGTCCGCTGCCGTCGCGGCGAATACGGCCGTCTCGGCGCCGAGCCTGGGCAGGGTCCCCGCTGTTCTGACCGAGTCCAGCGCGATCGTCGTGAAGTCGGCGAGGGCGCCGGCGGTGAGGCTGCCCGCGTCGGGCCAGCCGAGGGCCGCGTGCCCGTCGGCGGTGGCGGCCCGCAGCAGGGCAGCGGCCGTCCAGTGTCCGCGGGTGCGGCTGCGCAGCCGCTCGTTCAGTTCCATCGCGCGGGCCTCTTCGAGCAGGTCGACGACGGCGTGGCTGTCGGAGCCGAGGGACAGCGGGGAGCCGGCGCGCTGCAGGGCCGGGGCGGGTCCGATGCCGTCGGCCAGGTCCCGCTCGGTGGTCGGGCACATGCAGGTGCCGGTGCCGGAGCGGCCGATGAGGGCGATGTCCTCGTCGGTGAGGTGGGTGTTGTGCACGCCGGTCGTGCGCGGGCCGAGGACGCCGTGGTCGGCCAGCAGCCGGGTGGGGGTGCACCCGTGGGCGGCCCGGCAGGCGTCGTTCTCGGCGGCCTGCTCCGACAGGTGCACATGGAGCGGGGCCCGCCGCTCCTCGGCCCACCGCACCACCGTCGCCAGCTCCCGCGCGGGCACGGCCCGTACGGAGTGCACGGCGGCGCCGATCCGTGCGTGATCCCGCTCTTTGAGAACTGAACAGCGTTCGGCCCAGGCCTCGGCCGTTCCGTCGGAGAACCGGAGCTGGTGGGTGTCGGGCGGCTGTCCGAAGCCGGAGGACAGATAGCAGGTGTCGAGGAGGGTGATGCGGATGCCGGCCTCGGCGGCGGCCTCGATCAGGGCCTCGCCCATCGCGTTCGGGTCGGCGTACCGGGAGCCGCCCGGCGCGTGGTGGACGTAGTGGAACTCACCGACGGCCGTGATGCCGGCCAGCGCCATCTCGGCGTACACCGCGCGGGCCAGCGCGTGGTAGTTCGCCGGGGTGAGCCGGCCGGCGGTGGCGTACATGACCTCGCGCCAGGTCCAGAAAGTGCCGGAGCCGACCTGGACGGTGCCGCGCAGGGCCCGGTGGAAGGCGTGGCTGTGCGCGTTGGCGAGGCCGGGGACCGTGAGTCCCCGGAGGGGTTCGGCTCCCGACGGCGGGGCGGGCACGCCGGTGCGGACGGCCGCGATACGGCCGCCGCGCACGTCGAGCGCCACGCCCGGCTCGACGTGTGTGCCGAGCCAGGCCTGCTCCAGCCAGTACGTCCGCGGATGAGTCTCCGTCACTTGCGGGCCAGCCCTTCCAGTACGTCGGCGAGTGCGCGCACCCCGGCCACGCAGTCGTCCTCGGCCGCGGACTCGGCCGGGGAGTGCGAGACGCCGGTGGGGTTGCGTACGAACAGCATGGCGGTCGGAACGCTCCCGGACAGGATCCCGGCGTCGTGTCCGGCGCCCGTGCCGAGGACGGGCACCGTCAGGCCGGTGTCCTTGCCCAGGACGCGGGCGAGTTCGTCCCGCAGGGCGTGGTCGAACTCGACGACGGGCGTGAAGGACTCGCGCACCACGTCCAGGTCGACGCCGTGCGCCGCGGCGTACTCGCGGGCCGCCTTCTCGATGCCGGTGACCACGGTGTCGAGGGTCTGCTGGTCGGCGGCGCGGGAGTCGAGCCAGCCGCGCACCAGGGAGGGGATCGCGTTGACGCCGTTCGGCTCCGCGGCGATCTTGCCGAAGGTGGCGACGGCACCGGCGAGCGCGGCCTCGCGCCGGGCGGCGAGCACCGTCTCGGCGTACGACAGCATCGGGTCGCGCCGGTCGGCCAGCCGGGTGGTGCCGGCGTGGTTGGCCTCGCCCCGGAAGTCGAACCGCCACCGCCCGTGCGGCCAGATCGCACTGGCCACACCGACGGCGTCCCCGGTGAGGTCGAGGGCGCGTCCCTGCTCGACGTGCAGTTCGACGAAGGCCCCGATGCGGGCGAGGCGCTCCGGGTCCGGCCCGATGGCGTCGGGGTCGTACCCGGCGGCCTCCATGGCCCGGGGCAGTGTGATCCCGTCGCCGTCGGTGAGCCGGTGCGCCTGCTCGACGGTGAGCCGCCCGGCGGTCAGCCGCGACCCGACACAGGCGAGACCGAACCGGGCGCCCTCCTCGTCCCCGAAGTTGACGACGGCGAGCGGCCGGGCGAACCGCACGTTCCTGCCGCGCAGTTCGTCGAGGGCAGCAAAGGCGGACACGACGCCCAGGGGCCCGTCGAAGGCTCCGCCGTCGGGCACGGAGTCGAGGTGCGACCCGGTGACCACGGCGTCGCCCTGAGCGGGGTCCCCGAGCCAGGCCCACTGGTTCCCGTTGCGGTCGACCTCGTACGCCAGCCCGCGGGCCCGGGCCTGCTCCTCGAACCAGGCCCGGCACTCGGCATCGGCGGCCGTCCACGCGAACCGGCGGTAGCCGCCGGACTCCGCGTGCCGCCCGACGGGAGCGAGGTCCCGCCACATCTCGTGGAAGGAACCGCCGCCGCCCGCCACGGGCTCGCGGCCCTCACCGGAACGCCGGGTCATCCGTCGTCACCCTCACGCATGGGCACCCGTACTCCCCGGTCCCCCGCGACCGACTCCGCGAGGTCGTACCCGGCGTCCACGTGCCGGATCACGCCCATCCCGGGATCGTTGGTGAGAACCCGGCGGATCTTCTCGCCGGCCAGCGCCGTACCGTCGGCGACCGTCACCTGTCCGGCGTGGATCGACCGGCCCATGCCGACACCGCCGCCGTGGTGGACGGACACCCACGACGCCCCCGACGCCACGTTGACCATGGCGTTCAGCAGCGGCCAGTCGGCGATCGCGTCGGAGCCGTCGAGCATGGCCTCGGTCTCCCGGTAGGGGGAGGCGACGGATCCGCAGTCGAGGTGGTCGCGGCCGATCACGACCGGCGCCCGCAGCTCACCGCTCGCGACCATGTCGTTGAACCGTTCGCCCGCCTTGTCACGCTCGCCGTAGCCGAGCCAGCAGATGCGCGCGGGCAGGCCCTGGAAGTGGACGCGCTCGCCGGCCATCTTGATCCAGCGGGCCAGGGACTCGTTCTCGGGGAACAGCTCCAGGATCGCCTTGTCGGTCCTGGCGATGTCGGACGCCTCACCCGACAGCGCGGCCCAGCGGAACGGGCCCTTGCCCTCGCAGAACAGCGGCCGGATGTAGGCGGGGACGAAGCCGGGGAAGGCGAACGCCCGGTCGTACCCGGCCAGTTGGGCCTCGCCACGGATGGAGTTGCCGTAGTCGAAGACCTCGGCGCCGGCGTCCAGGAAGCCGACCATCGCCTCGACGTGCCTGGCCATGGACTCGCGGGCCCGGGTGGTGAAGCCGGCCGGGTCCTTGGCGGCGGCGTCGGCCATGTCCTCGAAGTCGACGCCGAGCGGCAGGTACGACAGCGGGTCGTGGGCGGAGGTCTGGTCGGTGACGATGTCGATGGGCGCGCTCATCGCGAGCAGCTGCGGGACGAGTTCGGCGGCGTTGCCGAGGACGCCGATGGACAGGGGCCTGCGCTGGTCGCGCGCCTCCACGGCCAGGTGGAGGGCCTGCTCCAGGGAGTCGGCCCTCACATCGAGGTAGCGGTGCTCGATGCGCCGCTCGATGGCGCGCGGGTCGCAGTCGACGCAGATGGCCACGCCGTCGTTCATGGTGACGGCGAGCGGCTGGGCGCCGCCCATGCCGCCGAGGCCGGCGGTCAGGGTGATGGTCCCGGCGAGCGTGCCGCCGAACTTCTTCGCGGCGACGGCGGCGAAGGTCTCGTAGGTGCCCTGGAGGATGCCCTGGGTGCCGATGTAGATCCAGGAACCGGCGGTCATCTGGCCGTACATGGTCAGACCGAGGGCCTCCAGGCGGCGGAACTCCTCCCAGTTGGCCCAGTCGCCGACGAGGTTGGAGTTGGCCAGGAGCACGCGCGGGGCCCACTCGTGGGTCTGCATGACGCCGACGGGGCGGCCGGACTGGACGAGCATGGTCTCGTCGGCCTTGAGGGTCCTCAGCGTGCGGACCATGGCGTCGAAGGAGCGCCAGTCGCGGGCGGCCTTGCCGGTGCCGCCGTAGACGACGAGCTTGTCGGGGTGTTCGGCGACCTCGGGGTCCAGGTTGTTCTGGAGCATCCGCAGGGCGGCTTCCTGCTGCCATCCCAGGGCGCTCAGTTCCGTACCGCGCGGTGCTCGTACGCCACCAGGGGGCGGCCCGTAGGGCCTCGTTTGAGGGTGGTGGAGGGAGACGGGCGGGCGGGGTCCTGACATGGTCTGCCTCCTCAGCGGATTGCTCCCAGCGGATTTGTTGCTGCTGTTATTCACATCCTGGCCTGATGAATAGAGCTAGTCAATACGTCGCGGTGTACCGACACGGGCGCACCCCGGATGTTTCGCTGGACGCGTGACGGCAGGCGGCGACAGGTCGACGGGGACGGGGGACGACGGCATGGACGGCATGGACGTCAAGGACGGCAAGGACCGCACGGACCGCACGGACCGCGAGCGGGCCGTACGGCGGGACGCGGCGGTGCGGGCCGCGGTGGACCAGGGGCTGCTCGGGCCCGGCTCCCCTCTTGTGGGCCTGCTCGACGTCACCGGCGTCCGGGAGTCGGCGGCAGCGCTCCGCGCGGCGTTCGAGGCGGTGACGGCGCCGGGGACACCGGTGCTGCACGCCTTCGCGGTCAAGGCGACCCCGCTCGTGCCCGTGCTGCGGCTGCTGCACGAGGAGGGCCTCGGTGCCGAGGTGGCGAGCCCGGGCGAGCTGGCGCTGGCGCGGGCGGCCGGGGTGCCGTCCGCCCGCACCGTCCTCGACTCCCCGGCCAAGACCCCGGCCGAGCTGCGCGAGGCGCTGGAGCTGGGCATCGCCGTCAACGCGGACAGCCCTCAGGAGCTGGCCCGCGTCGACGCCCTCGTGGGGCCCGCCACCCCTCGCTCACCGCTGGGGATCCGGGTGAACCCGCAGGTCGGCGGGGGGTCCATCGAGGCGCTGTCGACGGCCACGGCGACCTCGAAGTTCGGGGTGGGGCTGCGCGACGAGGGCGCGCGCGAGTGGGTCGTACGGGCGTATCTGGACCGCCCCTGGCTGACGAGGCTCCACGCCCACACCGGCTCCCAGGGCATCCCGCTCCCCCTGATGGCACAGGGCGTGGCGCAGACGTACGCACTCGCCGAGGAGATCAACGCGCGCGTGGGGCGGCGGCAGATCGACACCCTCGACATCGGCGGCGGGCTGCCGGTGAACTTCGGCTCGGAAGCGACCGCGCCGACGTACGCGCAGTACGCGCGACTGCTGGGCGAGACGGTGCCGGGGCTGTTCGACGGGCGGTACGGACTGGTGACCGAGTTCGGACGGTCGCTGCTGGCCAAGCACGGCACGGTGGTGGCCCGGGTGGAGTACACCAAGAGCGCCGGCGGGCGGCCGGTCGCCGTGACCCACGCGGGCGTGCAGGTCGCGACGCGCACGGTGTACGTGCCGGAGGCGTGGCCGCTGCGTCTCGCCGCGTACGACGCGGAGGGGCGGCCCAAGACGGGTCCCGAGGTGGTGCAGGACGTCGCCGGGCCCGCCTGCTTCGCCGGCGACCTGCTCGCCGAGGGTCGCGCCCTCGCCCCGCTCGAACCGGGCGACCACGTGGCGGCGCTGGACACCGGCGCCTACTGCTTCGCGCACCACTACGCCTACAACTCCCTTCCCCGGCCCGGGATTCACGGCTTCGCCCCGGACGGCTCGGGAGGAATCGCCTTCGCGACCGTGCGCGAGCCGCAGACGGTCCGGGAAATCGTGGCGGAGGCGGGGCAGGCGCACGCGTCGGCGCTCACCGCCCTGCGCGCACCCGAGCGCGCTTGAGGCACGCCGAGCGTTCCCGGCGCAACTGGTGTGAAACCCGGGTCAGTCGACCCACATTAGTCCCTCGACCGCATGTTCCACCGGAAAATGCCGTAACCCTCGCCGCCGCCCCACACCGTGCGTAGCGTCTCCCTCACTCAGCCGAAACCCCAGGCGGGAGGGGAACAGCGGTGCCCGGAATCGACGAGTGCCTCCTGGAAGCCATGCGGCTGCCCGGTGCGAGAGGCGCCGCGCTGGTCGACTGGACGAGCGGACTTGCCCTGGGCACCGTCGGGGAGTCCCCGGGCGGCGACCACGAGACCACGGCGGCGGAGGCCGCCGAACTGGCCCGGCTGGCCGCCGAGCACGGGGCGTTCGCCTCCGCCGAGGACCCCGACGGCGCACGGCCCCCGGTCGAGGACCTGATCGTCAGCAACCGCGACAGCTACCACCTGCTGCGCTTCGTGGACACGTCCTTCGACAGCAGTGTGTTCCTGCACCTGTGGCTGACCCGTACGGAGGGCAACCTCGCCCTGGCCCGCATACGCCTGGGCGAGATGGCCGAGCGGCTGGTGCTGGGATGACCGTGGTCGACACCCCGCCGCCCCGGCTGCCGGTGCGCGGCAAGCCGGCCGCCGCCGAGCGGGCCTGGGGCGGCGTCTCACCGATGCTGACCCGGCTCGCCGCCGAACAGGCCACCGGCGTCCTGATCCGCGAACGCGGCACGCTCTACCTGGCCGAGGGCCGCGTGGTGCACGCCGAGAGCCCCCTGACTCCCGGCCTGGACCTGCTGCTGACCGCCCACGGCACGCTGGAGGCCGAGGTGTGGCGGGACGCCGTGGACCGGGCCGACGACCGGCACGGCGCGGCCCGTCTGCTGCTGGACGGCGGCCATCTGACCGAGGGCGCCCTGGAACTGTGCCATCTGGGCGCGCTGTACGACGCCGCCTACTTCGCGCTCGCCCCGAGCAGCACACCGGGCCGCTTCCGCTACGGCATCGCCCACCGGCTCGGCCCCGTCCTGTCGGTCCCTGTGGCCGTCCTGGAGCGCGAGACCCTGCGCCGGCGCGAGCTGCTGCGGCGCATCTGGCCCGACACCGCGCCGGACAGCGCCCCGCTGGTACCGACGTACGCCATCGCCGCGCCGAAGCTCACGCCCCGCCAGCACGCGCTCCTGGAGCGGATCGACGGCACCCGCACGGCCACCGACCTGGCCCGGGAGCTGGGCCGGCAGGCGTTCCACACCCTGGTGGACGTACGGCGCCTGGCGGCCGCCGGACTCGTCGCGCCGCGGAACGCGCCCGGGCCGGCCGACGGCGGGCCGGCACCCACGTTCGCCGAGCAGTTGGCGTACACCACCGATCCCCACATCACGCTGCTGAAGAGGCTCAGGGATGCGCTGGAGGCCCTTTGAGAGGAGACACCGGATGGCAGCCGAGCCGGAAATCCTGGACGAACTACGCCGGTTGAGAGCCCGCGTACCCCAGCTCACCGGCGCCCTCGCCGCGAGTGTCGACGGCCTCGTACTGGCCCACGACACCCCGGGCGTGGAGCCGGAGAGCGTGGCGGCACTCACCGCGGCCGCGCTCGGCGTGGCCGTGCGCATGGCGGACGTCACCGGCCAGGGCGACCTGCGCGAACTGCTCGTGCGGGGCGTCCACGGCTATGTCGCGACCTACGCGGCGGGCAGCGCCGCGGTGCTGACCCTGCTCGCCCAGGACCGCGTCAACGTCGGCCGCCTCCACCTGGAGGGCCGCAGGGCCGGCGCCCGCATCGGGGAACTGGTCGACGCCGAAGCGGCGGCCAGGCCCCCCGGCAAGGCGCCCGCGAAGCCCGAGAAACCGGCCACCAGGACCGGCACCGCACGGACCAGAACCACGCGCGCACCACGCACCACCGCTACCAACGCGCGTACCACCACTGAAAGTTGAGAGAACCAGGAGACCCGCCATGGCCAACACCGAGACCTGCCTGAAAGAAGCGCTCGCCGCCATCGAGGGCGCGACCGGCGTCGCGCTCGTCGACTACACCAGCGGCATGGCGCTGGGCACGATGGGCGGCAGCAAGAGCTTCGACCTGAACGTCGCCGCCGCCGGCAACACCGACGTCATCCGGGCCAAGATGCGCACCATGGAACACCTCGGCCTCAAGGGGCAGATCGAGGACATCCTGATCACCCTGTCCGACCAGTACCACCTGATCCGCCTGATCAGCGGGCGCGGCGGCAACGGCCTGTTCCTCTACCTCGTCCTCGACGCCAAGCGGGCCAACCTGGCGATGGCCCGCCACCAGCTGAAGAGGATCGAGGAGGACCTGGAGGTCTGAGAAACGGCCGCTTCCGCCGGGGCACGGGGCCGGTGCCCCGGCGGATCACGCCGCGGACGCCCGCCCCGTCGTACGCCTCCCACTTCTCACGCGTTGCCCGGCGCTCCACGAGGACGAACGCGCCGACCTCCTCGTGCGACTGGTACGCCTCCCGGCTCACGCAGCCGTCCTCGGCAAGGCGGAGCGACCGCATACGGGAGAGGGCGTCAACCACCGGCCCGGCGAACCCCGTGCGGTCACAGCGTCGGACGGACTGGTTCCGCGGTGCGGCGGCGCGCTCCGCCCGGGGCCGCGTCGCCCGCCGCGAGG
>NZ_JUJA01000146.1:197942-202408 GCF_001906585.1 Streptomyces kebangsaanensis | reverse complement strand
CCCGCGGCAGGGCGCCCCCGGGCCGTTCCAGCCGGCCGAGCCAGGCGGCCTTCCGCCACAGCCCCGCACCGGCGCCGGCCGGCAGCGTGCCGCCGGCCGCGGGCAGCGCGAAGGAGCTGCCCGGCGCGGCCACGAACGCCGGCAGCAGCCACCGGCGGTGTCCCCGGCGCCAGGCCCGGACACTGACCGCCCGGTCCTGGAGCACGCCGTGCCGTCCGGTACGACAGGCGCCACGGGCGAGCGCCCGATACCGCCGGCGCCGCGCACAGGCCACGACGGCCACCGTCACCAGGAAGAGCTCCGCCCCCGCGAGGACACCGATCCGGCGCCCGGTCAGCCCCGGCACCAGCACCCCGGTTCCCGCCGCGAACACCCCGAGCCACCACAGCGGCGCCGCCCCGGCCCGGACCACGACGGCCACCCGGGCCAGGCCCTGCCCTCCACGACCCGCACGGCCCGCACGACTTCCGTGTGCCACGTACCGCCTCCTCGTCGTTCCGGCACAGTCGTCGGTGCGGGCAGGCCGACGAGCGTTCGTGAGACGCGCCCGAGAGCGCCCGTGCCGTCCGTCGGACGTCAGTCCACGAACAGCCCCCGCGCCGCCGCCTTGCCGTCGAACTCCTCCAGCCGCGCCTGCGCGTCGGGCAGGTCGTCGCACATGGCCTCCAGGAGAACCCGGCCCAGCAGCATCGGCGCGCACGCGGTGTCGAAGGCGAGCCCGGTGCCGACCGCCGCCGGCAGCAGCAGGTCGGAGTGCTTGGCGACCGGCGCGAAGGCCGAGTCCGCGACCGTGACGACGGTCAGCCCCGCGTCCTTGGCGTAGGCGAGGGTGTCCACGACCTCGCGCGGATGGCGCGGCAGCGCGAAACACAGCAGCGCCGATGCGCCTGCCCGTACGGCACCGTCGATGCGGTCCTGGATCATCGTGCCGCCCTCGTCGAGCAGCCGTACGTCGGGGTGCACCTTGCCGGCGAAGTACGCGAAGCCGTAGGCCTGGGAGGCCGCGGCCCGCAGGCCCAGGACGGGCAGCGGACGGGAGGCGGCGAGGACGCGGCCCGCCTCCCGTACCGGCCGCGGATCGGCCAGCGCCTCCGCCAGGTGCCGCAGGTTCTCGATCTCGGCCTCGACCGCCTGCTGGTACTCGTTGTACGGGGCCGGCCGGTCCACGGGTTCGGCGGGCGCGACCTCGCGCAGATGGCGGCGCAGCGCCGGGTAGCCGTCGAAGCCGAGCGCGACCGCGAAACGGGTCACCGACGGCTGGCTGACCCCGGCCAGCTCGGCCAGCTCGACGCTGGACAGGAACGGCACGTCGGCGGCCCGTCGCACCATGCTGTGCGCGATGCGCCGCTGGGTCGGCGTGAGCCGGTGTCCTTCGAAGAGCGCCTGCAGCCGTGCGGCAGGGCTGTCGGTTCCGCTCATGACGTGCTTCCCCTCCAGAAGTCGTCGACGACCCGAGAGGCTACCTCCCCGACCAGTTTTTATTCAGACACCAAGAACTCTGCATGAGGTCATACAGTCACGGCAAGGGACCGGCCGGGTCCCACCGAACGGTTCCCCGGCGACGCCTACGGCGGCCTGCCCCCGCCGAACAAGGGGGCTGTCCCCAGTGCGGCGGGGGTCCGGGCTGCCTAGCCTGGTCCGCATGACCGGAATGGACGCGCGGGACACCGACCTGAAGAAGGAACTCGACGCCTCCCTGCAGGCCCGCAGGGAGCTGGGCGAGGAGTACGAGTCCGCGCTGGTCGACTCGTTCCTGGAGAAGGTCGACCAGCGCATCGACGCCGTCGTCGAACGCCGGGTGCGCCGGCAGCTCGCCGAGCAGCAGATGGTGTCGGCCCGGGACTCCCGCTCGCCGAAGGCCACCGACTCCTGGGGCGAGCGCTTCGGCTTCGGCATCGTCTCGCTGGTGCTGGCCGTCCCGTTGTCCGCGATCGGCGGCGGCGTCGCCGACCTGCCCGGCCTCATCACCGCCTGGGTCGGCATCGTCGGCGTCAACGCCGTCCAGGCCGCCCGCACCAACCCCGACCTGTTCACCGGCCGCCGCCGCGCCTCCGCCCAGGACAGCGACTGGGAGAGCTGAGGCGAAGACGACGACGGCCCCGACCATCGATCGAGGAACCAGGACGGCGGCCGGCCACGTCCGCGAGAGCGGCGCCGGTTCAGGCGCGAAGGCAGCGCGCGGGGACCGCCGCACCCCCGGGCGACCGGGGGGCGGGACGACGGCGGTCCCCGCGAGGGACGCGGGCCGGCTCAGGGCCGGGCAGGCGCGTCCACGGCGTCCGCAGAGGTCCGGGAGCCGCTCCGGAGGTCCTGGCGCCGTTCGCACCTCCCACTCTCCCGGACCCGTGTTAAGCGAGTGCTGCGGGCACGTGAAACGCTCGTACCGGTTCCGTGACCGTCTACTGCTTCCCGCCCTTGGCCAGGAAGGCGAGCAGGTCCTGGCGGCTGACCACACCGGTCGGCTTGCCCTCCACCAGCACGATCGCCGCGTCCGCCGTGCCGAGCACCGCCATCAGGTCGCCGACCGGCTCACCGGAGCCGACCTGCGGCAGCGGGGCCGACATGTGCTTCTCCAGCGGGTCCTCCAGCGAGGCCCGCTTGGTGAACAGCGCGTCCAGCAGCTCCCGTTCCACCACGGAGCCCACGACCTCCGCCGCCATGACGTCCGGGTGGCCGGCGCCCGGCTTCACGATCGGCATCTGCGAGACGCCGTACTCGCGCAGCACCTCGATGGCCTGGCCGACCGTCTCCTCCGGGTGCATGTGGACCAGGGACGGGATGCCGTCCTCCTTGTCGTTCAGGACGTCACCGACGCGCGCGCTCGGCCCCTCGTCCTCCAGGAAGCCGTAGTCGGCCATCCACTCGTCGTTGAAGATCTTGCTGAGGTACCCGCGCCCGCTGTCCGGCAGCAGTACCACCACGACGTCGTCCGGACCGAGCCGTTCGGCCACGCGCAGGGCGGCGACGACCGCCATGCCGCAGGAGCCGCCGACCAGGAGGCCCTCCTCCTTGGCCAGGCGGCGGGTCATCTGGAAGGAGTCCTTGTCGGACACGGCCACGATCTCGTCGGCGACCGTCCGGTCGTAGGCGGTCGGCCAGAAGTCCTCACCGACGCCCTCGACGAGGTACGGCCGGCCGGAGCCGCCGGAGTACACCGAGCCCTCGGGGTCGGCGCCGATCACCTTGACCCTGCCGTCGCTGGCGTCCTTCAGGTAGCGGCCGGTGCCGGAGATGGTGCCGCCGGTGCCGACGCCGGTCACGAAGTGGGTGATCTTCCCCTCGGTCTGCTCCCACAGCTCGGGGCCGGTGGAGTGGTAGTGCGACAGGGAGTTGTTGGGGTTGGAGTACTGGTCGGGCTTCCAGGCGCCCGGCGTCTCCCGCACCAGCCGGTCGGAGACGTTGTAGTACGAGTCCGGGTGCTCGGGCGCGACGGCCGTCGGGCACACGACCACTTCCGCGCCGTACGCGCGCAGCACGCTGATCTTGTCGGTGGAGACCTTGTCCGGGCAGACGAAGATGCACTTGTAGCCCTTCTGCTGGGCCACGATGGCGAGTCCCACGCCCGTGTTCCCGCTGGTCGGCTCGATGATCGTGCCGCCCGGCCTGAGCTCCCCGCTCTTCTCGGCCGCCTCGATCATCCGCAGGGCGATGCGGTCCTTCACGGACCCGCCCGGGTTGAAGTACTCGACCTTGGCCAGGACGGTCGCCCTGATCCCCTGGGTGACGCTGTTGAGCCGCACCAGCGGGGTGTTGCCGATGAGGCTGGTCATCGAGTCGTGGAATTGCACCGTTGTCTCCGGTCGCTGCAAAAGGTGTGGTCGTAGTGGTCCCGCCAGCGTAGGCCAGGGGCGCGGCACCGGGGGCGGGCATTCACTCCCTGTTGGGATTGGACCACGGTCCGTACGGGGCAAGGAGTGGGTGGAGGGCTACGCAGGAGGTGGCGGCGGGCATGACGAGCATGTCGAGGGCGAGGGTGGCCCGGCGGATCGCGGCCGGTGCCGCGTACGGGGGCGGTGGGCTCGGCCTGGCCGGCGCGGCCGCCGTCGGCCTGTTGCTCGCCGAGGTGCAGATGGCCAAGCGTCACGTGGGCAACGGCACGAACAACCGCGTGCCGGTCGCGGACGGCGTGTACGGCCGGGGGTACGACACCCCCGGCGAGCCGCCGCTGAGCCTGGTCATGCTCGGTGACTCCACGGCCGCGGGCCAGGGCGTCCACCGGGCCGGGCAGACGCCGGGCGCGCTGCTGGCGTCGGGGCTCGCGGCGGTGGCGGAACGTCCGGTGCGGCTGCGGAACGTCGCCGCGCCCGGGGCGCAGTCCGACGACCTGGACCGGCAGGTGGCGCTGGTGCTCGCCGATCCGGCGCAGGTCCCGGACATCTGCGTGATCATGGTCGGCGCGAACGACGTGACCCGCCGGATGCCGCCGACCCGCTCGGTGCGGTACCTGTCGGCGGCGGTACGGCGGC
>NZ_JUJA01000146.1:152540-197872 GCF_001906585.1 Streptomyces kebangsaanensis | reverse complement strand
GAGCCGGTCCAGCAGCCGCTGCGGTGGCTGGCCCGGCGCGCCTCGCGGCAGCTGGCGGCGGCGCAGACGATCGGGGCGGTGGAACAGGGGGGCCGGACCGTGTCGCTGGGTGATCTGCTCGGACCCGAGTTCGAGGCCAATCCGCGGGAGCTGTTCGGGCCGGACAACTACCACCCTTCCGCCGAGGGGTACGCCACGGCGGCGATGGCGGTGCTGCCCACGGTGTGCGCGGCGCTGGGGCTGTGGCCGGCGGAGGAGGACCGTCCGGACGTGTCGCGGCGCGAGGCCTTCCTGCCGGTGGCCCGTGCGGCGGTGGAGGCGGCGTCGGAGGCGGGTACGGAGGTCACGGCCGCCATGCCCACCGGGCCGCGGGGGCCGTGGGCCCTGCTCAAGCGGCGTCGGCGGAGGCGGGTCCCGGAGCCGCAGCCCGCGCCGGTGACTCCCTCGGTCTGAGGGTGTGGGCGGCCGCGCGGCAGCCAAGCAAGCGCTTAGACAAGTGCGGCCAGGGTCACACCCCGGCACCCGTGACCTTCACCATACGGGCGGGTAACTTCCAGACAGCCGCGCATGACCAAACGTACGCACCGCCACTGGAGCCGTGATGCCCGAAGCCGTCATCGTCTCGACCGCCCGCTCCCCCATCGGCCGCGCCTTCAAGGGCTCCCTCAAGGACCTGCGCCCCGACGACCTCACCGCCACGATCGTCCGGGCCGCCCTCGCGAAGGTCCCCGAGCTGGATCCGAGGGACATCGACGACCTGATGCTCGGCTGCGGCCTGCCCGGCGGCGAGCAGGGCAACAACCTCGGCCGGATCGTCGCCGTGCAGATGGGCATGGACCACCTGCCCGGCTGCACGATCACCCGCTACTGCTCCTCCTCCCTCCAGACCTCCCGCATGGCCCTGCACGCCATCAAGGCCGGCGAGGGCGACGTGTTCGTCTCGGCCGGTGTCGAGATGGTCTCCCGGTTCACCAAGGGCAACTCCGACAGCCTGCCGGACACGCACAACCCGCTGTTCGCCGAGGCGGAGGCCCGCACCGCGGCCAGGGCCGAGCAGGAGGGCACCACCTGGCACGACCCGCGCGAGGACGGCCTGGCCCCCGACGCCTACATCGCGATGGGCCAGACCGCCGAGAACCTCGCGCGCTGGAAGGGCGTCACCCGCCAGGAGATGGACGAGTTCGGCGTCCGCTCGCAGAATCTCGCCGAGGAGGCCCTCAAGAACGGCTTCTGGCAGCGGGAGATCACCCCGGTGACGCTGCCCGACGGGACCGTCGTCAGCAAGGACGACGGGCCGCGCCCGGGCGTGACCATGGAGGGCGTGGCCGGCCTCAAGCCGGTCTTCCGTCCCGACGGACTGGTCACGGCCGGCAACTGCTGCCCGCTCAACGACGGCGCCGCCGCGCTCGTCATCATGTCCGACACCAAGGCGCGCGAACTGGGCCTGACCCCGCTCGCCCGGATCGTCTCCACCGGCGTCTCCGCCCTGTCCCCGGAGATCATGGGCCTCGGCCCGGTCGAGGCGTCCCAGCGGGCCCTGAAGCGGGCCGGGCTGACCATCGACGACATCGACCTGGTCGAGATCAACGAGGCCTTCGCCGCCCAGGTGATCCCCTCCTACCGGGATCTGGGCATCCCGCTGGAGAAGCTGAACGTCAACGGCGGCGCGATCGCCGTCGGCCACCCCTTCGGCATGACCGGCGCCCGCATCACCGGCACGCTGATCAACTCGCTGCAGTTCCACGACAAGCAGTTCGGCCTGGAGACGATGTGCGTCGGCGGCGGCCAGGGCATGGCGATGATCATCGAACGTCTCAGCTGACCCGCCGGCCGGCTCTCCGACCGGCGGGACACACGGCCGCCCGAGAGACCGTCGGTGTACGCTTTACCACCCACTGTGACCGAACGGCCCGGAATCCAGGAAACGCCTGGATTCCGGGCCGTTTTGTGATCCAATCTCCCTCAGGATGTGACCTTTCTCCCTCGACAGAGGGTCTTCGCAGGTCAGCGCGTTTCCTCAGGGAGCTCGCAGGGTATGCACCTGTCCGTTTCGTGACGTTTCGCACTGACAACTGGATAGTCCGCCCTTCAAGCTGATGTAGGAAGTCGGGGATCGACCTTGAACCCGGGAGTACGTCAGTGAGCGCCATGCCGATCGCCTTGCTGCTCACCACGGCCGCCACCGGCGCCGTGGGCGTCGCCGTCCTGCGCACCCTTTTCGCCCTGCGGCGTCAGGTGGCGGCCCTGCAGAAGCAGCTGGCGGAGAACCACGCCGCCACCGCGCGCGCCCTGCTGCCCGCCGCCCGCGGCCACGCGGACGCGGAGCAGATACGTGCCGCCGTGGTCCAGGCACTCGCCGAGGAGCGGGAGCGGGAGCTGGCCGAGGCGCGGGCGTTCTGGGCCGCCCAGGAGGCCAGGGACGCCGCCGACGCGCCCTCCCTGCTCGGGCTGCCCGACAGCGAGCTGTTCCTGCCCCGGCAGGTCGACCTCTCGGGGCTGGAGCACCTGGAGCCGGTGGCCGAGACCGGCCCGGAGGCCGACGAGCAGGCCGCCTCCGGCGAGTCCCCGGAGCTGGCCGCGGCCCGCCGCCGGCACCCCTCGCACCCGGACTTCACGCCCCACCCGTCCCCGGCCGTGGGCGACCACGAGCGCACGGTGGCCACGCTGGAGGAACTGGCCGAGACCCGTGTGGAGCTGACCGACGTCCGCCCGGGCCCGCTGGGCACCCTCGACGTCTACGTCTTCGCCGACGGCACGACCCTGTGCATGACCCCGGGCCACCAGGAGACCGCCGAGCGCCTGGCCGCCGCCCTGCGCGCGGGCGAGTCCCCGGTCCTGCTGGGCGGTTCGGGCGTCTCCGGCGCCTATGCCCTCACCTTCGCCTGTGGCGAGGAGAACGTGTACATCCTGGCGGACCGCGTCATCGCCTCCCTTTGACGCCCTCTCCTGCCCGAGGGCAGGAGGGTCCGGTCCGCACCGCTGCGCGATGCCACCTCGGATTCCTGCTTCACCGGCCCTTGCCGCTCTCCGGGAAGGTCGGTCCTACGGAGGCCTCCACAGGCGTCACTTCCCGCCCGCCCGGCGGTGGATCCGACAACTCCGTCACCGGACGGGGCAATCGTAGCCGTGCGGCTGCGGCCCTCCGGGCCGCAAGAGGCAGGATGCCCTTCACCTCCACTCCGAAGAGTGGAGCGCTGGGCAGGTGTTCGGCAGCCGGGCCCGCGACCGGGGCCCGTACCCGAGGCCCGTGACCGGGAGTCAGACCCCCGCCCGCCGCTGCGCCTCCTGCACCAGACGTACGGCCTCCGCCACCTCGTCCTCGGTCTTCAGTACGAGCGCCAGGTCGTGTCCGGCGACGGTGACCTGGTCCGCGGCCGCGAACATCCCCGCGTCCGGCATCTCCCGCGGCTCGGCCCCGGGGCACTCGGCGAGCTGGGCCCGCCGGGCGAACTCCCTGGCCAGCGCCAGTGCCTCGGCGGCGCCGGCCCGCTGCAACCGGCTCTGCGGCGCCGCCCGGAGGCGATCGGCGAAGTGATCCACTGCCCGGGTCAGAGAAGTCGTGTCCACCACGCCGCGAGACTACGCGTCGCACCACGACTGTTGCCAACGCGCGAACCCTCAGGCACGGTGACGTGAAGGACCGGCTTCATCGAACGCGTCCGGAGGCGCCGATGTCCCAAGTCTTCTCCGAAGAGACCCATCGCAACCTGCTCGCCCGCATCCCCCACTGCACCGGTCGTGAGATCTCCGACTGGCTGCGCACCGTCGAAGAAGGCCCCGCGCTCCGCTTCGAGGAGAAGGTCAGCTGGCTCCGCCACGAACACGACCTCGCGTACGGCCACGCCAAGGCGCTCATCCACGAGTACGACCTGAGGAGGGCCGCGCGCAAGCTGCTCTAGGTGCTCCAGGCACGCGCCGCCGGCACGACGAAGGGCCCCGGGGAGACCCGGGGCCCTTTCGTTCCACCGTTCGCTCGGCGTGCCGCCGGTGGACTAGTCGCTCTGATTGAGGATCGCGATGATCCGCAGGAACTCCATGTAGATCCACACCAGCGTCAGCGTGAGGCCGAAGGCCGCGAGCCAGGCCTCCTCGCGCGGGGCGCCGTAGGCGATGCCGTCCTCGACCTGCTTGAAGTCCAGGGCGAGGAAGCAGGCGCCGAGGATGATGCCGACGACACCGAAGAAGACGCCGAGCGGACCGCTGCGGAAGCCGAGGCCGTCACCGCCGCCGAACACGGCGAACAGCATGTTCACCATCATCAGCAGCACGAAGCCGAGCGCCGCCGCCATCACGAAGCCGTAGAACCGGCGGTTGACGCGGATCCAGCCCGCCTTGTACGCCAGCAGGACGCCGACGAAGACCGCCATCGTGCCGAGCACGGCCTGCATGGCCGCGCCGCTGGCGATGTGGGTGTCGACGACGTTGGAGACGACGCCGAGGAACACACCCTCGACGGCGGCGTAGGCCAGGATCAGCGCGGGCGAGGCCTTGCGCTTGAAGGACTGCACCAGGGCCAGCACCATGCCGACCAGCGCGGCGCCGATCCCGATGGCGTAGGAACGGCCGATGTTGGCGGTGTCGACCGGCAGCAGCGTCCAGGCGAGCGCGGCCGTCACGACCAGCGTGCCGAGCGTGGACGCCGTGCGCAGGACGACGTCGTCCAGCGTCATCCGGCCGGTGGTGGCCGGGGCCTGCGGCGGTGCGCCGTACTGCAGGTCCTGCTGCGCGTAAGGGTTCTGCGCATAGGGGTTGCCGCTCGGCTGGGCGTACGGGTTGCCCTGCGCGTACGGATTGCCCTGTGTGCCGACAGCGGGTCCCCCGGCCTGCGGCGCGGTGTTGAAGCCCGCGTAGCCGTTGTCGCGGCTGAACCCCCGTCGCGAGAAGACCGGGTTTCTGCTCCTCATCTCACTCCTCCATGGCCGCACGGCGCGGCCTTGGCCCAAGAGTAATGGAAAGGCAAAAGATGGGCCCTAGTGCCTTGGAAGGATCTTTCCCTCCCCGTGCTGCCGAACACGCTACGCGACCAGGTGATTCCCGGCAGCGGACGGTGTCATTCATCACCAAGCCGCGACCCGTCCGGAACCGGCCGGAGACAACCGGCCGGTTCCCGGTCACCGTCCGTCAGTCGAGCGGGAAGCCGGTGTAGCCCAGGGCGAGGTCGGTCTCGGCCGCCCGGCAGGAGCTGATGCGGTCCAGACGGGCCAGCTGCAGGCGCAGGTCGAACGGGGTGGCGTCGGGGTCGCGGTGCAGCATCGTCGTCATGTCGTAGCTGAACCGCTCGGCCTGCCAGACGCGCCGCAGGCAGTTCGCCGAGTAGGCGTCGAGGAGCTCGGCGGACCCGGTCTCCTTCTGGTGCACGAGCGCCCGCGCGAAGGTGACGACGTCCCCGACGGCGAGGTTCAGCCCCTTGGCCCCGGTCGGCGGCACGATGTGGGCGGCGTCCCCGGCGAGGAACAGCCGGCCGTGGCGCATGGGCTCGTGGACGTAGGAGCGCATCGGGGTCACCGACTTCTGGGTGATCGGCCCGCGCCGCAGGGTCCAGTCGTCGTCCGTCTCCAGCCGCCGCTCGAGCTCGTCCCAGATCTGCTCGTCGCTCCACGTCCCGGCGTCGGTGTCCGCGGACACCTGGAGGTAGAGCCGGGAGACGGACGGGGAGCGCATGGACAGCAGGGCGAACCCGCGGTCGTGGCGGGCGTAGATCAGCTCGTCGTGCGAGGGGGGCACGTCGGCGAGGATGCCGAGCCAGCCGAAGGGGTACGTCCGCTCGAACACCTGGGAGAGCGAGGCGGGGATCGCCTTGCGGGCCACGCCCCAGAAGCCGTCGCACCCGACGACGTAGTCGCACTCGAGGACGTCCTCGCACCCCTCGTGGCGGAACCGGATGGAGGGGCGGTCGGTCTCGGCCCCCTCCACGGCCAGCGCCTCCGCCTCGAACAGCAGCGGGCCGCCCTCCTTGAGCTGCAGGGCGATGAGGTCCTTGCACACCTCGGTCTGGGCGTAGACCATCACGGACCGCCCGCCGGTGAGCGCGGGGAAGTCGACGCGGTGCCGGCGCCGGTCGAAGCGCAGCTCGATCCCGTCGTGCTCGAGCCCCTCGCGGTCCATCCGCTCCCCGGCCCCGGCGGCGCGCAGCACGTCGATGGTGCCCTGCTCCAGGATTCCGGCCCGCTGGCGGTGCTCGACGTAGGCGCGGTCGCGGCTCTCCAGGACGACCGAGTCGATCCCGGCGTTGTGGAGCAGCCGGGCGAGGAGCAGGCCGGCCGGTCCGGCTCCGATGATGCCGACGGTGGTGCGCATCGGTCGTTCCCTTCGGGTTGGCGTCGTCGCCTGGAGGTGAGGTGGATGGCGCATTCGTTCGCATAGTGAAAAATTCTTCACTAAAGCGTCCACTGAGTTTCCGTCCGGACTCACCCGATGTCAATGGTGTCCCCGCACCCGAGCGGCCGCGCGCCGCGGTTCGATCAAGGAACCGTGTGCGCCTGCCTGGCGTGGTCTTGAACATGACACCGAAGAACACGGCGGGGCCCGTCGTCTCCCACCTGGCAGCCGCCTGGTTCGTCGGCTCCTTCCTGACCGGCATCCAGTTCTACGCGGTGCTGCTGGCCCTCTTCACCGAAAGCGCGGCGGTCGTCGCCCTCACCCTCGCCCTCGTCATCTCCCTGGCAGCGGCCGTGTTCGCGGTCCTCGGCACCACGGCCCGCCCGATCGTGCCGCTCACCCGGCAGAAGCGCGGCCTGTGGGGGTGGGTGTCGGGTGTGTACGGGCTCGGCACGGCCGGCGCGCTCGGGACCGTCATGCTGGACCTGCAGGCCGACCTCCGCCTCCTGACGGACACCCGTCTGCTCTGCCTGGCCGGCGGCATCTGGTACGCGGTCGCGGCCGCGTTCTTCCTGCCCGGCACCCGAACCCGGCCGGCCGTCCTCGCCGCGGCGACCGTCCTCGCGGCCGGCACGGTGTACGCCGCGTGGGCCGCCGTCCAGCCCCCCACCCTCGACGCATGGCTCACCGCCAACGGCGTGGACCGCGCCCTGCTCCGGGTCGGCGATCCGCCTCCCGGTTACACACTGGGATCCGTGGGCGCGAGCGAGGACGGCTTCGACGCCGCCTACGAGCGGCCCGGCACGGAGGGACTGGACCTCGGTGTGGCACGCGAGGGACACGACACCCGGCGCGCCGACGCCCGGGGCTGCCCCGTCCCCTTCGGGGACCCGATCGTCTGCACGGACGACGGCGGCGGCCGCCTGCTGGTGACCCACCAGGGCGACTACGGGTACCGGGAACTGCGGCTGCGCCGCGCCGGCCTGGTCTACACCGTGACCCTGCACAACCTCCGGGCCGCCGACCTGCCCGCGGCCCGCCACATCCTGTCCACGCTCAGACCGGCGTCCGACACGGAGCTGGCCGGCCTGGTGGAGCTGCCGATGCGCCGCTGAGCACCGGCGCAGCCAGGGAACTTGACGATCGGACGGCCCCGGAACACACACGGCACCGGAGCCGTACGGACGGTCCGCAAAAGCTGACCGTGGGTAACGCGTGGTGCCCGGAGCCGGACTTGAACCGGCACGCCCGCGAAGGGGCAGCGAGGTTTAAGCTCGCCGTGTCTGCTTTCCACCATCCGGGCAGGCCATGGGGTCCGCGCTGGGGCTCCGAGCCTATCGGGATGCCCTCCCCGAGCGGCGGGCGGGTCGAATCATGTTGTCTTATTTCATTGGTAACTGATGGAGCATCAGCCACATGGAGTGGCCATCGGCACTTGCCAACAGCCTTGCGTGCGGTGGTCGGCTGCGTATGCGGAATGACGGAATTTCACCCTCCAAACCAGGTCGCTCCACCTGTTCTCAACCCCCTTGGTCAGAGGCCATCTCAGGGACGGTCGTCAACCCCAGGTATGACGTGCCCGGCCGCGGTCCGACCTGAGTCGGCCCCCGGAACCGGAACTGCGGCTGACTCCACGGGCCGGATCGGCCGCGACGATGGTTCACGTCCCCCCGAGAACGTCGTCGTCCCGTCAGGAGCACCCCCGTGACCACCTCTTCCATCGCCGGCCGGACCACCGCCGTGGCCGCGCGCGCCAGGGATCTGTCGAAGATCTACGGACAGGGCGAGACCCAGGTGGTCGCGCTCGACCGGGTCTCGGTCGACTTCCCGCAGGGCGAGTTCACGGCGATCATGGGGCCGTCCGGATCCGGCAAGTCCACGCTGATGCACTGTGTGGCGGGCCTGGACACCTTCTCCTCCGGTTCGGTGCGCATCGGTGACACCGAGCTCGGCTCGCTGAAGGACAAGCAGCTCACCAAGTTGCGCCGGGACAAGATCGGTTTCATCTTCCAGGCGTTCAACCTGCTGCCCACGCTCACGGCCCTGGAGAACATCACCCTCCCGATGGACATCGCCGGCCGCAGGCCGGACCAGCAGTGGCTGGACTCCGTGATCGGCATGGTCGGGCTCGCCGACCGGCTGGGCCACCGGCCCTCCCAGCTGTCCGGCGGTCAGCAGCAGCGCGTCGCCGTCGCCCGGGCGCTGGCCTCCCGGCCGGACATCATCTTCGGCGACGAGCCCACCGGGAACCTCGACTCGCGCTCCGGCGCCGAGGTGCTCGGCTTCCTGCGCAACTCCGTGCGCGAACTCGGCCAGACGGTGGTGATGGTGACCCACGACCCGGTGGCGGCGGCGTACGCGGACCGTGTCGTCTTCCTCGCGGACGGGCGGATCGTGGACGAGGTGTACGGGCCGACGGCGGATGCCGTTCTGGACCGCATGAAGCAGTTCGACGGCAAGGGCCGCACCAGCTGATCCCCCTCCCCGCCCACCCCGTACACATACATATGGACTGAGACAGAACCATGTTCCGCACCGCCTTGCGCAACGTACTCGCGCACAAGGCCCGGCTCCTCATGACCGTGCTCGCCGTGATGCTCGGCGTCGCCTTCGTGTCGGGGACCCTGGTCTTCACCAACAGCCTCTCGAACGCGTTCCAGAACAGCTCCGCCAAGGGCTTCACCCATGTCGACGTGGCCGTGGAGGCCACGTACCAGGAGGGCAGCGGCGACCAGGTCGGCAAGCGGGCCGAGCTGACCCAGGAGCTGCTGGACGACAGCGCCCGCGTGCCGGGGGCCGCCTCCGCCATCGGTGTCGTCCGGGGCTTCACCGCGATCGCCGACAAGGACGGCAAGCTCATCGGTGACGGCTTCCGGTCCCAGGGCGGCAACTACTGGGGCAGCGAGGACCCCCGGTACCCGCTGAAGTCCGGCACCGCCCCGCACGGCGAGGACCAGGTACTCATCGACTCCGAGACCGCCCGCCGCGCCGGCTACGAGGTCGGCGACACCCTGCGCGTCTCCGTCGACGGTCCCGTCCTGACGCCCACCGTCACGGGCATCTTCACCACCGACGACGGCAACGTCGCCGCCGGCGGCAGCCTCACCCTGTTCGACACGGCCACCGCGCAGAAGCTGTTCGGCAAGCCGGGCACGTACGACGAGATCGACGTGAAGGCGAAGGCGGGCGTCGGCCAGGCGGCGCTGAAGGCGCAGCTGGACCGGGCGCTGCCCGGCGACAGGACCCGGACGACCACCGGCGAGCAGCTCGCCGACGACCAGGCGCGGATGATCGCGGACTCGATGAGCGGGATGAAGCGGGGCCTGCTGGTCTTCGCCGGGATCTCGCTGTTCGTCGGCACGTTCATCATCGCCAACACCTTCTCCATGCTGGTCGCCCAGCGCACCAAGGAGCTGGCACTGCTGCGCGCGGTCGGCGCCTCCCGCCGGCAGGTCACCCGGTCGGTGCTGATCGAGGCGTTCGTCGTGGGCACGGTGGCCGCCGTGACCGGTCTGGTCGCCGGCATCGGCATCAACGCGGGACTGAAGTCCCTGATGGAGGCGCTGGGTGCCACCATCCCCGAGGGACCGGTGGTCATCACGCCCGGCACGGTCGTCAGCGCCCTCGCGGTCGGCATCCTCGTGACCATGCTGGCCGCGTGGCTGCCCGGCCGCCGCGCCGCCAAGATCCCGCCGGTGGCGGCGATGAGCGGCCTGCACGCGAAGGCGACCACCAGGTCGCTGGTGCTGCGCAACACCGTCGGCGCCCTGTTCTCGGGGGCCGGTGTCGCGGTGGTCCTGACGGCCACGACGATGGACGCCGACTCCGCCCAGGCCCCGATGGGTCTCGGCGCGGTGCTGCTGATCATCGGCGTGTTCGTCCTGACCCCGCTGCTGTCCCGCCCGCTGATCGCCGCCACGGCGCCGGTCCTGCGCACCTTCGGTGTCGCCGGCCGGCTGGCCCGGCAGAACGCGGTGCGCAACCCGCGCCGTACGGCGGCCACCGCGGCCGCGCTGATGATCGGCCTGACCCTGATCACCGGTATGACGGTGATGGCGGGCAGCCTGCAGCAGGCGATCGACAGGATGGCCTCGTCCGCGCTCCGCGCCGACTACGTGGTGTCGATGGCGAACGGCAACTCCCTCTCCCCGGACATCGGCGAAAAGCTGCGCGCCACCGAGGGCGTCACCGCCACCAGCCCGCTGCGCAACGCACCCTCCCGCATCGAGGGCGAGACCGAGTACCTGACCGGCGTCAACGGCTCCGCGATCGGCGAGCTGACGGACCTGAAGGTGAAGGACGGTTCCTTCACGGTCGGCGGCACCCGGGTCGTCGTCGACGACGAGACCGCCAAGTCCTACCGGTGGAAGGCCGGTTCGAGCTTCACCGTCGCCTACGAGGACGGCGGGAAGCAGAAGCTGACGGTCGCCGGGGTCTACGAGGGCAACGAGATGATCCGCGGGATCATGCTGGACAACGCCACCCTCTCCCCGCACCAGTCGGACCCCACCGACATGCAGGTCATGGTCAGGACCGCCGGCGGCACGTCCGACGCGGCCAAGGACAAGCTGGTGAAGGCCCTCGGCTCCAACCCCGCCATCCAGATCATGGACAAGAAGGACATCTCCAACAACATCGCGCAGATGTTCACGCTGATGCTGAACATGCTCTACGGCCTGCTCGCCATGGCGGTGGTCGTGGCGGTCCTCGGAGTCATCAACACCCTGGCGATGTCGGTCTTCGAGCGCTCCCAGGAGATCGGCATGCTCCACACAATCGGCCTGGACCGCAGGGGCATCAAGCGGATGGTCCGGCTGGAGTCCCTGGTGATCTCCCTGTTCGGCGGCGTCCTCGGCATCGGGCTCGGCGTGTTCTTCGGCTGGGCGGCCGGTGAACTGCTCGGCACGAGGATGGCGACGTACGAACTGGTCCTGCCCTGGGGGAGGCTGGCCGTCTTCCTGCTGCTGGCGGCGACGGTCGGTGTGCTGGCGGCCCTGTGGCCGGCCCGGCGCGCGGCCCGTCTGAACATGCTGCAGGCCATCAAGTCGGAGTAGCCGCACGCGCGCGAAGGGCCTCCGTTCCGCCGTGGAACGGAGGCCCTTCGCGCGTGCCCGCCGATCGGTCGTACCCGTCAAGCGGTCTTCGCGCCCCACGTACGGGCCCGCAGCGGCATCCCCGAGCCGCCGGACTCGGGGGGCCTCACGGCCAGCACCTGGTTGACGCCGATGCGGTTGCGCTCGAAGGCGACGGCCGAGGCCGCCATGTACAGCTGCCAGACGCGGGCGCGGCCGGGGCCGGCGAGTCGTGCCGCGCGGTCCCGGTGCGCCTCCAGGTTGGCGACCCAGCGGCGCAGGGTGAGCGCGTAGTGCTCGCGGAGCGACTCCACGTCGCGCACCTCGAACCCGGCGCGCTCCAGCTGGGTGACGGTGGTGCCGAGGGGGGCGAGTTCGCCGTCGGGGAAGACGTAGGCGTCGATGAACTCGTCCACCCGGTACGTCGACTCGTCGCGCTGCGGGCGGCGGGCGATCTGGTGGTTGAGGAGCCGTCCGCCGGGCCCGAGCAGGGCGTACAGGGCGCGCGCGTACTCCAGGTAGGGGGCGGCGCCGACGTGTTCGGCCATGCCGATGGAGGAGACGGCGTCGTACGGGCCGTCGTCCACGTCCCGGTAGTCCTGGACGCGGATCTCCACCCGGTCGGTGAGCCCTTCGTCGGCGACGCGTTTACGGGCGTACGCGGCCTGTTCCCGGGACAGGGTGACGCCGACGGCGCTCACGCCGTGCTCGCGGGCGGCGTGGATGGCCATGGAGCCCCAGCCGCAGCCGACGTCGAGGAGGCGCCGGCCGGGTTTCAGGTCCAGCTTGCGGCAGATGAGTTCGAGCTTGTCGTGCTGGGCCTGTTCGAGGGTGGCGCCGGGTCCGGGGGCCGGCCAGTAGGCGCAGGAGTACACCATGGACGGGCCGAGGACGAGTTCGTAGAAGTCGTTGCCGACGTCGTAGTGGTGGCTGATGGCGCGCCTGTCGCTGTGTCTGGTGTGCAAGCGGCCGCGGCGCCGGCGGACCTCCTCGCGGGGCGGGGCGGGCGGCAGCGGGGGCCCGGCCAGCCTCACCAGTCCGCGCACGGCGGCCCGCGCCCCGGGGTCGCGCAGGGTCCGGGTGAGTCCGGGGGCGTCCTCGTCGCGCTCCCAGACGAGGCCGGCGATCAGGTCCAGGGCGGTGTAGAGGTCTCCCTCGACGGTCAGGTCGCCGGCCACCCAGGCGCGGGCCAGGCCCAGTTCACCGGGTTTGAACAGCAGCCGTCGCAGGGCGCGGCGGTTGCGTGCGACGAGCATCGGTGCCCCGGGCGGCCCTGCCTGCGAACCGTCCCAGGCGCGGATCCGTACCGGGAGCGGGGTCCCCAGCAACTGTTCGAGCAGTCTCGTGAGCCGCAGCGCGGCGTCGGGCATGGTGAACACCTCCGTGACGACGAACGCCGGAATGTCATCCACCACGTAAACACCCGGGCGCCCGTGACGCAGTCCCGCAACGGGGTCACGGATGGGCAAACACCCCGAAGGGCCTCCCGCACCACGGATGGCGGGAGGCCCTTCGGGTCGTTCGGTGACCGGGCGTCAGGACGCCTTGGCCTTCTCCTCGGTCTTGCTCGCGGCGGCGACCGGCGCCGGCTTGGCGGCCTCGTAGAACTCCTCGCGGGGGTTCTCCATCGCGCCGAGGGAGACGACCTCGCGCTTGAGGAACATGGCGAGGGTCCAGTCGGCGAAGACGCGGATCTTGCGGTTCCAGGTCGGCATGGCCATGCCGTGGTAGCTGCGGTGCATGTACCAGGCGAGACGGCCCTTGAGCTTGATCTTCATCTTGCCCATGACGATCATCGCGACGCCCTTGTGGAGGCCGAGGCCCGCGACCGCGCCCTTGTTGGCGTGCTTGTACGGCTTCTGCTGGAAGCCCCGCATGCCGGAGATCACGTTGTCGCCGAGGGCCTTGGCCTGGCGCAGCGCGTGCTGGGCGTTCGGCGGGCACCAGGCGTTCTCGTTGCCCGCCTCGCGGCCGACGAGGTCGGGCACCTGGGCGTTGTCGCCGGCGGCCCAGACGTAGTCGGTGCCGGTGACCTGGAGGGTCGGCTGGGTGTCGACGTGGCCGCGGGGGCCGAGCGGCAGGCCGAAGCGGGCCAGCACCGGGTTCGGCTTGACGCCGGCGGTCCACACGATGGTGTTGGAGTCGACCTCGAGTCCGTTCTTCAGCACCACGTGGCCGTCGACGCAGGACTCCATGGAGGTGGAGAGGTAGACCTCCACACCGCGGCTCTCGAGGTGCTCCTTGCCGTACTGGCCGAGCTTCGGGCCGACCTCGGGGAGGATCTTGTCGGCGGCGTCGACGAGGATGAAGCGCATGTCCTCGCGGGACACGTTCCGGTAGTACTTGGCCGCGTCCCGGGCCATGTCCTCGACCTCGCCGATGGTCTCGGCGCCGGCGAAGCCACCACCGATGAAGACGAAGGTGAGCGCCTTGCGGCGGATCTCCTCGTCCGTGGTGGAGTCGGCCTTGTCGAGCTGCTCCAGGACGTGGTTGCGCAGGCCGATGGCCTCCTCGATGCCCTTCATGCCGATGCCCTGCTCGGCGAGGCCGGGGATCGGGAAGGTGCGGGAGACCGCGCCCATCGCGATGACCAGGTAGTCGAAGGGCAGTTCGTAGGAGTCGCCGACCAGCGGGGTGACCGTGGCGACCTTGCGGTCCTGGTCGATGGTGGTGACCCGGCCGGTGAGGACCTCCGCCTTGGGCAGCACGCGCCGCAGCGGGACGACGACGTGCCGGGGGGAGATGTTGCCGGCGGCTGCTTCGGGGAGGAAGGGCTGGTAGGTCATGTACGACCGGGGGTCGACGACCGTGACGGTCGCCTCGCCGTAGCGCATCTTCTTCAGGATGCGCCGAGCCGCGTACAGGCCTACGTACCCACCGCCTACTACGAGGATCCTGGGACGCTCCGTGGTGCTCATGGCATCGAGTATCCCCCCACCCGGAGGGGGTGGTTCGTGCGCCCCTTCACAAGCTTGGGCGGGGCCTGTGTTATAGTCCGCGCCCCTTCTTCCGCAGGCCCCGTCGCCGGACGGCGGCCGCCGTCCGGTTCGGACCGTTGTCAAGACCGTGTGAGCTGCTCCTCTGCACTGCCGGAGGTCCCGCGAGGGAGGGCCGAACGGCCCTTGCGGAACTCCTGCCCAGTTTCCCCCCGAGCGCCGTTTCGTGCCTGCCGAGCCCCCGGACGGGCCCACGGAGACCCCTTTGCCCCCAGACCTGGGCGGTTTCCTTGTGAATAACTTCACGAAGCTTCTCGGAGGGACGCTCCGAAGGGCCTCGAAAAAGGCCCCCCGAGCACCGCTCACACGGTATCCGACCCGCTCACGCGGACGCTACTGACCAGTAGCCGACGAGACCTACGCCACCGACCACGCGATGCCGTCGAGGATGTCGTGCTCGCTGACGACGACCTCCTCCGCGCCGACACGTTCCATGATCGTCAGCAGCACGAGGGCGCCCGCGCCGATGACGTCGACGCGGCCCGGGTGCAGGGACGGGATCGCGGCGCGTTCGGCGTGCGTGGAGTGCAGCAGCGCCCTCGTGATCTCGCGGACGCGGTCGCGGGAGACGCGGGAGTGGTGGATGGCCGCCGAGTCGTACGCGGGCAGGTCCTGGGCGATCGCCGACACCGTCGTCACCGAGCCGGCCAGACCCACCAGCGTGCGCGCCTCGCGCAGCGGCACCGTCTCCTCGGCGCGGTCGAGCGCGGCCTCGATGTCGGCCCGCATGGCGGCGATCCGCTCCTCGGTGGGCGGGTCGGTGACCACGCCGTCCCGCACCAGGTGACGCTCGGTCATACGGACGCAGCCCACGTCCACCGAGCGGGCCGCGCGCACGTGGTCGTCGCCCACGACGAACTCCGTCGAGCCGCCGCCGATGTCCACCACCAGGAAGGGCCGGGCGAGGTCCCCGCGCCCCGTCAGTTCCTTCGTGGCGCCCGTGAAGGAGAACTCCGCCTCCTGGTCGCCGGAGATCACCTCCGGCTCGACGCCGAGGATGTCCATCACCCCGCGCGTGAACTCCTGACGGTTCTCGGCGTCCCGGGAGGCGGAGGTGGCCACGAAACGCAGCCGCTCGGCGCCGTGCTCCTTGATGATCCCGGCGTACTCGCGGCAGGCCGCGAAGGTCCGCTCGAGCGCCTCGGGGGCGAGCCGACCGGTGCGGTCGACGCCCTGGCCCAGCCGCACGATGGTCATACGGCGGTCAAGATCGACGAGTTCGCCGGTGGTGCCCGCGCCGGAGGCGCTGTTGGATACAGTCGCGTCCGCGACGAGCAGGCGGATGGAGTTCGTACCGCAGTCGACGGCGGCGACCCGGGTCACTGCTCGTCCTCCTCGTGGCCCTCGGGCACCGTCACGCAGGGGCCCTTGCGCCACCACTCGGGCAGCATCGCGATGGCCTCGTCGCCGAGCGGGTTCACACCGGGACCGGCGGCCAGCGAGTGGGCGACCAGGACGTGCAGGCACTTGACCCGGTCCGGCATGCCGCCCGCGCTCGGGAAGCCGGTCAGCTCCTCGATCTCGTCCCGGCGCCGGACGTAGTCCTCGTGCGCGGCCCGGTACGCCGCCGCCAGCTCGGGGTCGGCGGCCAGCCGCTCGGTCATCTCCTTCATCACGCCCTCGGCCTCGAGGGTGCCGATGGCGGAGGCGGCGCGCGGGCACGTCAGGTAGTACAGCGTGGGGAAGGGTGTGCCGTCGGGCAGCCGCGGGGCGGTCTCCACGACGTCCGGCTGTCCGCAGGGGCAGCGGTGCGCGATCGCGCGCAGCCCGCGCGGCGGCCGCCCGAGCTGCTGCTTGAACGCCTCGACGTCCGCGTCGGTGGGCTCGGTGCGCGGGGTGGGCGGCGGTGGGGTGTGCATGCCTTGCGTATGTCTCTCTGTGGGTTCACTGGACGGAGGCGTCGGACCTGTCGACGCCGTCCCAGACGTTGGCGTACCAGGGGCGGCGGGCCGTGCCCTGCTCGGCGCGGGACTGCTTGGCCGGGCCCGGGTCGATCACGACGTAGCCGGTCTCCCCGGGCCTCACGTAGTGCAGCCGCTGCCGGATCTGCTGCTCGGCGTAGGCGTCGTCCTGCCAGCGTGCCTTGAGGTCGCGCAGTTGTTCCACCCGCTGCTGGGCCTGCCGCTTCTGCCGCTCGAGGTCGGCGATGTCGGCGCGCTGGGAGACGTACTGCCGCATCGGGTACGCCAGGGCGACCACCAGCGAGCACACCACCAGCGCGAGCAGCGCCGCGCGGCCGGTGAGCCGGGAGCGGCGGGCCTGGCGCCGGGTCTGGGAGCGGTAGACGCGGGCCGCGGTCTGCTCGCCGAGCAGTCTGAGCCTGGTCGCGGTGGAGAACCGGTCCCGGTCCTTGACGGCCATCGTCCCCGCCTCCCGTTCGTGCCGTGCACGCCGCCCACACGTGCGTACGTCCCCGCACACGGTACGGGACCGGGTACGGGGACGTACGTACGACGGGCGAAGCCTTGCCTCTTCACGGCTCAGGCTTTGCTGTGCCTACTGGTCCGCGGAGCGCTGTGCCCACTGGTCCGCGGAGCGCTGTGCCTACTGGTCCGCGGAGCGCTGTGCCTACTGGTCCGCGGAGCGGAACCGGGGGAAGGCCGAGCGGCCCGCGTACACCGCCGCGTCGTCGAGGATCTCCTCGATGCGCAGCAGCTGGTTGTACTTGGCGACGCGCTCGGAGCGGGCCGGGGCGCCGGTCTTGATCTGGCCGCAGTTGGTGGCGACGGCCAGGTCGGCGATGGTGACGTCCTCGGTCTCGCCGGAGCGGTGGGACATCATGCACTTGAAGCCGTTGCGCTGGGCCAGCTCGACGGCGTCCAGGGTCTCGGTCAGCGAACCGATCTGGTTGACCTTGACCAGCAGGGCGTTGGCGGCGCCGTCCTCGATGCCGCGGGCCAGGCGCTCCGGGTTGGTGACGAACAGGTCGTCGCCGACGATCTGGACCTTGTCGCCGAGCTTGTCGGTGAGGGCCTTCCAGCCGGCCCAGTCGTCCTCGAACAGCGGGTCCTCGATGGAGACGAGCGGGTAGGCCGCCACCAGCTCCTCGTAGTACTCGGTCATCTCCGCCGCCGAGCGCTCCTTGCCCTCGAAGACGTACGTGCCGTCCTTGTAGAACTCCGAGGCGGCGACGTCGAGCGCGAGGGCGATCTGCTCGCCGGGGGTGTAGCCGGCCTCCTTGATCGCTTCGAGGATGAGGTCCAGGGCCTCGCGGTTGGAGCCGAGGTTCGGGGCGAAGCCGCCCTCGTCGCCGAGGCCGGTGGACAGGCCCTTGCTCTTCAGGACCTTCTTCAGGGTGTGGTAGACCTCGGTGCCCCAGCGCAGGGCCTCGGAGAAGGACTCGGCGCCGATCGGGGCGATCATGAACTCCTGGATGTCCACGTTGGAGTCGGCGTGCGAGCCGCCGTTCAGGATGTTCATCATCGGCACCGGCAGCAGGTGCGCGTTGGGGCCGCCCAGGTAGCGGAAGAGCGGCAGGTCGGACGCCTCGGAGGCGGCGTGGGCGACGGCGAGGGAGACGCCGAGGATGGCGTTGGCGCCCAGCGAGCCCTTGTTGTCGGTGGCGTCCAGGTCGAACATGGCCTGGTCGATCAGGCGCTGCTCGGTGGCGTCGTAGCCGACGAGCTCCGGACCGATCTGCTCGATCACGGCGAGGACGGCCTTCTCGACGCCCTTGCCCTGGTAGCGGTTGGGGTCGCCGTCGCGGAGCTCGATGGCCTCGAAGGCGCCGGTGGAGGCGCCGGACGGGACGGCGGCACGGCCCGTGCTGCCGTCGTCGAGGCCGACCTCGACCTCGACCGTGGGGTTGCCTCGGGAGTCCAGGATTTCCCGGGCTACGACGACGTCGATGGACGGCACGAGCATCTCCTTCGTGGATGTGACGCTTGAAGTGCGGGGCGTGTGAGCCTTGCGTCTAGAGCCTAACCGTCCGGGGCCGTCGGCCGTCCGACCGACCGCCCCGTGGACGGGGCGGGACAAGCTGACGGTATCCTTTGTTTCTTCCCGGAACAAAGAAGAGGCCCCGCCCCGGTGCGCACGGGGGACGCGCACCGGGGCGGGGAGTCCGCGGGGACGGGGGCGGGCCGGTTACTTCAGGTGCAGCTGCTGGCCCGGGTAGATGAGGTCGGCGTTGTCGACGACGTCCTTGTTCAGCTCGAACAGCTTCTGCCAGCCGCCCTGGACGCCGTGCCGCTCGGCGATGGTGCTGAGGGTGTCACCGGAGACCACCTTGTACTCGCCGTCGCCCTTCTTGACCTTCTCGCCGGTCGGGGTGGTGACGGTCTTCTGCGGGGCCGGACGCGTCGCGGAGCGGCCGGCGGCCCGCTGCTCGGTCGAGCGCTCGGTGGCGCCGCTCTTCGCGGAGCCGCCGGAGCCGCCGCTCTTGGCGCCGGCGCCCGACGACGAGGGGGCACCCCCGTTGTAGGCGGCGCCGGACAGGCCCTTGCCGCAGACCGGCCAGGCGCCCTTGCCCTGGCCCGCGAGGACCTTCTCGGCGACGGCTATCTGCTGCGACTTGGTGGCCAGGTCGGCACGCGGGGCGTAGGCGGTGCCGCCGAACGCGGCCCAGGTGGAGCCGGTGAACTGCAGGCCGCCGTAGAAGCCGTTGCCGGTGTTGATGGACCAGTTGCCACCGGACTCGCACCGGGCGACCGCGTCCCACTCGGACGCGGTGGCGGCGGAGGCGCCGCCGGCCGCCATCAGCGGGGCGGCGACGGCGGTGCCGGTGACACCGGCGAGCGCGACGACGCGCGTGACCTTGGACGGACGACGGTGCTTGCCCTTGCCGGAGAACAGCATGGATGGATCCCCTCACCGACGCCTGCGAGGTGAGCTGTCGGGTTCGGGCCGGTTGGGTTGCCCGGCCGCGCCTCCTTCGTGAGGCGCGGCTTCACCCCCAGCCGCTCCGTCAACTGCCCGGTGCGGCACTTACCTTGGGTCCCCCGCTCCTGCCTGCGGCGCTTGACGCGACGACTGTTCCCGTGCGGCCGCTGGCAGGATTCGGCGTTCGCGGCGGCCGGGACTCGCGATGGCGAGCGGTCACGACCGTAGACACGCGATCCGCGGAATATCAAAGACGATCAGGGCTTCTGAGACTCATCCCACACTTTCCCCGAAAGGGACATTCCACATGAAACGTGACGTGAACTCCCGCTACTTCCAGGCCGTTTCGGCAGGGATGTCCAGGGTCTGACCGGCGGCGACGCGGTCCGGGTCGGCACCGATGGCCTGCCTGTTCGCGTCGTACAGCGCGCTCCATCCGCCCTGGAGGCCGAGGGAGTCGGCGATGGACTCGAGGGAGTCGCCGGAGCGGACGGTGTAGGAGCTGTTCGCGTTGGTGCGCGCGTCGTTGCCGCCGCGTGAGGCATGCCGGCCGGAGGAAGCGTCCGCGCGGCCGTCGGCCGGCTCCTCGACCGCACTGCCCCCGCGGTGGCGGCCGGTGCCGAGCGCGCCGGTGTCGACCAGCGCCGAAGCGCCTTCGACATAGCCGTAGTTGCCCGAGTTGTCCCATTCGGGCGCAATGGAGGGCGAGGTGTCGGACACCGAGGGGGCACTCGCGTCGACTTCGGGCGAAGTGTCGGGCCTGGACGAGTCGCCCCCCTTGCCGGGCGAAGGCGTCGAGGGCGACGGCTTCGCCGGAGTCGCGCTCGGCGATCCCGCCGCGTCGGACTCGACGGTGGACGAGTCCGACGAACCGGACGAGCTGCCCGACCCCTGCGGCGAGCCGGACAGGCCGAGGCCGCCCGACAGGGAAGGGGCGGGCGTTTCGGACGGGTTGGAGGAATCGGACGAACCGCCCCCCACGCCGGTGTCGACGTTCGCCGCGCCGGACTTCTTGCTGAGCCCGGAGATCAGTCCGCAGGTCGGCCAGGCGCCGGGGCCCCGGTCGGCGAGTATCTTCTCGGCCACGGCTATCTGCTGGGACCGGCTGGCCTGGTCGGCGCTCGGCGCGTAGTCGAGGCCGCCGTACCCCTCCCAGTCCTCCTGGGTCAACTGCAGCCCGCCGTAGTAGCCGTTGCCGGTGTCGGCGCTCCAGGAGCCGCCGCTCTCGCACCCCGCCACCTTGTCCCACGTGGTGCCGTCCGCCGCGCTGGCGCCGGAGGCGGCCATCAGCGGGATGGCGATGGCGGACCCGGTCACTCCGGCAGCGACGAGGAGAGCCGGAGCCTGACGGGGGCGACGGTGACGACCGTTCCCGGAGAGCATGCGGAGACCTTTCAACCGACAGCAGTGATCAACGTGGCGGCGGATACGGCTGGATGCCGCGACGTTGATGGGTGAAGGTAGCCGCTGTCGATCGCTTGTCACAAGTTAATGCCGCGTAGATCACGTGAAGGTCACGCGACTGAGCGCGTGTCACCTTTGCGCTCGCCGGCGGCGGCCGCAGAGCCGGGGCAGGGCCCGCGCACGGCCCTTGTCCGGCTCTGTCCGGACTTAGGAGTGCGGCGCGAACCGCACGGGCAGGGTCCGCAGACCGCGCATGATGAGCCCGCCGCGCCAGCGCAAGTCGCTTGCCTCCACGTCGAGTTGGAGGTCAGGAAGGCGGGTGAACAGGGTCGCGAGGGCGGTCTGGCCCTCCAGGCGGGCGAGCGGGGCGCCGAGGCAGTAGTGGATGCCGTGCCCGTACCCGAGGTGTTGATTGTCACGTCGGCCGAGGTCGAGGACGTCGGGGTCGGCGAAGCGCTCCGGATCCCGGTCCGCGGCGGCGAGGACGACGAGGACCGGATCGCCCGGGGCGATGTCCTGCCCGCCGATGGTGAGCGGGCGGGTGGCGAAGCGCCAGGTGGCCAGCTCCACGGGGCCGTCGTAGCGCAGGAGTTCCTCCACTCCCGTCTCCAGCAGGCCCCTGTCCCCCTCCGCGAGGGACCGCTGCAGCCGGTCCCTCTGCTCGGGGTGGGCGAGCAGGGCGTAGGTGCCGTTGCCGATGAGGTTGACAGTGGTCTCGAAGCCGGCGAAGAGGAGGATGAAGGCCATGGCGGCGGCCTCGTTCTCGGTGAGGTGCTCGCCGTGGTCGGAGGCGCGGATGAGACCGGAGATGAGGTCCTCGCCGGGGGCGGGTTCGGCGGGCAGGGCCTGGCGTTTGCGGTGGATGAGGTCGGCGAGGTAGCCGCGCATCTTCTTCACCGAGCGGGCGACTCCGCCCCGGGGGCCCTTTCCGTGCCGGATCATCATCCCGGCCCAGTCCCGGAAGTCGTCCTGGTCCTCGCGGGGGACGCCGAGCAGGTCGCAGATGGCGTGGATGGGCAGCGGGAAGGCGAACTCGTGGATGAGGTCGGCGGTGCCGCGGCCGGCGAAGGCGTCGATGAGACCGTCGGCGATCTCCTGCACGCGGGGGGCGAACTCGGCGACGCGGCGCGGGGTGAACGCCTTGCTGACCAGCCGGCGCAGGCGGGTGTGGTCCGGCGGGTCGATGTTGAGCAGGTGCGTCATCAGGTCGGCCTTGCGCTCACCGGGGATGCCGGTCTTGCCCTTGGCGTGCGCGGGCTCGTCGTGGTGGGCCGGGTTCTTGGAGAGGCGGTTGTCGGCGAGAGCCTGCTTGGCATCGGCGTACCGCGTGACCAGCCAGGCATCGACCCCACTGGGGAGGCGGGTCCTGTGCACGGGGGCGTGCTCGCGGAGCCAGGCGTAGGCGGGGTAGGGGTTGCTCGCGAACTCCCAGGTGAAGAGTTCGGGGGGTACGGGGGCGGTGCTGGGGAGCTGGGGCCGGCTGGTCACTCCCCGACGGTATCCGGGCCGCCGAGGGCCCCGCACACCGCGGGGCCGGAGCGAGGGCACCGTGGATCAGGGGCCGTCACGTCGCATCGCTCGACCCCGATGCCCCGGCCGACGGCGCCGCACGGGCACGGCGCCGCTTCCGCAGCGTCCACAGGACCCTGGTCATCAGCTCACTGCCGGCCCCGGGCGTCCTTCTCCTCGTGCTCCTTGTGCTCCTCGTGGCCCTCCGCGGTCCGGATCGCGTCCCGGTAGGCCCGTGCCGCCGCCCGCAGCGCCGACTCCGGGTCCGCTCCCTCCGCCTCTGCCCGGACCGCCAGGGACAGCAGTTCGTAGCCGATGCCCTCCCGCTTCGGGAGCGGGACGTCCAGGCCCGCCGTGCGGACCCGGGACGCCAGCTTCGCCGCGAGCGCGAGGCCCGGCTGGCCGAGCGGGATGCCCTCGGTGACGGAGGTGCGCTGCTTCTCGGCGGCCTTGGTGCGCAGCCAGTGCGCCTTGACGTCCTCCGGGGTCTCGGCGGTCTCCTCGCCGAAGACGTGCGGGTGGCGGTGGATCAGCTTGGCGACGATGGTGCCGGCCACGTCGTCGACGGAGAACGGCTCCTCGGGGTCCTCCTCGGCGATACGGGCGTGGAAGACCACCTGGAGCAGGACGTCGCCCAACTCCTCGCGCAGCTCCTCCCGGTCGCCGTCCTCGATCGCCTCGACCAGCTCGTACGCCTCCTCGATGCCGTACTTCGCCAGGCCCTCGTGGGTCTGCCGCGACGACCAGGGGCACTCGGCGCGGATGCGGTCCATGACCTGGACGAGGTCGAGCAGGCGGGCGCCCGGCAGGTCGTAGGAGGCGGGCAGCAGCTCCAGCTCCGGCATGTTCACACGGCCGGAGCCGGCCAGGCGGGCCAGGCCGTCGGTCAGGGCGGGCTCGCCCTCGCCGGTGGCCACGACCACGACCGTACGGCCGCCGGTGCACGCGTCGACCAGTTCCTCGGCGGTCGGGGACGCCTCGGCGACGGATATCCCGGCCTCCCGCAGATACGGCAGCTGCGGGTGCGCCCCGTCCGCGCACAGCACCCGGTCGGCCGTGCGCAGCGCCTGCCAGGCGGGCCAGGACAGCAGCCCGGGGGCGACCCGGTGGCTGGTGGTGAGCAGGACGATCCGGCCCGGGGCCGCTTCGGAGGTGGTCGCGCTGGTGGTGTTCACGCTCCGAACGTAACGCACCGGGCCGGCACCGCCCCGGGTCATTCAGCGGCCGGGACGTCCCGCAGCCACGACGCCTTCGCGTCCACCCGGCTGGTCTTCTGCGCGTCCCAGGCGCCGTAGCGCGGGTTGAGGTCGACGTCCAGTTCGGCGGAGGCGTCGGACAGCGCCTTCCAGAAGGCCGGCTGACCGGTGTCGGTCTGCAGCCGGTCCGCGAGCTTCTGCGCCTCCAGCTGCAGGCGCAGGTTCTCGTCGAGGTGCCGCGGCGGCACTCCGTACTGGTGCAGCCAGGTGTTCTCCAGCGCCTTGGCGCCGCCCGCCTGCTGCTCCAGCTCGGTGCGCAGCTGCTGGACCTCGCGGCGGGTGACGCCGATGCCGGCGTTCCCGGCGGCGCGGTCGAGCACCCGGTCGAGCACCATCCGGTGCAGGGTGTCCCGGGTGAGGGTGCCGGTCTGGGCGACGACCTGCTGGTACTGCGCCTCTTCGGAGACCGCGGACCGCTGCGCCTCGCGCACCTCGTTCACCCTGTTCTGCAGCTGCGCCACGGTGATCCGCTGCCCGCCGACGACAGCTGCCGCGCCGGGATGCGCGTCGCTTCCACAGGCGGTGAGCAGGGGGGCCGCCGCGACGATCGCGGCGGACAGGACGAGCGCGGTGCGACGGCGGCGGTGCAAGGAGACCTCCCGTTTGGAGATTGTGCGACGGTGCACAAAGTCTTGCGGTGATCGATAGTAGGCAGCGGCCGGGCTCCGGCCAAGCCATTGGACCAACGATTCACCGCGACTTCGGGCACCGCCGCCTCTCCGTCAGCCCGTGATCGCCACCGGCGCGTCCCAGGCGTCGCGGTCGACGGTGAGGGTGTACCCGCCGCGCGTCTCCTTGCTGTTGACCATGTACTGGTGGGCGCGGCTGTGATCGGTGTACTGGGTCTTGCCGAACGGCCAGTCCGTGGTCGTGGTGTTCTTGCCGTCCCACAGGGCGTACCAGAGGTTGCCCGGCATGTCGGTCCTGTCGGTCGCGGTGGCGACGGCCTTGGCGCTGGAGCTGGTGAAGCCGTAGTAGCCGGCCCGGTACGTCTTGGCGCGCAGTTCCTTGTTGAAGGCGCGGACGTAGGTGAGCACGGCGTCGTTGCACGCCTTGTCGGTGATGTCGTACGGCTCCATGTCGAGGTAGACCGGGCTGCCGGCCTTGAGGCCGAGCGCCGCCGACTTGGCCACCGCGTCCTTGGCGTCGGCGGTGCCGAGGGAGGCGGCGGTGGCGGCGGTGAGCCGCTCGGGGTTGGCGCTCTTCTGGCAGGGCGGCTGGGCGCCGACGTACAGCGGGATGAGCTTCCAGCCCATGGAGCTGACCGACTTCACCCAGGAGGCGGTGAGGTTGGGCTGGGCGCAGCCGCGGTTCTTGCCCCCGATGTAGACGGCGGCGGCGCCGTAGAACCCGGTGTTCCAGGCCTTCATGGCGCTCAGCGAGGGCGCCGTGCAGGTGTCGAAGGCGCGGCCGGTGAAGGTCTTCTGCGCGGGCCAGGTGGTGGCCGCCATGGAGGTCTGCGCCGCGATCCCGGCACCGGCGGCGACGACGGCCCCGACCGCCGCCCACGTGATGTACCTGCGCTTCTTCGACTGCCGGTGCTCGGCCATCCCCACCCCTGTTGTCGTGTACGTGCCGTGCGCGTTACCGGAGCACGGTAACCGACGCACCCCCTCCGGGCCCCAAAGTATTCGTCTCACCGGCCGCAAAAATCACTCAAGGCACAGCAAAAACATGTATGTCGCCTGCGGCAGGTGGTAACGGCGGCCCCCGCCACCGGTCACATCCGCCGGGTACGGCGCAGGACGCCGACAGCCGGCCAGGCCAGCAGGCCGGTGAGTCCCCACATGAAGCCCGCGATGGCGAGCCACTCACCGGTGCTGGTCTCCGGATCGTCGGCACCGAAGACCGTGAACGAGAGAGCCAGGAAGGCGAACAGGGCGCTGAGCAGCCCGAAGACGACCAGGGTCGCCGTCTGGCCGCCGGTCCGCCGGGTGGGCGCGGCCCGGCCCGGCGAACCTGCGCGGGACGCGCCGCTCCCGTCAGGGGCCGGTCCCGGTTCCGGCGCGGGCGTCCGCTGCCGGGGCGGCATCCACACCACCGCGGTCGGCGGCACGGCGGCGTCCACGGTCGCCATGGTGTGCGCGTCGACGCCGTACAGACCGGGTTCCAGGTCGACGACCAGACCGTCGGTGCCGATGAGCCGACGGCCGCCGTCCGGCCAGCTCAGCATGGCCGCGCAGGCGCGGTAGGGCACGGTCGCCGCGTGCTCCGTGCCGTCCCGCGCGCCCGCCGTCACGCTGACCCCCTCCTCGCCCACGATCAGCGCCGAACCGTCACGGCTCCTCGAGGCGAACCGCCGCCCGGTCACGGCGTACGACGAACCCGTCGGGGCCTCCGTGTACCCGGCCCAGTCCGCGCTGTGCCCACCGGGCACCTGCATCAGAGCCGTTCCCGCCGCCTCCACGGCCACCGTGTGCAGGTCCTCGGGCGTCACCGCCCGCAACTCGGCGCGCAGTTCGTCGAGGGTGCGCGAGGGCCGTCCGGCGAGCAGGTCCTCCGCGGCGCCGGGCAGCCGCAGTACGGCCGCGTCGGGCGCGGCCAGCGCACTGTCGGCGCGGGTGCGGACCGCGTCCAGGTCGCCCTGGCCGATCCGGCCCGCCTGGAGCCCGGCGAGGACGTCGACGAAGCCGCCGAGCACCGCGTCCTGCTTGGCGGGCAGGGCGTCCGCGAAGGCCGTCACCAGGGCGAAACCGTCACGGCGCGCGGTGTAGTCGGTGGCCGCCGTGTACGAGTAGCCGCCCTCCTGGCGCAGGGCGCGGGACAGTTCCCGCTCGAGAACGCCCGCGTACAGCCGGGCGGCGGTGCTGTCGGTGACGACGGCGTCCAGCAGCACGCCGCCCGTACCGTCGGAGAAGTAGGCGGGGGTGGCGGGAAGGGCGGAGGTGACGGCGGGCAGGGAACGGCGCGGACCGGCGGGCAGCCTGAGCGTGAGCCCGGCCGGCAGACGCTCACCGGCGACCCACAGCACGGCGTTGCCCTGCGTGAACCAGGTCTGCGCCCAGGCCTCCACGTCCTGCGGGCCCAGGTTCCGCACACCCCACTCCGGGTAGCTGACCAGACCGTATCCCTGGGCGCCGTAGCGCCACAGCGGCAGTTGGGGGGTCTCGCGCCGTGACTCCTCGGTGCGCAGGATCTCCTTCTCGGTCTCCAGGCGCTCCATGGGCAGGGCGGCGAGGGAGGCGCAGACGCCCTGCAGGTAGGCGACCACCTCGTGTTCGGAGCCCTCCACGTGGAAGTGGGTGAAGGCGGCCTTGGTGGCGCCGTTGAAGTGGTAGTCGGCCAGACCCTGGCGGTGCAGGGCCAGATGCTCCACCAGGTGGGTGACGCCGGCCCTGGCCAGCGTCTCGTCGGCGACGCCGACGCGGAAGACGAGTCCGGCGCGCATCGGCCCGGCGGCCTGTGCGAAGAGGGTGGGTATGCCGTCGGTCTCGGTGCGGTGGACGGCGGCCTGCGGGTTCATCTTCGGCCTCTGTTCGGCGTGTTCGTCACGTTGGTGGGGTTCGGGCGTGCCGGGGGAGTCGGGCGTGCCCGGGGAGGGGGGATCCGGCGGGCCCGGCCTGCTTGGCGGGCCCGGCCTGCCCGGCGGGCCCGGTGGACCCGGTGGACCCGGTGGACCCGGTGGACCCGGTGGACCCGGCGGGCCCAGTGGACCCTCGGGATTACGGGCCCGCGGGATTACGGGCCCGCGGGCTCGGGATGCCCGGTGCCGTGGGCCGTCAGCCCGGGGCGAGGGCGGCGTCGCGGTGCTTGACGTAGGCGTCGGCCGGCTTGCCCAGGTAGCTCCACGGGTACTCCGAGGCCAGGTTGCCCAGTGCACGGAAGTGCGCGGCGGCCCGTGCGCGGTCCCCGATCAGCGAGAAGAGGGCGGCGAAGCACCCCTGGACGGTGACCCATCCGTAGGTGGGCCGGTAGTGCGGGTGGGCCACGGAGCGCTCGGCGGCCTCGACGAGTTCGGCGTGGACGTGGGGCTGCCGCAGGTACTCGGTGCGTTCCCGCCCCTCCCGCAGCTCCAGCCAGTGCTCCAGGTGCGCCTCCGCGACCAGACCGCCGTTCAGGGCCCCGTCCGGAGCGCCCCGCAGGCACTCCTGGGCGAAGCCGTGGGCGGCCTGCCAGCTTCCGCCCCACTTGGGGCACAGTTGCTGGAGCAGGCGGGCCTGGCCGGTGAAGTGGTGCGGATGATGAGCGGCCAGCCGGTCGTACCGGCGCCGCGCCTCGTTCTGCCCGAGCTCCAGTCCTCGTGCGGTGTTGAGCCGCTCGGCCCAGGCCGCGTCGTGGGACGGGTCGAGGGCCGTGGCCCGGATGAGCCGTTTCTCGGCCTCCCGCAGGTGCGCGTGGAAGGCGGCGAACTGCTCGTGGCCGACGTCCTCGGCGCGCGCCGCGGTGCGGATCTCCCAGCCGATCTCGATCTCGCGGGCGCCGAGCACGGTCAGGGCGAACACGTCGTCCGGAGCGGTGGCGACCAGCTCGCGCAGCGACTGCTCGACGCCCGGCACCTCGGCCAGCACGCGCACCGCGAAGGCCCGGTCGGTGCCCTGCGGCAGGGAGTCGACGTACTGACGCACCGAGGTCCAGTCCCCCGCTGCGGCGTCCTGCCGCAGCCGGACGGCCTCGGGAAAGGCGGAGGCGACCTCGAAGTCGGGCGGCGGGGAGGACGCGGAAGAGGCGAACGACATGCGGCGGATCCTAAGCGAGGCCGGTGACGGGGACGGCACCGGGAAGCCCGCAGGTCGGGCGGCACAGGACGCGGCACGAAAACAACTGCCGCTTGACTGTGCACACACCTTCCGTACACCTGATGTTCACCTGATCTCCCTAACGTCCGCCCGTCAAGATCGACGGGCGCCTCTCGCCGGGACCGCCCCGCCCAACGGAGTTCCCCATGGCCCTGAACGCCCGCCGCGCCCGTCAACTGCGCGAGGCCGTCGCCCCCTTGCTCCTCGCGGACGAGCACGTGGAGCTGACGAGCCTGGCCGGGGTCGGCTCGGTCTCCATCGGCAGGCAGGCGCTCGCCGCCGCCGCGGTCGGCATCCTCAGCGCGGGCACGGTGATGGCCACGGTGGCGCCCCAGCCGCTGTACATCGTCCTGACGAACCAGCGCGTGCTGTTCTTCGACGGCAACCGCGGCAAGAAGCCGGGCAGGCTGGTGCTCAACCTCCCCCGCGCGTATGTCACCGCGGGCGGCTCCAAGAAGGCCTTCTTCGGCCTGCATTACGTCACCCACCTGTCGGTGGCCGGCCAGGAGCAGGGCCTGAAGGTCTCGTTCCCGGTCCAGCACCTGGGAGACGGGCCGCGGTTCGTGGCGGCGTTCCCGGTGACGCGCTGACCTGTCGGTCAGGCGGCGCCGGCCCAGCCAGGCGACGGCGCGGAAACTCACGCGGCTCATCGTCGACGCACTGCGCAAGGAGTCCCGAGCCCGCGCGGACCGGAGCGAACCGTCCCCGGGCGCGCACACGGGACGGGCGGAGCCGACGCCGGACGCGACGCCGCGCCCCGGGGCGTACCCCGGGGCGCGGCGGGTGCCCGGTCCTCGGGCAGGACAAACAGGCTGGCTCCGGAGTCAGTTCAGTGAACGGAAGCCCTGGAATCCGTTGTCGATGACCGTGCCCCGGCCCCGGATGTCGGCGTAGGTGAACAGGTCACCGTTGCCCCCGGTGGCCCACAGGCCGGGCTTGCCGTCACCGCGCATGTCGGGGACGGCGGTGTAGAGCGGACGGTTGGCGGCGGTCCAGTTGTTGCCGACCTGGATACGGCCCGCCAGGGACCCGAGTCCTGCACCGTTCGGACCGGTGGCGGTGAACAGGTACAGCTCTCCGGTGGCCTTCTCACGGCCGAGGATCGCCGTACCGCCCGCGCCCTCGCTCATCACACCCGGGGCCGCCAGGTCCAGCGAGGACCAGCCGCCGGCGCCGAGCAGGACCGGCGGCTGGTCGGCGTACTCGTCGAGGTAGCCGGAGGGTGAGCCGTAGTACAGCCAGAGCTGGTCGCCCTTCTTCACCAGCAGGTCCGGGTAGCCGGGCCGGTCGTCGGGGCCGAGGACGCCGTCGTCGTCGAGGTCCAGCGGCCCGTCGACGTCGCCGATGGCGATGATCTGGTCGGCGCCCTGCCAGTGGTTGTTCTCGGGCGACCAGACATCGAGCTCCCGGCGTTCGGCCGGGTCGATCGCGCCGGTGCCGTCGTTGGGCTCGGCCCAGAGCCGGTCCCGCCGCTCCTTGGCGTCGTGGAAGAGCGCGATCAGGTCCTCGTACCCGTCGTCGGTCCAGTCGCCCCGGCGGGTGGTCAGGGCGTCCTTGTAGCGGCCGGCGGCGGAGGCGGGCTCGCTCACCTTGACCGCGTTGCCGGTGCCGTCGCCGAAGTAGCGCTGGAGTGTGCCGGCGCTGTCGGTCGCCCACAGGTCGGGGTGACCGTCGCCGTTGATGTCACCGAGCTTGTCGGCCACCTGGGCGCCGTTGACGTAGAAGAGGTACGCCCGTGTGTCCGAGCGGTTGCCCGCCCGGTCGAGACCGCGTGCGTAGAGGTACTGCGGTCCCGCCTTGGTCGGCGTCAGCTCGACGGTCACCGAGCCGTTCAGCCCGGTGGGGGCCTTGGTGACCACCTTCGCGTCCATGGTGGACCAGTACTCGTAGGAGGCGATGTCCGTGGCCGCTCCCGGGCCGAGGGTGAACACGCCCTTGGTGCGGACCGGAGAGGTGTTGACCGGCCAGCCCGCGGAACCGTCCGGGAACTGCGGCGAACTCACGACCGGCGGAGTGCTGGGGCGTACCGGATCGAAGACGAAGCGGCATCCGGGAGCCCCCTTGGTGGGGGTCCAGTCGCTGGTCAGCTTGCCGTCGCTGGCCTGTGCCTTCCAGGAGAAGTTGCCCTTCGCGACGGACAGGTGGGGCGTGAGCTTGGACTTGGCGACGGTGAGCCGCGCGACCGAGCCCGAGGTGACGGCGACGGTCTGGTTGACGATCAGCACGCCGTTCGGGTCGTCGTTGGGGTGGTGGCCGGTCGCCCAGAGGTGGAACTTCACGTCGACCGTGCCGCCGTCGGGATCGCTGGCCTTGGCGGTGAGCTGGATGTCCGTGTCACCGATGTAGCCGTACGGCGCGGTGTCACCGCAGCCCGCGGCGTTCTTGGTGCTGGGGACGGTGTCCAGGGCGGAGGGAGCGGCGGGCGGCGAGTTGTACTCGGTGGAGAGGACCGCGGTCTTGGCGTCGAACTTCTTCCAGCCGAAGGTGTCCTTCTCGTTGGCCTGGAGGCCCAGGGTGATGGTGGCCAACTTGCCGTCGGCCGCCTTGACGGCGCTGCTCTTGACGCTGAACTCCAGGTTGCCCGCCGGGCAGGAGGTGCTGGACCAGCCCTTGGCGTCGATCACGGTGGCGAGCGGTGTGGTGGGCCAGGTGGGCTGCTTGCTCCAGGTGGTGGCGGAGCTGATGGCGCCGGTGGCGTACAGGTCGACGGGCTTCTTGGTGCAGGACCAGGAGTGGGTTTCCTTGATGCGGAAGGTCGAGTCCACGATCGACTTGCCGGCCAGGTTACGCGTGTCCATCGTGAACAGCGAGCGCCAGGTGCCTCCGGTGTCCGACTCGTAGCCGACCCGGGCAACGTTGTCCGACTGGTTCCAGAAGGAGGTCGTCGGGTACACCTTGGAGACCGCGGTCCAGTTGTTGCGGGCGCCGGAGACGAACGGGTCGATGTGGACCGGGAAGACCGTGTCCTCGGCGGTGAGCAGCTCTTGACTTGGCGTCAGCTTCAGGACACCGCCTTCGACGGTCGCGGACACCACGTCCTCCTTGGCACCGTCCGCGCGGGTGAAGCCGTCCTGTTCCTCTCCGGGCTCCGCGTCCCCGTCGAGGGCGGCGGCGAGCGAGCGTTTGCCGCTCGGCTCCACGTCCTTCGGGACGCCGGAGCTGTCCCACATGAACGGTGTGGGAGCGGTGAAGACCTCCTGGCCCGCGGGGTTGACGGCGGTGAGGTTCCCGGAGGAGTCGGTGCTCACGCGCACGCCGTCCGCGCTGACCGGGAAGTTCAGCCGGGCGATGCGCGGATCGGCCGCGGCCTCACGGGTCTTGACGACGAGAAGCTGCTGGAATCCGGTGACGCCGGCCCGCAGCTTCAGGTCCACCCCGGGGAGGACCTCGGGGTACGTGGCGGTGTCGCCGTCCAGCACCGGCTTCGGCAGCTTGCCGTCCCAGCCCAGGGACATGCTGCGGCCGTCGCGTCGGATGGTCGCCATGGCGGCGTCGCCGCCGCCGGAGAACTCCATCGCGGCGGAGGTCGCCCTGGGCCGCACGGTGCCGTCGGGGTCACGCACCAGGGTCGGATCGGCGTCGACCAGCCGGCCGTTCTGGCGGACCCGTACCGGTACCGCGTACGTCTCCTGGGTGAAGGTGCCGGACGGGTTGGCGAACGTACTGGAGTACTCGCCGCGTTCGGAGACGACCTCGACCGGGTTCCCGGTCTCCTCGGCACGCTTCAGGGCCTTGACGGCCGCGGACCGAGCGGCCGCGTCCTCCGGCTCCGCCGGTGCGGCCGGAACCGCGGTGGCGGTCAGGGGCAGCCAGACGCCGAGGAGCCCGGCCGCGACGGTGCCGATGACCACGGGACGCAGTCTTCGCCGTCCCCGGTCGGGGCGTGGTGTGGGTGACAAGTCTTTTCCCTCCCCCGCGTTTCGCCCTCCGAGTGCACGACTGCACAAGACCGGGGCGAACGCGACAAGCCTGTGTAGAAACGGTGATGCCAAACGCACAGAGAATAGCCATATCCCCGAACGAGCAAATTGGACAATATGTTGTATAAATGAGCCCCCACTCAAAAAGACAGTCGATTTTCAGCCATCTGTGGCCGGCTTCGAACCTTCCCTGAAGATCGGTGACGAATATCCTTCACCTGCATCAACACTTCTTCACAAGGGGGTACGGTGAGCCGTCCACCAACACCTGGCGGATACATCCAGCCAAGATCATCGGCAATGCGAAGAAAATGGACAAGAGCCGTTTCCGTCGCCGTGTCCGTAGTTCTGGTCAGTGGTCTCATAAGCGCCGAAGCAGCCTTTGCGGCGAGCGGATTGCGCCTTATTGACCTGGAGAAGACGCCGCCTGTCCCGGTTTCTCCGGTCAAAAGCCGAAAGGCGGGAAAGTCGGACGACGCGGCTCGTGACGCCCGTGCCGTCCGCCCCGGCTCCGCGCTGCCGAAGCCGGGCACGGCCGTCGTCGACCTGCCGGGCGACCGCGGGCGGCTGACGCGCGCGGGCACCCTGCCGGTACGCGTCGGCACTCCGCCCAACGCGCACGAGGCCGCGCCGCAGAGCGCCCGGATCCAGGTGCTCGACCAGCGGACCACCCGTCGGCTCGGCGTGACCGGGTTGGTGTTCGCGGTGCGCGCCGATGACGCGCTGAAGCGGACCTCGGCCCGAGTGAGCCTCGACTACTCGGCGCTGGCCGACCACTACGGCGCCGACTGGGCGTCCCGTCTCACTCTGCGCCAACTTCCTTCCTGCGCACTGGAGTCTGCGGATGCCAAGGACTGTGGCGCAGGCACCGCGCTCCCCGCGGACAACGACGCCGAGCGACAGACGCTGACCGCGGACGTACCGCTGGGCGCCGCCCCGGACGCCTCCGGCGACCCGGTCGCCCCGGCATCCGGCGACCGGCCCTCGGTGACCGGCTTCGCCGCCGGCCCCGGGGTCACCCTGCTCGCCGCCACCGCCGCGTCGTCCGGCGCCAACGGCGACTACAAGGCGACCCCGCTCAGCCCGTCCGGACAGTGGACGGCGGGCGACTCCTCCGGCAACTTCACCTGGGGCTATCCCCTGGAAACCCCGGACACGCCCGGCGGCCTCGACCCCGAACTGGGGCTCAGCTACTCCTCCCAGTCCCTGGACGGCCGCACCTCGGCCACCAACAACCAGACCAACTGGGTCGGCGACGGCTGGTCGCTGACGGAGAACAGCATCGAGCGTCGTTACACGTCCTGCAACGACGACATGAAGGACGGCAACAACAAGAACAAGAACGGCGACCTGTGCTGGGGCACGGACAACGCCGTCCTGTCGCTGAACGGCCAGAGCCACGAGCTGGTCAAGGACGACAAGAGCGGCGTCTGGAAGCTCAAGGACGACGACGGCACCAAGGTCGAGCGCCTCAAGGACACCGCCCGCGCCAACGGTGACAACGACGGCGAGTACTGGCGGGTCACGGACACCGAGGGCACCCAGTACTACTTCGGCTACAACCGTCTGCCGGGCTGGACCTCGGGGAAGACCGAGACCCGCTCCACGTGGACGGTCCCGGTCCACGGCAACCAGGCGGGCGAGCCGTGTCACGCGACCGATTTCGCCAACTCGTACTGCGACCAGGCCTGGCGCTGGAACCTCGACTACGTCGTCGACACCAGCGGCAACGCCAAGGCCTACTACTACGCGGCCGAGACCAACCGCTACGGCCGGAACGTCTCCCTCACCACCGGGCTGGGCACGCCCACCGAGTACGTCCGCGGCGGCTACCCGCTGCGGATCGAGTACGGGCTGCGCTCCGACAACGTCTACGCCACCAACGCGGCGATGGCCAAGGTGGAGTTCACGGTCGCCGAGCGGTGCCTGCCCGACTCCGGCTTCGACTGCGACCCGGCGAAGCGGACCACGGCCAACGCCAAGCGCTGGCCCGACGTCCCGGTCGACCAGGAGTGCAAGGCCGGCGACACCTGCAAGGACCGCATCGCGCCGACCTTCTGGACCACCAAGCGGCTCACCCAGGTGACCACCAAGGTCCTCGTCGGCTCCGGATACAAGAACGTCGACAACTGGACCCTGCGCCACCAGTTCCCGGACGCCGGTGACGGATCCACCCCGGCCCTGTGGCTGGCCGGCATCACCCGCACCGGTTACGCGAGCGACGGCTCCAGCAAGGCACTGCCCGAGATCACCTTCAAGGGCGTCCAGCTCCCGAACCGCGTGGACTCCACCGGCGACGGCATTCCGCCGCTGGTGCGCTACCGGGTCCAGGAGATCGACACCGAGACCGGCTCCAGCATCGGCATCACCTACTCGGACAAGGACTGCAAGCCGGGGGACCTCCCCTCGGAGACCTCCAACACCCGGCGCTGCTACCCGGTGTACTGGTCGTCGTCCGACTCCCCCGCGGCCGACCACAAGCCGATCAAGGACTGGTTCCACAAGTACGTCGTCACCCGGGTCCTGGAGAACGACCTGGTCGGCGGCTCGCCCACCCAGCAGACCGACTACACCTACATCGGCGGTGCCGCCTGGGCCAAGAGCGAGGACGAGTTCACCCAGGCCGACCACCGCACCTACAGCGACTACCGCGGCTACGGTGAGGTCCGCACCCAGGGCGGCAACGGCACCGACGGCACCCGGCTGGACAGCCGCACCCGCTACTTCCGCGGCATATCCGGAGCCAAGGTCGCCGACTTCGAGGGCAACGAGGTCGCCGACCACCCGTCCTTCGCGGGCGAGGAACGCGCCGAGATCACCTACAACGGCAGCGAGGTGATCTCCGAGGACACCTCCACCCCGTGGCGCAAGGGCCCCACGGCGACCCGGGCCCGTCCCGGTCTGCCGGACCTGACCTCCGACATCACCGGGGTGCAGGCGCAGACCACCCGCGCCCCGGCCAAGGGCGGCGGCTGGCTGCGCACCAGGACGGAGCGCACCTTCGACGAGTACGGCATGGTCGCCACCGAGACCGAGTACGGCGACACCGCCAAGTCCGGCGACGAGTCGTGCACCGTCACCACGTACGCCCGGAACACCGCCGCGAACATCCTGGAGCTGGAAGCCTCCGAGAAGGCGACGGCGGGCACCTGCGCGGCGCCCGGTGAGCTGATCTCGGAGACCCGCACCTACTACGACGGCTCCACCACGCTGGGCGCCGCCCCGACCAAGGGCAACGCCACGCTCCAGCGGGAGAACGACGGCGCGGGCACCGGCTTCATCGACGCCGCCACCACCGTCTACGACTCCTACGGCCGCCCGGTGAAGGTCACCGACACCCAGCAGAACAGCGTCCTGACGGCCTACACCCCGGCCACCGGCATGCCGACGAAGACGGTCGACACCAACCCGCTCGGCCAGACCCTCATCACCGAGTTGGACCCGGTGCGCGGTGTGCCGGTCGCGGAGACCGACGCCAACGGCAAGCGGACCGAACTCGGCTACGACGCCCTCGGACGGCTGACGGGCGTCTGGGAGCCCGGCCGGAGCAAGGCGGACTACCCCGACTCGCCCAACGCGGCCTACGAGTACCGGATCTCGCGCACCGAGCCCCCGGTGGTCACCACCCGGCAGCTGCGCGGCGACGGCTCGACGGAGACCAGCTACGAGATCTACGACGGTCTGCTGCGCGAGCGCCAGACCCAGTCCCCGTCGAGCTCCGGCACCGGCCGGGTACTGACCGAGACGCAGTACGACTCGCGGGGCCTGAACTGGAAGGTCTTCGACGACTACTACGCCACCGGCGCACCGGAACCGGAGCTGGTCGCCGGCGACGACACCAAGGCGCCGGCGGTGGCCCGGATGGTCTACGACGGCGCCGGCCGCCCGACCCTGTCGGTCGCCATGAAGTACGGCACCGAGACCCGGCGCACCACGACGGTGTACGACGGCAACCAGACCACGGTCGTCCCGCCGAAGGGCGGCGCGTCCAACACCACGGTCACCGACGCGCTCGGCAGGACCGTCGAGGTCATCGAGTACACCAACGAGGCCCGCACCACCTCGCAGTCCCTCACGTACGGCTACGACAAGCGGGGCCTGCTGGAGCGGATCACCGACCCGGCGGGCAACGTGCGCACGTACACGTACGACGCGCGCGGCCGGGAGACCCACTCCGAGGACCCGGACCTGGGCAGTCTCGACACCACCTACGACTCGATGGACCGGCAGCTCACCACGACCGACTCCCGGGGTGTGGTCCTGACCAGCGTCTACGACCAGCTGGGCCGCCCTACGGCGCTCAAGCAGGGGTCGACCGTGCTGTCCGAGTGGAAGTACGACTCGGTCGCCAAGGGTGAGATGGACGAGTCGCGCCGGTACGTGAACGGCGAGGCCTACGTGCAGCGCATCACCGGCTACACCGACGACTACCAGCCCACCGGCATCGAGGTGACCATCCCGTCGTCGCAGGGCGCGCTCGCCGGCACGTACGCCTTCGGGTTCGGCTACAACGAGCGGTCCGGTCTGCTCAGCCAGGTCAACCAGCCGGCCCTGGGCAACCTGCCCGCCGAGCGGGTGGCCACCCGGTACGGCGCCGACGACCAGGCGCAGGGCCTGACCGCGGGCGGCCGGATCCTGGTCAACTCCGCCACCTACGACCCCTTCGGCCGTCTGCTGCGCAACGAGTTCAACGACCAGGCACGGAGGCTGTACCGCACCTGGTCCTACGACGAGCACACCGGTGAGCTGCTGCGGACCACCACGGACCGCACCATGGCACCGTCCCGCGTCGAGGACACGCAGTACTCCTTCGACCTCGCGGGCAACATCAACAAGATCACCACGGTGACCGGCCAGGACGACACCAAGCTGACGGACACCCAGTGCTTCGTCAGCGACGCGCTCCAGCGGATCAGCGAGGCGTGGACGGCGAAGGACGACTGCGCCGCCCCTGCCAGCGCGAAAACCGTCGGCGGCCCCGAGCCGTACTGGCTGTCGTACCGCTACGACGGGATGGGCAACCGGACCGAGGAAGTGCGGCACGACACCTCCGGCAACACCGCCCAGGACGTGCGGCGCACCTACCACTACGCGAAGCAGGGCGGCGCCAAGCCGACCGCGCTGACCTCCGTGAGCACCACCAAGAACGGCACGGAGACGGTCACGGGCACCTTCGCGTACGACGCGACCGGCAACATGACCACCCGGGACACCGGCGGCCGGAACCAGAAGCTCACCTGGGACGCCGAGAACCAGCTCGCCAAGGTGGAGGAGGAGAACGGCTCCACCACCGAGTACACCTACGACGCCGACGGCAACCGCCTGCTGCGCAAGGACGGCACCGGCACCACCCTCTACCTGCCCGGCGGAAACGAGCTGCTGCTCACCCCGGCCGGCAAGAAGGAGGGCACCCGGTACTACGACTTCGACGGCGACACGGTCGCGGTCCGCACGGGCGGGGCGCTCCAGTTCCTGTTCGACGACCACCACGGGACGGCGACCACGGCGATCGACGCCACCACCCAGGAGGTGCAGCGCCGCTCCTTCGCTCCGTTCGGCGAGTCCCGGGGAGCGGTCTCGGCCGCGGCGTACTGGCCCGGGAGCCAGGGCTTTGTCGGGGGAACGGTGGACGGCACCGGTCTCACCCAATTGGGAGCCCGAGCCTACGATCCCTCGCTGGGTCGGTTCATCAGCGTCGACCCGATGACGGACGTCGGCTCGTCGCAGCGGATGAACGCGTACGCTTACTCGAACAACAACCCGGTCACCTTCTCCGACCCTGACGGACTCTTCTTCGGAAAGATCGTCAGCGGCGTGAAGAGCGTGGTGAAGAAGGCCACCAAGACGGTCAAGAAGGTCGTCCAGAAGGTCAAGCAGAACAAGACCGTCCAGAAGGTGGCCAAGAAGGTCAAAAAGAAGGTTGTCAAGAAGGTCAAGCAGGTCGCTCGGAGCGCGAAAAAGGTCCTCAAACGCACAGTAGCGTCGACCAAGCAGTACACGGTGAAGAAACACCACACCGCGAAGAAGAACCAGTCCGCCAAGAAGGCCACCACATCGGTGAGCACAAAGAAGACCAGCAAGAAGAACAAGCAGGACGAGGGCTTCTGGTCCAAGCTCGGACGCGAGACCAAGAAAACCTTCGGCACGTGGGATGGCTGGAAGGACAGAGTCCTACCGGGAGCAGCTTTTGCAGCCTGCCTTGTGGTGTCGGCCGGACTTTGCGTGGGTGCGGGGGTCGCGGTAGCAACTGCCACCTTGCTTGGTGATCGCGTTACGACCGGAAAGTGGGAGATGTCTACGTACGGTAAGAATCTCGCATGGGGCGCTTTTGGTGGCGTTTCGGCGTTCAAGTTCGCGCGCTGGGGCGGTGCAACGAGCAAGGAAGCACTATGGGGCAGCGCCATTGCGCGAACTCCAGTGCGAGTGCGGCCTGCCACCACGACCAGTGGCGCGATATGGAGGGACGGGCCCGTCGACTGGGCAGCGACACGAGGCACCATCGGAACCAATTCGGGGTTCAACTTCGGATTCTGTGGCGCCGGAAGTCTGAGTGTTGGCAGCCAATTCGGTTCCTGCTGATGCCTCAGAGGTGACATGATGAAATAGCGGGTGGTCGGCAGATTCTCATCTGCCGACCACCCGATTAGTGAAAGAGTGAGACGAATGGGACGTTACCGCAGCATCAAATCTGGTGTGATTCTATGGAGGAAGTCGTTCAAGGTGATCTCATGGCTCACACCCTTTGCGTATGGGGGTGTGGCGGCTTTCGCCGCTTTGGATGGGTTCAGGAGGCCGGATGTGGATGCGTTGCGGGCGGCGGCCTTGGTTCTCATTGCGAACGCCGGCACGTATAGCTTGACAAGGTCTCGTGTGCACCTGATGCCCACGGGGATCCTGGTTGTCAACTGTATGGCCTGGCGTGAGATTCCTTACGATTTCTTGCATAAGGCAGAAGGGGGTCGTGGGAGAGGTCTGGTCATGTATGTAAAGGGGGTTCCCGAGGAAGACGCCGAGGTCTACTCAATTGGGTTTGCCGGATCGCTTGTAGATCGGCATTTCCGTACAGCGGAAAGAGCGGCGAAAGAAATCAATAAAGCCAAGAAAAAGGTTCGCGACAAACGCGATTCCGACCTGGCCGTGCGGCGCGGGGTTGTTCGGGATGTAGTCGTCGAGGCATCCGTGCTAATAGCCTTTGGGCTTGCGATCACCTCGATTTTTGTTAGCCGCTAAAGATGCTCGTCCGGTCGGCCGTAGATTGGCTTGCCGCTTTCACCAAAAATGCCTTCGAGTGAGTCACTGTTGAGGTGCGCCGAGAACGATGGGCTGGGCCGCGACTCGCGGTAATATGGCCACGAATGCTGGGTTCAACTTCGGATTCTGTGGTGCTGGGGACCTCAGTGTGGGGAAGCAGATAGGATCCTGCTGAATGAGCAAGCCGGCTCGGGTGCTTTCTGCAAGTTCTCGATTCTTCGATATCTATCGAAAGAGTGGAGGTATGTGTGAAGTATGCCAGAATAAATTCTGGGCGCGTTCTTCGGCGCCCTTCCCATCGGATACTAAATTTCCTGATCCTTTTGGGGTTCATTGCGGCGTCTTCTCTCAGTATTTTTGGGGGATTCATAAAGGAGCAGTCAGAGGCGATTGAGGGAGCAGCCTTGATGCTGCTTCCGGGTGCAGTCTGCCTGCGAATGACAAGCTCTCGGATTCACTTGCAGGAGACGTGTCTGACGATTGTCAATCCACTGTTCTTCTTCTCGATCCCCTACAGCGCCATATACAAGGTCGAGTTGAGTCCCGGAGGAAGTCTGATCGTTCATGAGAAGGGACAGGGGCTTGAGGACGAGGGGCATCTTGTGGTGGGATTCGCCGGGTCCCTGATCGACCGTCGATTCGGGACTGCGGAGAAGGCCATGCGTGAAGTCCGTAAGCAGGTCCGTAAGGCGCGGCATGCTCCTTCTGAGGAGGCTAAGATCCGCAAGGGGATTTCAAGCAATATTTCCGCTGACTTGTTCGTGTGCGCGTCGGCGGCTCTGGGGCTGGTCTCGCTCTCCTACTGAGCCTGGACAGCCAGGGACACCTGGAGATCCAGGCGGTGCACGGAGAGCCCTGCATGCCGCTGGTGTTCCTGGGCTCTTTGGTCGACTGGTTCTTCAAAACCTCCGACCGTGCAGCGCTGGAGATCCGCAAGAGGCTGCCGGACAGGCGCCTGCCGGCCGAGGAAGCTCCTCCAATGCGGAAGAGGATGAGGCGAAGGGTGCGGCGGCTGACGGTGACGGCGCGGGGGTCGTTGGGGATGTAGAGGCAGTACTCCCAGGGGTCGGCGACTGTGGCGATACCGGTTTCAGGCATGGGTCAACTCCGTTCGGCGGGTGAGGGATCGGGTCCACGGCGGCGTTCGGGCGGTGGCATTGCCGCAGCCGCCATGGCAGGACGGAGCGGTGCACTTCCAGCACCCCGGGATGCCGCAGCGTGTGCGTCGCATCACCGACGGTAGATCTAAATCTAGGGACGCGGCAAGCCGGTCGCGTAATCTGACGCCGAACGAGTCGCGTCCACAAGCGCGTTAGAGAGACCAGTCGATGGTGAAGAGGCGCGAACCAACGGCACGCCAGTTGCGGCTGGCAACCGAACTGCGCAGACTCCGTGAGGCCGCGGGTCTCAACTCCCGCCAGGCAGCCGGGCTGCTCGGCGTGAGCCCCGCCCAGATCACCCACATCGAGTCCGCACTCGCGGGCGTGAGCGAGCAGCGACTCCGGCGCCTCGCCTCCCACTACGCCTGCACCGACAACGAGCTCATCGACGCCCTGGTGGCGATGGCCACCGATCGGACACGCGGCTGGTGGGAGGAGTACCGGGGCCTCCTCCCCACGTCGTTCCTGGACTTGTCCGAGTTGGAGCACCACGCCCGGCTCCTGCGCCACGTGGCGATCCTGTACGTGCCGGGCCTGTTGCAGACGGAGGACTACGCGCGTGCCGTCTTCTCGTCCAGGCTGCCGGAACTGACCGATGACGAAATTGAGTTGCGCATCCGGCACCGAAAGGCGCGCCAGGAGTTCACCATCCCGTACGAAGCGGTGATCCATGAGGCGGCGCTCCGGATCAGAGTCAGCGACCGTGCCACCTCAAGGGCCCAGCTCACCCGACTCCTCGAGCTCTCCGAAGCGGACCACATCACCGTGCGCGTCATCCCCTTCGACCTGGACGGCTTCGCCCGCGCCTCAAGCACGATGACGTACGTGGGCGGCCCCCTGCCCAGGCTTGACACTGTGGTCCGCGACGCGCTGCACGGTTCGGCCTTCATTGATTCCGAGGCTCAGCTCACCACCTACCGAACAAGTTTCCGTAAGGTGGAGGCCGCGTCACTCGAACCCGAACAGTCGCGTGAATTCGTCCACAGGCTGGCGAAGGAGCTGTGAGGAACCCCATGAACACCTGGCGGAAGTCGTCCTACTCGGGCCCGGGCGACGGCAACGAGTGTGTGGAGATCGCGAACTTCCCCACCCACACAGCCGTCCGCGACTCCAAGGCCCCGGCCGGGGCCACCCTCACCTTCCCGGCCGGCGCCTTCAACCCCTTCCTCGAAGCCCTCAAGGGCCGCACACCGGGGACCGACCTCGCCGGATTCGACGACTGACCAGTCCGGGGCGGCCGACACCAGGCGGGCACACACCCAGGACTCCGCGAGCGCCGGAAACGTCATGACGCACCCAAGTGCCTACCACAAGAATCGAACCACCCCGGTTCGAGTGGAGACTCCGATCTGTCCCGAGTTGTGCGGAGTCGACCCGGAGTGCTCCTGCCCCGGCTGAGCCGCCGGGCCCCCCTTGCACGCCAGTGGACGGAACCAGCCGGCCGGGAACGAGCCCAGTCGGCTGGTTCACGCGATGGCGGCGATGTCCCCGTTGTCGAAATAGATCGCCTGGTGCAGTTCGCCGCCCAGTGCGGTGGCGTAGCGAATGAGAACCTCCTGACCGGAGATCGCGCCCTGTTCGATGTGGGAGACCCTCCCCTTGCTGACCCCCATCCGCTCGGCCACCTGCTCCTGTGTGAGTCCCCGGGAGCGCCTGATCTCGGCGAGCCGGTGCCCGAGCACCTCGGCCAGCAGTTCCCGCTTGCCCTCGGCGACGGCTTCCTCGCCGCCCGCACGTTCGACGTGCTCGGCGCGGATGTCCTTCCAGCGTGTGTAACCGGTCATGGTGCGCCCTCCTCTTCCGTGCGCATTTTCAGATAGTCGGCGTAGCGGTGCTCGGCCAAGGGAATCGCTTCCTCGTACCACTCGCTCCAGCGGTCCCGTTTGTCCCCTGCCACCAGCAGAATGCTCGAACGCCAGGGGTCGAACGCGAACAAGACTCTCGTCGTCCCCGGGCGCAGTTCCTTGAGGTTCTTCAACGCCGAACCAGTGATCGTGTCAACGAGCGGACGACCCAGCCCAGGGCCACCTTCGGCCAAGGCATCCAACGCCTGGACCACCCGTGCATGCGCCGCCGGCTCAAGACCGTCGATCCACTCACGCACCTCGTCGACGACGTAGATCTCCCACTCGTCCTGTAGCACAACGCAAGTATACCGATAGATATACTCGGACGCTGTGGGTGTCGAACCGATGACCACGAGTCACTCTCGCTTCCCGCCACCTCTCGGCTGTCCCGCTCCTCGAAAGAAACCCGCCGGTCATGACCACCGCGCCCCGCGGGGACGGGAAGTGCGACAGCGGCCGGGCGGCGATCTTCACGGCCGATCGGTGGACGCCCGGCTCCTCTCAGCCGCTACGCGCCGCGGGCCGCGGTCGCGGCGGTCGCGGACCACTTGCCGGAGCGGAGGACGGCGATGGCGCGGGCGCGGTCGAAGGCGGCGACGGGGTCCGCGTGGCACGTCCAGGGCTGCGCGCCCACCCACGGCTCCAGCAGCCGGAACTGCTCGAGGGCCTCACGGCCCCGCCCGGCCAGGACCAGGGAAGCGGCGAGCGCATGCCGGACCAGCGGCAGCCTCGGGTCGTCGGCGGGAGCGGCGGCGACCGCGTTCAGGACGGCGTTGATCTCGGATTTCGGGTTCCGGCCCGCGAGCGGCACGGGGCCGGGGCCTTGCAGCGCCTGCTCGAAGGAGGCCTCCAGCGGCAGCACGGACAGGAGTGTGTGCGCGGGGGCGGAGGCGGCGGCCTCCCGCGCGAAGCGGTGGGCCAGCCGGTCCGAGCCGCACCACTTGGCGCACCAGTACTGGAGGGCGTTCAGGTGCCCGAAGAAGTGGTGCGGGGCGCGGGCGGTCAGCTCGCTCCACAACTGGCGGAACTCCTCGTGCGGCAGGACCAGTCCGCGGGCCGCGGTGACCATCGTGACCCAGGGGGAAGGGTCGTGCGGCGCCAGCGCGGCGGCCTCCTGGGCGGCGTACAGGGAGGTCGGCAGCAACTGGCTGAACCCGGCCACCTGTTCGGCGGAAACGTCCTTGGCCCAGCCGTCACCGCGGGCGTCCCAGGCCCGATGGAGCAGCGCCTGTGCGTACACGGCCGCCGCGTCGGGATCCTTGGGCCGTTCGGCCCGCCAGGCGCTCAGCCACCGCTCGTCCCGGGAGGCGACGGAGGCGAGCGCCGAGAGTCGGTCCCACCGCAGGTCCCAGTCCTGGCCCGCCGCGGCGAGGAGAGCCGCACCCGGGCGCCAGTCACCCTCCCGGGCCGCCCGCACGGCTTCGGCCACCTCCGGCGCGGGCGGGCCGCCCCGTGCCGGATCCAGCTCCGCACGCGGCAGGAGCCCGTACGCGGCGACGTCGATCCCGGCCGTCCCCCTCCGGTTGACCCGGGCCAGCCGGGTGGTGCTCCACACGGCCCAGATCATGACGGGGATCCCCAGGACGCCGAGGATGTTCAGAAGCATGGGAGGCATGAGCTTGCGACACCTTCGGATCGACGTACGAACGGATGACCTACATGATCATCCCGGACGACCGATCACAGGAAGCGCACGGACCGGAAAAGATTACCTACGCACCACGCCCGGACGCGAAGATCATTCGCTTCGCCCGGGCTCCCTCCGATCGTCACGTGGAGGAAACCGTCTTCGCGGTCGCCCTCGGCGGAACCCTCTCGCTGCACGCGGACTTCGACACCTGACATTCCCCTCGTAGCGTGGGGCCGTGCTCAGCGATCGGGTGCTCAGAATTCCACAGGCGCGCCGGTGAATGGGCGTGGAGATCCGCCTCCGCCTCCCGTTGCGGCACATCGCCCCGCGGGCCGATGAGGAGTTGAGCCATACGCTCCGCACGGGCGGGAGCACGGAGACGTCGATCCCCGCGGTCAGCCGTGCACCTGCCCCAGCCACTGCAGGGTCCGTCGGACCTCGCCCGGGAGCGGGTGGCCGGGGCCGTGGCGGCGCTCCGCGTCGTGCAGCAGGCGCAGCAGGGTGTCGTGGGCGGCGGCCCGGTCGCCGAGGGCGAGCAGCAGGTGTCCGATACGGCGGCGGAGTTCGAAGGGCAGGTCGGGGTCGGCGGCCGTGTACGGGTTCTCCGCGAACCGGTTCTCGAAGTACGGCAGCAGGGCCCGGTACTCGGTGAGCGCCGCGGCCGGTTCGCCGAGCTGTTCGAGGCACTGCGCGGCGTCGTAGCGGAACCGGAGGGACTGCGGGTCGGCGGGGCCGGCCTCGGCGGCCCGTTCGTCGGCCAGGCGCCGCAGTTCGGGCAGGGCCCGCCGGTACTGGCCGTCGTCCATCAGCGTGGCCGCGTACTGCTTGCGCAGCGTGCGGACGACCGGGGAGTGCTCACCGTGCTGGGCGGCGGCGGCCGGGAGGATCGCGCCGAGGATGTCGACGGCCTGGGTGATGCGGCCCTCGCCGAGCAGTCGTTTGACCTCGTCGACGGCGGTGGCGACATCGTGGTGGCCGCCGGCCTCGGCGGTGGGCGGTTCGGGGCGCGGCGCGGGGGTGACGGCGCGGTCGGGCCAGGGGGCGTGCGGGCGCAGGAAGGGGCGGGTGGGGTCGAGGGGGCCGCCGGTGTGCGGGCCGCGCGAGGGCAGCAGCGGCAGCAGTTCCTCGTACACCGCCTGGGCACTGGCCGGGCGGTTCTGGGGATCCTTGACGAGCAGTCGCAGGACGAGGGATTCGAGGGCGTCGGGGATCTCGGGACGCAGCCGGCGCAGGGGCAGGGGCGGTTCGTAGAGGTGGCGGTGCAGCACGCCGAGCGCGGTGGAGCCGGCGAACGGGACGCTCCCGCTGAGGAGTTCGTGCAGCAGCACGCCGAGCGCGTACAGGTCGGTGTACGGGCCGACGGCGCCGCCCATGGCCTGTTCGGGGGCCATGTAGGCGGGGCTGCCGATGGG
>NZ_JUJA01000146.1:150575-152531 GCF_001906585.1 Streptomyces kebangsaanensis | reverse complement strand
GGTGTGGGTGAGGCGGGTGGTGTCGGTGTCGAGGACGGAGGCGACGCCGAGGTCGAGGACGGTGACGGTGCCGTCCTGTCGCACCATCACGTTCCGCGGTTTGAGGTCGCGGTGGACGATCGGCACGGCGTGCACGGCGGACAGTACGGCGCAGAGCTGGGCGGCGACGGCGACCGCCCAGTGCCAGGGGTACGGCTCGTGCTCGGCGAGGTGGTCGGCGAGGTCGGCGCCGTCGACGTACTGCATGACGAGGTACAGGTCCTCGCCCTCGCTGCCGGCGTCGTGCACGGTGACCAGGCCGGGGTGGTCGACCTGGGCGGTGACGCGGCACTCGCGGACGAAGCGGCGGCGCAGTTCGTCGGCGTCCTGGCTGTCGGGTCCGGTGACCTTGTCGGGGCGCAGCAGTTTGACGGCGACGCGGCGGTCGAGCCGCTGGTCGTAGGCCGTCCAGACCTGGCCCATACCGCCTTGCCCGATGAGCGTGGACAGTTCGTAGCGTCCGGCGATGACGCGTGCGGTCACCGGCCGCCTCCCGTACCCCGGTCCCTGCCGTGGCCCTGGCCCTGGTCCTGGCCCTGGTCCTGGCCGCGCAGGAAGTCGCTCAGCTCGTCCAGTTCGGCGCGGACCTGGTCGATCCGGGCGGGCGCGGGGCGCTGTGGCTGGGGCGTCGGGGCCTGCGCGGGCGGCGGCGCGGGGACCGGGGTGGTGCCGAAGGGCGCGGCGGGCTGCGGCGGGAAGTAGGTGGTCGGGGCCGGGGCGTAGCCCTGGGGAGTGACGGACGGCGGGTAGCCGTACACCATGCCGGGGCCGGCCGGCTGCGGCGGGAAGCGGCGGATGTCCGCGTACAGGAAGTAGCCGACGCTGCCGAACGCGGACAGCATCAGCAGTGCCATGCCGACATCGATGCGCCAGGTCTGCGGGTCGCCGGGCCCGCCGGTGCCGTCGGAGCCGATGAACACGCAGGCCGCGAACAGGGCGGCGAGCGACAGGGCGAACAGGAGCCAGTCGCGCCGGGCACGGGTCACGCAGGCGACGCGCAGCATGGTGGCCCAGGCCAGGAAGCCGATGCTCAGCACCGGCAGGGCCACGAACAGCACCCTGAACACGACCACCAGCGCGGTCGAGGGGCGCGGAGGCTGCGGCGGCGCGTAGCCGGGGCCGTGCATGACTGCTCCTAGTGCCGAGGCCGCCGGTGAGGCGCCTGTGGGGACGTTGCGTACGGTGCGCGGTACCACCGGGGTTGTTCCGGGCGTGTTCCGAGGGTATCGGTCCGCTCGGACACCCGGCCTCGGATGTACCGAACCGTTGTCTCCCACCGTTGTCCCCCGGTCAGGCCTCGGGTGGGACCGTCCCGTCGGTCAGCCCGTCGTACATGCCTTGGACGAGCTGTTCGCCGAGGCGTCCGGCCAGCCGCAGGGCGTCCTCGAAGGCGGCCAGGCCGCGGAACCGTTCGCCGTAGGGCCGCTGCTGTTCCAGCGGGATCCGGGGGAGCTGGAGCCTGCGCACGTCGAGCCGGGTGGCGGTGGAGGCATAGCTGCTGGCCCGGCGGTTGTTGGCGGTGCCGCGCAGGAATCCGGCGAGGAACCAGGGGTCGAGCGCGGCCAGGTCGGGGCGCAGCAGGGCGAGGTTGCGGCCGAGCGCGGCGCCTGCGGTGCGCTCGTCGACGACGCGGGCGACGCCTCCCCCGCCGAGGACGGGGACGACGACGTCGCCGGCCTCGGTGAGCACGGTGTCCTCGGCCGTCTCCCCGTCGGGCAGCAGCCCGGAGGGTGCGGCGGCGGCGAGGACGTCGTGGTCGGTGAGGACCGGGACGCCCGCGCGGGCCGGCCCGGCGGCGGGGGAACGCGGGTGCGTCACGGCGGCGGGGCCGGTGCTGCCGGCGGTGCGCAGGACCAGGGCGCCGGCGCGGGCGAGTTCGCCGACGGTGGTCAGCGGCCGGCGCGCCGGCGGGGCCCC
>NZ_JUJA01000146.1:142914-150488 GCF_001906585.1 Streptomyces kebangsaanensis | reverse complement strand
GGGGCGGCAGATGGCGGGCGGGGGCGAGGTCGACGTCGTCGTCGAGGAGGTCGAGCACCGGGACGCAGCGGCTGAGCCCCGGCTGCTCGGCGGTCGTGCCGGTGCGGTCGAAGGGCCGCCAGGCGTCGAGGACCGCGGAGCGCACGGCCTGCCAGTCGTCGCGGGCGCGCCCGTCACCGGTGGACGCCGTGTCGACGAGCAGCAGTCCGGACGGGGAGGGCCGGGCCCCGGCGGTGGGGCGGCGCAGCACCCACAGGTGCAGCGGGACGTTGTACGGGGGTGCCGATCCGGCGGGCAGCGCGATCACGGCACGCAGGGCGCCGCGCCGCAGCAGGTCGGCCCTGATACGGCGGCCGGAGCGGCGGGACGCGGCGGCGGGCGGCATCAGCAGGACGGCGGTGCCGCCGTCGCGCAGATGGGCGAGGGCGTGCTGGACCCAGGCCAGTTCGGACTCGGTGCGGGCGGGGAAGCCGTACTCCCAGCGCGGGTCGTAGGCGAGTTCGTCATGGCCCCAGTTGCGCTCGTTGAACGGCGGGTGGCACAGCACCGCGTCCACGGCGAGGCCGGGGAAGGCGTCGGCGCGCAGGGTGTCGCCGACGCGTGCGCGTACCTCGGCGTCGGTGCTCAGGGCGAGCCGCAGCGCGGTGAGGGCGGCGAGTTCGGGAGCGGAGTCCTGCGCGTACACGGCGGTCGGCGAGCGGACGGCGCCGAGCAGGGCGCCGGTGCCGGCGGCGGGGTCGAGCACGGTACGGGGCCGGCCGGCGAGTTCGGCCATCAGTGCGGCGGGGCCGGCCGGAGTGAGCGTGTACTGGCGGGGGTTGGCGTCGAGCTGCCGCCCGAGCAGGAACTCGAAGGTACGGCGGGTGCCGAGCTCGGCGGCGAGTTCGCCGACGCCCCTCAGCAGCGGCACGGAGGCGGCCGTCTCGGCGGGGCCGGGGGCGGCCAGGGCCGCGTGGCCGGTGTTCACAGTCGGCTGTGAACTGCCGTTGGTGCCGACATGGCCCGGGGTCGTGCCCGAGGTGTTCACAGCGGCCTGTGAACCGAACCGTTGGGTGAGCACCCTGGCGAGCTTGCCGGGAAGCGCCTCGGCCATCCGTGCGTCGGTGAGGCCGCCGAGCTTCAGCCACTCGGTGGGCCGGTCGCTGATCAGGAGCAGGGCGCAGCCCGCGTGGACGAGGGCGGTGACGGGGCCGGCGGGGTGTCCGGCGAGCTGTTGCCAGACCCGTTCGCGGAGCGGGACCTCGGCGAGTTTCCCCTGCTTGCGCAGCCATTCCTCGACCTCGGCGAGCGCGAAGGCGGGGCTGGCCTCGGTGCCGCCGACGGGCCGGGGGAAGTCCGCGTGACGACGGCGCCAGTTGCTGACGGCCGCGCGGCCGACCCCCGCGAGCCGCGCGATTCCGGTGGCGGTCACCTCAGTGGCGTTGTCCTGCTCCCGCACGGCTTCCCTCCCGATGACGCTGTGGCGCCGAGCATACCCAAGGGCACCAGAAAACCCGCTTCACAAGACAAACCGACAAACAACATTCAGTCGCGTTGACTCGGTTCACAGAGTCTGTTCTGATTGACCCGTCGGAACGAGCGGCCGCCGGAACGAGGTGGCCGCCCTTCTCGGGAGGGACCTCTCATGGGCATGAGAACGAGGCTCGCGCTGAACGCCGCCCTCGGTCTCGCGATCATCGGCGCGATGGCGTGCGGCCCCGACACCGACGGCGCCGAGGGCGGCTCGTCCGGCTCGGTGGCGCCGGAGGACGCCGGCGGGAAGAAGGACACGGCCGAGGAGAAGGAGTCCGACGCGGCCAAGGACTCCCGGGCGGACCGGTTCAAGGCCTTCGTGAACGAGAACGGCACCCCGCAGGAGAAGGAAGCCGTCGCCCACGTCACCGAGGTCCGGGGCGCCGAGGAGCAGAACGACGTCCTCGACAGCGTCGACGTCCACACCGACTTCACCGGCGGCCTCCTCGGCGAGGGAACCGGCCCCGCCAAGCTCATCGCCTCCGCCTTCGCGGACTGGAAGCACAGCGAGAACGGTCTCGTCACGGTCTACGACGCCGACGGCGATCCGCTCGGCAACGGCAGGTTCTAGAGGTTGACGGACCCCCACCCACCGCACGACACCCCTGAGGGAACCCCATGCGTCGCACCACCGCACTCTGCCTGCTCGCCGCCACCGCCTTGCTCGCCCTCACCGCGTGCGGCTCCGGAAAACCGGAGGCCGCGGGCGGTGACGGCAAGGACACGGCCGCCCCGGCTTCGAAGTCCGCCCCGTCCACGGCCGAACAGACCCCGTTCGCCGACCTGTCCGGGCAGGAGATCGTCGACAAGGCGTTCAAGGCCACCAGGAGCGCCACCTCCCTGACCTTGAAGGGCAGCATCTCCGACGGCAAGGACACGGTCAGGCTGGACCTGGCCCTCGACCGCGAAGGGCACTGCGCCGGGTCCATCGGAATGGGCGGGGGAAACGTCGACGTCATCAGGACCGACGACACCGCCTACACGAAGTTCGACGAGGCGCTCCTGCGCTCCGAGAGCGAGGGAGAGCCCAAGTCCGAGACCGACAGCATGGTGGACATGCTCGCCGACCGCTGGATGAAGGCCGACGCCGACAGCGACGACGCCAAGGAGGTGACCGAGTTCTGCGACCTCGACGAGCTGCTCGCCGGGTTCGAGGACTCCCACTCGGTCGCCCGCAAGGGCAAGGCGACGACACTCGACGGCACACCCGCGTTCACCCTCACCGAGGCCGACGGCAAGGACCGCTACACGCTCTACGTCGCCACCGAGGGCAAGCCGTATCTGCTGCGCATCGAGAAGACCACGGCGAAGAAGCCGGAAACCCTCTCCTTCACGGACTACGGCAAGCCGGTCCCGGTGACGCCGCCCGCCGACAAGGACATCGTGGACCTCGACAAGCTCTGACGTCCCGCCGCGGCCCGACCGGCCACCTGACCGACGGCCCGTCACCCCTGTGGGGGGGAGTGTGACGGGCCGTCGCCCCGGCCGGGGAGGCACACCCGCCTCCCCGGCCGTACGGCGTCGCGTCACCGCGCCTGGAACCGCTCCGGTGCCTTCGTCGGGTTGCCGCCGGAAGGGAGCTTCTGGTCGGGGCAGGTGGACAGGACCTTCTTCATCTCGGCCTTCTCCGCGGCGGTGACCCACAGCTCGTACTTCTTCTTCACCGCGACCTGCGCGGCGACGTACGCGCACCGGTAGCCCTTGTTGGGCGGCAGCCAGGTCGCCGTGTCGCCGTCGCCCTTGGACCGGTTGGCGCTCGCCTCCACGGCGAGCAGGTTGAGCGGGTCGTTGGCCAGGGCTATGCGCTTGCCGGCGTCCCAGTACGCGGCGCCCTTCTGCCAGGCGTCCGAGAGGGCGACGACATGGTCTATGTCGACCTGGCTGCGACCGCGCCGGAAGACGATCTCCTTGCCGGTGTACGGGTCCGGCCGCAGCACGCCGGACGACACCTTGCACGTGCCGTCGGTGAACTCGACCTCCTTCAGGTCCCGCTTGAGGATGTCGTCGCGGGTGGGGCAGCTGTTGGAGTCGGTGTCCGCCCAGGCGCTGCCGAACTTGCCCCGCTCGTAGCCGGTCTTCGGCGACCGCCCCTTGACGGGCAGCGACTCGGCGGCGGCGAGCGCCGCACCGCCCCCGCCCGCCGCCCTCTCGGGTTCGCCCGAGCCGTTGATCTCCTCCGTGCAACCGGTCACGGCCAACGCCACGACGGCGGCCACGACCGCACCGCCCCTCAGACGCCTCACGCTGCGCCCCTCCCCTTACGTGCCTGGTCCCGCCCCTGGTGCGGGTCTCTTTTCCAAGATGCCCACGGTAGCGGGGAGAATGTGCATGCCACACGGGGGGCACGGAGGCACGGCGCGGGCACGGCGTGCCCGCGCCCGCTGGCTACGACCCCAGGACGGACGCCAGGAACTCCCCGGCCCAGCCGAGCAGTTCGCGCCCGACCAGCGGCTTGCCGCCGACCTTCGCGGTCTTGGGACGGGGCACGAGGACCTGGTGCACGGCCGGCTTGATCACCGAACCCGGGTAGAGGCGCTTGAGACGCAGCTCCTGCGACTCGCGCAACTCCACCGGGGCGAAGCGGATGTTGTTGCCCTGCAGCACGATCTCGCCCACCCCGCACGCCCGGGCGAGCATGCGCAGCCCGGCCACCAGCAGCAGGTTCTCCACCGGCTCGGGCACCTTGCCGTAGCGGTCGGTGAGTTCCTCGCGGACGGCCTTGATGTCCTCCTCCGAGTCGGCCGAGGCGATGGACCGGTAGGCCTGCAGGCGCAGCCGCTCGCCGGGCGCGTAGTCGTGCGGGACGTGCGCGTCCACGGGCAGCTCGATCTTGACCTCGAGCGGCGGCTCCTCGATCTCCCCCGTCTCCAGCTGCCGCCGGTAGTCCGCCACCGCCTCGCCGACCATGCGCACGTACAGGTCGAAGCCGACGCCCGCGATGTGCCCGGACTGCTCGCCGCCCAGCAGGTTTCCGGCGCCGCGGATCTCCAGGTCCTTCATCGCCACGTACATGCCCGCGCCCATCTCCGTGTGCTGGGCGATGGTCGCCAGCCGCTCGTGGGCCGTCTCGGTCAGCGGCTTCTCCGGCGGGTACAGGAAGTAGGCGTAACCCCGTTCGCGGCCGCGGCCCACCCGGCCGCGCAGCTGGTGCAGCTGGGACAGGCCGAAGTTGTCGCCGCGCTCGACGATCAGGGTGTTGGCGTTGGAGATGTCGATGCCCGACTCGACGATCGTCGTCGAGACCAGCACGTCGTACTTCTTCTCCCAGAAGTCGACCACGACCTGCTCCAGGACGGTCTCCGACATCTGGCCGTGGGCGGTGGCGATCCGCGCCTCGGGGACGATCTCGCGCAGCCGGGCCGCGGCACGGTCGATGGACTCCACCCGGTTGTGGATGTAGAAGACCTGGCCCTCGCGCAGCAGCTCACGGCGGATCGCCGCGCCGATCTGCTTCTCCTCGTACGGCCCGACGAACGTCAGCACCGGGTGGCGCTCCTCGGGCGGCGTGGTGATCGTCGACATCTCCCGGATGCCGGTCACCGCCATCTCCAGGGTCCTGGGGATCGGCGTCGCGGACATCGTCAGGACGTCGACGTTGGCGCGGAGCTTCTTCAGCTGCTCCTTGTGCTCGACACCGAAGCGCTGCTCCTCGTCGACGACGACCAGGCCCAGGTCCTTGAACTTCGTCTCCGACGAGAACAGGCGGTGGGTGCCGATCACGACGTCCACCGAACCGTCGCGCAGCCCCTCCAGGACCGCCTTGGCCTCGGTGTCGGTCTGGAAGCGGGACAGCGCCCTCACCTTCACCGGGAACTGCGCGTACCGCTCGGAGAACGTGCCGAAGTGCTGCTGCACCAGCAGCGTGGTGGGCACGAGCACCGCCACCTGCTTGCCGTCCTGGACCGCCTTGAAGGCGGCGCGGACCGCGATCTCCGTCTTGCCGTAGCCCACGTCGCCGCAGATCAGACGGTCCATCGGGACCGACTTCTCCATGTCCTCCTTGACCTCGGCGATCGTGGTGAGCTGGTCGGGCGTCTCCGCGTAGGGGAAGGCGTCCTCCAGCTCCCGCTGCCAGGGCGTGTCGGCGCCGAAGGGGTGCCCGGGCGCGGCCATGCGCGCGCTGTAGAGCCTGATCAGGTCGGCGGCGATCTCCTTGACCGCCTTCTTCGCCCGCGCCTTGGTCTTCGTCCAGTCCGCGCCGCCGAGCCGGTGCAGGGTGGGCGCCTCGCCGCCGACGTACTTGGTGATCTGCTCCAGCTGGTCGGTGGGGATGTACAGGCGGTCGCCGGGCTGGCCGCGCTTGGCCGGGGCGTACTCCACCACCAGGTACTCGCGGGTGGCGCCCTGCACCGTGCGCTGCACCATCTCGATGTAGCGGCCCACGCCGTGCTGCTCGTGGACGATGTGGTCGCCGGCCTCCAGCGTCAGCGGGTCGACGGACTTGCGGCGGCGGGCCGGCATCCGGGCGCCGTCGCGGCCGGCCGACCTCTGGCCGGTCAGGTCGGTCTCGGTGAGCACCGCCAGCTTCAGGCCCGGGTCGACGAAACCGTGGTCGATGCAGCCGCACGCCACGTGCACGACCGACGCGGACAGCTGTCCCAGGTCCACGTCCAGGCGGGCCGCGATGCCCTCCCCGCCCAGCACCTCGACGGTGCGGGAGGCCGGGCCGTGGCCCTCGGTGACGAAGACCGTGCGCCAGCCGTCCGCGAGCCAGCCCTTGGTGTCGGCGAGCGCCTTCGCGGTGTCCCCGCGGTAGGTCTCGGGCGCGTGCATACCCAGCTTGAGGGTGTCCCCGCCCCCGCCGTCGTACGCCGCCTCGTCCGCGGCGAACGGCGAGACGGTCCACCACATCATGTCCAGCTCGCGCGCGCGGTCCCGTACGTCCGCGATCGACCACAGGGAGGCCGCGCCGACGTCGATCGGGGCCTCGCCTCCACCGGCCGTCGCCGCCCAGGAGGCCTGCAGGAACTCCTGCGAGGTCGCCACCAGGTCCGCCGCGCGCGTGCGCACCCGCTCCGGGTCGCAGACGACGGTCATGGCGCCCTTGGGCAGCACGTCGAGCAGCAGCTCCATGTCGTCGACCAGGACCGGCGCCAGGGACTCCATGCCCTCGACCGCGATCCCCTCGGCGATCCTGCCGAGCAGTTCGCCGAGCTCCGGGTGGTGCTCGGCGAGCACACGCGCACGCGTGCGTACGTCCTCGGTGAGCAGCAGCTCACGGCAGGGCGGTGCCCACAGGCCGTGCTCGGCGACCTCCAGGGAGCGCTGGTCGGCGATCTTGAAGTAGCGGATCTCCTCGACGTCGTCGCCCCAGAACTCGATGCGCAGGGGGTGTTCCTCGGTGGGCGGGAACACGTCGAGGATGCCGCCGCGCACGGCGAACTCGCCGCGCTTCTCCACCAGTTCCACGCGGGAGTACGCGGCGGCGGCCAGGGCGTCGACGACATCGTCCAGGTCGGCGGTCTGTCCGCTCCTCAGCGACACCGGTTCCAGCTCGCCCAGGCCCTTGACCTGCGGCTGGAGGACGGAGCGCACGGGGGCGACGACGACGGAGACCGGGCCGGTCTCCGGGTCGTCGGGGCTGGGGTGGGCCAGGCGGCGCAGCACGGCCAGGCGACGGCCCACGGTGTCGCTGCGGGGGCTGAGCCGCTCGTGCGGCAGCGTCTCCCAGGAGGGGTACTCCGCGACGCCCTCGGGGGGCAGCAGCGAGCGCAGGGCGGCGGCCAGGTCCTCGGCCTCGCGGCCGGTCGCCGTCACCGCGAGCACGGGGCGGGCGGACTCACGGGCCAGGGCGGCGACCGCGAAGGGGCGGGCCGCCGGGGGGCCGACGAGGTCGACGTGCATGCGGTTGCCGTCCGCCGCGGCGGTGATCGCTTCCGCGAGGGCGGGGTCCTTGATGACGGCGTCGAGCAGACCGTGCAGGGTCATGAGGGGCTTTTTCCGTCCGGGGGTGGGCAACACGAAGGGCCCGACTCGTGCGGCGGGCCGGGGGTCCCTTCAGCGTACGACGCCCGGGCGGGTGGCCGTGGAGGCTGTGGACAACGGGGGCGGGGGCGGCGGGG
>NZ_JUJA01000146.1:133810-142903 GCF_001906585.1 Streptomyces kebangsaanensis | reverse complement strand
CCCCGCCGCCCCCGCCCTCCCGTCCCCGGGCCGCGCCCCGGGATCAGTCCGTCGCGATCGCGTTCAGTACGTTCATCCGGCCCGCCCGGAACGCCGGGACCAGGGCGGCGAACAGGCCCACGAACGCCGAGCCGACGAAGACGCCGGCGATCGTGCCCCAAGGGATCTCCAGCACGTTCAGGCCCTCCAGGGCGAGGAGCTTCTGGGCGGTCGCGCCCCAGCCCATGCCCAGCCCCAGGCCCAGCAGCGCGCCGAACAGGGCGATCACCACGGACTCCAGGCGGATCATGCGGCGCAGCTGGCGGCGCGAGAGGCCGATCGCCCGCATCAGGCCGATCTCGCGCGTCCGCTCGACCACCGACAGGGCCAGGGTGTTCACCACGCCCAGGACGGCGACGATGATCGCCAGGGCGAGCAGGCCGTAGACCATGTTCAGCAGCTGGCCGACCTGGTTCTGCAGCTCCTCCTTGTAGTCGGTCTGGTCGCGCACGGTGTACTGCGGGTAGTCGTGCAGCGCGGACTTGAGCGCCTGGTAGGCGGCGGCCTCCTGCCCGTCCTCGGCACTGGCGAAGAGCAGCAGGTCCAGCGGCATCCGGTCGGCGGGCACGTACCTGGCGACCGTGGCGATCGAGGCGTACATCGCCCCCTTGTCGATCACGGCGTCGTCGCTGGTGATCGCGCGGACCGTGAGCTTCGCCGTCGCGCCGTCCCTGAACGCGACCTCGACCGTGGAGCCCGGCTTGATCCCGTGCTTCTTCGCGAAGCCCTCGGGGACGGACATCGAGTCGCGCTTGTAGGCGTCGGCGAGCGTGCCGGCGACCGTCTTGGTGTGCAGGTCCTGCGCGTAGGTCGGGTCGGCCGCGTTGATCATCTGTTTCTTGGAGGTACGGCCGTCCGGGGTGGTCAGGGAGGCGTCCACGAGCTTGTACTCGGTGATCCGCTCCAGCCCCGGGGTGTCCTTCACGGCCTTCACCGCCTGCGGGGTGATGACCTCGCCGTTGTCGCTCTGGATGATGAAGTCCGTGCCGACGGTCTTGTCGAGCTGGTCGGTGGCGGAGGCGACCATGGAGGAGCCGACCACCGACAGGCAGGCCACCAGGGCCAGGCCGATCATCAGCGCGGCGCCGGTGGCGCCGGTGCGGCGCGGGTTGCGCAGCGCGTTGCGCTCGGCCATCCGCCCGACCGGGCCGAAGGCCCGCAGCAGGACCGCGCTGAGGACGCGGACCAGACCGCCCACGAGCAGCGGGCCGATGACGACGAGGCCGATCAGGGTGAGCACCACGCCCAGGCCCAGCCACGCCGAGCCCTCCTTGGCCTGGTCGGCGCCGGCGGCGACGTACAGGCTCGCGCCGCCGGCGCCGGTGAGGACCAGGCCGAGCACGGCCCGTACGATCCCGGCCCTGGCGTCGGCCGGGGCCCCCGCGTCGCGCAGGGCGGCCATCGGGGAGACCTTGCCGGCCCGCCGGGCGGGCAGGTAGGCGGCGAGGACGGTGACGACCACACCGAGGACCAGGCCGATCACGGGGGTGGTCCAGGCGACCGTCAGGTCGTCGGTGGACAGGTGCATGCCCATCGCGCCCATGAGCTTCATCAGGCCGACCGCGATGCCGACCCCCGCCCCGACGCCGAGCACGGACCCGACCAGGCCCAGCAGCAGCGCCTCGACCAGCACGGACCGGTTGACCTGGCTGCGGGAGGAGCCGATGGCCCGCATCAGGCCGATCTCCCGGGTGCGCTGGGCGACCAGCATCGAGAAGGTGTTGATGATCAGGAAGATGCCGACCAGGAAGGCGATCCCGGCGAAGCCGAGCATCCCGTACTTCATCACGTTCAGGAAGCTCTCGATGCCCTTCTGGTTGGCGTCGGCGACCTCCTTGGCGGTCTGCACCTTGTAGCCGCCGCCGAGCGCGGTGGCCACGTTCTTCTTCAGCTGCTCGTCGGTGACGCCCTCGGCGGCCGTGACGTTGACGTTCGTGTAGACGCCGGTCCGGCCGACCAGGGTCCGCTGGGCGGTCTTCGTGTCCAGGTAGAAGATCGCCGCGCCGGGGTTGGTGACGGTGAAGGCGGCGATGCCGGACACGCGCGCGTGGTGGGTGCCGAACGCGGTGATCACACCGATCCCGTCGCCCAGCCCCAGGTGGTGCTTGCCGGCGGTGTCGGCGTCGACCATGACCTGGTCCGGGCCCTTGGGCGCCGCACCGGAGGTGATCTTCATGGTGCGGGCGTCGTTGTCGGTCCAGTTGCCGACGATGGTCGGCGCACCGCTGCTGGGCGACAGCTTGTCCTTGTCGGCGTCGACGACGGTCACCGAGGTGGAGAACACCGCCCCCTCGGCCGCCCGCACGCCCTCGGCCCCGCGCACCTCGCCGAGCACGGAGGCCGGCATGACCGGCGGCCTGCCGGTGCGGGAAGTGGTCTCACCGGTGTCGGACGAGCCCTTGGCGCTGACCGTCACGTCCGACGCCGTCGCCTGGAACAGCTTGTCGAACGTGGTGTTCATGGTGTCGGTGAACACCAGCGTCCCGCAGACGAACGCCACCGACAGCAGCACGGCGACGGCCGACAGCGCCATGCGGCCCTTGTGCGCGAAGAAGTTGCGCAGGGAGGTCTTCAGGACGGTCATGACGTGCGCCCCCGGGCGTCGAAGTCCTTCATGCGGTCCAGGACCTGATCGGCCGTCGGCTTGTGCATCTCGTCGACGATCCGGCCGTCGGCCAGGTACAGCACGCGGTCGGCGTAGGAGGCGGCCACCGGGTCGTGGGTGACCATCACGATCGTCTGGCCCAGCTCGTCCACCGACTGGCGCAGGAAGCCCAGCACCTCGGCGCCCGCGCGGGAGTCCAGGTTCCCGGTCGGCTCGTCACCGAAGATGATCTCGGGCCGGGCGGCCAGGGCGCGGGCCACGGCGACGCGCTGCTGCTGGCCGCCGGAGAGCTGGTTGGGCCGGTGCTTCAGCCGGCCGGCCAGACCCACGGTCTCCACCACCCGGTCCAGCCACGCCTGGTCCGGCTTCCGGCCGGCTATGTCCATGGGCAGGGTGATGTTCTCGATCGCGTTCAGCGTGGGCAGCAGATTGAACGCCTGGAAGATGAAACCGATCCGGTCCCGGCGCAACTGCGTGAGCTTCTTGTCCTTCAGACCGGTGATCTCGGTCTCGTCCAGGAAGATCTGGCCGCTCGTCACGGTGTCGAGACCGGCGAGGCAGTGCATCAGCGTGGACTTGCCGGACCCCGAGGGGCCCATGATCGCGGTGAACCGGCCGCGGGATATGTCCACGTCGACGTGGTCGAGGGCGACGACACGGGTCTCTCCGGCCCCGTAGGCCTTCACGACCTGCCGCGCCCGCGCGGCAACGGCCGTAGTCCCTCCAGTACCCCCGTGCCTGGGAATGGTCACAGCCGATGTCACGTCAAGTCTCCTAAGTCGGTCAATGGTGGGCCACGTCGGAACAGATGGATGGCCGGCGAATCGGTACGCCGTCGAGTCTGCTCGGTGAAGTCCCCCCGACGCGCTGGTGCTCAGCGCAGTCTTTCGCTGGGGAAAACCCCACCCCTGTCGGTGCGGCGCACCGCCCCCCTGCGGCGTAAAGCCAGACTAAGGACGACCCCCGTCCCCTCACGTCCTCCGCCGGTACGAACCCTCCCCGACCCCGAGTACGGAGCTCCCCCTAGGGGTCCTCCACCGACGGGAGGACCCCGTCTCAGGGTCGCCTCCCCCCGTCGGCCCACCGAGCATCCACCCTCACGCCGGGTGAGGGTCAAGCGCGACCGCCCCCACCCGCGCACACCACCGCCGCACACGACCCGCCCCGGCATCCACCCGAGGTCCGACCCCCCTCGTCCGCCGGTCAGGGTCCCGCCCGGTCAGCGTCCCGTCGTACCGCTGCGCACCGGGTCCCTCCGCGCCCGCACGCCGTCCCGCGCCCCGTCGCGCTCGCGCAGCACCCGCTCCGCCTCCCCGGCGATCCACTCGTCCCGCAGCCGGGCCTCGGTCAGCACCCCCGCCGCCCGGACCCGCGCCTCCTGCTGCCCCCGCCGCGCCGCCTGCTCGGCCTCGACGAGCGCCCGCACCGCCTCCGACAGGGCCGCCTCGGCGGCCGCCGCCCGGGCGGCGTGCTCCGCGTCGAGGGCCGCCTCCCGCTCGGCCTCCGCGCGCTCCGCCTCCGCCCACCGCTCGGCGTGCTCCCTGGCCTGCGCGGCGAGCATCCCGGAAGCGCCCTGCCGCGCCTCCCGCAGCGCGGCCAGCGCCTCGCCACGGCACTCCTTCGCCTCCCGCCGCACCGTGACCCGCAACTCCTCGGCCTCCGTACGCGCCGCGAGGAGGCGCCGCTCGGCCTGCTCGTCGGCCCGGGCCCGCACGGCGTCGGCCTGCGCCCGGGCGGACGCGAGCACGCCCTCCGCATCGGCCCGCGCCGTCTCCACCATGCGCTGCGCCACCCGCCGCGCGCCCTTGCGCACCGCCTGCGCCTCCTCCTGGGCCAGCTCGAAGAGCCGCCCGGCACGCTCACCGAGACCCTCGTACGTCTGGGGGCCCAGCCCCGCCACCGCCTCACGCAGCCGGACCAGCTCCGCCTCCATCTCCCGGGCGAGGACGGTCAGCCGCGCCGCGCGCTCCCACGCGGCGTCCCGGTCGTCGGAGAGGGCAGCCAGGTACGTGTCCACCTGGGCGGGGCGGTAGCCACGCCCCCGTACGACCACGAAGCCGTGCCGCGACCCCGGTGCGCTGCTCATCCTGGACCCCTCTCCGCCGGAACACCGCCGGAACACCACCGAACGGTACGAACGGAATACGACATGATGATTTCGCGCATATCTTGATGTATTGAGCGTGATTGTTCATAACGCGACACTCCGGACACGGAAGCCGGTCGGCACCCGGAGGACACCGGACACAAAAGGGCCGGGCCCGGTCGTCCACGACCGGGCCCGGCCCTGCCCGCAACCACATGCGGCCCTCAGCCGGGACGCCTCACAGCAACCCGTCCCACATCTGCTCCAGCAGCACCGACCACCAGCTCTCGGGCGAACCCAGCGCCGCCGGGTCCAAAGCCGCCAACTGCGCCTGGAAGTCGACGGTCCAGCGGCCCGCCTGCTCCTGGTTCAGACCGAAGCGCAGCCGCCACATCCGCCCGAGCAGCGCCAGACAGCGCGCGAACTCCGGCAGCCCCGTGTTCACGAACTGCGGCGGCACGGCCCCACCGCCCGGCCCCGCCTCCACCGGCACCGCCACGATGTTCGCCGTGCCGTACTGCACACAGACCGCCTTGCCGAAGTCACTGCCCACGACGAGGTACGAGCCCGCGTCCGGCGCCGGCCGCACCCCGCGCTCGGCCGCAAGCTCCGCCAGCGTCGGCACCGGACGCCCCGGCTGGGCCTGCGCCCAGAAGAACGGCCCCATGTCGACCGGCAGCCCCGCCACCACCAAGGTGTGCGCCACGACCGGCGGAACACCCTGCCGGGAGACCGCCGCCTGCTCGAACCGGAAGACGCCCGGCCCGAAGGCCGCGCCCAGCTCCTGGGCGACGGCCTCCGGCGGAACCGGCGGCGCCGCCTGCACCGGCGGCAGCGGCGCACGGACCGGACCCGGACGGGCCGGACCATCCGCCACCTGATGCAACTCGCCCTGGTGCGCGAGGAGTTCCTGCATCCCCTGCCGACGGCTCGCGTGATCGGTGCCATACGGCGCGATCGACGTGATGCGCGCCTGCGGCCACTGCTCACGGATCATCCGCGCGCAGTACGCACCCGGCAGCTGGCACGACTCCAACTCCGTGTGCAGTTCCAGGACCTGACCCGGCGGCACGTTCATGGCCCGCAGCTCGTGGAAGATCTGCCACTCCGGGTGCGGCGTACCCGGCGCGGAACGCCGGATCAGCTGCTGCTCGGAACCGTCCTGCGCGCGGTAGCGCAGCACGGCCTGATAGCCGGGCCCGACCGTCGGCTGCCCCTGCTGGGGGTAGCCGTAGGCCGGAGGCTGCTGACCGGGCACGGGCGGCGGCACCGCGCCCGGCGGCACCGGCTGCGGGGCACCCGGAGGCACACCGGGAGCACCCGGAGGCGGCGGAGGCACACCGGGGCCGCCCGGCGGAGGCGCGGCCAGCATCGTGTCCGCGTGGTGCGCGGCGCCCGGGACACCCGGCGGCCGGGGCGCGCCCGGCGCCCCCGGAACACCCGGAACACTCGGAGGCGCACCGGGCGGAGCCGGCGGAGGCGGAGTCCCCCCGCCGGGCCGTCCCGGATCCGCGAGCATCGTCGCCGCGTGGTGGACACCACCCGGAGGCGTACCACCCGGCGCGTTCGGCACCCCCGGCGGCCGGGGCGCGCCCGGACCGCCGGCACCCTCGGGGCCGAGCGACGACACGAGCTGGGTCGGCACGTAACCGCCCGCGGCACCCGGCGCACCCGGCGGAGGCGGCGGAGCACTCGGCGGCGGAGGCGTGGCCGAACCACCCCGCCCACGGCGCGGCGGAGGCGGCGCCTTGCTCGTCACCGCGTCGGCGATGTCACCCGCGCCGGGCGCCGGCGGCGCACCCGGACCGGGCGGCGCACCCGGCGTCCCGGACGGCGGCGTGCCGCCCCCCGGGACACCAGACACACCCGCACCGGCCGGAACACCGCCCCCGCCCGCCCCCTCGGGCTCGTCGACCGCCGGTACCGGCGCCGTCCGCGGAAGCCCGCTGCCACCCGCGATCAGCGCCGTCTTGGCATCCGGCACGGCAGCAGGCGGCGGAGCGTCGTCGGTCTCGCTCAGCGACGGCGAGTACACCGTGTCCGGCAACGGCACGGAACGGTCGTCCCCCGCATCCGCGTTGGTGTCCGTCCCCGCCCACGGAGTCGCCCCGGCAGGCACACCCGGCGCACCGGACGCACCCGGCACACCCACGCCCGCCGAACCGCCCACCGGCACCCCGGCCTGCGTCTGCGGAAGCGCACCGCCCCCCGTCGCCCCCGACCCGCCCCGCCGGTCCGGAATCCCCAGCTTGTCCGCCGCCTCCTGCAACCACTCGGGCGGACTCAACAGGAACGACGTCTGATTCAGATCCACCCGGGCCGCCGGCGCCGGAACCGCGTCCGCCACCTGCACCGTACGGCCGTACTCCTCCTCGTACCGGCGGATCACCTCACCCACCGGCAGACCGGGCCACAACGTGGCCTCCCCGCTGTCCCGGGCGATCACCAGCCGCTGCGCACCGCCGTCCAGCCGCGGACCGCCCTCACGGTCCTCCGCCCACACCACGAAACCCAGCTCGAACTCCCGCACCCGCACCTCACGGTGCTGGTACGCCGGCACATCCCCGTTGACCCACTCCTCCGCGCGCTCCTGCGCCTGCGCGAACGTCACCATCGCCCGGCTCACTCCCCCACCGACGACCCGGAGGACACGGCCGCCACCCGCGCGAAACCACCGTCCACCATCAGATTCGCCACCGTCTCCAACTCCGGCGGAGAACCCGCCAGCCGGCACAGGAACGCGTCGAAGTCCTCACCGCACGGCAACAGCAACCGCTCCACCCGCTCCGCCTGCGACCACGACGGATCCACGTCCCGCACATCGTCGTACGCGCAGAACCACACCGAACCGGCCCGCTCGCCCCTCACCTTCACCGCGAGCAGCCCGCCCTGCACGAAACCGACACCCAGATAGTCCTTCGTCAGGTGATCCCGCAGACACTTGTTGACATACACCAGGTCATTGACCGCCGCCTCCTCCCGCACCGTGAAGAACGGCTGGTCGACCAGCAACCCCAACCCCGCGTCCAACGCCGTCCCCACCGGCGCACAACCACCCGCCGCCTTCAGGAACGACCGGTACGCACCCGGCAGCCGGAACCCCAGATCCTCCTCGACCCCCAGCACCTGCTGCTCCGACACCGCCACACCCGACTTCGGCAACCCGAAGTGCGCCGGCCGCGTCTCCTGCAACGGACGCGTACCCCGCTTGGCCTGATCGACGTTCGCAGTCGCGATCCCACCGTGATGACGCAACAGCGCCTTCACCTCCACCGGCACCAACTCCAGACGCCGGCCACCCGCCACGTGATGCCACGTCCACCCGTGCGGAGTCGCCACACTCGGCACCGTGTCCCACAACTCGTGCCCCGAAGCCGCCAACGCCGCGTTCGCCGACACATAGTCCGTCAACCGCAACTCGTCGACCCCGAACCCCACAGGCGGCTCCGCGATCTCCACCGCCGCCCGCGCATACGGCGAGAAGTCGGGAAACCCGCGCTCGTCCACCCGCACCCCTCTCGGGTGACGAGCCGCCCGGACCGGATCCGGGAAATGCACGACCTGCCCGGCATAGGCCGCGTTCGGCGGCACGGCCCCTCCCCCAGCCTGGCGGCCGGGTGGAACCCCCAGCCCGAGCCGACCTGTCGTCATGGCGGTTGCCCCCTGAGGCACTCTGTACGACCCACGGCGACCAGCTTCCAACCCCGGCCCGCCAAGACCCGTATCCCTACTTCTCTCCAACGCGTCGACCGCGCGCATCGCGGCGTGCCGACAGCCTATGCGCTACGACGACACCGGTCACCGGGCCTCCACCCCACCCCCACGCCACCACCGCCCCCCGGACGTGACCAGCCGTCACCCCACCGTGACGCAACGCCCTCGCCCGGGCGTGTCACACCGCCCCAGCTACCGCAGCGGCAACGCCATTTGGCACTCTGTGACCCTCGGGGGGGATGCACAGGAGGAAGAAACGATCATGAGCGCGACGCAGACGGGCCCGCAGACAAACGCCTCCGGCGACCCCAGAATCGGCTGGAGCGCCAGCGAAACCCCCCACGCGCCCACCCTCCACCACCGCCGCGACGGCATACTCCCCACCATCGCCGCCGCCCTCTCCGTCCGCGGCGCCACCCTCACCGGCACCGCCGCCCGCGGCGAGGAACCCCCCTCCCTCCACCCCCTCGTCCAGGACTTCCTCGACACCCTCACCAGCGCCCAACGCGACCGCTTCACCGGCCGCTGCGCCGAAACCATCCTCATCTCCCGGCACATCACCACCGCCGACGCCGCCCGCAGCAAACGCGCCGCCCGCAAACCCATGACCAACGGCGAAGCCCGCAAAACCCTCAAACACGCCAAACTC
>NZ_JUJA01000146.1:117075-133648 GCF_001906585.1 Streptomyces kebangsaanensis | reverse complement strand
CCCCCACGACGAACGAAGGCAGATGCACGCCGACCGCACCTCGACCACCCGCTTCGCCGTCCCCGTCGACGCCGCCCTGCGCGCCGCCGGCTGGCAACCCGGACGCTGGGACATAAAACAAGCCGAATTCTGGGCCGACACCCTGCGCGACCACACCTCACCCGCAGGCCACCGCCACGCCGTCTTCCCCGCCGCCGTCGAAGCCTGGGCCGAATTCGGCGGCCTGCGCATCACCCCCACCGGCCCCGGCCGCCAGATCGCCCCCGCCACCCTCCACCTCGACCCCCTGCACGGCCTCCACATGGCCCGCACCCTCGGCGACCTCGGCCGCGCCCTCGACACCGAGACCTGCCCCCTCGGCACCGAAACCGACACCGACTCCCTGCTCGCCATCGACACCGAAGGCCGCGTCTACGCCCTCGACCACACCGGCGACTGGTACCTCGGCCCCGACATCGACCAAGCCCTGACCGCCCTCGTCTCCGGCATACAACCCGTACGCCTGACAGCGGGCTGACCCAGCCGAACCCCCGGCCCACCCCGGCCCTACGACGCCGGAATCACCGCCGACACCCGGAAACCCCCCGCATCCGTCGGCCCCGACACGAACACACCACCCAGCGCCACGACCCGCTCCCTCATCCCCACCAGGCCGTTCCCACCCGACGGCAACCCCGCGGCAGACGCCGACGCGGGCTCCGGCGGCGGCTCGTTCTCCACCTGCATCGCGATCTCCGACGACCGGTGCGCCAACCGCACATACGTCCTCGCCCCCGCCGCATGCTTGTGGACGTTCGTCAACGCCTCCTGCACCACGCGATACGCCGTCTGCTCCACCTCCGCCGCATACGGACGCACCTCACCCTCCACCGACAGATCCACGGCCACCCCCGCCGCCACCGACTGCCCGACCAACTCGTCCAGCTCCGACAGACACGGCCCCTCACCCNCCACCGGCCGCCCGGGAAGCCGCCGCGGCCGCGGCCACCCCCACCGCCGCCAACGGCACAGCCGCCCGCCCCGCACGCCCACGGACCTGCACGGGCACCTGCCCCTCCGAACTGCGCAGCACCCCCAGCATCTCCCGCAACTCCGTCAACGCCTGCCGGCCCATGTCCCCGACCAGAGCGGCGTTCCTCACCGCCTTCTCCGGATCCTTCCGGGCCACCGCCTGCAACGCCGCCGCATGCACCACCATCAGACTCACCCGGTGCGCGACCACATCGTGCATCTCCCGCGCGATCCGCGTCCGCTCCTCGTTACGAGCCCACTCGGCCCGCTCCTCCGCCCGCTCCGCGAGCAGCTGCAACTCCCGCTCCAGACTGTCCGCCCGCTCCCGCAGACTCTCCATGAGCCGCCGCCGCGCCCCCACGTACAGCCCCAGCAGGAGCGGCGGCGCCGTCAGCCCGAGCGAGGCGCTGACCGCGGCGAACGGCACGAACCAGTTCCCCAGGGTCAGGTCCCCCCGATCCATGTCCTGCCGCACCTGCACGAACGTCACGATCATCGTCCCGAGCAAGGACATCCCGGCCAGCGCCGCGATCACCCGGCGCGGCACCTCGCACGCGGCCAGGGTGTAGAGCCCGACGGTCGCCAACAGGAAACCCATCTGGGCCGGCGTGATGGCGATCGCCACCAGCACCACGGCGATGGGCCACCGCCGCCGGACGAGCAGCACCGACCCCGCGAGCACCCCGAACACGACCCCCACCGCCGCCGGGATCCCCGCGTCCCGCGCGAACGGCACGCCCTCGGCCCCGCACTCCAGCGCGGACACCAGCGCAAGGCTCCCGTCGAGCACCGCACCACGCCACCGCGCCCACCACCACGGCCCGGCCGGGGCCGTGGCGCGGTCTTCCCCCGTCGTGGTCATACCCCCAGCCTACGGGCGGCCGCCCCGGCTTTTCCGCCGAGTTCCGGCTGCGGGACCGGACCACACTCCGTAATCGAATAACAGCGAAACCGACCGGAATCCCTCGAACTGCTGAACCATCCCCCGTTCGACCCCGGAACCAGGCATTCCACCCGGACGGTATGCCCATGGCACATGCACCAGGCAAGTACGCCGACTTCGAGGTCCTGCGAGAGCGGGCGGTCGCGCTGCGGCGGGCAGGACTCAGCCGACGGCAGATCCGGGACCGCCTGCACGTCGACAACAACGACATCCTCAACCGCCTCCTGGAGGGCGAGCCGCCCCCGGAGTGGACCAGGCGCCCGAACGCGAAGGACGACCTGCGCGACAAGGCGCGCGAGCTTCGCCTCCAGGGCTGGACGTACGACCGGATCCAGGTGGAGCTGGGGTGCTCGAAGAGCTCGATCTCACTGTGGGTACGGGACCTGCCGAAGCCGGAACGCAGGCGCAGCGCGGAGGAGGCGGCAGCTATCGCCAGACGAGGCTGGGAAGCCACTCTTCAAAGCCGTGAGGAGGAACGCCAGCAAACGAAGACGACCGCCAAGCAAGCAGTCGGCAACCTGTCCGACCGGGAGGTGTTCCTGGCAGGCGCGGTCCTCTACTGGGCCGAGGGTGCCAAGGACAAGTCGTACAGCCGCCGCGAGCGGCTGCAGTTCATCAACAGCGACCCGAACGTCATCAGCTTCTTCCTACGCTGGCTCGACGTGCTTGGCGTGGAGCGCGAACGCCTGCGCTTTCGGGTGAGCATCCACGAGTCAGCCAACGTGACGGACGCCGAAAAGTTCTGGGCCGGGCTGGCAGGTGTGGAACCCTCCACATTCCAAAAAGCCTCGCTCAAGAAGCACAACCCGAAGACGAGCCGGAAGAACACCTCGGAGGCATACCGCGGCTGCCTGATCATCTATGTACTCAAGAGTGCCGACTTGTATCGTCGCATGGAGGGCACCTGGTACGGCATAGTAGGGGCTGCCACCGCATCCGACCTACAGAATCGGACATAGCGGTAATCCCGGGTCGTCTAAGGGCAAGACGTCAGATTTTGGCTCTGATCATGGGGGTTCGAGTCCTCCCCCGGGAGCACACGTTCGGTTCGGNNNNGACCCCCTGGGGGTCAGGACCCGTTCCCGTCTCCCCCCCACCAGCCGCCCCGGTATCCTGCGGATGTCCACCCCCACCCATCCACAGCCGAAGGGCATCCCGTGAGCGCCATCCGCCCGGCAGCCGTCGTCGTACTCGCAGCGGGTGAGGGCACCCGTATGAAGTCGGCCACACCGAAGGTCCTGCATGAGATCTGCGGCCGTTCCCTGGTGGGCCATGTGCTCGCCGCCGCCCGTGAGTTGAAGCCGGAGCATCTCGTCGTCGTCGTCGGGCACGCGCGGGAGCAGGTCACCGCGCACCTGGCCGGGGTCGACCCCGAGGTCCGTACCGCGGTGCAGGAGGAGCAGAACGGCACCGGGCACGCGGTCCGCATGGGGCTGGAGGAGCTCGGCGGGTCCGTCGACGGGACCGTGATCGTCGTCTGCGGGGACACTCCCCTCCTCACCGGTGAGACCCTGCGGAGCCTCGCCGGCACGCACCAGGACGACGGCAACGCCGTCACCGTGCTGTCCGCCGAGGTGCCGGACGCGACCGGGTACGGCCGGATCGTGCGGGACGACGCCACCGGCGCCGTGACCGCGATCGTGGAGCACAAGGACGCGACCGAGGCGCAGCGGGCGATCCGGGAGATCAACTCCGGGGTGTTCGCGTTCGACGGGCGGTTGCTGGCGGACGCGTTGGGGAAGGTCCGGACGGACAACAGTCAGGGTGAGGAGTACCTCACCGATGTGCTCGGGATCCTGCGTGAGGCGGGTCACCGGGTGGGTGCGTGTGTGGCCGGTGATCACCGGGAGATCGCGGGGATCAACAACCGGGTGCAGTTGGCGGAGGCGCGGCGGGTTCTCAACGACCGGTTGCTGACGGCCGCGATGCTGTCCGGGGTGACGGTGGTGGATCCGGTGACGACCTGGGTCGATGTGACGGTGACGTTCGAGCGGGATGTCGTGGTGCATCCGGGGACGCAGTTGCTGGGGTCGACGCATCTCGGTGAGGGTGCGGAGGTCGGTCCGCACAGCCGGCTGGCGGACACGCGGGTGGGTGCCGGGGCGCGTGTGGACAACACGGTGTCCGACGGGGCCGTGGTGGGTCCGGAGGCGTCGGTGGGGCCGTACGCGTATCTGCGGCCGGGGACGCGTCTGGGGCTGGGGTCGAAGGTGGGGACGTACGTCGAGACGAAGAACGCGTCGATCGGTGAGGGGACGAAGGTTCCTCATCTGTCGTATGTCGGGGACGCGACGATCGGTGAGTACACGAACATCGGTGCCGCGAGCGTGTTCGTGAACTACGACGGGCAGAACAAGCACCACACGACGGTGGGGTCGCACTGCAAGACGGGTTCGGACAACATGTTTGTGGCACCTGTCACGGTCGGGGACGGTGCTTACACGGCTGCCGGCTCGGTGATCACGAAGGATGTGCCGGCCGGCGCGTTGGCCGTGGCCCGTGGTCAGCAGCGGAATATCGAGGGTTGGGTGGCTCGTAAGCGTCCGGGGAGCGCGGCGGCGAAGGCGGCCGAGGCGGCTGCTCCGGGGGGCGAGGGCGAGGCCTGACGGGAAACGGGGGCGCCAAACACGGCGTACCGTGATAAGTGCACACTCGTGTACGCCACCACGCTGCGAACACCCTCTGAGGAGACACTGCTGTGACCGGGATCAAGACGACCGGCGAGAAGAAGATGATGTTCTTCTCCGGCCGCGCTCACCCCGAGCTTGCCGAGGAAATCGCCCACGAGTTGGGGATCGAGGTCGTCCCGACGAAGGCGTTCGACTTCGCGAACGGTGAGATCTATGTGCGGTATCAGGAGTCGGCGCGTGGTGCCGACTGTTTCCTGATCCAGAGCCACACCGCTCCGATCAACAAGTGGATCATGGAGCAGTTGATCATGATCGACGCGCTGAAGCGTGCGTCGGCCCGCTCCATCACGGTCATCGTGCCGTTCTACGGTTACGCGCGGCAGGACAAGAAGCACCGGGGGCGTGAACCGATCTCGGCGCGTCTGATCGCGGATCTGATGAAGACGGCCGGCGCGACCCGCATCCTCACCGTGGATCTGCACACGGACCAGATCCAGGGTTTCTTCGACGGGCCGGTGGATCACCTGTTCGCGCTGCCGCTGCTGGCGGACTACGTGGGCACCAAGGTGGATCGTTCGAAGCTGACGATCGTGTCTCCGGACGCGGGCCGGGTGCGGGTGGCGGACCGTTGGTGCGACCGGCTGGGTGCGCCGCTGGCGATCGTGCACAAGCGGCGTGACCCGGACCTGGCGAACCAGGTCACGGTGCACGAGGTCGTCGGTGATGTGAAGGGTCGTATCTGTGTCCTGGTGGACGACATGATCGACACCGCCGGCACGATCTGCGCCGCGGCGGACGCGTTGTTCGCGCACGGTGCGGAGGACGTGATGGTGACGGCGACGCACGGTGTGCTGTCGGGTCCGGCGGCGGACCGGCTGAAGAATTCGAAGGTGAGCGAGTTCGTGCTGACGAACACGCTGCCGACGCCGAACGAGCTGGAGCTGGACAAGCTGACGGTGCTGTCGATCGCGCCGACGATCGCGCGTGCGGTGCGTGAGGTGTTCGAGGACGGTTCGGTGACGAGCCTGTTCGACGAGCAGTAGGGACGCGCTGGTAGATCGTTTTGGGTGCGGCCTCCCGCTCCGAGTAGACTGCTGCAGTTGCTCGGCGAGGGAGGCCGTCCCCGTTTTCGTGGTACGGCGGTCCGTTATCGACGCGCTCTTCGTAGCAGGCCGTTCGTGGCCGGGTGACTCCGACCGTTTTCCGTGTACCTCTACGAGGAGTGAAGAGCATGTCCGAGGTGAAGCTCGCCGCCGAGACGCGTACCGAGTTCGGCAAGGGTGCGGCGCGTCGTGTCCGCCGTGAGAACAAGGTTCCCGGTGTGCTGTACGAGCACGGCATGGTGCCGATCCACCTGACGCTGCCGGGCCATGAGCTGCTGCTGGCGCTGCGTACGCCGAACGTTCTGCTGTCGCTGGACATCGACGGCAAGTCGAACGAGCTGGCGATCCCGAAGGCGGTGCAGCGCGACCCGCTGAAGGGTGAGCTGGTGCACGTGGACCTGCTGATGGTGAAGCGTGGCGAGCGGGTCGTCGTCGAGATTCCGGTGGTCGCCGAGGGTGATCTGGCGCCGGGTGGCAACCTGCTGGAGTACGTCCTCTCCACGCTGACGGTGGAGGCCGAGGCGACGAACATCCCGGACACGCTGACGGTGTCCGTGCAGGGTCTGTCGGCCGGTGCCGCGATCCTGGCGAAGGACATCCCGCTGCCGGAGGGTCTGAAGCTGGCTCAGGATGAGGACACCACGGTGCTGCAGGTTCTGGCCCCGCAGGCCGAGGAGGCCGCGGAGGGCGAGGAAGAGGGCGCCGAGGCCTGAGCCCGGCCGTCGTCGTTTTCGTCAGCCGCTGTTCCCGTCGGGGGCAGCGGCTGACGCCGTGTTGAGGAGACGTTGAGGAGACGTGGACGTGACGACCCCTGCGAATGCCCCGTGGCTGATCGTCGGCCTGGGCAATCCCGGTCCGGGGTACGCGATGAACCGGCACAACGTGGGGTTCATGGTGGTGGATCTGCTGGCCGACCGGATGGGGGGCCGGTTCAAGCGGGCGGCGAAGGCGCAGGCGCAGGTGGTGGAGGGCCGGATGGGTCCTCCGGGGCCGGACAGTCGCCGGGTGGTGCTGGTGAAGCCGATGTCGTACATGAATCTGTCGGGTGGGCCGGTGAACGCGCTGCGGGACTTCTACAAGGTGCCGCTCGCCAACATCGTGGCGGTCCATGACGAGCTGGACATCGACTACGGCGTGCTGCGGCTGAAGCTGGGTGGTGGCGACAACGGTCACAACGGTCTGAAGTCGATGACGAAGGCGATGGGTCCGGATTATCACCGGGTGCGGTTCGGGATCGGGCGTCCTCCGGGCCGTATGCAGGTGGCGGACTTCGTGCTGAAGGACTTCTCGTCGGTGGAGCGCAAGGAGCTGGACTACTGCGTGGACCGGGCGGCGGACTCGGTGGAGTGTCTGCTGGCGGAGGGGCTCGAGCGGGCGCAGAGCGCGTACAACTCCTGACGTGTCGCCCGTCGGGTTTCCGTGATGTCGACCGGCCGTTTCGGGCGGGTCGCGGCGACGGGTGTGGTGGCAGCGCTGATGCCGGTCGCGGGGCGGGAGGCGTCGTGGGACACCGCGCCGTACGTGATGCGGGCCAAGGGGCGTGAGCTGGGCGCGGTCACGGTGGCGGAGTGTGACGGCGCTACGTGTACGGGGGCGTACGTGGCGTTGTGGGTGGTACGGCGCGAAGGTGCCCCGGGGTTCACGGGAACCCCGGGGCACCTTCTTCTGTGTGCCGTGTCGGCCGGTCGGCCGGTCAGCCGGTGTTGCGCAGGCCGGCCGCCACGCCGTTGACGGTGAGGAGCAGGGCCCGGGCGAGCAGCGGGTCGGGTTCCTCGCCGGCCGCCGCGGCGTCGCGCTGCCGCTTGAGCAGGGCGACCTGGAGGTAGGAGATCGGGTCGAGGTAGGCGTCGCGGATGGCGAAGGTCTGCTTCAGGACGGGCTGGTGGTCGAGGAGCTCGCTCTCGCCGGTGACGCGGAGCACCTCGCGCACGGTGAGTTCGTGTTCGGCCCGGATGGTGTCGAAGATGTGCGCCAGGTGGTCGGGGACGAGGGTGTCGATGTAGTGCCGGGCGATGCGCAGGTCGGTCTTGGCGAGGGTCATCTCGACGTTGGAGATGAAGTTGCGGAAGAAGTGCCACTGTTCGTGCATCTCGTCGAGCACGGTGTCGAGGCCGGCTTCGCGCAGTGCCCTGAGGCCGGAGCCGACGCCGTACCAGCCGGGGACGATCTGCCGGGACTGGGTCCAGCCGAACACCCAGGGGATGGCGCGCAGTCCGTCGAGGCCGGCGCCGGAGTCGGGGCGGCGGGAGGGGCGGGAGCCGAGGTGGAGGTCGGCGAGCTGGTCCACCGGTGTCGAGGCGAAGAAGTACGCCGGGAGGTCGGGGTCCTCGACGAGGCGGCGGTAGGCGGCGTGGGCGGCGTCGGAGACGACGTCCATGGCGGCGTCCCAGCGGGCGAGGGCCTCCACCGACTGGCGGGGGGCGGTGTGCAGGGCGGAGGCCTGCAGGGTGGCCGCGACGGTCAGTTCGAGGTTCTCGCGGGCGAGGGAGGGGATGAGGTACTTGTCGGAGATGACCTCGCCCTGTTCGGTGACCTTGATCTCGCCTTCGAGGGTGCCCCAGGGCTGGGCGAGGATGGCGTCGTGGGTGGGGCCGCCGCCGCGGCCGACGGTGCCGCCGCGGCCGTGGAAGAGGCGGAGGCGTACGCCGTAGCGGTGGGCGACGTCGCGCAGGCGGCGCTGGGCGCGGTGGATCTCCCACTGGCTGGTGGTGATGCCGCCGAACTTGGAGGAGTCGGAGTAGCCGAGCATGACCTCCTGGACGTCGCCGCGGAGGGCGACCAGGCGCCGGTAGGAGGGGTCGGCGAGCATGTCCTCGAGGATGGTGTCGGCGGCCTTCAGCTCGTCCGTGGTCTCCAGGAGCGGCACGATGCCGATCCTGGCCCAGCCGGCGTGCAGGTCGATGAGGCCGGCTTCCCTGGCCAGTACGGTGGCGGCGAAGACGTCGTCGGCGCCCTGGCACATGGAGATGATGTAGGACTCGATGACTTCGGGTCCGAAGACGTTCAGGGCGCGCTTGACGGTCTCGAAGACGCCGAGGGTCTTGGTTCCGGCGGCGTCGACGGGGGCGGGGGTGGGGGCGAGGGGGCGGCGGGACCTGAGTTCCTTGGCGAGGAGCTTGGCGCGGTACTCGCGGGGCATGTCGGTGTAGCGCCAGGTTTCCTCGCCGAGCCGGTCGAACAGTTGACCGAGGGCGTGGTGGTGGGCGTCGGCGTGTTCGCGGACGTCCATGGTGGCGAGCTGGAGGCCGAAGGCGGCGAGGGTGCGGATGGTGCGGCCCAGCCGTCCGTCGGCGAACAGGCCGCCGCGGTGTTCGCGCAGGGAGTTCTGGATGATGCGCAGGTCGTGCAGCAGCTCGCCGGTGCCGAGGTAGTCGTGGCCGGGTTCGTGGGGGGTGCCGGTGGCCAGGCGCTGCTTGGTGTTGATGAGCTTCTGGCGGATGCAGGTGGCCTTGAGCCGGTAGGGCTCCTCGGCGTTGAGGCGCTTGTAGCGGGGGCTGATCTCGGGCAGCTTCTCCAGGTCGGCCTTCAGGGAGCCGAGCAGTTCGTCGGTGGCTCCGGTGTAGCGGATGGAGTTGGACAGGAAGCCGCGCAGCTCGTCGATCATGTCGAGGGCGTCGTTGATGCCGTGTTCGTGCTGGAGGATCAGCACGTCCCAGGTGACCTGGGGGGTGACGTTGGGGTTGCCGTCGCGGTCGCCGCCGATCCAGGTGCCGAAGGTGAGGGGGCGGGTGTCGTCGGGGAGCCTGACGCCGACGCGTTCCAGTTCGGCGGTGAGGTCCTCCAGGACGTCGCCGACGGCGTCGGCGTGGAGTTCGTCGAGGTAGTAGATGGCGTTGCGGGCCTCGTCGGCGGGTTCGGGGCGCACGACGCGGAGTTCGTCGGTCTGCCAGACGAGGTCGATGTTCTCGGCGAGCCGGGTGTCGTGGCGGCGGCGGTCGGAGGCGACGACCGGGGTGTCCAGGAGGGCGGCGATGCGGCGGAGCTTGTTGAGGACGGAGCGGCGGGCGGCCTCGGTGGGGTGTGCGGTGAAGACCGGGCGGACGTTGAGGTGCTTCACGGTCTGGCGCAGGTGTTCGGGGTCGGCGTCCTTGAGCCGGTCGGCGGTGCGGGCGATGAGGCCGCCCTCGGCGGCGCGGCGGGCGCGCAGTTCGCGGCCGCGGTGCACCTGTTCGGTGACGTTGGCGAGGTGGAAGTAGGTGGAGAAGGCGCGGACCAGCTTGGCCGCGGTGTGGAGTTCGGTGCCGCGCAGCAGTTCGGCGGCGGCCTCTCCGTCCTCGCGGGTGAGGCGGCGGACCTTCTCGACCAGTTCGAGGAGTTCGGGGCCTTCCTGCCGTACGAGGGTCTCTCCGAGGAGGTCGCCCAGTCGGCGGATGTCGGCACGCAGCTCGCTGCTGGTCGTCGTCTGGTCGTCGGCACTGCTCACAGGTGCGGCTCCTTGCGGGTTGAAGCACGTCTGGGAGGGAACCCGGACGGGTGCCGCGCAGCGGGCTGCCGCATACGGGCCGGGCATCCGGGAAGGGATTTTCTTCAGCGGACCGCGCTGTCCGACCGGTTCCAAGTCTAGGTCTCGGGCGGGACGCGCAGGGCTACGGGCTCTTGCCGCGGGGCGGCGCGCTGCCATACTTACGACGCCGTAGGTTACGGAACCGTAGGGAGCTGGACGGTTCCGGATGCCGCCGGCGCCTGTCTCGACCCTCGACCCACAGGGGACGCCCATGACCACGAGCTCCGATGTGATCGACGATGCCCCGAAGGCGACCGACCCCACGCTGCGGTCCGCCACGCTGGGTGGTGAGAAGAAGCGTTCGATCGAGCAGATCACGCTGCTGCTGTTCATCACCGTTCCGTTCCTCGCGCTGCTGGCGGCGGTGCCGCTGGCGTGGGGATGGGGGGTGAGCTGGCTGGATCTGGGCCTGCTGGTGTTCTTCTACTTCCTGGGCTGTCACGGCATCACGATCGGTTTCCACCGGCACTTCACCCATGGCTCGTTCAAGGCGAAGCGGCCCTTGAAGATCGCGCTGGCGATCGCGGGGTCGATGGCGGTCGAGGGGCCCCTGGTCCGCTGGGTCGCCGATCACCGCAAGCACCACAAGTTCTCCGACGCCGAGGGCGATCCGCACTCGCCGTGGCGGTACGGCGAGACGGTTCCGGCGCTGCTGAAGGGCCTGTGGTGGGCTCATGTCGGCTGGATGTTCGACGAGGAGCAGACGCCGCAGGAGAAGTACGCGCCGGATCTGATCAAGGATCCGGCGATGCGCAGGATCTCCCGTCAGTTCGTGCTGTGGACGACGGTGTCGCTCGTGCTGCCGGCGCTGATCGGCGGTCTGGTCACCCTGTCGTGGTGGGGCGCGTTCACCGCGTTCTTCTGGGGTTCACTCGTTCGGGTGGCTTTGTTGCACCATGTGACCTGGTCGATCAACTCGATCTGCCATGCGGTCGGCAAACGCCCGTTCAAGTCGCGGGACCGCTCGGGCAACGTGTGGTGGCTGGCTGTGCTGTCCTGCGGCGAGTCCTGGCACAACCTGCACCACGCCGACCCGACCTCGGCCCGGCACGGGGTGGAGCGCGGTCAGCTGGACTCCTCGGCGCGGATCATCCGCTGGTTCGAGCAGCTCGGTTGGGCACACGACGTGCGCTGGCCGTCACGCTCGCGTATCGATTCCCGCCGGAACACCGGCAAGGACCGCTCCCGGCGCCGTGAGGAGACCGCCGAGGCGGCATGATGGGCGGTGTGGCCACCGACTCCAGCAGCACTCCCAGCACCGACAAGCCGCGGCGCGCGCGTCGTACCCGTATGACCGGTGCCCAGCGCCGCCAGCAGTTGTTGGAGATCGGTCGCACCCTGTTCGCGGCGAAGGGCTTCGAGGCCACGTCGGTGGAGGAGATCGCGGCGAAGGCCGGGGTGTCCAAGCCGGTGGTGTACGAGCACTTCGGCGGCAAGGAGGGCCTGTACGCGGTGGTGGTGGACCGCGAGATGCGGCGGCTGCTGGACATGGTGACCAGCAGCCTGACGGCCGGCCACCCCCGTGAGCTGTGCGAGCAGGCGGCGTTCGCCCTGCTGGACTACATCGAGGAGTACACGGACGGCTTCCGCATCCTGGTCCGCGACTCCCCCATCCCTCAGTCGACGGGGTCCTTCGCCTCCCTGATCTCGGACATCGCCACCCAGGTGGAGGACATCCTGGGCCGTGAGTTCAAGTCCCGCGGCTTCGATCCCAAGCTGGCCCCGCTGTACGCCCAGGCCCTGGTCGGCATGGTCGCCCTGACCGGCCAGTGGTGGCTGGACGTGCGCCGCCCGAAGAAGGCGGAGGTGGCGGCCCACCTGGTGAACCTGGCGTGGCACGGCCTGGACGGGCTGGAGCCGAAGCCGCGGCTGATAGGTCACCGCAAGGCCTAGCCGGCCGAGGGCTGGAGGAACTCCAGCCGGTTGCCCACGGGGTCCTCGGAGCAGAAGCGCTTGTGGCCCGGCAGGTCGTCGTCCCGGGTGACCTTCGCGCCGTGTGCCCGCAGCCGGGCGGCGTAGGCCTCGATGGCGGTCACCCGCAGGCCAGGGTGGGCCTTCTTCGCGGGCCGGAAGTCCTGCTCGATCCCGAGGTGGAGTTGCACGGTGCCGGCCTGGAACCAGCAGCCGCCGCGCGCGGCCAGGACCGGCGGCTTGGGGATCTCCTCCATGTCGAGGGCGTCGACGTAATACGCGCGCAGGTCGTCCTCGGAGCCGGGCGGGGCGGCGAGCTGGACGTGGTCGAGCGCGCTGAGCACGGCTCACGCCTCCTCGGTGTCCTTGGTGGCGACCGCGAAGACGCGGCGGAAGGGGAACGGGGTGCCGTGCGGGCCGGCCGGGTAGGCCTCGCGCAGGGCGGTGCGGTACTCGGCGAGGAACTCCTCGCACGCCCGGGGATCGTCGCCGAGGGCGGTGAGGACCGGCCGCAGCCCGGTGCCCTTCACCCAGTCCAGGACCGGATCCTCCCCGGTCAGCAGATGGACGTACGTCGTCTCCCACACGTCCGCCGTGCAGCCGAGGCCGGTCAGCCTCTCCAGATACGCCTCGGGGCCGAGCACCGCGTCCTCGTGGCGCAGGACGTCCGCGAGGCGGTCGCGCCAGTGGGCGGAGTGGGCGAGGGCGCGCATCAGCCGGTGGCTGGGGGCGGAGAAGTTGCCGGGCACCTGGAAGGCGAAGGTGCCGCCGGGGCGCAGCCCCGCCACCCAGTCGGCGAACCGGCCGGTGTGGCCGGGCACCCACTGCAGGGTGGCGTTGCTGACGATCAGGTCGTACGGCTCGCCGGGCGTCCAGGTGCGCACGTCGGCGTGGGCGAAGTCGAGGCGGCCGCCGCCGGGAGTGGGGCCCTCGTGCTCCACCACGGCCTTGTCGAGCATCTCGGGCGAGTTGTCGTAGCCGGTGATGTGCGCGGTGGGCCAGCGGCCGGCGAGCAGGGCGGTGACGTTGCCGGGCCCGCAGCCGAGGTCGGCGATGCGGGGCGGGCGGGACCCGCCGGGGAGGTCGGGGACGCGGGCGAGCAGGTCGGTGAAGGGGCGGGCGCGGTGGCCGGCGTGACGCAGGTACTGGGCGGGGTCCCAGGCGGGGGTGCGGGCGGACATGTCGGCCTCCTCGACGTGCGCGGCGGGCTCTGATCAACACTGTCACTTCTTGATATCTCGATGTCAAGAGAGTCGACATCAAGAGACTTCACGTCGACACAACCACTACACTGATCGCCATGGAGGACGAGGTCGATCGACTGGTCGCAGCGTGGCGCCGGGAGCGTCCGGACCTCGATGTGGAACCGCTCGAGGTGCTCAGCCGGGTGAGCAGGCTGGCCCGGCACCTGGACCGCGCGCGGCGGCTGGCCTTCTCCGAGCACAGTCTGGAGCCCTGGGAGTTCGACGTCCTGACGGCGCTCCGGCGCGCGGGACCGCCGTACCAGCTCTCCCCCGGACAGCTGCTGACCCAGACCCTGGTCACCTCGGGCACGATGACCAACCGCATCGACCGGCTGGCGAAGAAGGGCCTGGTGGAGCGCCTGCCCGACCCCAACGACCGGCGCGGTGTACTGGTCCGTCTGACGGAGGAGGGCCGGGACCGCGCGGACCGGTCCCTGGCGGGGCTGCTGGACCAGGAGCGGGCGATCCTCGCGGAGCTGTCGTCCGCGCAGCGGACCGAACTGGCGGGTCTGCTACGCCAGTTGACCGCACCGTTCGACAACATCCCCGGCTGAGGCCCTGAGCCGGGCCGGTCAGGCGCTGCTGCTCTCCTCCACCCCGATCCGCCCGGCGGGCCCCAGGTCGGCGGGCCCGACCCCGGCGCGGCGGGCGAGGGCGACGGCGGCGAGGGTGGAGTGCACCCCGAGCTTGCCCAGGACGTTCTGCATGTGGGTGCGCACGGTGTGCGGGGACAGGTACAGCCGTTCGGCGACGGCCTTGCGTCCGAGCCCGGCGACCATGCAGCGCAGCACCTCCCGCTCGCGCGGCGTCAGCGACTCCACCAGGAGCTCGCTCTCGGTGCGGTGCTTGCGGGCGGCGGTCAGCTCCCGCAGTACGCCGGTGAGCAGGGCCGGCGGCAGGTGGGTCTCGTCGCGCAGCACACCGCGGATGACGGTGAGCAGCCGGGACAGCGAGCAGTCCTTGGCGACCCAGCCGCAGGCCCCGGCCTGCAGGGCGAGCGCGGCACGCCGCGGGTCGTCCTTCTCGGCCAGCACGACGGCCCGCACCGCGGGCTGGGCGCCGCGCACCCCGGCGACCAGGGAGATGCCGTCCACCAGTCCGTCCGCCTCGCCCTCGCGCACGGGGACGGCGGGGCGGGCCCCGGGGACGTTCCCGCCGAGGTCGGCGTCGACGAGCACGACGTCGAAGCGGCGGCCCTCGGCGGCGGCCCGCTCCAGACAGCGCAGCGCGGCCGGCCCGGACCCGGCGGCGGAGACGTCGACGTCGGGCTCGGCGGCCAGGGCGGCGGCGAGCGACTCGGCGAAGATGCGGTGGTCGTCGACGACCAGGACTCGGACACGAACCACGGAAGACCCCCTTCCCCGAGCTCCTGGCAGAGCAGGGGATTCTCTTCGTCAAAAACGCGTCGAAGGACGCCTTGGAGAACGCGCCGGAGAACGCCGACCGGCGCGTCCCCCGACGCCTCTCGCCCCCCTGACCGGCACCGGCCCCCACCGGTACCGCTCCTCAGAGTACGGGCGGTGACCGGCAGGGGAAGGCAATTCGCAGAACTGACCGTCCAGCGCGTTTAAGGTGTGCCGCATGTTTCGTATCGAGGCAGAAGTCGACAAAGAGCGCCGCGATCTGCTCCGCTCCCGCCTCCGCGACACGAACACGGCGGCCTCCCCGGTGCTGGCCGCCCTGCGCAGAACCCCCGCCGCACGCGAAGTCCCCCTGCACATCTGGGCGTCGCACGGCTCGGGCACCCTGGCGGGCGGCCTGGTGGGCCACACCTGGGCGTCCTGGCTGCACGTCACCCACCTGTGGGTCGACGCCCCCCACCGCGGCGCGGGCCTCGGCTCCCGCCTCCTCGGGCGGGCCGAACGCATCGCCCGCGACAAGCGCGGCTGCACGGCCGTACGCCTGGAGACCTGGGACTTCCAGGCCCCTGACTTCTACCGCCGGCACGGCTACGAGGTGGTCTGCGTGATCCCGGACTACCCCCCGGGGATCACGGAGTACACCCTGACGAAACGTCTGATCTGACGTCTGGTCCGAGTCGGCTGCGGCCCTCGGAGCACGTCGAGCTCGAGCCGGTCGCGGTGGGTGCCGGTGAGGGCGTACGTCTTGGTCGGCGGGTCGAACTCGGCGGCGGGAGACCGGGCACCGTGAACAGGTCGTCCAGCGAGAACCCACAGCCAGTCGGGCACCCATGGTCCCGACGAGTGCGACGCCGGGTCCGTTCCGGGCGCTTCGAGACAGACCTGACGTCACAACGGACGTGGCACGGATACGCCTGTCGGGCCCGTACCGGCATGCGGTCCGCGTCTCCCTCGTGCCGCCGCAGCTCCGGTGGCGGACGTCAGGCCAGCCGTCGTGCTCCCGCCGAGGGCACCGCCTCGAAGACGCGCGGGGGCGTGTGGCCCGCCGTGGCGAAGGCCGCTTCGATCGCCTTGGTGAGGGGCTGGATGTCGGCCTCCTCCGCCAGCACGATCGCCGAGCCGCCGAAGCCGCCGCCGGTCATGCGGGCGCCGAGCGCGCCGCTTGCCAGGGCCGTGTCCACGGCCAGGTCCAGTTCCGGGCAGGAGACGCGGAAGTCGTCGCGCAGGGAGGTGTGGCCCTCGGTGAGGATCGGGCCGATGGACCGCAGGTCGCCTGATCGCAGGTGGGAGACGACGCGTTCGACTCGGGCGTTCTCCGTTATCACGTGGCGGACCAGGCGGGTCGTCTCCTCGTCCTCCGCCAGGTGCTTCAGGGTCGCGTCCAGGTCCGCGTACGGCACGTCCCGCAGGGCGTCCACGCCCAGCAGGGCCGCGCCCTTCTCGCAGCCGGTGCGGCGCTTGCCGTACTCGCCGTCGCTGTGGGCGTGTTTGACCCGGGTGTCGACGACCAGCAGGCGCAGGCCCTCGGCCGCCAGGTCGAAGGGGATCTGGCGCTGGGACAGGTCGCGGGTGTCCAGGAACAGGGCGTGGCCCGGCTCGCAGCAGGCCGAGGCCGTCTGGTCCATGATGCCGGTGGGGGCGCCGACGTAGACGTTCTCGGCGCGCTGGCACAGGCGGGCCAGTTGCCAGCCCTTCAGGCCCAGGGCACAGAGGTCGTTCAGGGCCAGGGCGACCACGACCTCCAGGGCCGCGGAGGAGGACAGGCCCGCGCCCGTGGGGACCGTCGAGGACAGGTGGATGTCCGCGCCCGTCACCTCGTGGCCCGCCTCGCGCAGGGCCCAGACCACTCCGGCGGGGTAGGCGGTC
>NZ_JUJA01000146.1:97651-117064 GCF_001906585.1 Streptomyces kebangsaanensis | reverse complement strand
GGATTCCGGGGCCAGGTCGGCGAGCCGTAGTTCCACGGGTGCTCCCGGCGCGTTTGCCGAGTGCAGGCGCAGTACGCCGTCCGACCGGCGCGCGACCGCGGCGAGGGTGGCGTGCGGCAGCGCGAAGGGCATCACGAAGCCGTCGTTGTAGTCGGTGTGCTCACCGATCAGGTTGACGCGGCCCGGCGCCGCCCAGACCCCTTCCGGTGCGGTGCCGTACAGCTCGGTGAAGCCGTCCCGGACCTCAAGTGCCCCCACTTACCTCTCCCTTGCGATGTGCTGGGCGAACTCCCAGGCATCCGCGACGATACCCGCGAGGTCCGCGCGGGACGGGTTCCAGCCGAGCTTTTCGCGGGCGGCCGCGGCCGAGGCGACCAGGACCGCCGGGTCGCCTGCCCGGCGCGGGGCCACCACCTCGGGGACGGGGTGGCCGGTGACCTGCCGGACGGTCTCGACGACCTCGCGGACGGAGAAGCCGTTGCCGTTGCCGAGGTTGCAGATCAGGTGCTCGCCCGGGACGGCCGCCTTCAGGGCGAGGAGGTGGGCCTCGGCCAGGTCGGCGACGTGGATGTAGTCGCGTACGCAGGTGCCGTCCGGGGTCGGGTAGTCGTCGCCGAAGACCGAGATCGCGTTCCGGTGGCCCTGTGCCACCTGCAGGATCAGGGGGATCAGGTGCGACTCGGGGGCGTGGCGTTCGCCGTACGTCCCGTAGGCTCCGGCCACGTTGAAGTAGCGCAGCGAGACCGCGCCCAGGCCGTGGGCCGCCGCCTCGCCGGTGATCATGTGGTCGACGGCGAGCTTGGAGGCGCCGTAGGGGTTGGTGGGCCGGGTGGGGGCGGTCTCGACGATCGGGACCTGTTCCGGTTCGCCGTACGTGGCCGCCGTGGAGGAGAAGACCAGCTTGCGCACGCCGGCCTCGCGCATGGCGGCGAGCAGCGCCATCGTGCCGCCGACGTTGTTCTCCCAGTACTTCTCCGGCTTCACCACCGACTCGCCCACCTGGGAGGAGGCGGCGAAGTGCAGCACCGCGTCGAAGCTGGAGTCCACCCATTTGGCGGCGTCGCGGATGTCTCCCTCGACGAAGGAGGCGCCGGCCGGCACTCCCTGACGGAAGCCCGTGGAGAGGTTGTCGAGCACGACGACCTCGTGGCCGGCCTCCAGCAGATGCCGGGCGACCACGCTGCCGACATAGCCCGCGCCGCCCGTCACCAGGTATTTCCCGCTCATGAACCCGCTACCTCTCGCAGTCGTTCGGCCGCGCGCTCGGGCGGCACGTCGTTGATGAACACGCTCATGCCGGACTCGGAGCCGGCGAGGTACTTCAGCTTGCCGGAAGTGCGGCGAATGGTGAAAAGTTCGACATGCAGCGCGAAGTCGTCGCGTGTCACGCCGTCGAACTCCTCCAGCGCGCCGAACGGGGCCTGGTGCCAGGCCGCGATGTACGGCGTGGGGGGCTCGGTCTCGCCGAAGATGCGGTCGAAGCGTCTCAACAGGTCCAGGTACACCTTGGGGAATTCCGTGCGTGCCGCCTCGTCGAGTGCGGGCAGGTCGGGGACGCGGCGCCTGGGGTACAGGTGGACCTCGTAGGGCCAGTGCGCCGCGTACGGCACGAAGGCCGCCCAGTGTTCGCCCTCGAGGACGACCCGCTCGCCGGCGAGTTCGCGCTCCAGGACGGCGTCGAAGAGGTTCTCGCCGCCGGTGGCCTCCTTGTGGGCCGCCAGCGAGCGCAGCATCAGGGCGGTGCGCGGGGTGGTGAAGGGGTAGGCGTAGATCTGGCCGTGCGGGTGGCCCAGGGTCACACCGATCTCGGGGCCTCGGTTCTCGAAGCAGAACACCTGCTCGACGGAGGGCAGGTGCGACAGTTCCGCCGTGCGGTCCGTCCACGCGTCCAGCACCAGCCGCGCCTGCTCCTCGCTCAGGTCGGCGAAGGAGGCGTCGTGGTCGGAGGTGAAGCAGACGACCTCGCAGCGGCCGGAGTCGCCGGCCAGCGACGGGAAGCGGTTCTCGAAGACCACCACGTCGTAGGACGGGTCGGGGATCTCGCTCAGGCGGTCGCCCGTGGAGGGGCACAGGGGGCACTCGTCGGCCGGCGGGTGGTAGGTGCGGCCCTGGCGGTGGGAGGCGACGGCGACCGCGTCGCCGAGCAGGACGTCCCGGCGCACCTCGGAGGTGGTGACCGTGCGCTCCAGAGGGCGCCGGTCGGCCGTGCCGCGCACGGTGTCGTCCCGCAGGTCGTAGTAGATGAGCTCACGACCGTCGGCCAGCCGGGTCGAGGTCTTCTTCACTGTCGGACTCCCTGCCTGGCCCCCGGGCCCGCACCCGTCAGCACCCACTTGCCCAATCACCCAACACAATCAAACATAACACGTCACAATCGATCATCCGTGGGTACGCCGAAGGAAGGCACGGCGAGCAGGGGAGGCACGGTGAGTGATGTGTGATCGTTCGACCGGTGAACGAGGGGTGTCGCGGTTACATCGGGCGCGGCGCCTGGTCCAGCAGGCCGGTGCGGGCGGCCAGGGCCGCCGCTTCCAGGCGGGAGCCCACGCCCAGTTTCATCAGGACCCGCTGGACGTGGGTGCGGGCCGTGCTGGGGGCGATGCCCATGCCGGCCGCGATCAGGCGGGTGTCCTCGCCCTCGGCGACGCGGACCAGGACCTCCACCTCGCGCGGGGTGAGCATCCGGAGCAGGCGCTGCCCCTCGTCGTCCGGCTGGGCGGCGGGGTTCAGCAGCTCGCCGAAGGCGCCCTGCAGCAGTTGCGGAGCGACCGCCGCCTCGCCCGCCCTGGCCTTGATGATCGCCCGCTCGACACCCTCGATGCGCTCGTCATGACGTACGTAGCCCGAGGCGCCCGCGGCGAAGGCGGCCGCGATGCCGCGCGGGGACGGGACCGGCCCCAGGACGACCACCGCGACCTGGGGACGCTCCCGTTTGATCTTCACCACCGGGTCGAACGTGCCCGGCTCGGCCGGTGTCGCCGTCCCCAGCAGGCACACCTCCGGCGCGCGGCTGATCACGACGTCGGCGGCGCCGGCGGCCGGCGCCGCCGCGGCCAGCACGCGGTGTCCGCGCAGCTTCAGCGCCGAGGCCAACGCCTCGGCGAGCAATCGGTGGTCGTCGACCACCATGAGCCGCACTCCCATCGAGCCCCCCAGTCCCCCCAGCGGATTCCCACAGCCCTACGGGCAGTGGCCCCCCGGCACACCCGCCCTTCATGCCCCCGGAAGCTACACGCTTGTTCGACGTCGCGCTGCCCCTACTGGCGAGAAGTGCCCCGGATCGGCGGACTTTTTGGGATTCCTGTCCATCAGGGGTCGATCGGGGTCATGGTGGCGGCCGTCAGCCGCTCGTGCCGAGCACCATCACCAGGTACTGCCTGCCGAAGACCGCCGACGACGACTTACGGGCGTAGGTGTCCGCCATGTAGAGGCGGCCCTGGGAGTAGAGGATCTCCGAGTAGTCCGGGGACATGGTCCTCTCCACGTTCCGCACGTTCTGGCTGGAGGGGTTCTCCAGCAGCTTGGTCGCCTTGAAGCTGCCGCCGTCGATGCTCACGATCTGGCCGCCCTTGTCGTAGGGCGGCGTCTTGTAGGCGATGACGTTCCCGCCGTCCATGCGCAGCGGGTAGAGCTGGTAGCCGTCGCCCGCGTCCGCGCGCTGGCCGGTCTGCTTGCCGGTGCCGAGCTCGAAGGCGATGATCTCGTTGGTCCTGGTGAACTCGCCGGTGCCGCCGTGCTCCTCGGTGGCCAGGTACAGCCGGTCGTTGCCGACCGCGAGGTTCTTGCAGTCCTCGATCGCGTTGATGCGGTCGCAGCGGAACGTGTACAGGTCGCGGGGGGCCGGGATGCGGGCGCGCATCGTGCCGGTCTTGTTGTCGACGGAGAAGAAGTCCGAGATGCCCCTGGAGTCGCCGACCTCGGCGCCCACGACGAGCGGATCGGTCGAGACGATCGCCGCGTACTCGATGCCCCGCGCCATCCTGTACTCGGAGATCACCTTCCCGGACTTCGGGTCGATGGTCTGGATGTGCAGCTGACGCTGGTCGTACGAGCCGCACTTGCGCACCGCGACCAGCTTCTCGCCGCCGCCGTAGCCGGCGTCGTAGCAGGTGTCGTCCGGCTTCGGGAGCCACAGGGCCTTGCCGTCGGCGACGGCGAAGGCGGCACCGCCCCTGAGGCTGCCCACGGCGACCGTGCCGGCGCTGACGGTGACGTTGTCCAGGTTGGTGATCTGGTCACCGGACTTGACCGTCTGCGTCCACAGCTTCTTGCCGGCGTCGAGGTCGATCGCCGCGATCTGACTGCAGCCGTGGGAGGGCTCGGCCTCGGTCGGCATGGCCGGCTCGTAGAGGATCGCCGTCTTGGCGTCCGCGGTGGTGTGGCGGCTGACCTGGCACACCGGGCCGGGCAGCTTCACGGTCCACAGCTCGGTGCCCTCGGCGGGGTCGTAGCCGACGATCTCGGCGACGCCGGTCTTGGCGTACACCTTGTCGGTGAGCCAGGAGCCGGGGGTGGAGACCGTGTCGGTCGACTTCGGCGTCGGTACCTGGTAGAGGACCTTGGCGGCGGGGTTGGAGGGCACCTTCTCCTTGCCTCCGGAGGAGGCTCCGCCGGTGCCGCCGTCCTTGCCGCCGGTGCCGCCGGTGGAGCTCGCGGTGTCCTGCCTGCCGTCGCCGGACGACTTCGCGTACCAGATGCCGGTGCCGATGATCAGCGCGATCGCGACGACGGCCGAAACGACGATCACCAGCTGGGCGTTGACCTTGCGGCCGCCGCCCGGCCGGCCGGCCTGGGGCTGCGTCGCCACGGTCGGCGGCTGGCCGGGATAGCCGTAGCCGGGCTGACCGAGGTGGCCGGGATGGCCGGGATGGCCGTAGCCGGGCTGCGGGGTCCCGTACGGGCCCGGCTGCGGGGCGTACGGCTGGGCGTACGGGTTCGGCTGCGAGGCGGGGTATCCGTAGCCCGGGGACGGCTGCGGGGCGGGCTGTCCCTGGGGGGCCTGCGGGTAGCCGTAGCCGGGCTGGGGCTGCGGCGGGCCCGCCGGAGGAGCCGGGGGCGGAGGCGTCTGCGGGGCGCCCTGCGGCGGCTGCGACGGCTGGGGGTAGCCGTAACCCGGCGCCGGCTGCGGGGACTTGCTCAGGTCCGGGCCGTCCGCGGGAGGCCCGGGCCGGGGCGGCTGGTCCTGGGGCGGGCCGAAACCGCCCTGCTGCGGCGGCTGGTGGGACGGCGGGGGCGGCGGCTGGGTCATGACGGAAACACCTCGGGGATACGGGACGACGGGGAAGCCGGGTGGCCGGAACGGCACGCGGGCGCCGGCCGCACGGGGCGGCCGGCCCGGCTCACTTGCCGTAGGCGAGCATCAGCTTCCCCCCGGTGCCGTCCCTCCCGGTCAGCCGGGTGGTGGAGATGTAGAAGCGTCCGTCGACCCAGTCGACGTCCCTGGAGTAGAAGCCGTCCTCGATCTGCGCGGTGCCCTCCGGGTTCTGCAGCAGCTTCACCGGGGTGTGGTCCGAGCCCGCCGTCGGCACGGACACGATCTGGCCGCCGGCGTTGTACCACGCCTCGGCGTACGCGATGAGCTGCCCGTTCTCCACCCTGAGCGGCATCATCGAGGTGTTCGTCGGGGACTTCACGCGCCACTTCTCCTTGCCGGTGGCCAGGCTGATCGCGACGATCTCGTTGGGACCGGTGGCGGCCTTGGTGGGCAGGTAGAGGGTGTCGGCGTCGGACGCGACCGCCTTGCAGCTCTGCATGGTGCGTATCAGGGAGACCAACAAGCCGCACTGGGGGTCGAAGGTCGCCTTGGAGTCGACCTGGGAGCGGATGGAACCGCCGCTGTCCAGCGCCGAGATGTTCCAGTGCTTCCGGTCCTTGTCCGTCGAGTAGAGGACCACCGGGTCGACGGAGAACACGCGCTGGACCCCCCAGTCCTTGGGGATCTGCTTGGTCCACTTGACCTTGCCGGTGGCGGGGTCGAGCTCCTGCACCTCGTCGTGCGCGTTCGGTGAACCGGCGGCACAGGACGAGACCGAGATCAGCCGGGCACCGCCGGCGAAGGCGCCGGGGTAGCAGGCCTGGCCGTAGCGCTGCTTGTCGTAGAGCTTCCTGCCGCTGTCGACGTCGTACGCCACGCCCGACTGCGAACGGCCCACCATCAGGGTCTTGCCGGTCACGCTCAGCGTGACGTCGGACGAGATGTCGAACAGCCCGCCCTCGGGGACCTCGGCGCTCCAGCCCTTCTTGCCGGTGTTCAGGTCGATCTGCTGGATCCGGTTGCACTTGGCGCGGTCGCTGCTGCCGTCCATGTAGGCCACGACGACCTTGTCGTCGGCGGTCTTCTGCGGCGTCACCGCGCAGATCTTCTCCGGGAGGGCGACCGGCTCCCAGGTGGGCCCGCCGTCGGCGACGTTGTAGGCGAAGACCTGCTTGTACGCCGCCTTCACCGCCGCCTTGTCGGTGATCCACATGCCGGGGGCGTCGGCGCCGGAACCGGGTGCTTCGGGCGCCTCCTTGTACCAGAGCACCCTGGCCTCGCCGGCCTGGCGGCCCGCGTTGAGGTCCTCCGGGTCCGTGTCGCCGTCACCGCTGCCGTCGCCGGGGTCGACGGGGGCGTCGGAGGCGGCGGGCCCCGAGGGCTTGGAGTCGCCGCTCTTCTCGGCGACCGGCTTCTTCTCGCCGTCGTCGCCGCCGGTGACGGCCCATACGGTGGCGCCGGCCACGAGCAGGGCGGCCAGCGCGGCGCCGATGACGACGGCCGGCTTGCCCTTGAACGGCCTGCGGGAGCCGCCGCCGGGCGGCGGGGTGCCGGGCGCGCCCGGGAACTGCGCCTGCGGGTAGCCGTAACCGGGCTGCGGCCCGTACGGCCCCGGCTGCTGCGGCTGCCCGTACGGGCCGGGGGCGGCGGGGGCGCCGTAGGGACCAGGCGCGGCGGGGGCGCCGTACGGTCCCGGCTGGGCGTAGGGACCGGGCTGCTGCGGGTAGCCGTAGCCGGGCTGGGGCTGCGGGGGTCCCGCGGGCGGAGGCGGGGGCGTGGCCTGGCCCGGGTTCTGGGGGGCGCCGAAGCCGCCCTGGGCGGGCGGGGTCTGCGGGGGCGGCCCGAAGCCGCCGGCCTGCGGGGTCTGCGGGGGCTGTGACGGCTGCGGGGGCTGCGGGGGCTGCTGGCCCTGCGGCTGCTGCGGCTGGTCCTGCGGCTGCTGCGGCTGGTCCTGCGGTGCTCCGAAGCCGCCCTGCGGCGGCTGGTTGGGCGGCTGAGTCATCAGCGCCGTTCCCCCCTAGATCCACTGATTCCCAGCCACGCCCCGAGGCACGCGACGAACCCGGAACCGTGCTCGTAAACGTCACGGACGGTTCCTTCTTATCACCCGCCACCGACACCCCACCGGCCCGTGTGGGTCGCTGTTCCCAAGGGAGGACCAGCCCGTGATGCGCCCGTTACGCACCTTCACGCCCCCTTCACGCGGCGCACGCGCCGGCCTTCACACGCCCTGGGCGTCCTCGGCGAGTTCGAGCCAGCGCATCTCCAGCTCCTCCCGCTCGCCCGTCAGCGCGCGCAGCTCGGCGTCGAGTTCGGCGACCTTCGAGAAGTCGGTGGCGTGCTCGGCGATCCGCGCGTGCAGCGCGGTCTCCTTCTCGGAGATGCGGTCCAGCTGCCGCTCGATCTTCTGCAGCTCCTTCTTCGCGGCGCGCAGTTCGGCGGCGCTCCTCTCCGGCCCGGCCTTCTCGGCGGCGGGTGCCGGGGCCGGGGCGGCGGCCGCGGCCTGCTGCTCCATCCGCTGCCGCCGCTCCAGGTACTCGTCGATGCCGCGCGGCAGCATCCGCAGCGTGCCGTCGCCGAGGAGGGCGTACACCGTGTCGGTGGTGCGCTCGACGAAGAAGCGGTCGTGGGAGATCACGATCATCGAGCCGGGCCAGCCGTCGAGGAGGTCCTCGAGCTGGGTGAGGGTCTCGATGTCGAGGTCGTTGGTGGGCTCGTCGAGGAAGAGGACGTTGGGCTCGTCCATGAGCAGGCGCAGCAGCTGCAGCCGACGCCGCTCACCGCCGGACAGGTCGCCCACCGGCGTCCACTGCTTCTCCTTGCCGAAGCCGAACGTCTCGCACAGCTGCCCGGCGGACATCTCCCGCCCCTTGCCGAGGTCGACGCGCTCGCGCACCTGCTGCACGGCCTCCAGCACCCGCCGGTTCGGGTCGAGTTCGGCGACCTCCTGGGAGAGGTAGGCCAGCTTCACGGTCTTCCCGACGTCGATCCGGCCGCCCGCGGGCTGCTCCTCGCCCTGCGTCCGCGCGGCCTCGGCCATGGCCCGCAGCAAGGAGGTCTTCCCGGCGCCGTTGACGCCGACGAGGCCGACCCGGTCGCCCGGCCCGAGCTGCCAGTTCACGTGCTTGAGCAGCACCTTGGGCCCGGCCTGCACGGTGATGTCCTCGAGGTCGAAGACGGTCCTGCCCAGCCGTGAGGAGGCGAACTTCATCAGCTCGCTGCTGTCCCGCGGCGGCGGCACGTCCTTGATCAGCTCGTTGGCGGCCTCCACGCGGAAGCGCGGCTTGGACGTACGGGCGGGGGCGCCGCGGCGCAGCCAGGCCAGTTCCTTCCTGACCAGGTTCTGCCGCTTGGCCTCCTCGGTGGCGGCGATGCGCTCGCGCTCGGCGCGGGCGAAGACGTAGTCGGAGTAGCCGCCCTCGTACTCGTGCACGGTTCCGCGCTGCACGTCCCACATGCGCGTGCAGACCTGGTCCAGGAACCACCGGTCGTGGGTGACGCACACCAGCGCCGAGCGCCGGGCGCGCAGGTGCTGGGCGAGCCAGGCGATGCCCTCGACGTCGAGGTGGTTGGTGGGCTCGTCCAGGACGATCAGGTCCTGCTCCTCGATGAGCAGCTTGGCCAGCGCGATCCGCCGCCGCTCACCGCCGGACAGCGGTCCGATGACGGTGTCCAGGCCCTTGGGGAACCCGGGCAGGTCCAGCCCGCCGAACAGTCCGGTCAGTACGTCGCGGATCTTGGCGTTGCCCGCCCACTCGTGGTCGGCCAGGTCCCCGATGACCTCGTGCCGCACGGTCGCCGCGGGGTCGAGCGAGTCGTGCTGCGTGAGCACCCCGAGCCGCAGCCCGCCCGAGTGCGTGACCCGCCCGGTGTCGGCCTCCTCCAGCCTGGCCAGCATCCGGATGAGGGTGGTCTTGCCGTCACCGTTGCGCCCGACGACGCCGATCCGGTCTCCTTCGGACACGCCGAGCGAGACGCCGTCGAGCAGGGCACGGGTGCCGTACACCTTGCTGACGTTCTCGACATTGACCAGGTTGACGGCCATTTCACTCCTGTGCGCGGGGGTCGGTCAGCTTTCAAGCGTAGGGCCTGCGGAGGCGGGGGCGGCGCGCGAGGGGAGGGTCACTCAATGTGACGACCTGAGGGGAAACGGGCCGCTACCGTGGAGGGCAGGCAGCAGGATCCCGTCCATGGGAGGAACCATGACCGCCGAGTCCGTGACGCAGCACAGCCAGTGGCACGTGCCGCCCAAGGACGGCTACACCGTGGACGACCTGTTCACACTGCCCGATCTCCCGCCGCACACCGAGCTGATCGACGGGAGCCTCATCATCGTGAGTCCGCAGCGCAATTTCCACGCAGACGTGATCGACCTGCTGGTCAGCGGCCTCCGGCGAAGCGTTCCGAAGAAGTTCAAAGTGAAGCGGGAAATGACCATTGTCCTCGACCGGCGCAACGGCCCGGAGCCCGATGTGAGCGTGGTCCTGGCCGATGCGGTCAGCGGACCGGATCAGACGAGCTACCAGGCGCTGGACGTGCTGCTGGCCGTCGAGGTGGTGTCGCCGGACTCGGAGTCCCGCGACCGTACGACCAAGCCGCAGAAGTACGCCGCCGCCGGCATCCCCAACTTCTGGCGCGTCGAACGCGACGGAACCAGCCGTAGCCCGCTCATCCACGTCTACGAACTCGACACTCTCACCCACGGGTATGTCCACATGGGCATGCACCGCGATCGGATCAAGGTCGACAAGCCGTACACCATCGACATCGACCTCACCGCGATCGACGAGTTCTAGCATCCGCGCCCGCCCCTCACACCACCGTCGCCCCGACCGCCGGCGACTCGGCGACCCGGGCGGCCCGGCAGGTCCCCGAGGCGAGCAGGGCCCGAGCCACCGCGGTCGCCGACTCGGCGTCCGCCGCGAGGAACGCCGTCGTCGGTCCCGACCCCGACACCAGCCCGGCCAGAGCCCCCGCCGCACGCCCCGCCGCGAGGGTGTCCGCCAGGGACGGGCGCAGGGACAGCGCGGCGGGCTGGAGGTCGTTGGAGAGGGCGCCCGCGAGCGTGTGGGCGTCGCCCTTCGCCAGGGCGGCCAGCAGCTCGTCGGAAGCGGTCGGCCCGGGGATGCGGACTCCTTCGTTCAGCCGGTCGAACTCGCGGAACACCGCCGGGGTCGACAGCCCGCCGTCGGCCATCGCGAACACCCAGTGGAAGGTGCCGCCGGCCTCCAGCGGGCGCAGCTTCTCCCCGCGCCCGGTGCCCAGCGCCGCCCCGCCGACCAGGCTGAACGGCACGTCGCTGCCCAACTCGGCGCAGATGTCGAGCAGTTCCTCGCGAGAGGCGTTCGTGCCCCACAGCGCGTCACAGGCGACCAGAGCCGCCGCGCCGTCCGCGCTGCCGCCCGCCATGCCGCCGGCGACCGGGATGTCCTTGGCGATGTGGAGGTGCACGCCGGGGCGGCGGCCGTAGCGCTCGGCGAGGGCGAGCGCGGCGCGGGCGGCGAGGTTCGTACGGTCCAGGGGGACCTGGCCGGCGTCCGGGCCCGCGCAGGTCACGCGCAGCTCGTCGGACTCGGTGACCGTGACCTCGTCGTACAGGCCGACCGCCAGGAAGACGTTCGCCAGGTCGTGGAAGCCGTCGGGGCGGGCGGCGCCCACGGCGAGCTGGACGTTGACCTTGGCCGGGACGCGGACGGTGACGGTGGCGGTGGCGCTCACTGGTTCCTGGACTCCTTGTGTTCTGCGATCCGCGCGAACTCCTCCACGGTCAGGGACTCTCCCCGCGCCTGCGGCGACACCCCGGCGGCGACGAGTGCCGCCTCCGCCGCCGCCGCCGACCCGGCCCATCCGGAGAGCGCGGCCCGCAGGGTCTTGCGGCGCTGGGCGAAGGCCGCGTCGACGACGGCGAAGACCTCCTTCTTGGTGGCGGTGGTCTTGAGCGGCTCGGTGCGCCGGACCAGGGACACCAGTCCGCTGTCGACGTTCGGCGCGGGCCAGAAGACGTTGCGGCCGATGGCACCGGCCCGCTTGACCTCGGCGTACCAGTTGGCCTTCACGGAGGGCACGCCGTACACCTTCGAGCCGGGCGCGGCCGCGAGCCGGTCGGCGACCTCGGCCTGCACCATGACGAGGGTGCGCTCGATGCTCGGGAAGGTGTCGAGCATGTGCAGCAGGACGGGGACGGCCACGTTGTAGGGGAGGTTCGCGACCAGCGCGGTGGGGGCCGGGCCCGGCAGTTCGGTGACGTGCATCGCGTCGGAGTGGACCAGCGCGAAACGGTCGGCGCGGTCCGGCATGCGGGCGGCGACGGTCGTGGGCAGCGCGGCGGCGAGGACGTCGTCGATCTCGACGGCGGTGACGCGGTCGGCGGCCTGGAGCAGGGCGAGGGTGAGGGAGCCGAGTCCCGGGCCGACCTCGACGACGACGTCCTCGGGGTGGACGTCGGCGGTGCGGACGATACGGCGGACCGTGTTCGCGTCGATCACGAAGTTCTGGCCGCGTTGTTTGGTGGGGCGTACGCCCAGGGCGGCCGCCAGTTCGCGGATGTCGGCGGGGCCCAGGAGGGCGTCAGGGGTGGGGCTGCTCACGGCCACAAGGGTACGGGGAGCGCGGGAGGCCCTAAGCGTGCAGGCGGTCGCCGCAGTGGGGCCAGGGGCTCGTGCCCCGGCGTACGTACAGCTTCTTGGCCCGGTAGGTCTGTTCTTCCGCCGACGCGTCCTGGGGGCGGCCCCTGCCGCCGAGGTCCTGCCAGGTCTCCGTGTCGAACTGGTAGAGGCCGCCGTACGTCCCCGAGGGATCCACCGCGTCCGGCCGGCCGCCGGACTCGCACCGGGCCAGGGCCTCCCAGTTCAGGCCGCCGGCGCCCCGCACCGACGGCGGGTGGGGCCTGGTGCCGACCCTCACGATCCGGGCGCGCGGCTCGCGCACGACCTCGGACTCCAGGCGCCGCGGGCGCTGGCGCACGCCGTTGACCGTGCGCAGCAGGTACGTGACCCGGCGCACCCCCGGCTCCCCGGTCCGCTCGACGACCTCCGTCCCCGTGAACAGGGAGGGGTCGACGGTGCGCCGTACGGCGAAGGGGATCGGCTCCTCGTGCACCTCCCGGCTCCCGGTGATCCGCAGCACGGTGACCGTCTGCCCGTCGCGCGGGAAGCTGTCCGGCGCCACGGACGTGGTGTCCTGGCCCCGCAGCGTGACCCCGGCCTCCTCCACCGCCTCCCGTACGGTCGCCGCGTTGGTGCGGACGGTGCGCGCCCGGCCGTCCGCCATGACGGTCACCGAGCGCTCGGTGCGCACGTCGAGCGCGAGCCCGGCGCGTCCGATGGGCCGGGAGCGCGAGGTCGACAGGTACGCGCCCTCCGCGCGCACGCCGAGCTCGCTGAGCGCCCCCTCGACCGTGCGCGCCGTCGTCCACACCTCGTGCGCGTGCCCGTCGAGCGTGAGCCGGACCGGCCGCCCGTGGTGCACGGCGATCCCGTCGCCGTCGGTGAGCGCCGTGCCGGGGGCGGGCGCCACCACGTCGTGCGGCCCGACCCGTACGCCCTCGTCGGCCAGCAGCTCGGACACGTCGTCGGCGAAGGTGTGCAGGGTGCGTCTGTGGCCGTCGACGTCGAGCTCGATCGCCTTGTCCTCGGCGACGAACGCCGTGGTCCCGCCCGCCAGGCACGCGACGATCAGCGCGCGCGGCAGCAGCCGGCGCACGCTCGCCTCCGGCCGCTCGGTGGGCCGTGCCCTGCGCCGACGGCCGCCGCCCCCGCCCACCTGGCGGGGCAGCGCCGGCTGGGTGGGTTCGTGGGGGGCGGGGCGGCGGGGGCCCGCGTGCGGCGACCCGTGGGCCCCGTACGGCAGCGTCGGTGCGGTGTGCACGTCGTGGCGGACACCGACGCCCGCGTACGGCTCGTGGGTCTCGTACGGCGAGTTCTTCACGGCGCCAGAACCTAGCGGAGGGGTCGCCACCCTCCAAAGCCGTCCGGCTACGGAACGTAGTCGAACGCCCGTGCCGTATTCGCCGCCAGCGCCGTCGCCAGGGCGTCCTCGTCGATCCCCCGCACGGCGGCCATCGCGCGCACCGTGACCGGAACGAGGTACGGCGCGTTGGGCCGTCCGCGGTACGGCGCCGGGGTCAGGAAGGGCGCGTCGGTCTCCACGAGGACCAGTTCCAGCGGGGCGACGGCGAGGGCGTCCCGCAGGTGCTGGGCGTTCTTGAAGGTGACGTTGCCGGCGAAGGACATGTAGTAGCCGGCGCGGGCGCAGATCCGCGCCATCTCCGCGTCGCCCGAGTAGCAGTGGAACACCGTCCGCTCCGGGGCGCCCTCCTCCTCGAGGACGCGCAGGACGTCCGCGTGGGCCTCGCGGTCGTGGATGACCAGGGCCTTGCCGTGCCGCTTGGCGATCTCGATGTGGGCGCGGAAGGACCGCTCCTGGGCCGCCTTGCCCTCGGGGCCGGTGCGGAAGTAGTCGAGCCCGGTCTCGCCGACGCCCTTGACCTGGGGCAGCGCGGCCAGCCGGTCGATCTCGGCCAGCGCCTCGTCCAGCGCCGCGTCCCCGCCGGGCTCGCGGGCGCCCTGCCGCGACCAGCCGTCAGGATCGCCGTGCACGATGCGCGGGGCCTCGTTCGGGTGCAGGGCGACCGTCGCGTGGACGCTCTCGTGCACCGCGGCCGTCTCGGCGGCCCACCGCGATCCCTTGAGGTCGCAGCCCACCTGGACGACCGTCGTCACCCCCACGGACGCGGCCTTGGCCAGGCCTTCCTCGACGGTGCCGGACTGCATGTCGAGGTGGGTGTGGGAGTCGGCGACCGGTATCCGGAGCGGTTCCGGAAGCGGGGGCGCCGTGTTCTTGTCGGCGTGGGAAGGCATGCCCCGATCCTACGGAAGGGGCATGCCGTCGGCGTTCGTCATCCCGGGTGGCGGTGGAACGGGTGCAGCAGGTCGGACAGGTGCCAGTGGTGCTCGGGCCGGCCCGCCGGGGCCGGGGGCCGCGGGTGCAGCGGGCTCTGCGCGGACGACACCCGTCCGGCCCGCATGATCCTCACGACGTGACCGTCGCAGTTCCCGCAGTTCGGCCGGGACAGCGGGGACGGCACGACGCGGCCGTCCGCCACGTACCGCACGAACTCGTTGCCGTCGCCGTCCGTGTGGTGCTCTGTCTCGTACGCCTGCTCCCACCCGTGCCCGCACCGCATGCAGGCGAAGGAGTAGGACTCGTTGACGACTGCGGTGGCCGTGCCGCGGCGGCCGGCCGGCCCCATGATCTCGCTCACTCCGGCTCCTCCCGTCCACAGGACAACTGGACGAATGGACAAGGGGACGGACCCGTCCCGCCGTCCAGTGAACGCCGCCCCCGGCGCGAGCGCCCACGGTCTGTGGAGTGTTGGAGACGATGTGGACTCCGCTTGTCCAAGGCTCCCCGGGACGGCCGAAGCCGCTTTGCCTTCCGGCACGGCCCTTTGCCACCCCATGGGGCACCCGCTCAGGAGGGACACGGAGAGACACGCCCTGCTCGAAGCGGCCGCGGGCGCCCGCTCACGCCTCCGCGCGCTTGGCGGCGACCACCGCGTCGAACACCTCGCGCTTGGGCACCCCGGCCTCGGCCGCGACCGCCGCGATGGCCTCCTTGCGCCGCTCGCCGGCCTCCTCGCGCACCCGCACCCGCCGCACCAGTTCCTCGGCGCCGACCTCCTCGGGCCCCTTCTCGGGCGCCCCCTCGACCACCACGGTGATCTCGCCGCGCACGCCCTCGGCGGCCCACGCGGCCAGCTCCCCGAGCCCGCCGCGCCGTACCTCCTCGTAGGTCTTGGTCAGCTCCCGGCACACGGCGGCCCGCCGCTCGGCGCCGAACACCTCGGCCATCGCCGCGAGCGTGTCGTCGAGCCGGTGCGGGGCCTCGAAGTAGACCAGTGTGCGCCGCTCGCCGGCGACCTCCCGCAGCCGGGTCAGCCGCTCGCCCGCCTTGCGCGGCAGGAACCCCTCGAAGCAGAACCGGTCGACGGGCAGCCCGGACAGCGCGAGCGCGGTGAGCACGGCGGACGGGCCCGGTACGGCCGTCACCCGGACGTCCCTCTCGACGGCCGCCGCGACCAGCCGGTAGCCGGGGTCGGACACGGACGGCATACCCGCGTCCGTCACCAGCAGCACGCGCGCGCCGCCGAGCAGCTCCTCGACCAACTCCGGCGTACGGGCGGCCTCGTTGCCCTCGAAGTACGACACGACGCGCCCCTTGGGGGTCACGCCGAGCGCCTGCGCGAGCCGGCGCAGCCGCCGGGTGTCCTCGGCGGCGACCACGTCCGCGCCGGCCAGCTCCTCGGCGAGCCGGGGCGGCGCGTCCTGGACGTCGCCGATGGGTGTGCCCGCCAAAACCAGGGTTCCAGTCACGCGACCCATCCTCTCAAGCGCCCCGGGAGGCGGACGCATCCCGGCCGGTACCGGCCATGCGCGGGACTCACACAGAACGGTTCCCTACGATGGCGCGGTGACCAGTACCGCGTCCTCCACGGACACCCGGCAGGGCCTGGCCCCGTACGACCAGCGACCGTCGTGGCAGCAGCGGCTGCGCCGCTTCGGCGGTTCGGCGGGGGCCACGAGCGACGGCAGTGGTGTCATCGATCGTCTGGTGCCGCCGTATGCGCAGCCCAGCCCACGGCTGTGGGCCGCCTTCGGCTTCCCGCACACGCTCGCCGACCGGTTCGCCCGCTGGTCGGGCTGGGGCGGCCCGCTGCTGGTCACCCTGCTGGCGGGCGTACTGCGGTTCTGGAACCTGGGCAGCCCGAAGAAGGTGATATTCGACGAGACGTACTACGCCAAGGACGCGTGGGCGATCGTCCACCGCGGCTTCGAGGTCAACTGGGACAAGAACGCCAACGGCCTGATCCTGGAGACCGGCGGCCACGTCCCCATCCCCACGGACGCGTCGTACGTCGTGCACCCGCCGGTCGGCAAGTACGTGATCGGCCTCGGAGAACTGGTCTTCGGGTTCAACCCGTTCGGCTGGCGGTTCATGACGGCGCTGCTCGGCACGCTGTCCGTGCTGATGCTGTGCCGGATCGGCCGGCGGCTGTTCCGCTCCACCTTCCTGGGCTGTCTGGCGGGCGCGCTGATGGCGGTGGACGGCCTGCACTTCGTGATGAGCCGGACCGCGCTGCTCGACGGCGTGCTGATGTTCTTCGTGCTGGCCGCCTTCGGCTGCCTGCTGGTCGACCGCGACCGGGCCCGGGCGAGACTCGCCGCCGCGCTCCCGGCCGACGCCGACGGCCGGGTCCGTCCCGACGCGCACACGGCCGAGACGGCCCGCCTCGGCCCGCGGCCCTGGCGGTGGGCGGCGGGCCTCATGCTGGGCCTGGCGTTCGGCACCAAGTGGAACGGTCTGTACGTCCTGGCCGCGTTCTGCGTGATGTCCGTCCTGTGGGACGTGGGCGCCCGCAGGGTGGCCGGCGCCCGGTACCCCTACCTGACCGTGCTGAAGCGGGACCTGGGCCTGGCGTTCCTGTCCACGGTCCCGGTCGCGATCACCGTCTACGTGGCCTCCTGGATCGGCTGGATCCTGTCCCCCGCCGACGGCACCGGCGGCTACTTCCGCGACTGGGCGGCCACCGACGGCAAGGGCGGCCTCTTCGCCTTCCTTCCGGACTGGCTGCGCAGTCTGTGGCACTACGAGCACGAGGTCTACAAGTTCCACGTCGGCCTGTCCTCGCCGCACACGTACCAGTCGAACCCGTGGAGCTGGATCGTCGACGGCCGCCCGGTGTCGTACTTCTACGAGTCCCCCTCCCCCGGCACGGACGGCTGCCCGGCGGACGCGGCCGACAAGTGCGCCCGCGAGGTCCTCGCCATCGGCACGCCGATGCTGTGGTGGGCGGCCTGCGCGGCGCTGGTGTACGTGCTGTGGCGCTGGTTCTTCCGCCGCGACTGGCGCGCGGGCGCCATCGCCTGCGCTGTCGCGGCCGGCTATCTGCCCTGGTTCCTGTACCAGGAGCGCACGATCTTCTTCTTCTACGCCATCGTCTTCCTGCCGTTCCTGTGCCTGGCGGTCGCGATGCTGGTCGGCGCGATCGTCGGCCCGCCCGGCGCCACGGACACCCGCCGCGTCGCGGGCGCGACCGGCGCGGGGGTCCTGGTCCTGCTGATCGTCTGGAACTTCATCTACTTCTGGCCGCTGTACACCGGCACGTCGATCCCCATCGACTCGTGGCGTTCACGAATGTGGCTGGATACCTGGGTTTGAGTCAGCCGGCTGATCTCTGTTCGGACAACATCCGGAAACGGCCCTCACTGTTTCCTCTCCTGCCCCCTACAGTCGGTGGGTCTGCGAGCGGGGAGGGAGCGCTTCCATGCGCAAGGGGGCCAAGGTCGCCGTCATAGGCGGGGTGTTCGCCGTGATGGTGGGCGGAGCGGGGTACGGGACGTACAACTTCGTGTCCGCGCTGAACGGGAAAACGGTGGTCGGCGGCGGGCCGGCTCCTGTGCGGACCGGGCCACCGAGCCAGGGCGAGGTGAAGGAGGCCTCGGCGAAGTTCTTCGCGGCCTGGGAGAGGAACGAGGCGGCGACGGCCGCGTCGTACACGAACTTCCCCGAGGAGGCCGCGCAGCTGCTCACCGCCTACGGGGACGACGCGCACATCACCGACGTGAAGATCACGCCCGGGGCGGCCTCCGGCACCACCGTGCCCTTCTCGGTCAGGGCCACCGTGTCCTACGGCGGGANGGGAAGTCCGAGCCGCTCGCCTACCGCAGCGAGCTGACCGTCGTGCGCGGCGCCACCACGCACCGGCCGCTGGTCGACTGGGACCCGTCGGTGGTGCACCCCGAGCTGAAGAAGGGCGACACGCTCGTCACGGGCGAGTCGGGGGCGGCGCCGATCGAGGCCGTCGACCGCAACGGCACCGTGCTGACCAAGGACGCTTACCCGTCCCTCGGGCCGATCCTGGACGCGCTGCGGGAGAAGTACGGCGACAAGGCCGGCGGCACGCCCGGGATCGAGCTGAGCATCCGGCACGAGGACACGAACGCGGCCGAGACCCCGCTGATCACCCTCGCCAAGGGGCGGCCGGGCAAGCTGCCCACGACCATCAGCGCGACCGCGCAGGCGGCGGCCGAGCGGGCCGTGCGGAATTACACCGAGTCGTCCGTGGTCGCCGTGAAGCCGTCCACCGGCGAGGTGCTCGCGGTCGCCAACCACCGTGCCGACGGCTTCAACGCCGCCTTCCTCGGCCGGCTCGCACCCGGCTCCACCATGAAGATCATCAGCGCGGCCATGCTCATCGACAACGGGCTCACGACGGCGGGCGGGCCCGCGCCCTGTCCCCCGGACGTGGTGTGGCAGAGCCAGACCTTCCACAACATCAAGGGCCTGACCCCCAACGAGAACGCGACCCTCTCCGAGAGCTTCGCCCTCTCCTGCAACACGGCCTTCATCAAGTTCATGCGCCGCATCGACGTGGACTCCCTGACCCGGGAGGCCGAGGACCGCTTCGGGCTCGGGCAGGACAACTGGAAGGTCGGTGTCCCGTCCTTCGACGGCGCGGTGCCCGCCGTCGAAGGCCCGGACATGGCGGCCAACCTCATCGGCCAGGGCCAGGTCCAGATGAGCCCGCTGAACATGGCGTCGGTGACGGCCACCGCGATGACCGGCGCCTTCCGCCAGCCGGTCATCGTCCCGCGGTCACTCGACGACCGCCCGCTGGCCCAGGCCAGGGGGCTGTCGGCGAGCACGGTCGCCCAGCTGCGGCGGATGATGAACCGCACCGCCACCAGTGGCACCGCGGCCACCGCGATGTCGGGCCTGGGCGGCGACATCGGCGCGAAGACCGGCTCCGCGGAGGTCGACGGCCAGGCCAGGTCCAACAGCTGGTTCACCGGCTACCGGGGCGACATGGCCGTCGCCGCCATGACCCAGGAGGGCGGCCACGGCGGCGACGCGGCGGGCCCGATCGTCGCGGCGGTCCTGCGCGCGGGCGGCTGACCGGGGCCCGGGGCCCTGAGGGAAGTCCCCGGCATCGCCCGGCGGGCCGGGCTCCGGCGGCAGGGCCTAGGGTGGGGGCCGGCGCTGAGGAGCGTGTGGCGGGTGAGGGCGGTGGGGACGCCCTGGGGAATCGCGGAGGACTGAACGCAGTGGGCAAGAGAAGACGCGTCACCGAGCAGCGGAAGACGTCTCCCGCCGTGATC
>NZ_JUJA01000146.1:93177-97643 GCF_001906585.1 Streptomyces kebangsaanensis | reverse complement strand
GATCGCCGTGGTCGCCGTCGGCGCGGGCGTCGGCGGCTACGCGCTGTTCGGCGGCGACGCCCAGGCCGAGGACCGGACGCGGTCCGCGGCGGACGGCCACCGCGAGGCGGTGAAGAGCGGACCGCTGTCGGCGACCGAGGTGCAGACCACGGCCGTACGGTTCCTGACCGCCTGGCAGCAGGGCAGGTCCGCCGAGGCGGCGGCCGCGACCAGCGACTCCGCGGCGGCCACCGCCCTGCTGACCGGCTACGCCAAGGACGCGCGCCTGAAGGACGTCACCCTCACCGCGGGCACCCGCAGCGGCGACAAGGTGCCGTTCTCCGTGAAGGCGACGGTGTCGTACGAGGGGAAGACCGAGCCGCTGGCGTACGACAGCTCGCTGACCGTCGTCCGGCGTGCCGCGGACGGGGAGCCGGTCGTCGACTGGCACGCCGCCGTCGTGCACCCCGAGCTGAAGGACGGCGACACCCTGGTCACCGGCGAGTCCGGCACCCCGCCGGTCAAGGCACTGGACCGGGACGGCGCCGAGATGACCACCGCCACGTACCCGTCGCTGGGTCCGGTCCTGGACGGGCTGCGCGAGAAGTACGGCGCGACGGCGGGCGGCAGGGCGGGCGTGGAGCTGCGCGTCGTCCGCGGCGAGGAGTCGAAGAAGGCGAAGCTGTCCGACAGGACGCTCCTGGAGCTGAGCAAGGGCACGCCGGGCACGGTGAAGACGACGCTGAGCCCGTCCCTGCAGGCGGCGGCCGAGCGGGAGGTGGCCCGGAAGGAGCGCGCCTCGGTGGTCGTGATGCGCCCGTCGACCGGTGAGATCCTCGCCGTGGCGAACAGCAACCGCAACTTCAACACGGCCTTCCAGGGTTCCCTCGCCCCCGGCTCCACGATGAAGGTCGTCACCGCGTCGCTGCTCATCGAGAAGGGCCTGGCCTCCGCCGACAAGCCGCACCCGTGCCCGAAGACGTTCACCTACGGCGGCTGGAAGTTCCACAACTACAAGAAGTCCGAGATCAAGAACGGCACGTTCAAGGCGAGCTTCGCCAGCTCCTGCAACACGGCCTTCATCAGCCAGGCGGAGAAGCTGAAGGACTCCGACCTGACGCAGCACTCCCAGCAGGTCTTCGGCCTGGGGCTGGGCGACTGGGCGATCGGGGTGCCGTCCTTCGACGGCGCGGTCCCGGTGCAGTCGGCGGCCCCGATGGCCGCCTCGCTCATCGGCCAGGGCGGGGTCCGGATGAACCCGCTGAACATGGCGTCGGTGGCCGCGACGGTCAAGGCGGGCGTCTTCCACCAGCCGTACCTGGTCTCGCCGTCCGTCGACAACCGCAAGCTGGCCACGGCCTCCCGCACGATGTCCGCGTCCGCGTTGTCCCAGCTGCGCGACCTGATGCGGTACACGGCCGCGTCCGGCACCGCCGCCGAGGCCATGGCCGGCCTCGGCCCGGACTACGGGGCGAAGACGGGCTCCGCCGAGGTCGACAACCAGAAGAAGCCCAACGGCTGGTTCACCGCCTACCGCGGCGACCTCGCCGCCGCGGGCGTCGTCCAGGCGGCGGGCACCGGCGGCGCGACGGCCGGCCCGATCGTGGCGGCGCTGCTGAAGGCGGGCGGCTGAGCCCGCCCCGGCGTCACGGGCGGGGCACCGAGGGCCCCGGGCGTCACCGGTGGGCGACGGCCGCCGCCGTCGCCGCCGCCCGGTAGGTCCGCCTCAGGAACCTGATCAGCACCCTGGTCTCGAACTGCACCACCGAGACCCCGTGCGCGGAGTGCAGCTCGACCACGGCCTGCACCCGCCCGCACGGCCACACCCGCACGTCACCGGTGCCGGCCGGCGCGCGCAGGCCCTGTTCGAGGAGCGACCGGGGGAAGGCCCACTCGCGCGCGCCGGGCAGGCCGATCCGCACCTCGCGCGGGTCCGCCAGGGGGTCGTAGCGCAGGACGACCGGGACGGCCACGTCCTCCTGGTCGTCCTGGGTGTCGTCCGTGAGTATGTGGGCGCGTGCGTACTGTTCGACTACCGGCATCGGACGACCCCTTACGCGGTGTACCTGTGCGGGACTGCGCTTTCCGCGCGCTTACCCTCTTCTCAATGTGGCACATTTCCTGAAATCCGCTTCTCGAACCTCCGGTCCTGCACCGATGCGCGCACTCCCCCGCACCGCCCTCGCTCTTGCGAAAGGTTCGCAACAAGCCACATCATCGAACGGTGCATGTGCCTGACGGATTCATCAACGCCCCCACTTCCGCCGTCACCGGAGTCGTCGCCGCCGGTGCCATCGCCGTGAGTCTGCGCGGTGCGCGCCGGGAACTCGACGAGCGGACCGCGCCGCTGGCCGGTCTCGTCGCGGCGTTCATCTTCGCCGTGCAGATGCTCAACTTCCCCGTCGCGGCGGGAACCAGCGGCCACCTCCTCGGCGGGGCGCTGGCCGCGATACTCGTGGGCCCCTGCACGGGGGTCCTGTGCGTCTCGGTCGTCCTGCTCATGCAGGGCATCCTCTTCGCCGACGGCGGGCTGACCGCGCTCGGCGTCAACATCACCGACATGGCGGTCGTCACCACGGTCGTCGCCTACGCCGTCTTCCGCGCCCTGGTGAAGCTGCTCCCGCGCGGCCGCCGCGCGGTCACCGTCGCCTCCTTCACCGCCGCCCTCGTCTCCGTCCCGGCCGCCGCCGTCGCCTTCACGCTGCTCTACGCGGTCGGCGGCACCACCGACGTCGCGATCGGCAAGGTCGCCACCGCCATGATCGGCGTGCACGTCCTCATCGGCCTCGGCGAGGCCGCGATCACCGCACTGACCGTCGGTGCCGTCATCGCCGTACGCCCGGACCTGGTGTACGGCGCGCGCGACCTCCGGCAGCGCCTGAAGCTGCGGGTGAACGGCGAACTCGTCGACGCCCCGGCCACCTCGGAGCCGGAGCCCGCCCCCGTCGCCGCCCGGTCCCGGCGCAAGCTGTGGATCACCGGCCTGGTCACCTCCCTGGTGCTCGCGGGCTTCGTCAGCTTCTACGCCTCCGCCAGCCCCGACGGCCTGGAGAAGGTCGCCCACGACCACGGCATCGACAAGACGGAGAAGGAGCACGCGTACGCCGACTCCCCGCTCGCCGACTACGGCGTGAAGGACGTCTCGGACGCCCGGCTGTCCGGCGGGCTCGCGGGCGTGATCGGCGTCGGGGCGACCGTCGTGGCGGGCAGCGGGGTCTTCTGGGTGGTCCGCAGGCGCCGTACGGCCGTGGAGTCCGCCGAGACCTCCGCGTCCTCCGCGTCCGCCCCGTCGTCCCAGGCCCTCTGACATGGGAGCGGATGGGGGCACCACCCACGCGTTCAGCAGTGGGGGAGCCCACCGGCTGTACCGGCACGGGCACTCCCCCGTGCACGCGCTGCCGCCGCACACCAAGCTCGCCGCGGCCTTCGCCTTCGTCGTGGTCGTGGTGTCGACGCCGCGGGAGGCGATGTGGGCGTTCGCCCTGTACGCCGTCCTGCTCGCGGTCGTCGCGTCCGTGGCCCGCGTGCCCGCCGGCTTCCTGCTCAAGCGGCTGCTGATCGAGGTGCCGTTCGTCGCGTTCGCGGTGCTGATGCCGTTCGTGGCGGAGGGCGGGCGGGTGGACGTCCTCGGGCTGTCGCTGAGCGTGAACGGCCTGTGGGGCGCCTGGAACGTGCTCGCCAAGGGCACCCTGGGCGTGGCCGCCTCGGTCCTGCTCGCCGCCACCACCGAGCTGCGGGAGCTGCTGCTGGGCCTGCAGCGCCTGAAGCTCCCCCCGCTGCTGGTGCAGATCGCCTCCTTCATGATCCGTTACGGCGACGTCATCACCGACGAGATGCGGCGGATGCGGATCGCCCGGGAGTCGCGCGGCTTCGAGGCGCGCGGGATCCGGCACTGGGGCGTGCTCGCCAAGTCCGCGGGCGCGCTGTTCGTCCGCTCCTACGAGCGCGGGGAGCGGGTCCACCTGGCCATGGTGAGCCGCGGGTACGCCGGTTCCATGCCGGTCATCGACGAGGTGACCGCGTCCCGGGCGCAGTGGTCGTACGCCCTGGCCCTCCCCTGCACCGCGCTCGTGGTGTGTCTGCTGGGATGGACGCTATGACAGCTTCTCCGTCTTCTCCGGTTTCTCCGTCTTCTCCGGCTTCTCTGGAGGTCTCCGGCCTCGCCTTCGCCTACCCCGACGGCCACCAGGCCCTGTTCGGCGTGGACTTCGGCATCGGGCGCGGGGAGCGGGTGGCGCTGCTCGGCCCGAACGGCGCCGGGAAGACCACCCTCGTGCTGCATCTGAACGGCATCCTGAGCGGCGGGACCGGCACGGTGACGGTGGCCGGGCTGCCGGTCGGGAAGAAGCACCTGGCCGAGATCCGGCAGAAGGTCGGCATCGTCTTCCAGGACCCGGACGACCAGCTGTTCATGCCGACCGTGCGGGAGGACGTGGCGTTCGGGCCGGCGGCGGCCGGGCTGAAGGGCCCGGAGCTGGAGCGGCGGG
>NZ_JUJA01000146.1:85067-93122 GCF_001906585.1 Streptomyces kebangsaanensis | reverse complement strand
CCGCCCGCCGCACCACCTCTCCTTCGGCCAGCGCCGCCGGGTCGCCGTGGCGACCGTCCTCGCCATGGAGCCGGAGATCCTGGTCCTGGACGAGCCCTCGTCCAACCTCGACCCGGCCTCGCGCCGCGAACTGGCCGACATCCTGCGTTCGTTGGACGTGACGGTGCTCATGGTCACCCACGACCTGCCGTACGCGCTGGAGCTGTGCCCGCGCTCGCTGATCCTGAGCGACGGGGTGATCGCGGCGGACGGTCCGACCGGCGAGCTGCTCGCCGACGACGCGCTGATGCGCGCCCACCGTCTGGAGCTGCCCTTCGGCTTCGATCCGCGGTCCGTGACAATGGGCGCGTGACGCGTCAAGACGACGAACGGCCCACCGGGTCGCTGCTGCTGGACGACCAGCTGTGCTTCGCGCTGTACGCCGCTCAGCGCGCGGTGACGGCGGCGTACCGGCCACTCCTGGACGAGCTGGGGCTCACCTACCCCCAGTACCTGGTGCTGCTGGTGCTGTGGGAGCGGGGCGAGACCACGGTGAAGGAGCTGGCCGCGGCGCTGCGCCTGGACTACGGCACGGTGTCGCCGCTGCTGAAGCGGCTGGAGGCGGCGGGGCTGGTGCGCAGGGAGCGCTCGGCGCGCGACGAGCGCTCGGTGCTCGTCACGGTCACCGGGCGCGGGGAGGAGCTCCGGGAGCGCGCGGCGCGCGTGCCCGGCGCGCTGCTGACGACGACGGGGGTCGGCGCGGCGGAGGTCGTACGGCTGCGCGAGGAGCTGTGGCGGCTGGCGGAGCGCGCCGAGGCGGCCTCGCGGCGCCGCTGATCCGGAAAGTTACCCACGGTTGCGCCCCCGGACGGGGACAGGCGGCCTACCGGCCAGTACCTTGTGCACGATGTACTTGCGCACACCTGTTCCGGGGAAGGCCGACCATGACTGACGGCACCGCCGCCGACACCCGCCCGACCAAGATCGTGTACGTCGCCGAGGCCACCGCGCACGGCGGCCGGGACGGCTACGTCACCAGCCAGGACGGCCACATCGGCCTGAAGGTCACGATGCCGCCGGCCCTGGGCGGCACCGGCGAGGGCACCAACCCCGAGCAGCTGTTCGCCGCCGGGTACAGCTCCTGCTTCCACAACGCGCTGATCCTGGCCGGCAACCGCGCGGGCTACGACCTGACCGGCTCCACGGTCGCCGCGAAGGTCGGCATCGGCCCCAACGAGCAGCGCGGCTACGGCCTCGCCGTAGCCCTCAGCGTCTCGCTCCCGGTCCTGGACCCGGACGTCGCGGCCGAACTGGTGGACGCGGCCCACCAGGTGTGCCCGTACTCGAACGCGACGCGCGGCAACATCGACGTGACGATCGTGCTGGGCTAGGGCGTGTTTCGAAAGTCCCGCCTGCCCCGCGACGCTCCCCCAGCCTGGCGGCTGGGAGGTGCCCCCAGGCACGGCGCCTCGCCGCGTTGCCGGGATCGTCCGCGTACGCCCAGTACGCGGACGACCCTCCGCCTTGCGATGCACCGCACCGGGCGCCGCGGCGCCCGCCCTCCGGGCGGACGGCGCTACTTTCGAAACACGCCCCAGACCCCGGCCGGCATCCGGCGGACGTGGGCTCCGCGCACGCGCGGAGCCCGGGCCGTCCTAGATGTGGATGGGCTGCGACGTGCGGCCCGACGCGTCGTCGATCTCGGTGTGTGCCTTGGTCAGGAGCTCCATGGCGAGCTCGTTCAGCGCCCTCGCTCCGGCGATCTCCTCACCGACCCGGGGCTGATTGGAGTCGGTGTGGTGCCGGCTGGCCCGCCCGTGCGCCCGGACCTCGCTGCCGTCGGGCAGACGGACCAACGCCGCCGCCCTGGTGTGCTGTTCGTCCTCCTTGAACTCCAGCTCGACGTGCCATCCCACAGCGGTCTTCATCATGGCGATCACCTCCGGAACACCTGCTTCCAGAGTGCCCCTCACCCGGCCCTCACGCACCCAAGAACCGCCCCTAACCGGCGCGCAGCATCAGCCCGATCCCGACGACCAGCAGCCCCGCGGCGGCGATGCGCGGCGCCCCGAAGCGCTCCTTGAAGAACACCGCGCCGATCGCGGCACCGACGATGATCGACGATTCCCGCAGTGCGGCGATCGGTGCGAGTTCCGCCCTCGTCTGCGCCCACAGCACCAGCGCGTACGCCGTCACGGACAGTGCCGCCCCGAGCAGTCCGAGCCCGGCGTACGGCCGGAGCACGGCCGCCGTACGCCCGCGCCAGCGCCACACCGCGTACACCGGGATCACCGCGCCCTGGATCGCCATCAGCCAGGCGATGTACCCGAGGGAGGACCCCGAGGCACGCACCCCGAGCCCGTCGACGACCGTGTACGCCGCGATGGACAGCCCCGTGGCCAGCGCGGCGCCGATCGCCGCCCAGTCCGGCCGGTGCCCGCGCAGCCCCCACAGGGCGACACCGGTCAGCCCGGCGCAGGACAGGGCGATGCCCGCGGCCACCCGGCCGTCGGGCACCTCGTGCGCGAAGAGGGCCGCGAGCGCGGTGACGACCAGCGGCGCGGTGCCGCGCGCGATCGGGTAGGCCTGCCCGAAGTCGCCGAGCCGGAAGGACTTCATCAGCAGCGCGTAGTACACGATGTGGATGGCCGCCGAGGCGAGCAGGTACGGCCACGCGCCGTGCGCCGGGAGCGGGACGAACGGCGCCATGGCCAGACCGATCAGCAGACCCCCGCCCGCGATCAGCGTGAACCCGACCAGCTTGTCGGTGATCCGGTGGGCGATCGCGTTCCAGCTGGCGTGGGTGACCGCCGCGAGCAGCACGGCCGCGGTGACGGCCGGCGTCACGAGGTGTGCTCGCGCACATCCACGAGGGTGCCGCCGGCCTGGGCGACCAGTGCCTTGGGTTCCATCGGGAAGACGGCGTACGGGGTTCCGGCGGCCGCCCAGATCACGTCGTGCTCCAGCAGCGACCGGTCGGCGAGCACCCGCGTCCGCGTCCGGTGCCCGAAGGGCGGTACGCCGCCGATGGCGTACCCGGTGGTCTCCCGTACGACGTCGGCCCCGGCCCGGGTGACCTTCCGCGCGCCGAGCTCCTCCCGCACGCGCTCGAGGTCCACCCGGGAGGACCCGTCCATGAGCACCAGCACCGGCTCCCCGTCCACGGCGAAGATCAGCGACTTGCAGATCTGGCTCAGCTCGCAGCCGATGGCCGCGGCGGCCTCGGCGGCGGTCCGGGTCGCCTCGGGGAACCGGCGGGCCTCGGCGATCAGCTCCCCGAGCCCCAGCTCACGCAGGGCCTCGGCGAAACGGGGGTGGGCTGCGGACTCGGGTGGCGTCGTCATGGAGGGCAGGTTAACTGCTGCGTACAGACGTCGTGCGCGGATTTCCCGTCGCGGATTCCCCCTCGCGGAACTCCCGTCACGGACGAGGCCGGTGAGGGTGCGCCGTCCCCACGGCACCCTCACCGGCCGGTCTCTCAGCCGAGCCTCGGGCTCACGCCCGTACCAGTTCCCGGTCGGCGTGCTCCGGCCGCTGCTCGGTGCGCAGGCCCTCGCCCTCCACGTCCACGTTGGGCAGGACGCGGTCCAGCCACTTCGGCAGCCACCAGGCCCGGCGGCCCAGCAGGGCCAGGACCGCCGGCACGATCGCCATGCGCACGATGAACGCGTCGAAGAGCACCGCGACCGCCAGGCCGAAGCCGATCATCTTGACCATCGACTCGCTGGAGCCGATGAACCCGGAGAAGACGGCGATCATGATGACCGCGGCGGCCGTCACCACCCGGGCGCCGTGCCGGAAGCCGGTCACCACGGCCTGGCTGGGCTTCTCCCCGTGGACGTAGGCCTCGCGCATCCGGGTCACGAGGAACACCTCGTAGTCCATGGCGAGACCGAAGACGACGCCCACCATGAAGATCGGCATCATCGACATGACCGGGCCGGTCTGCTCCACGCCCATCAGGCCGGACAGCCAGCCCCACTGGAAGACCGCGACGACCGCGCCGAGCGCCGCCAGCACCGACAGCAGGAAGCCGAGCGCCGCCTTGAGCGGGACGAGGACCGAGCGGAAGACCACGATCAGCAGCAGGAAGGCGAGGCCGACCACCAGGGCCAGATACGGCAGCAGCGCGTCGTTCAGCTTCTGCGAGACGTCGATGTTCACCGCCGTGGAGCCGGTGACCAGGACCTTCGCGTCCGTCCTGGCCTCGATGTCCGCGCCCGCGCCGCGGATGGCGTGCACCAGGTCCTCGGTGGCGGCCGAGGACGGCTTGGACCGGGGCACGACGGTGACGATCGCGGTGTCGCCGGCCTTGTTGGGCTGCGCCGGAGTCACCGTCACGACGCCCTTCAGGCCCTTGATCTCGTCGGTGACCTTGGTGAAGGACGCCTGCGCGTCGTCGCTGCCCTTGGCGTCGACCACGACCATCAGCGGGCCGTTGAAGCCGGGGCCGAAGCCCTCGGAGAGCAGGTCGTAGGCGCGGCGCTGGGTGGTGGAGACGGGCTGGGAGCCGTCGTCGGGCAGGCCCAGTTCGAGGGAGGCGGCGGGCACCGCGGCGGCGCCCAGGCCGATCACGCCGAGCAGCAGCACGGCGACCGGACGGCGGACGACGAAGCTCGCCCAGCGCGCGCCCATGTTCGGCCGGTCCTGCTTCTCCGTGTCGCGCCCGCGGCCGAGCAGCCCGCTCTTCTCGCCGGCCGGCCTGATCTTGCGGCCCGCGTAGCCCAGCAGCGCCGGGATCATCGTGAGCGCGATGAGGACGGCGACGGCGACCGTGCCGGCCGCGGCGATGCCCATCTTCGTCAGCATCGGGATGTTGACCACGGACAGGCCGACCAGGGCGATCACGACGGTGAGGCCGGCGAAGACCACCGCGGAGCCCGCCGTGCCGACGGCCCGCCCGGCCGCCTCCTCGTGCGCGCGGCCCTCGGCGAGCTCCCCGCGGTAGCGGGAGACGATGAACAGCGCGTAGTCGATGCCGACCGCGAGACCGATCATCGAGGCCAGGATGGAGGTGGTGGAGCCCAGGTCGAGGGTGACGGCGAGCGCGGTGATCGTCGAGACGCCGATGCCGACGCCGATGAGCGCGGTCAGCAGCGGCAGGCCGGCCGCGAGCAGCGAGCCGAGGGTGATGACGAGGACGACGGCCGCGATCCCGATGCCGATGACCTCCGCCGCGCCGGTCTGGGGCGCGGCGTGGAGGGCGTCGCCGCCGACCTCCACGGTCAGTCCGGCGTCCCGCGCGTGCTGCGCGGCCGCCTGCAGGGCGGTGCGGGAGGAGTCCTCCAGCTCCATTCCGGGGACCTTGTAGTTCACCGACGCGTACGCGATCGCGCCGTCCCGGCTGACGGCCCCGGTGGTGTAGGGGTCGGTGACGGCGGCGACCTCGGATCCGCCGGAGAGCTCCTTGACGGTCTTCTTCACGGTCGCCTTGTTGCCGGCGTCCGTCATCTTCCCGCCGTCCGGCGCCTTGAACACCACGCGCGCGGTCGCCCCGTCGGCGCTCGCGCCGGGGAAGCGCTGTTCCAGCAGGTCGAAGGCGCGCTGCGCCTCGGTGCCGGGGATGGAGAAGGACGCGTTGCCCGCGGGGGGCGCGGAGGCGGCGCCGACGCCGGCGAGGGTGAGCAGTGCCACCCAGATCAGGGCGACGAAGTGCCGTCGCCGGAAGGCGAGGCGGCCGAGTCTGTAGAGGAACGTGGCCACGTTGGCGTACTCCCGGTCAGGTCGTGGGGTTTGTTCTGGGCAGGGGTCATCGGCCCGACGACGTGAGCGGTTCGGCGTCAGGTGCTACGAGGGGTGGGGACCCGTCAGGAGGTGGGCACGCCGAGGGCGGGGAGGACCACGGCGTCGATGTACGAGGTGAGGAAGGTCCGTGTCGGCGGCTGGTCGTCCAGCAGTGTCCGGGTGGCGAACCCGCCGACCATCATGTGCAGCAGGAACTCCAGTGCCGGGCAGTCCGGCCGGAGCTCGCCCCGGTCCACGGCCCGCTGCAGCATCCGCCGGAACTCGGCCATCTCCGGTTCCACCAGCTGTTCCCGGAGCGCCTGGCGCAGGTCCGGGTTGTGGTGGATCGCCATGGCCACGCCCCGCATCAGCGCGGAGTTGCGCTCCACGGTGCAGTCGTCCTCCAGCGCCACGAGGGCGTGCAGGTCGCCGCGGAGCGTGCCGGTGTCGATCTCCTCGGTCCGGGTGGGTTTGCCGTGCCGGATGGCCTTCACCACCAGCTCGGCCTTGCCGCCCCACTGGCGGTAGAGGGTGGCCTTGCTGGAGCGGGTGCGGGCGGCGACGGCGTCCATGGTGAGGGCGTCGTAGCCGACCTCGCGGAGCAGGTCGAGCACGGCCTCGTACAGCTCGGCCTCGCGCTCGGGCGTGAGACGGCTGCGACGCGGGGATGCGACCTCAGCCACTTTCTTCCGCCTTCCCTCTCCGAACGGTGCGGTTTCGTACGCCACGAATGTAGCGCAACGCCCGAGCGAAACGAAACGGTTTCGTACGTGGGTTGGGTCACGGTTGTTGAGTCCCCATAAGTTGCTGCGGACCATACCCGGGCAAAGCATGGGAAGGTGAGCTATCTGCGCCTGCCGCACCTCAGCGGCGACCTGCTGTGCTTCGTGGCCGAGGACGACCTCTGGCTGGCGCCCCTCGACGGAGCGGACCGTGCCTGGCGGCTCACCGTGGACCGCACCAAGGTCGGCCACCCCCGCTTCTCGCCCGACGGGCGGCACATCGCGTACACGAGCTGGCGGAGTCTGGTGCCCGAGATCCACCTGGTCCCGGCGGACGGCGGACCGGGCCGGCAGCTGACGTACTGGGGCAGCACCGACACCCGCGTGTGCGGGTGGGCACCGCCCGACGAACACGGCCACCTCGACATCCTCGCCGTCACCTCCCACGGCGAGCCCTTCTCCTACTTCACCTCGGCCTACAAGGTCGGCACCGACGGCTCTCCCGGCCGGAAGCTGCCCTGGGGGCCGGTCGCCGACCTCCAGGTCGCCGACGTGGACGGCGTGGACGGCGGGCACAAGACCCTGCTGCTGACCGGCACGCCGCCGCACGAACCGGCCTCCTGGAAGCGGTACCGGGGCGGCGCGACGGGCCGGCTGTGGCTGCACGGGCAGCGGCTGCTCGCCGACATCGGCGGGCATCTGACCTGTCCGATGTTCGTCGGCGGCCGGATCGCCTTCCTCTCCGACCACGAGGGCGTGGGCAACCTCTACTCGTGCGCCCAGGACGGCTCCGACCTGCGCCGGCACACCGACCACGACGCCTTCTACGCCCGGCACGCCGCGAGCGACGGCACACGGGTGGTGTACCAGTGCGCGGGCGACCTGTGGATCGTGGACGACCTGTCCCCGGACTCGGTCCCGCGCAGGCTCGAGGTACGGCTGAGCGGGACGCAGGCGGGCCGGCGCCGCTACCACGTGCCGGCCGCCCAGCACATCGACGGCATCTCCGTCGACGAGACGGGCCGGGCCAGCGCGGTCGTCGTACGGGGCTCGCTGCACTGGCTGACCCACCGCGACGGCCCCGCGCGCACCCTCATCGACACGCCGGGCGTACGGATCCGGCTGCCGGAGATGCTCGGCGAGACCGGCCAGGTCGCCTACGTCACCGACGCCGAGGGCGAGGACGCCGTCGAGATCGCCCACCTCCCCCGCGCCACCGGCGCCCGCCCGCCCCGCCGCCTGGCCTCCGGCCGCCTCGGCCGCGTCCTGGAACTGACCTCCGACCCCGCCGGCGAACGCCTGGCCATGGCCTCCCACGACGGCCGCCTGCTGCTCCTGGACGTGGCCGGCGGCGGCTCGGACTCCGGCGGCGGCTCCGGCGGCTCGGGGGCGACGGGCAGGCCGGCGGGCGCGGACGGTCCCGCCGGCGGACCGGACACGACAGGAGGGCTCGCGGGCCCGGGGGCCCTGGGGGACTCGGAGGGCCTGGGGGACTCGGAGGGCCTGGGGAGCCCGGGGAACTCGGGGGGCCCGGAGGGTTCGGGGGGCTCCACGAACGCGGGCGGTCCCGCCGACGCGAGCGACTCCGCGGGTCTCGGCGCCCCCGGCGGCACGGCCGGTTCCGACACCC
>NZ_JUJA01000146.1:77411-84978 GCF_001906585.1 Streptomyces kebangsaanensis | reverse complement strand
CCACAGGCACCCCCGCCGACTCCGACACCCCCGACCCCACAGGCACCCCCGCCGACTCCGACACCCTCAGCCCCACAGGCACCCCCGCCGACTCCGACACCCTCAGCCCCACAGGCACCTCCGCCGGCTCCGGCGACCCCGGGGCCGCGGGGGGTTCCGCCGGTGATGCGGCGGAGCCTTCCGGCGCCGGCGGTCCCACCGAGCTGGTGCGGTCCGTCAACGGGCCCGTGCGGGACCTCGCGTTCTCGCCGGACGGGGCGTGGCTGACCTGGTCGCAGCCCGGGGTGGGACGGACGTTGCGGCAGATCAGGATGGCCCGGATCAAGGACCGGCTGACCGTCGACGTGACCGACGGCCGGTTCGAGGACGAGAATCCGGTGTTCACGCGGGACGGCCGGTATCTGGCCTTCCTTTCCTGGCGCGGCTTCGACCCGGTGTACGACGTGCACACCGGGGACCTGTCCTTCCCGCTCGGCTGCAAGCCGTACCTGGTCCCGCTGTCCTCCGCGACCCCCTCCCCGTTCGCGCTGAACCCCGAGGGCCGGCCGGCCGCCGGCGGTCTGGACCCCGTCGAGGACGAGGGGACCGGCGAGACCGGCGCGGTGAGCGTGGAGGTCGAGGGCCTGGCGAGCCGGGTCACGCCGTTCCCGGTCATCGCCTCCAAGTACTCCGCGCTGCGCCCGGTCGCCGGCGGCGGCCTGGTCTGGCTGCGCTGGCCGATCTCCGGCGCGCTGGGCGAGACGTTCGTCAACCCGGACGACGTCTCCGGCCGGCCGACGCTGGAGCACTTCAACATCAGCAGGGCGAAGAAGTACGAACTCGTCGGCCACCTCGACTTCTTCGCGGTCAGCGGCGACGGCACCCGGCTCGTCGTCGCCGACGAGGGCGACCTGCGCGCGGTGCCGTCCACGGAGATCGGCGACAGCGACACCACGACCTGGATCGACCTGCGCCGGATCCTGCACATGGTGGACCCGCCCGCCGAGTGGCGCCAGTCGTACGAGGAGGCGGGCCGGCTGATCCGGGCCTACTTCTGGGAACCGGAGATGTGCGGCATCGACTGGGACGGGGTGCTCGCCCAGTACCGCCCGCTGGTCGAACGCGTCGCGTCCCCCGACGAGTTCGCCGACCTGCTGCGCGAAGTGCTCGGCGAGTTGGGCACCTCCCACGCCTACGTCGCCGCCGCCCGACGCAACGAGGGCCCCGCGCACTACCAGCGCCCGCAGGGCCTGCTCGGCGCCAACCTGGTGTGCCGGGACGGCCGTTGGACCGTCAAGCGGATCCTGCCCGGCGACTCCTCCGACTCCAGGGCCCGTTCCCCGCTGGCCGGCACCGGCATCCGCGAGGGCGCCGTCCTGACCCACGTGGACGGCCGCCCGGTGGATCCGGTGGCGGGTCCGTACCCGCTGCTGGCCGGTTCGGGCGGTACGACGGTGGAGCTGACCTTCGAACCCGCGGAGGGCGGGCCTCCACGCCGGGTCGCCCTCGTTCCCCTGATCGACGAGCGCCCGCTGCGCTACCAGGACTGGGTGGCCAAACGACGGGCCGTCGTAAGGGAGTTGAGCGGTGGCCGCTGCGGCTACCTGCACATCCCCGACATGGGTGGCTCCGGCTGGGCCCAGTTCAACCGGGACCTGCGCATGGAGGTGTCCCGGCCCGCGCTGATCGTCGACGTCCGCGGCAACGCCGGCGGCCACATCAGCGAACTGGTCATCGAGAAGCTGACCCGGACCATCCTCGGCTGGGACCTGACCCGCAACGCCCAGCCGGTGTCGTACACCTCGGACGCGCCCCGCGGCCCGGTCGTGGCCCTCGCCGACGAGGCGACCTCCTCCGACGGCGACATGATCACCGCGGCCTTCAGGCTGCTGAAGCTGGGCCCGGTGGTCGGTCAGCGCACCTGGGGCGGCGTGGTCGGCATGACCGGCCGGCACCGCCTCGGCGACGGCACGATCATCACGGTGCCGATGAACGCGGCCTGGTTCGACGCCTACGGCTGGTCCGTGGAGAACCACGGTGTCGCCCCCGACGTGGAAAGCCTGCGCACCCCCCTGGACTGGGCCGAGGGCCGCCACGTCGAGATGGACGACGCCATCGAACTGGCCCTGGAGCTCCTGGCGGCCAACCCGGCGGCGACCCCGCCCGGCTACGGCGACGTACCCGACCGCTCGCGGCCGAAGCTGCCCCCGCGTCACTGAGCGAGCCCCCCGCCCATGAGCGTGGGGTGCCCCGACGCACGGGGCACCCCACGCCACTACGGCCGAAGCCGAGCGCGGCGACAGCAGCGACTACCTGTCGTAGTCCTGGTTGAAGCGGTCCTCCGTCTCGTCACGCGTGCCCTCCATGCCCTGTCGGGCACGGTCGCGCTCCTGGGGGGCGCGCTGACCCGCCTTCTCCCGGGCCTCGCCGAGCTTCTCCTTGCCCTGCCGCCGCGCCTGCTCGGCCTGCTCCTGGGACTTGTCCTTCATGCCCATGCTGTTCACTCCCGTATGGGTGAGGATGATCCCCACGTGGGCGAGGGGATCGGCCTCGACCAGATTCACACGGGCGGTGACCCTGCGCATGTCGATCAGTGACGCTGGGTAGTTGAGGCCGTCCGGTGCTGCTCGTCGGCCGCGCCGCCCGCACCGACCAGCCCGGTCCGCACGCCCGTCAGCCGGTCCGCGAACCGCCGCATCTCCCGCTGCCCCACGCTTCCGATGATCCCCGGCAACCCCCCGCGCACGCCCTGCATCCCCCGCAGCCACCACTGCCCGTACACATGGCCGGCGCGCCGCTCGATCCCGGCCACGATCCGGTCCACCGCCGGCCCCAGCGGATAGGTCTTGTTCGCCGGCCACGGCAGCCGCTGCCTCAACTCCCGCATGACGTCGTCCTGATCGGCCCCGCGCACCATGTCGGTGTCGGTCCACGACAGGTACGCGACGCCCACCCGCACGCCCTTGTGGCCGACTTCGGCCCGCAGACTGTGCGCGTACGCCTCCACACCGGCCTTGGAGGCGCAGTACGCCGTCATCATCGGCGCCGGGGTGATCGCGGCGAGCGAGGCGATCTGCAGCAGATAGCCGCGGCTCTCGGTGAGCGCCGGCAGGAACGCCCGCCCGGTGACCGCCGATCCGACGAGGTTGACCTCGATCACCCGCCGCCAGGACTCCGGATCGGAGTCGGTGAACGGACCGCCGCTCGCCACACCGGCGTTGGCGACCACGATGTCGACCTTTCCGAACCGCTCCTCGACCTCCGCCGCGACCCGGCTCATCGCCTCGTGGTCGGTGACGTCGGCGTGCCAGTGGGCGCTGTCGCCGTGCAGCCGCTCACCGACCCGCTTGAGCGCGTCCGGCTCCAGCCCGACCAGCGCGACCCTCGCGCCGCGCGCGGACAGCTTGCGCGCGAGCAGCTCGCCGACGCCCCGCGCGGCCCCCGTGACGACCGCGACCCGCCCCTCCAGGCTCACCCTGCTCACGCGCCCTCCCTGATCCGTGCGTCGTCGTTTCGTGCGTCGCCGATTTGTGCGTCGCCGTCGTTGTCGTTCTCGCGTGCGCGTACGTAGGCGGTGACGAGTTCCCGGATCTTCCCGGTGACCAGCTCGGGCGCCTCCATGGGCGTCATGTGGCCGAGCCCGGGCAGCTCGGTCAGCCCCACGCACCGCGGCAGCGCCTCGGCCAGCGCCCGCGCGTGCACGGGCGGGGTCAGCCGGTCGGCCGCGCCCACGACGACCTCCGTCGGCACGTCCAACTCCCGTACGCCGTGGTCGAGGTCGAGCAGGTACAGCACCTGCGACCAGGCGTGGCGCACCCGGCGCGGGCAGGCGTGCACGATCCGCGCGCACGCCTCGACCGTGTGCGGCGCCGAACCGGGGCCCATCGCCGCGTACTTGAGGAGGCGCAGGGCGAGCGGCGTGACCGGCCCGAGCGGTGCCCGGGAGCCGAGGACGTGCCGGGTCAGCCAGGTCCGCGGCCGCCCGGCGCGGACCGGTACGACGGTCGCCTCGGCGACCAGCCGCGAACTGCCCGTGCTGCACAGCAGGACGGCCGCCGCGTGCTCCCGGAAGCCGGCCCGGCCGGAGGCGGCCATGACCGTCATCCCGCCCATCGAGTGTCCGGCGATCACCGCCTTCTCGCCGGGTGCGAGGGTCGCCGCGAGCACGGCCTCCAGATCGTCGGCGAGCGCTTCCGTACCGCACACGCGGCTCGCCGGGCTGCGTCCGTGGCCGCGCTGGTCGTAGGCGATGACGCGGTGGTCGGCGGCCAGGTCCCGGATCTGCGCGGCCCAGAAGGCGGTGGAGCAGGTCCAGCCGTGGGCGAGGACGACGGCCGGGGCACCGGGGTCGCCGGGTCTTCCGGCGGGTCCGTGCACCTCGACGTGCAGCCGGGCGCCGTCGGCGGAGACGGCGGTGAGTTCACGGGCGGGGACGGGAGGGGCGTAGGGGCCGGGCGCGACGCGGGTCGTACGGCTCACGCCTCCACCTCCGCCGGCTCGGCGGCACTCTTCCTGACGGGCGCCCGCAGCACCTGGTACTCGGTGAGGTCCACCCGCCGCGTGACCCGCCGGAACTCGGCCGTCGTACCGGGCCAGACGGTGGTGTTGCGGCCGCTCGCGTCCAGGTACCAGCTGGTGCAGCCGCCGGTGTTCCACACCGTGCGCCTCATGCGGTCCTGCACCTTGCGGTTCCAGGCGTTCACCGCGCTCGGGCGGGCGTCGAGGGCGGCCCGGCCGCCGAGGACGTCCAACTGGCGCAGGAAGTCGGCCATGTAGTTCAGCTGGGACTCGATCATGAGGATCATCGAGGAGTTCCCGAGGCCGGTGTTGGGCCCGATGATCGTCATCCAGTTCGGGAAGCCGGCCGCGGAGGCACCGCGCAGCGCCGCCATGCCGTCCTTCCAGGTCTCGGCGAGCGTACGGCCGTCCGCGCCGACGACCCGCTCGGCGATCGGCAGGTCGGTGACGTGGAAGCCCGTACCGAAGACGATCGCGTCGACCTCGGCCTCGGTGCCGTCGGCGGCGACGAGGGTCGAGCCGCGGACCTCACCGAGCCCGCTCGCTACGACGTCCACGTTGTCCTGCGCGAGCGCCGGGTAGTACGTGTTGGACAGCAGGATCCGCTTGCAGCCGATGCGGTAGTCCGGCGTGAGCCTGGCGCGCAGCGCCTGGTCCTTGATGGCGCGAGCCATGTTGCGCTTGGCCAACCGCTCGACGAAGCCGAGCTCATCGGGGTGCTTGGTGAACGCCTGGACCTGCAACTCCCTGATGCCCCACGACAGTCCGCGGCGCAGCTGTGTGGTGAACGGCAGCGCGCGGTGCAGTGAGCGCTCCGCACCGCTGATCGCGCGGTCGACGCGGGGCAGCACCCACGGCGGGGTGCGCTGGAAGACGGTGAGCCGGGCGACCTCGGGCTGGATGGACGGCACGATCTGGATGGCGGAGGCGCCGGTGCCGACCATGGCGACCCGCTTGCCGGCGAGGTCGTAGCCGTGGTCCCAGCGGGCGGAGTGGAAGACCTTGCCGGGGAAGGAGTCGAGCCCCGGGACGGCCGGGACCTTCGGGTCGGACAGCGGCCCGGTGGCGGAGACGACGACGTCGGCGGAGAGGTTCCCGCCGGTGGTCTCGATGTCCCAGCGCAGCTTCCCCGCGTCCCAGGTCATCCTCTTGACCTCGGAGTCGAAGCGTATGTGCGGGCGGAGGTGGAAGACGTCCGTGACGTGTTCCAGATAGGCGCGTATGTGCTCCTGCCCGGAGAAGGTGCGCGGCCAGTCGGGGTGGGGCGCGAAGGAGAACGAGTACAGGTGGGAGGGCACGTCGCAGGCGCACCCCGGGTAGCTGTTGTCGCGCCAGGTGCCGCCGACGCCGCCGGCCCGCTCCAGCACGACGAAGTCGGTGATCCCCTCCCGGCGCAGCCGCACGGCGGCGCCCAGCCCGCCGAACCCGGACCCGATCACCGCCACCCGCACATGCCGGTGCTCCGACTCCGACATCGCACCCCTCCCTGCCTGGCGTCCCGCGACTCGCGGCCGGCCCTCAGCGACTCTGCCAGTGAACACTGGCGCAATGGGGAGCGTAGAGGAGGCGCGTACTGATGGGTAGGGGGCGTGCAGGGGCGTTTCGCATCAGCGGCCGCCACCGCGGATACCGGCGGTACGACATAGGCTGCCGCTGTGGCGGAAGACGGTGGAGAGCACGACGGACGGACCGGGGGCCCACGCGAGTACCGCATGGAGGAACTGGCCCGGCTGGCCGGCATCACCGTGCGCACCCTGCGCTTCTACCGCGAGCGCAAGCTGATCCCGCCGCCGCGCCGCGAGGGCCGTATCGCCTGGTACGGCGACCACCACCTGGCCCGCCTGCGCACGATCTCGGCGCTGCTGGAACGCGGCCACACCCTCAACGGCATCGCGGAACTGGCGGAGGCCTTCGACCACGGCCGGGACGTCGGCGACCTGCTGGGCCTGGGCGCCCCCACGGAGGAGACCCCGGTCCGCCTCACCCCGGAGGACCTCGCCGACCACTTCGCCGGCGAGGTCACGGCCGAGAACCTGGCCGCCGCCATGGACCTCGGCTACGTCGGCACCGACGGCGGCGAGATCGTCCACGTCAGCCGCCGCCTGCTGGACGTCTCCTCCGCCCTGGTCCGCGAGGGCATCCCCCTCGCCGAGGTCCTCGACGCCGGCCGCCGCGTCCGCGAACACGCCGATGCCCTGGCCGCCCTCTTCACCGACCTGATCCTCCGCCACGCCCCCGAGGAGGACCTGCGGCGGCTGCGCCCGCTGGCGAAGAGCGTGGTGGAGGCGGAACTGTCGATGGCGCTGGACCGGCGGCTGCGCAAACAGCCGTAAGCGGGTCCAGCGATCTTCCAGAGGTCCTCCAGAGGTCCTCCAGAGGTCCTCTAGATGTCGTAGACGACGGTCACCGGCGCGTGGTCGGACCACCGCTCGGCGTGCGTGGCCGCCCGCTCCACGAACCCCTTGACGGCCTTGGCGGCGAGCCCGGGAGTGGACACGTGGTAGTCGATGCGCCACCCCGAATCGTTGTCGAAGGCCCGCCCCCGGTAGGACCACCAGGTGTACGGCCCCACCGTGTCAGGATGCAGGGCGCGCACGACATCGACGTACCCGCCGGCGGTGGGGGCGAGGACCGTGCTCAGCCACTCCCGCTCCTCCGGCAGGAAGCCGGAGTTCTTGGTGTTGCCGCGCCAGTTCTTGAGGTCGGCCTGCTGGTGGGCGATGTTCCAGTCGCCGCAGACGAGGACCTCGCGGCCGTCGGCGGCGGCCCGCTCGCGCAGTTCCTTCAGGTAGGCGAGGAACTCGCCCATGAAGCGGACCTTCTCGTCCTGCCGCTCGGTACCGACCTCGCCGGAGGGCAGGTAGAGGCTGGCGACGGTGACACCGGGCAGGTCGGCCTCGACGTACCGCCCGCTGCCGTCGAACTCGGCCGATCCGAAGCCGACCTGAACCCGGTCGGGTTCGCGGCGGGTGTAGAGCGAGACTCCGGCGCGGCCCTTGGCCGCGGCGGGCGCGTGCACGACGTGCCAGCCGTCGGGCGTGCGGACGTGCTCGGACAGCTGGTGCGGCTC
>NZ_JUJA01000146.1:49805-77367 GCF_001906585.1 Streptomyces kebangsaanensis | reverse complement strand
GCGAGCCACTCCACGAAGCCCTTCCTGGCGGCGGCGCGCAGTCCGTTCACATTGACGGAGGTCACAGTGAGCAAAACACTCTCCTTGCCTTCACTGACGACCCCCTCCGGACACATTGACGGAGGTCACAGTCAACACGGTGGCACCATACCTGCACACTGAACGGGGTCTTCTCGAAGACCGCACCCCTGCCCGCCATCGCATCGACATACGGTTCACCACATGAATATCCGCCCCGTGCCCTTCGACCACCCCGACGCCGTCAAGCTGAACGACGAGGTCCAGGCCGAGTACCACGTCCGCTACGGCGACGGCGGCGACGCCACGCCCCTCGACCTGGCCGACTTCCGGCCCCCGAACGGCGTGTACCTGATCGCCTACGACGAGGACGGCACCCCCGTCGCCACGGGCGGCTGGCGCAGCCAGGACAGGAACGCCGAGGGCAACGAGGACGGCGACGCCGAGCTCAAGCGGATGTACGTGATCGAGCGGATGCGCGGCCGGGGCCTGGCCCGCCGCATCCTCGCCACGCTGGAGGAGGACGCCCGCACCGCCGGCCGCCTCCGCATGGTCCTGGAGACCGGCGACCAGCAACCGGAGGCCGTCGCCCTCTACGCCTCCAGCGGCTACGAGCCGTGCGTCAAGTTCGGCTACTACCGCGAGTACGAGTCGAGCATCTGCCTGGCGAAGAGGCTGTAGGGCGCGTCGACAAGGCTGGGGTTCGAGCTCGGCCCCGGAACCGGGCTCGGGCTCGGACCCGTCAGAGCTTCCCGCCGATCTCGCACGCCCGGCACGGCGGCCGGCCGCACGTGCACTGCATGAGGGCGTCGAGGACCTCGCGGTCGTGGTAGAGGCACTCGTCCTTGCAGGTGTGGCGCGGGATGAATCCCGCCGGGATCTCATCGGGCCACGGCTCGTGACCGTCCCTGCAGCGGGCGAACCTCTCGGGGTCACTGGAGTGCAGGTCGCGCATGCTCGACCGCGCCCCGTCCTCCAGCTCCCGCACTCGCTCCACCAGGCTCTTCAGCTCGGCGGCGATGCCGGCGTACTGGTCGACGCCGGTCCTTACGTGCGCGGCCCGCAGCGCCATCGCCGCGTTGCCCAAGAACCTGCCGGCATCCTGAAGGTCGGTCACGTGATGCAACTGAATGCCGTTCACGCCTCGTACCCACACGGCGTCCATGTTGCTCACCGATCCGCCCTCCTTGGCTTTCTTGCGAGACAGTATGCGCGGCGCCGGTGCCTCCGCATAAGAAAAATCAATCTATTTACCAAAACTAAAGGTATCGGTCGTAGTCGTCCAGAAAAATTCGGAGTGAGTCGGCTCACAGCAGGCTTGAGACCGCGGTGGGCATGGCATGCCGGAAGGTCCATTGCCCCCTCACGTGGTGGATCTTCTCCTGGTTCCGCACAGCGCCTGACTGATCAACGCGGCCGCTCGTTCATGCCGGCTTCCGGTGGGCCCCGGCGCACACCACGGACTGCCGGAGCAGGTCAGGGACGGACGACCCGCCCCGACTTGACACGCCCATTGACGAGACGTCTCCTTGAAGAGAGGAAACAGCCGCGGCACACATTTCCCAGGCGCGCCGCACACTCGGGTTCGCGAGCGTCCAGCAGTTTCCGGAGCGATGATGGCCACTTACGAATATCTGTGCAGCCAATGCGGCTCTTTCGACGTGAAATTGACGATCGGAACGGCACCCAAGACGCATGGCTGCCCCGTTTGCACAAACCCTGCGAGGCGTTTGTACTCCGCGCCCGGCCTGTCGTTGACCTCAAGCGCGTCCGCCGCCCTCCACGAACGGGAGGAGCAGGCCCGTGAGGCCCCGGCAGTGGTTTCCGAAGTGCCGCCGCGCACAAGGCCAGAGCAGCGACCGCACCCCGCGCTCTCGCGGTTGCCGCGTCCCTGACTGTCCCCACCTCACACGGAGTCAGGAGGTGCTTCCCCGTGGGAAACGTGGGACTGCTCTTTGTCGGTGCGGTGCTCTTCATCAATGGGTTACTGCTTCTCGGCAAGGTCGACGCCCGGGCAGGAGCGGTATTTAACCTGTTTGTGGGCACATTGCAGGTGCTGACGCCGACTTACCTCATCTTCACCGCCGGCGGCGACCCCAAGAAGATCCTGGCGGCATCCGGCATCTACCTGTTCGGCTTCACCTACCTCTATGTGGGTATCGGCCTGCTCGCCAACCTCGACACCACCGGGGTCGGCTATTACTCATTGTTTGTGGCAATTTCTGCTCTGGGATATTCGTACGTCAATTTTCGGCTCCTGAAGGACTACCCCTTCGGGGTCATCTGGCTCTACTGGGCCTTGCTGTGGTTCCTGTTCTTCCTGCTGCTCGGTCTCAAAATGGACCGCCTCACGACCTATACGGGCTGGATCACCGCGATCGAGGGCTGGGTCACCGGTGCCATTCCCGCGGGGCTGCTGCTCTCCGGCTACTGGAAGCACCCCACCGAGACCGCCATCGCCCTGGGGGTCTTCGGCGTGCTGATGTTCGTGGGGCTGTGGCCGCTCACCCGTCAATCGCCTCAGCCGACCCGAGCCGCTCCGCCGGCCAATAGTGCGGGTGCTCCAACATCACCGGATCAGAAGTGAGGAGTTGTCATGCCCGAAATCATCTTCCGTGTGGACCAAACCAAGTCGATGCGTGAGCAGGACGTTCCCGGACACAACAGGTGGCACCCCGACGTCCCCAACGCCACCATGGTGAAGCCGGGAGCGGAGTTCCGGTTGGAGACCCGTGACTGGACCGACTGCCAGATCGGCGACAACGACTCCGCCAACGACGTGCGCGACATCGACCTGACCATCCCTCACATGCTCAGCGGCCCGATAGGCGTGGAGGGCGCCGAACCCGGCGACCTGCTCGTCGTCGACATCCTCGACCTCGGTCCCGTGCCGCAGCAGACTGGGGACGCGGCGGGCCAGGGCTGGGGTTACACCGGGATCTTCGCCAAGGCCAATGGCGGAGGCTTCCTGACCGACTACTTCCCGGACTCCTACAAGGCCATCTGGAACTTCCACGGCCAGCAGGCGGTCTCCCGCCACCTGCCCGGCATCCGCTACACCGGGATCACCCACCCCGGGCTGTTCGGAACGGCCCCGTCCGCCGAGATGCTCGCCCGCTGGAACGCCCGCGAGAAGGCGCTGATCGACACCGACCCGAACCGGGTCCCGCCCCTCGCCATACCTCCGGACGCCACCCACGCGCTCGCCGGCACGGCCACCGGGGACGTCGCCACCCGCATCGCCGAGGAAGGCGCACGCACGGTGCCGGCCCGTGAGAACGGCGGCAACCAGGACATCAAGAACATGACCCGCGGCTCGCGGGCCTTCTTCCCCGTGTACGTCAAGGACGCCAAGCTCTCCGCGGGCGACCTGCACTTCAGCCAGGGCGACGGAGAGATCAGCTTCTGCGGCGCCATCGAGATGGGCGGCTTCATCGACTTCCACGTCGACCTGATCAAGGGCGGCATGGAGAAGTACGGCATCTCCACCAACCCGGTGTTCATGCCCGGTAACGTCGAGCCGCGCTACACGGAGTTCATCAGTTTCATCGGGGTCTCCGTCGACCACGACACGGACACCAACTTCTACATGGACGCGACGCTGGCCTACCGGCGGGCCTGCCTCAACGCGGTCGAGTACTTCAAGAGGTTCGGCTACAGCGGCGAGCAGGCCTACCTGCTGCTCGGCTCCGCCCCCATAGAGGGACGCATCAGCGGCATCGTCGACATCCCCAACGCCTGCTGCTCACTCTACGTCCCCACCGCCATGTTCGACTTCGACGTCCGGCCCTCCGCCGCCGGCCCGACGAAGGCCGACCGCGGCCAGGCCGCGCTGACCAGCGCCTGACCGGACCACGACGGCAGGGTTCCCGCTCCGCTCCTGGCCCGCGCGGGGCGGACCCGGCGGTAGCGTGACCGTCATGACGGCTGAGGGCGAGGCGCTGGCAGGCGGCATGGTGAACGCGGGGGCGGTCTTCCGCCGGGGTGCGCTGGTGGAGCGCCCGGCGCCGCGCAACGCGCCCGCCCTGCACGCCCATCTCCTCGCGCTGAAGGAGCACGGCTTCGACGCGGCGCCGGCTCCTGTCGGTCTTACCGAGGACGGCCGTGAGCAACTGACTTTCATCCCCGGCGACGTGGCCCTGCCGCCGTTCCCGGACTGGGCGATGACGAAGGCCGCCCTCGCATCGGTGGGGAACCTGCTGCGGCGCCTGCACGAGGCCGGCACGACCGTCGCGACCGACACCGGCGCCTGGTGGCCCCGGGACCTCGCCGATCCGGAGGGGGGAACGGTGCTGTGCCACAACGACGTGTGCCCGGACAACGTCGTCTTCCGCGACGGCCGTGCCGCCGCCCTGATCGATTTCGACCTGGCGGCCCCGGGCCGCCCCCTCTGGGACGTCGCCATGACCGCCCGCTACTGGGTACCCATGGCCGACCCCGCGACCGCGGCCTCCCTCTACCCCGCCGGGCTGGACGCGCCCGCACGGCTGCGGACCCTTGCCGACGGCTACGGCCTCTCGCCACGGGACCGCGCCGAGCTGCCCGGCGTCATCGAGCAGGCCACAGAGGTCTGCCGAGCCTTCGTCGCCCGCCGCGTGGCCGACGGCGACCCCGCCTACCTCCAGGCGCTGACCGAGCGCGGCGGATGGGAACGCTGGGACCGCGTGCAGACCTGGCTGGCGGACCACCGCACGACGTTCACGGCAGCCCTGCTGAACTGACCGGCCCGGACGTGTGAATAGTGGCCTGTAACCGGTAGGACTCGGTGCCGGTCCGGACCGGCGCGAGCTGGTGGAACTGCCGTGACGGATACGACACTGACCGCTGGAGCCGCCAGTCCATCTGCCAGGGCGGCCCCATGAACTCGTCGGCCACTCGCCGGGCTCCAACTTCCGCACCCTGTGGCGGATCCTTGAGGTCTCTTCGAGAAGGGCCTTGGCTTCGGCGATGTCGGTGGACCCTGCCGCGCGGTGGTGGAGATCGGCCATGTGGGCGTCGAGCTCCGGGTCACGGGCGATCGCGTACTCACCCCACCAGCGGGCCATGAACGCGGGCAGAGGCCCGATGTCGTAGGTGTCGGCGATCGCCCGCTTCCAGTGCTCGTCGAAATCGGGAAGGAGTTGGGGGGCGTGCTGGGCGATGGCAGCGCGCAGCGCCTTCGGGTTCCGCTCGGGCATGGGCGGAACGACCGGCGTGGGTTCTGCGGCGTGTGCGGTCATGACCGGATGTACTCCTTCGTGCTCCTTCGGCGCACCGTGTCTGCGGCGACAGCCCGCCTCTACGGTCCGGGGGAGCCGTTCGTTGCCGGGGTTCCGATGCTGGGTCCAGTGCCGGGCGCGGGCGTTCATGGGCCTGCTCCCGGGGCATGGTCGCTACCGTTGCCGATCTCGTGGCCAGGGACGTCTTCGTTGTCCTCGGCGTCGTCGTGGGGGTCGCAAGGCTCGTCTGTGTCGTCGGTGTCCGACGTGGGCAGGCGTCGGCCACGGGACTCGGCCACGCGCAGTACGTCGGCCAGGCACTCGGACAGCCGGATCGCGGCGTACCGCACCTCGACGTTCGGGGACAGGGGATCACCGAGCACCCGCCGGGCCGCGACGAGCACCTCCGACCCCTCGGCCAGTTGCAGGTCCTCCGTCTCGTCAGCCAGCCGCGAGACGTATCCGCCCTCGCTGCCGTTGGCGAGGAAGCAGGGCTTGCCGTCCGGCGAGAGCCAGGGCAACAGCCGGAGCGTGGTGCGTGCGTCCATCAGGCCGCCGCCTTCTTCGCGCCGATGACGTGCTGGTCGAGGTCGATCCCGAAGTCGGCGGCGAGGACGAGAGTGAGACGGCGACGCCGCCGCAGTGCCTGTTCCTGCTCGTGGGCGACGAGGTAGGGACGGATGAGCCGGGTCTCGGCACCGTCGAGGGGGAGGTGCAGGCGGTACGGGGAGCGGTGAAGGGGGAGACACAAGGAGTCGTCAGGGCGGGGAGTGAGGTGCGCGGGGCGGACTGGGCTCCGGTCCCCCGCGCGGTGGGTTCCGGTGCCGGGGCCGAAGAGAAGGCCCAGCCAATGGACGAGACGGCGGATAAGGTCGTGCATGTCGACGCTCCTGGTAAGCGTTGGCCGTGCCCCGGGGCCCTGCCAGGCCGCCGGGGTCTTTCTGTGCTTTGCAGACTACTTTGCATCAGGACGCGTTAGGTAGCAATAGGAAGCATGCGGTTGCACCCGCACGTGGTGACTCGCTACTCGGCGCTTTAGCGTGCATTCATGGCTGATGAGCGTGATTGGCGACCCGACCCGGCGAGTCACGTCTATGTGTACCTGCAGGTCGTGCACCACATCGCCGAGCAGATCCGGACCGGGCGACTGCCCGTGGGCGCACGCCTTCCTGCCGAACGCGACCTCGCGGAGCAGTACGGTGTAGCCGTCAACACCATCCGCCGGGCCGTCCGCGAACTGCGCGATCAAGGCCTCGTCATCACTGTCCCCATCAAGGGAACCTTCGTACGCCCCGAAACACCCTCCGCCGACGCGTCAACAAACGGGGATGGCATCTCCGGCTGACCCTCCCGGTCCTCCCGAACAGCCGACTTGGGAATACGTGTATGACAGCGTGAGAAGTGGCCGTCACGCAGGCCGACATGACCGGTCATCTGATCCTGTATACACAGGCACCGATCGCGGAGGACGTGCCCTGGGAAGAGCACCTGGAGGACCGCGCGCACACGCTGCTGACCACGCTCAACCGCCCGGCCCCGAGCCATGAGGAGCGGGAGGACGCGCCGTCACTACTCGTCGGCTTCCTGTACCTGGGCGAGGGCCGGATGCGGCTCTACGTTCGGCACCAGGACGATCCCGATGTGGTGGGCTGCGACGTACGGCTCGCGGAGGCGGGACCGGCTGTGATCGCGGGAATCTTCCCGCGATCACAGGAACGCGAGCTGTTCGAGGAACCGGGGGACGATCCGCACTGCGCGGCCGTGGTGAAACTGATCCACTGACTGGGCGAGGAGACCGCACCTGGGATTACCTCCTTCCCCGGGACGACAGCGCCCTTGGCGAGCACGCCACCGGGTGCGGCAGGCCGCGCGCGATGCGCCGGGCCGCCGCATCGCTCCGCATCCCTCTTCCGGGCGATGGCGCGGCAAGGAGTTTCGAAGTAATTTCAAAGTCATGAGCGCCGAGAACGCCGCTGTGAACTTCTCCGAACTGGTGAACAAGAACAAGCAGACACTGGCCCGGCTCAAGGAAGCGCCGCGCCTCCTGCTGCACCGCAGAGACGGCGAGGATCTGGTTCTCACCACTGCGGCCCGGGCCGAGCAGGACCAGACCGTGGTGTCGGCAGCCACGCGGATGCTGGCTGCGATGGCGCGCCGGGAACCAGGAAGCATGGAGCTGCTCCTCGACATACTGCCGGACGCCTTCCCCTGGGTCCGTTTCCTGCCCGAGTCCGACCTCCACGCCTTCACCGTCGAACTGGTCGACACCATGCGTGCCGCCGATTCGCTCGGCAACAGCGCGTCCGTCGCGCAGATGCTCGTCGCCTGGCAGCACACCGCGGAGGTCTACTCCGATCCTGAGCTGCTCGCCGCACTGACCAGAGACCACGGCGACGACTACGGGCCGGCGCCCGACCCGCGGGACGTCGCGTGACAGCGGGCCGCGGAGACCGGGCCGCGCCTCCTCCGCCGGAGGGCCAGTGGGAAGTCCGCTTCGCGGACGCGGCCTCGGCCAAGGGCTGGGAAAGCCTTGCCCAACAGGCCCGAGAGAACACTTACCGCGCCTGGACCACCATGCGCACCACTCCCAGACCGGCCACGGAGACACCCCGGCACCACCGACTCAAAGGCGGTCTGGCGCACGGCACCCATCGCGGACAGACCTGCGAGCAATGGCAGATCGAAGTGACCGGTGGCGGACGCATCTGGTGCCTCCTGGACACCGTCCGGGAGACCTGCTGGATCACCTTCGCAGGCACAGGGCATCCGCGAGCCACGGACCGCCGCTGAGTCAGCACGGCCGCGTGGGCGGAGGAGAGGAACGGGCGGGAATCGACCGCCCGTTCCGCCTCCGGTCGCTCAACGGGGCCAATACACCGACACGACGAAGGACGCGGCCGTCTCAAAGGGGGTGCTCAGCAAGGCAATCCTCCGGCGGAGTACGTCGGCGTCGAGGTGGTGGGCGGTGGGGCCCATGGAGGACAGGGCCTCGATGTCCTGGGCGCCCAGGGGCATGACGTACTCCACCGCTTCGGTGTGAGCGCGCTGGAAACGCGCGGAAAGCGTGCGGCGCAGGCGCTCCTCCTTGGCGGGGTCTACCGACAGCAGGCCGAGGTGCCGCTGGAGTTCGCCGAGGTGCCGCGGCGCGGGGGTGACGACGAGCAGGGCGCCGCCCGGCCGGAGGACCCGGTGGAACTCGGGGCTGTTGCGAGGCGCGAAGACGTTGAGCACGAGGTCGACGGAGCGGCTGCGTACCGGCAACGGCCGCCGGATGTCCCAGCCGGCAGCCGTCGCGCGGGGGTGGATCCGGGCTGCCCGGCGGAGAGCGTGCGGGGAAGTGTCCAGTCCGAGGCCGGCGGCGTCTGGGAGGGTGTCCAGGACGGCGGCGAGGTGGTAACCGGTTCCGACCCCGGCGTCCAGCACGGTGCCGTCGGGCGGACACAGTTCCGCGGCGAGGCCGGCGAGGGTGTGCGTGAGCGGCGCGAAGTACCCGGTCCGAAGGAAGGCGGTACGGGCTTGGACCATGGAGGCGGTGTCCCCGCCGGCGGGACGCTGCTTGCCTGTCAGCAGGCCGGCATAGCCGTGCCGGGCGATGTCGAAGGTGTGCCGGCGGGGGCACCGCAGAGCCTGGTCGGCGGGTTCGAGACGGTCGTGGCACACCGGGCAGGTCAGGACGTCGAAGAGCCTGCGCAGCGCCTCATGACGCGCGTTGGGTGAAGTGGGCATGCTTGTTCCTCGGCAGCGGTCGGCTGCGTGATCGGCGGAGCATGGGTGCGAAGCCGTTGGCGTGCCCGACCGACCCTGAGGGTCGCGTCAGTGGGCACGACGAGGCAGCGGCGTCGTCGGAGCCCCCCGGTCCGGGCCGGAGGGTCAACGCCGCTGCCGTGACCGCTGCGTTCAGAGGAAGAAGTGCGGGATGCTGAGGCATGCCATGGCTTGAGGCTACAGCGAGCCGCCAGTACACCGACAGCCGACCGTCAACACGTCGGAGCCCCGGTCGGTGATCACCGACCGGGGCTCCGAGCTGCGTGGACCTGAGGGGATTTGAACCCCTGGCCCCCTCGATGCGAACGAGGTGCGCTACCGGACTGCGCCACAGGCCCTTGCAACGAGGGAAACTTTAGCATCCCCGTCCGGGTGGTTGGAAATCCGTTGCCGGGCCGGTCGGGGGCGGGGCTCCTGAGGCGGTGTCCGGCCCCGGGTCACTCGTTGGCCGCGCGGGGACGGTCGCCGTCCTCGTACTGGTCGAAGAGCGGGGTGCGGCCGTGTTCGCGGGAGCGGCGGGCCGAGGCGGCGACGGAGGTCCCCCCGCGCGAGCGCCTTCGAGCGTGAGGGAGGGCGTCGGCACGGTCGTCGTCCGCGGGCGGGGCGGGGTCGTCCGCGGCGGGGGCCGCGTCCTCCTCCGGCACCGCCGTGGACGAGCGCGCCGAGCTCCAGGCGTCCGGGGCGCCGAGGTCGACGTCGGAGGTGGCGCGCGGGGCGACGGGAGCGGTGACGTACGTGGGCAGCGGTACGGGGACCGGGTCCCAGCTGTCGCCCTGGCCGGGGCGGTGCTGGCGCTCGCGCTGCTGGTCGAGCCACTCGGCGTGGTCGGTCTGCTCGACCAGGGCGCGCCGGTCCGCGGCGAGGGCGGACAGCCCGGGGTCCGCCTCCGGTTCGGGTCCCGCGTCCGGCTCGTCGGCGGAGGGGTCCAGGGGAGCGCGCCGGCGGGGCTGGCGCCGGTTCTCGTGCAGCCGCTGCGCGGCGGCCTCGGCGCGGCGGCGGTCCATCTGGTAGGCGAAGCGGCGCCGCTCCTGGGCGCGCAGATACACGATGTACGCGCTGAGCAGCACCGCGGGTGCGCCGGGCGCCCACAGGAAGGCGAGCCCGCCGACCGCGGCGACGATCGCGCCGAGGGTGAAGGCCAGGAAGAGGATGACGGTGGTGCGCCGGCGGCGCGCGAGCACCTTCGAGCGCTGGGCACGTGCTGCGGCCGCCTCCGTGCCGGGCGCGTGCCGGGCCGCGGGGACGCCCTTGCGTGCGGACGTGTCGGCGGAGGGTGGTGCCGTGGTCCGGTCCCGAGGGGCGCGCTCGCCCCTCGCCTTCTCCCGCACGTCGTGCGCCGGCGGCCGCTGCCGCTCCCGCGCACCGGTCGGGGGTACGGCGAAGGCCCGGACGTCCACCGAGTCGGTGGCGGCGTCCGGCTCCCCGGCGTTGAGCTCCCCCTCCTCGGCGGAGCGCGCCCTGAGGTCCCTGGCGTACCGGCGCTCCATCCCCGCCCGTCCGGACAGGAGCCGGATGGCGGTGCTGAAGCGTTCCGTCGGACGGGCCTCGTTCAGCTCGTCCTGCCTACGGAGCCACATCGGCACCAAGTAGGCGGCCCAGGCCCCGACGATGACTGCGTAGATGAGGCCGCTGCTGCTCACGTCTCACACCGTAGAGGGGTTTGCGTGAGGCCATCCGCCAATTGGGCCGGTGTGTCGCACGATCCGGCTGATATTTCGAACTTTTTTTGCGATCGATGTGATCAGCAGGCCGTCAAGGACGTGAATTCAATGTCACCCGTACGATCGAGACCGGAGCCAGTGCGCATCACGGGGATCACAGCGCGTTCAATTTCGAACATATATTCAATTTCCGGGTGACGCGGGATTCCCGTTCGACGCCCGCTGTGCCCGGGTCCTCCGCCAGCGGTTCAGCAGCCCTTCGGGTACCTCTTCCGCCGTGAGCGCGAACACCATGTGGTCGCGCCAGGCACCGTCGATGTGCAGATAACGCGGGCGCAGGCCCTCCTCGCGGAATCCGAGTTTCTCCACCACCCGCCGGCTCGGCCCGTTCTCGGGGCGAATGCAGACCTCGATGCGGTGCAGTCCCACGGTGCGGAAACAGTGGTCCACGACGAGCGCCACCGCCGTCGGCATCACCCCGTGGCCGGCCACCGCCTCGTCCACCCAGTAGCCGACGTGGCCCGAGCACATCGAGCCCCAGGTGATCCCGGCGACCGTCAACTGCCCGACCAGCCGCCCCTGGTACTCGATGACGAACGGCAGCATCCGGCCCGCGTGCGCCTCGGACCTGAGATGACGCACCATCTGCCGGTAGGTCGGCCGGTGCGTGACGGGCCCGCCGGGCGTGGGCGGCGGAATGGTCGCCTCCCAGGGCCGGAGCCAGTCCCGGTTGCGCCGGTTCACCTCGCGCCAGACCTTCTGGTCGCGCAGCTTTATCGGCCGCAGGACGACATCGCCCTCCACCAGCACGACGGGCCAGGATGAGCCGTTCAGCTCGCACCCCCACTACCGGCGGCGGGTCCGGCGTGGTCGCCGCCGCGCAGCTGGTCGACGGCGTGCGCCAACAGGGGCTGAAGGACGGCCAGTCCGTCCTTCACCCCGCCGGTGGAGCCCGGCAGGTTGACGATCAGCGTCCGCCCGGCCACACCGGCCAGGCCCCGGGAGAGCGCCGCGGTCGGCACCTTCTGCCCGCCGTACGCCCGGATGGCCTCGGCGATCCCCGGCACCTCGTGGTCGATCACCCGGCGGGTGGCCTCGGGGGTGCGGTCGGTGGGCGAGATGCCGGTGCCGCCGGTGGTGACGATGGCGTCGTAACCGGCCTCGACCCCGGCCCGCAGGGCCGCCTCCACGGGGTCCCCGTCGGGCACGACCCGCGGTCCGTCGACGGCGAACCCGAAGCCCTTGAGCCCCTCGGCGATCAGCGGGCCGCCCTTGTCCTCGTAGACCCCGGCGGCGGCCCGGTTGGAGGCAGTGACCACAAGGGCGCGGTACGGTGCGCGCGGTGCGCCTCCCGCCGATGCGTCCCGTGTCATGCCCGGCTCCAGTCGCCCGACTTGCCGCCCGTCTTCTCCTCCACCCGTACGTCCGTGATGACCGCCCCCTTGTCGACCGCCTTGACCATGTCGATCACGGTGAGCGCGGCGACGGACACCGCGGTGAGCGCCTCCATCTCGACGCCCGTGCGGTCCGTCGTCTTCACGGTGGCCCGGATCTCCACGGCGTCGTCCGCGACCGACAGGTCCAGTTTCACACCCGACACCGACAACGGGTGGCACAGCGGGATCAGATCGGGGGTGCGCTTGGCTCCCATGATCCCGGCGATCCGCGCGGTGGCGAGGGCGTCGCCCTTGGGTACGCCCTCGCCGCGCAGCAGCTCGACCACGCGCGGTGAGACGAGGACGCGGCCGCTGGCACGGGCGGTGCGCGCGGTCACGTCCTTGCCGGAGACGTCGACCATGCGGGCGGCGCCCGCGTCGTCGATATGTGTCAGCCGGTCCGGCGCTGGTGGTCCGGGGGTCTCCCCCCGGGAAGGCACAGTCATGATCGTCTGGGGCTCCCGGTCCTGGCCCGGCGCGGTGCGGCGCGCGGACCTGTTGTGCGCGACACCGCGACACGCTACCGCCCCCGTCCGGCGCTCAGCCGAGCAGGACCACCTCGACCTCGGCGCCGGGCTCGACGGACTCGGCGTCCTCGGGGACGACGATGAGGGCGTCGGCCTGCGCGAGGGCGGCGACCAGATGGGAGCCGGCGCCCCCGACGGGCCTGACCTCACCGTCGGCGTAGCTCCCGCGCAGGAACTGCCTGCGCCCCTTCGGCGAGCTCAGCGCCCCGTCCGCGGCCAGGGTCGCGCGGACCGTCGGCCGGTGGACGTCCTGAAGGCCCATCAGGGTGCGGATCACGGGCCGGACGAACAGCTCGAAGGAGACGTACGCCGACACCGGGTTGCCGGGCAGGGCCAGCAGCGGGATGTGGTCGGAACCGACGGACCCGAAGCCCTGGGGCTTTCCGGGCTGCATGGCCAGCCTGCGGAACTCCACCCCGCCGCCCGGCTCGTCCTCGTCGCCGACGTGGGACAGCGCCTCCTTGACGACGTCGTACGCCCCGACGCTCACCCCGCCCGTGGTGACCAGCAGGTCGGCGCGGACGAGCTGGTCCTCGATGGTGGAGCGCAGGGTGTCGACGTCGTCGGCGACGGCGCCCACCCGGTAGGCGATGGCGCCGGCGTCCCGGGCCGCCGCGGTCAGGGCGAAGCTGTTGGAGTCGTAGATCTGGCCGTCGCCGAGCTGCTCGTCGGGCTGGACGAGCTCGCTGCCGGTGGACAGCACCACCACACGCGGGCGTGGGCGCACCCGGACCGTGCCGCGGCCGATCGCGGCCAGCAGGGCGATCTGCGGCGGCCCGAGGACCGTACCGGCCTCGAGAGCGCGGTCGCCGGCCTTCACGTCGCTGCCCTTGGCGCGCACGTGCGCGCGCGCCCCGGCGGGCCGGTACACGCGCACCTGCCCGCCGGCGCCCTCGGGGGCGAGGCCGCGGGCACGCATCCCGCTGACCGGGCCCTCGCCGAGCCCGCCGTCGGTCCACTCCACGGGGACGACCGTCTCGGCGCCGGGCGGCAGCGGGGCGCCGGTCATGATCCGGGCGGCCTGCCCCGGTCCCACCCGGAGCAGGCCGGCCGAGCCCGCCGCGACGTCCCCGACGACGTCGAGGACGGCCGGGAACTCCTCGCTCGCGCCCGAGACGTCCGCGACCCGTACCGCGTACCCGTCCATGGAGCTGTTGTCGAACGGCGGCAGGAAGACCGGCACCGTGACGTCGTCGACCAGGACGCAGCCCTGGGCGTCGAGCAGTTGCAGCTCGATGGGTTCCAGCGGGCGGACGGTGGTGAGGACGTCCTCCAGGTGCTCGTCCACCGACCACAGGTGGTCCGGGCCGGCGGTGCGGGGCTCGGCGCTGCTCAACGTCGTTACATCTCCTCGGCTACGTACCGCTGAAGCCAGGCCCTGAAGTCCGGGCCCAGGTCTTCACGTTCGCACGCGAGTCTGACAATGGCACGCAGATAGTCGCCGCGGTCGCCGGTGTCGTAGCGGCGGCCCTTGAAGACGACGCCGTGCACCGGGCCGCCGATCCTCTCGTCCTGAGCGAGCTGCTGCAGCGCGTCGGTGAGCTGGATCTCGCCGCCGCGGCCGGGTTCCGTCCTGCGCAGTACGTCGAAGATGTTCGGGTCGAGGACGTAACGGCCGATGACCGCGTAGTTGGAGGGCGCCTCCGCCGTGTCCGGCTTCTCGACCAGGCCGGTCACCTGGACGACGTCGGCGTCCTCGGTGGTCTCCACGGCCGCGCAGCCGTAGAGGTGGATCTGCTCGGGCTCGACCTCCATGAGGGCGATCACGCTGCCGCCGTAGATCTCCTGGACCTCGATCATCCGCTGCAGCAGCGGGTCGCGCGGGTCGATCAGGTCGTCGCCGAGCAGGACGGCGAAGGGCTCCTGGCCGATGTGCGGGGCCGCGCAGAGCACCGCGTGCCCCAGTCCTCTGGGGTCGCCCTGGCGGACGTAGTGGATCGTCGCGAGGTCGCTGGACTCCCGTACCTTGGCGAGCCGGTCGCCGTCGCCCTTCTTCTCCAGGGCGGACTCCAGCTCGTAGTTGCGGTCGAAGTGGTCCTCCAAGGGCCGCTTGTTGCGGCCGGTCACCATCAGGACGTCGTCGAGGCCGGCGGAGACGGCCTCCTCGACCACGTACTGGATCGCCGGCTTGTCCACGACCGGCAGCATCTCCTTCGGAGTGGCCTTGGTCGCCGGCAGGAACCGGGTGCCGAGGCCAGCCGCGGGAATGACAGCCTTGCTGATCCTGGAGTGCTCCTGAGTCATGCCCGCAACCTTATCCATTGCCTTTGCAGGGAATTCGTGACTCCGGTTAATTGGCTCCCATATGAGTACGGATACCGCCACAAAGAAGGGTACGGAAGGACCAGTGAGCCACACCGGACGCGGGACCGAGCCTGCCAAGCGCGCGTTGCGACGAGAGTTCCTCGCGGTGAGGAACACGTTGACCGTGGATGACGTACGGGAGGCGGCGCACGCGCTCGCGCGGCGCGCCCTGGAACTTCCCGAGCTGGCGGGCGCCCGCACGGTGGCCGCGTACGTCTCCGTGGGCACCGAACCGGGCACCCTTCCGCTGCTCGACGCGCTGCGCGCGCGGGGCGTGCGCGTCCTGCTGCCCGCGCTGCTGCCCGACAACGACCTGGACTGGGGCGCCTACACCGGCGAGGGCTCCCTCGCGCGCGTGCACCACGGCGGGAAGATGGCGCTGTTCGAGCCGGCCGGCGAGCGCCTCGGCCCGCACGCCGTCGCGGAGGCCGACGTCGTCCTGCTGCCCGGTCTCGCCGTCGACACGCGAGGGATGCGCCTCGGACGCGGCGGAGGGTCCTACGACCGTGTCCTCGCCCGCCTGGAAGCGGCGGACGCGCATCCCGCGCTCGTGGTCCTGCTGTACGACACGGAAGTCGTCGAGCGCGTGCCCGAGGAGGCCCACGACCGGCCGGTGCAGGCGGTGGTGACCCCGTCCGGAGTACGCCGCTTCGCCTGACCGCCGCCGCGAGTCGCACGACGAAGGCCCTCCACGCGCGCGTGGAGGGCCTTCGTCACCCGTGGGCGGTCAGCGGCTCAGGGCTTGAGCACCAGCGTGTCGCTCGTGTTCTTGTCGACCGCGTTCGCCGAGAAGGACCACGGCAGCAGCTCGCCCTTGGCCCACTTGTCCGTCTGGTCGGTGTAGTGGGCGCTGTAGGCGTGCCCGGAGGCGCCGGTGAGGTTGATCCACTTGGACTTGTCGAGGTCGCGGAGGTTGACCACCATCCGCATCGACGGCACCCACACCACTCCGTAGCCGCCGGCCGCGTTCCAGCCTGCGGCGTTGACCGCGGCCTCGCCGCCGCTGAGCTTCCACGGGCCGCGGTTGAGGACGTACTGCAGGACGCCGGGGCCCTCGGTGCCCAGGGTCTGGTTCTTCAGGAACAGGCGGTGCAGCCGGCCCCAGCTCCAGGTGTCGATGTCCTTGCCGAGCTTGGCGGTCAGCTCCCAGCGGGCGTCGATCATGGCGCGCTCGAACAGCTCGTCGCGGTTGTCGGCCGCGGGCCGGGTGCCCGACGCCGGAGTCTTCCACCAGTCGCTGTCCGGGCTGTCCATGAGCTTGCGGAACACCTCGAACCAGCGGTCGCCGCCGTCCGGCTGCGCCTGGTCGGCGTCGCGCAGGCCGCACTCGCGGACCCTCCGGTTCTCGTCGGCCGGACCGGTGTTGCCGGTCGGCTCCACCCACAGGCACTGGCCCTTGACCCGCAGCTCCTTGGGCAGCTTGTTGCCGAAGGACAGCTTGAGGATGTTGCGCCAGACCGCGTTGAAGTAGGCGGCCGCGGCCGAATCGGCGTCCTGCGTGTAGCCCCAGTTCTCCAGCAGCTTCTGCGCCTCGCGGACGTTCTTGTCAGCGATGTCGATCTTCAGCAGCTCGGGCACCAGCAGGTTGGCGATCGCGCTGCTGTTGTCCAGCTGCATCTGGCGCATGTCGTCGGTGGAGACCTTGCCGCCGCCTTCGATCTTCTGCTGGATCAGGTCGGTGATGCGCCGGCTGCGGGTGCCGTAGCCCCAGTCCGTGGTGAGGGTGTGCGGGTAGCTCTTGGGGTCGACGACGGCCTGGTTGGCGGTGACGATGTAGCCGCGCTCGGGGTTGTACTCGTAGGGCAGTTCCTCCGGCTTGATGTAGCCGGTCCAGTCGTGCTTGGAGTCCCAGCCGGGGGCCGGGACGGAACCGTCGCCCTCCGCGCGCGTGGGGATGCGGCCGGGCAGCGTGTAGCCGATGTTGCCCTCGGTGTCGGCGTAGATCAGGTTCTGCGAGGGCACGTCGAACAGCTCGGCGGCCGCGCGGAAGTCGTCGAAGTTCTTCGCCCTGTCGATGGCGAAGACGGCGTCCATGGTGGTGCCCGGCTCCAGCGCCGTCCACTTCAGGGCGATCCCGTAGCCCTCGCCGCGGTCGGGTGCCGCGGTGTCGACCTGGGCCTTCTTGCCGGCCGTCACCAGTTCGGCGGAGCGGTCCGACAGCAGGGGCCCGTTGTTGGTCGTCCGCACGACGATCTTCTTGGACGCGCCGCCGGCGACCTTGATGGTCTCCTGGCGGGTCTGGAACGGCACCGTCTTGCCGTCGCGCACGTAGCCGTCGCCGCTGAGCTTCTCCAGGTACAGGTCGGTGACGTCCACGCCGGAGTTGGTCATGCCCCAGGCGATGTTCTGGTTGTGGCCGATGATCACGCCGGGCATGCCCGCGAAGGTGTAGCCGCTGACGTCGTACGGGCACGCCTTGGAGACGGTGCGGCAGTGCAGGCCCATCTGGTACCAGACCGAGGGCAGCGAGGCCGACAGGTGCGGGTCGTTGGCGAGCAGCGGCTTGCCGGTGATGGTGTGCTCCCCGGAGACGACCCAGGAGTTGGAGCCGATGCCGTTGCCGTTGACGCCGACGGCGGTCGGAAGGCCGTCAAGGACGTCGTGCAGGCCCATCAGCTGGCTCTGCAGGCCGGAGGTGTCGGCCGCGTCCAGCGTGCCGGACGAGGTGCCGGTTCCCGTCGCGTCACCGTCCGTACCCGGTGTACCGGTCGAGGTGCCGGTGCCCGTGGCGCCGGTCGCGGCACCGCTCGTCTCGAACGCCTGGGTGAGCTCGTTGTACCGGCCCTGCGTGACGATCGGCTCGTTCCGGCCGTACGGGTACTCCGGGTACAGGTCCTTGATCTGCTTGGGGCCGAGGCGGCTGGTCATCAGGGCGCGGTCGATCTCGTCCTGCATGTTGCCGCGCAGGTCCCAGGCCATCGCCTTCAGCCAGGAGATCGAGTCCACGGGGGTCCACTGCCCGGGCTTGTAGTCGTTGGCGAAGCCCAGGGCCGCGTACTCCAGGGAGATGTCCTTCCCCTCCCTGCCCTCGAGGTAGGCGTTGACTCCCGCGGCGTACGCCTGCAGGTACTTCTTGGTGGAGGCCGACAGCTCCTTGTCGTACTCCCGTTCGGCGACCCGGTCCCAGCCCAGGGTGCGCAGGAACTCGTCGTTCTTCACCTGGCTCTTGCCGAACATCTCCGACAGGCGCCCGGAGGTCATGTGCCGGCGCACGTCCATCTCGTAGAACCGGTCCTGCGCCTGGACGAAGCCCTGCGCCATGAACAGGTCCTCGGCGGAGGAGGCGTAGACCTGCGGGATGCCGTAGCCGTCCCGCTTGACGTCGACGGGGCCGGACAGGCCCTTGAGCGTGAGGGTGCCCTTGGTCTGCGGGAAGGATGCGCGCACGGTGCTGACGGACCAGTAGGACCCGTAGGCGATGCCTCCGATGATCGCCAACACCAGGACGAGCACGATCAGTCGGGCTTTTCGCCCCTTCTTCCTGCCGGACTTGCCGGGCTTGTCACCCGTTGAGGCGGTGGTGTTGGGGGGCATCGCTGTCCTTGCTGTCCTAACGCGAGCGGCAGGCGGTCCTGGAGTGCTGGAGCAACCATAGGCGCAGGGCCTAGTCACGCTTGACGCGGAGTCGGAATCCGGGCACGCGCGAACGTTCGATTTGACCATCAAGGGCGTCAAGAAAACGTCAAGAGTTAGGTAAGGTAACGAAGTAATCCGGGAACTCAGGGAAGGAACCGCTGCTGACTGTTCACCACCTCAACCAGCTCCTGCTCGCCTCCTCACTCGTCCTGCTCGTCGCGGTCGCAGCGGTCCGGATCTCCTCGCGCAGCGGGCTCCCCAGCCTGCTCGTCTACCTGGGGATCGGCATGGTCATGGGCTCGGACGGCCTGGGCGGCATCCACTTCACCGACGCCGAGCTGACCCAGGTCATCGGCTACGCGGCCCTGGTCGTGATCCTCGCCGAGGGCGGACTCGGCACGAAGTGGAAAGAGATCAAACCGGTGCTCCCGTCCGCCACCGTCCTGGCGGTGGTCGGAGTCGCGGTGAGCGTCGGCGTCACGGCGGCCGGCGCCCACTACCTCATAGGGCTGGAGTGGCGTCAGGCCCTCATCATCGGCGCGGTGGTGTCCTCCACGGACGCGGCCGCCGTCTTCTCGGTCCTGCGGAAGATCCCGCTGCCCGCGCGCGTAACGGGCACGCTGGAGGCCGAGTCCGGCTTCAACGACGCCCCGGTGGTCATCCTGGTCGTCGCCTTCTCCACCGCCGGCCCGGTCGAGCACTGGTCCGTACTGGTGGGCGAGATAGTCCTGGAGCTGGCCATCGGCGCGGCCATCGGCCTGACGGTGGGCTGGCTCGGCTCCTGGGCCCTGCGGCACGTCGCGCTGCCCGCCTCGGGCCTCTACCCGATCGCCGTGATGTCGATCGCGGTCGCGGCGTACGCCCTCGGCGCGCTGGCGCACGGCAGCGGCTTCCTGGCCGTCTACCTCGCGGCGATGGTGCTCGGCAACGCCAAGCTGCCGCACTGGCCCGCCACACGCGGCTTCGCCGAGGGGCTCGGCTGGATCGCCCAGATCGGCATGTTCGTCCTGCTCGGCCTGCTGGTCACCCCGCACGAGCTGGTCGACGACATCTGGCCCGCCCTCGTCATCGGCCTGGTGCTGACGGTGGTCGCGCGCCCGCTGGGCGTGGTGGCCAGCCTGCTGCCGTTCCGGGTGCCGTGGCGGGAGGAGACCCTGATGAGCTGGGCCGGGCTGCGCGGGGCCGTGCCCATCATCCTGGCGACCATCCCCATGGTGAACGGCGTCGACGCCACCCACCGCATCTTCAACATCGTCTTCGTCCTCGTCGTCGTCTACACCCTCCTGCAAGGACCGACCCTGCCCTGGCTCGCCCGCAAGCTGCGATTGGGACCCGGACAGGAGGCCGCTGACCTCGGCATCGAGTCGGCGCCACTGGAGCGGCTGCGCGGCCATCTGCTGTCCGTCGCCATCCCGGAGGGCTCCCGGATGCACGGCGTCGAGATCAACGAGCTGCGGCTGCCCGCCGGATCCGCGGTCACCCTGGTCGTCCGCGAGGACAGGTCGTTCGTACCGCTGCCCACCACGACCCTGCGGCGCGGCGACGAACTCCTCGTGGTCGCCACCGACCCCGTCCGCGAAGCGGCGGAACGGCGCCTGCGCGCGGTCGGCCGGGGCGGCAAGCTGGCGGGGTGGCTGGGCACGAACGGGGCCGGCGCGGGAGCGGCATGAGCCGAAGGGGCGATTCGTACGATCCCTGTACGATGAAGCCGCACCCTGATCGAACCAACTCTGCCTGACGCAGAGCTGGCGCGACCGTATGGCGGCCGGGTCGTCCCCGCAGTGGACGCCGGGTATCTACCGCAGTCCGCGCAAGAGGACAGCTCTCGGCGTGCCCGCACGCAGGGTCCACGCCACCAGGCGGCAGAAAGGCACGGGCCGTGGGATCCACGGTCACCACCGGACCGTCGCAGACCTCGACCGCGTCCTCCCGCCCGGGCTACGGGCAGCTGCTGCGCACTCGTGGCGCCTGGACGTTCCTGCTCCCCGGCTTCGCGGCGCGCCAGCCGTTCGCGATGCTCACCCTCTCCATCGTGCTGCTGGTGCAGCACACCACCGGCTCCTACGGCGCGGCGGGCGCCACCGCGGCCGTCACCGGCGTCTCCATGGCACTGTTCGCGCCGTACGGCGGGCGGCTCGCCGACCGCTACGGACAGCGCGCCGTCCTGCTCCCCGGCGTCCTGCTGCACACCCTGGCGGGACTGGCGCTGACCGCGCTCGCCCTGGCGCACGCGCCCCTGTGGGCGCTGTTCGCGGCGGCCGTGCCGACCGGCGCCTCGGTGCCGCAGATCGGGCCGATGGTGCGCGCCCGCTGGGGAGTGACCCTCAAGGACTCGCCGCTGATGACCACCGCGGCGGCCTTCGAGTCGGTCACCGACGAGCTGACCTTCGTCCTCGGCCCCCTGCTGGCGACCGCCCTGTGCACGACCGTCGCCCCGGCCGCCGGACTGGTCACGGAGGCAGGGCTGACCCTGGTCGGCGGCCTGCTGTTCGCCGCGCAGAAGCGCACCCAGCCGCCCGTCGCCACCGACCGGCACGCACGCGTGGAGCACGCCTCCGCCCTGCACGTCCCCGGCGTGCGCGTGCTGATCGTCACCTTCCTCGGCATCGGGTGCGTCTTCGGCGGCATGCAGGTCTCGCTGGCCGCGTTCACCGAGTCGATCGGCCGGCCCGGCCTCAACGGCGTGCTGTACGGGACGTTCGCCGCGGGCAACATGCTCTCCGGCGTCGTCTGCGGCGCCATCGTCTGGAAGGCCGCCCCGCACCACCGCCTCGTCGTCGGCTACACCGCCCTCGCGCTGGCCGCGTCCGCGCTGTGGACCACGCACTCGGTGCTGTTCCTGGCCGCGCTCGGCCTGCTGGTCGGCATGTGCATCGCACCGACCCTGATCACCGGCTACACCCTGGTCGAGAGCCTGGTCCCGGCCGGCGCCCGCACCGAGGCGTTCACCTGGCTGACGGGCGCGGTCGCGCTCGGCCAGGCGTCCGCGGTCACCGTCGCCGGACAGTTGGAGGACCGGCTGTGGAGCGGCTCCGGATTCCTGGTCCCGATGGCCGGCACGGTGCTCGCCCTCGTCACCCTGGTGGCGCTCAGGTCACGGCTCGCGGTCCGGCCGCACAGCCGCGCCGTCGCACGTGGCGTCGGTCACCGCTCCTCCGTCGCAGTGGACTGATCCCCGGGAATACGTCAGTATGGACCGTCGTTAGCACTCATCGAGTGAGAGTGCCAGGAGGAAGACAGTGCCCACCTACCAGTACCAGTGCACCGAGTGCGGCGACGGCCTCGAGGCGGTGCAGAAGTTCACCGACGACGCGCTCACCGAGTGCCCCGGTTGCGGTGGCCGCCTGAAGAAGGTGTTCTCCGCGGTCGGCATTGTCTTCAAGGGCTCCGGCTTCTACCGCAACGACAGCCGCGGCTCCTCGTCGAGCAGCAGCCCGGCGTCGTCGTCGAAGTCGTCGAGCGGCTCCTCGTCCTCGTCGGGCTCCTCGTCGTCCGGCTCGAGCTCGTCCTCCTCGTCGTCGTCGACGAGCACGGCGGGCAGCTCCGCCGCCTGACGTCCTTCTCCCTTCGCGGACCCCGCCGTCGCAGGACGGTGGGGTCTTCGGCGTCCGTGCGGGCGACTAATGTGCCGGTCATGGCGAACGCAGAGATCGGTGTCATCGGCGGTTCCGGCTTCTACTCGTTCCTCGACGACGTGACCGAGGTCCGGGTGGACACCCCGTACGGGGCACCCAGCGACTCCCTCTTCCTCGGCGAGGTCGCCGGCCGGCGGGTCGCCTTCCTGCCCCGGCACGGCCGCGGCCACCACCTCCCGCCGCACCGCATCAACTACCGGGCCAACCTGTGGGCGCTGCGTTCCGCGGGCGTGCGCCAGGTGCTCGGCCCCTGCGCGGTGGGCGGACTGCGCCCCGAGCACGGACCGGGCACGCTGCTCGTGCCCGACCAGTTCGCGGACCGGACGAAGTCCCGGCAGCAGACCTACTTCGACGGGCTCCCCCTGCCCGACGGCACGGTGCCGAACGTGGTGCACGTCTCCCTGGCCGACCCCTACTGCCCCGTCGGGCGGGCGGCCGCGCTGAAGGCGGCGCGCGGGCGGGACTGGGAGGCGGTGGACGGCGGCACCCTCGTCGTGGTGGAGGGACCGCGCTTCTCCACCCGTGCCGAATCGTTGTGGCACCAGGCGCAGGGCTGGTCGGTGGTGGGCATGACCGGCCACCCCGAGGCGGCGCTCGCCCGCGAGCTGGAGCTCTGCTACACCTCGCTGACGCTGGTCACCGACCTGGACGCGGGCGCCGAGAGCGGCGAGGGCGTCTCGCACGAGGAGGTGCTGCGGGTGTTCGCGGCCAATGTGGAACGGCTGCGGGGCGTCCTGTTCGACGCGGTGGCCGCGCTGCCCGCCGCGGGGGAACGGGGCTGCCCGTGCGCGAACGCGCTGGGCGGGATGGATCCGGGCTTCGTACTGCCGTGACCGGGTCCGGGCCGGCGTGTCGCGGGCCGGTTCCCCTCGTCCGAGTGAGGGGGTTTTCCACAACCGGCGAGTAACACACGGGCTCCGGCGGCCGGCGGCGCGATGCCTCATCGTGGCATCACAAGCCGAAATCCACGTCGCTGGTGGTGGTCCGCATGTCCCTGCCCTGCCCGGCTCCCCTGCCCTCGTCTCCCCCTTCCTCCTCCCCTCCCCCTTCTTCCTCCTTTCTCCTCTCCCCCGCCTCTCCCTGTGCGTCCGGCACGGACGCCCCGGCCACGTGCGAGGTGCCGCACTTCGCGCCGGTGCGTGTGCGCGGCGGGCGGTACGCGCTGCGCCGGTTCGTACGGCACCGCAGGCGGGCCGTGGCGGCCGGGCTCGCCGTCACCGCGGCCGCGTTCGTGGTGGCGGGTCCGCGGGACGCTCCGGATCCTCCGCGCGGCGGGCCGGTCCGTGGACACCCGGCGCCGGCCGGCAGGGCGGACCTGTCGCCCGGGGTCCGCGAGCCGGACGGCGAGCGGACGGTGACCGCGCCCGTGCGCATCGCGGACGCGGCCACGGTCCGGCTGCTGCGTCCCGGCGACCGGGTCGATGTGATCGCCGCGCAGGACCCGGCGACGGGCGGACGGGCCGAGGTGGTCGCGAGCGGCGCCCGGGTGGCGAAGGTCCCGGAGCCCGTGGAGGAGGTGACCGCCGACGGTGCGCTGGTCATGCTGTCGGTACCGCGCTCCACCGCGGCACGTCTGGCCGGAGCGAGCGCGACGGCCAGGTTGGCGGTGACCCTGTGTTGAATGCTCTCCCTCAGGAGCGAGGGAGATTCCTGGCTCACGCTGCTCGGTCGCTCAGCGAGCGGTCGAGTCTTGCGCGATCGGCACCAGCCGGGTTCAGACCAGTCCGGACGAGCATCACGCGGGCGGAGTTCTCGTCCGGGAAGAGACGGCTCCGCACGCGGTGCAGGTGCAGGTGCGTTCCGGCAGCGGCTGGGCCCCCATGCCCTTCAGGCAGTGGGGGAGCGCGCTTGGTTCTCGCTCCACACGATCCGCGGTCCATTTGTACCGGGACATCCCGCCCGCCGCCTGACCGGCAATTGGTCCTCGATGTCCTCGAGGGCCTTCGTGCGGGCCTTGGCGAAGTCGCGGATGAGCTGCTGCTGCGGCACCGAGGAGCCTCAGCCGGCCACGGCGTGGCCGCGCGGGCCCGGGTCAGCATCCGGTCCGGTCGCGCGGGGCCGCAGTCCTCCCCGTCCCGGTGGGCCTTCTTCGAGCGGGCCGCACACTCGTTCCAGAGCCACCGGCAGCGCGCCCCCTCCGCCTCCAGCAGGGCACCGGCGGCCGACGGCGCGCGCAGCCGGTAGGNAGGTGTGGCGGGCATGCCCGGCCTCCGCAGCCGGCTCCGCCTGCGCCATGCGTTTCCCCTACCGGTCCCCGGCCATGTCGGGGTGCCGGGGCATCCCGAGGCCTCCAACGTGACCGTACGCGCGACCGCCGCACACTCGTTCCCCGATCACACGGACATCACCCCCACCCGTGACCGGCAGCGTATGCGTTCCGGCTCCCCGGCCTTCGCCCGGTGAACTGTCCGGGGCACTCCGCACTCGAAACCGGGGCACGGCGACGCTCCGCGCCGCGGCACCCGGATGCGATCCTTCCCCGCGAGCAGGCGGTACCCCCACCCCGGCGTGAACACCGGGGGGACCTCGCGAGAGACGGGTGAGCTGTAGGTTGCGGAGCTGTTTGTTCCGCAATCCGTACGTTCAAGGAGGGGCTCCAGGTGAGCAAGAAGAAGGACCCGAGCGTCTGGCAGGGCTTCAAGGCCTTCCTGATGCGCGGGAACGTCGTCGATCTGGCAGTAGCGGTGGTCGTCGGCGCCGCCTTCACCAACATCGTCAACTCGATGGTGAAAGGTGTGATCAATCCGGTCGTCGGAGCGATCGGCACCAAGAACCTCGACCACTACGCCTCGTGCCTGAGCTCCACCTGCGAGGGCGACCAGGACATCCAGATCATGTGGGGCTCGGTCCTCGGCGCCACCCTCCAGTTCCTGATCACCGCGGCGGTGGTCTACTTCCTGATGGTTCTGCCCATGGCGAAGTTCCTGGCCCGCCAGGAGGCACGGAAGAAGGCCGGGGAGGACACGCCGGAGGCGCCGGAGGCGACCGAGCTGGAGGTGCTCAAGCAGATACGCGACGAGCTGGTCGCGCAGCGCGGTTCGCAGTACCGCGGGCGGTAGCGACCACGGTCCGGAGAGCGGCAGCCGCCGCGGTCCGGTGGGCGCGCGGGCTTCAGAGGTGGTGGGGCGGCTTCTCGTCGAGGAAGCGCTTGAGGTCGGAGGCCGCGTCGCCGTCCGGGCGCTCGCCCCATCCGCGGTCGGTGTCGTCCGTGGACTGCCGGTGCAACGGATCGTCGAAGATCAGCGCGGCCTTCGGGTCACGCAGTCCGGAGGCGGGCTCCGGGGCGGATTCGGGGGCGGATTCGGGGGCGGATTCGGGGGCGGTACTCATGCCTCCAGGGTACGGTCCCGTCTGCCGGCCGGAGCGGGGAGCAGGCGGCGGTGACGCTCCGCCGAAGGGGCCCGTGGCGTCCCGTCACCCGGGAAGACTGGACCCCATGACAGTGGACGCTTTGACGGACGTCTCCGGTGTGCGGGTGGGGCATGCGACGTGTACGGGCGGCGGCCGGCTCACCGGCACGACGGTCGTGCTCGCGCCGGAGGGCGGCGCCGTCGCCGCCGTGGACGTACGCGGTGGCGGCCCCGGCACCAAGGAGACCGATGCCCTCGATCCGCGCAACCTGGTGCGGACGGTGGAGGCGCTCGTGCTGACCGGCGGCAGCGCCTACGGACTGGACGCGGCCTCGGGGGTGATGGGCTGGCTGGAGGAGCGGGGGCGCGGAGTGCGGGTCGGACCGGACCCCTCGCACGTGGTGCCGGTGGTGCCGGCCGCCTGCGTGTTCGACCTGGGCCGGGGCGGTGACTTCCGGGCCCGGCCGGACGCGGCCACCGGACGGGCCGCGGTCGAGGCCGCGGCGGCGAGCGAGGTGGGCGGGCGTGTGCGCGAGGGGTGCGTGGGCGCGGGGACGGGAGCGGTCGTGGGGCCGTTCAAGGGCGGGGTCGGCACGGCGAGCACGGTGCTCGGCTCGGGTGTCACGGTGGCGGCGCTGGTGGTGGCCAACGCGGTGGGATCGGCGGTGGATCCGGAAACGGGGGTGCTGTACGGGGAGTTGTTCCAGGGACCGGTGGAGTACCCCGACGCGCGGGTGCACGAGGCCGCGCGCCGGCGTCTCGCCGAGGCCGCCGAGCGGAACACGCCGTCCCCGCTGAACACCACGCTCGCGGTGGTCGCCACCGACGCGGACCTGTCCAAGGCGCAGGCGCAGAAACTGGCCGGCACGGCGCACGACGGCATCGCGCGCGCCGTACGGCCGGCGCATCTGCTCAACGACGGCGACACGGTGTTCGCCCTGGCCACCGGGGCACGTCCGCTCGACCCCGGCTCGCCCCTCGCCCTGAACGAGGTCCTCGCCGCGGGTGCGGACCAGGTCACCCGCGCGATCGTCCGCGCGGTGCGGGCCGCCGATCCGGTGGACGGGCCGGGCGGGGCGTGGCCGGCCTACGAGGAGCTGTACGGACCTCGCTGAGCGCGGCCCGGACAGCGCTCTCAACGGCTGGAACACGTCATGGAGCGAGTGGGCCGGCGGGAGCACGGCCTGCTCGTCAACGGCCGTTGAGCAGCGGATTTTGGCGGAACATCGGGCCGCGCGGGAACTTCTCGCGTGACCGGACCGTTTTTCCGGCGTACGTTTTCTCGGTTCCCGGACACGATGTCCGACCGAGGGGCTACGGTATGCACCCACAAGGTGACATGCAGCAACGCCGGGAGAAACCTTGAGCGTTCCGTACGAGACGACTGCGTACGAACCACCCGAGTCGCCCGAGTCTCCGGAGGAGCACCTCGCGCGGCTCCTCGGACGCACCCTGAACTCCTTCGAACTGCCCGACGAGACGATACGGCGACTCGAGTGCGCGCTGGCGTACGACGGTTCGCTGTACTCGGCGCACCACAGCGCCGGGCTGCACCGCGAGACGTACCGGCACACCTGGCTGCTCGCCGACGGCTCGGCGCTCACCCTCTGGGAGCTGGTGCACAACACCGCGCCGGGCAGCGAGGCGCAGCACGAGGTGTACCTCGACGAGGAGGAGCTGAGCACCGCCACCGCCCGGTTGCCGCTCCCGCCGGACGCGCCGAACCTGGAACTGCCGGTGCTGGTCCAGCTCGCGTCGGTGCCCGAGACGCGGCACGTGTACGTTCCGGACGGCTCGCCCGACCACGCGCGCCGTCTGCTGCGGCGCGCGGAGAACGCCGACCGGCCCGGCGCGGACGTCGCCTCACTGCTGGCGACGGCGTCCGGGCACCAGATCACCCAGGCCTTCGGCCGCCCCTGCCGGGCGGGTCGCGCGGGGCTGTGCTTCTCGCTCTACGAGCACGCGTTCCTGCTGAGCGACGGCGTGGAGATCTCCCTGTGGGAGGTCGAGCACACGGCGACCCCCGACGGACGTCACATGTGCGAGGTGTACACGACGGAGGACGCGGCTCGCAGCGCGATGGAACGGCGGG
>NZ_JUJA01000146.1:28749-49757 GCF_001906585.1 Streptomyces kebangsaanensis | reverse complement strand
GGTGCCGCAGTGGCAGGGGCCGTCCGCAAGGGAAGTGTCAGGAGCCGTCGCCGAGCCGTCGCATCAGGCCGGCGAAGGCGTCCCGCTCCGCCGGGGTCAGTTCGACGGACTCCCGGCGGGGGGCGGTCCCGGGCTGCGGCGGGAGGGCCGTCAGGCGCTGGTCGGGATGCTGCTGAGCGGTCTCGAGGTGCAGGCTGCGCCGGATGCGGGCCATGCCGATGACGGCGGCGAAGGTCAGCGCGGCGGGCAGGGCCACGCCGAACCACATCAGGAGGGAGACGTGCTCAGGCATGCCTCCCAGTAGACACCACGGTCCGGGGCTTCCACCCCGGACCGTGACGTATCTCGCATGTGCCGTGAACAACTCACAGCACCCCAAAGGGACAAGGGGCTGTGAGTCCCCTCACGCCGCGACCGGCTGCTTCCGGTCGGCCTGCGTGCTCCGCGCGCCCTCGTCCGCCCCCTGGACCGCCGCGCCCGGCGCCGGCTTGCGCAGCGTCTTGAGCACGACCACCAGGGCCGTCGTCACGCACATGCCCGCCGCGATGGCGACCAGGTACAGGAGCGGGTTGCCGATCAGCGGGACCACGAAGATGCCGCCGTGCGGGGCGCGCAGCGTGGCGCCGAAGGTCATCGACAGGGCGCCGGTGACCGCGCCGCCCACCATCGACGCCGGGATGACGCGCAGCGGGTCGGCCGCCGCGAACGGGATCGCGCCCTCGGAGATGAAGGAGGCGCCCAGGACCCAGGCGGCCTTGCCGTTCTCCCGCTCGGTCCGGGTGAACAGCTTGCCGCGCACGGTCGTGGCCAGGGCCATCGCCAGCGGCGGCACCATGCCGGCCGCCATCACCGCGGCCATGATCTTCATCGCGGAGTCACTGGGGTTGGAGACCGCGATGCCGGCGGTGGCGAAGGTGTAGGCGACCTTGTTGACCGGTCCGCCGAGGTCGAAGCACATCATCAGGCCGAGCAGCGCGCCGAGCAGGACGGCGTTGGTGCCGGTCAGGTGGTTCAGCCAGTCGGTCATGCCCTTCTGCGCGGTGGCGATGGGCTTGCCGATGACCACGAACATCAGGAACCCGACCACCGCCGAGGAGATCAGCGGGATCACCACCACCGGCATGATCCCGCGCAGGGCCGCGGGGATGCGTACCTTCTGGATCGCCATCACCACACCACCGGCGATCAGACCGGCCGCCAGGCCGCCGAGGAAGCCCGCGTTGATGGTGAGGGCGATCGCGCCGCCGACGAAGCCGGGGACGAGGCCGGGGCGGTCCGCCATGCCGTAGGCGATGTAGCCGGCCAGGACCGGGACGAGGAAGCCGAAGGCCACGCCGCCGATCTGGAACAGCAGGGCGGCCCAGCTGTCGGCCTGGGTCCACACGAAGTGGTCCATCACCGACGGCGCCTTGTTGATCTCGTAGCCGCCGATCGCGAAGCCGAGGGCGATCAGCAGACCGCCCGCCGCGACGAACGGCACCATGTAACTGACGCCCGACATCAGCCACTTGCGCAGCTTCGTGCCGTAGCCCTCGCCCGCCTCGCCGGCCCGCTCGACCGGAGTGGCGCCGGGTGCCGCCGCCGCGGTCACCTCGCCGCGCACGGCCTTGTCGCGGACCTCGGTGATCAGTTCGGCGGCCCGGTTGATGCCCGCCTTCACACCGACGTCGACGGTCGGCTTCCCGGCGAAGCGGTCCTTGTCCCGTACGGGGACGTCGTGCGCGAAGATGACGCCGTCCGCCGCCGCGATCACCGCCGGGTCGAGCCGGGTGAACCCGGCCGAGCCCTGCGTCTCGACGACGACCTCGACGCCCGCCTCCCGGCCGGCGTTCTCCAGCGACTCGGCCGCCATGTAGGTGTGCGCGATGCCGGTGGGGCAGGAGGTGACGGCCACGATGCGGAACGGACGGTCGCCGGACCGCTCACCCGCCTCGCCCGCAGCCCCGGCCGTGCTGCCCGCCGCGGCGCCGGAGGAGGCCGCCCCCGGCGTCGCGGCGGAGTCTTCGGAGGCGCCTGCGGTGTCCGCGGCGATCACGGTGTCCGCGGCATCCGCGGCATCCGCGGCGTCCGCTGCGGAGCCCTCGGCCCGCGCCGGAGCCTCGGCCACCGGTGCCTCCTCCCCCCGGACGAGCGCCGCCGCGGCCGCCGCGCCGTCCACCGACCGCAGCGCCGAGGTGAACTCGGCGTTCATCAGCTGCCGGGCCAGCGACGACAGGATCGCCAGATGGGCGTCGTCGGCACCGGCCGGCGCCGCGATCAGGAAGATCAGATCGGCGGGACCGTCCGCCGCGCCGAAGTCGATCCCGGCCGCGCTGCGCCCGAAGGCCAGCGTCGGCTCGGTGACGTGCTCGCTGCGGCAGTGCGGGATGCCGATGCCGCCGTCGAGGCCGGTCGGCATCTGCGCCTCACGGGCGGCCACGTCGGCGAGGAAGCCCTCCAGGTCGGTCACCCGGCCCAGGGCCACCATCCGTTCGGCGAGGGCGCGCGCCGCCGCCTCCTTGGTGTCGGCGGACAGGTCGAGATCGACCAGGTCCGCGGTGATCATCTCGCTCATCGCGGGCTCCTTAGCACGCATATCGCCCGGTCAGTGGGGTGGGCGGGGGTGGGGACGGGGGTGCTGTGGGGGGAAGCGGAGGGGGTCGGGGCCGTCGCGGCGGTCGTACGGCACACGGTCGTACGGCACACGGTCGTACGGCTGGTGCGGGCCCGGCGGGCGGTCATGACACCGGCTCCGTCAGCGGGCGGTCCACGGGTACGTCCGCGGTGACCGACACGGCCGCCGGGTCCAGGTCGGCGGGCGTCGGCATCACGCTGCCCGGCAGCTGGACGGCGGCCGCGCCGTGGGCGACGGCGAGGGCCAGGGCCTCGGGGCCGGTGCCACCGGCGATCAGGAAGCCGGAGAGGGAGGAGTCGCCCGCACCGACGTTGCTGCGGACGGCGTCGACGCGCGCGCTGCCGTACCAGACGCCGTCGCCGCCGACGAGCAGCTGCCCGTCGGCGCCCAGGCTGGCGAGCACGGTCCGGGCGCCGAGCCCGCGCAGCTCCTCGGCCGCCTTCACCGCGTCGCCGACCGTGACCAGCGGGCGGCCCACGGCCCCGGCGAGTTCCTCGGCGTTGGGCTTGACCACGTCCGGGCCCTCGCGCAGCGCCTCCAGCAGCGCGGGCCCGGAGGTGTCCAGCGCGATGCGTACGCCGGTGGCGTGCGCCCGCGCGACCAGGTCGGCGTACCAGGAGGGCGCCAGCCCGCGCGGCAGGCTGCCGCAGCAGGCGATCCAGTCGGCGCCGTGCGACCGCCGCCGCACGGTCTCCAGCAGCGACTCCTGCTCCTTGGCGGAGAGCTCGGGACCCGGCGCGTTGATCTTCGTCAGTACGCCGTCGGCCTCCGCGAGCGCGATGTTGGAGCGGGTGGCCCCGGCGACGGGGACCGGCGCGACCTCGATGCCCTGCGCGTGGAGCAGGTCCGCGACGAGTGCGCCCGGCGCACCGCCCAGGGGCAGTACGGCGACCGTGCGCCGCCCGGCGGCCGCGACCGCGCGCGAGACGTTCACCCCCTTGCCGCCCGGGTCCATGCGCTCGCCGGTGGCCCGGATGACCCCGCCGCGCTCGAGCGAGGGAACCTCGTAGGTGCGGTCCAGGGAGGGGTTGGGAGTGACGGTGACGATCATGCGCGTACTACTTCCGTGCCGCCGCGCTCGATGGCGGCCGCGTCCTCGGGGCTCAGCCCGCTGTCGGTGATCAGCAGGTCCACGTCGTCCAGGCCGCCGAAGCGGGCGAAGTGCTCCTGGCCGTGCTTGGTGGAGTCGGCGAGCAGCACCACACGGCGGGCGGCGGCGATCGCCGCGCGCTTCACCGCGGCCTCGGCGAGGTCGGGGGTGGTCAGACCGTGCTCGGCGGAGAAGCCGTTGGCGGCGACGAACAGCACGTCGGCGCGGATCTCGCCGTAGGCGCGCAGCGCCCAGGCGTCCACGGCGGCGCGCGTGCGGGTGCGCACGCGGCCTCCGACGAGGTGGAGCTGCACGCCGGGATGGTCCGCGAGGCGGGCCGCGGTCGGCAGGGAGTGCGTGACGACGGTGAGTTCGGCCTCCAGGGGCAGGGCGGCGGCCAGGCGGGCCACCGTCGTACCGGCGTCGAGGATGAGCGTGCCCTCGGCCGGCAGCTCGGCCAGGGCGGCCTTGGCGATGCGGTCCTTCTCGTCGGCCGCGGTCGACTCGCGTTCGGCGAGGTCCGGCTCGAAGTCGAGGCGGCCGACCGGGATGGCGCCGCCGTGCACCCGGCGCAGCAGGCCGGCCCGGTCCAGGGCCTTCAGGTCGCGGCGGATCGTCTCCGCCGTCACCTGGAACTCCTCGGCGAGCGACACGACGTCCACCCGTCCGCCGTCCCGGGCGAGCCGGAGGATCTCCTGCTGCCGCTCCGGTGCGTACATGTCTGTTCGCCTCCGACCGATGCCCGAATTTGTGACTTCTCCCCGGAGGCTACGCCAGTATGTCCGGAAAGTAAACGGGTCCGGGCATTCAACCGGGCATGAACGGACTTCCAGGTGGGTCCGGGTGAGACGAGCGTGGCGAATACGACGGGTACGACGGGTCCGACGAGCGCGATGAGGTGGCCATGACCAAGCAGGCCGCCCGCGGAGAAGGGGGAGCTGATCACGCCGACGGGCTGTGCCCGTGTGGCACAATCTGCCGTCTGGCGGGCCACCCCGGGGTTCAGGTCCGGGGTGCCCCGCCTCTTCCGCGGGCCCGGACAGAAGTGGAGCCGGGCCCCGGCGCCCGGGGGGGGTGGGGCGCCGAAGCCCGGCTCGGGGAGAGTCCCGGCGCCGGGGGGAGTGCGTCGGGACGTGGCTCGGGGCGTCAGTACGTGCTCAGGGCAGACACATCAGTACGCGCTCGACGATCAGTACGTCTCGGGGGAGCCGGGGTCGGCCCGGGGGCCGAACTCCTGGGCTCTGAATGGTTGTTCCCACGGCCCCGCCGCTTGAAGCGGCGGTACACGGCCATGTTTGCGCGGTCTTTCGCCACCGGGCGTACGCGGTCGGCGACACGGCCGGCACGGTCGCCCGCCTTACGCCGCCGCGTCGAAGCCGGTGTCGCGGGCCAGCTTCTTCAGCTCCAGCAGCGCGTGCTTCTCGATCTGGCGGATGCGTTCGCGGGTGAGGCCGTGCTCCTTGCCGACCTCGGTCAGCGTGCGCTCGCGGCCGTCCTCGATGCCGTACCGCATCTTGATGATGGACGCCGTGCGCTGGTCGAGGCGGCCGATCAGGTCGTCGAGCTCCTCGCTGCGCAGCAGGGTCAGCACCGACTGCTCGGGCGACACCGCGGAGGTGTCCTCCAGGAGGTCGCCGAACTGGGTCTCGCCCTCGTCGTCCACCGGCATGTTCAGCGAGACCGGGTCACGGGCCCAGTCCAGGACGTCCGTCACCCGCTCGGGCGTCGAACCGAGCTCCGCGGCGATCTCCGCGGGCTCCGGGTCGCGGCCGTGCTCGCGGTTGAACTCGCGCTGGACGCGGCGGATACGGCCCAGCTCCTCCACCAGGTGGACGGGCAGCCGGATCGTACGGGACTGGTCCGCGATCGAGCGCGTGATCGCCTGGCGTATCCACCAGGTGGCGTACGTCGAGAACTTGAAGCCCTTGCGGTAGTCGAACTTCTCCACCGCGCGCACCAGGCCGGCGTTGCCCTCCTGGATCAGGTCCAGCAGGGGCAGGCCGCTGCGCGGGTAGCGGCGGGCGACGGCGACGACCAGGCGCAGGTTGGAACGGATGAAGATGTCCTTGGCCCGCTCGCTCTGGGCGGCCAGGGCCTCGAGCTCCTCGCGGGTGGCGCCCGTCCCGGACTCCTCATGCCCGTCGAGGATCTGCCGCGCGAACACACCCGCTTCGATGACCTGGGACAGCTCGACTTCCTTGGCGGCGTCGAGCAGCGGTGTACGCGCGATCTCGTCGAGGTACATGCCGACCAGGTCGCGGTCGGCGATCTCGCCGCCATGGGCGCGAACACTGCTTGCCGCGTCGGCCGTCTCGCCGGTGGCGGACTGACGACGGGCGACGGCACGGGTTGCCATGCGTGCTCCCTTGCGATGGTGGGTCAGCGGGTGGTCCTTGGACGCCCGGCACTCTCTTCGGAGCCTTGGGAACTCTCCTCTGGGTGCCCCGCATCCGATGGAAACAACGACTGGAATCCGGACAGAATTCCCAACCCGCCCCCCATTTTTCCGATCATGCAGTACCCTGTCGCGCCGCAGCCGCCCAGCACCTTCGCCAACGGCCACGTAACCGCAGGTCGGGGCGGGGCCGGGAGCTCCTCGGGGACCTCTCGGACCCGTCGGCGCCCCCGGGAGTGAGACTCCCCTCACACCAATGGCGCAGTACGTCACTCCTGACCACCCCTACCCGTAGGGACGGGCCGGACCGCCGGAAGGTTGCCGCAAACCCGGACTCTCAGGAAATTCCCAGACCCTCCACACCCTCGTCTTACGCAGCGGAGACACGGATGTCTCAGCCGAACTGCACCGACCTCTTCGCCAGCCCCATCCAGAAGCCGTCGATCACCGACTTCTGCGCGTCGAGCTCACCGCCGGCCTCCGCGACGCCCATGGTCACGAACAGCGGGGCGAAGTGCTCGGTGCGCGGGTGGGCGTAGCGGCCGGCCGGGGCCTTGCCGAGGAAGTCCAGCAGGGCGTCCCAGTCCCGGTTCTCCAGGGCGCGCCGGCCCCAGTCGTCGAACTCCGCGGACCAGCTGGGGACGCCGCCGCCCGCGTACCGCAGCGCGGCCAGGTTGTGGGTGAAGAAGCCGGAGCCGACGATCAGCACGCCCTCGTCGCGCAGCGGCGCGAGCCTGCGGCCGATGTCCATGAGCCGGACCGGGTCGAGGGTCGGCATGGACACCTGCAGCACGGGGATGTCGGCCGCGGGGAACATCTCGACGAGCGGCACGTAGGCGCCGTGGTCGAGGCCGCGGTCCGGGACGTCCTGCACGGGCATACCGGGGGAGCGCAGCAACTTCCGCACACTCTCGGCGAGTTCGGGTGCGCCGGGGGCGGCGTACCGCACCTGGTAGTAGTGCTCGGGGAAGCCCCAGAAGTCGTAGACGAGCGGGACGGTCTCGGTGGCACCGAGGGCCAGCGGGGCCTCCTCCCAGTGCGCGGAGACCACGAGGATCGCCTTGGGGCGGGGCAGGCCGGCGGACCAGGCGGCGAGCTGGCCGGGCCAGACGGGGTCGTCCGCGAGCGGCGGGGCGCCGTGGCTGAGATAGAGGGCGGGCATGCGCTCCGGGATGGCGGACTCCGAAGTGGCGGCGGACATGGCGGCGACTCCCTCCGACGTGGTGCTGCTCGGGATCGATTTACTTGAACACTAAAGCTCCACCTCAAGACTACGGCCATTTTGTTTAACTTTCAAGGAGAAGTCTCGTACAGTGGATGCATGAACACGGCCCCCGCCTCCGCACCCGAGCCCGCCCCCGCCGAGACCCACCGCTGGCTCACCGCCGAGGAGCAGCGCGTCTGGCGTTCCTACCTGCACGCCACCACCCTCCTCGAGGACCACCTCGACCGTCAGCTGCAGCGCGACGCGGGCATGCCGCACATCTACTACGGCCTCCTCGTCAAGCTCGCCGAGGCCCCGGACCGCCGGCTGCGGATGACCGAGCTGGCCATGGACGCCAAGATCACCCGCTCCCGCCTCTCCCACGCGATCGCCCGCCTGGAGGCGAACGGCTGGGTGCGCCGCGAGAACTGCCCCTCCGACAAGCGGGGCCAGTTCGCGGTGCTGACCGACCAGGGCATGGAGGTGCTGCGGCGCACCGCGCCGGGCCATGTGGCCGCCGTGCGCCAGGCGCTGTTCGACCGGCTCAGCCCCGAACAGCAGAAGTCCCTCGGCGAGATCATGCAGATCGTCGCCGAGGGACTCCAGCCGAACGAGGCGGGCGCGGACCTGCCCTGGCTCCGCTGAGATACGTACCGCTCTCGTACCGCGAGTACGGTTCGCACCGCTCGTACCGCTCGTAGCGTTCAGTGGGCGATGACCGGCACCGCCACCACGCCCTCCACGCCCTCCTCACCGGAAGCGGGCCCGGTCACCGTGGTGCTGCCCGGACGGCCGGCGTTCACGAGCGTCAGCGCGATCGCGGCGGCCACGACCAGGATGCCGACGGCGAACCAGATGGCGCTGGTGTAGCCGTGCACCATGCCCTGCAACTGGACCAGTTGCTGCTGCGGCCTGCCGCCGGCGGTGGCGATGTGGTCCTTGATGTACGAGGTCGTGGCGGAGGCCGCGATCGTGTTCAGCAGGGCCGTACCGATGGCGCCGCCCACCTGCTGCGAGGTGTTGACCATCGCGGAGGCGACACCCGCGTCGCGCGGCTGGACGCCCTGGGTGGCGAGGGACATCGCAGGCATGAACGCCGTCCCCATGCCGAGGCCCAGCAGCAGCATCGCGGGCAGCAGCACGGCGGCGTACGAGGAGCCGATCTCCAGCCGGGTCAGCAGCAGCATGCCGACGGCGGCGACCAGGAAGCCGGGTCCCATCAGCAGCCGGGGTGCCACCCGGGTCATCAGGCGGGCGCCGATCTGGGTGGAGCCGGTGATCATGCCCGCGACCATCGGCAGGAACGCGAAGCCGGTCCTGACCGGCGAGTAGCCCTCGACCACCTGCAGGTAGTAGGTGAGGAAGAGGAACAGGCCGAACATCGCGATGACCGCCAGGCCCAGGGAGAGGTAGACCCCGCCGCGGTTGCGCTCGGTGATCACGCGCAGCGGCAGCAGCGGAGCCCTCACCCGTGACTCGACCAGCACGAAGGCGGCCAGCAGGACGGCGGACGCGACGAACATCGAGACGGTCAGGGCGTCGCTCCAGCCCTCGGCCTCGGCGCGGGTGAAGCCGTACACGAGGGCGACCAGGCCCAGGGTGGACAGGACCACGCCCGGCACGTCGAGCGGGGAGCGGTTGCGGCCGCCCTCCGGCTCGCGGACGACGAAGTACGCGCCGGCCGCGGCGACGACGGCGAAGGGGATGTTCACGAAGAACGTCCAGCGCCAGTCCAGGTACTCGGTGAGGAAGCCGCCCAGGATCAACCCGACGGCGCCGCCGCCACCGGCGATCGCGCCGTAGATGCCGAACGCCTTGGCACGCTCCCTGGCGTCGGTGAACATCACGGCGAGCAGGGACAGCGCGGCGGGCGCGAGCAGCGCGCCGAAGACGCCCTGCAGCGCACGCGCGCCGAACATCGTCGCGCCGGTCGTGGCCGCGCCGCCGAGCGCGGAGGCCGCGGCGAAGCCGGTCAGGCCGACCACGAAGGCGCGCTTGCGGCCCCACAGGTCGGCGACACGGCCGCCGAAGAGCAGGAGTCCCCCGAAGGCGAGGGCGTAGGCGGTGACGACCCACTGCCGGTCGCCGTCGGAGATGCCCAGGTCGTGCTGGGCGGAGGGGAGGGCGATGTTCACGATGGTGGCGTCGAGCACGACCATCAGCTGGGCGAGCGCGATGAAGACGAGCGCCTTCCAGCGGCCCGCGTCGCCGGTCTGCGCCGGGACGCCGGGAGCCGTTGCGGCTGTTCGAGACATGGGGATACCCACTTCGGGACTTCGTGACGGGAAACGTGACGGGAAATGTGACAGGAAAAGACGAAAAAAGGGCGATGAAGGCGCTGAACCAATCGGCGCCGGTCGGGACTGGTTGATGCTGATCGATGACTGGTCGGTGACTGGTCGACGACTGACCGGTGACTGACCGCCAACCGGCTGCCAACCGGCCGCCGACCGACCGCCGACCGACCGGTCAGGCTTGGCGGAGGTCCTCCATGGTCGCGGCCGTACCCGGCAGGCTGGACCGGGCCGGAGCCCGCAACCCGTCCAGGAACAGCTGCAGATGACGGTGTACGAAGCGGTCGATGCTGCCGCAGCCGGCGCCGGCCGGAGGCCGGGAGAGCTGGGCCACGGCGACCATCACGTCACCGACACCCACGTCGGAACGCAGTTGCCCGGCCTCCTTGGCACGGTCCATGACCTCCTGGACGAGGTGCTCGATCCTTTCGCGCGCGGCTTCCAGGTCGGGGTGGTGCTGGTCGAAGGTGCTGGAGACCATCGGGCACAGCGCGCTGATCCGCTCGTCGGCGGCGGTGTGCACGAAGTGCTCCAGGACGTCGAAGGCGTCGCCGGTCTCCGTGAGCGCCTGCTCGGCCGCCCGGGCCGTACGGTCCATGACGGAGCAGACGACCTCGCGGACGAGGGCGTCGCGGTCCGGGAAGTTGCGGTACAGCGTGGCGTTGCCGACGCCGGCCCGGCGGGCGATCTCGTCGAGCGGCACCTCGGGCCCGTGCTCGACGAACATCTCCCGGGCGGCGGTGACGATCCGCTCCCGGTTGCGCACGGCGTCGGCGCGCGGCCGGGTCGTCCTGCGCTGCACGGGGTTCGCGGTCGTCGCGGCCTGCACGGCGTACTCCTCACATCGGTCGGACGACTCGGTGACCCACCCCGGGAGGGGCGGGCCGGTGAGCCGGCGGGGCGATCCGGGGAGGGCTTCCCCGTTTCGCGCGGACACTGGACCAAACGGGGAAGGACTCCCCGGTTATTTCCCACCCGCCGCAAGTTTTCCTGTGACCTGAATCACATTCACTCTGTCACCCCTCCTGCTCCACCCGTCACGAATCCTGCGGGACCCGGACCGCACCCGCCTGGCCGCATCCGTTCCCACTCCTGGGCGAGGCGTCCCACGACCGGACGGCTCCAACGCGCGCCGACCGCCCCCGCGACACAGGGTGATCGCAAGGGTGCAGCCGGAAAACGGTGGCTGCCTGGCGCGAAGGGTTCACGTATGCAGCCGCAGCCGCCCCGCCACCCGATACGCAAGCGCCGTGCGGCCGCCCTCGCCTCCGTCACGGTGCTGACCCTCGCGGTCAGCACCTCCGCGGGCACCGGGCACCTCACGGCGGGCGCCCCGGGAACCGGGACCGGACCGGCCGGCCTGCTCCTCTCCCCCGCCCTCACCCCCTGCATGATCAGCGGCGCCACCACCGTACAGATGTCGGAGGGCATCCCCACCAACGGCGGCTACGCCCGCTCCACCGGCACCGTGCACGCCCTGACCCTGATGGTCGACTTCTCCGACGCGCCCGGCGAGGGCAACGCGCTCGACCGCTTCCACGAGTTCTTCCCGCAGACCCGGGAGTGGTTCCGCACCGCCTCCTACGGCCGCCTGGACTACCGCCCGGAGACCCCGATACGCGAGTGGCTGCGCATGCCGAAACCGTTCGAGAAGTACGGCGTGGAGCGCGGCGCCCCGTTCGACCCCGGCTACCGACAACTGGTCAAGGACATAGCGGCGGCCGCCGGCCCGGACGTGGACTTCCGGGACTACGACCTGGTCAACGTGCTGATGACCCCGAACGCGGGCCCCTCCGCCCTGGACACGGTCCTGTCGGTGACCTTCGCCGGCAACCCGGAGGCCCCCGTCGCCAACGGCGTCGCCATCGCCAACGTCTCCTTCATCTACTCCCGCCAGGACGACGGCTCCGGCACCTACGACACCACCGGCTACCGCGTCCTGCCCCACGAGAACGGCCACGTCTTCGGCCTGCCCGACCTCTACACCCAGGAGGGCGGGGCCGCGGTCGGCCACTGGGACATCATGAGCGAGGACTGGGGCGCCAACAACGACCTGCTCGGCTGGCACAAGTGGAAACTGGGCTGGCTGGACTCGAGCCAGGTGAGCTGCGCGGCCAAACGGGGCTCGGCCGAGTACACCCTGACCCCGCTGACGCGCGCGGGCGGCCCCAAACTCGTCTTCGTCCCCCTCGACGGACACACCGGTTACGCCCTCGAACTGCGCACCCGCGGCGGCAACGACGAAGAGGTGTGCCGACCCGGCATCCTGATCTACAAGGTCGACGCGGAGGTCGACACCGGCCAGGGCCCGATCACGGTCCACGACGCCCGCCCGAACTCCGACGGCTGCACCCGCAGTCCCAACGTCCAGACGGAACTCTCCGACGCGCCCTTCGCACCGGGCCAGACGTTCAAGGACCCCAAGGCCCGCATACGCATCGACGTGACGTCGGCGGATCTGAAGGGAAACTACCGGGTGCGGGTGACACGACAGTGACACGGCGGTGGACGCGGCGGTGGACGCGGCGGTGGTACGACGGTGACGGCCCGAGAGCCGCACGGGCGGACCGGACTACCGTAGGCCTGCTACGACCACCGTCCCGTACGGGAGAACCGAACCGATGCCCGCGCCGCCCACGACGCCCCCGAACACCACGACGAACGCCCACGAGGACGCCGGCGCCGCACCCGCCGAGGCGGTCACCCCGCTGATCCGGGGCGTGGCGGTGCTGCGGCAGCTCACGCAGGCCGGGGGGACGCTGAGCCCGAGCGCCCTGGAACGCGCCACGGGACTCGCCCGCTCGACGGTGGACCGCATCACGGCGACACTCGCCCGCATGGGCTACGTCCGCCTCGACGGCCGGGACGTCGTCCTCACCCCCCGCCTGATGGAACTGGGCAACGCCTATCTGGCCGCCCTCCGTCTGCCCGCCCTGCTCGCCGCGCGCGCCGACGCGCTCGCCGACGAGCTGGACGAGTCGGTGTCCCTGGCGGTCGGCGACCGGGACGGCATCCGCTTCATCCACCAGGCGACCCGCCGCCGCGCCATGTCCCTGAGCTTCCGCATCGGCGACCTGCTCCCCGCCGAACGCACCGCGCCGGGCGCGCTGTTCGCGACGGAATGGACGGACGAGGACTGGCGTCGCTGGCACGAGCGCCGCTCGGCCGACCCGGAGGACAGGGGCTTCCCGGCGGTACCGCCGAGGCCACCCCTGCCGGCGGACGACTTCACGAACCGAACCGCTCAAGCAGCCCGGGACGGCTGGTCGTCGGACGACCAGCTGATCGAACCGGGCCTGGTGGCGGTCTCGGTCCCCGTACGGGACCCTGCCACGGGCCGGATCGCCTGCGTGGCGAGCGTCGTGAGCCACACCAGCCGCCACACCGCGCAGGACCTGCGTACGACGCTGCTGCCCCGCCTGCGGGAAACGGTCGCGGCCATGGAAGGCGACCTGCGCGACACCCCGCCCCAGGCACCGCCCCACCCCTCCTCCGGCCTGGCCACCTGGACGGCCGCGTCCAAACAGGAACTGGGCCGTGACTTCATCGAATCCCTGGCCCGCGGCCTGACGGTCCTGACGGCCTTCGACGAGGGCAGACCGGCCCTGACCCTGACGGAGGTGGCGAAGGCGACGGGCCTGGCCAGGGCGACGGCCCGCAGGGCACTGATCACCTACGAGCACCTGGGCCTGGTGACCCAGCCCCCCGGCACGCGCACGTTCACCCTCACCCCGCGTGTCCTCTCCCTGGGCTTCCCGCCCCTCTCCCGCACCTCACTCTCCCGGATCGCCCAGCCGCACCTGGAGGACCTGGCGTCCCGCGTCCAGGAGTCGACGTCACTGGCGGTCCTGACCCCGTCCGGCGACGAAATCCAGTACACGGCCCGTGCGGCGGCGAGCCGCATCATGAGCGTCGACATCACGGTGGGCACCCGCGCCCCGGCCCACGCGACGGCCCTGGGCCAGGCACTCCTGACGCCCCGGCCCTACGCCCTGATGGACGAGGAACTGGAACAGGGTCTGCGCTCGCTGGCAGTCCCCGTCCAAGACCGCACGGGCCGGAGGATCGCCGCAACGAACATCGCCATGCACGCGGCCGCCCACACCCACGAGGAGTGCGTCGACCACCTCCTCCCCGCCCTGCGACAGGCAACCGAGTCGATCGAAACGGACCTCCACATGGCCGCCCGCTTCACCCACGTCCCCCTTACCTGACCCCACCCGCCCCCAATCCGGTACGCTGACGCCTGTGACCCCCAAGGTCACAGTCCGCCTTCGTAGCTCAGGGGATAGAGCACCGCTCTCCTAAAGCGGGTGTCGCAGGTTCGAATCCTGCCGGGGGCACAGCAAAACGCCTGGTCAGAGGCCCTTCCGTCCGACGGACGGGAGGGCCTTCGTACTCGCAGCACACATATGGCACACATGCGGCTGCGGGCAACGGTGGGGAGCTGTGCGACATGCTCGCGAAGGACGAGTTGGCTCGGCGCCGACATGAGAAGCTGGTCGACCGCTTGGAGGGCCTGATGCGGGCTTCACTGAAGCCTCGCTACCGGGGCTACCACGGGCAGCTGATCCTGAGCAGCGGCGATCTTGAGGAGATGGGCGAACTGAAGGACGTCCGTCGTGCTGCACGCGAGGCGGGCCGTCGTCTCGGCTGGCAACCGAAGACCCACGTCGTCGACGCAAGACTCTTCGTGTATGACGACCGCGAGGTCCCCAAGGAGATCAGCGAGCTGGCCGCCGGGGATGCTGCTGACGCCATCGCCGCAGAACTCCGCGGCCACGAGTAGAAGCAAGTACGGTCGGCCGTCGCCGTCCCACCTTTGCTGAAGAGCCTGCGCAGCATGCCGGAAATCTGTCGAGCCCGACCCTGTGGTGGCTCTACCCTTCCCGCATGGCCCATGGAAAGACCTCGTACGTTTGCCTGCCCTGCCGCGCCTCGTACAAGCAGCCCTACCCCGGCTACCACGACCACGACCGAGTCTGTCCACGCTGCGCCGAACCACTGATCCACGTCGGCTCCGCTTTCGCGGCACCCAAGAGGCGGGACACCGCCGCCTGGCGCACCCTCTCCGTGCTGCTGCACGCCGGTGTGCGCTTCCACAAGAGCTGCTGCGGCGGCCCCGGCTACCGCCCACGCACCCTCAGCGAGGTACGCGAGCGGATGGCCTACGCCCGGGGCACCGGAGAATCATTCGCTCGGGCGTTGGTCCGCCGCGACCTGCCCTAGCAGCCCGAAAGCAGGGGGCGTTCCGCCGCGCCACCGAAGCGACCCCTGCTGTCATACACAGCACGCATAAGGCACACATCACGCCGCGGGATCCTCCAGGACGGCCACGGCCTCAGCAGCCTTGCGGGCCTTCCTCTCCGCCTTCTCCAGCTTGGCCTTCGCCTTGGCCAGTTGCCTGGAGCGGCGCTTGTGCATCTTCTTCGAGACCTCGTCCAGGCGGTCGGGGAAGAGGTGCCCGTACGTGTCCAGGGTCAGCGTCGCCGACTTGTGACCCAGCATCGTCTGGACGACGTTGACGTCCGCACCGCTGGCGATGGCGAGCGAGGCGGCCGTGTGGCGCAGTTTGTGCGGGGTGACCTTGAGGTGCCCCAGTCCGGCTTTCACGACCGCCGGCGCGAAGAGCCGCTGGCGGAAGTTGCGGGCCCGCAGTGGCCCACCCTGCGGGGCGGTGAACAGGAGCTCGTCATCGTCCCGCCCCTCGACGTGGGGCTTCAGCTCCTCCGCCAGGAATCTCGGGATCGGTACGGACCGGCGTTCGTGGTTCTTGGGGGTGTCGAGGTAGAGCTTGCCGTTGTCCTCGACGTACGCCTCGACGATGTGGGCACGGCAGGCGTCGAGGTCGACGCGTCCCACCTTCAGCGCGGACGCCTCACCCCAGCGCAGACCCGTGTAGGCCAGTAGCAGGATGAACACCCGGTAGGCGCCTGCCGCGTCGGCGAGTGCGTCCACCTGTAGGTCGTCGAGGTAGACGTGGTCGGTGGGGGCTGCCTTCGGGAGGGGCACTCCGGCGGCTGGGTTGACGGCCAGACGGCGGGACTGGACCGCGTAGCCGAGGACCCGGCTGAGGACGACGTATGCCTTTCGTACCGAGCGAGGGCTGAGCTTCCTGTCACCGGTCGCCTCGCCGGACAGCATGTCGCCCAGCCACTCGGCGACGTCCTCGAAGTGGATGCGGTCCAGGGACGTCGTTCCCCACCGCGGGATCACGTGGACGTCGAGAACTCCCCGGTAGCGATTGCGCGTCGAGCGCTTGAGGTGGATCTGGGCGGCCAGCCAGGAGTCGGCGACCTCGGCGAACTTCACGCGCCCGGCGGCCGGGTCTCGATAGGAGCCGTCGGTGAGCCGGGACTCCAGCCTGGTCCGCTCGGCCTCGGCGTCGGTCTTGCGGGCCACGGTCTTCATCTTCGGCTTGCCGTCGGGGCCGTACCAGCGCACGCGGTAGCGGCCGGGCGGCGTACGGCCCGCTTTCCTGGCCGCCGCCACGGCTTGCGCGTACGCCGCGTGCCCGTTGCGGTCCTCTATCCAGACTCGCGCCATCAGGCTCCTTCCTCCACACCGAGAGCAGGACGGCTTTCTGGCGGTTCCATTTGCATGCGATCAACAGCCATGACGCATAGCTGTAGCTTGGTTTGAGCGAGCCTGGCAAGAGTTGGTTCTTAAACTTTATAGAAGTTGCAGATCCACGTCTCCTATCAGTCCATGAGCGGCTATTTTGCGCGCCCCGATTTCCATGCTATGTTCCCCGCTCCTCCGGGCCAGGCTGAGCGACGATAGCGCTCGAACCCCCTCCCGCCTGCGCATTTGCCGATGTTCCCGGGCCGCCGCGGCGGCACCTTCGGAGGGGTCGGAAAACGACACATCTCTTTTGGTCGACCTCCGATCCGCCTTTACAGTTATCGAGCCCTGACACCCACGCCGGAGGTCTGGGCGAATTCCACCACAGCCACTCCGTGAAACTTGCTCGAATAGGAGGCCTTTTTGCCCGACCGCCTGGATCGATCCCCTGCCCGTGAACGCGGCACGCTCGCGTCTCCCACCGATGTGGCGGCCTATCTCGGGGTGCCGGTGAAGACGCTGTACCAGTGGAAGTACCGGGGCACCGGCCCGGCGCCACTGAAGGTCGGCCGGCATCTGCGCTACCGCTGGCGTGACGTAGACGCCTGGCTCGACCGGCAGTCGCCGTACGGCCTGACGGCATGACCGCGCGGCGGCAGAACGGCCCTCGGCACGTCAACGCCGAGGGCCGCAGATCCCTCGACTGATCGCCTGTCCTTGAACGACGACTCGGTGGGGCAGGACCTTGCCCTCCTGCCCCACCGGGAGAGGAACGCCTATGGAGGACTCTACGTCCCCCACCACGAACACCAGTCCCCAGATAGCCTGGCCCGCGGTCGCCGTCCCGGGGCAGGGAACGTCCCCGGCCTGTACACCCCAGACGGAGACACCGTCCCCGGAGGTGGGGACCGGCCGTTCTTCTGCTGCGGATCAACGTGGGGACCGCCGCACCGAGGACGCGGGGACAGAGCCCAGTCCCCGAGGTGACTTCGGTCCCCGGTCCCCCGACGGCAGGGACCGTCCCCGTCCGTGGTCCCCGCAATCCGGGGACCGGAAAGCACCAGACAGCGGAAACTCGCTGGTAGGCGGCCCGGGGACCGCCGCCAGGCCGGGGACCGAAGAACCCGAATCGGGGACCCGGCGGGCGGGGACCGTGCTCCTCGTCGACGGCTCGGGGACCGGGAACCGAGAGGGGACCGGTCCCTGTGCGTCGGGAGACGGGGCCGCGGTCCTGGACGAGTTGCGAGCGGCGATCGGCCGGTACGTGGTGCTGCCCAGCGAGGAAGCGCTGACTGCGGTGACCTTGTGGGTGGCGGCCACGCACATCCAGTCCGTCCTCCAGCACGCACCACGGCTCGCCGTGGTGGGACCGACGAAGGGGTGCGGCAAGTCCCGTCTGCTCGACGTGCTCCACGAGACGGTGCACAGGCCGATGATGACGGTGAACACCTCTCCTGCCGTGGTCTTCCGCGTCATCGGGAAGAACCCGCCCACACTGCTGGTGGACGAGGCGGACACCATCTTCGGCCCGAAGGCCGGCGACAAGGAGGACCTTCGCGGTCTGCTGAACGCCGGCCACCAGCGCAACCGTCCCGCCTGGCGGATCTCCGGACCGGAGCAGAAGCCGACCTCGTTCCCCACCTTCGCCATGGCTGCCCTGGCCGGCATCGGCGACCTGCCCGACACGATCATGGATCGCGCCGTGGTGCTGCGCATGCAGAAGCGCAAGCCCAGTGAGCGGATCACACCGTTCCGCTCGCGCTACTCGGTCCCCGAATTGAACGCCGTGCGCGACCGACTGGCTACCTGGCTGACCCCGCTGCGGGGGACGGCAGCCGGGCTGGTGCCACAGATGCCGGTCGAGGACCGGGCCGCGGACACCTGGGAGCCCTTGGTGACCGTGGCCGACCTGGCTGGCAGCCACTGGCCGGACCAGGCCCGGGCAGCCTGCCTGGCCATGGCTTTGTTCACGAGAAGGGGCAGCAGATGTTCATCACTTCGGGAGGCACCGGCGCCTGGGGCTGTTCGATCGTGGCAGTTCCGGAGAGTGACCAGCAGCTCCCTGTCAGTCGGCTAGAAGAGGCCAGTGCGCATGTGGTCCGTGAGGTTCTCAAGGATCTCTCGCAGCCACGGGCTTCGGACGGTCGGCAGCCGGACCAGGGTGCGCCGGAACACTTCCGGGTTGGCTCGGAACAGGTGACGGGGGTGCGGTGCGGGTGGGTCGAAGTCGTCGCGGAGGGCGCCGACGGGTAGGGCGCCCGAAGTGGGGACGGGCAGGTCCGGCCTGGGGAAGGCCAGCCACAGCCACACTCCGAATGGCAGCGGCACCAGGTGCGGTGCCGGGTCGGCTGAGGTCCAGGTCCTCCCCGTCTGAGGATGGGACGGCACGAGAAGGATGGAGACGTCTCCGTTGGGAGCTGGCAGTCCCGGTCCGGCCAGGCCGGCGCACCGCGCCTGCGGACCTGTGGGCAACAGGGCGTCGAGTGCGCGTTGGAAGACTTGCCCGACCAAGCCGTCCGGGACGATCACAGGGTGGCCCTCCGATGCCGCCAGCAGGTAGGCGAGCGCCTGGCCGGCCGCCGCCTCCCACTGCGGGCTCCACGACCACCAGTAGTTCGACCAGTGGCCCGCCGCCATCCGTGATCTCCATGCGGCGATCGGCTCGAACGGGGGCGTGGCCTTCCCTTCCGCCATCAGCTCCGCCCAGGAAAGCGGCGCGGCGTCGGCGTCGTCGACGGGAAGGCGGCGTACGGCGTTCGGCTCGAGCCACATCGCCTGCCAGAGCGAGCAGTCGTCGATCCGGCTCGCCACGGGCAGGGCGCACTCCATGCAGGCCACGTTGGGGCCGTCGGCACCGTCGAGGCCGCAGCAGTAGCCACCTCCGCGATTCTCCGGGATCAGCACCGTGCCGATGGCGTCGCCTGGCGCGATGACGATTGCGCCAGGCGAGCCGTCGGAGAGGGCGTACACCGGCGCGTAGACACCGCGGGCGGCCGCTTCGTCCGGATGGATCTCCTCCCACCCCCGCCACGGTGGCCCCCAGGGCTCCGGGTCCACGGCGAACGTGCCCGACTCCATGAGCACCGGGAGCTGCACCCCGTTCCCGTACTTCTGATGAGCATGGACCGGCAGCGTGACCTGGGACAGCGGGATGGTCAGCCTGGCTCCACAGCCAGCACACACGAAAACGAACAAACATCCTCCGCAAGGAAACAGGGACATCGTCGCAGCTCAGAGACAGACCGACCAACGTGTTTTCCACCCGCTGCGCGAGCCCGTGCAACGCCACGGTGTGTAACGTCACTGTGCGAATTCTCGGTATGCAGGGTGCCTCCCGAAGTGGTGAACATCTGCTGCCCGTTCTCGTGGACAAGGCCACGCAGGTGCCGTTCAGGCTCTGAACGGGAGCTGTCGGTGATCACCGCTGCCCGCACCTCGATTGCCTGAGCCATCAACTCGTCGAGCACCCGCTCCCACATGGCCCACATGGGCAGCCGATGTCGCGACGCGAGCAGCTTCGAATCAGACCGCCAGCAGTTCCGTGATCTGACGTCAAGTACCAGTGCTTGTTGCCTCTTCCGCAGGTGCTGATTCGGTGGGCGCACCTTCGTTATCGTCAGCCGCCGGCGTGTCGAGTTGACCACCGACGAGCTGCAGGGCCATTTCGGCACGCACCCGATTACGGAGAGGCTCATCGCTGATGTTGTCGGACATGACGCTCGCAGCCCTCAGCCTGCGGTCGAAGCGGCCGTCGTCACGGAGCATCACGCCCTGCGCACCCATGTCTCTGCGAGTGCGGTTGGACTGCAGGAAGAAAACTCCGGCCAGGACGTTGATGACCGCTCCAGCGGTTTGCGTCACGATCGCTGCGTATCGGCTCCCGTTGCTGTCGGCGTGCCCGATCGCCAGGCCGACTCCGGTCAGGAGGACTGCCGACCCGACCATGCCGAAGACGATACTGACGAAGAAGCTGACCTTCGCCTGTGCGAGCCCATGGGAGTAAATCTGAGTCAGCATCGACGCCTGGGCGTCGGGCTCCAAGAGCGCTGTGGTTCCACCGTGCTCGGAGCGCGAATCTCGGGGATGGATGTAGACCCGCGAACCAGTGCCGTAGATGTGGACAGAGGAGTCGGGGTTCTCTACACGCTGACGTGCGCTCTCGGCCTCGCTGGCGAAAGAACGGCTCGCCGCCCAGAGCACTGAGAAGATCACCCCGGACATGCCGAGGAGAACGGCGGCGGTCGTGGTAGCTGTTTTCAGCCAGGCGCTGCGTTCGGGGTTGTCGTAGGCGGGGCCGTTGCCTTCCAGCAGTACCCAGGCCGCGTAAGCAACTACCACCGATATGACGATGCCGAGGGAGGCGACCAGCGGTGTGCGCACGCGACGGACGAGCTGTTCTGTGGTCGTAGGCGAAGGAGCGGTGGCCTCTTCGTCCGTCTCGTGATCTGTCTCGGTCAAGGTCTGCGCAGCCTTTCTTCGGATCGTACTGCTGGCAGTGCGGAGAACCGATGGACGTAGATTCTGCGTTCCGCCCCCAGCTTCCGCCATGGGGGCCGTGCCAGAAAGTGGTCGCCTCGCTCCGTCAGCTCTGCCGTTGCCTGATGAGTGTGTCCAGCAGACGGTCGGCGCTACCGGCGTAGACGATTACGTTCTCGTCCTCGGCCGGAATGTCGAAGCGGTCAAAGAAGTCGTCGAGGGCTTCGGAGGTGGCGGTAAGGGCGTTGGCGTCTTGCCGCTGCCCGCCACTGCGGGAGAGCGGCATCACCGCACCGTGCTGAGGATGGGTTCCAGCAGCTCAAGGGCTTCCTCCCAACGGAAACGATCCGCTGCACCGCCGGCCCTCGGCT
>NZ_JUJA01000146.1:15657-28739 GCF_001906585.1 Streptomyces kebangsaanensis | reverse complement strand
GCACGAGCCGATCAGGACGCCCATCCCACGCAACCGGTCGAGACTTTGCTGGTAGGCGGGATGAGCAGCCTGGGCGGCGTTCAGGTAGGGCAGTACGACCGTCGGGATGCCCATGCCGTACGCCTCGCACAGGATGCCCAGGGCGAGGGTGTCTGAGATCCCGGCGGCCCACTTGTTGATCGTGTTGAAGGAGGCCGGGGCGACGGCGATCGCGTCCGCCGGGGGCAGTGGGCGCGGGTCTCCCGGTGAACGCCAGGCGGAGCGGATCGGATACCCGGTCTGCGCCTCGACTGCCTTCGCGTCGATGAAGCCGAGGCCCTGCGGTGTGGCGATGACGCCGACGTCCCAGTTCGCCTCCTGGGCCGCAGTGATCAGCTTGCCGACGTCACGGGCAACACCTGCCGCGCACACGACGATGTACAGGAAGGGTTTCTTGTCCGGGGCGGTCGGTTCGGTCACGCGGGGACTCCCAGTTGGCGGCTGAAGTGGTGCAGTTCCGGCAGGGTACGTCGACGGTCCCGGGCGGCCATGTCGGCGACCAGGTTGCGGACGTCGGGGCGACGGATGTCCTGGGCGGCGCAGGTCTCGGCGATGCGCAGGGCCTGGTAGCCGTCGGCAAGGCGGCCCTGCTGGCTGTAGGCGCGGGCCGCCTCCACCCACAGGGCGGCGCGGCGCTCGGGGACCGGGATGTGCCGGCGCATGAGGGGGCGAGCCGCCTGGAGGGCGAGGCCGGCGTCGCCGAAGGCCACCAGGGCGCTGAGTTCGTGCAGGGCAACATTGGTCGGGCTGAAGGTGGCCCAGGCGTCGGGCCGGTCGAGAGTGACGTACCGGGAGACTTCTTTGGCCTCGGTGAGGAATTCCTTCGTGGCCGCACGATCACCGCGGCTGCTGGCCGCGGTCACGCCACGCAGGAGCAGCAGTCCTACGGCGGCGAGGTACTTCGGAGAACGCCGGTCGTAGGAGCCGGTGAGCTGGTCGGCTGTGTGCCGGACCAGGGTGACGGCCTCGGTGGCGTGCTTCTCGCGGACCAGGACGTGGGCCTGGACACGGACGCTGGAGGCGAGGACCACCGGATCCCTCGAGCGTTCGGCCTCGGCCATCGCCCGGCCGACGGCGAGCCACGCGTTGCCCTGGTCATGCTGCTTGAGCAGCAGGCTGGTCGCCGTCTGGTACGCCGTGGCCAGTAGCCCGGACACCGTATCCCTGTCCGTCGCATCGCTGGCAGCCAGTCGCAAATCGGCGATCAGGCTCGGGAGGGTGCGCTCCAGCTCGGTGTAGTGGCAGGTGTGGAAGAGTCTGAGCGCTGCCCCGACTCGTTCGTACAAGACGGCCGTGTCCTGTGGGCCACCGGCGCCCGCAGGGCCGGGGCCGGGCAGGAGTACCTGGACGAGGGCGGTGTGCGAGGCGGAAGAGCCGGCCGGGGTCGCGAGCGCTGCGATGCTCGCGGCGAGGAAGTTGCGGCGGTGCATGTCATCAGCTTCTGGATCGGCGGCGGAGGCGTCCTGAGTGAGGGCGAGGCCCAACTCGTGGGGCGGGATGTTCAGTTCCTGCGCGACGGCGCGTAGTACGCGGATGTCCTCAGCGCCGCGACCGCTCTCCAGACGGCTCACCTTGGACTGGTGATACCCGAGCGCTGCGGCCACATCGTGCTGTGAACGCCGCTGTAACACCCGCGCCTGACGGATCCGTTCGCTGATCCGTCTGACTTCCCCATGTGCATCGGACATCTGCCACGGCCCCTTCCGCCGTCGCCGATCCTGCCTGCTCAATCGAGCATAGGTCAGCCGTAGTTGGCGGTGATGCAGCTCCTGCATAACTCATGCAGCCCCCGCGCTCGGGCTAACCGCTCACGGCGACAGGCTGGTTGCTTGGTGTGGCCGCACCTACACCGGGAGGCCGCTCATGGAAGCGCACCAGCTCACTCTCTCCGTACCCGCAACGCCCGCCGCAGCGACCGCCGCCCGGCATCAGGCCGTGGACGTGATAGCGGGTTGGGACGCGGGACTGAGCACCGAGGTGGTGCGCACGGCCGAACTCGTGATCAGCGAGCTCGTCACCAACGCGGTCCAATACGCCGACACCGGATCGGTCTCGCTCGCGGTCCGTCTCGACGAGGACGTCCTGCGGATCGAGGTCTGCGACACGAGCCCGGTGCTGCCCCAGCCCGGTCTGCCCGATGCGGACGGCGAGGGCGGCCGGGGCCTGTTCCTCGTCGCCGCTCTCAGCGACCGGTACCGCGCCGAGCCGACGGAGAGCGGCAAGCGCTGCTGGGCCGAGATCGACCTGACCACCAAACCGAACCAGGAATTCGCCCATTCCCTCCCTCTGCAGAGGAGTTGATGATGACGACCACCCGTGACCCCGGCGTGGCCGCCGAGGTGATCGCCGTACGCCCCGGCCCGCCGCTCGTCGGCACCGTGAGCGTCGACGGCTCCAAGAACGCCGCCCTACCGCTTCTGGCCGCCGCGGCGGCCCTCGGCCGCCCGGTTCGGCTGGGCAACGTCCCGGACAGCACGGACGTCCAGATCATGCTCGCCCTTCTGCAACAGGCGGGCTGGCACGTCGCACAGTCCGAAGGCGAGCCGAGCACGGCTGTGATCCTGCCGACGGAGGTACACCGGGGATTGCCCGATCTGGCGCAGGCCGCCCACATCCGCGCCTCGTACTACCTCGTCCCCGCCCTGCTCGCGCGTTACGGCCAAGCGCGGCTGCCCTGGCCGGGTGGCTGCCGGATCGGTGCGCGCGGGATGGAACTGCACTTCAAGGTGTACGAGGCGTTCGGTGACCGGAGCGAGCAGGACAACTTCGGATACCGCGTCGAGGCCGTCACGCCTCACACCGGCACCGTCTCACTCGTACTGCCCTTCCGCTCTCGCGGTGCGACAGCGGCGGCGACCCTGCGCGCCCTCACGACCGGCCGGCCCTTACGGCTGGGCCAACCCAACCTCTCGCCGGAAGTTCTGAGCGTGCTCCACGCACTGAGTTCGGTGGGCTGGGAGATCCGCGCCAGCGAGCATCTGCTCACCCTCTCACCGCCGTCTTCGCCGCCGACTGACGCTGCGGTCTGGTCGGTGCCCGGTGACAAGATCGAGGCCGCCACGCTGGCCTGCGCGATCGCCGCGACAGGTGGTACCGCCCGCGTCACGGGCGTGCAGGGCGAGGACGTAGGCCCGTTTGTGGCTGCCCTTCATCGACTCGGCATCCCCGCCGACGCGGAGCCGGACGGACTTTCCGTCCGCGCCCAGGACGCAGTCCCCACCGGTCGCCCTCTGCGGGCCATCGCCTCCCTGAGCCCGACCGGCCTGGACGCCGACTTCGAACCACCGCTCATGGCACTCGCCCTCGGGCTGCCCGGCACCCATCTGTTCGCCGACGCCATCAATCCCGGCCGCCACGGCAACCTGCTGCCGCAGTTGGCCCGCCTGGGCGCCGCGATCGTGGAGATCTCCCCCACCGAATGCCGCCTGACCGGCCCCCAGCAGCTGACGGGCGCGGGCGTGGAGGCCACCGACATCCGCACCGGGTCCGCCCTCATGATCGCCGGCCTCACGGCCCGAGGCATCACCACCATCGGCGGCCTCGCCCAGCTGCGCCGCGGCCACGCCGACCTGTCCGGCAAGCTGCGCACGCTGGGCGCCGACATCTGCGAGGTCACCCCATGACCACCGACGGCCGGAACCTGCACCAGATCGTTGCCACGACCGACGTCCACTCCGCCTTCGACAAGGCCACACCGTTCCTGGCCCACCTCCACGCCCTCCGCCCCACCTCGCTCACCGTGGACTGCGGCGACTTCTTCGAGGGCAGCGGCTACTACCGCCTCGCTCACGGCACGATCGAGCGGGAGATCCTGCTCAGGCTGTACGACGTGCTGGCCCCAGGCAACCACGGCTGGAGCCACCACTTCGAGCCCGACCTTCACCAGCGCACTGTCTGCGCCAACGCCGTGGATGCCGACACCGGCGATGCTCTCTTCCGCCGCCTGTACATCGCCGACATCGATGGACGGCGCGTCGGCGTAACCGCTGTGATCGGCCAGCAAGCCTTCCACTCGATCCCCTCCGCCCAACGAGCCGGCCACTGCGTCACCGATCCCGTCCAGGCCCTGCGCGAGCTGATGCTCGCCCACCACCACGAGGTGGAAAGCTGGGTCCTGCTCAGCCATTCCGGCTTTGAGGAGGACCTCAAACTCGTGGCGGCCTGCCCCTTCCTCGACGTGATCTTCGCCGGGCACTGCCACAGCGATCAGTACGGGCCGATTCACGTCGGCGACACCTTGGTCGTCAAGGGCCGCGAACTCGCCGACGGCTATGCGATCGCCACGCCCGTGGGCACGGGATGGGGTGCGGGCATCACCTGCTTCCCGGATCGGGCCCCGAGCGTCGTTCCCACGGAGCTTGCGCGCCTGCACTCACACATCGAGGACGTCAAGCAGCAGCTGACCAGCGTCCTCGGCCCGATCAGACCGACCTACCACCATCAGGCCCTCGACCGGCGCGGCTTGCTCGTGGACCTCACCGCCCGCCTGCGTACAGCACTCGGGGCAGACGCAGTCATCCTCAACGAGACGGCACTACGCGCCGTACCACTCGGCGACACCCTCACCCTGGGCGACCTGCTGTCCATCGAGCCGTTCGCCAACCAGCTGGTGCACGCCCACGTGCCGGAACCGGATCGCCGCGACCTTCGTGGCCTGCTGTCGCGTCTGACCACCCAGGCCGGCCCGCTCGTCACCGCCCCCGATCCCTTGCCGGACGCCATCACCACCGTGCTGACCACCGACTACCTCGCCGATACCTGCCTCGGCGAACGCGCTCACGAGGCCGGCCTGCGCCTGGACCAGGTCGTCCAGCACGTCCTCACCACTCCCGACACCACGGATGGAGGCAAGCAATGATCCTCACCGGCCCCGAGATCGAGGCAGCCGTCCACGACGGCCGACTCCGCATCGCCCCCTTCATCTCCGACCAGGTCAACCCCAACAGCTACAACGTCCGTCTCGGCCCCACCCTGATCACCTACACCAGCGAGGTCCTGGACGCCCACCGCCCCAACCCCACCCGCGAGACCACTATCGGCCCGGACGGGCACGTCCTCCAGCCCGACGAGCTCTACCTCGGCCACACCCTCGAAGAGGTCGGCTCCGACACCTTCGTCCCGCTGCTCTTCGGCCGCTCCTCCGTCGGTCGGCTCGGCCTATTCGTGGAAATCACCGCCCCCGTCGGCGACATCGGCTTCCACGGCCAGTGGACGCTGATGCTCACCCCGACCCGACCGCTGCGGGTGTACACGGGCATGAAGATCGGGCAGGTCATGTTCTTCGTCTCCGCCGGCCCCATCGACCTGTACCGCGGCAAGTACCAGGCCGCCACGGGCCCGCAGCCGTCGGCCTACTGGCGCGACGTTGCAGGACTTCGGGCGGTGGCTTCGTGATCCTCACGGGACCTGGCATCGCCGCCGCCGTCCAGGCCGGCGAGATCACCATCGACCCGTACGACCCCACCCGCATCTCCCCGAACGCCTACGACTGGCGCCTCGGCGATACTCTCCGCATCTGCGACGGCGACCTCGACGCCGCCACCCCCACCACGTTCACCGAGCAGCTCATCTCCGCCACCGGCCTGGTGTTGCAGCCCGGGATGCTCTACCTGGGCGTCACGCTGGAGAGGACCGGCTCGGAGACGTACGCACAGATGCTCAACGGCGACCGCACCATCGGGGCCCTGGGCATCTGGGTCCACGTCTCGGCCCCGCTCGGCCACCAGGGCCACGCCATCCGCTGGACCCTGGAGATCCGCGCCGCCCGGCCCGTGCGTGTCTACCCGGGGATGACCTTCGGGAAGCTCGTCTTCCTCACCGCCTTCGGCGCCCTGGCCAGCTACCAGCAGCAGCCCGCCAAGTACGCGGCGACGGACGGCATCGACATCTCCCGCCTCTACGAAGAGATCCCCGGAGGAGTCCAGTGAGCCTCCACGAGGCAGCCGGGCCGCTGGCCGCCACCTTCCTCGACCTACCCGCCGGAAGCCCCGGCGGCAGCGTCGAGCTCTTCCTCGACCTCTACACCGGCGACCGCCCGCTCATCCCTGCTCGCGCGTTCATGCTGGGCCGATCCAGTCCCACCCACCACATCCCCGCTGGGCTCGACCTGTTGCCCGTGGCCGGAAAGTGCCTGGAAGGCCCGGCCTTCGGCCGCTACGTCACAGCCCTGCGAAAGGCTCTCGCAGGAGCGATCGACCCAGCCCAAATCGGCGTCCTGCACCTCCAGCACCTCACCTTCGGCGCAACTCCCGCCCTGATCCGGACCCTGCCCCTGCACCCCCGGATCGCTCTGGTCCACGGCACGGACCTGATCTTCGCCGAGGCCCATCGCGACCAGCTCCAGGTCCTGCGCGAGACCGCCAGGGCGGCCGATGCGATCGTCGTACCCACAGGGGCGATGGCCGACCACCTCCTCAAGCTCGCCCCGCAGATCGACCGGCGCAAGATCACTCACATCCCCTGGGGGATCCCCGACCATCTCCTCACCGACCCGCCGGCCCGGCCCACCCGCACCTCCACCAGCCACCTACGACTGCTGTACGCAGGACGCCTGACCGCCGAGAAGGGCGCCGAATCCCTGATCAAGAACCTGGCCCCCATACCAGGCATCGCGCTCAGCATCGCCGCCCCCAGAGCCCAGTTCCATGCCCTGGCCCCACTGCTGCAACGGGCAGGCGTGCGGGCCCGCTACCTCGGCTGGCTCCGTCGCCCACAACTGTGGAAGGCGTTCGCCGAACACGACGTACTGGTCATGCCGTCCACCACGCTGGAGGCCATGGGCCTGGTCGCCCTGGAGGCCCAAGCCTGCGGACTGCCGGTCCTTTACCAACCCGTACCCGGCCTCAGCGAAGCCCTCGCCGCCACCGGTACGGCCACCGACTTCACCCACTCCGCTGCCCTGGCCCGTGACCTCGACCGTCTGCGCACCTCTCCCGGCCTGTTGTCCGCCCTACGGCAGGCGGGCCACGCGAACGCGGCGCGCTATCCGCTCTCGGCGACCGCACAGTCCCTGACCGACCTCGGCCGCCAGCTCACCTGAACTGCCTTCCGTGCAGCCCGCCACGCCGCTGCCCGGGCCACTCCGTGAACGTCACTACGCTGACCGGCGGAATGCCCCGGCGAAGAGGGAGACCATGACGTACGACAGCGACCGCATCGAAGCCCTGTTGGACGAGGGCGTACGCGCCAAGGTGTACCCAGGCGCCGTATGGGCCGTCGGCGACGCCAACGGCACCCGCATCCAAGGCGCCACCGGCGTCCTCGACCCCGACGAACCGGACGTGCCGATGCGCGCCGACACCGTCTTCGACGCCGCCAGCCTCACCAAGATCCTCGCAGTGTGGTCGTCCATCGGCGCTCTGTGGGAGGACTGCGCCCTCGACCTCGACCAGCCGCTCGGCACCTTCTGGCCCGGGGTCACCGGCCATCCGCTCGGCACCGTGACCGCCCGACAGCTGTTGACACACACAGCCGGCCTTCCCCTGCGGGCTCAGCTGAAGAACCTCTACGGCACCAACCAGGACGACATCCGCCGAGGCGTGCTGCACGAGCAACTCCACCGGCCACCAGGCGAGGTCGTCGAATACACCGACCGGGCCGCCCTCATCCTCGGCTACCTCGCCGAACACCTCTCCGGCCAGACGTTGGACGAGCTGGCCACCGTCCGTGTCTGGCGCCCGCTGAGCATGCACACCACCCGCTTCGGCCCACTGCCCGATGAGATCGCGGCCCGCTGTGCCCCGACTGAACTCGACCAGGACACCGACACTCACCTCAAGGGAACCGCCCACGACTTCTCCGCACGCCTCCTGGGCGGAGTCTGCGGCATCGCCGGCGCCTTCACCGTCCTCGACGACCTCGCCGCCTTCCTGCGCTACATGTTGGACACCAGTACTGCACCGGAGCGAGCCGGCTTCGGCCGCGCGTGGACCGCGACGTCACTGACCGTGCAGACCGGCACCTTGGCACCCGTACGCGGCCTGTTCTGGCACTCCGCTCCCGGGACCGCCCCAGCCGACGGCGTCTGGGTCCACTACGGATTCACCGGAACCGGTATGTGGATCTCACCCCGCCAAGGACGGTGGGCCGTACTACTGACCAACAAGCTCTACTACACCCGTGATCGGCAGCCCTTGACCGACGTCCGCAACGCCTTCCGAGAGCTTGCCTTCATCTGAGGCGGGGACGGCTGGACACGACTACAGTTCCACAGGCCCCGCTGAAGCCGTGAACAGGGCCATTGAACGGTTGACCGGGCACCGTGTCGGGCTCGACGGCTCATCGTTCCAAGCCCGGAAAGCGGGCGGTCCCGTGGCCCAAATCGGCCGCCCGCAGAGCACTTGAAGACGTGGTCGGGCTACCCGCTATCGGCGGCGAAGTCGTCGCCGGGACAGCCCATGTCTGCGTACTCGGCACTCGGCGACTACCCCACCGCCGGACACCACGCCCACCGCTGCCTGTCCGCCCTCCGCCCCCACATGGTCAGGTCCCGGGCCATCACCACGACCCGGCTCGCACACGCCCAGCTCGCACAAGGCGACGCCAACGCCGCCACGGCCACCGCGATGGAAGTGTCCGCCGACGCCGCCACCCGACACGCCCGCGTGTCGCGCATGCTCCAGGAGTTCGGGGCCGCGCTGCGCGCCACCGCCTCCGGCAGCACCACCATCCAGACCTGGACCGAGCACACCGCCACCTGGAGGATGGCCGCATGACCACGGCGCCCGCCATCGACCTGCGCACCTTCACCGCCCTCGATGCCGTCCGCGGCGACCTCCTCGACGTGTACGCCGACGTGCGCGCCCCACTGCTCCACCTGCCGAACTACGCGGTAACCGCGTTCGGCGAGCGCCTGGACCGGCACGGCACCGAGCCGGGGTTCACGGCCGTCCTCGCGTATGTGGACGGACATCCGGTCGGCTACGCCTACAGCAACACCATCGAGCACGGCGACCGGTACTGGCAGCGCACCAGTCCGACGCCGGCGGAGAAGTACACCGAACGTCCGGCCGTGGCGCTGAAGGAGATCGGCGTCCGGCCGGCCTGGCGGAAGACCGGCACCGCCCGCCGCATCCACGACGCCCTCCTCGTCACCCGCGACGAGCCGTTCGTCACCCTCATGGTCAACCCGGCCGCCGGCGACGGAAAGGTCCACGCGCTCTACCAGTCGTGGAGGTACGAAGACATCGGACAGAGCCAGCCGTCACCGGCCTCGCCGGTCCTCACGGTGATGATCCGCGCCATCCGCTGACCGACGCCCACCCCTCCATTGGGCGCGGGGCGGTTCAGCCCCTGGCTTGACGTGCCACCAGGCGAAGGGACGGCAGTGGGACAAGGTCGGCGTAAGGCTGGACGAGACCGACGTGGCGGCACTGCGGAACGGCCTCGACCCAAGCAACGAGGATCACCGCTCGCTCTACGTCGCACTCACCAGGGCGCGACACCTCAGCCTCGCAGTGTAAGAGCTCGTGACCCCGGGATCTGGTCACCGCCCACCCCACCAACATCGGCTCCACACAGGTCACGACGTCCCCACATGCGTGAGCGATCCGTGAGCGGACGGCGAACCACGAGCTGCCCCACACAGGATTGATGATCCTGCCGCGTGGCGCTGACCAGGGAGAACAGCGCCACGCGACAGGCGCGAGCACCACAGAACACAGATTCGATCCCACTCATACAGCGGGTGTCGCAGGTTCGAATCCTGCAGGCACACCAGCGAAAACGGCTCGGACCGACCACGGTCCGGGCCGTTTTGGCAGCCGCATTTGACGGCAGGCGACCTTGCGCCCGCCCCGGCCGAGCCGAGTATTCCCTCAGGCCGCCGCGGGCACCGCGGCGCGGCGCTCGGCCTCGTCCAGCCATTCGATCAAGGAGGTGCGGGCGCGGGCGACCCGCGAGCGCACCGTGCCGATCGGGCAGTCGCTGACGCGGGCCGCCTCCGCGTAGGGAAGTCCCACCATCTGAGTGAGGACGAATGCCTCACGGCGGTCGTTGGGGAGCGTGTCCAGCAGCTCGGTGAGAGCGACGCCGTCATCGAAGCCGGGCAGGTCGCGCGGCTGGGTGCGTTCGGCGGCCGACTCCCAGTCGTCCATGTCCGACAGACGGGGCCGGGACGAGCTGTAGCGAATGCTGTCGACAACCGCGCGACGGGCAATGGAAAGCAGCCAGGTGCGGGCCGAGGAACGGCCCTCGAAACGGTGCAGGCTGCCCAGGGCCCGCAGGAAGGTGTCCTGGGTCAGGTCGTCGGCGCTCTGGGGGTCGGCACCGAGGTATGTCACGTAGCGGCGGACGTCCCGGTGCAGGGCGCGTACGAAGAGGTCTACGGCATCGGGATCGCCGCTGCGGGCAGCGAGCGCCCAGGCCGTGATCGACTCTTCTGTCGAGTTCGTCCTCGATTGTTCGCGCGATGGAGGCAGGGCAGGAGTGATCACCTGGTATCTGTCCTTCTCGGGAATCAGGTATCCGGTGTCCGGGCCGGCACGCCCCGCGGGGCAGCGGGCAGCACGGTGGAACCAGTGATGGGGTGGACGGCCGGGCGCGGGAGCGCACGGCCGATGCCCGAGGCGGGGAACCGACGGCTCGACGGCTCCGGGTACGGCCCCGGGGAACCAGCTGTCGTCAGGCGACAGCGGTCCCCGCGGGCGGACCCCGAGTGGTGATCGCGTGCGTGAGGAGGAGGTGGCGCGGCGCCCGGTCCGAGCTCGCTCGACGAGCGCGGACGCCCGGCTGGTGCGGCGGGGCGGGNGGAGAAACAGGCGCAGCGGTGCGACGAGCCAGCCGGCGAGGGCCCGCAGGATGCGGAACACGGCGCGTTCGCCGCACGCGAGCCACAGGCCGCACAGCAGCGCCGCCAGCAGGTGGGCGACGAGCATGCCAGTCGAGGACATGCCAGTCATGTCATGACCGAGGGAACCGGCGGGCTCCATGTGGTGTTGCATCGAGCCCGTCGAGCCCATGGAATTCATTGATCCCATGGAATGCATGAAGTGCGTGGCGCCCATCCCGTGGTCCATGGAGCTCATGGACATCGGCCTGGCGTCATGCCCCGCGCCCGGTGCCGGCGGTGCGCCGCACAGGAGGTAGGTGAACCACCGCTGGGCGAGCGGTATCCCGCCGGATGATGCGGGGTCCACGAGGGCTTGAGCGAGAGAGAACGACGAGTGGAGTACGGCCTGAACGGCCACCGCGACGGAAGCGACGAGAAGCGGTCCGCGTTCCCGGTCGGCCAGCCACCAGGCCATGCCGCCCGTCGCCACCGCACCCGCGGTCATGGCCCACCAGGGCACCGCAGTTCCCGACATCATGACGTGGCCCAGGGCGGCGAACAGCACACAGACGGCCGCGAACACCGCGGACCGCACTGTGCGAGAACACCACCCAGCAGTCACGGCGGCCTCATCCTCGCATTCGCGCTTCCATGGTCACCGGAGGGTACGGAAACCGGTCTGATGGCCCCTCACCCCAGAAGTAGTGATGCAGGCCACAGTAACGAACGGGAACTCGTAGGGGTATGGGTCCGACTTCTCTCGAAGTCCCGGAGGTTTCCCGGGTGGGAGGGAGGAGCGTCGGTGGCGGCGGACCAGAGTGAGATCCGGACGGCGGCCGGGAGCGGCCCGGCATCTGCGACCGGTGCCATGACCGCGCTGCTGACCTGCGCCATGGCCTTCTCGATGATGCAGCTGTTCCTGCTCGGCGCGCTCGGACCGCGGATCGTGGACGACCTGAAGGTGTCGCCGACCGTGCTGGGGCTGACGACTACCGTCGGCTTCGGGGCCGCGGCCGTGCTCTCGCCGGTGGGCGGACGTGTGGTGGACCGGCTGGGTCCGCGCCGCTGCCTGGTCGCGCTACTACTGGTGTCGGCGGTGGCGCTGGCGCTCATCGGGTCGGCGCCGGGCGCCGCGTTCATGCTGGCGGCGGTCGCGCTGGGAGGGCTGCCACAGGCGCTGGCCAACCCGGCCACGAACAAGGCGATCCTGGCCGCCGTGCCCGCGGAACGTCGCGGTTCGGTGACCGGCATGAAGCAGTCGGGGGTGCAGTTGGGTGCGTTCGCCGCCGGGCTGCCGCTCGCGGCGCTGGCCTCCGTCGCGGGGTGGCGGGGTGCGGTGTGGACGGCTGCCGCGATGGCCGTGGTGGCCGCGTTCTGGGCTGCTCGCGCGCTGCCCGCCGATCCGCCGCCGAAGTCCGCGCCGGCCTCCTGGGTACCGCGGGGCATGGTCGCCTGGCTGGCGGTCTTCTCGCTCCTGCTGGGCTGCGGCATCGCGTCGGTGAACACGTATCTGGCCCTGTACGGCGTGCGGCGGCTCGAGCTCGGGCCGACGGCGGCCGGTGCGCTGGTGGCGGTGCTGGGCATCGCGGGCATCGCCGGGCGCGTGGGCTGGTCGAAGGTGGCGGGGAAGCCGGGCCGGGCGGTGTGGTTGCCGGGCGGGCTGGCCGCCGGTGCGGTGGGGGCCGCTCTGCTGCTGGCTGCCTCGGCGTACGCGCGCCCGCTGGCTTGGGGTGCGGCAGTGGCCGTGGGCGTCTTCGCGGTGGCCGCCAACGCGGTCTCGATGGTGCTGGTGATGCAGCGTGCGGCGCCCGGCCGGGCCGGACAGGACTCGGCCCTGGTCTCGGCCGGTTTCTTCGCCGGGTTCGCGATCGGCCCGCCGCTGTTCGGGCTGCTGGCGGACGCCGGGCGGTACGGAACGGGATGGCTGCTGGTCGCGGGAGAGTTCGTGGGGGCCGGCGCGGTGGCGCTGACGTGGGCGATGCGTGAGCGGCGATCGGTCGTACGGCGATGAGCACGGGGCGTGCGTCGGCAGGCCGTGACAATTCCGGGTGGGCCGGCCCTGCCTTGGAGTCCGTCCTGAGGCGGGTGGCCGTCACCCAGGCCGAAGTCGGCGACCGTTTCCCGCTGTTCGCCGATCCCGGTACCGGCCGGTGGACGACGACGAGGAGGGGCTCGTGGGCGGGCGGCTTCTGGGCGGGGCTGTTGTGGCTGCGCGCCCGGTACACGAAGGACGAGGGCGACCGCGAGGCGGCGGCGATGTCCACCGGCCGGCTGG
>NZ_JUJA01000146.1:0-15640 GCF_001906585.1 Streptomyces kebangsaanensis | reverse complement strand
GCCGACACGGCCACGCGCGGACTGATCCTCTGGTACGGGACAGCTCTCGCCGACACTCCCGAGTCCGCCGCGCTACGGGATCGCGCCGCCCACGCCTGCCGGAATGCGTATGACGCCGAACTCGGCCTCGTCCCGTGGGGCTCGGCGTTCGGCGGGCCCCGCCTCCTGGCCCGCGTGGACGGCGTGCCGGGCATGGTCCCGCTCCTGGCAACGGTGGATGCGCGGGCTGCCGAGACGCATCTGCGCCACCACCTCGAACTCTGTCTCGGTAAGGGCACCTTCGGCTGGTCCTGGCGGTACGAACGGCCTGGGGGCTGGGTCCCGTGCGATGATCCTCCGCCCGGCTGGAGCAGGGGCCGGGCCTGGCTGCTGCTGGCTGTGGCTGACGCCGTGCACCGTCTTCGCGCCGCTGATCTGGCGGACACAGCAGACTACTTGGCCTCCGTGCACGCCGTTCCGTTGGCGGACGAGGCACACCCGGGAGGCCCCCTCGACACCTCCGCCGCCGCCATCGCCGCGGTGGCCCTGCTCAAGCTCGGCCACCGCGAACGGGCCGTCCGGGTGCTGGAGGAACTGGTCCGCACCCATCTCTCGGGCGACGGCCGTCTCCTGGGCGGCTGCTACGACCTCGGCTCCGGTACGGCGACTCGCCACGAATTGGTCTGGGGCGACTTCTTCCTCGCCTACGCGCTGGCCGCGCTCACCGGCCTGGTCGAGCCGCAAGAAGCCTAGGTGGTACGCAGTACCCGGCGCGCGACCGAGGTGATGTGCAGTTCGTCCGGGCCGTCGAGGATGCGAGCCGCCCTGCCGGTGCGGAACAGCGCGGGCAGCGCGGTGTCCGGGCCAAGGCCCGCAGCACCATGTATCTGGATCGCCGCGTCGGCCACCTGCTGGAGGGTGCGGGCGGCGGCCACCTTGGCAAGGCCCACTTCCACGTGGGCGTCGAGGTCGGCGTCCAGGCGGGCCACGGCCTCGTACACGAGCGGGCGGGTCGTACGCAGGGCGAGGAGCGCCTCGAAGACGTGGCGTTGGACGAGTTGGAGGTCTGCGAGCGGACCTCGGGACCGGGTACGGGTCGTCGCGTGCGAGCGCATCAGGTCGAAGGCGCGCCCCGCCTGCCCGAGCCAGCGCAGGCACCGCAGCGTGCGGCCCAGTTGGAGCCGCTCGCCCGCGACGTCGAGGGCCTTGCCGCGCTCGCCGATCAGGTGGTCGCCGTCGACGACGACCTCGTCCAGTTCGATCTCCCATTGCCCGCCCGCGCCGAGCACTGGCAGCTCCCGCACCACACGGAAGCCCGGTGAGCGGGTCGGCACCAGGAGCAGCGACAGCCCTTCGCGGTCCGGCGGTGTGCCGTCCGTGCGGGCGAGGACCGTGACGAGGTCGGCGTCGGCCGCCCCGCTGGTGAACCATTTGCGCCCGCTCACCCGCCAGGTTCCGCCGCCCCGGGGTACGGCACGCGTGGTGGTGAGAAAGGGGTCGGTACCCGGCACCTCGGGCTCGGTCATCGCGTAGCAGGCGCGTATCTCGCCGGCGACCAGGCGTTCGGCGTACCGCGCACGGACGGTGGGGCTGCCGTGTCTCCACAGCATCAACGCGTCGAGCAGGGGGGCCGAGCCGAGGACAGCCGGTCCGTGGTCGCTTGCCCCTTCGGCCTCGGCGACATGGGCGTACGACCGCAAAGGCAGGCCCTGGCCTCCGAGCTCCGTGGGAAGCGGCAGCGCCCACAGCCCCTCGGCCTTCGCCTCACCCTGGAGCCTGCGCAGTACGGCGGTGGCCTCCGCACCGCCGACGTCCAGCACGGGCTCGCAGGGCACCACCCGCGCCCGTACGAACTCCGCGACGTGATCTCTCAACTCAACTGTATTTGCAGGACATTGGGGCGTTCCGGTGATGACGTCCATGCGCGTCTCCGTCACTTTCCTCAGAGTCCGCGGGAACCCCGGCCGCCGGCCGTCCGACTCCCTCTTCCGTGGAACAGGTCGGGGGCGACCGTCCCCGGGTTCCCGCGCGTCAGGAAAGGAAGGGCATGGCAACTCCAGCCACACCGGCCACCGCGCGGACGGCCGGACCACTCGACGGCCTCTGTCTGGAGCGCTCCGGTCCGCCGGGGCCGGCGGACTCTGTCATCGCGGAGCACCTGCGGCTGCTGGGCGCCGAGACCGACGGCAACTCCGGCGGCCGACTCGCCCTGACCGGAGGCGACATCGGCGGCTTCAGCGCCCGCACCACGTGGGGCGAGGCCGCAACCGACGAGGCCACCGTCCAGGCGGCGACCGGCATCATGGCCGTGCACGGCCGCCGCGACGGCGGGCCGCGCGGTCTCGCCGTCGACTACGCCACCACCGCCACCGGCGTGCTCGCCGTGCAGGGACTGCTGGCCGGGCTGCTGGCCCGGGCGCGCGGCGGTCGCGTCGCGCAGGTCGAGGTGAGTGCCGAGCGGGCCGGGCTGCTCGCGGTGTCCCAGTACCTGGCCGCCTCAGGGGCCGAGGAGGGCGAGGCCGCCGAACTCGCTCCGGGCGGACCGCCGTTCACGTCGGCCGACGGGGTCGTCTTCGAGCTGGAGACACTCGACCCGGGAGTGTGGGCGTCGTTCTGGCGCGCCCTCGACGCCGCCGAAGAATCGATACGCCGCGGGTGGCGGCCCTTCCAGTTCCGGTACGCAACCGCCTGCGCGCCCATCCCGCAGACGCTGCACGAGGCCACGCGGGCGAGCTCCTGGGAGCGGATCCGGTACGCCGCCGAGGTGTCCGGCGCCGATGTGTGCCCCTTGCGGTCGCTCGCCGAGCGTGCGGCCGAGTACGACGGTGCGGCACCCTGGTCACTGGCCCCGCACGATGCGGCATACACCCCCGGCAGAGCCACCGACGGCCCACCCCTCGCTGGATTCACCGTCCTCGAAGCCGGACGGCGCATCCAGGCCCCGCTCGCCGCCCACCTCCTTTGCCAGCTGGGCGCCGAGGTGATCCGCATCGAGCCGCCGGGCGGCGACCCGTTGCGCGGGATGCCGCCGGCCTGCTCCGGCGTCTCGGCGCGCTGGCTGGCGCTGAACCGGGGCAAGAAGGCCGTCGAGGTGGACATCAAGTCCGCGGCCGACCGGGAACGGCTGCGCGAGATGGCCGCCGATGCGGACGTGTTCCTGCACAACTGGGCACCGGGCAAGGCCGCCCAACTCGGCCTGAACCACGAGCACCTGGCCGCCGCCAACCCCGCGCTCGTCTACGCCTACACCAGCGGCTGGGCAGACCGGCTGCCCAGCGCCCCCATGGGCACCGACTTCATGGTGCAGGCCCGCACCGGGGTGGGCGAGGCCGTGCGGCCCGCCGACGAGCCGCCCGCTCCGTCCCTGATGACGCTGCTCGACGTGCTCGGTGGCCTGCTCGGCGCCGAGGCTGTCCTGGCGGGGCTGCTGCTGCGGGAGCGCACCGGACGCGGGGTACGGGTCGACTCGTCGCTGCTCGGCGCCGCCGATGTGCTCACCGCACCCCACCGGGCCCGGGCCGCACAGGGACTCGACCCGCGCCGGCCGGCCGGGTTCCGCCGTCCGCTGCGCACCGCCGACGGCTGGATCGCCCTCGCGGACCACTGCGCACCCCTCTGCGACGTGCGTGAACTGTTCACCGGAGAGGCGCTGGAGCGGCTGCGCGAGCGCGGTGTGTCCGCCGTCCCGGTCGTCACCGACCTCGCCGCCCTCCTCTCCTCCGGCCCGATCGTCCGCGACGCGTACGGCGCCCCCGCCGTCCCCGACCCCTGGAGCTTCGCATGACCGTGGACCTGCACGACCTGCTGCCCGCCGAGCTGCGCCGCGCCTGGGCGGTCGACGGCACCTGCCCGGACCTGGACCTCTACAGCCTCTACCGATCCCGCCAGATCGCCGACCCGCACCGCACCGCGGTCATCGATGCCAAGGGGAAACTCTGCTACACCGCGCTCGACCGCAAGGCGCGATGTCTGGCCGCCGGGCTGTCCGGGCTCGGCATACGCGCCGGTGACGTGGTCGGCATACAACTCCCCAATGCCCGCAACGCCGTCATCGCCGACCTCGCCCTGGCCGCGCTGGGCGCCGTCGCCCTGCCCTTCCCGGTGGGCCGCGGCGGACGGGAGGCCGCCTCGCTGCTGCGCAGAGCGGAGGCGGTCGCTGTGATCGCCGCCACCGAGCACCGCGGCAACCACCACGCCGCGGATCTGCTCACGCTCGCCGACCAACTCCCCGCCCTGCGCACGGTGATCGCCGCCGGGCCCGGCGCCCCGGAGGGCACGGTCGCCCTCTCCGCGCTGCTGCGCACGGACCCCACGTCCTTCAGCCCTGTCCGCCCCGACCCCGACTCCGCTGCCCGCATCCTGGTCTCGTCCGGCTCCGAGGCCGAACCGAAGATGGTGGCCTACTCGCACAACGCGCTGGCGGGCGGCCGCGGCAACTTCCTCGCCTCGCTCATGCCGGACGGACAGCCGCCGCGCTGCCTCTTCCTCGTACCGCTGGCCTCCGCGTTCGGCAGCAACGGCACGGCCGTCACCCTCGCCCGGCACGGCGGAACGCTGGTCCTGCTCGACCACTTCACACCCGAGGCCGCCCTGGACGCGCTCGCCGCGCACGAGCCCACCCACCTCCTGGGCGTACCGACCATGATCCGGATGATGCTGGACCGGATCACGGAGGGACAGCATCAGCATCCGGCGTTCACTCCCCCGACCGCGGTCGTCGTCGGCGGCTCGCCACTCGACGAGGCCACCGCCGAGGAGGCGCGGCGCGTCTTCGGCTGTCCGGTCGTGAACCTCTACGGCTCGGCCGACGGCGTCAACTGCCACACCGGACTGTCCGGCAAGCCCCTGCACGGGGAGGGGCCGGGCATCCTCGCCGGACATCCGGACCCGCACGTCGCCGACATACGCATCGCCGTCCCCGGCACAACCGCACTGGAGGAGGCGCCGCGCGGCGCCGTCGGTGAGATCGTCGCCCGCGGCCCGATGACCCCGCTGTGCTACGTCGCCGCCCCCGAGCTCGACGCCCGTTACCGCACCGCCGACGGCTGGGTGCGCACCGGCGACCTCGGCCTCATCGAGGAGGACGGGAGTCTGCGGATCGTCGGTCGTCTGAAGGACGTCGTCATCCGGGGCGGGGCCAACATCAGCCCGGCCGAGGTGGAGGTCGAGCTGGCGGCGCATCCGTCCGTACGGGACGTGGTGTGCGTCGGCGTGCCCGATCCGCTGATGGGCGAGCGGCTCGCCGCCTGCGTCGTACCGCGGGGACAGGCGCCCACGCTCGAGGAGTTGTGCGCACACCTGGACGCGCGCGGCCTGGAGCAGCGCAAGCACCCCGAACACCTGCTGGCCCTACCGGAGTTGCCGCTGACTCCGGCGGGCAAACCGGACCGGGCGCTGCTACGGGAGCGCTGCTCCGCGCAGCCGCCGCAGTCCCTCGCACAGGCCGTCTGACCATACGGGTGCGGGGGCCCCGGAGATTCCGGGCGGCCCCCCGCACTCATGTCAGGACGAACACCGCAGGAGGCGCACTTCAGGAAGGGCACCTGAGGAGGGCACTCAGGAAGAGGCCATCGCCTTCTTGATCGTCTCTGCGGCGTTCTTGTAGACCGCCAGCAGGTCGAGGTCCTTGCCCGGATAGTTGACGATCTCCACCTGCCGCGCACCGGAGTCCGGCAGCACCTTGCCCGTCGTCATGTGGACGTTGTCGAGGACGAAAGCGGGCTTCTTCGCCGCCAGGTCGGCCAGCTGCTTGGCGGTCACGGCCTGGGGGCCGTACGTGCCAAGTAGATCCGCGCCCGCCATCTTCGCCGACCAGACGGAGAAGACCTGCGCGACGACTGCCGGCGCCTTGCCGCCCGGCCACGCGGCCTTCAACTCCTTCTGCAGCGTCCCGTACTCGCTCTTGAAAGTGGTGTCCCACTTCGCGGCGGCGTCCTGGGTGCCGAACAGTTTGCCCAGCCGGACGACTTCGGCACTCGTCTTGGCGGCGTCGTTGTCGAGATCGACCTCGATCAGTTTCGCGCTCGACCCGGCTGCCTCCTTGATCTTCTTCGCGTATGGCTCGAAGGGCGCGTACAGCACGAAGTCCGCGCCCGCCACCGCCGCGAGGTCGGACGGCTTGGGATCGTAGTCCGGGGCGTGCTGCGCGGACGACGGGACGATGACCTCCACGTCCTTGGCGCCGGCTGCCTTGGCGAGGGCGCCCTCCCAGGTGGTGGTGGCCACGACGACAGGGGCACTGTCGTTCTTGTTCGCGGCCTTGGCGCCGCTGCCGGCCTTGTCGGCTTTGTCGGAGCCGCAGGCGGTGGCGGTCAGTGCGAGCACGGTGCCCAGGCTCAGTGCGACGACGGAAGGGACACGGACGATGCGGACGCGGGTGCGCGCCATGAGCTGATTCTCCGTTCGGGGATGAGGTGCACGACCAGGACCAGGGCCCCGGCCGTCAGGACGAGCACGGGTCCTGGCGGCCAGTCGAGCTTCAGCGCGACGAGGAACCCGGTGAGGTTCACGGCGACACCGATGCCGACCGCCCAGGCGGTGATGGACTTCAGGGAGGTGCCCAGCCGCCGGGCGGCGAGCGCGGGCAGCAGGGTCAGCGCGTCGACCAGCAGCGCGCCGGTGAGTTTGAGGGCGCCGGCGACGGACACCGCGACGAGGACGAGCAGCAGGAGGGTGAGCCGGTTGACGCGCACCCCGGAGGAAAGGGCGAGTTCACGGTCGTACAGCAGGAGTGCGAGGTCGCGGCGGCGCCACCAGAACAGGCCGGGTACGACGACGGCGAGCGCACCGAGCAGCCACAGGTCGGATGTGCCCACCGACAGGATTGAGCCCCACAGCAGTGCGAACGCGCCCTGCGCGTTGACTCCGGACACGGCCAGGACCAGCAGCGCGGCGGCGATCGCCAGGCTCATCAGCAGGCCCATCGCGCCCGACAGTCCGTCCGGGGTGCGGGCGAGCGGTGCGACCCCGGCGCCCGCGAGAGCGCAGGCGACCAGTGCGCACAGCATGGGGTCGAGCCCGGTCAGCAGTCCGACCGCGATGCCCAGGAGTGCGACGTGCATCATCGCGAACCGCACCGGCATGATGTCGAGCCCGACGATCACGACACCGATCACCGGGAGTCCGACGGCAGCCAGCAGCAGTGCGGTGCCGGCCCGTTGGACGGGTACGAGCTGGAGCAGCTGGCCGAGGTCGGCGGCGGCAAGGCTGTTCACCGGACCTCCCTGAGCCGGCCGGCGGCCATCTCCAGCACCCGGTCGCAGCGGTCGGCGAGCGCCCGGTCGTGGGTGACGACCATGACGGTCACCGGCAGGGACAACAGCACGTCGGCCGCCTCCTCCTGCCCGGCGAAGTCGAGGGCGGCGGTGGGCTCGTCGGCCAGCAACACCCCTGCTCCGGCCGCGACACAGCCGACCGCGCGGGCCAGATACATGCGTTGTAGCTGGCCCCCGGACAGCGTGTGCAGCGGCCGGCCGGTCAGCGCCCCGACGCCCAGCTTCTCCGCCGCCTCCGCCGCTTCGGCCCACGCCCCGCTGCTGGCCAGCAACTCGCCCGCCAGCAGCGGGAAGCGGCCCACCGCGGGCTTCTGCGGAATCCAGGCGCACGCCCGGCGCCGCCACGCCCACTCGGCCGCGGTGCCGGTGCCCCGGCCGGCGACCAGGATCTGCCCGTCCGCCTGACGGTGCAGGCCCAGCACGGCACGTATCAGCGTGGTCTTGCCCGAGCCGTTGGTGCCGGTCAGCGCCACCCGTTCGCCCGCCCCGATGTCGAGATCCACATCGCGCACGGCCTCGACACGACCATGCCGACAGCCGACCTGGCGCATCCGCACATCCAGACCGTTCATCCCACCTCCTGCCTGTCCTCTCTCCGAGAGGAGTCGGAGCGGGGGAACGACGAGTTCCCGGCGAACACGAGAATGTGCGAACAGGCGAACGCGCCACGTCTTCGAGCCACGGCCTGTGCGCCCGGCACGCACGGCACCACGAGCCCTGTCGGATCCGCGCCGAGGCGACCGGCCGGGCAGCCGACGCCTGCGGGCCGGCGGCGCCCCGGGGTGGGCGGCACCCGCGAGCGGCTCTGGCAGCCGTACGGTCGTAGTCGTGCCGCGGCCCGGCAGCGGTCTCAGCCGGTGCCGGGGCGGACGACGACCGCCAAGGTCTCGACCCGTCCGCTGTGCCGGAAGTGCAGCTCGAACGGGACGAGGTCCCCGGCACGCCACTCGCGCGCCGTCACCATCACGTCCAGCCCCTGGGGTGACATCGCGAGCGTGGCGCCCGCGCGGATCGTGACGGAGTCCACCGCGCGCATGTACCCGCTGTTTCCGCTGGCGTCCGCCAGCGCGCCGTCGGGGCGGTCGCCGTCGTCCGGGGAGAGGTTCTGCCAGAAGATCGAGTGCAGGACGTGGCCGGAGAGGTTGAAGGCGAAGGTCTTCTCCAGCCCGACCAGTCCGGTGGGCGTGATCCGGTCCTTGTCGCGGGCCTCGGCAAGCTGCTCCAGCGTGTCGTTGGGCGGGATCCGCAGGGTGGGCGTCAACGGTCAGGTGCGGAGTGCGCCGAGAACCTGCCGACACGTGGCAGCGCAGCGGGCCGTCGCTTCCGAGCACATCCGACAGTGGGCGTGGTGGGCAGCGTACTGGCCGCACAGCTCGTTGCTGCGTTCGCAGGCCAGCAGGCAGGCTTCGAGCTGCACGGTGAGGAGACCGGCGTCCGGCCCACTGCCGCGGGTGAGTACGCGCCGGGTTGCCTCCACGATGTCCACACAGTCCATGTCCCGGCTGACGGCGGGAGCGAGTTGCCGGGCGTCCTCTTCAGCGATCATGCCCATCGCACACGCGGCGACGGCCTCCTCGCAGTCCTGCAAGGCATCCACGGCCTCGGCCAGGACCTCGTTGCTGAGCCAGGGTTTGGCGGTCATGGTGTCGAAGAGTTCGCGGGTTTGGAGCATGGCCCCTCCCCTCCTCGATCGAGCGGGTTGTCCTCCTTCCACGCTAGTCCCGCACCGTGGACCACGCCCGCTGGAACGACAGGGTGTTTGTGCAGGTCAGCGATGGCGTCCGCGGGCCGGATGGCGTACTGGCGGCGGGGTGGAATAGTGAATTACGGAGGCGTACGCCCGCGCCGCGCACGCATGCGCGGCCACCCATGCAGGGATGGAACATGCTCTCCGTGCTGTACGTCGTAGGCGCACACACCGACAACGGGAACGGGTGGCAGCTGCCCACGACCGAAACGCTGGTCGCCGTGATCCTGGTCGCCGTCGCCACGGTGGCGGGTGCCTGGCTGGCGCGGCGCGGGTCCGGCCGTTCGACCATGCTGCTCGCCGCCGCTTCCGGGATTCTGCTGATCATCGCTGTTCTCGATCTTCTGCCCGACGCGTGGGAGGAGGCGCACGAGGCCGGTGTGCCGCTGTGGGCGGTGCCGGTCACCGCGCTCGCCTCATACGCGGTCATGGGCGCCGTGGTCCGTATCGGCTGCCCGTGCGAGCCGGGCCGTGCCGGTGGCATCGGCGCGGCATCCGGACTCGCCCTGCACCGGTTCCTGGAGGGGGCGACTCTGGCCCTGACCGCCTCGTTCGTCGTGGTGGCGGCGCTGCTGGTGCATGCTGCGAGCGAGGGCCTGGCGCTGGCCGCCCTGCTGGGGGCGCAACCGCGTCGGCGGGTGGCCCCGTGGGTCGGGCTGGCCTGCCTGAGTCCGGCCGCGGGCGCCTTCGTGGCGAGTGCGCTGCCCATCCCGAACGGCCTCATGCCGCTGCTGCTGGCATTCGTCGCCGGGGTGCTCGCGCAGGGAGCGTGGGTAGCCCTCAGGCTCGCCCATCAGCAACGCCCTGAGGAGCGGCGATTCCTCGGAGTGCCGACAGCGATGGCGATGACTCTCGCGGCCCTCCTCACCGCGTTCGTCGTCCTTGCCGGCGCCGCCAGCCGCTGAAGGTGACCCGTTACGCGCGCCATGTGGAGCGTCGCGGTCATCAGCAGTCTCAGCTTCGCTTTTTACTTCCAGGGGCGGTTTGCCCTGGAAGTAAAAAGCGAAGCTGAGATGTACGACGCGCGGCGGGCCGGGAAGCGTTGCGGCTTCCCGGCCCGCCCTTGATGGGGCAGTGACGCCGGTCAGGCGCCGACTGCCTCGGCGTAGCGGGCAGCCACGTCCTCCCAGTTGACGAGGTCCCACAGCTTGGTGACGTAGTCGGGACGGACGTTCTTGTACTGCAGGTAGTAGGCGTGCTCCCAGGCGTCGAAGACCAGCAGCGGGGTGGTGCCCTGGCCGACGTTGCCGTGGTGGTCGTAGACCTGCTCCACGATCAGGCGCTTACCGAGGGGTTCCCAGGCGAGCACGCCCCAGCCGGAGCCCTGCACGCTGCTGGTCGCCACGGTGAGCTGCTTCTTGAACGCCTCGAACCCGCCGAGGTGCTCGTCGATGGCGTCCGCCAGCACGCCGTCGGGGCGGTCGCCGCCGTCCGGGGAGAGGTTCTGCCAGAAGATCGAGTGCAGGACGTGGCCGGAGAGGTTGAAGGCGAAGGTCTTCTCCAGCCCGACCAGTCCGGTGGGCGTGATCCGGTCCTTGTCGCGGGCCTCGGCAAGCTGCTCCAGCGTGTCGTTGGCGCCCTTGACGTAGGCGGCGTGGTGCTTGGCGTGGTGCAACTCCAGAATCTGCCCGGTGATGGCCGGCTCCAGCGCGGCGTAGTCGTACGGCAGGTCGGGAAGCGCATAGGTGCCCATCAGGCATGTCCCCTTTCCACGTGGGTGATCGTCCGGGGACACCCTAAGCCTCTATTGCACATGACTTGCAACAGCTACTCGAGTGCATCAACATGATGCATGACGGGGTCGGCCCGTCAGTCTTCGGTGTCCGAGCGCCCTTTGTCCGGAGCGTCCTTCCCGGGGAGTGATCGTCTTCTCACCCGGCGTCCGCCGGTTCGGCCGACCCCGTTTCCATGCGGTGGCGTGTGCGACTGGGGACACAGCCCGATCACGTCTGCTCAAGGTGGCTGGGCCTGTCGTGGAGCTGGAGGACATCGCCGACGCCGACCGCCCGCTGCGCCGGGCAGACATGTGAAGCCCCGGTTGAGCAACCCCTCCTGCAGAACGGATTCGGCACACATGAGGCCGGGAAACCCCGCGAACACCCGAGAACTACGGAGGACTGTTTTCCCAGCTCAGGCGTGCTCAGCCCGCGTTCACCCAGGTCAGGAGCCTGCCCAGGGAAAACTCCTAAAGCGGGTGTCGCAGGGTCGAGGTAGAGCTTGCCGTTGTCCTCGGCGTACGCCTCGACGATGTGCGCACGGCAGGCATCGAGGTCGACGCGCCCCACCTTCAGCACGGAAGCCTCGCCCCAACGCAGGCCGGTGTAGGGCAGCAGCAGGATGAACGCCCGATAGACGCCTGACGCGTTGGCCAGCGCGTCGACCTGCATGTCGTCGAGGTACACGTGGTCAGCCGGCATCGCCTTCGGCAGGGGCACGCCGACAACCGGGTTGACCGTCAGACGACGAACTTTGACCGCGCAGCAGGCCAGCCGCAGACGGCCGGTCTCGGTCAGGGGGCATTACGGTGGGGCACGAGGGCCTTTCTGCTGCTGGGCGTAGATGTCGCAATCCACACCGAGCCAGAAGGCCCTCACCCATTTCAAGATCCCTCAGCCGAGACCTCCGTCACCAACCTCCGTGGACAGAACACCCCAACCGGCAGGCACCGCCGTGCCGGACTCACCCGACCAACAGGGCGGCGGCGGGTTGAACACCAAGTTCCGGGTCAGTTCCGGTGGTTCGGGGCGATCGGTCACACCTGGGCGGGCACGGTTGCCGGCGGATCTCATCGAGGCCACGAGGCTGACCTCCGCGTACCTCCACCGTTCTCAGGCCACTGCGGCCTTGCGGGACCGGACATGGTCCGGGACAGATCGCCACCGACCTGGCGGTGATGCTCGCCGCCGGCGGCGAGGCCATTGCAGACCGGGCCGTGCTGGACCAGGCCAAAGCGTTCGGCTCGATCGCCTCGACACCGATTGCCTGGCGGCTGCTCGCCGACGTTGACGAGCGGACAATGGCTTCTGTGCACTCGCCCCGCGCTGCGGCTGGGGGGGGGCGCCTGGCTGCAGCCGCCGAGACCGGTGAGGGCATACCCGCTGACCTGGCCGCGGGGCACGTGCTGCCCGGCCTCGTCCCTGAACCTCGACGCCACTCTGATCACCTGGCGCTCCGGAAGGGTCCCGGAGCCCGAAACGGAACCCGGACATCCAGGAACGCGTGTACGAAAAGACCTCGCCGCACGTGACTGGAGGTGACAGGATGCCTTCAACCGGCCTGATAAAGGCCAGAGTTGGGGGAAACTCATGAGGAACGGAAGCTACAGACGTGCCACGGCGCTGACCCTGGGCGCGACGCTGCTGGCCGCACTGCCGCCCGCCGCGACCGCTCATGCCACGGACAGCGCAGCCGCCCAGGCCACGGCGGAGGCGGCCCGCACCGTGGATGCCGAGACCACCGATGACTTCGCCGTCCTCGCGGATGCCGTACTGACCAGACGGACCTCCGCGCTCCTGGACGGACCTCAGGCCACCCGCCGTGCCGGCGCGGTGTTGCCGCTGAAGGGCGACGTGCACGTCACCAGCAGTCTGGCCCGCACGGAGGACACGGCGACCGAGATACTGCGTGACCGCAGGGCGCGGCTCGCCGACCTGGACGAGGCGTACACGGCGGCCGAGACCGAGGTCGACGTGGACGAGGTGCGGGTGACCGGCGACCGGGCGACTGCCAAGGTCACCGAGACGACGATGCTCACGTACAAGAAGATCCAGGGAGACGAACCGCCGACCACCGGCTTTCAGGCCAGGCACGAGCTGACCTTCGTCGCCGCGCCGGACGGCACGTGGGAGCTGACCGGATTCACGCCTCTCGACGAGGGAGGGCCGGCCGCGGTCAACTCGGTGGTGGACACCGCCGGGGACAGCGGGCCCACGTTCACCGGCATGGCTGAGGAACCGATCGACGAGGGCGGCGAGCCCGAAACCGACGGCCCCGTGCCCCTGGAGAGCCAGGCGGGCACCACCCAGCCCACCGTCCAGGCCCAGGCCAAGGTCAGCGCGAGCTACAACTACACCGCCATGGCAAAGTACGCGGAGAAGTACTGGAAGAAATACAACCCCGACTACCGCAAGTTCAACGACGTCGGGGGCGACTGCACGAACTTCATCAGTCAGGCGCTGCGGGCCGGCGGCTGGAAGAACGACACAGGTTGGTACAAGAGCTACAAGAACTGGTGGTACAACTCCTCGAACCAGACGACGTCCTGGATCAACGTCAACTACTGGGCGTCCTTCGCCCTGCACAGCAACCGTGCCTACAACTTGGACAACGTGTACAAGCTGGGGATCGGGGACATCCTCCAGATGGACTTCAACGGCAACAGGTCCAAGGACCACTCCATGATCACCACGTACAGGAGCAACGGAGTGCCCTACCTCACCTACCACTCGACCAACACCTACCGGAAGTCGGTGAAGAGCCTTGTGGCGCAGTACCCGCGCGCGACCTACTACGCCTTCCGCACCTGACGGAAGCGGACATCGCTCGTGGCGACGTCGCGCCGGGCTGCTCATGGCGGTGCTCTGCGCGGTAGCGCTCACCGCGTGCGGCGGCGGGGACGGCTCCGCGTCCGCGAAGCCCGACCTGACGGACCAGGACCGTTTCCTGCACGACTACGTACGGTTCCTCAACCGCTCGGACGAGGACGGGCTGGCCGGGCTGCTCGACGCCCATCCCCAGGGCTCCAAGGACGCCCGCGCCCGGATCAAGGCGTACGGCGGACAGGACTGGGACGTCCGGTGGACGCGCACCTCTGACTTCGAGGGCGTATGGAACGTGGATGTGTCCGGCACCGCAGGTGCCGAGCGCCGACCCGTCCACGTCACCGAGACCATCACCTGGGAGAAGGCGCGGTGGGTGATGAGCCCGCTCCCGGGTGTCGTACCGACCCCACCCGACGCGGCGGGGACCGAACCGCCCGGGTGAGCGCATCAGAGCCCGGCCGTTTCGCCTGAGCGGTGTCCGGTCTTGGACAAGACAGCGAATGTACCTCCTGACCTGGGGCGGCCGGGCTTGTCCAAGGCTTCTGCCGTTCCAGCAGGAAGACGCTTTCTGCGTACACACCATCGCCTGGCCCCCAGGCCCGTCGTCTCGGCCGACGCCCACGGAGTGGTCAGCCACGCAGGATCGCGTGCCCACGCTTGCCTTCTTCGCCGGGCTGTTCGCGCTTCGGTCACCGCAGACCGCAAGAGGCAGCCAAGCGAAGGCACCCGCCAGGCGCAGGTGCGCATCGTGCACGTCACCGACCGAACACACCATGGGTGAGTCGGCGGAACCAGCCTCGAAGATGTCGGCACATCCGCATCGTGCACACGGACGACCAGGTGACCGCCATGGCGCGCGACATGCTGAAGGCAGCCGGCCTGCACGGGCACAAGTACGCCATCGACGCCGTCCTGGCGGCCGTGGCCGGGCGGGAAGCCGCACAGGGAGCCCAGGCAACCGTCTTCACCTCCGACACCGACGACATGAACCAACTCCTCGCGGGCCACTCCGTGCGAGTCGAGAAGGTCTGACGGGACGCCCGTACCTCACTCCGGCGGCTCGCTGGGCCCCAATCACCCCGTGGCCTTCGCCGGACAGCACACTCACCGGCACGTATTCAGCACACACGAGGACGGGAAGCACCGTGAACACGTGAGAACCGCGGAGGAGTCCGTCCCCTGGTCAGACGCCCTGTGGCCCACGTCTCCGCAGGTCACAGACTTACTCCGGGAAAACTCCTAAGAGGTCATCTCATTTGGCTGGGTAGGCTGTCGGCCGTGGTGGGGATCGTTGAGCGGCTGGTGCCGGATGAGTTGTGGGAGCTGTTCCAGCGCGTGGTGCCGGAGGCGCCGACGCGGCCTCAGGGCGGTGGCCGGCGGCGGCACGGTGACCGCGAGGTGCTGGCCGCGATCGTGTTCGTGGCGACGTCGGGCTGCACGTGGCAGCAGCTGCCGGCCGCATCGTTCGGGCCGTCCGGCGCGACGGCGCACCGCCGGTTCACCGAGTGGACCAAGGCCCGGGTGTGGGCCAAGCTGCACCGCCTGGTCCTGGATGAACTCGGCTCCCGCGGCGAGCTGGACTGGTCGAGGTGCGCGATCGACTCGGTGAACATGCGGGCGATGAAAAGGGGGACCTGACAGGCCCGAATCCTGTCGACCGAGGCAAGTACGGGTCGAAGATCCACTTGATCACCGAGCGGACCGGTCTGCCCCTGTCCGTCGGAATCTCCGGTGCCAACGTCCACGACAGCCAGGCCCTGATGCCGCTGGTGAAGGGCATACCGCCGATCCGGTCCCGCCGAGGCCCCCGCCGGCGCAGGCCCGGCAAGCTCCATGCCGACAAGGGATACGACTACGCGCACCTGCGGAAATGGCTGTCCCGGCGGGGCATCCGGCACCGCATCGCCCGCAAGGGCGTCGAGACCTCGCAGCGGCTCGGGCGGCACCGCTGGACCATCGAGCGCACCATGTCCTGGCTCGCCGGCTGCCGCCGTCTGCACCGCCGCTACGAGCGCAAGGCAGAGCACTTCCTGGCCTTCACCAGCATCGCCTGCACCCTCATCTGCTACCGCAGACTCGCCAAATGAGATGCCTTCTAA
>NZ_JUJA01000145.1:67095-80171 GCF_001906585.1 Streptomyces kebangsaanensis | reverse complement strand
CTTGGTGGCCTTGGCCGCCGCGACACCGGCCAGGTAGGAGGCCTCCTCCTCGTGGAAGACCATGTCGGCGACGTTGTCGGCCTCGACCTGCTCGTCGTCGATGATGCCGAAGGTGGTCTTCGGGAACTTGGGGGCGACCTCCTTGATGGCCGACGCGTAGACGTAGCCGACACCGATGATCGGGTTGTAACCCTGCTTGGCCAGCGTCTCCAGGCGCTGCACCTTGTCGGCGTCCGACTCGCCGTCCTGCGGCTCGACGTCCCGGCCGCCGATGCCCAGCTCCTTCTCGGCCTTCTGCAGACCGGCGTAGGCTGCGTCGTTGAAGGACTGGTCGCCCTTGCCGCCGATGTCGTAGGCCAGGCCGATGCCCTTGCCCTTGCCGTCGGAGGACGAGGTGGACGAACTGGTCGAGCTGCTGCCGCAGGCGGAAACGCTGACGGCGAGGGCCGCAGTCGCAATGCCTGCAACCGCGATACGGGACACCCGGCGCATGGAACGAGACTCCTTCGTGCAAGCGCCCATACCAGGCGCTGGTTCCGCCGCAGCGTAACGCGCGTAGACCAGACGGAAAACCCCTTCTGTCCGCTCTGTTATCGACCTGTGGCCACATCTGCCGGCCGCCCTCACTGACAGCAGTACGCCCCTCGCTCAAGGCGAGGGGCGTACGGGTGGGGCGGGTCCCGGCGGGCGTACGGGGGCCTGCCGGGGCTCCGTTCCGGACAGCCGTCACTGCGTCTTCACGGTGACCTTGCCGTCGATGATGTCCTGCCTGGCCTTGTCGACGGCGGCGACGACGTCCTTCATCGCCCGGTACTTCGGGTTGGAGTCGGCGAAGCCGACGCCGCCCGACTTCAGGTCGCCGCGCACCTCGCCGCTCAGCGGCTTGCCCTCGACCACGGACTTGGTGAGCTCGTAGACCGCGCCGCCGACGTTCTTCAGGGCCGAACCGAGGATCCAGTCCTTGTACTTGGCCAGGGAGTCCTGCTGGTACTGGTCGGAGTCGACACCGATCGCCCACACCTTGTGCTCGGCGGCGGCCTTGATGACGCCCTGACCGGACAGGCCGGCCGCGTGGTAGACGACGTCCGCACCGGCGTCGATCTGGCCGTTCGTCGCGTTCTCGCCCTTGTCGGGGCTGGAGAAGCCACCCTCCTGCGCGGTCTGCGTCAGGTACTGCTTCTCGATCTTGATCTTCGGGTTGACCGACTGCGCACCCTGGACGAAGCCCGCCTCGAACTTGCGGATCAGCGGGATGTCCACACCGCCGATGAAGCCGATGTGGTTCTTCTTGGTGGCCTTGGCCGCCGCGACACCGGCCAGGTAGGAGGCCTCCTCCTCGCGGAAGACCATGTCGGCGACGTTGTCGGCCTCGACGGTGTTGTCGTCGATGATGCCGAAGGTGGTCTTCGGGAACTTGGCCGCGACCTCCTTGACGGCCGGCCCGTAGACATAGCCGACGCCGATGATCGGGTCGTAGCCGGCCTTGGCGAGCTGTTCGAGGCGCTGCACCTTGTCGGCGTCGGACTCGTTGTCGTTCGGCTCGACGTCCCGGCCGCCGACCTTGAACTCCTTGTCGGCCTGCTGGAAGCCGGCGTACGCGGCGTCGTTGAAGGACTGGTCGCCCCTGCCGCCGATGTCGTACGCGAGACCGATGCCCTTGCCCGAGTACGTCCCGGACGAGGACGAGGACGCGGAGGAACTGCCGGTCGACTCGTTGCTGGTCTTGCCGCACCCGGCGGCCGCGAGGGCGACGACCGCTACGGCCACCGCGACTTGGGAGAACCTGGTCCTCGATGAGTTCACACGCACAGCAAGTACCCCTTACTTGCCCACGGCGCCGTCACCGGCCCGCAGCCCCATGAGCCGCCTGTGGTGGCGATTCCGGCGCACAGTAACGCGCGTAGAAGTAGAGGGGAACGGGGTTTCTCCCCGCCGTTACCGAACCGTGCCGACAGCGGGCGAAGGGGTACCTGACGGGGTGCCCCTTCGCCGGTGGCCGCTCAGCGCGTCGGGTGCAGCAGGGCGGCGGCGGTGAACAGCTCCACACCGACCCTGATGGCGGACTCGTCGGCGTCGAAGTCCCCCTGGTGCAGGTCGCGCACGGTCCGCTCGCCCGGGGTGCGCACCCCGAGGCGGGCCATCGCGCCGGGCACCCGCTCCAGGTACCAGGAGAAGTCCTCGCCGCCGAGGCTCTGTTCGGTGTCCTCCACGGAGTCGGCGCCGCGCCGGGCGGTCATGGCGGCGCGCAGCAGTTCGGTCGCCTCCGGTTCGTTGACGACCGGCGGCACCCCGCGCACGTAGTTGATCTCGGACTTGGCCTTGTGGAGGTTGGCGATCTCGTCGATCGCGGCGACCACGATGTCGGGCGCCTGCCGCCAGGCGTGGATGTCCAGGCAGCGGACGGTTCCGGCGAGTTCGGCGTGCTGCGGGATGACGTTCGGGGCGTGCCCGGTCTCGATCCGGCCCCAGGTCACGGCGAGCCCGGCGCGGGTGTCGACCCGGCGGCCGACGAGCGCGGGCACGTCGGTGACGACCCGGGCGGCGGCGGTGACCAGGTCCGTCGTCAGATGCGGCCGGGCGGTGTGCCCGCCGGGGCCGTCCAGCTGGATCTCCAGCCGGTCGCAGGCGGAGGTGATGGCTCCCTGGCGCAGCCCGACCCGGCCGGCGTCGACCCGCGGGTCGCAGTGCACGGCGACGATCCGGCCGACGCCGTCCAGCGCCCCGCTCTTGATGACCTCGGCGGCGCCGCCGGGCAGCACCTCCTCGGCGGGCTGGAAGATCAGCCGCACGGGCCGGGGCAGCAGCCCCCGCCGGTGCAGGTCGGCGAGGACCAGTCCGGCGCCGAGCACGACGGTGGTGTGCACGTCGTGCCCGCAGGCGTGGGCGCGGTCGGGGACGGTGGAGCGGTACGAGCACTCGCTCTTGGTGTCGGGGATGGGGAGGGCGTCGATGTCGGCGCGCAGGGCGAGCAGACCCGGGCCGCCGTCCGGCCCCCCGGGGTCCGCACCGATGTCACAGACGAGCCCGGTCCCGGCCGGAAGCACCCGCGGCGCGAGCCCGGCCTTCTCCAGCCGTTCCTTGATCGCGGCGGTGGTGCGGAACTCCTGGTTGCCGAGCTCCGGGTGCATGTGCAGGTCGCGCCGGAACGCGACGAGCTCGGCGTACAGCGCCTCCGGCAGGGTGCCGGGAAGAGCGGCGTCCGCCGTGGCATCAGCGGGGAGATCGGCCTCGGACTCTGGGGACATCAGCTGTTTCACCCTTTGAAGGGTAGGACGCCCAGGCGGTCGACTGCCCCACGATCAACAAAAATTCAACCCGTCAGGGGGAGAAAAACTGGCCGCCCGGCGCATGGGCATTGGCTGGGGTGGGTAAACTCGCCCGCCTTGACCGGCCGAGCGGATCACGGAATCCCGGAAGTATGACGCTCGCCACACTCCTGGCATCCGCCCCTTTTTTATGCTTTTCTCCACGGATACCACGCCCCGCCCGAACCACGCCCGAGATGTTCACCTGCCGGACGGACGGTCCGTGCCGGGCCCCGGCGGGCGCTGTCAGCCGGCCGGGGCCGTCCGGGTGAGGCGGTGCACGTCGCGGGCGGTGCCCGTCACCCCGGACAGGAAGCCCCGGGCCCGCGGGGAGGCGTGCGCGGTCAGCCAGCTCGGGTCGATGTCGCAGGCGGCGACGCGGACACCGGTGCCGGCCAGGGCCGGCGGGAGGGTGTGGAGGACGGTGGAGGGGAAGCTGAGGACCGTACGGCCGATCGGGCCGCGCCGGGCGATCAGCTCCAGCGGGAGCTCGGGGCGGACGATCTCCAGGCCCGTCTCCACCGCCAGCCGGTGGAGTTTCCAGGCGCTCTCGCGCCGGTGGGCGAAGTAGCGGGTGGCCCCGTGGGTCCTGGCCAGCCCCCGTACGGCGTCCAGGTACCGGTCGCCGTCGACCACGCCCGTCTCCACCAGGGACGTACCCACCAGGTCGGTACCCCTGGTGACCCGGGGCGGGCCGAAGCGGGCGCGGGTCCAGGCGAAGCGGTTCGCGGTGGCGGTCACGCCGTCCGGGACCTCCTCGACCGGCATGGCCGAGAACACCTCCACCCGGCGCCCCTCGCCCGGTGTCAGCCGGCGCCGGGCCGCGGCGGACACCGGGCCGAGGAGGAGGTCCCGCGGGCCGCGGCGGCCCCCCTTGCGGTGCCAGCGCACCAGCCGCTCCCCGCGGGCGAGCTGGGTGACGAACTCCATCGTCGCGGTGCCGTCGTCCACGACGACGAGGTCCCGCGCCCCGGTGATCGTCAGCAGCAGCTGGACGTACCGCGAGAACGGATCGCCCATCACCACCCGGTCCGCCCGCCGCAGCAGCGGGGCGAGTCCGCCGACGGTCCGCAGCGGCGCTCCCGCGCCGCCCCGCGCCTCCTCCCACCGCACCTCGTGCCCCTCCTCCCGCGCCAGCTCGGCCATCCGCCGCAGCTGACCGCGGCTCATCGGGTCGGTCGGCGACAGCACGACGAGGGTGATCCCCGGGGCGCGGGGCGCCGGGTGGCGCCCCGCCTGGGAGGGGATCAGGCCCGTGCGGGAAGGGGCCCCGGAGGCGGTGGGGCGGTCGTGGGCGTGGGCCCACTCCAGTACGTTCAGCAGCTGTACCGGGCTCTCGACGAAGGCGAGGGTGCGGGGGCTCATCGGCGCGGGACCCTCCGGGGGTGGGGGGCTCGGTCTCACACCGCTACCGGTTCGCCCGCCGCCGCGGCGATCTCCGCCTCGGCGACGACGCCGGTGACGCGGCGCAGCTTCTTCATGGGGCCGAGCTCGGAGTCGTAGACCTTCTTCACGCCGTCGCCGAGGGAGGCCTCGATGGTGCGGATGTCGCGGACGAGGCGGCTCAGGCCCTGCGGCTCGACGGACGCGGCCTGGTCGGAGCCCCACATGGCGCGGTCCAGGGTGATGTGGCGCTCGACGAAGGTGGCGCCGAGGGCGACCGCGGCCAGGGTGGTCTGCAGGCCGGTCTCGTGGCCGGAGTAGCCGATCGGGACGTTCGGGAACTCCTGCTGGAGGGTGTTGATCATCCGCAGGTTCAGCTCCTCCGCCTTCGCCGGGTAGGTGGAGGTGGCATGGCAGAGCAGGATGTTCTCGCTGCCCAGGACCTCGACCGCGTGGCGGATCTGCTTCGGGGTCGACATGCCGGTGGAGAGGATGACCGTGCGGCCGGTGGCGCGCAGGGCGCGCAGCAGCTCGTCGTCGGTGAGGGAGGCGGAGGCGACCTTGTGGGCGGGGACGTCGAACTTCTCCAGGAAGGCGACGGCCTCGGTGTCCCACGGGGAGGCGAACCAGTCGATGCCCTTCTTCTTGCAATAGGCGTCGATCTGGCCGTACTCCTCCTCACCGAACTCCACGCGGTGGCGGTAGTCGATGTACGTCATCCGGCCCCAGGGGGTGTCGCGCTCGATGTCCCACTGGTCGCGCGGGGTGCAGATCTCGGGCGTGCGCTTCTGGAACTTGACGGCGTCGCAGCCGGCTTCGGCGGCGGCGTCGATCAGCTTGAACGCGTTCTCGATGTCGCCGTTGTGGTTGATGCCGATCTCACCGGTGACGTACACGGGGCGGCCGGGGCCGGCCTCGCGGGTACCGAAGCGGCGGATGCGGGAGCTGGGGTTCACGGTGCTCATGAGGTGTTTCCTTACTTGGGGAGGGAATCGAGAGAGGGGCCGAGGATCCAGCCGGCGATCTCCCGGATCGCGCCGTCGCCGCCGGGGACGGTGGTGACGGCGCGTGCGGCGCCGCGTACGGCCTCGTGGGCGCTCGCGACCGCCACGGGCCAGCCGACGAGGGCGAAGCACGGCAGGTCGTTGACGTCGTTGCCGACGTAGAGCACGCGCTCGGGCGCGATGCCCTGCTCCTCGCACCACTGCTTCAGGGCGAGGTCCTTGCGGTCGACGCCGTGCAGCACCGGGAGCCGGAGCTTGTGGGCGCGGGCGGCGACGACCGGGTTCTGCTCCGTGGACAGGATCAGCATCTTCAGGCCCGACCTGCGCAGGGCCGCGATGCCGAGGCCGTCCCCGCGGTGCACGGAGACGAACTCCCGTCCGTCGGAGTCGATCAGCACCCTGTCGTCGGTCTGGGTGCCGTCGAAGTCGAGGACGACCGCGTCGATGTCGCCGGCGGTCGGGAGGGCGCCGGGCCTGCCGAAGTCGAGCAGGGGGGCCAGGGCCCGGGCGCGGGCGAGGTCGTGCGGGTCGTCGATCTCCAGCACCCGGGCGGGGTCGGTGCGCACCAGTTCCGTACGGCCGAAGAAGCGGTGCCGGTGCTCGCGGAAGCCCTGGGCGTCCATCGCGTAGGCGGCGCCGGTCTCCAGCAGGTCCTGGGGGCGGTCCTGGCGGCGCGGGCGGAAGGACTTGTCGTGGTTGACGCCGTGACCGCCGTCGGGGGCGGCCGGGTCGGCGTCCGCGGCCCCGTCCGTCGCGTCCCGCCAGAGGAAGCCGTGGAAGGGGGCGACGGTCACCGCGGTGTCGGCGCGCTGCTCGACGACCGCGCCGGCGACCCCGTCGACGTCCTCGCGGACCAGGAAGGGGCTGGTGCACTGCACGAGCAGCACCACGTCCACCGGGGTGCCGTGCAGCGCCTCGTGGGCCTCCAGGGCGTGCAGGACGGCGGCCTCGGAGGTGGCCGTGTCGCCGGCGATGGCGGCGGGCCGCGACACGACCTCGGCACCGGCCTGCCGGGCGGCGGCGGCGATGGCCCGGTCGTCGGTGGAGACGACGACGTCCGTGACGTACCGCGCGGCCCGGCACTCGCGCACGGCGCGCGCCACCAGGGGTACGCCGCCCACGGGCGCGAGGTTCTTCGCGGGTACGCCCTTGGAGCCGCCGCGCGCGGGGATCACCGCGAGCACCCTGCGTTCCGGGGCGCCCCGGTCCGTCGGCGGGTTGGGCATGGGATCAGCTCCTCGAGCGGTCGTCGGGTCGGTCACAGCTCGCCCATCCGCCGGATCACCGGGGCCACCCGCTGCACGCCGTGCCGGTAGGCGCCGCGCGCCGCCCGGCGCACGATCTGCCGGACCGGTCCGGGCTCCTTGTCGGCGGTGGGCGCGCCGGGCAGCGGGGTGCCGTCCGGGCCGAGGTGGTGGCGGGCGAGGATGCCGGGCAGATAGCCGGGTGCGGTCGTGGGCGTGTAGTACGGGGTGAGCGGCGGCAGTCCGCCGGGGCGGCCGAGCAGCTCGGTGATGCGTTCGCGGGCGGTGTCGAAGGCGGTGGCGTACGCGCCGTCCCCGGCGGCGACGCCCTGCCGGCGGACCCACTCCTCGTCGGGCACCGGGCGGTGTCCGGCGTCCAGTTGGTCCCAGGAGGCGAGGCATCCGGAGCCGACGAAGTGGTGGTTGCCGAGCGCCTCGCGCACGCCGAGGTCGGTGAGGACCGCGGTCGGGACGCGGCGGTGCAGGGCCTCCAGGGCGGCGGTGGAGCTGACGGTGACCAGCAGGTCGGTCCGGTCGAGGACCTCGCCCATGTGGCCGTACACGAGGCGGAGGTTGGGCGGCAGCCCGGCCTTCCGGGCCAGCTTCTGGTACGGCAGTTCCTCGATGTGCGTGGTGTGCTCCCCCGGCCTGGAGCGCAGCTTGAGCAGCACCTCGCGCTCGGGGTGGAGGCGGGCGTGCCGGATCAGCCGGTCGAGGAGGTACGTACGGTCCCCGCGGCTCTCCGGCACGGAGGGCTGGGCGGCGAACACCACGGTGCGGGGGTCGTGCCGGCCGGTGTGGGCCGTACCCCCGAGGAACGGCAGGGCGACCTCGGTGACGGCGGAGGCGTCGGCGCCCACGCCCTCGTACACGGCCCGGAAGCGCTCGGCGTCCTGGCGGGAGTTGGCGAGGACGAGGTCCGCGCCGTGGCGCAGCAGCAGGCCGTCGGCGAGCTTCTCGTAGACGACGCCGACGTAACCGGTGACGACCACGGGCCGGTCCGGCCGGTCCTCCCAGACGCGCCCCAGTCCGTGCAGCATCGCCTGGACCCCGCCGCCGACGAGGGCGAGCACGAGGATGTCGTACGGCTCCTTCGCCATCTCCCGCAGGAACTCGGCCGCGGTCACCTCGCGGAGCGAGTCCGCGTGGACGCCGACCTCCCCGAGCTGGCGGGCGGTGGGGGTGGCCCGGCCCCGCAGGAGGTAGCCGTCGAGAGAGACGTCCGCGTCCTCGGGAGCGACACGCCGCACGGTGAGCGCGCCCCATTTCCACCGGGTGTCGGAATCCGCGAGAACAGCCACTCGCCGGGAATTCTTCGCACTTGCTGGCACGTCGAAGACCGTAGAAAGGCATTTCTAGGTTCCGCCCAACCCGACCGCAACAAACGGTTAACAGCACTTCACCGAATGGCGAATCGGGCCGCGATCGGCGCAAGAGCGGAACGGGTTCACATCATCGCCACGCGTCGTTCACCCGCTTTCCAGCTGAAGGCAAAGACGCAGGCGAGGCCGCGCCCTAATGTCACCCGCGTGGTCAAGCTCTCCGTCATCGTGCCGTTCTGCAACGTGCGGCCCTACGCATCCGACGCCTTGAGGAGCTTGCGGGCGAACGCCCGTGAGGACTTCGAGTTCATTCTCGTCGACGACTGCTCGCACGACGAGACTCCGGACCTCCTCGCGCGCGCGGAAAGCGAGTTGCCGGGCGCGGTGTATGTCAGACACGAGAAGAACGAAGGGGTGGCGACCGCGCGCAACAGCGGGATCGACAGGGCGCGCGGCGAGTACCTGACGTTCCTGGACGGGGACGACTGGCTGGCCCCCGGCCACTACCCCCGGCTCCTCGCGGCGATCGAGGAGCTGGGGTGCGACTTCGTCCGTACCGACCATGTCCGGTGCACCGGGCGGGCCCGCTCCGTCCACCGGGTGCCGCACGGCCGGCGCGGTGTGGTGATGAACCCGCGCGACGCCATCCTGCCCGCCGACCGCTCCACCTCGGTCGACTACGCGTACGCGTGGGCGGGCGTCTACCACCGCCGGCTCGTCGACCGCGGCCTGCTGCACTTCACCGACGGGCTGCGCACGGCCGAGGACCGGCCGTGGATCTGGAGGCTGCACCGGGAGGCGGACTCCTTCGCCGTGGTGGGCCTGCCGGGCGTCTTCTACCGGCGGGGCGTCGCCTCCTCGCTGACGCGGATCGGCGACGTGCGACAGCTTGACTTCATTCGCGCGTTCGACCAGGTCGTCGAGGAAACGGCAGGTGACCCCGAGGGCGACAGACTGCTCCCGAAAGCCGTGCGCACCTACTGCGCGGTCATCGCCCATCACCTCTCGGAGATCGACAAGTTCGAACCGGCCGTGGCCAAGCGGTTGCGGGTGATGAGTGCCGCGGCGATCGGACGCCTGCCCCGGGAACTGGTCACCGACGCCCTCGACACCATGGACCTGGACCGTTCCTCCAGACTGCGGCGGCTGCGGCGCCGGATCACCACGGCGAGGGGAGCCGCCTGATGTCCCGTACCACCCAGATCTTCTGCGCCTCGACGCCGTACAACCTCGCCACGCTGGCGGCCGCGATCGGGTCCGGCTGCTTCGCGGAGGCGGAGCGGCGGGTGCTGCTGGTCGTCGACGACTCCGCGACCCCGGAGACCGCACCGGCCCTGGAGGGGATGCCGGGCTTCGCGCCGCTGCGTCGCCACTTCGACGACGTGCTGTCCTGGAACGAGGTCATCCGCCCCTTCCACCCGGCGGCCTGGACGCCGCGCCCCGACGACATCCCGCTCCTCGAACGCCATCTGCGGCTGCTGTGGGGGCTCGGCGACGACCGCGTGGAGCTGGTCCTGGGGCCCCTCCGGGCCGGGCCGGCCCTGACGGTGGCCCAGCTGTTCCCCGAGGCCCCGATCCACGTCTGTGCCGACGGCCCGGTGGGCTACGGCCCCACCCGCGACAGGCTCGACCCGCTGGTCGGCACGCGCGTACGGCAGTTGCTCCACCTCGACCTGGTGCCGGGCCTCAGGCCGATGCTGCTGACCGAGTTCGACGTGCCGGCGCGCGTGGTGCCGACGCCCGCCTTCCTGAAGACGATGGGTGAGGTCTCCGAGCACGTCGGCGCGTTGCCCGCCCTGCCGGACGACGCGGCGCTGCTGCTCGGCCAGTGCCTGTCCGCCCCCGGCGCCCTCTCCCCCGCGGAGGAGGAGGACCTGTACGTACGGATGGTGCGGGGAGCCGTCGAGCGCGGCCACGGCACCGTCGTCCTCAAGCCGCACCCGGCCGCGCCGGTCCGCCGCGGCCGGGCCCTCGATGCCGAGGCCGAGAAGCTCGGCGTGGACCTCACCGTCCTGGACACGCCCGTCCCCGCCGAGGTGCTCTTCGGGGCGGCCCGGCCCGCGCTGGTCGTCGGCTGCTCCTCGACCGCGCTGTTCACGGCGTCCGCGCTCTACGGCCTGCCGGTCGCCCGCACCGGCACCAAGGCGCTCCTCGGCCGGCTGACGCCGTACCAGGACGGCAACCGGGTTCCCGCCGTCCTGGCCGACGCGGTACTGCCGGACCTGGAGCCCGGCCGGGGCGAGGACGCCGTTCCCGCCGACGAGCTGAACGACCTGGTCACCGCGGTCGGCTTCACCATGCAGCCGCGGATCCACCGGTCCCTGCGCCCGGCCGCGGAGCGTTACCTCGCGCAGCACTTCGGCCCGCGCACCCAGCACTACTTCGGACGCAGGCGGCTCACCTCGCTGGGGCTCCCCGGCGGCATCCCCCGGCAACTGGCGTTCCTGCCCCGCAGCTCCACCGCGCGCCGGGTGGTACGGCGGGCGCGGGCGCTGAAGAAGGCCGTACGCGGCTGAGGGACACCAAGAGTTCATCGCCGATGCGCACGGAGTTCATCCCGCCGCCTCGGGCGGCACCGCCCCCTTCGCCAGCATCGTCAGCCTGCTGCCCGTCCCCGACCTTCGAGTGTGAGAGGCCCGCGTGCCGAGACTGTCCGTCGTCGTCCCCCTGCACAACGTGGAAGCGTTCGCCGAGAACACGCTGCGCAGCCTCGCCCGCAACGCGGGCCCCGACGTCGAGTTCCTGCTCGTCGACGACTGCTCCACGGACTCCACCCCGCAGGTGGTCGACCGCTGGGCGGAGAAGCATCCGGGCGCCCGGGTGATCCGGCACGAGAAGAACATGGGAATCGCCCAGGCGCGCAACAGCGGTATCGACGCGGCGAGCGGCGAGTTCCTCACGTTCCTCGACGGCGACGACTGGTACGGGCCGGGCCACCTCGCCGAACTCGTGCGCGCCATGGAGGAACTGGGCTGCGACTTCGCCCGTACCGATCACGTCCAGGCCACCGGCACCGAGCGGGTGGTCCGGCGGCCCCCGGCCCCGGTGCGCAACACCGTGATGGATCCGCGCGACGGAATAGCGCCGGCCGACACGGAGACGATGGTCGACTACCCCTTCGTCTGGGCGGGGATCTACCGCCGGCACCTCTTCGACGACGGCGGCATGCGCTTCGCGACCGAACTGCGCACCGCCGAGGACCGGTTGTGGATCTGGCGCCTGCACCTGAAGGCCAGGACGTACGCCTCCCTCGGTCTGCACGGCGTGTTCTACCGGCGGGGCGTCGCGACCTCGCTCACCCAGGTCAAGGACTCCCGTCAGCTGGACTTCATGCCGGCGTACGACGCCCTGCTGCGGGATCTGCTGCGGGACCCGGAGGCCGAGCGTTTCCTGCCCAAGGCCGTACGGACCTACTGCGCCATGATCGCCTTCCACATCGGCAAGGCGAACGAGTACGAGCCCTCGACGGCCCGGCGACTGCGGCGTGAGGCGAGGGCCGCGCTCCACCGCATGCCCGAGCACGTGCTCGAGGAGACCCTCAGGACCATCGACAGCACTCGGAGCAGGTTGCTCAGCCGCCTGCGTGACGGGCGGAAGGCTGCCTGAACCATGTCCCGCAAGACCCAGATCTTCCAGGTCTCGACCCTCTACGGAGCGGCCACTGTCGCCGCGGCGCTCGACGCGGGCCTGTTCGGGCCGCGCGAGGAGGCCCGGCGCATCCTGCTGGTCTCCCACAACGCCGCCGTGCCGGAGACGGCCCTGCGTCTCGACGAGATGCACGGCTACGAGCGCGTGGCCGGCCGGTTCGACTCGGTGGCCGGCTGGAACGAGGCGATCAGCCCGTACCACCCCAGTGCCTGGGGTCCGCGGGAGAACGACACGGTGCTGTGGCAGAGGGCGCTCCGCCTGCTGTGGGGCATCGGCGAACGGGACCTGGTCGAGCTCGCCGTCGAGTCGATCCAGGTCAACCCGGCCCGTGCGCTGGCGGCGATCTTCTCCGAGAGCGCCGTCCACGTGTACGCCGACGGCCTCATGAGCTACGGCCCGACCCGGGACAGGCTGCCGCTGACCATCGCGCGCCGCATCCGGCGGCTGCTCCATCTCGACCTGGTTCCCGGCCTGAGGCCGCTGCTGCTGTCCGAGTACGGCGTCGGGCCCGAGGTCGTCCCGGACGAGGCGTTCCGCGCCGTGCTCGACGAGATCTCCCGGGACGCGGCGGACGACCCGCGGCTGGCGCCCGTCCTCCAGGAGGCGCCGACGGCCGTGCTCCTGGGCCAGTACCTGGCGGCGCTCGACATCCTGAGCGCGCGGGAGGAGGAGGACCTCCACGTCCGCATGCTCACCGGGGCCGTGCGCGCCGGGCACCGGTCCCTGGTCTTCAAGCCCCACCCGACGGCACCCGCCGACTACTCGGCGGCGCTGAGGAAGGCGGCGGCGGACGCCGGCGTCCGGCTCACCGTGCCGACCGCGCCGCTGCTGGCCGAGACGCTGTACCACCACTGCCGTCCCGCACTCGTCGTCGGCTGTTTCTCGACGGCGATGACGACCGCCTCCGCCTACTACGGCGTGCCCGTCGCGAGGGTCGGGACCGCGCTGGTGATGGAGCGCCTCAAGCCCTACCCGAACAGCAACCGCGTGCCCCTGGCCGTGATCGACCACCTGGTGCCCGACCTGGAGCGCGGTCAGGCCCCGGCTCTCGTCGGCACGGCCCCGGAGACGTTGTCACCGCTGGTCCGGGCGATCGGCTTCTGCATGCAGCCCAGGACGTACCCGGAGCTGCGGGAGCCGACGGCGGACTGGCTGCGGAGCAACCTGGCC
>NZ_JUJA01000145.1:66929-67053 GCF_001906585.1 Streptomyces kebangsaanensis | reverse complement strand
GGCCGAGCTCGGCCTGCCCGGCAGCCGCCCGCGGTCGCGCGCGAAGCTGAAGGTGAGCCGTGCCAAGCGCGTGGTGGGCAGGGCGGTACGGCGCGGCGTCCGGAAGGGGTGACCGACCGCCCCA
>NZ_JUJA01000145.1:36742-66885 GCF_001906585.1 Streptomyces kebangsaanensis | reverse complement strand
CCCACCCGCCACGGTGGTGCCATCCGCTCGTCAACTTCCGGCCACCGGACGCCCGGATAGTTGCGCGGTGCCGAATGACATAGCCATACGCCTGCCGCAACAGAGCGACGCCTCTTCCGGACGGACCGCCGTACCGCGGGAGCACCGCCCCGACGTCGATCTGATGCGGCTGATCTGTTCCGCCACCGTCATGCTGGGGCACGTGGGCGCCCAGTTCATCCGCTCCACCGACGACGACCCGGCCAACGGCTCCGGGGCGTACTGGGCCGGCCACGTGGCCGAGGCGGTCAATCCGTACGCCGTTCCCCTGTACTTCGCCATGGCCGGCTGGGCGGTGCTGGTCGGCGCGCCCCCGCGCGACAGCGCCCGGATGTGGCAGAGGATCGTCCGCAACACCGTTCCGCTCTTCGTGTGGACGGCGGTCTATCTGGTCTGGGCCTGGCTGCGGGACCGCAACGACCGGCCGGTGACCGAGCTGGCGGTGAACTCCCTCTTCGGCTCCGTGCGGCCCGCCTACCACCTGTGGTTCATGTACACCTACATCCCGATCATCGCGCTGCTCGCCTTCGCGATGCTGGTCAAGGCCGGGAAGCGGCCCTGGGGGCTGGGAGCGGCACTGCTCGGCATCGCGGTCCTGCCGAGTGTGCTGACCACTGCCGCCGAGGTCACGGGACGCGACCTGCCGTCGCCGGCCTGGGGGTTCGGTACCTATTCGCTGGTGTACGCGATCGGGGGCGCGCTGCTGTTCGCCCTCCCGGCCGGCGCCGTACGGTGGCGGTGGCCGCTGTTCGCCCTGCTGCCGCTCACCATGGCCGGGAGCCTCTGGTACAACACGCAGATCCATTACGTGATGCCCAACGCCCACCTGTTCGTCGCCGTCATGAGCATCTGCGTACTGCTCCTGATCAGCAGGGTCCGGATCCCCGAGAAGTGGCGGCCCCTCCTGCGGAAGCTGGCCGGTGCCGCGCTCGGCGCGTACATGGTGCACGTGCTGTTCGTCGAGGAGATCGTCGCCCCGCTGGTGTCGCCGGACCTGAGCGGGCCGGCGGCGGGGCTGCTTCTGATCGGTCTGCTGATCACGGTGCTGGCCCTGTCGTTCGCCAGCAGCCTGCTGTGGGGCAGGCTGAACCTGCGGCGCCTGCTCGGCTGACCCGGCCGGCGCGGGGGCCCCGCGCTACACGCTCGCCAGCGACAGCTTCACCGCGAAGCCCAGGAACAGGGCGCCCGCCGCCGACGTCGCCCCCGCCGACAGGCGCCTGCGGCTGCGGAAGGCGGCGGCGAGCTTGGTACCGCCGAATATCAGGGCGCTGAGGTAGAGGCAACTGGCCAGTTGGAGCAGGGCGCCGAGGATGACGAAGGAGAGGGCCGGATAGGCGTAGGCCGGGTCGACGAACTGCACGAAGAAGGCGATGACGAACAGGATCGCCTTCGGGTTGAACAGGCTGACGACGAAGGCGCGCCGGAACGGCCGCTCGTCGGTGGCCGCCGGGTCGGGCTCCCCGGGCGCCGTCTGCTCCCGTCGCGTCCGCCACATCCCCCAGCCGGCTCGCAGCATGCCGATCGCGAGCCAGGTCAGGTATCCGGCGCCGGCGTACTTCACGATCCCGAACAGCACGGGGTTCGCCTTCAGCAGGGAGGCGGCCCCGGCCGCCCCCAGCGTCATGAGCACGGTGTCCCCGCACCAGACACCCGCCGCGGCGGTGTACCCGGCGCGTATCCCGCGCCGGGCGGCGACGGACAGCACGTAGAGCGAGTTGGGCCCGGGGAGCAGGACGATGAGGACGAGTCCCGCCAGGTAGGTGGGGAGATGAACGACGCCGAACATGGCAAGGAGTGTCGCACGGGGGTGCGACACTCCGGTGGGGGGTTCCGTGGGACGAGACGGGCAGATCAGTCGTCGCCGTCGAGGAGGGTGTCGACGGGAAGTTCGAGGGTCACGCCGACGGACTCGGGGACGGAGACGGTCTGGCCTCGCTTGAAGCGCCGGGGGTCGGGGTACTTCCCGTCGACCGGGTCCGTGTAGAGGAGGACCTCGTCGTGCCTGCGGTCGGCGACGAGGTACGCGGGCACGTCGGCCCGTGCATAGATGTCGACCTTGGTGGCCGTGTCGTTGGTCCAGTTGGAGGATGTCACTTCAAGGACCAGGCGGAAGACATGTGGTGCGTAGCAGTTCTTCTCGACGAGCGCGTCCTTGTAGTCGGCGTCGACAAGTGCGAAGTCGGGCACTGCATAGTCGACAGGGCCGGTCGGCAGCCACATACCGACTCCTGAGACGTATCTGAGCCCCGCTTTCCTGGCTCGAACCCGCGAGCATTCTTCGATGAGCCAGGTCAGTGTCTCTTGATGCGAGCCATCAGGCGGCGGTGTCACGACAATACTCCCGTTGAGGATCTCCACCCGGTGTCCGGGCAGCTCCTCCCAGAGCCGGTCGGCAGCATCGGCAAGCGACGACTCGTGCAGCATCACAGCCACGGCACCCTCCTTCGGGAATACCCAACACGAGCGTAACCGGGAACGGGCGGTTTCCGCCCCCGATCACCCACTCGGAGGAATCGTGCAGGTCAGAACGCGTCCGACGGCACGTAGTTCCCCCAGACCTCCCGCAGCGCGTTGCACACTTCGCCCACCGTCGCCCGGGCCCGCAGGGCCTCCTTCATCGGGTAGAGGACGTTGTCCTCGCCCTCGGCGGCCTTCTTCAGGGCGGACAGGGCCGTGTCGACCGCCGTCCGGTCGCGCTCGGCGCGCAGCCTGGCCAGGCGTTCGGCCTGCTGGGCCTCGATGGCCGGGTCGACGCGGAGCGGCTCGTACGGCTCCTCCTCGTCGAGCTGGAAGCGGTTGACGCCGACGACGACGCGCTCGCCGGAGTCGGTCTCCTGCGCGATCCGGTACGCGCTGCGCTCGATCTCCTGCTTCTGGAAGCCGTGCTCGATGGCGTTGACCGCGCCGCCGAGGTCCTCGACCTTCCGCATCAGCTCCAGCGCGGCGGCCTCGACGTCGTCGGTCATCCTCTCGATGACGTACGAGCCGGCGAAGGGGTCGACGGTCGCGGTCACGTCGGTCTCGTGGGCCAGGACCTGCTGCGTGCGCAGGGCCAGGCGCGCGCTCTTGTCCGTGGGCAGCGCGATGGCCTCGTCGAAGGAGTTGGTGTGCAGCGACTGGGTGCCGCCGAGGACCGCCGCCAGGCCCTGCACGGCGACGCGGACCAGGTTGACCTCGGGCTGCTGGGCCGTCAGCTGCACGCCCGCCGTCTGGGTGTGGAAGCGCAGCATCAGCGACTTGGGGTTCTTGGCGCCGAACTCCTCCTTCATCACCCGCGCCCAGATCCGGCGGGCCGCGCGGAACTTGGCGACCTCCTCCAGGATCGTCGTCCGGGCCACGAAGAAGAAGGACAGGCGGGGCGCGAAGTCGTCGACGTCCATGCCGGCCGCGACCGCCGTGCGCACGTACTCGATGCCGTCCGCCAGCGTGAACGCGATCTCCTGCGCGGGCGAGGCGCCCGCCTCGGCCATGTGGTAGCCGGAGATCGAGATGGTGTTCCACTTCGGGATCTCGGCCCGGCAGTACTTGAAGATGTCCGCGATCAGCCGCAGCGAGGGCTTGGGCGGGAAGATGTACGTCCCGCGCGCGATGTACTCCTTCAGCACGTCGTTCTGGATGGTGCCCGTGAGCTGGTCGGCCGGGACGCCCTGCTCCTCCGCCACCAGTTGGTAGAGGAGCAGCAGCAGCGCGGCCGGGGCGTTGATCGTCATCGACGTCGACACCCTGTCCAGCGGGATCCCGCCGAACAGCACCCGCATGTCGTCGACGGAGTCGATGGCCACACCCACCTTGCCGACCTCGCCGTGCGCGATCGGCGCGTCGGAGTCGTGGCCCATCTGGGTGGGCAGGTCGAAGGCGACGGACAGGCCCATCGTGCCGTTGGCGATCAGCTGCTTGTAGCGGGCGTTGGACTCCGTGGCCGTGCCGAAGCCGGCGTACTGGCGCATGGTCCAGGGGCGGCCGGTGTACATCGAGGGGTACACACCGCGGGTGAACGGGTACGACCCCGGCTCGCCCAGCTTCTCGGCCGGGTCCCAGCCCTCGAGGGCGTCCGGCCCGTAGACCGGCTCGATGGGCAGCCCGGACTCCGACTCGCGTGCCATGGTGTGTGCCTCCGCGTTCTGATCTTCTCGGTTACTCGCCAGTTGCCCGCCGGTACGGCCGATCCTCGCCACGGACTGTAGCGGCGGGCGTGCGCCGGGTGGAGTGCCCCGCGCTGGGACCTTGCTCACAGACCGGCGGATCCTCGCCCTCGCGTCCTCCGTCTCCCCACCTTGCCCCGTGGTTCGCCGCCCGTCACGCGTGGGGAGACATCCGGTGTACCACCGTGGACGGACACCGGTGAGACAGCGGGGGGCGCCATGCGTACCGGGGGCACGAGGAGAGCGATCGCCGCCGTCGCCACGGCCGCGGCACTGGCCGCGGTGAGCGGCTGCACGGTGCAGCCTCCCGGCCCGGACGGCACGCACCGCTCCCCGGTGCACATCGAGATCCCGACCGGCCGGCCGTCCGGCGGCCCCGCGCCCGGCGGCGGCACGGGGCCGGCGAAGAACCCGGGTCCGGCCCCGGCCCGCACCGCCGCGCAGGTCCTGTGGTCCCGCGGTGACAGCGGCCGCGGCGTGCGGGAGCTCCAGGCCCGGCTGCGCCAGATCGACTGGCTGTTCGACGGGCCCACCGGGTCCTACGACGAGCTGACGGAACAGGCCGTCAGGGGCTTCCAGGGCAGGCGCGGGCTGCCGCGGACCGGGCGGACCGACACGGTCACCTGGCAGCGGCTGCTGCGGATGACGCACGAGCCGGGCAGGTGGGAGCTGTACCGGATGGGCGGGCAGCCGGCCGGGGCGCCCGACCCGCGCTGCCTGACCGGCCGGGTGCTGTGCGTCGACAAGACCAGCCGGACCCTGCGCTGGATGATCGGCGGGCGGACGGTCTCGACGATGGCGGTGCGGTTCGGCACGCAGGACACCCCCACCCGCGAGGGTGTGTTCCGCATCTACTGGAAGTCACGACACCATGTGTCGACGCTCTACCACGCCCCCATGCCGTACGCCATGTTCTTCAGCGGCGGTCAGGCCGTGCACTACTCCTACGACTTCGCGGCCCGCGGCTACGCGGGCGGCTCGCACGGGTGCGTCAACGTACGGGACGAGGCGGCCGTCTCACGGCTGTTCGCGCAGGTGCGGGTCGGCGACGAGGTCGTCGTGCACAGGTGAGGCGAGGGGAGAGGAGACGGGGCGCGGGCGGAACCGGGGGAACGTGTCCCGCCCGCGCCGGATGCACGAGCCGTAGGTACGGGGGGAACCCCGGCTCTGTGCGACAGCCGATGACCAGTCGGCTCACTCAGTACTGCGCCGCGGCGGCCAGAAACGTCACACCTCACCGGAAGAAAATTTCACGAGGTGCGAAACCGCAGGTCAAAGGCGGTCATCGGGGTGGGCGGCCGAAACCACAGGCGACCTGCCCGAAGACCGCGGAGCGGGGGCCGGGGGCGTGACGGCGCTCTTCCCGCAGCGGTGTCCGGCCTCGTGACCGCGGCCGTGACGGCCCTTGTCGCGGCCTTTGCGGCCGCTTTTGTGACCGCCTTCGTCGTCGCCCTGACCGTCCTGGTCGCCCCGGTCGCCCCGGTCGCCCTGCTTGCCCCGGTCGCCCTGCTTGCCCTGACCGCCCTGGTCGTCCTGGCCGCCACGGCCCTTCCGGCTGTCCTCGCCGCCCTTGCCGTCGCGGCCGGCGCCCTGGTTCTCGCCCCGGCCCCTGCCGCCCGTGTCACCGGCCCGGTCGTCGGCCGGCTTCAGGACGCCCTTGCAGTACGTCCACACCCGCGCGGAGCCGCCGGCCGCCTCCTCCAGGGCACGCTTGCGGCCGACGCCCAGGACCTTGCCGTCGCGCAGGTCGCGGCAGGCCGAGACCAGGCGGCCCCGTCCGCCGGCGAGGCCGCCCCGGGGGTCGTCGGTGCCGGCGGTGGCGTCGTGGCCGGGGGCGGTGCCGGAGCCGTCCGCGGGGCTCGCGGAGCCGGCGTCGGAGGAGCCGGCCGTGGTGCCGCCGTGCGTCGGCGTGCCCGGACCGCCGCTCGTGGTGCCGTCGGGCGAGGACGGGCTCGGGGAGGGGCCGGGTGTCGCCCGGTCCGGGACGGAGGCGCCGGGGACGGGCTCGTCACCGCCGAACGGCGTCGGCAGCACACCGGTCGTGGCCGCCGTCGCGACTCCGCCGACCGCGCCGGCGGCCAGCGCGGCCGACAGCGCGAGACGTACCGGGCGGGTCCAGCGCGGACGCCCGGCACGCGCACGCGTGCCGATGCGGACGAGCCCGGCGTCGGCGGGCCCGGTGGGCGTTCCGGAAGCCGCGGTCCGTGGGCCGGCCTGTTCCGCCGCCTGCTCCGCGCGCGCCTTGCGGAAGGCGGCCAGCGCGGCGGCCTCGCCGGGCAGCCCGGCGTCGGCCGAGGCGGGCACGGACGGTTCCGCGGAGAGGGAGCCCAGCGCCTCGGCGAGTCGTTCGGCCTGGTCACGGGCGGTGGCGTCGACGGTGTCCAGGGGCTCTCCGCGCAGCAGACGCTCCGCCGTGTCGCGGTCCAGCCACCTGTACTGCTCGTCGGCCATCACATGCCCTTCTGCGTCCGGGCGCGCATATGCGTCACACCGGCGGACACCACCGCACGGTCCCGCGGTTTCCGCGGGGGCGGCAGCGCGTCGAGCACATGGGGGGATTCCGGATCGTCGGCGAGCAGTTCCGCGAGCCGTTTCAGACCGCGGTGCGCGGCCGTGCGCACGGCACCGGGCCGCTTGCCGAGCGTCTCGGCGGCGGTCTTGGCGTCCAGGCCCACGACCACGCGCAGCACCACGGCCTCGGCCTGGTCCTGCGGGAGCCGGGCGATGAGCGAGAGGGTGCTGCCGGTGGCCAGGGCCTCCATGGCCTCGCCCGCGGTGTCGGACTCCGCGGCCTTGCCGGTCAGTTCCGTTTCGTCACCGCCGATCGCGGGGCGGCGGCCGCGCATGCGGATGTGGTCGAGCGCCCGGTTGCGGGCGATCCGGGCGGCCCAGCCGCGGAACCGGTCGGCGTCCCCGCTGAAGCGCTCGAGGTCGCGGGCTATCTGCAGCCAGGCCTCGGAGGCCACGTCCTCGGCGTCCGGGTCGCCGACCAGCGTGCGTATGTATCCGAGCAGCCGTGGGTGCACAGCGCGGTACACAGTCCGGAACGCGGTCTCGTCCCCGTCCTGCGCCGCAAGCACCGCGGTGGTCAGCTCCGCGTCGTCCCCCAGCACGTGGTCCCTCAAGTGATCGAGTGAGTCGTTGCGGCAGCGCGGCCGCCCATGGTCTGCGGTGATCATGCCCGTCCCGCGCCCGGCGCGAAAGGCACGTTAGGGCCTGAAACCTCCTGCCGTCCATGACCGTACAACGTGCAACCAACCAATCCGGGGGTGAGGTGTGACGGAAAGCGCACGCGCGGCGCTGTAGGGAGTACGGGCCGCCGCGCGGCCCGTGCCGCGCGACGGCCGGGGCCTCTCCTGTGGGGGGTGGCGGCCCCGGCCGTTGCCTCGGTCGCCCCGGTCCGCTCCAACAGGCCTACTCTGCCGACCGGCCCCTTCCCTTCCCTTTTCCCGTCCCTTCCGCGCTCCCGTCGCCGTCGCCCTCCGCGCCGAGCTGCCGGGCCAGCCGCTTCAGCCCCCGGTGGGCGGCGGTGCGCACCGCGCCGGGCCGCTTGCCGAGGACGCGCGCGGCGGTGGGCCCGTCGAGGCCGACGACCACACGGAGCAGCACGGCCTCGGCCTGGTCGCGGGGCAGCTGCCTCAGGAGCGCGAGGGCCCACTCGGTGGTGACGGACTCCAGGGCCTGGTCATGGGTGCTGTACGGGCCGGGCAGGTCCAGGACGTCCTGTTCGAGCGCGGTGCCCCGGGGCCGTACGCGCTGCCGGCGCAGATGGTCGAGCGCCCGGTGCCGGGCGATGGTCGCCGTCCAGCCGCGGAAGCCCGCCCCGTCGCCCCGGAACCGGCCGAGGTCACGGGCGATCTCCAGCCAGGCGTCCGACGCCACGTCCTCGGCGTCGCCCCCGACGAGGCCGCGCAGATACCCGAGGAGTCCGGGCTGCACGATCCGGTACGCGACCGCGAAGGCCTCCTCGTCACCTTCCTGGGCCCGCGCGACGGCCGCGCCCAGCTCCCCGTCGTACGCCTGCGTGCGGCGGGGTTCCCCTCCCTGGCCCAAGAACTGTCCTCGTCCGTAGCGAGTCCCCAGACGTGCGCACCACCGTGTGTCCGGCCGTGTCCACGCCCCCCACGGTCATCAGCGTCCGCTTCCGCAGAAGTGTCACAGCTCGTCAGCGGCCCCTCGCGCACGGCTCGGGTCCACCGCCGCCCGCCCACGGCCTCCCGGCGGAGCTACGGCACGGTCCGGCCGCGGGCCCGGCGGGACACCACCGCCCGCAGGACGCGGCGTCCCTCGGTGGAGACCTCCAGGGCCTGGCGGAGTCCGGCGGAGCCGTGCCCGGCGAGCAGTTCCAGAACGGTGATCTGACGGCGCAGCTCGGCGGCGACGAGCGGCGACATGCCCTCCGTGCGGCCTTCGACGGGCGTCTCCCCTGTTCGAACGGAGTCGAGAGCCAGGGGGAACGAGTCGGCCGGGGCGGGGTCCTCGGCCGGGTCGAGGAGCCGGTGGATCTGCAGCGAGGCGACCGAGCAGGCGTCCGCCCACCGCCGCACCTCGGGAGCGGACCGGTCGGCCGGCGCGGCGGCGAGCATCCGGCGGGCCAGCAGCGCGGCCTCGTCCTCGGCGGCCTCCTCCCCGCCGGCCGCCTCCAGCGCGCCGCGCGCCTGCCGAAGCCGTTCCGCCCAGTCGCCGTCGCCGGGGGAGCCGTCGGCGAGGCTCCCCCACAGCGGCCGCAGGACCTCGTCGTCGCCGCCGAGCAGCGGTACGCACCGATCCAAACAAGCCAGTCCGCTGGCGGCCAGCCCGCGCTCGTCGGCCTGTGCGATCAGTTCCACCAGGCTCATCCACGCCTCCTTGCAGGGCGCCGATCTCCACGGAGCCCGCACTTGCCCTTACTGTGTGCGATCGCCCGGTAGTGTCACACGGCGATCACACGCAGTCGAGACGTGAGGACGACAGAAAGCGGAAGAAAAGATTTCAGCCAACGGTCGAGGCGGGCGGCCGGCGGGGCGGGGAACGGTCAGGCCGCGGCCGGCGCCGGCCCCCGCAGCGCCTTCTCGTGCTGCATCCGGGTCAGCCGGAGCACCACGAGGACGGCGAGCACGGCGGCCGCGATCATGGCGACGTCGACGAACAGCAACTGCGCGGCGGCGTTCCGCAGTTCCTCCGCCGTCTCGGCCCGGCTGTAGGTTCTGGACACGACCCGGTCGGCCACCTGCGCGATGATCCACAGCGTCCACCAGGCGTTGACCAGCCCGTGCGACGAGGGCCTGTCCGTGGGGCTGCTGGCGTCCCAGATCTCCAGCGTGATCCGGCGCGGGAACCACAGGTTGACGACCGGGACGAACCACGCTCCGATCGCCCAGCCGCGCTTCATGCTGTGCCTGGAGGGATCGAACACCTCGGCGTTGGCCCGCACCCGGTGGAACCAGCACAGGAAGACGACACAACTGGCGATCAGCGCCACGACCTGGGCGACGCCCGCGACGGCGGTGAGCAGGTCCGCGTGTTCGGCCCGCCGTATCACGTCCTCGCCGACCTCGCCGTTCACGAGGTCGCCCGAGACGTCGTACAGCACGAGGCCCGCCCAGACGGCGAACAGGTCGACGGCGGCGACGAGGGCGAGCATCGCGGCGGCGGCCCGGCCGAGCCCGACCGGCGAGCGCAGCCAGGCGGCGGGCGCTCCCGCGGACGGCGGGCCGGCCGGTGCCGCCGGAGCGGCGGCGCAACCGGCGCACAGGGTGCCGCCGGGTACCGCCGCGTGGTGCTGACAGCGCGCGCAGAGCATGGTGAGTCCCCCCAGGGGTGTCGTCGTGGAGCCGGCGCGGCTCCCCTCGGAGCGTCGAGCGCGGCACCGGGAACCTACGACACCCGTTCCTCGCACGTCCATGCGATTCGCTGTCAGCCCAGCTTGTTCGCCAGCCCCTTGAACTCCGTCCAGGACATCGTCGGTTTGCCGGGGTCCCACAGCTTCTGGATCGTCGCCCGCAGCGGCATGCGGATGCCGGCCGCCACCTGGTCCTGGGTCTGGGAGTTCGCGAGGTCGCACCACACGGCGAACGAGCCGCCCAGTATCTGCGCGTCGTACCGTGCGGGCACCGCCTGGGTGCCGCGCAGCACGCGCGGGGTCCACTGTTCGTAGATCCGCTGTCCGGTCGGATAGACGAAGGTCTGCGGCTGGCCGAGGACGTAGTACAGGAACTCGTCGTTGTAGTTGATCACCTTGCGGCCGGCGCTCAGGTACTCGACCGGCTGGCGGGCGCCTATCTCCTTGCCGGTCCAGTAGGCGACCACGATGTCCCCGGCGGGCTGCACGGAGGTGTTCCGGAAGAAGCCGTCGTTCCACGCGCGCGGGGTGCGGCCGTGCTTGCGGACGGTGGCGGCGCGGTCGTTCAGCCAGCCCGTCGCCAGGTCGGCCACGGTGCCGCCGGAGCCGTAGGCCTTCCTCGCCGCGGCGGCCAGCTGCGGGTAGGACGCCTGGGGATCGCGCACGGTCAGCGCCTGGTACTCGTCGCCGCCGAGGTGCCACTGGCTGCCGGGGAAGAGGCCCGCGTACTCGTCGAGGAGGTCGTCGACGATCCGGGCGGACCCGGGCTTGGAGATGTCGATCGCGCCCCGCGTCGCCACGCCCTGCGCGTTGCGCAGCTGCAGATCGGGGTGGGCGGCGATCACCGCTCCCAGGTGGCCGGGCGAGTCGATCTCGGGCACGACGGTGATGTGCCGGCTGGCGGCCAGGTCGACGATCTGCTTGACCTGCGCTTTCGTCAGGTGGTCCCGGGAGACGATCTCCGGGTGCGTGTCGGACTGGATGCGGAAGCCCTGGTCGTCGGAGAAGTGCAGGCCCAGCTCGTTGAACTTCAGGTCGCCCAGCTCGCGTACGCGGTCCTCTATCCAGCCGGCCGTGAACGGCTTGCGGGCGATGTCCAGCATGAAGCCGCGCCGCGGCTTGGCCGGCATGTCGTTCACGACGCCCTCGGGCGCCGTACCGCCGCCGTGCACCTCCTGCTTCAGGGTGCGGGTGCCGTAGAAGACCCCCGCGTCGGCCGGTCCCTTGATGGTCACCCGGCCGTCGCGCACGGTCATGGTGTACGACTCCGGGTTCCCGCTTCCGCCGAGCGCCAGCCGTACGTCCCCGGCGCGCACGTCGCTCCTCTGCCCGGCGTACGTCAGACCGAGCTCGCTCGCCACCAGCTTCCCCTCGTCGGCCAGGGAGGCGTTGTTCACCACGACCCGGCCGCCGTGCGCCGGGCGCCAGCCGGGGCCGCGGGCGGCGGTGTGGGAGCGCACGGCGGGGATGGTCCGCGGCGCCTGGGACAAGGGGTAGCTGCGGGTGGGGGAGGGGGCGGCGGCGGGCTCGCCCGGCGGGCGCTGTCCGGAGCCCGCCGGGGCGCCGTCGCCGCCGGAGGCCCACACGCCGAGCGCGGCGCCCACTCCGACCGTCACCGCGAACGCGCCGCCGGCCAGTACCCGCCTGTGCTGCAGCTTCCGCGCCGGTGCCCGGCGCCTGTGCTTACTCACACCGCCAACTTAAGGCCCATGGCCGCCGAGCGTGTCCACCAGGCGTTCTCAAACTCTCCCGTTCGGGTGAAATTCAGGCACTCACCGGACACGTCATGAGCACACCCGATAACGTAACGGCACATCTTTCACAGCACCCCCTGCCGACCTAGGACCCACGCTGCCCGCGCAGAACCTGGAGCGTTTCAACAACGCTCCCGCTCCCGAGGCCCACCACACCCTCCTGACCTGCCTGCACAGCCCCCGCTGGGCCCACCGCCTCACCACCCACCGCCCCTATCCGGACCTGCCGTCCCTGCTGGCCGCGGCGGACGAGGCGACGTACGACCTGAGCCCGTCGGACCTGGCGGAGGCGCTGGCGGGTGAATCACTGGCCCCCCTGCCGGACAACGGCTACTCCGCGGCCCGGACGGCTCTCGACGCCGCACAGGCCGCGTACGAGCGCCGCTTCGGCCACACGTTCGTCATCTGCCTGGACGACGTACCCCCCGACGAGGCCCCCGCCCAGGTCCTGGCAGCCATCCGGTCACGGCTGACGAACGATCCGGAGGAGGAACGGGTCATCGCGGCGGAGGAACTCCGGCGCCTCGCGCGGGGACGGCTGGTGCGGGCGGCCCAGGGGCACGACCGGCCCCCACCGGCCCGCACCCGGCACACCCTGCGAGCCCCCGCCCCGGCAGCCGCCCCCGCTCCTCCGTCCGTGCGGGTTCGCTCACCCGGGCAGACCCCCCTGTGAGCCTCGCCGCAGTGGCTGGTTACGATGCTGGGGGCCGGTGGACCGTACCCGGCCGGGCCCGACCGACAGAGAAGCCGGCGCGGCCCTAGTCCCCGCTCCCGGAGGGTTCTTCCGTGCCGGCTGGAACGCTGTACCGCGGCCGGGAAGGAATGTGGTCCTGGGTGGCTCACCGAGTCACCGGCGTCCTCATCTTCTTCTTCCTGTTCGTTCACGTGCTGGACACCGCGCTCGTCCGCGTGTCTCCCGAGGCCTACGACACGGTCGTGGCCACCTACAAGACGCCGATCGTCGCCGTACTCGAGTACGGCCTGGTCGCCGCCATCCTCTTCCACGCGCTCAACGGCCTGCGTGTCATCGCCGTCGACTTCTGGGCCAAGGGCGCCCGCTACCAGAAGCAGATGCTGTGGACCGTGGTCGGCATCTGGGTCGTGCTGATGATCGGGGCGATCTACCCCGTCCTCGGCCACGCCGCACGAGCAGTGTTCGGGAGCTGACGCGCATGTCCACCACTGAAACCAACGCTTCGGGCATCGGCCCCGTCGAGGCCGGCTCCGGCTACAGCGTCGACAACCCCGCCCCCGTCATCGAGGCCCCGCGCCAGCGCACCAAGAAGACCCCCAAGTCGACCCGGGGCAACTTCGAGATGTACGGCTGGCTGTTCATGCGGCTGTCCGGCATCGTCCTGGTCGTCCTCGTCATCGGCCACCTGCTGATCCAGCTCGTCCTGGACGGCGGCGTCTCCAAGATCGGCTTCGCCTTCGTGGCGGGCCGCTGGGCCTCGCCCTGGTGGCAGGTCTGGGACCTGCTCATGCTGTGGCTGGCGATGCTGCACGGCTGCAACGGCCTGCGCACGGTCATCAACGACTACGCGGAGCGCGCGAACACGCGACTGTGGCTGAAGGGCCTGCTCTACACCGCCACGGTGTGGACCATCCTGCTGGGCACGCTGGTGATCTTCACCTTCGACCCGAACATCCGCTAGGCCCCGGGACCGAGGTATTTCCTGATGAAGATCCACAAGTACGACACCGTCATCGTCGGCGCGGGTGGCGCCGGTATGCGTGCCGCCATCGAGGCGACCAAGCGCAGCCGCACCGCGGTCCTGACGAAGCTCTACCCCACGCGCTCCCACACGGGCGCCGCGCAGGGCGGCATGGCCGCCGCGCTGGCCAACGTGGAGGAGGACAACTGGGAGTGGCACACCTTCGACACGGTCAAGGGCGGTGACTACCTGGTCGACCAGGACGCCGCCGAGATCCTGGCGAAGGAGGCCATCGACTCCGTCCTCGACCTGGAGAAGATGGGCCTGCCGTTCAACCGGACGCCCGACGGGACGATCGACCAGCGCCGCTTCGGCGGACACTCCCGCAACCACGGCGAGGCCCCGGTCCGCCGCTCCTGCTACGCGGCCGACCGCACCGGTCACATGATCCTCCAGACGCTGTACCAGAACTGCGTCAAGGAGGGCGTGGAGTTCTTCAACGAGTTCTACGTCCTGGACCAGCTGATCACCGAGGTCGACGGCGTCAAGAAGTCGGCCGGTGTCGTGGCGTACGAGCTGGCGACCGGCGAGATCCACGTCTTCCAGGCGAAGTCCGTGATCTACGCCTCCGGCGGCTGCGGCAAGTTCTTCCGCGTGACGTCCAACGCGCACACGCTGACCGGTGACGGCCAGGCGGCCGTGTACCGGCGCGGGCTGCCGCTGGAGGACATGGAGTTCTTCCAGTTCCACCCGACCGGCATCTGGCGCATGGGCATCCTGCTCACCGAGGGCGCCCGCGGCGAGGGCGGCATCCTGCGCAACAAGGACGGCGAGCGCTTCATGGAGAAGTACGCCCCCGTCATGAAGGACCTGGCCTCCCGCGACGTCGTCTCCCGCTCGATCTACACGGAGATCCGGGAGGGCCGCGGCTGCGGTCCCGAGGGCGACCACGTCTACCTGGACCTGACCCACCTGCCGCCGGAGCAGCTGGACGCCAAGCTGCCGGACATCACCGAGTTCGCGCGGACCTACCTCGGCATCGAGCCCTACACGGACCCGATCCCGATCCAGCCGACCGCGCACTACGCGATGGGCGGCATCCCGACCAACGTCCAGGGCGAGGTGCTCTCGGACAACACCACGGTCGTGCCGGGCCTGTACGCGGCCGGCGAGGTCGCCTGCGTGTCCGTGCACGGCGCCAACCGCCTGGGCACCAACTCGCTGCTGGACATCAACGTGTTCGGCAAGCGGGCGGGCATCGCGGCGGCGGAGTACGCGCACAAGGCGGACTTCGTCGAGCTGCCGGAGGACCCGGAGTCCTTCGTCGTCGAGCAGATCGAGCGGCTGCGGACCTCCACCGGCAACGAGCGGGTGGCCGAGCTCCGCCGCGAGCTGCAGGAGACCATGGACGCCAACGTCATGGTCTTCCGCACCGAGCAGACGATCAAGACGGCCGTCGAGAAGATCGCCGAACTCCGGGAGCGCTACAAGAACGTGGCGATCCAGGACAAGGGCAAGCGGTTCAACACGGACCTCCTGGAGGCCATCGAGCTGGGCAACCTGCTGGAGCTGGCCGAGGTCATGGCGGTGTCCGCCCTGGCCCGCAAGGAGTCCCGCGGCGGTCACTACCGCGAGGACTACCCCAACCGCGACGACGTCAACTTCATGCGGCACACCATGGCGTACCGCGAGGTCGGCGCCGACGGGTCCGAAACCGTCCGTCTCGACTACAAGCCGGTCGTCCAGACCCGCTACCAGCCGATGGAGCGTAAGTACTGATGGCAACCCCCGTTCTGGACAAGGTGGAGGCGCAGTCCGCCGCCTCCCCCTACATCACCGTCACCTTCCGCGTCCGCCGGTTCAACCCGGAGGTCTCGGCCGAGGCGTCCTGGGAAGACTTCCAGCTGGAGATCGACCCCAAGGAGCGCGTCCTCGACGGTCTGCACAAGATCAAGTGGGACCTCGACGGCACCCTGACCTTCCGCCGCTCCTGCGCGCACGGCATCTGCGGCTCGGACGCCATGCGGATCAACGGCAAGAACCGTCTGGCCTGCAAGACGCTGATCAAGGACATCAACCCCGAGAAGCCGATCACGGTCGAGCCCATCAAGGGCCTCACGGTCCTGAAGGACCTGGTCGTGGACATGGAGCCGTTCTTCCAGGCCTACCGGGACGTCATGCCCTTCCTCATCACGAAGGAGACGAACGAGCCCACCCGGGAGCGCCTGCAGTCCGCGGAGGACCGCGCCCGCTTCGACGACACCACGAAGTGCATCCTGTGCGCGGCGTGCACCTCGTCCTGCCCGGTGTTCTGGAACGACGGCCAGTACTTCGGCCCGGCGGCCATCGTCAACGCCCACCGGTTCATCTTCGACAGCCGTGACGAGGCCGGCGAGCAGCGCCTGGAGATCCTCAACGACAAGGACGGCGTCTGGCGCTGCCGCACCACCTTCAACTGCACCGACGCCTGCCCCCGTGGCATCGAGGTGACGAAGGCGATCGCGGAGGTGAAGCGGGCGCTGATCACGCGCCGCTTCTGACACCGCGCCGTACAACACGCCGAGGGCCCCGTTCCGTCCGGAACGGGGCCCTCGGCGTGTTGTCGCCGGCCGGCCGTGCGCCGGCCGCGTGGACGCGTCAGCCGCGCAGGACCCGGCCCTGCGCGTCGGTGCGGTCGTTGCTGGTGAGGAAGATGATGCCGTCGATCAGGGACCAGATGCCGAGACCGCCGCAGGTGAGGAGCTGGGCGATGCCCACGCCCACGGAGCCGACGTAGAAGCGGCCGATGCCGAGACCTCCCAGGAAGAGCTGGAGGACGCCCGCGACGATCTTCGACTTGTCGGAGTACGGGCGGCCCTGCGGGTCGTAGCCGTAGGGCGCGTCAGGGGTGGGGACGGTCATGAAGGTGCTCCTGGCGGTGATCGGCGGGACCGGAGTGGGAACCTCCGGGGGGCCCAGGGGGCCCGACTGCCCGATCACGCGACGTCCGTGCGCGATCCATCGCGCGATGACCGGATACGGCCGTCCCCCCTGCGTATGGGAAGCATAAAGATCCGGAGCGGCGGTGCGGGAGGGGCGCTGAACGAACGTTCCCATTCCGTGATGAATTCCGGCCACACCAACGGCTTTTGGTCGCTGTTGTCCGTATGCCCGCCTCGCGGGCTTCTTCCGGGGGCGGCTCCGGACGGCGTCACTGGACGACGTTGCGGACGACCGTCCACGCCACGGCCACCAGGAGCACCAGCGCCTGCGCCCGGGTGCTGAGCCGGGGGTGCCAGCGGCGTCCGCGCAGGCCCTCCACCGCCCACCTGCCGAGCAGCGCCAGCGCGAACGGCGAGGCGAGCAGGAGCATCCGGTTGTCCAGCCAGGCCTGGGCGAAGTGGCCGTGCATCAGGTCGTACACCATGCGCGTGCCGCCGCAGGCCGGGCAGAGCAGGCCCGTGACGTACCGGAAGGGGCACTGGGGCAGGAGGTGGCCGGGCTCGTGCGGGTCGGTGACGTAGAGGTAGCCGGCGCCCGCGGCGCCCGCGCAGAGCACCGCGAGCGGGGCCGCCGCCGGATGCCGCGGCACCTGCCGCAGCCGTCGGCGGCGGACCGTGCCGGCCGTCGCGTCAGCCACGCAGGATCCGGCCCTGGGAGTCGGTGGTGTCGTTGCCCGTCAGCAGCAGGATGCCGTCGACCAGGGACCAGATGCCCAAGCCGCCGCAGGTGAAGAGCTGGGCGAGGCCGATCCCGACGTGGCCGATGTAGAAGCGGCCGATGCCGAGGGTGCCCAGGGTGAGCTGCAGGACACCGGCGACGATCTTCGACTTGTCGGAGTACGGGCGGCCGTAGGGGTCGTAGCCGTACGGGGCGTTGGGGTCCGCCATCATCCCGGGGGGCGGAGGGTAGGCACCGCCCGGAGGCGGCGGGTAGGCGCCGGGCGGCGGAGGGTAGGCACCGCCCGGAGGCGGCGGGTACGCGCCGGGCGGCTGGTTGGGATAGCCGTATCCCGGGGCCTGGTGAGGCTGTTGCGGCTGTTCGGACACGGTTGCTCCACTCTTCGACATGGACGAACTGACGGTCATATTGCAGGAAGTACGGCCGGAGGGAAACCTCGGGGTCCGCCCCAACGAGTGACCGGGCGGCCCGGCCGCGCCCGGCCTCCCCCACCGCACGCCCGGGGTACCTAATCTGATGGCATGTCAGATGACGAGTCGTACGAGCTGCTCGGGTTCGACAACGTGCTGCTGCCCGTGGGGGATCTCGGCGAGGCCGTCGGTTTCTACGGGCGGGCCGGGTTCACGGTGGCGTTCCGGCTGGACGAGGCGGGGATCGCGGGGCTGAAGGTGGGGGGCGAGGCGCCGGGGATCCTGCTGCGCGTGGAGGAGACGTTCGGGCACCGGACGCCGCCGTGGCCCTCGCCCCGGGTGTGGCTGGAGGTGCCGGACGCGCGGGTGGCGGCGCGGGAGCTGACGGCGGCCGGGATCGCGCTGCTCGACGAGCCGTCCCCGGGGGCGACCGGCTGGACCGTCGAGTTCGCCGACCCGTGGGGCAACGTCCTGGGGTTCACCGACTACGGCAAGCGGCCGCAGCTCGGCCGCAGACCCTGACGGAGCCCGTCCGGGCCACGCCCGCCTCCGGGCGCCGCGGCCGATTGATCGCTTTCGGGTGAACCGGCCGGAACAGGACGCCCGGGGTCCCGCCTGCCTACGATGATGCTCTCGACACCAGCCCCTAGGAGGCACGCGATGTCCGCCGCATCCGTCGAGCAGCCCTTCGACGACGACCGGCCGTTCTCGCTCACGGCCATCGCCGACGAGATCATGGAGCGCCATCCGGGCTACCGCGTCGAGATCATCGGAGGCCACCTCCTCGTGACCCCATCACCGGATGCTCCCCACGCCCGCGTCCTGACCGACCTCATGCTCCCCTTCATCGCCGCCGGACTGCACGGCGCAGAAACCGGAGTCCTCCAGAACGTCGGGATCTGGCTGCCCGCCGGCGCCGAGGACTACGCCATCCCCGACCTCGTCGTGGTGGACGCCGACATCGACGAGCACTTCGTCGAGAACAACGCGTACGACCCGGTCTGCTTCCGTCTCGTCCTGGAGGTCACCTCCAGCAACTGGAAGGACGACCTGAAGACCAAGGTCGCCGCCTACGCCGAGGCGAAAGTCCCCGTCTACGTCGTCGTCGACCGCAAACATCAGCGTCTTCACGTCCTGGCGGATCCGGTCGAGGGCAAGTACGAGTACCACCGCCCCCACGCCCCCGGCGAGCTCGTCACCCTCCCCGACTCCATCGGCGCCAAGGTCACCCTCGATGTGACCGAGATCCTCAGGGCCGGGCAGAAGAAGGCTCCCTGACCACGTCGGCCCCGGCGGTCACCGGTCAGATCCAGTCGAGCTTCCACAGCCGGAAAGCGCCGGTGCCGTCCGTCAGGTACTGGCTGCCGCCGACGTCCTCGTTGCTGACGACGTACTCCTTGCGCTGCCACAGCGGGATGAGCGGCACGTCGGTGGCGATCCGCGCCTGGAGGTCGCGGAAGTCCGTGACGACCCGGCCGCGGTCGGCGTGCTGCTGGCTGGCCCGGACGAGCCTGTCGACGGTCTTGCTGCTGTAACCGGTGCTCATGGTGGAGCCGGTGCCGACGAGCGGGGAGCCGAAGGTGTCCGGGTCCGGATAGTCGGCGACCCAGCCGACCGCGTAGGCGTCGAGCTTGCCGTCCGCCCAGCGCTTCTGGAAGTCGGTCCACTCGTAGCCCTTGAGGTCGACCTCGAACAGACCGCTCTCCTCCAGCTGCCGCTTGAGCTCGGCGGCCTCCTCGGCGGCGGCGCCGCGCCCCTCGCCGTAGCCGTAGGTGAAGCGCACCGGGACCGACACGCCGGCCTCGGTGAGCAGCGCGCGCGCCCGCTTGGCGTCCTGCTCCGGGTAGGCGTCGAAGAACGCCGTGGTGTGGCCCGTGATGCCGGTCGGGATCAGCGAGTACAGCGCGTCGACGGTGCCGTCGTACACGGCGCCGGCCAGGTGCTCGCGGTTGATCAGCCAGGCCATGGCCTGCCGGACGCGGACGTCGTGCAGCGGGGAGGAGGCACGGGTGTTGAGGTAGAGGTTGCGGACCTCGGAGCTGTCGGACACCGAGACGCGGTTCCCGGGGTCGCTCGGGTTGAGTCCGGCGAGGAACTTCGGGGACAGGGTGCGGCCGGCGACGTCGATCCGCCTGTCCTGCCAGGCCTTGTCGAGCTCGGCCGCGGTGTCGAAGTAGCGCAGCTCGACCGGTTGCCGGGTGCCGCTGACGGCGCCCTCGTAGGAGCCGTTCGGCTCCAGCACCGCGCTCTTGTCCTTGGCGTACCCCTTCAGCCGGTACGGTCCGGAGCCGTCGACCTGGGTGCCGGTGCGCAGGGCGTTCTTGGAGTAGCGGGTGCGGTCGACGATGGAGCCGGCTCCCGTGGCCACCTTCAGGGGGAACGTGGCGTCCGGTGACGACAGGTGGAAAGTGACCGTCGAACCGACGGCCTCGACCGAGCGGAGGGTGGAGAACAGGGAGGCGGGACCGACGTCGAGGTCGATCTTCTTGACGCGGTCGAAGGAGAACTTCACGTCCTCGGCGGTCATCGTGCGTCCGCTCGGGAACGTGATGCCCTCGCGCACCTCGCAGCGGTAGGTGCGCAGTCCGGTGTCGGCGAAGTCGCAGCTGCTGGCCGCGTCCGGAACCGGGGAGGTGCCGCCCGGCTGGAAGGTCAGCAGGGTCTGGAACACGTTGCTGAACAGCGCCCAGGAACCGGCGTCGTAGGCGCCGGCCGGGTCGAGCGAGGTGACGGCGTCCGTCGTGCCGACGACGATCGCCTTGTTCTTGTTCTGCTGCGACGGCAGCAACTGCCAGCCGCCGACGCCCACGACCGCCAGTACGAGCAGCGCCGTGAGTGTGCGCGTGCGAACCGATCGCATCGGTAGCCTCCCCAGCCCCTTCGCGGGCCCTTCACACTTGCCACGTCCTCGTGGCGCCGACACCTAATCACACGCCTCTCACCTGGGAGGAGCCGGGTGTGGAGGCGAGGAGAAGAAGTTACGAAGACGTGCTTCGCATGTGCTTCACAAGGTGTTCCCGGCCGGTTCTCAGGCCTGCCGGGAGGCGAGTTCGACGACGGTGATGTCGGAGGGGGCGCCCACACGCGTGGGCGGGCCCCAGGCGCCGGCGCCGCGGGAGACGTACAACTGGGTGTCCCCGTAGCGCTCCAGGCCCTCGACGGTCGGATTGGCGGCGGCCGCGAGGAGGTTGCCGGGCCAGAGCTGGCCGCCGTGGGTGTGGCCGGACAGCTGGAGGTCCACACCGTGCCGGACGGCCTCGTGGATCTGCACGGGCTGGTGGGCGAGCAGCACGCACGCGCGTGCGGGATCCCGGTCGCCGAGCGCCCGCTCGAAGTCGGGGCCCTGTCCCTCCCGTTCGCCCATCAGGTCGTTGACGCCGGCCAGGTCGAAGCCGGGCAGCTCGGTGCGCGCGTTCTCCAGGGGGAGCAGGCCGAGGCGCCGTACCTCCTCGACCCACTGCTCGGCGCCGGAGAAGTACTCGTGGTTGCCCGTGACGTAGTACGCCCCGTGCCGCGCCCGGAGTCCCGCCAGCGGCGCCGCCGCCGGCCCGAGGTCCTTGACGTCGCCGTCCACCAGGTCCCCGACGACCGCGATGAGGTCCGGCTGGGTCGCGTTGATCGTGTCGACGACCTTCTGCGCGAAGCCGCGCCCCAGGACGGGCCCCAGGTGGATGTCGCTGACCACGGCGATCCGGAAGCCGTGCGCGGCCCGCGGCAGCTTCGCCAGCGGCACGGTGACCCTCTTCACCCGCGGCCCCCGCAGCACGCCGTACGTCCCGTACCCGACGGTCCCCACCGCGGCCGTCGCCGCGGCCCCGGCCATCACCCGGGACACGAACAGCCGCCGGGTGGGCGCCTGGACCGCCGTCTCCTCCCCGGCCGGGGACACCGGCCCCGAAACGGGGTGCGCCTCGGCGACGGAACAGCCCCCGGCCCCTGCCCCGGCCCCGGAAACGGACACCGGGCCGCCGGGCGCCGTCTCACCGGCGGACGCCGGTCCGTGGGCGGGCACCGTCTCGCGGGCGGGCGACGGCTCGTGGGACGGGTCCGTCCGCCCGTCGCGCTCCGGCCCGGAGTCCCGTGCCGCCGGGCGGGCGAGGAGGCGGTGGAGGACCGGCCGCAGGAGTTCGGTGGCCAGGGTGGCCAGGAGGAGGTAGAGCGTCAGGGCCAGCCAGAGGAAGCCGGGCCAGGACAGCGTGCGCTGGAGCCAGAAGGGAGCGCCGGCGCGTGCGCCGACGAAGGCCCCGACGGCCAGCAGCCAGCCGCCGGCGATCAGGGCCGCCCCGGCCCGCCGCACCGGGCCGGGACCCCGGGTCGTGTCGCGGAACAGGCGCCGCCACAGGTACCGGTTGGCCGCCACCACGCCGGTCAGGACGAGCAGCGCCACGAGCACGAAGACGACCACCATGCCGTACGTACCTTCCGGTCGGAGTGTCGAGAACGCTATGACGTCCGGCGCAGTGCGCGCACTCCGCGCAACCCGATGGCCCCGATGACCGTCCCCAATACGAAGGAGACGACGGCGAGCGTCAGATGCACCCAGAAGTACGCCGTCGGATGCCCTTCGTCGAACGCGAGCCCGCTGCCGTCCTTGACGAGATTCTTGACGAAAGTGACCCAGATGACCCAGCTCCACACCCCGAAGGCGAGCAGGAACCAGGAGACGGGGCGGCTGAGCTTCATACCTCCAGTATCGCCGCCGGACGCCGGGCTCCGCGCCCGGGGTGGGAGGCCGGGCGGAACGTCACTGCCGGTGCCAGGTACGTTTCCGACCGTGCCCGCACCCCAGAAGACCGCCAGGCGCTGCCTGCTGGTCGCTTCCGCCGCCCTGTTGTCCGTTTCCCTGACCGCGCCCGCCGCCCTCGCCGCGCCGGCCGCCCCGGGAACGAGCCCGTCGGCCACTCCCCCGGCGCAGATGTCCACCGTGGGCGGCGCCCGCCTGGGCCGGGCGGGCACGCAGGTCGACCTGGCGAACGGCGCTCCGGTCCTGCCGAAGGACATCACCGCCCGCTCCTGGATCGTGGCCGACGCCGAGTCCGGCGAGGTCCTCGCCGCGCACAACGCGCACTGGCGGCTGCCCCCGGCCAGCACGCTGAAGATGCTGTTCGCCGACACCGTCCTGCCGAAGTTCCCCAAGACGCAGACGCACAGGGTCGACCCGGCCGACCTGGCCGGCGTGGGCCCCGGCTCCAGCCTGGTCGGCATCAAGGAGAACGAGACGTACACGGTCCACGACCTGTGGCTGGGCGTCTTCCTGCGCTCCGGCAACGACGCCGTGCACGTCCTGGCCGCGATGAACGACGGCGTCGAGGAGACCGTCGAGGACATGAACGCGCACGCGCAGGAGCTGCAGGCCCTCGACACGAACGTGGTGAGCCCGGACGGCTACGACGCCAAGGGCCAGGTCTCCTCGGCGTACGACCTGACGCTGATCGCCCGCTCCGGGCTGCAGAAGAAGGACTTCCGCGAGTACTGCTCGACCGTGCGGGCCGCGTTCCCCGGCGAGACGAAGAAGAACAAGAAGGGCAGGACCACCCGCGGTTCCTTCGAGATCCAGAACACCAACCGGCTGCTGAGCGGCGACTACGACGTCTCCGTCTACCAGGGCATCGCGGGCGTGAAGAACGGCTACACCACCAACGCGGGCAACACCTTCACCGGCGTCGCCGAACGCGACGGCCGGGTGCTGCTCGTGACGGTGATGAACCCGGAGAAGAAGGAGCACAACGAGGCCTACAAGGAGACCGCCAAGCTGTTCGACTGGGGCTTCGCCGCCGCGGGCAAGGTACGGCCGGTGGGCGAGCTGGTGCCGCCGAAGAGCGCGGTCGGCGCGAAGGGGCAGCCGGGCGCCACGCCCTCGGCCGGCCAGGCGGGCGGCGGCGGATCGCCGTCCGAGCCCGTGGCCGGCGCCTCCGTCAGGAGCGGCTCCGGCGGCGCCGGTACCGCCCTCGGTGTCGCGGGCGGCGCCCTGGTGCTGCTCGCCGCCGGGGCGTTCCTGGTCAACCGCCGCTGGCCGCTGCCGGACCTGGTGCGCCGCCGGAACCGCCCCTGAGCCGGGTGCCCCTGCCGTCCGTCGCCGTCCAGGCGGCGCAGTACAGGACCAGCTTGGAGGTGAAGTTGATCCACAGCAGCAGGGCGACGGGGACCCCGAAGGCGCCGTACATGCTCTTCGCCGCCACTCCCTGGATGTAGCCGCTCAGCAGCAGCTTCAGCAGTTCGAAGCCGACCGCGCCGATCAGTGCGGCGACGAGCAGCCGGCGGCGCGGCGGTTCGACGCCGGGCAGCAGGGTGAGGACGTACAGCAGCACCAGGAAGTCGGCCAGTACGGCGACCACGAACGCGACGACCCGCAACACCACGCTGCCCCAGCCGTGTTCGTCCAGCCCGATCTGCCGGGCGGTCCAGCCGACGGCGGCCGAGGCGACGGTGGACACGGCGAGCGTGACGAGCAGCGCGCCGCCGAGGCCCACCAGGATGCCCGCGTCCCGCACCTTGCTCAGCAGCGGGTTCTCCTCCGGGTCGGCCAGCTCCCACACCGCGCGCAGGCAGTCCCGCGTCTGGGCGACCCAGTTGACGCCGGTCAGCAGCAGGGCGGCGCCGGCGATGATCCCGACGGTGCCCGCGTTCTGCACCAGGGCGCCGATGTCCAGCTGACCGCCCAGGCCCGGGAACTGCTGGGCGATCTTGTTCTGGAGCGTGCGCTGCCGCTCTTCGCCGAGCGTGGCCGCGCCGATCGCGGCGGCCACCGTCAGCAGCGGGAACAGGGCGACGAAGCTGATGAACGTCATGGCGGCGGCCAGCCGTGTCCACTTCACCCGGTCCAGACGCTCGTACGACCGCCACGCGTGCGTGGCCATCAGGCGTGCCGCCCACGGCCCGACGACGGGGAGCCTCTTCAGCCAGTCCATGATGCGGACTGTGCCCGCTCGACGAGCGCGTCAACACCGCGTTTCTGCGACAAACAGCGCACAACCGGACGATACAGTCCTCTGCCGTGAGAGCTGCCCCCGGTCCGACCCGTCTCCCCCGGTCCCTGCTCGTCCTCGGCGGCACGTCCGGGATCGCCCTGGCCGTCGCGCGCCGCCTGATCGCCCGCCGCACCCGCACGGTGTGGCTGGCGGGCCGCCCGTCACCGGCCCTGGAGGAGGCCGCCGCACACCTGCGCGCCCTGGGCGCCGACGTGCGCACCGTCCCCTTCGACGCGCTCGACCCCGAGTCCCACGAGACCGCTCTCGGCAAGGTCTTCGCCGAGGGCCCCGTCGACATGGCGCTGCTGGCCTTCGGCGTCCTCGGCGACCAGGCGTACGACGAACGCGAGCCGCTGAACGCGGTCCGGGTCGCCCAGACCAACTACACCGGAGCGGTGTCCGCGGGGCTCGTCACCGCCCGGTCGCTGCAGAACCAGGGACACGGCTCGCTGGTGGTGCTCTCGGCGGCGGCCGGCGAACGCGCCCGCCGCGCGGACTTCATCTACGGCTCCAGCAAGGCCGGTCTGGACACCTTCGCCCAGGGCCTGGGCGACGCGCTGTACGGCACGGGCGTGCACGTGATGGTCGTACGCCCCGGGTTCGTACGGTCCGGGGCGACCGCCGGACGGGAGGCCGAGCCCTTCGCCGTCACCCCCGAGGAGGTGGCCACCGCCGTCGAACTGGGCCTCCGGCGGCGCTCGGAGACGGTGTGGGTGCCCGGTGTGCTCCGGCTGGTGACGTCCGTGCTGCGGCATCTGCCGCGCGCGGTGTTCCGGCGGCTGCCGCTGTAGTCCTCGCGGTCCGTCAGCGGGTGGGCAGGGTGCCGCGGTCCACGGGGCCCGCCTGCGGGGGAACGACCGCGCAGCCGCCGAAGCCGAACTCGCGCAGCTTGCGCCAGACCCCGTCGGGGCCCTGCTCGTGCAGGGCGAACCCGGTGCACGGCCACTCGGCCTCGTACGCGGCGAGTTCCTCGAAGGCGCGGTCCATGGCCGCGTCGTCGATGCCGTGAGCCACCGTCACATGCGGGTGGTAGGGAAACTGGAGTTCGCGCGCCACGGGTCCGGAGGCGTCGCGGACCCGCTTCTGCAGCCATGCGCACGCCTCGGCGCCCTCGACGACCCGTACGTACACCACCGGCGACAGCGGCCGGAAGGTGTCCGTGCCGGACAGCCGCATGGTGAACGGACGGCCGGCCGCGGCCACCTCCGTCAGATGGGCCTCGACGGCCGGCAGTTCGGCGTCGTCGACCTCCGTCGGCGGCAGCAGGGTGACGTGCGTGGGGATCCCGTGAGCCGCGGCGTCGCCGAAGCCCGCGCGCCGCTGCTGGAGCAGGCTGCCGTGAGGCTCCGGGACCGCGATCGACACTCCGATCGTTAGGGTCCCCACGTCGTCTCCTGTCGTCGTGTCGGAAGCGCCGTCTGTTTGGTTCTCGTGGTTCTCGGCCGTTTCGTCACTGCCGTCCGGCTTCGACTGTACGTCCGCGGCCGTGTTGTGGGCAGGCGCAGCCGTAGTGATGTACAGCGCTCTGTCCGGTGCCGCGCGTGTGCGGGGGTGCGCCTCAGCGCTTGGCGGGCAGGAAGCCCACCCTGTCGTACGCCCGGGCGAGGGTCTCCGCGGCGACCGTGCGCGCCTTCTCCGCGCCCTTGGCCAGGATCGAGTCCAGCGTCTCGGGGTCGCCCAGGTACTGCTGGGTCCGCTCCCGGAACGGCGTCACGAACTCGACCATGACCTCGGCGAGGTCCGTCTTGAGCGCGCCGTAGCCCTTGCCCGCGTACTTCTCCTCCAGTTCGGCGATGCCCGCCCCGGTGAGGGTCGAGTAGATCGACAGCAGGTTGCTGACGCCGGGCTTGGTCTCCGGGTCGAAGCGGATGACGGTGTCGGTGTCGGTGACCGCGCTCCTGACCTTCTTCGCGGTGGCCTTGGGCTCGTCCAGCAGGTTGATGAGGCCCTTCGGCGTCGAGGCCGACTTGCTCATCTTGACCGTCGGGTCCTGCAGGTCGTAGATCTTCGCCGTCTCCTTCAGGATGTACGCGCCCGGGACGGTGAAGGTCTCGCCGAAGCGGCCGTTGAAGCGCTCGGCGAGGTCGCGGGTGAGCTCGATGTGCTGGCGCTGGTCCTCGCCGACCGGCACCTCGTTGGCCTGGTACAGCAGGATGTCGGCGACCTGGAGGATCGGGTACGTGAACAGGCCGACCGAGGCGCGGTCGGCACCCTGCCTGGCGGACTTGTCCTTGAACTGGGTCATCCGGGACGCCTCGCCGAAGCCGGTGAGGCAGTTCATCACCCAGGCCAGCTGGGCGTGCTCGGGGACGTGGCTCTGCACGAAGAGGGTGCAGCGCTCCGGGTCGAGCCCGGCGGCCAGCAGCTGGGCGGCGGCGAGCCGGGTGTTGGCGCGCAGCTCGGCCGGGTCCTGCGGGATCGTGATCGCGTGCAGGTCGACGACCATGTAGAACGCGTCGTGGGTCTCCTGCAGGGCCACCCACTGGCGGACGGCGCCGAGGTAGTTGCCGAGGTGGAAGGAGCCTGCGGTGGGCTGGATTCCGGAGAGCACGCGGGGTCGGTCAGTCGCCATGTCCGCCATTCTCTCAGGCCTCGGGGACCGGTCGGGAACTGGTCCGGAACAGGGGGAAGCCGTTCCGCCCGCGGGAAGGTATGACAGGGAGGCAGGACGGGGAGGCGGGAAGGGCCGGACGAGGGGCGCCGACGGAGGGGGACTTCATGCGACGGCCGGGATGCGTGGTGGCGGCGACGGCGGCAGCGGTCCTGGCGGGCCTGCCGGGAACCGCGGCGGCGGACGCCGCGCGGCCCGTCCCGGAGCCCGACGTGGCGGTGGTCGTGTACACCGGCACCGGGCGCACCGCGGCCTGGCACTCCGGGGAGGCCGGGTTCGACCGGCTGCGGAGCGTGCTGGACCCGGCGTACACGGGCACCGAGCGGGTCCCGGAGGCGTGGACGGAGGGCCGCCACCCCCCGGTCCGGATCACCGTGCTGTGGGGGCTGACCGGGGTCGGGGGGTGGCCGCGGACGAACCGGGCACCCGGCGGCGACGTGGCGATGCTGCGCCAGGACCAGTTGCTCGTGGCCGAGGACGGCACACCGTGGGTGCGCACGGACCCGGCGCCGGACCTGCCGGACGACGACATCCGCTGGCACCGGGCGTCGCGGCGGTCCTACGACCGCCTGGACCACGACGGCCTTCTCGGCGAGGAGCCCGCCGCCTCCGGCCGCGGCGGAACGCGGGAGAAGGCGTGGTGGGCGGCCGCGGGGCTCGGGGCGGGGGTCGCCGGAACCCTGCTGGTACGCCGCGCGGCGGCCCGGCACCGGGCCGGACCGCCGCGTCGGGAGACGCGTCAGGAGCTGATCGACCTCTGAGCCTGCCGCGGGGTCAGCCCAGGTCGATCTCCGGGTACAGCGGGAAGCCGGCCACCAGGTCGGTGGCCCGCCCGGAGATCTCGTCGGCGATCTTCGGGTCGAGGACGTGGGCGGCCTTGGACGGGGCGCCCGACTTGGTGGTGCCGGGCTCGGCGGCCGTCAGGACGCGGTCGATGAGGCCGGCGACCTCGTCCATCTCGGCGGTGCCCAGACCGCGGGTGGTCAGCGCGGGGGTGCCGACGCGGATGCCGGAGGTGTACCAGGCGCCGTTGGGGTCGGCCGGGATCGCGTTGCGGTTGGTGACGATGCCGGACTCGAGCAGGGCGGCCTCGGCCTGGCGGCCGGTGAGGCCGTAGGAGGAGGCGACGTCGATCAGGTTGAGGTGGTTGTCGGTGCCGCCGGTCACCAGGGTGGCGCCCCGGCGCGTCAGGCCCTCGGCCAGGGCGCGGGAGTTGTCGACGATCCGCTGGGCGTAGTCCTGGAAGGAGGGCTGCCGGGCCTCGGCCAGGGCGACCGCCTTGGCGGCCATGACGTGCGGGAGGGGGCCGCCGAGGACCATCGGGCAGCCGCGGTCGACCTGGTCCTTGAGGGAGTCGTCGCACAGGACCATGCCGCCGCGCGGTCCGCGCAGCGACTTGTGGGTGGTGGTCGTGACGATCTGGGCGTGCGGGACCGGGTCGAAGTCGCCGGTGAGGACCTTGCCGGCGACCAGGCCCGCGAAGTGGGCCATGTCGACCATGAGCGTGGCGCCGACCTCGTCGGCGATCTCGCGCATGATCCGGAAGTTCACCAGGCGCGGGTAGGCGGAGTAGCCGGCGACGACGATCAGCGGCTTGAACTCGCGGGCGGCGGCGCGCAGGGCCTCGTAGTCCAGCAGGCCGGTGGCCGGGTCGGTGCCGTAGGAGCGCTGGTCGAACATCTTTCCTGAGATGTTCGGGCGGAAGCCGTGGGTGAGGTGGCCGCCGGCGTCCAGGGACATGCCGAGCATGCGCTGGTTGCCGAAGGCCTGGCGCAGTTCGGCCCAGTCGGCCTCGGAGAGGTCGTTGACCTGGCGGACGCCCGCCTTCTCCAGGGCGGGGGCCTCCACGCGCTGGGCGAGGACGGCCCAGAAGGCGACCAGGTTGGCGTCGATGCCGGAGTGCGGCTGGACGTAGGCGTGGCGGGCGCCGAAGAGCTCGCGGGCGTGCTCGGCGGCCAGCGACTCGACGGTGTCGACGTTGCGGCAGCCGGCGTAGAAGCGGCGGCCGACGGTGCCCTCGGCGTACTTGTCGCTCAGCCAGTTGCCCATGGCCAGCAGCGTGGCCGGGGAGGCGTAGTTCTCGGAGGCGATCAGCTTGAGCATCTCGCGCTGGTCGGCGACCTCCTGGCCGATGGCGTCGGCCACGCGCGGCTCGACGGCGCGGATCACGTCGAGGGCGGCGCGGAAGGCGGTGGACTCACGGGACAGGGACGCAGGGTTCTCGGGCATCGGGACCTCCGGCGTGGCGTTCGGCGTTCACGGTACGGCCCAGGCGCACGGCACTCTTTCCCTCTCGGGCCGCTCCCCGATGGTCCGTCCCATCCTTGGGTCCTGGCATCGCTTTCCCGCCAGGACCCGGCGCGCCAGTCACGGCCCGTCGTCAGCCTACCGGGCGCGCCGGACGGCGCATTTCCCGCGTCCACCATGCGGGCGGGGATAGGAAGGGGGACGGCCTCCCTTTCACCGGGGGGCACCCCTCGTCGTCCTCGGGAGTTCGGGAGCCGCCGTGACCGCTACGGAAGACCTCATCGCCGCCGCCGGCGCCCACAGCGCGCACACCTACCGTCCGCTGCCCGTGGTGATCGCCACCGCGGAGGGCGCCTGGATGACGGACGTGGAGGGCCGCCGGTACCTCGATCTGCTGGCCGGTTACTCGGCGCTGAACTTCGGGCACGGCAACCGGCGGCTGCTCGATGCGGCCAGGGCGCAGATGGAGCGGGTGACGCTGACCTCGCGGGCCTTCCACCACGACCGGTTCGGCGCGTTCTGCGAGCAGCTGGCGGCGCTGTGCGGCATGGAGGCGGTGCTGCCGGTGAACACGGGCTCGGAGGCGGTGGAGACGGCCGTGAAGACGGCCCGCAAGTGGGGCTACACGGTCAAGGGCGTGCCCGCGGAGATGGCGAAGATCGTGGTCGCGGGCAACAACTTCCACGGCCGTACGACGACGATCATCAGCTTCTCCACGGACCCGGGGACGAGGGCGGACTTCGGGCCGTACACGCCGGGCTTCCAGATCGTGCCCTACGGGGACCTGACGGCGATGCGGTCGGCGCTGACGGAGAACACGGTCGCCGTGCTGCTCG
>NZ_JUJA01000145.1:217-36725 GCF_001906585.1 Streptomyces kebangsaanensis | reverse complement strand
CGAGGCGGGGGTGCTGGTGCCGCCGGCCGGTTATCTGCCGGCGGTGCGGGAGCTGACCCGGGAGCGGAACGTGCTGTTCGTCGCCGACGAGGTCCAGTCGGGGCTGGGGCGGACGGGCCGTACCTTCGCGTGCGAGCACGAGGGGGTGGTCCCCGACGTGTACGTCCTGGGCAAGGCGCTGGGCGGCGGGATCCTGCCGGTGTCGGCGGTGGTGTCCTCGCGGGAGGTGCTCGGAGTGTTCCGGCCGGGCGAGCACGGGTCGACGTTCGGCGGGAATCCGCTGGCGTGCGCGGTGGCGCTGGAGGTGATCGCGATGCTGCGTACGGGCGAGTTCCAGGCGCGGGCCGCGCGGCTGGGCGAGCGTCTGCACCGCGAGCTGGGGCTGCTGGCCGGGGCGGGCGGCCGGGTGCGGGCGGTGCGCGGGCGGGGGCTGTGGGCGGGGGTGGACGTCGACCCGGCGCTGGGGACCGGCCGGGAGGTCTCGGAGCGGCTGATGGACCGGGGTGTCCTGGTGAAGGACACCCACGGTTCGACGATCCGGATCTCCCCGCCGCTGGTGATCGGCGAGGAGGACCTGGACTGGGGGCTGGACCAGCTGCGGGCGGTGCTGGGCGGGTGAGCGCCGGCGTCCGGTCGCAGCGCTAGAGGATCACGTGGGGCAGGAAGCGGGCGTATCCGTCCGTGACCAGGCCGGTCGCCTCGTCCCCGACGACCCAGGCGCCGAGGACGACGTGGTTGCCGTCGAAGGCGGGGAGCGGGGCGAGGGCCTGTTGACTTGCTCCTCGGGTCGGAGCCCGGGGATTTCGGCCTTCCACTCCGGTGCTGTGCCGCTACGCGGCGCGGGTTCCGGTGCGGATTCCGTGGCTTCCTGCTTCACCGCGTTGTGCCGGAACGGGTTCCGGTCTTACCTGCGCTCCACAGGCTGTCACCGCCAGTCCGGCGGCCTGTCTGATGTTGATGGCGGCGTTGTGGTCCCGGTCGTGGACGGTGCCGCAGGCGGTGCAGGTCCATTCCCGCACCTGCAGGGGTTTGGGCCCGTCGCGGTGGCCGCAGGCGGAGCACACCTGGCTGGTGGGCTCGAACCGTCCGACCTTGACGAGGGTGCGCCCGTACCGGGCGGCCTTGTAGGCGAGCATGGTCACGAACTGGGACCAGCCCGCGTCGTGGATGCTCTTGGCCAGCCGGGTGCGCGGTCGAATCCGGCTCCGCCGGAACGATCCGGCGACGCTCCGCGTCACAACCGCCGGGTTCGCCTCACCGGCGCGAACGCCCGGTAGCTGTCGCGGTCGACACAGCGCTTGTCCGGATCGGAGGAGCAGGCGGCGAGCGCGGCGGCGAGCGGTCCCATGCCGCCGAGTACGACCGTGCCCGAGCGAAGTCGCCGACGTGCGTCCGCCATGTCCGTCTCTCCCCGTCGTCCTTTGCGGTGCCGGCGTCCGTGCTGCCCGCGTCCCTTGTGTCCCGCGTCTGCCGGCCGTTCCGGCCGCCGGCCTGGAGATCGGTGAGAACGTGCGTGCGGGCGGCCCTGCGATCCACCGCTCCCCTAAAGTCGCTTCGTGGCCTTTGGCATGGTGTGCGCGCTGGGCGCGGCGGTGTGTTTCGGTACGGCGACGGTGCTCCAGGCGATCGCCGCCCGCGCCGCGGCCGAGACGGGCGGGGGCGGGGAGGCGGCGCTGCTGCTGCGGGCGGTGCGGCAGTGGCGGTATCTGGCGGGGCTGGCGCTGGACGGCCTCGGGTTCCTGCTCCAGATCGCGGCCCTGCGTTCGCTTCCGATCTACGTGGTCGGCGCGGCCCTCGCCGCGAGCCTCGCGGTGACGGCGGTGGCCGCGTCCCGGCTGCTGCGGGTGCGGCTGAGCGCGGTGGAGTGGTCCGCGGTGGGGGTCGTCTGCGCCGGCCTGGCCATGCTGGGCCTGGCCTCGGGCGCGGAGGGCGGTGAGGACGGCTCCACGGCGCTGAGGTGGGCGGTGCTCGGGGCGGCACTGGCCGTGCTGCTGCTGGGCTCGGTGGGCGGCCGCCTGCCCGAACGCGGCCGGGCGCTGCTGCTCGGCCTGGGCGCGGGCTTCGGCTTCGGCGTGGTGGAGGTGGCGGTGCGTCTGGTCGACTCGCTCACCCCGTCGGCACTGTTCACCAACCCGGCGGCGTACGCCCTCCTGCTGGGCGGCGGTGCCGCCTTCCTGCTGCTGACCTCGGCCCTCCGACGCGGTTCGGTGACCACGGCCACGGCCGGCATGGTCGTCGGCGAGACGATCGGCCCCGCGGCCGTCGGTGTGGTCTGGCTGGGCGACCGCACCCGCGACGGCCTGACCTGGCTCGCGGCCCTGGGCTTCGCGGTGGCGGTGGCGGGGGCCCTGGCGCTGGCGCGGTTCGGGGAGGCGGCGGTGGAGGAGGGATGACGGCCGGCTCACCTCGGGCGGCCGTCACGGCAGTACCCGGCACAGGGCGTCCAGGGCCGCCGCCCACGCGTGGTCCGGCGGGGTGCCGTAGCCGACGACCAGGGCGTCCAGCGGTTCCACCACGGCGTCCTCGTGGCGGTAGCGGGACAGGCCGTGGACGGCGAGGCCCTGCCAGGCGGCGGCCTGGACCACCGGGGGTTCGGTGCCCGGGGGCAGGCGCAGGACGGCGTGCAGGCCGGCCGCGATGCCGGTGGGGCGGACGTCGGGGGCGCGGGCGGCGAGGGCCTCGACCAGGGTGTCGCGGCGGCGGCGGTAGCGCAGGCGGGCGGAGCGCACCTGGCGGTCGTGGGCGCCGGAGGTGAGGAACTCCGCGAGCGTCAGCTGGTCCAGCACCCCGCAGGTGTCGGCGTCGCCCTTGGCGGACGCGGCCTCCGCCACGAGGGACGGGGGCAGGGCCATCCAGGCCAGGCGCAGTCCCGGGGCCAGGGACTTGCTCGCGGTGCCCAGGTGGACCACGTGGTGGGGGTCCAGTCCCTGGAGCGCGCCGACGGGCTGGCGGTCGTAGCGGAACTCGCCGTCGTAGTCGTCCTCCAGGACCAGGCCGCCGGTGCGCCGGGCCCAGTTCACGACGGCCGCCCGCCGGTCGGGGTGCAGGGGGACGCCCAGGGGGAACTGGTGGGCGGGAGTGAGCAGTACCGCCCCCTCGTCCGTCAACTCCTCCGTCACCGTGCCGTGTCGGTCCAGCGGCAGCGGCCGGGTGCGCAGGCCCGCCCGTTCCAGCAGTCTCCAGTGGACGTCCAGGCCGTAGGAGTCCACCGCGACCGTGCGCACTCCGCGCGCCCGCAGCACCGTGCCGAGGATCCTCAGGCCGTGCGAGACGCCCGCGCACACCAGCAGGTGGTCCGGATCGGTGCGTACGCCCCGGACCCGGGCGAGGTGGCCGGCCAGCGCGGTGCGCAGGGCCGGGTTGCCGCGCGGGTCGCCGTAGCCGAGGGCGTGGTGGGGGGCCGTGGCCAGGGCGCGGCGGGCGGCCCTCAGCCACGGGGCGCGGGGGAAGGAGGCGAGGTCCGGGGTGCCGGGGACGAGGTCGTGGACGGGGCGCGGGCGTTCGCGGCGCGGGCGGGCCGGGTCCGCCGGTGGGGCCGCCGCCCTCTCCCCCGGGCCGAACGGCGCGGGAGGCGCCCCGGTCGCGACCCGGGTGCCCGAGCCCTGGCGGGCGGTGAGCCAGCCCTCGGCGACCAGGTCGGTGTAGGCGTCGGCGACCGTGTTGCGGGCGATGCCCAGGTCGGCGGCGAGGGAGCGGGAGGAGGGCAGCCGGGTTCCGGGGGCCAGGCGGCCGGTGCGGACCGCGTCCCGCAGCGCGTCGGTCAGGCCCCGCCGCAGCCCGCCGGAGCCGGCCGGTTCCAGGTGCAGGTCGACGCCCGAAGTGGCCCAGGATTCCGCCATGGAAATGGACCATACCCCTGGGCTGCCCGGCCCCTAGGGTCGAAGGCATGAGCAGTGAGGAAACAGTCGAGTACGCCACCGAGCACTCTCCGCGGCTGCACTGGGCCCAGCACGCGCCCGAGGTCTACAAGGCGATGATCAGGCTGGACGCCGCCGCCCGGCAGGGCCTGGACCCCAAGCTGTACGAGCTGGTGAAGATCCGCGCCTCGCAGATCAACCGCTGCGCCTTCTGCCTTGACATGCACACCAAGGACGCGCTCGCGGCCGGTGAGAGCGTGGAGCGGATCGTGCAGCTCAGCGCGTGGGAGGAGTCGCGGCACTTCTACACCGGGAAAGAGCTGGCGGCGATCGAGCTGACCGAGGCGATCACGGTCCTGACGGACGGCTTCGTGCCGGACGAGGTGTACGACCGGGCCGCCAAGCACTTCGACGAGGCCGAGCTGGCCCGGCTGATCGCCGCGATCACCGTGATCAACGCGTGGAACCGGTTCGGCGTGACCACCCGGATGGTGCCGGGCCACTACCGGCCGGGGCAGCACAGGTGAGCCGTACCCGGCTGCCGGACCGGGAGGAGCGGTGAGCCGGAGGACCCCGTCCAGTTGTTCAACGGCTGGACCGCCTGATGGCCGGCCGCCGGGTCCCGCCGGGAGGTCACCAGCCGTGAACAAGGCCGAGCTGTTCCGCGCGCTGCACCTGGGGCGCGCCCCCGGCGATCCGCTCGTCCTGCCCGGCCCCTGGGACGCGGCCAGTGCCCGGGTGTTCGCCGAGGCCGGGTTCCCGGCGCTCGCCACGCCCAGCGCGGGGGTCGCCGCCTGCCTCGGGTACGAGGACGGGGCGACCCCGGCCGAGGAGATGTTCGCGGCCGTGGCGCGGATCGTGCGGGCGGTGGACGTACCGGTGTCGGCGGATGTCGAGGGCGGCTTCGGGCTGGCGCCCGGGGAGCTGGTGGAACGGCTGCTCCAGGCGGGCGTCGTGGGCTGCAACCTCGAGGACTCGGACGGGGGTGTCCTCAAGGACCCCCGCGAGCACGCCGGGTTCCTCGCCGAGGTGCGCGCGGCGGCGGGCGGGGCGCTGTTCGTCAACGCCCGCGTCGACACCTTCCTGCACGGGGACGGCGACCCGGAACGGGCCGTCGAGCGGGCCGCGTCGTACGTGGCGGCGGGCGCCGACTGCGTGTATCCGATCCGCGCCCCGGTGGACGTGCTGCCGCTGCTGCGGGCCGGGATCCAGGGCCCGCTCAACATGCTGGCCGGGCCGGCCGGCGAGGGCCCCTCGCCCGCCGCGCTCGGCGAACTCGGGGCCACCCGTGTCACGTTCGGGCCGGGACTCCAGCGGCGCGCCGCCCGGGCGCTGCGGGAGATCGCCGACACCCTTGTGCCGTGAGGACGTTCAGGACAGCCACGCCCTCCACGTGGACTCGTGGCCGTCCACCCACTTCTTCGCCGCCTCGGCCGGGGTGAGCTTCTGGTCGGCGATCATCAGGGAGACCTCGTTCTGGTCCTCGGTCGTCCACCTGAACTTCTTCAGGAAGTCGGCCGCCTCGCCGCCGGACTCGGCGAAGTCCGCGTTGAGGTACTTCTGCAGCGGCGTGTGCGGGTAGGCGCAGGCGACCTTGGCCGCGTCCGCGTCGCAGCCCTCCTTGTACGGCGGCAGTTCCACCTCCGTCATGGGGACCTTCGCGGACAGCCACTGCGGTGTGTACCAGTACGTCAGGAAGGGCTTCTTCTCCTTGGCGAACTGCTTGATCTGGGTGATCTGCGCCGCCTCGGAACCGGCGAAGACGACCTGGTAGTTCAGGTTCAGGTTCTTCACCAGCGCCTTGTCGTGGGTGAGGTAGGCCGGTGAGCCGTCCATCAGCTGGCCCTTGCCGCCGCTCTCCGCGGTGCGGAACCGGTCGGCGTACTTGTTGAGGTTCTTCCAGTCCTTGATGTCGGGGTGCTGCTCGGCGAAGTACGTCGGCACGAACCAGCCGATGTGCCCGGTGACCCCGAGGCCGCCGCCGCGCGCGATCGTCTTCTTGTCCTCGACGTACAGCTGTTCCTGCTCGGGGTGGCCCCAGTCCTCCAGGATCGCGTCGACCCGGCCCTGGCTGAGCGCGTCCCAGGCGGGCACCTCGTCGATCTGGACGAGGTCGACGCGGTAGCCGAGTTCGTGCTCCAGCAGGTACTGCGCGACGGCCACGTTGGCCAGGGAGCCCACCCAGGACTGCACGGACAGAGTCACGGTCCTGGCGCCCCGCGCGTTGGCGAACGGCGAGGCCTGCTTGGTCATGTCGGCGGCGCCGCAGCCGGTGGTCAGCGCCAGGACGGCCACGGCGGCCGTCAGAGTCGTACGACGACGCACTGTGTCACGCTCCCTTCTTCGCGCGCCGCCGGGTCGGCTGCGTCACCCGGTCGAGCATCAGGCCGAGGCAGACGATCGCGGCGCCGGCGACCAGGCCGGTCGCCAGGTCGCCCTGGGCCAGGCCGAAGACGACGTCGTAGCCGAGTGCGCCACCGCCGACCAGACCGCCGATGATGACGACGGCGAGGACGAGCACCACGCCCTGGTTGACGGCGAGCAGCAGCGCCGGACGGGCGAGCGGCAACTGCACCTGACGCAGTTGCTGTCCGCTGGTCGCGCCGAGCGAACGGGCCGACTCCAGGGCCGCCGGATCCACCTGGCGCAGGCCCTGCGCGGTGATCCGTACGACCGCCGGGAGGGCGTAGACGACGGCCGCGGCGACGGCCGGGGCGCGGCCCACGCCGAACAGCGCGACGACCGGGATCAGGTACACGAACTGCGGCATCGTCTGGAACACGTCCAGCACCGGGCGCAGCAGCCGCTCGACGCGGTCGCTGCGGGCGGCGGCGATGCCGATCGCGAAGCCGAGGACGAGGGTCACGGCGACGGCCGCCAGCACCTGGGACAGGGTGTCCAGGGACGGCTTCCACACGCCGAGCACACCGATCGCGGCCATGGCCAGTACGGCGGTCAGCGCGGTGCGCCAGGTGCCGATCAGCCAGGCCAGGGCGGCCACGATCAGCAGGACCGACCACCAGGGCAGCCACTGCAGGCCGGAGCGGACCGGGTCGAGGACCCAGGTGGTGAAGCGGCCCGCCCAGTCGGCGGTGCCGCCGACGTACGGGACGCCGGAGTACAGGTGGGCGGTCATCCAGTCGACGGCGCGGTTGACCGGCCCGGCGATGCCGACGGTCCAGCCCGTGGGCCAGTCCAGGCGGCCCGCGAGGCGGGCGGCCAGGGCCACGACCACGGTCGCCGCGGCGGCTGCGGCGGCGTGGAGCCAAGGGCGGGGACCGTGCTGGTCCTGTCCCAAACGCTCTCCGGCCGCGCCCGTGACGCGGTCCAGTACGACGGCCAGCAGCACGATCGGGATGCCGGCCGCGAGCGCGGCGCCCACGTCGACCGAGGCGAGCGCCTGGTAGACGCGGTCGCCGAGGCCGCCGGCGCCGATCACGGAGGCGATGACCGCCATGGACAGCGCCATCATGATCGTCTGATTGACGCCGAGGAGGAGCTCCTTGCGGGCCAGCGGGACACGGGCGGTGAGCAGGCGCTGGCGTGCGGTGGCGCCGAGCGAGTCGACCGCCTCCAGCACCTCCTTGTCCGCGCCGCGCAGGCCGAGCGCGGTCAGACGGGCCATCGGCGGGGCGGCGTAGATCACCGTGGCGAGGACCGCGGCGGGTACGCCGATGCCGAAGACCAGCACGACGGGGAGCAGGTACGCGAACGCCGGCAGCACCTGCATGGTGTCCAGGACCGGGCGCAGGGCGCGGTCCATGCGGTCGGACAGACCGGCGGCGAGACCGAGCAGCGCGCCCACGGCGACGGAGGCGAGGACCGCGACCACCATCAGGGCGAGGGTCTGCATGGTCGGCACCCACATGCCGAGCAGGCCGCAGACGAGGAGCGCCGCCGCGGTGCCGAGGGCGAGGCGGGCGCCGGCCACGCGCCAGGCGACGGCCGCGCCGAGGGCCGTGACGCCTGCCCAGCCTGCGGCCAGGAGGAACAGGTACACGACGCGTACGGAGACGACGACCGCGTTGCTGACGTGGCCGAAGAAGTAGAGGAACAGCGGGTGGCTGTCCCGGTTGTCGATGATCCAGTCGCTGGCGCCGCCGAGGGGTCCGGACAGGTCCACGGTCAGGGCCTGCGGCCAGGTCCCGCCGGCCCAGTGGGTGTGGGCCAGCGGGACGAGGACGGCGGCGAGGGCCGCGAGGGTGACGAGCTTGCGGGTGGCACGGTGTCTCAGTACGCCCGGGAGGGCGGTGCGGGGGGTGGGTGCGGTGAGCGTCGCCATCACACGGCCCCCGCGTCGGGGTCGGCGTCACCCGGGGCCGCTACGCCCGCCACCACGCCGAGCAGGGCGTCCGAGTCGACCACGCCCACGCAGCGGCCCTCGTCGACCACCCGGGCCGGGGCTCCGGCTCGGGCCACTGCCTCGATGGCCTCGGCGACCGTGGCCTCCGGGGGGACCGCCGGGCCGTTGCCCGCGTCCTCCGCCGACGCGGGGCGCATGGCCCTGCGGACCGTCATGACCTGTTCGCGCGGGACGTCGCGGACGAAGTCGCGGACGTAGTCGTCGGCCGGGGAGCCCACGATCTCCTCGGGGGTGCCCAGCTGGACGATGCGGCCGTCGCGCATCAGGGCGATGCGGTCGCCGAGCCGGAGGGCCTCCTGCAGATCGTGGGTGATGAAGACCATCGTGCGGCCCTCCTCCTCGTGCAGGCGGATCACCTCCTCCTGCATGTCCCGCCGGATGAGGGGGTCGAGCGCGCTGAACGGCTCGTCGAACAGCAGGACTTCGGGGTCCACGGCCAGCGCGCGGGCCAGGCCGACGCGCTGGCGCTGGCCGCCGGACAGCTGGCCGGGGCGGCGCTGCTCCATGCCCTCCAGGCCGACCTTGGCGACCACCTCGGCGGCCCGCTCGCGGCGTTCGGCCTTGCCGATGCCCTGGATCTGCAGGCCGTAGGCGACGTTGTCGAGGACCGTGCGGTGCGGCAGCAGGCCGAAGTGCTGGAAGACCATCGCGGCGCGGTGCCGGCGCAGTTCGCGCAGCCGGGCCTTGTCCATGGCGCGGACGTCCTCGCCGTCGATGGCGATGGTGCCCGCGGTGGGCTCGATCAGCCGGGTCAGGCAGCGCACCAGCGTGGACTTGCCGGAGCCGGACAGGCCCATGACGACGAAGACCTCGCCCTTGCGCACGTCGAAGGAGACGTCGCGGACGGCGGCCGTGCAGCCGGCGCGCTCACGCAGCTCGGCCGGGCTCAGGGCGCTGAGCTCCGGGTCCTCGGGGACGCGGGCGGCCTTGGGGCCGAAGACCTTCCACAGGCCGTCCACCGCGAAGACGGGGGCCTCGGTGGAGTCGTCGTTGGGCGGTTTGCGGGTGGGGGCTGCGAGAGCCATCAGCTCTCACCTCCGATCAGATCGGCGGCCTTCTCTCCGACCATGAGCACTCCGATCATCGGGTTCACGGCGGTCATGGTCGGGAAGACGGAAGCGTCCGCGATACGGATGCCCTCCAGGCCCCGGATGCGCAACTCGTGGTCGACCACGGCGAGTTCGTCGTCGGCGGCGCCCATGCGGCAGGTGCCCGCCGGGTGGTAGACGGTGTGCGCGACCTTGCGGGCGTACTCGCTCAGCTCCTCGTCGCCGGTGACGTCCGGGCCGGGGCACACCTCGCGCTTGAGCCAGCCGGCCAGCGGCTCGGTCCTCGCGATCTCGCGGGCGATGCGGATGCCGTCGACGAGGGTGCGGCCGTCGTAGTCGTCCTCGTCGGTGAAGTAGCGGAAGTCCAGGGCCGGCTTGACCGACGGGTCGGCGCTGGTGAGGTACAGCCGCCCCCTGCTCTTCGGCTTGGGGATGTTCGGGGTCATCGACACGCCGTACGGGGGCCGTTCGTAGCCCAGGCGCTCGGGGTTGTCCGTGAACGGGATCTGGTAGAAGTGGAACATCAGGTCCGGGCCCGCGTGTCCGGGGTCGCGGCGCACGAACAGGCCGGCGTCGGAGTCCATCGCGGAGTTGTCCGGGATGGGGCCGTCGGTCTCCCACACGATCACCGACTCGGGGTGGTCGAGCAGGTTCTCGCCGACGCCCGGCAGGTCGTGCGCGACGGGTATGCCGAGCTTCTCCAGGTCCGCCCGCGGGCCGATGCCGGAGTGCAGCAGCAGGCGGGGCGAGTCGACGGCGCCCGCGCACAGCAGGACCTCGCGGCGGGCGCGGACGAGGATCTCCTCGCCGTCCTTGGTGCGTACGTGGACGCCCTCGGCACGGGTGCCGTCCAGCTCGAGCCTGTACGCCCAGGTCTCCAGCAGGAGCGTCAGGTTGGCGCGCTCGTCCATCACCGGGTGCAGGTACGCCACGGAGGCGCTGGAGCGCTTGTTGTCCTCCGGGTGGTAGGCGAGGTCGAAGAAGCCGACGCCCTCGTGGAACGGCTTCTGGTTGAAGCCCTCCACGCGCGGCACGCCGAGCGCCGCCTGGGCGGCGTCGACGAAGTCGCGGGCGATGGCGTTGCGGTCCTTCTCGTCGACGGCGACGATGTTGTTCTTCAGACGGGCGAAGTACGCCTCCATCGCGATCGCGCCCCAGCCCCTGGCGCCGGCCGCCTCCCACTCGTCCCAGTCGGACGGCAGCGGCTTGAAGGCGATGAGCGTGTTGTGGGAGGAGCAGCCGCCGAGCACCCGGGCGCGGCTGTGCCGGATGTGGGAGTTGCCGCGGGGCTGCTCGGTGGTCGGGTAGTCGTAGTCCAGTTCGCCGCCGAGCAGGCCCATCCAGCGGCGCAGGGTCAGCACGTCCTCGCGGCCGACGTCGCTGGGCCCGCCCTCGATCACGGCGACGGTGACGTCCGGGTTCTCGGTGAGGCGGGAGGCGATCACGGAGCCGGCCGTGCCGCCGCCGATCACGACGTAGTCGAACTCGTGGGTGTTGTCGTGCATGGGGGAGGTACTCCTGTGGTGACGAGGAGGTCGGGAGAACTTCTGGGAGAGGACAGGGGGAAGGCGGGGGAAGGGCCGGTGCCGGGAACGGCGGGTGCGGCTCAGCCCGCGAACCAGCGCACCGGGGCGGGGGCGAGGTTCTGGTAGACGTGCTTGGTCTCGCGGTACTCGGCGAGCCCGGCGGGGCCGAGTTCGCGGCCGACGCCGCTCCTGCCGAAGCCGCCCCACTCCGCCTGCGGCAGGTAGGGGTGGAAGTCGTTGATCCACACGGTGCCGTGGCGCAGCCGGCCGGCCACGCGCCGGGCGCGGCCCGCGTCGGCGGTCCACACGGCGCCCGCGAGGCCGTATTCGGTGTCGTTGGCGAGTGCGACGGCCTCGTCCTCGGTGCGGAAGGTCTCGACGGTGAGGACGGGTCCGAAGACCTCCTCCCGGACGACCCTCATCTCCCGGTGGCAGCGGTCCAGGACGGTCGGTTCGTAGAAGTAGCCGGTGGCGGGCCGCTGCGGCGACGGGTCGGGGCGCCGGCCGCCGCAGCGCAGCACCGCGCCCTCGGCGAGCGCGGACGCGACGTACGCCTCGACCTTGGCGCGCTGCTGCTCGGAGACGAGCGGGCCGCACTCGACGCCGGCCTCGGTGCCGCGGCCCAGCCGGATGCGCTCGGCGCGGCGGGCGAGTTCGGCGACGAAGCGGTCGCGGACGGACTCCTCGACGATGAGCCGGGCGCCGGCGGAGCAGACCTGGCCGCTGTGGATGAAGGCCGCGTTGAGGGCCTGGTCGACGGCGGTGTCGAAGCCCTCGTCGGTGGCGCAGGCGTCGGCGAAGACGACGTTGGGGTTCTTGCCGCCGAGTTCGAGGGCGACCTTCTTGACGCCGCCGGCGGCGGCCCGGGCCACCTTCGTGCCGCTGGCCAGGCCGCCGGTGAAGGAGACGAGGTCGACGTCGGGGTGTTCGGCGAGCCGGGCGCCGACCGTGTGGCCGGGGCCGGTGACGATGTTGGCGACGCCCGCGGGCAGGCCCGCCTCGACGAGGAGTCCGATCAGGGCGACCGTGGTGAGCGGGGTGATCTCGCTGGGCTTGATCACGAAGGTGTTGCCCGCGGCGAGCGCCGGGGCGATCTTCCAACTGGCCTGCAGCAGCGGATAGTTCCAGGGGGTGATCATCGCGCAGACGCCGACCGGCTCGTGCACGACGACGCTGTGGACGTCGGGCGAGCCCGCGTCCACGACCCGGCCGGGGGCCTCCGCGGCGACCAGGTCGGCGAAGTAACGGAAGGCGTCGGCGACGCAGTCGATGTCGACGCGGCCCTCCTCCAGGGTCTTCCCGGCGTCCCGGCTCTCCAGCAGGCCGAGTTCCTCCCGGTCGCGCGCCAGGAGGCCGGCGACCCGGCGCAGCAGGGCCGCGCGCTCCGCGACCGGTGTGCGCGGCCAGGCGCCCTGCCCGCCGTCGAAGGCGCGTCGGGCGGACTCCACCGCCAGGTCCGCGTCCTTCTCGCCGCCCTCCGCGACCACGGCGAACGGCGTCGCGTCCGCGGGGTCGAGGATCTCGCGCGTGGCACCGCCGACCGCCTCGCGCCACTCCCCGCCCGCGTGGATGGTGCCGCGCGCTTCGTGTTCCGTACTGTCCACCATGATCGGTGCTGCCTTCCGTTCCCGCTCAACGCCCCTGGGTCACACGGGTGTGACCCGCCGGGGAAGCTGGGCGCCTGCCCCCTTCCGTGCCGCCCATGCCCGAACCGCGGCCGAAAGTGTCCAGCGTCACGGAACTTGGGGGCATCGCCGGACAAAAGGAGTGGGATCCGGGGCGGTCGGATCAGCTCGGGCAGGTGGTGGAGGGCGGGCAGAACCACTCCAGCGCCGTGGTGAGGGCCTCGCGCTCGTCGTCGCGGCCGTCGGATTCGGGGCCGTAGGAGGCGATCGCGTACAGCTTGCCGTCGGCGGCCCGGAAGCGTTCGTCCACGACGTGCCAGGTGCCGATGTCCGGTTCGCCCCTGAGGGAGTCGGCGAGGTACTCGATCCGGGAGCCGGTGAAGTCGCCGCTGTCCAGGTTCGTCCGGGACAGCATCCGAAAGCCCGGCGGTTTGGGAACGGCATCGGACAGATACTCGTCGAACGACTCGTCCGGGGACGCCTCCCGCACCTCGTAGACCTGGAGCCGGTGGTGGCCGGTGGGGTCGCGGTAGTTGACGATGTCCATCCCGTACTGGGAGCGCACGGCGGACCGCTGCCACTGCCAGCCGTCGGGCACGGCGATGCGGAAGCCCTGCGGGTCGTCGTACGCGGCGTGGCCGGCCGGCGGCTCGGCGGCCGACGGGGACGGAGTGCCGGTGCCCGGCTCCTGCGAGGTGTACGTCGTCGCGGACGGCTCGGCCGCGGCCGGGGGCGTACCGCTCGCCGCGACGGAGTCCTGGTGGTCGTCGCGCCCCGTGCCGCCGGGGCCGAGGGTCATCACCAGGGCCACGGCGACGCCGGCCGCGGCGGACGCGGCCAGCACCGTCCACAGGGTACGGCGGCTGTGCCCGGTGGGGGCGGAGGGCGCGGACGGCGCGGACGGCGGGGACGGCGGGGCCGTGGGGGGACGGACGCCGTACGGGGCCGGGACCCGGACCGTGGGTGACCAGGCGCCGTCGCCGGACGGCGGCCGCGGTACGGCCGGGCCGGCCGGCGGGTCCGGGTCGTGGACGCCGCCGGGTGGCGCCGGTGCCTGGCCCGGCCGGGGCGGCGGGGGCGGGGTCACGGGTGCCCTGCTCGCCGTACCGTCCTCCCAGCGCTGGGTCTCCTCGTTCCAGAACCCTCCGCCCCCGTCGCCCACGGCGCTCCCCCCTCTCACATCCCCAGCAGTCCGGCCACGGTTCCGGCCGACGTGAACAGGGACAGCACGGCCTGCGCGTCGGCGAGCAGTTCCCGCAGCCGCTGCCGTCTGCCCTCGCCGGTGGTCCCGGTCCGGTTGATCTCGTCCTCTGCGCCGGCCAGTTCCTCGTCCAGCGCCCGGGTCCGCCCGTCGGCGCGGACGCGGGCGAGGTCGGCGCGCAGTTCGCGCACCGCCGCCAGCAGTTCCTCGGCGGCCGGGTCACGGCCGGCCTCGTGGTGGTGGCTCTCCGCGCGCGCGTGGCTGCCGATGGCAAAGGTGCTGCGCGAGACGTCGCCCATGGTGACGCCCGGCTCATCCGCCGTGGTCATCGCTGCCGGCTCCCTTCTGCGGTCCCGGACCGCCGGTGGTCGGGAAGGTGGTGTGCGCGTCGTCGGCCGTCGTGGAGGCCGCGCGGGCGTGCGTGCCGATCGCGAACGTGCTGCTCGCGACGGAGTCGATGTGCACACCACCACTGCTGATGTTGACGACTTTCTGCACGAACTCGCCCGTCTGGTAGCCGTGTTCACTCAAGGCCGTGCGGACGCCGTGCGCGATGCGGTCCTGGACGCTGCGCAGGTAGCGGTCGACGTCCATCTGCTGGAACAGCGAGCGGGAGCGGGCCGCGCCCAGCTCCCGTACGGACAGCGCCGGGCCGTCGGGCAGGGCGTTGCCGTAGCCGCCGGTGAGCAGCTGCCAGCCGTGGCCGATGGCCTGGCACAGGGTGAGGAAGGAGCGGACCGCCGAGGCGGGCACCTGTCCCGCGGCCCAGGTCGCCCTGCCGAACACGCTGTTGCTGCGGAACTGGTGGGCCATGCGGTCGGCGTCCTTGAAGTCCTCGCGGACCGGCATCAGCACGTGCGGGGCGATCTCCAGCATGAGCATGCGCCCCTGGGTGTGGACGCGCACGTAGACGGTGACGACCAGCTCCTCCTCCCAGCCGCCCACCCGCACCCGCAGGAAGTGCCGCCGTTTCTCGGCGCCCTCCTCCACGGCGCGGTCCCGGTGCCCTTCGAAGGCCTCCTGGCTGTAGGGGGCGTCCTCACGGCGGGTCAGGCCCTCGACGGGCAGGAACACGCACTCGTCCAGCTCCAGCCAGCGCAGCCGGTCGCGCACCGCGTGCCCCGCGTACTGAGGGGGCAGCCGCAGGCCCTTCAGGAGCGAGCGGACGGTTTCCAGGACCGCGCGGTTGCTCAGCGGGCGCGGCTCCTTCCCGTCGGCGGGACGCATCTCGACGGCGAGCACCCAGGTGTCGTAGGCCTGGCCCGCGCCGCAGAACGGACGCGACTCGCGGTACATGATCAGCGGGAAGCGCTGTTCCAGCCAGATGCGTTCCCTCAGCCGCTGGAAGCGCGGGCTCTCCGCCCGCTCCGCCGGGTCCGAGGCGGCGTCCGGGAAGCGCTTCGGCGCCAGTTCGCCGCCCAGGGCACGGGCGAACAGGCTGCGCTGGACACCCGCGCACAGGGCGAGGGCCAGGAACAGGACGAGCGCGAGCCAGGCCTGCAGGGCGCTGACCGTGTCGCGGCCTCCGGCCAGGCCGGCCAGGCCGGGCAGCAGCCCCAGCAGGAAGCCTCTCAGTCCGCCGACGTAACCGTAGCGGGCGGCCTCGGCGTCCTCTCTGCTGGAGAACGCGGTGACCACTGTGGCGGCCAGGAGGACCGCGAACACCAGGCGGCCCAGCCAGCGCATGGCGAGCGCCATCGCCCTGCGCCCCGCCGGCGCCCGCGAGTCGTCGCCGCGGACGGCCACGCCCATCGCCAGCAGCAGGCCGGGCAGCAGGTAGACGGTCATCGCCCCGCCGGTCAGCGGCCATCCCACGATCCACAGCCCCACGATCAGCGCGGCCCAGCCCACCTCCAGACGGCGGGCGCGCAGGGCGTGGGCCAGGACGCGCGCCGCGTCGAACCCGAGGGAGGGGGCCACGATCCGCTCTTCGTGGAGGTACAGCTCCTCGATGACGCGGTCCCGGTAGGCGGGGTCCAGATAGGTCCCCGCGCACAGCAGCCGGGTGGCCTCGCTCGCGTGCGGCGGCATGGGCGGGGGCACGTCCGGGGGCGTCGGCTGCGGTTGCTGCGGCACGGCTGCTGTGCTCACGCTGCTCCCCCGAGGTGTGAACGGTTCTCGCTGCCACGGAACTGATGCACCATCAGCATAGGGGCGTGAAAAGCCCTGAGGGAAGCGGTTTGTCAAGCGGGCTTCGCGGTGATAAGGGCCACACGGTGACGGCTCCTTCGGCGCCGGTGCCCCGGTGCCGACCGGTTTTGGACGCGGATCCGGTCGCGGATTCGGTCGCGGATTCCGTTCCGGCCGGAACGGAAACCAGCACGCAGGCCCCGTTCCGGCGGAACCGGAACGGGGCCTGCGGACGGGTTCGGTGGCTCAGATGAGGCCGAGGCCGCGGACCGCCTCGCGCTCCTCCTCCAGCTCCTTGACGGAGGCGTCGATGCGGGCGCGGGAGAAGTCGTTGATCTCCAGGCCCTGGACGATCTCGTACTTGCCGTCCTGGCAGGTGACCGGGAAGGAGGAGATCAGGCCCTCCGGGACGCCGTAGGAGCCGTCGGACGGGATGGCCATGGAGGTCCAGTCGCCCTCGGCGGTGCCGTTGACCCAGGTGTGGACGTGGTCGATGGCGGCGTTGGCGGCGGAGGCGGCCGAGGAGGCGCCGCGGGCCTCGATGATGGCGGCACCGCGCTTGGCGACGGTCGGGATGAAGTCCTCGGCCAGCCACTTCTCGTCGTTCACGACCTCGGCGGCGTTCTTGCCGGCGACCGTGGCGTGGAAGATGTCCGGGTACTGGGTGGCGGAGTGGTTGCCCCAGATGGTCAGGCGCTTGATGTCGGAGACCGCCGAGCCCGTCTTCTTCGCGAGCTGGGTCAGCGCGCGGTTGTGGTCCAGGCGGGTCATGGCGGTGAAGCGCTCGGCCGGTACGTCCGGCGCGGCGGCCTGGGCGATCAGCGCGTTGGTGTTCGCCGGGTTGCCGACGACCAGGATCCTGACGTCGTCGGCGGCGTGGTCGTTGATGGCCTTGCCCTGCGGCTTGAAGATGCCGCCGTTGGCCTCGAGCAGGTCACCGCGCTCCATGCCCTTGGTGCGCGGGCGGGCGCCGACGAGGAGGGCGACGTTGGTGCCGTCGAAGGCGACGTTCGGGTCGTCGCTGATGTCGATGCCCCGCAGGAGCGGGAACGCGCAGTCGTCCAGCTCCATGGCCGTGCCCTCGGCGGCCTTCAGCGCCGGCGTGATCTCCAGGAGCCGCAGCTTGACCGGCACGTCCGCGCCGAGCAGCTGGCCGGAGGCGATGCGGAAGAGCAGGGCGTAACCGATCTGGCCGGCCGCGCCGGTGACGGTGACGTTCACGGGAGTGCGGGTCATGGCGTTCTCCGTATGACAGCTGGCGGTGGGGCGTTGCCGCCCCGGGTGCGGGATCCCACCGCCGGCTCGTGACCGGCACCGCCGTGATGATCGATCACCGGTACGGATGATCGATCTCTTGGCGTCAAGAGAGATCCGTTCGTCAGGCTATCGCCTCTCCGGCATCCCGGGCGTCCGGACCTCTGTGGCCCGGCCCACAGGGCGACCGCGTGGCGCACGGAAGGCGGCCGCCCGTCCGGGAGAGGTGGGACGGGGGCGGCCGCCGTGTGGGGGTGCCGGACTCCCGTGGGGGTGAGGTTCGCGTGCCCCGGTCGGCGGATCCCATGCCTGCCCGGCGTCACTTCTTTCACGGCCGCCCGGCACACCGCCCGGTCACTTCGTGCACCCCTGCTGTCCCGAGGCCAGCGTCGCGCACGCCGTCACCTGTGCCGCGTCCCTCACCGCGACCATCGGCGTGTACGCGATCGACTCGCCGTCCTTGGTGATGCCGCCGGTCGCCTTGTGCGAGCCGACCGTGACCTCGACCTCGTCGCCCGGCACGGCCCGGGTGATACGGGCCCAGGCGGCGCCGCAGGTCTTGCTGTAGCGGATCTCCAGGAAGGTGCCGCCGACGGTGACGCTCCGGGCGGTGGTCACCAGCTCGCCGCTGCACCCCATGCGCTCGGCGTCCTTGCCGGTGCAGCCGTCCCCGCTGCACTTGACCCCGGGCGGCAGGTTGAGCGGGGCGGTGGCGGAGGGGGACGGCGACTTGCCCGCGCCGTCCTTCCCGCCGCCGTTCCCATCGGTGAAGTAGAGGACGGCGCCGATCACGACCAGCGCCCCGACCAGGCCCGCGAGGAACATCGTCAGCTGCTGCCTGCGCCCGCCGCCGGGGGCGGGGGCGGGCGCAGGCGCGGGCGCGGGAGCCTGCGGGGAGCCGCCGTACGGACCCGAGGGGCCCGGCGGGTACGGGCCCGGCGTGCCCGGCGCGGGCCCGGTGGCATCGGCCTGGGAAGGTACGGAGGGCGCGGTGGCCCCGGCCCCGGAAGCGCGCCCGCCCGTCCGGGACGGCCCCCGGTAACCGGCCACGTTCCAGGAGTTGCCGCCCGTCGAGCTCTGTGCGCCGCTACCGGAGTCGGTGTGCGCGCCGGAGTCGGAGCCGGAGGCCGGCTCGTCCTCCCGGGCGTCGGCGTCGGACGCCGTCGGCTGCGCCGGCACCCTCGGGGGCCCGTCGGCCGGGCCCGCGGTCCCGGGACCCGCCGCGGCGCCGCCGCTCTCGCGGGGCGGCTTGCTCCCGTTGGCCTCGGCGCGGGGGGCGTCACCGCCGAAATCGCCGAGCGCGGCACGCGCCTGGGATATCCGGACGGCCTCCATGGTGCGGTCGTGGCGCATCTCCGCGCGGCTCCACGCGCGCTCGGCGAGCTCCCACATGGTGGTGAGGTGGACCGGGTTGGTGCCGGTGACCTCGGCGAGGGCCACGACCGCGCCCTTGGGTGCCAGGAGCCGGCCGTTGAGGTAACGCTCCCAGGAGGTCTTGCTGTAGCCCGTGCGGTCGGCGAGCGCGGCGACGCTCAGGCCGCCGCGGTCCACGAGCCGCCGCAGTTGGCTCGCGAACTCCTTCACCTGCGGATCGAGTTCATCGGGCAAGGCCTTCCAACGAGGCATCGCGTCCCCTTCCCCCCGGTACGTGCCGGCTGTTCCCGCGCGTGATCCCCTGTGCCAAGTCCTCGTTCTGGCTACCCACAGGGGTGCGCCCCGCCAGGATCTCAGGTCGCGCGGCGGGGGCGCACAGGAGCATTCGGGCCTCGTACGGACCCTGTGGCAGAGCGCGGACACCGTAGCGGAACGGTCACTTCCGTGCCACGACGCGCGGACAGGCGTTGAACGGCCCGGCCGCGGTGCAGGAGGGTTGGTCGCGGCGGCGGCCCGTCCTGACTCGGGGGAGAGGATGGGCCGCCGTCATCGCACGGACATGACGCCTCGTCAGCTGTTGCGGACGGTGAAGTGCAGCGCGTCGTCCAGGAACGGGATCTCCAGCCAGGGCTTCGGCTGGGCCATCAGCGCCAGCAGGACGATGGCGCCGCCCAGCACGCCGTAGGTGACGATGTCGGTGAAGCGGGAGCGGACGGCGAGCATGCCGACGCGGGGCAGGAACCAGCGCAGCGCGGCCCCGCCGAGCAGGGCGGCGCCGATCAGTATCAGCCCGACCCGGAAGGCGTCGAAGGCGGTCACCAGCAGCCCGAGCCCGACCACGGACAGCACGGCCAGCATCGGCCACTGGCGGGCGGGCGCCGGGGCGTCACCGGGCGCGGTCCGGCCGCCGCCCTCCGGAGGCGCGGTGTCCTTCGTGAACAGCGGGAAGCGGCGCGTGGCCCGGCGCGGCCTGCCCTCGGCGTCCGGCGCGCTGACCGGGTCCCGTACCTCGATCTCCGGCTCCGGCTTCGCGGAAGCGGACTCCCGCCCGGTGCCCTTCGCCTCAGCCGACACTGCGCTCCGCCGCCTCGACCACGTTGACCAGCAGCTGGGCCCGGGTCATCGGGCCGACGCCGCCCGGGTTCGGGGACAGCCAGCCGGCCACCCCGGCGACGTCCGGGTGGACATCGCCCACGATCTTCCCCTCGGCGTTGCGGGAGACCCCGACGTCGAGGACGGCCGCGCCGGGCTTGACGTCCTCGGCGCGGATCAGGTGCGGGGAGCCGGCCGCGGCGACGATGATGTCGGCGCGGCGCAGGTGGGCGGAGAGGTCGCGGGTGCCGGTGTGGCACTGGGTGACCGTGGCGTTCTCGCTGCGCCGGGTGAGCAGCAGCGGCATCGGGCGGCCGATGGTCACGCCGCGGCCGACGACCACGACCTCGGCGCCCTTGATCTCGACGCCGTGGCGGCGCAGCAGCGTCAGCACGCCGTTGGGGGTGCAGGGCAGCGGGGCGGGCTCGTTGAGGACGAGCCGTCCGAGGTTCATCGGGTGCAGGCCGTCGGCGTCCTTGTCAGGGTCCATCAGCTCCAGGACGCGGTTCTCGTCGATGCCCTTGGGCAGCGGCAGCTGGACGATGTAGCCGGTGCAGGAGGGGTCCTCGTTCAGCTCCCGGACGACCGCCTCGATCTCGTCCTGGGTGGCGGTGGCCGGCAGTTCGCGCTGGATGGAGGCGATGCCGACCTCGGCGCAGTCGCGGTGCTTGCCGGCGACGTACTTGCGGCTGCCCGGGTCGTCGCCGACCAGGATCGTGCCGAGGCCGGGCGTGACGCCCTTCTCCTTCAGCGCCGCCACGCGGGCGGTCAGATCGGATTTGATCGCGGCTGCGGCGGCCTTGCCATCGAGAATCTGGGCGGTCATGTTCCCATCCTCGCGGATGACCGGCGCGCGGTTCCAATCCGGGTGACACGGGGGTCCGGTCCGGGTGGCCGGAAGTCTTCCCCGGCCGACGCCCGTGACCAGTGATGTTGCACTTGCACAACACCTGCGGAATCAGGCTGGACAAGCAAGTCGCCCGTGAAGAACGATGAACAGCACAGTGCCGCGGGCAGCTCATCGGGGGGTCACACCGCATTTCTGTAGAAATCGCCTCCGTATGGTGCCACGCGTCGTCCCCGCACCTGATCGACGGAGGAAGCGAACGCAATGAGTTACGGCGACCCGAACAACCCCTACGGCGCGCCGCAGCAGCCGTCCCAGCCCGGCTACGGCGCCCCGCAGGGCCAGCCTCCCGGCTACGGCTACCCGCAGGCCCCGCCCGTGCAGCAGCAGTACGGCGCCCCGGTGCCGCAGTCGCTGCAGGGTACGGTCGCCGCGGCCCGGGCGCTGCTGTGGGTGATCGTCGGCCTGCAGGCCATCGGCGTCATCCTGTTCGCCTTCAGCGCCGTGGTCGTCGACAAGGCCAAGGACGACGCCGCCTTCGAGCAGCTGGCCGACTATCCGACCGGTGTCCTGTGGGGCTTCGCGGTGTTCGCCCTGGCCTGGGGCGTCTTCGCGGCCGTCCTGGCGGTGAAGTTCGCCACCGGCGGCAACGGCCTCCGCGTCACGGCCCTGGTGTTCGGCATCCTCACCGCGGTCTTCGCCGTCTACCCGTTCACGATCGCGGGCATCGTGCACCTGGTGCTCGGCATCCTGATCGCCGTCTTCGTCGGCAACTCCAAGGGCAAGGCCTGGTTCGACCGCCCCCGATACTGACCGCACGGCCGCGGCCTCCGGCTCCTTCGGAAGGAGAGCCGGAGGCCGCGGCCGCGTATCGGCGCCGGGATCAGTGGAAGAAGTGGCGCGTGCCCGTGAAGTACATCGTCACGCCCGCCTTCTCGGCGGCCTCGACGACCTGCTCGTCACGGATCGAGCCGCCCGGCTGGACGATCGCCTTCACGCCCGCCGCGATCAGGATCTCGGGGCCGTCGGGGAAGGGGAAGAACGCGTCGGAGGCCGCGTAGGAGCCACGGGCCCGCTCCTCGCCGGCCCGCTCGACCGCCAGCTTGCAGGAGTCGACGCGGTTGACCTGGCCCATGCCGACGCCGACCGAGGCGCCGTCCTTGGCGAGCAGGATCGCGTTGGACTTCACCGCGCGGCAGGCCCTCCAGGCGAAGGCGAGCTGCGCGAGCCCGTCGGCGTCGAGCGCCTCGCCGCTGGCCAGGGTCCAGTTGGCCGGATCGTCGCCGTCGGCCTGGAGCCGGTCGGTGGCCTGGAGCAGCGCGCCGCCGTCGATGGCCTTGACCTCGACGGGGTTCGCCGGTCCGTTCGGGGCCCTGAGGACGCGGATGTTCTTCTTCCGGGTGAGGGCCTCCAGGGCCCCCTCCTCGTAGTCGGGCGCGACGACGACCTCGGTGAAGATCTCGGCGACCTGCTCGGCCATCTCCTTGCTGACCGGCCGGTTCACGGCGATCACGCCGCCGAAGGCGGACAACGGGTCGCAGGCGTGCGCCTTGCGGTGCGCCTCGGCGACGTCCGCGCCGATCGCGATGCCGCACGGGTTGGCGTGCTTGATGATCGCCACGCACGGCTCGTCGTGGTCGTACGCGGCACGGCGGGCGGCGTCCGTGTCCGTGTAGTTGTTGTACGACATCTCCTTGCCGTGCAGCTGCTCGGCCTGCGCGAGACCGGCGCCGCCGGCGTCGAGGTAGAGCGCGGCCGGCTGGTGCGGGTTCTCGCCGTAGCGCAGGATGTGCGCGCGCTCCCAGGTGGCGCCGAGGAAGTCGGGGAACTCCCCCGCGGCGGAGCCGCTGCCGGACGCGGCGTCGACGGGGGCGTACTCGGACGCGAACCAGGAGGCGACCGCGACGTCGTAGGCGGCCGTGTGCTGGAAGGCCTCGGCGGCCAGGCGCTTGCGGGCGGCGAGGTCGAAGCCGCCGGAGGTGACCGCGGCGAGGACGTCGGCGTACCGCTCCGGGCTGGTGACGACCGCGACCGACGGGTGGTTCTTGGCGGCGGCGCGGACCATGGAGGGGCCGCCGATGTCGATCTGCTCGACGCACTCGTCGGGCGAGGCGCCGGAGGCGACGGTCTCGCGGAACGGGTAGAGGTTGACCACGACCAGGTCGAACGGCTCGACGCCCAGCTCCCGCAGCTGCCGCTGGTGGTCCTCCAGGCGCAGGTCGGCGAGGATGCCGGCGTGCACCCTGGGGTGCAGGGTCTTGACCCGGCCGTCCAGGCACTCGGGGAAGCCGGTGAGGTCCTCGACCTTGGTGACGGGCACGCCGGCCGCGGCGATCCGTCCGGCGGTGGAGCCGGTGGAGACGAGCTCGACGCCGGCCTCGTGCAGCCCGCGCGCGAGCTCCTCCAGGCCGGTCTTGTCGTAGACGCTGACGAGCGCGCGCCGGATGGGCCGCTTGTTGCTCTCGGCGGTCACTGGATAACTACCTTTCGTCCCTCGATGCGATAGCCGTTGCGGGCGAGCCGCCCCACGACCTCGACGAGCAGCCTTCGCTCGACTTCCTTGATGCGCTCGTGCAGCGCGCTCTCGTCGTCCTCGTCCCGGACCTCGACCACGCCCTGGGCGATGATCGGGCCGGTGTCGACGCCGTCGTCGACGAAGTGGACGGTGCAACCGGTGACCCTGGCGCCGTACGCGAGCGCGTCCCGCACACCGTGGGCCCCGGGAAAACTGGGCAGCAGGGCGGGGTGCGTGTTGACGAACCGCCCGCCGAAGCGCGCGAGGAACTCCTTCCCCACGATCCTCATGAACCCGGCGGACACCACCAGGTCGGGCTCGTGGGCGGCGACGGCCTCCGCCAGCGCCGCGTCCCACTCCTCGCGCGTGCCGTAGTCCTTGACCTTCCGCACGAAGGTCGGCAGCCCGGCGCGCTCGGCGCGCGCCAGCCCCTCGATGCCGTCGCGGTCGGCGCCCACGGCGACGATCCGGGCGCCGTACGCCTCGGCGCCGGTCTCGGCGATCGCGTCGAGGAGCGCCTGCAGATTGGTGCCGGATCCGGAGACCAGCACGACGAGGCGCTTGGCCACGGGCTTGGCGGCCACGGTGGGGCCCTTTCTCGGGGAGCTGTTTTGTATGGTCGTACGAATGCTTCGCGCCCCCGGATACGGGGAAGCCTACGAAGCGGCCGACCGTCAGCAACGATACCGGCACGGCCGACCGGCCCCCATGGGACGGGGGCGTGGCCGGAAGGTAGCGTCAGGGGGGAGCTGGTACGGGAACGCACCGCCCGCATCGTGCGTTCACGGAACGACGGACCCCGTCCCGGGCGCACAGCGCCTTCCGGGACGCACCGGACGACGCACCGGACGTGCCAGATCAGTCGTGACTCACCAAGGGAAGACGCTCACTTGATGCCGGACCGCAGCCTGCGACTCCTTACGCTCCCTCCGCAGTCGGCGCAGGGAGGGCGGCGCGGTGCCGTGCTGCTGAGGGAGCGCCCGTCCTCGCCGCCGGACGCTCCCTCGGGCGGGCGGGGCGGCGGCACAGGCGGCGCGGCCCCGGACGACAACCCCTTCGCCCCGCCCCCTGAGGGCACCCCCGACCGGCCGTGGCAGCCCCGTCACCCGTCCAACGGGGACTCCTCCGGCGGGGACTCCCCCGGCGGCGGCTCCGACGGGCCGGGGCAGGGCGACGGCCGGTCCCCGTGGGGCAGCCAGTGGAGCGACCGCCAGCCGGGCCGCTCCTCCGGCGGCTTCGGCGAGCGCCCGCAGCGGCCCGGCGGCCAGGAGGGCCCGGGCGGCGGCCCCGGCCCGGGCATGCGCTGGGACCCCACGGACCCCGCCCAGCGCCGCGCGCGGTACGCGCTGCTGTCCGGCATGTGGGCCTTCTTCTTCGCCCTGTTCAGCTGGACGTACGTGGCCCTGCTGCTCGGTGCGCTGGCCCTGTACTGGGGCATCAGCTCCCTGCGCGCCAAGCCGCGCGGGCACGGTTCCGACACGCCGGCACCCACGGGCCGCCCCCAGACGACGGCCGCGATCAGCGGTCTGGTCACCGCGTCGCTGGCGCTCGCCGTGGTCGCCGTGACCTTCACCGCGCAGATGGTCTACCGGGACTACTACTCGTGCGTGCACGACTCCCTCACCAACCAGGCCAAGCAGTCCTGCGACCAGCATCTCCCCCCTGAGCTGCGGAAGGTTCTGGGGGACAACGGCTGACGGGCGCCCGGCGCGGGGATTCCCGAGCGGGGGTCACTGCTGGACGGGCGGGTCTGCCGGGCCGTCGCCCCCGGGGGGCGGCGGGGGATCCGCCGGTTCCGTGATGTCGTCGGCCTTCGCGCCGTCCGTCTTCGTGCCGTCCGCCCTCGCGTCGGCCGCCCTCGCTTCTTCCGGGGCGGCGACTTCCTCCGGCTCCGTGGTTTCCTTCGCCGCCTCCTTCAGCGCGGTCCAGCGGGCGCGACGGGCGCTGTCGTCGTCCTGCCAGGAGGTGGCGGGTCCGGGCGTCGGCGGGTCGAGGGGCAGTACGTCGTAGGGCTCGAGGGCGGCGTCGTGGCCTTGGGGCACCGGTGCGGCTCCCGGGGGCGGTGACCCCGCGGACCTCGGCCGAAGGAACGGGCCCCGCCGGCGTACGTGTCCGTCGGCGGCCGAGGGCTTCGGGACCGCGGTGGCCCCGCCCGTCCGGGGCTTGCCGACCGTCCGCCGGGCTCCGTCGCCCACCGGCGCCCGGGCCCCGCGGCAGCGCCACGCCCGCAGCACCGCCGCCGTCGGTACGGCCGCCGTCGCCGTCCACAGCAGCGCGGCCCCGCCCACCTGCCACCCCACCGGCCCGAACCGGGCGAGCGCGGCACCGCCGAGCGGGCCGCCCGCCAGGGCCGCGAACGCCCCGAGCACGGCCGCGCACACCAGGCACGCCAGCCCGGCCCCGGCCACGGTCCGCCGCCACGACCACGCCCGCACCCCCGCCCTTCCTCCCCCGGCGTCCCGGCTCTCCCGGACCGCCGCTCCCGCCACGAACCAGCCCATCGTCAGCCCGGCCGCCACCGGCACCGCCGCCGACGCCCAGGTGAGCGGGGTGCCGGGGCCCGCGTCCGGGACCGCGGCGAGCAGCGGGAAGGGCGGCAGCAGCGGGGCCGGGGAGGAGAAGAGCGGGCCGACGACGTGGCCGGAGCCGAGCAGGAAGCCGGGCCCGAGGGAGTACGCCACCGCCCAGAGCACCGCGTTCGGCAGCAGCGCCAGGCACAGCAGCAGTACGGCGAACCGCCCCGACCAGCCTTCCGCCAGCGTCAGGAACGCCCCCTGGGCCGTCTCGCCGTGCCCCACCAGCGACACCCCGAGCACCAGCGCCCCGCCCCCGACGAAGACCACCACCCCGGCCCCCGCCGCCCGCGTCGCGGCGCCGAGGCGCGCACGGGGGCCGGACCCGAGCAGCAGGCGCCGCACACCGCCCGGCAGCCGGCGCAGCGCCCTGTCCAGGGGCGCGCGGGGACAGCCGTACGCCGTCCATACGCCGGTGCCGGCCGCCACCACGACGAGCAGCGGCACGCACACCACCGTCCACGCCCACGAGGGGCGCAGCGCACCGTCGGCCGCGTACGCGACGGCACCGGCGCCGACGGTGAGGTAGCCGAGGACGACGCCCGCCCAGGCGGTGCGCGGCGGGAGGAGCGGGCCGCCGTCGCCCGCGTCGGTGGCGTCCCGCGCCGCCCGGTGCACCAGCAGCGCGGGCAGGGCGAGCAGCAGCAGCGGGGTCACTCCGACGGGCGTGGGGGCCCCGGTGAGCGTATGGGTGCGGACCAGTTCGGCGCCGTGCGCCAGCAGCCACAGTGCCGCGGCGGCGTTCAGCGCGCCGCCGGGCCCGCTGTCGGGGTACGGCGAACTGATCCACAGCGCGATGACCAGCACGGCGAACGCGCCGAGCCCCAGCCCCGCCGCCACCGCGCCGCCCACGAAACCGGCACCCAGGCCGGGTGAGCGGTCCCGTACGCGGGCGCGAAGGCGCGGCAGCGACGGACGGTGACGGGTCGTCTGGAACACGGCCCCATGCTCCCAGCGAACACCCGCCTTCCCGGCGCAACAGGCGAACCTCTGCCGTGTCACCCAATATATGTTTATGTGCCTATTCACACGGAGGGACGCCTCATGACGAACAGTCATGCGAAGCCGCTGCCACTGTCCGCGGAGGACCGGCACTCCGGCGCGACCACACCCCTGACACCGGGTCGGTCGGCCGAGGGAGGCAACGGCTTCCTGACACCGACTCAGGCCTTCGACGCGCTCCACGCCTTCTGCGCCCCCGCCCTCGTGCGGCAGGCCTATCTGCTCACCGGTCGGCACGAGCGGGCGCGCGCCGCCGTGGAGGAGGCCTTCCAACTGGCCTGGCAGCACTGGTCGGAGGTGGCTCGCGACCGGGACCCGGCCGGCTGGGTGCGAGCGGCGGCGTACGAGTGCGCGCTGTCCCCCTGGCGCCGTCTCGTCCCGCGCAACCGCGTCCCCGACCCGCCCCCCGACCCCGCGGACCGCGCGCTGCAGCAGGTCCTGCTGCGGCTGCCGCCGTCGTACCGCCGCACCCTGGTGCTCCACGACGGCGTCGGCCTCGGCCTGCCGGAGACCGCGGCGGAGACCGAGGCGAGCACCCCGGCGGCGGCGAACCGGCTGATGCACGCCCGCGAGGCCGTCGCCGCACGCCTGCCGGAACTGGCCGACCCGGCGGAACTGCACCGGCGGCTGGTCCGGCTGGGGGCCGCGGAACACCTCGGGACGGCCGGGCCGACGGCCGTGCGGACGGCCGGGGAGCACCGCACCCGCCTCTGGACCCGGTCCGCCATCGCCTTCACGGTCACCGTCGTCGGCGCGACGGCGCTCACGCTGCGCACGGCACCCACGCACTGTCCGGCACCGGTGTCCCCCGGGCACGCGGTCCAGGAGGCACCGCCGCAGGGCCTGCTTGGGCCCCTCTTGCCGGGGGCCTCCGGGCTGCGCGCCAAGCTGCGGAAGGAGCGGGCGGCCGGCCCGGAGCGGCTAGTACCGGAGGCCGGATAGCCCGGCGCCCGGTCCCGGACATGCCGGTGGGCCCGCCCCCACGCGGGGAACGGGCCCACCGGGCCTCCGGGCCGGGAAGCCCGGCCGGCGAGGCTGTGTTTAATTGCCCAGGACGGCGCGGGCGAGCTCGGCCGTCTCGGTCGGGGTCTTGCCGACCTTGACGCCCGCGGCCTCCAGGGCCTCCTTCTTGGCCTGGGCGGTGCCGGAGGAGCCGGAGACGATGGCGCCGGCGTGGCCCATGGTCTTGCCCTCGGGCGCGGTGAAGCCCGCGACGTAGCCGACGACCGGCTTGGTCACGTTCTCCTTGATGAAGGCCGCGGCCCGCTCCTCGGCGTCGCCGCCGATCTCGCCGATCATGACGATCAGGTCGGTGTCGGGGTCGTCCTGGAACGCCTTGAGCGCGTCGATGTGCGTGGTGCCGATGATCGGGTCGCCGCCGATGCCGACGCAGGTGGAGAAGCCGATGTCACGCAGCTCGTACATCATCTGGTACGTCAGCGTGCCGGACTTCGAGACCAGGCCGATACGGCCCGGCTTGGTGATGTCGGCCGGGATGATGCCGGCGTTGGACTGACCGGGGGTGATCAGGCCGGGGCAGTTCGGGCCGATGATCCGGGTCTTGTTGCCCTTCTTGCCGGCGTACGCCCAGAAGGCGGCCGTGTCGTGCACCGCGATGCCCTCGGTGATGACGACCGCGAGCGGGATCTCGGCGTCGATGGCCTCGACGACCGCGTCCTTGGTGAACTTCTCCGGGACGAAGATGACCGTGACGTCGGCGCCGGTGGCCTCGATGGCCTCCTTGACGGTGCCGAAGACCGGTACCTCGGTGCCGTCGAAGTCGACGGTGGTGCCCGCCTTGCGCGGGTTCACGCCGCCGACGATGTTCGTGCCGGAGGCCAGCATGCGGCGGGTGTGCTTCTGGCCCTCGGAGCCGGTCATGCCCTGGACGATGACCTTGGATTCCTTGGTGAGGAAGATAGCCATGGTGTTCTGTGACCTCGTCCCTTACTTCGCGGCAGCAGCCAGCTCGGCGGCCTTGTCGGCCGCGCCGTCCATCGTGTCCACCCGCTGGACGAGCGGGTGCTTGCGGTCGTCCAGGATCTTGCGGCCCAGCTCGGCGTTGTTGCCGTCGAGGCGCACGACGAGCGGCTTGGTGACCTCTTCGCCCTTGGACTCGAGGAGCTCCAGGGCCTGCACGATGCCGTTGGCGACGGCGTCGCAGGCGGTGATGCCGCCGAAGACGTTGACGAAGACGGACTTGACGTCCGGGTCGCCGAGGATGATCTCGAGGCCGTTGGCCATGACCTCGGCGGAGGCGCCGCCGCCGATGTCGAGGAAGTTGGCCGGCTTGACGCCCTGGTGGGCCTCGCCGGCGTAGGCGACGACGTCCAGGGTCGACATGACCAGGCCGGCGCCGTTGCCGATGATGCCGACCTCGCCGTCGAGCTTGACGTAGTTGAGGTTCTTCTCCTTGGCGGCCGCCTCGAGCGGGTTGGCGGCGGCCTTGTCGTGGAGCTCCTCGAACTCGGGGTGGCGGAACTCGGCGTTGTCGTCCAGGGACACCTTGCCGTCGAGGGCGATGACGTCACCGGAGGCGACCTTGGCGAGCGGGTTCACCTCGACCAGGAGGGCGTCCTCCTTGATGAACACCTCCCACAGGCTCACCAGGACGTCGGCGATCTTGTCGGCGACCTCGGCCGGGAACTTCGCCGCGGCGACGATCTCCTGGGCCTTGGCCTTGTCCACGCCGTCGATGGCGTCGACCGCGATCTGGGCGACGGCCTCGGGGCGGGTGGCCGCCACCTCCTCGATGTCCATGCCGCCCTCGACGGAGGCGATGGAGAGGAAGGTGCGGTTGGCACGGTCGAGGAGGAAGGAGACGTAGTACTCCTCGACGATCTCCGGAGCGGTCTCGGCGATCATGACCTTGTGGACCGTGTGGCCCTTGATGTCCATGCCGAGGATGTCCGTCGCACGGGCGACGGCCTCGTCCGGGGTGGCGGCGAGCTTCACGCCACCGGCCTTGCCACGACCACCGACCTTCACCTGGGCCTTGACGACCGACTTGCCGCCCAGCCGCTCGGTGATCTCGCGCGCCGCCTCAGGCGTGTCGATGACTTCACCGGCCAGCACCGGTACACCGTGCTTGGCGAAGAGGTCCCTCGCCTGGTACTCGAACAGGTCCACGCGCTTCCGTCCCTATCAGTGATCTCGCGGTTCGTTGAATGCGTGGGCGTGCCGCGAAGGGCAACGTGACGTCCGCTCTGGGTCACAGGGAAGGCGCACACGGTGTCCGAGCGCGCGGCATGTCCATCTCGCAGGTTATCCCCGCTTGCGGGAACCCCCTAAATCCAGGGTCACACATGAGCGGTGATACCTGTCACATGATGCCGCACCTTCTGGCACGGCGTGCCAGGGGTGACGGCGCGAGCGGTGGGGCGGCGATCCTCGCACGGGGTTCCCGAGGTTGCGCGAGCCTCTTGTTACTGGTAGGTAGGCATGTCCGTTCCGCGCGTCACGCGATGTCCGGTACCGGAAGCGGCCGTTTCTCGATCGCCGCCGCCATCACCTCCGGGAACAGGTCGGGCGTGCAGGCGAACGCCGGAGCCCCGAGCGCGGCGAGCGCGGCCGCGTGCTCGCGGTCGTACGCGGGCGCCCCCTCGTCGGAGAGCGCGAGCAGCGTCACGAACTGCGCCCCGGACGCCTTCATCGCGGCGACCCGTTTGAGCATCTCGTTCCGTATGCCCCCCTCGTACAGGTCGCTGATCAGCACGACCACCGTCTCCGTGGGCCGGGTGATCCGCGACTGGCAGTACGCCAGGGCCCGGTTGATGTCCGTGCCGCCGCCGAGCCGGGTGCCGAAGAGCACGTCGACCGGGTCGTCGAGCTGGTCGGTGAGGTCGACGACCGCGGTGTCGAAGACGACCAGCCGGGTGCTGATGGACCGCATGGACGCCAGCACCGCCCCGAACACGGAGGCGTACACCACGGACGCCGCCATCGACCCCGACTGGTCGACGCAGAGGACGACCTCCTTCCTCACCGACTGCGACGCCCGGCCGTGGCCGATCAGCCGCTCGGGCACGACCGTCCGGTACTCCGGCAGGTAGTGCTTGAGGTTGGCCGCGACGGTGCGGTTCCAGTCGATGTCGCGGTGGCGCGGCCGGCTGACGCGCGCGCTGCGGTCGAGGGCGCCGGTGAGGGTGGCCCGGGTACGGGTGGCCAGCCGCTTCTCCAGGTCCTCGACGACCTTGCGCACGACGGCCCGTGCCGTCTCCTTCGTCGTCTCCGGCATCGCCCTGTTGAGCGAGAGCAGGGTGCCGACGAGGTGGACGTCCACCTCCACCGCTTCCAGCATCTCCGGCTCCAGCAGCAGGGTGGCCGCCCCGAGCCGGTCGATGGCGTCCCGCTGCATGACCTGCACGACGGACGAGGGGAAGTAGGTCCGTATGTCCCCGAGCCAGCGCGCCACCGAGGGGGCCGAGGCCCCCAGCCCGGCCGAACGGTCCCGTCCCGTCCGCGGCTCGCCCCCCGTGTCGTAGAGCGCGGCGAGCGTCCCGTCCATCGCCGCGTCCCGGCCCGACAGCGCGCATCCGGTGCCGTCGGCCGCTCCGCCGCCGAGCACCAGCCGCCAGCGCCGCAGCCGCTCCCGCGCCGGGTCCGTCACGTCGTACCCCTCGTCCGCGCTCATCCCGCCACCCCCGCAAGCTCGTCGCCGCTCCTCTCCCCGGAACCGGAGCCCGGGACGGGGTTCGGTCCGGGGCCGTCCAGTCCCAGCAACAGCCGCACCACCGGCAGTACGGCGTCCGCCCGCTCCTGGTCGAGGTCCGCGGCGAAGCCGGGCACACCGGCCGCCGTCCCCCCGGCCCCGCCACCGCCCTGCCCCGGACCGCGCCGGACCAGCTCGCCCAGCGTCCTGCGCACCCCCGGCTCGTACGCCGAGAAGGTGCGCCGCAGCAGCGGCAGTACGTCGGTGAACGCCTCCCTCGGCACACCGGTCAGCCAGGCGTCGAACAGGCCGAGCAGCCGCTCGTCGTGCACGAGCAGCATCCCGCCCCCGCCGCCGGCGAAGCCCTCGACCCACGCGGCCGCGTCGGCCGGCGGCGTGCCCGGCGAGAGCGCGAGCCCCATGAGCCTCGCCGCCTGCTCCTGCTCGACCTCCCCGTCGTCGAGCAGGAGCCGCGCGGCACGCCCCCGCAGCACCCCGGGCACCGTGTCCCGCCCGGACAGCACCCGGAGCACGCCGTGCCAGCGGGCGCGCAGGCCGTCGTGGACGGCCGCGGAGGTGTCGCCGAGCAGGGCCACGGCGCCGTGCACCGCGTCCACGTGGCGCCGCATCTCCTCGGCCGCGTCCGCGTCCAGTGCGGCGCAGGCCGGGGGCAGGCCGACGAAGATCCGCTCGGCCAGGCCCGCGGCCATCCCGGCCAGGGCCCCGGTGTCCGTGCCGCGCACGTCGCCGTAGCGCAGGGAGCGCACCAGGGCCGGCAGTGCCTGGGCGAGGTGTCCGACGTCCGCGTCGAGCGCCGCCCGGTCGGCGAGCACCCGCATCACCACGGGCAGCGCGTCGGGGAGTTCGGCGAGCAGGCAGTGCTCGGCGAGCGCGGTGACCTCGGCCAGGGCCCGCGCGGCGACGGCGTCGGCCTCCGCCCTGGCGGTCGCGGCGGCGAGCACGGTCGTCCCCCACACCCCGGCCTCGGCCACCCGCACCGACAGCTCCGGCTCCCAGCACAGCCGCCAGGTCTCCCGGAACGTGCCCGTGCTGCCCCGCGAGACGGCCGGCTCCCCCCAGCCGATGCCCAGCAGCCGCAGCCGGTGCAGGAGCCTGCTGCGTCCGGCGTCGGTCTCCTTGCGCAGGTCGAGCTCCAGCTCCCGCGCCGACGCCTCCGGTGCGAGCCGCAACCGCCGCTGGAGCCGGTTCAGGTCCCGCTGCAGGGGCACCGCGGGCGCCGCCCGCGGCACCTCGCCCAGGACGTCCCCGACCACGAGCCGGTCGTGCACCAGCGCCAACGGCACGTCGGAGCCGTCGCACATCACCGCGCGCACCGCGTCCGTCGCCTCGCTCAGGCCCGGCAGCGGGCGGCCGCGCATCGCGGCGAGCGTCCCCGCCAGCCGCACCGCCTCGATGACGTGCGCGGAGGACACGATCCGGTCCTCCTCCCGCAGCAGCCCCGCCACCCGGGTCAGCCACCGCTCCACGGGCCGGTCCGGCACGCCGAACAGGTGGGCGTACCAGCCCGGCGACTCGATGCCCGCGCCGTAGCCGCTCGCCCGGGAGAGCCTGCGGTGCGTCCACGGCACCCACGACATGTCCGTCCTGACCTTGGGGAGCCCCTTCAGCAGGGCCCGGTCGGCGGTCACGGCCGCCCTCCGCCGCAGCGCCGGCACGTGCCAGGCCCCGCACACCACGGCGACGGCGTCCCCGAACTCGCGCCGTGCGGAGCGCACCTGGAGCCGCATGTACGCCTCGCGCACGAGATCCCGGTCGCGGCCCCCGCCGCCGTACGCCTCCCGCAGCGCGCCCATGGCCTCCTCCAGCGCCAGGAACGGGGCGAACACGTCCCCCTCCCCGGCGCCCCGGTGCTCGACGACGTCCTCCCACCAGCGTTCGGGATCGTCGTACCCGGCGGCCCCGGCGAGCGCGGCGAGCGGATCGATGCGCACATCGGTCCCGGGCGGGCGGACCCCGGACGGGTGCCGCGCGGTCCCCTCCTCCGCGGTCCCCTCCTCCGCGGAGCCGTCCCCGTCCGGCCGCTCCGTGCGCCACGCGAGCGTGTGCGCGGCCGGCAGGTCGACGAAGCGGGCCGGGACGTCGTGCTCCAGGGCCCAGCGGATGGCGACCCACTCGGGCGAGAACTCGGCCAGCGGCCAGAACGCCGAGTGGCCGGGCTCGTCCACGGCGTGGGCGAGGAGCGCGACGGGCGGTCGCATCTCCTCGTCGGCGGCGAGCGGGATCAGCGCGTCGGCCTCCGGCGGGCCCTCGATCAGCACCGCACGCGGCCGTGCCGCCTCCAGCGCGGCCCGCACCGCGCGCGCGGACCCGGGCCCGTGGTGCCGGACCCCGAGCAGCAGCGGCCCCGCGCCGGACCACCGGCTGCCGGCCGCCTCGACTCCTGTCACACCGTCCTCCCTCGTCCCCCTCGCCCGCCCGTCCAGCTGGGCTCGTCGGCACGGGTCCGCGCCGTGCCGGCCGGTGGCCGTCCCGTGCCGCTCGGTCCTCCGGTGCCGCTCACGCGCTCACCTCCCGGCAGGCCCGGTAGAAGTCCTTCCAGCCGTCGCGTTCGCGGACCACGGTCTCGAGGTACTCCTGCCAGACGACACGGTCGGCCGCCGGGTCGCGGACGACGGCGCCGAGGATGCCGGCGGCCACGTCGCCGGCGCGCAGCACGCCGTCACCGAAGTGGGCGGCCAGTGCCAGCCCGCCGGTGACCACCGAGATCGCCTCGGCCGTGGACAGGGTGCCGCTCGGCGACTTCAGCTTCGTACGGCCGTCGGTGGTGATCCCGTCGCGCAGCTCGCGGAAGACGGTCACGACACGGCGGATCTCGTCGACGCCGTCGGGCACGGCCGGCAGGTCCAGGGAGCGGCCGATCTGGTCGACGCGGCGCGAGACGATGCCGACCTCGGCCTCGGGGCTCTCGGGCAGCGGCAGCACCACCGTGTTGAAGCGGCGGCGCAGGGCGCTGGACAGGTCGTTGACCCCGCGGTCGCGGTCGTTGGCGGTGGCGATCAGGTTGAAGCCGCGCACCGCCTGCACCTCCTCGCCCAGCTCCGGTATCGGCAGGGTCTTCTCCGACAGGATGGTGATCAGCGTGTCCTGCACGTCGGCGGGGATGCGGGTCAGTTCCTCGACGCGGGCGGTCATGCCCTGCGCCATGGCCCGCATGACCGGGCTGGGCACGAGGGCGTCGCGGCTCGGGCCGTGCGCCAGCAGCCGCGCGTAGTTCCAGCCGTACCGGATCGCCTCCTCCGGTGTGCCGGCCGTGCCCTGCACCAGCAGCGTGGAGTCGCCGCTGACCGCGGCGGCCAGGTGCTCGGACACCCAGGTCTTCGCCGTGCCGGGCACACCGAGCAGGAGCAGGGCGCGGTCGGTGGCGAGGGTGGTGACCGCGACCTCGACGAGGCGGCGCGGGCCGACGTACTTCGGCGTGATCACCGTGCCGTCCGGCAGCGTGCCGCCGAGCAGGTAGGTCGCGACGGCCCACGGCGACAGCTTCCAGCGGGGCGGGCGCGGGCGGTCGTCGTGCGCGGCGAGCGCGGCCAGTTCGGCGGCGAAGGCGTTCTCGGCGTGCGGGCGCAGCGCCTCCGACCCTCCCGCGTTCGCGGGTGCGGAGTGGCTCCGGCTCGGTTCGACGGACGTCGGTTCGACGGACGTCTGTTCCACGGACACGGACATGGCTGAGGCCCCCTCCAGCTCGGCCGGTTCGGATCTGGCACCCACCGTGCACCACGGCACTGACAATGCGTTCCGACCTGGGCAAACGCTCTCGCGAGGCCGATTGTCAGTGGCAGGACCTACCGTCGACGACATGACTCAGCAGGGGGTGCGCTGGACCGCGGACCAGGTGCTGGCACTGGCGCCTGACGACGCGTCACGCAAAGCGGGAAGCAGGCTCGGAGCGGCCGGGCGGTGGTCCGAGGCGGGGAGTTCCGGCGAGGGGACGGTGTGGGGACTGTGCAGGGGCAGCGGCAGCAGGCCGTACCGGACGGTCGTCGACGTCGCGGACGCGGCCGGGCCGGCGTACGAGTGCAGCTGCCCGAGCCGCAAGTTCCCGTGCAAGCACGCGCTCGGCCTGCTGCTGCTGTGGGCGAGCGACGACGGCGCGGCCGGCGCGGTGCCGCCCGGGCGGGCGCCGGACTGGGCCGAGCGGTGGACGGCGGGCAGAAGGAAGGGGGCGGAGGGGAAACGGGCGGCCGGGACGGCCGGGTCCGCCTCCGGTTCCGCCGGTCCCGAGGCGGCGCGGCGCAGGGCGGAGCGACGGGCCGAGCGCGTCACCGCGGGGGCGACGGAGCTGGAGCAGCGCCTGGCCGACCTGCTGCGCGGCGGTCTGGCCACGGCCGAGCAGGCGGGATACGGGCTGTGGGAGGAGACGGCGGCCCGCATGGTCGACGCGCAGGCGCCCGGGCTGGCCGCGCGGGTGCGGGAGCTGGGGGCCATACCGTCGTCGGGGCCGGGCTGGCCGGTGCGGCTGCTGGAGGAGTGCGCGCTGCTGCACCTCCTGGACCAGGGCTGGCTGGGCCGCGAGCGGCTGCCCGAGGGGCTGGCGGCGACGGTCCGTTCCCGTGTGGGCCTGCCGGCTTCCGCGGACGGGCCGGCGGTGCGGGACCGCTGGCTCGTCCTCGCCCAGTACGACACCGCGGACGCGAAGCTGACCACCCGCAGGATCTGGCTGTACGGCGCCGGCTCCGGCCGTACGGCGCTGCTGCTCTCCTACGGTGCCGCCGGCCGCGCACCGGAGCTCGCGCTGCCGGTGGGTCTGGTCCTGGACGCGGAGGTGTCCGCGTATCCGGGCGCGGGCCGGCTCCGTGCGGCCCTGGGCGAGCGGTTCGCTCCCCCGGCACCCACGCGGATACGCCCGCCCGGGGTGACGACGGCGCGGGCGGCCGCCCGCTACGGCGAGGCGCTGCGGGACGACCCGTGGCTGGAGTCGGTCCCGGTGACGCTCGGGGAGGTCGTGCCGGTCCCGGACGGCGAGTCCTGGCAGCTGGCCGACGACGGCCGCGGCTCCGCGCTGCCGCTCGCCCCCGCCGCGCGCACGCGTCCGGGACTGTGGCGGCTGGTCGCCGTGTCGGGCGGCGCGCCCGTCACCGTCTTCGGCGAGTGCGGCCACCGGGGCTTCACCCCTCTGGCCGCCTGGCCGCGGAACGGGGGAGAAATGGTGACGCTGTGCTGAACACCCATACACCTTCCGCGACATTCGCCCTGGCGGCGAACTCGAAGTGTCCGGCAAAGGGGTGACGTCCCGGCGAACGGCGGGGCCCCGCCGACGCAGCGGGAACCCTCACCCGAAAGGCGCAGAAGAGCCGGAGAATAGCCCATCAACCCGCCTTTTCTCTCCTGAACCAGGCATTTGTTCCACCCCGTGGGAAACACGGTGAGCAGTGACCCCTCGACCACTTCCAGGCACCCGGCCACCGAAAGGAAGCTCATGACCAGGACC
>NZ_JUJA01000145.1:0-173 GCF_001906585.1 Streptomyces kebangsaanensis | reverse complement strand
AGTTGGTCACCACCGCCCTGCTCGGCACGGACCGGCGTACGCCCCCGGGCGGCGCGCCCGGCCGGACGGCGCCCATGGCACTGCTGGACGCGGCGGCCGTGCAGACCGTACGGCGACGGGCGGGCCTGCGCCCCGCGCCGGCGGCCGAACGCCCGGAGCCGGCCCCCGCGGAT
>NZ_JUJA01000144.1:91668-95798 GCF_001906585.1 Streptomyces kebangsaanensis | reverse complement strand
CCGCCTCCCGCGCGAAGGCCCTGAAGGACCTCAAGGACCGGCTGCCCGCCAGGCGGCGGGCCGGCATGCCCCGGCCCAGGAAGAAGCATGAAACGGATCCGACGCTGAACTACACGCGGCGCGGCTTCCGGCCCAGGGACGGGCGGCTGCACCTGGCGGGCGGGATCGTTTTGACCGTGGTGTGGTCCCGTCCGCTGCTGGCCGAGCCGTCCTCGGTGCGCGTGTACCGCGACCGCCTCGGCCACTGGTACGCCTCGTTCGTCGTCCCTGCCCCGGTCGAGCCGCTGCCGCCGACCGGTGCGGTGATCGGCATCGACTGGGGGTGCGGGAGACCGCCACCACCACCTCCGACGCCCACGACCTCCCCCACCCCCAGCACGGCAAAAAGGTCCAAGCCAAGCTGGGTCGCTACGACCGGATGATGGCCCGGCGCAGGCCGAAGAAGGGCAGGCCGCGTCGAAGGGCTACCGGCAGGCGCAGCGGTGGCGGGCGAAGACCTACGCGAAGATCGCCCGGCAGCGCCAGGACACCGCCCGCAAGTGGGCGAAGAGAGTGGTGCGCGACCATGACGTGATCGCGGTGGAGGACTTCAAGCCCAGGTTCCTGGCCCGGACGTCGATGGCGCGCAAGGCGGCCGACGCCGCGATCGGCGCCACCAAGCGGGCGCTGATCGAGATGGGCCGCAAACACGCGCGGGACGTCCGCCGGGTGCATCCCGCGCACACCACCATGGACTGCGCAGCCTGCGGAGCGAGAACCAAGCACGCTCCCCCACTGCCTGAAGGGCGTGGGGGGACCCCCAGCCGCTGTCCGAACGCACCTACACCTGCACCGCGTGCGGAGCCGTCTGTCCCCGGGACAAGAACTCCGCCCGCGTGATGCTCCTCCGGGCAGGTCTGGACCCGGCCGGCGTCGAGGGCGCAAGACCTCCCGGAGCGCCGCTCCGGGAGGCGGCCTGAGCCAGGAATCCCCTCTCCTTCAGGGAGGGGAGCAGTCAAAATATCGCCACGTCGAGCGGTGGGGACCCGTAATGCGTGATCTTTTTGTTGCTGCGGCTGCCCCGGAGATGGAGGTGAAAGAAAAGAGAGAAATAGCGTCGATGTTTTTTCTGCCGCCAATCGACCCGCGAATGCGAGAGCGCTGAAATCGACTGAAAGTGATCGGGTGTGATCGTCCTGGCGGGATCGCGCCCGGCCCGTACGAACCCGTACGGGCAACACGGCGCTTGACCTGCTCCCGTCGGCGGGCCGAGGATCATCTGTCATGACGCCTGGACATGGGAGCACGGTCGACGGAGTCCTGCGGCGCAGCGCCCGGCGCACCCCGGCGCGGGTCGCCGTCGAGTACGGCGGGCGTTCGTGGACGTACGCCGAACTCGACGACGCCGTCTCCCGCGCGGCGAGCGTCCTGCTCGACCAGGGCCTCGGCCCCGGCGACCGGGTCGGCGCCTACGGCCACAACTCCGACGCCTATCCGATCGCCTTCCTCGCCTGCGCCCGCGCGGGCCTGGTGCACGTGCCGGTCAACCAGAACCTCACCGGCGACGACCTCGCGTACATCGTCGGCCAGTCGGGCAGCACACTGGTCCTCGCCGACCCGGACCTGGCCGGGCGCCTGCCCACCGGCGTACGGACGCTGGCGCTGCGCGGGACCGACGACTCGCTGCTGGCCCGGCTGCCCTCCGCAGCGCCGTACGACGGCCCCGAGCCGCGCACCGACGACCTGGTGCAGCTGCTCTACACCTCCGGCACCACCGCCCTGCCCAAGGGCGCGATGATGACCCACCGGGCGCTGGTCCACGCGTACCTGAGCGCGATCACGGCCCTCGACCTCAGCGCGGGGGACCGCCCCGTCCACTCGCTGCCGCTCTACCACTCGGCGCAGATGCACGTGTTCCTGCTGCCGTACCTGGCCGTGGGCGCCACGAACGTCGTTCTCGACGCGCCCGACGGAGACCGGATCCTCGACCTGGTCGAGGCCGGACGCGCGGACAGCCTGTTCGCCCCGCCCACGGTGTGGATCGGCATCGAGGGCCGCCCCGACTTCGCCACCCGGAACCTCGACGGCCTGCGCAAGGCGTACTACGGCGCGTCGATCATGCCGGTGCCGGTCCTGGAACGCCTCCGCGAGCGCCTGCCGGAACTCGCCTTCTACAACTGCTTCGGCCAGAGTGAGATCGGCCCGCTGGCCATGGTGCTGGGCCCCGACGAGCACAAGGGCCGGATGGACTCCTGCGGACGGCCGGTGCTCTTCGTGGACGCCCGGGTCGTCGACGAGGACGGCAAGGACGTGCCCGACGGCACACCCGGCGAAGTCGTCTACCGCTCACCGCAGCTGTGCGAGGGCTACTGGGACAAGCCCGAGGAGACCGCCGAGGCCTTCCGTGACGGCTGGTTCCGCTCCGGCGACCTCGCCGTCCGCGACCCGCACGGCTACTACACGGTCGTCGACCGGGTGAAGGACGTCATCAACTCCGGTGGCGTACTGGTCGCCTCCCGCCAGGTCGAGGACGCCCTGTACACCCACCCCCAGGTCGCCGAGGCGGCCGTGGTCGGCCTCCCCGACGACCACTGGATCGAGGCCGTCACCGCCTTCGTCGTCCCCCGGGGCGAGGTCACCGAGGCGGAACTGATCGCCCACGCCCGCGAGAAGCTGGCCCCCTTCAAGGCACCCAAGAAGGTCCACTTCGTGACCGGACTGCCGCGCAACGCCAGCGGAAAGGTCCTCAAGCGCGAACTGCGCGACCGGTCCGGCGGCGAATGACGACTCCCGCACGGCCTGTCGGAGGCTCGGCGCGATCGCTGGGCCGACCCGCGGACGACGGAACCGGGAGGAGCACGGACGTGGCCGGGAGCACGGTCCAGCAGTACCCGCTCGCGGGGCGGGACGAGCCGGAGCCGGATCTCGGCAACGCCGAGCGGCGGTCGAGCAGCCGCGGCACGGGAGATGTCCGGATCGCCTTCGCCGAGGGCTTCATCGCGATGGGCGACAGCGGTCGCCCGGAGAGCCCCTCCCTGATCTTCGCCCCCGCGGAGTGGGGCGCGTTCGTGTCGGGGGCCCGGAGGGGGGAGTCCGACCTCACCCGAGGCGACGCCGGGCCGGGGCGCCGGTCCGGGGGTGTGCCCCTCGCTTTTCCGGACAGGTGACCTTGAAAGCCCCGCCCGGGCCGGCGGCCGAGCCGGTCCGGCCCGCGGGAAGGCCGCCGTCCGAGGAGAGGAACCCATGAGCACCCCACCGGTCGTCGCCGCGGTCGACGGCTCCGACGACAGCCTGCGCGCCCTGGACTGGGCCCTCGACGCCGCCCGGAGGCGCGGCGCGCCGCTGCGGGCCGTCCATGTGCGGCAGTACGCGGCCTGGGCCCAGCCCGACGTCCTGGTCGCCGGACCGCCCCGGGGCGACGACGACCCGGTGCTCGACCAGGCGCGCGCCCACCTCGAAGGCCGCACCGGGGAGATCGAGGCGGAGTACGCCGGACTGGACGGGCTGCCCGGCGTCCTGCTGCCCGAACTCGGTGCCACCGCACAGCTGTTGGTGCTCGGCTCACGCGGGCGCGGCGGCTTCGCCAGCCTGCTGCTCGGCTCCAACGGCCTGGCCGCCGCCCGCGACGCCGGCTGCCCGGTCGTCGTCGTGCCCCGGCCCGGCCGTGAGGTCCACGGCGAGACACCGGGCGGGCCCGGGCCCCGCGTGGTCGTCGGCCTGAACGCCGACAGCCCCGACGAGGCCACGCTCGCCTTCGCCTTCACCGAGGCCGCCCTGCGCGAGGCCCGGCTCCAGGTGGTCACCGCCTACCCGTGGCCGGGCCCGACCTGGATGGCGCCCGGCGAGCTCGCCCCGCCCGTGATCGACCAGGAGGCCGTGGAGAGCGAGACCCGGACCCTGATCGACGGCCTCCTCGCCCCGCACCGCACCCGCCACCCCGAGGTGCGGACGGAGTCCTGGGTCGCACCCGGCGACGCGGCCGGCCACCTGGTCACCGCCTCCCGCGACGCGGAACTGACCGTGGTCGGCCGCCACCGCCGACGCCTGCTGGCACCGGCCCGCATGATGGGCTCGGTCACCCAGGCCGTCCTCCTGCACGCGGCGAGCCCCGTCGCGGTGGTGCCGCCGTCACCCCCGGAGGAGTGACGGCG
>NZ_JUJA01000144.1:51394-91614 GCF_001906585.1 Streptomyces kebangsaanensis | reverse complement strand
GGGTGATTCCCCCGCCGTTCCAGGGCCGCCCGCACGTCGCACCGCAGGCCGGGGCACGTACCATGGCGGCATGTCGTTCCTCCGTCGCCGCAGCGCCACGCCCGCCGGGCCCGACTTCGACGTACTGGCCATGGACCCGGGCGACTGGCCCGGCAACCTCGGTGCCGGGCTGCTGCCCGCGCCCGACGGCACCTGCCAGGGTGTGTTCCTGCGCTACGACCTGTTCGGCGGCCGCGGCACCGCGATGATCATCGGCAACCTGCCCGAGGGCTCACCGGCCCGCGAGGTCGCCGAGGGCGAGGTGCCCTTCGAGGTCGCCCAGCTGCTGCTGGCCCTGGGGAACGACGAGGAGGTCACCGTCGTCGGCAGCGAGGACATGCCGGTGCTGCAGGGCGACAACCTGTTGATCGTGCGCCGGCTGAAACTGTCGGAGGGCCGGATCTCCTGCGTGCAGTTCGACCGCAGCGACGGCGTCCTGGTGACCATCGCCGCCTGGGACCGCCCGATCACCGACGACCTGTACGCCCTGCTCAAGCCGCTGCCCGCCGAGCTGTTCCAGCAGGGCTGACCGGAAGCGGACCGAGGGGCCGGCCCCGCGGGACCGGCCCCTCGTGCTCCTCGGCGCCGCTACGGAACCACCGACGGCTGCATCTGTACGTCGGCCGCCCGCACGAACGCCACCCGGTGACCGAACTGGATCTCGTAGTACAGATCCTTGCCGGTCACCACCCGGTGCGAGTCCGTGGCGAAGGTGACCGAGTAGTCGTACTCGCCCCGCAGCAGATCGCCCACCACGTACCTCTGGCCCGCGAGCAGCTTGTACGGCAGCGGCGACACCGGCTGGACGGGCACGCCCGCCGGATAGGCCTCCTTCTCCGGGTACGCCCTCCCGTACACCGGCACGCCGGCCGACCCGGCCTTCGGTGTCACCACCAGTCCGGCCGCGTCCACCGCCGTCGGCTGCCCGGCCGGGTTCCGGAACCAGGCCTTCTGCCCCAGGTACCAGATCGCCGTCCAGTCGCCCTGCCGGTCGGCGACCGCGTACTGCTGGCCGGTCTCCACCCGGGAGGCGATGTCGTTCACGTCGGTCGTGGAGTCGCCGCCGTCCGGCCTCAGACCGATGTCCTTGATCAGCGGTGAGGACGTGTCGGGCCGCGCGTACAGCCGCACCGCGCCGGAGCCGTGCGGGGCGCACGGCTCGCCGCGGGTGGCGCAGCCCGTGTACTCGGGCCGGTTCGCGGCGTAGTCGGGACGGATCGTCACCATGCCGCCGTTCCTGCCCGCGGTCGGCTCGAAGGGGCGGCCCAGCAGCTCGAAGTAGTGCCGCCAGTCCCAGTACGGCCCCGGGTCGGTGTGCATGCCCGGGACGGTCCCGGCCGTCGGCCCCGGCACGGTGTCGTGGCCGAGGATGTGCTGCCGGTCCAGCGGGATGCCGTACTTCTCGGCGAGGTACTTCACCAGCCGCGCCGAGGCGCGGTACATCGCCTCCGTGTACCAGGCGTCCGGCGAGGCGAGGAAGCCCTCGTGCTCCAGGCCGATCGACTTGGCGTTGACGTACCAGTTCCCCGCGTGCCAGGCCACGTCCTTGGCCTTCACGTGCTGGGCGATGTGCCCGTCGGTGGAGCGCAGCGTGTAGTTCCACGACACATAGGTGGGGTCCTGGACGAGGTTGAGGACCCCGTCCCAGCGCCCTTCCGTGTCGTGGACGACGATGTACCGGATGGACTGCGACTTCGGCCGGTCGCCCAGGTCGTGGTTGCCGTAGTCGTTCCCGCCGAACTCCTCGTACGGCGCCGGGATCCACTCGCAGGACACCGAGGCCGGGCACTCCGTACCGGCCGCGGAGACGCGGCGCAGACCCGTCCGGGCCAGTTGGCCGGTGTCGGGGGAGAGGCGGGGCAGCGCGGCGAGGACGACCCGCTGTCCGGTGTCGGTGACGCGCCGCTCACCGGAGCGGATCACGTCGTAGACGTCGTCGGCGTACGCCGCCGCCGTCGCGCTGTCGTCCGCGCCGGAGAACCGGGCCACCGCGCCGTACCAGTCGGCCGGGTCCCGGCTCAGCGGCTCGCCGAGCTTCTTCTGGGCGGCCGCGAGCAGGGCCGCGCCGCCCTCGATGTTCGCCGACTCGTCGTCGCGCAGCCGCTGAGCGGGGATCCCGGTCAGCTCGGCCGCCTTCGTCAGGGTCCGCAGCCGGGCGGGCGGCGAGGAGTTCTCCGGCACCTTCGCATCCGGGCGCAGGGCCGTACGCGCACCGTCCCCGCGCGGGTCCTCCGTACCCTCGCTGTGGTGCGGGGCCCCGGCGAGCGCGGTGCGCGCGTCGGTGAGGTGCATCGGCCCGTAGCCGCCGGTCACGCTCGGCGCGCCGCCGTGCCCGTCCCACCGGGACTGCAGGTACGACACGCCCATCAGCACGCTGAGCGGCACGCGGTACTCGGCCGCCGCGGACGCGAACGCCCGCTGCAGCCGCCCGGTGTCGTCCACGGCCGCGCCCGCGGACGGCGCGGCACCCAGCAGCGGTAACAGCAACGCCGCCGAGACGGCGACACCCGCCGCGCCGCGCGTGCGTCTGCCTCCCGGCACGGGTCTGGAGTCGGTGACGGATCCTCGCAAGGAAGCCTCCTGGTGCGCTCGGGCGTGACGGGGCGTGCGGGGCCGGCGTGGGTCAGTGGTACCGGTTGTCCGACGATCCGTCAATCATGCGCGCGAGAAGGTGAATCCCCACGTCAACGGCCTCTCCGGCGAGTTTCACCCGGACGCCCGCGAGGCCTGCGCGGCGTCAGTGGCGTACACCAATGGTTCCGGGAGGCACTGCTCCAGGAGGGAGGGAGGGAGGGAGGGAGGCGGGAGCGGGGCGGGGCGAGGAAACGGCCGCGGGCGCCCGGGGAGGGGGGCGCGCCGCGGGCCGTGGTCGTCAGCGGGTGCCTACGGCCGCGCGTACCGCCCGGCGGGCCAGTTGGCAGTCGTCGTGCAGGCGTCGCAGGAGCAGGCGCTGTTCCTCACCGGACTGGGCGGCACCCGGATGAGTGGCGTCGTGCATCGAGCGCTGCACGGCCGTCTCGTAGGTGCGGATCTCACGGGTGAGCACGAGCATCAGGTTCACCAGGAACGCGTCCCGCGCGGCCGGGCCGGCCGACTGGGCGAGCTGGCTGATCTGCCGACGCGCCACCGGCGCGTCCCCGAGGACCGACCACAGCGTCGCCAGGTCGTAGCCCGGCAGGTACCAGCCCGCGTGCTCCCAGTCCACCAGCACTGGACCGGCCGGTGAGAGCAGGAGGTTCGCGAGCAGCGCGTCGCCGTGGCAGAACTGGCCCATGCCCTGCCGGCCCGCGGCGTGCGCGATGCCGTGCAGCAGCTTCTGCAGGTCGCCCAGGTCCCGGTCGGTGAGCAGCCCCAGTTCGTGGTACCGGGAGATCCGGGCGGCGTAGTCCAGCGGGGCGTCGAACGTACCCGCCGGCGGCCGCCAGGCGTTCAGCCGGCAGATCGCGCCCAGCGCCGCCCTGATGTCCGCCTGCGGCGGCGCCTGCGTCGGATGCCGCTGGAGCGCGGCCACCCGGCCCGGCATGCGCTCGATCACCAGCGTGCAGTTGTCCGGGTCCGCCGCGATCAGCCGGGGCACCCGCACAGGCGGCCGGTGCCGGACGAACGAGCGGTACGCCGCTATCTCGTGCCGGTAGCGCTCCGCCCACGCGGGGGAGTGGTCGAGTAAACACTTGGCGACGGCCGTAGTGCGCCCGGTCGTGCCGACCAGGAGCACGGACCGCCCACTGCGGCGCAGCACCTGCACCGGAGCGAACTCCGGGCAGATCCGGTGCACCGAGGCGAGTGCCGTGCGCAGCTGGGCGCCCTGAGGGCCGGACAGGTCGATTCTTCCGCTGAGCGGTTGCGTGCCGAGCCCCGCGGCGCGCCGCGTACGGACCGCACCGGGCACAGGGGCCGCCGGACGCGCGGGGTCGAGGTAGGGGCCGCCGGCACCCGGACGGGGACGCGGCGACCGGGGCGGGGCGGACACGGAGGACGATGCTGCGTACATGGGCGAGACAGATCCCTTCGTGTGCCTGCTGCTTGACGCGCGCTGCCCGGCCCGGACGCCCGGGTGCACCCTGGGGAATGTCCCTCGGCGACCGAGCCGGGTTGGCGCGTTCCTACCTGACACCCGGTGGGCACTGGCACACCATCTGGCGCACCCTGGCGAACCCTGGCGAATAGTCGCCCGGCAAGTCTCGCCGGGTCTACTGTCAACTCAGCCGAGTACCTGGGGGCTTGACGTGACAGGACAACCCAACGCCCGTTTCGCGGACTTGTTCGGCCTGGCCGGCTGGTCCAAAGGGGAACTCGCGAGGCTCGTCAACCGGCAGGCGGCGGCCATGGGCCACCCCCAGCTGGCGACCGACACCTCCCGGGTGCGGCGCTGGATCGACATGGGAGAGATCCCGCGCGATCCCGTGCCACGGGTGCTGGCGGCCCTGTTCACCGAGCGTCTCGGCCGTGTCGTGACCATCGAGGACCTCGGTCTGGTACGGCACGGGCGTACGGGGAAACGGCAGGGCGGCGGGAGTGCGGAACATCCCGACGGTGTGCCGTGGGCGCCCGAGCGGACCGCCGCGGTCCTCACCGAATTCACGGGAATGGACCTCATGCTCAACCGACGCGGCTTGGTGGGCGCGGGCGCCGCGCTCGCCGCGGGATCCGCACTCAGCAGCGCCATGCACGACTGGTTGCACACCGATCCGACACTCAAGGCCGACGCTCCCGACCTCGACCACCCCCTGCACGCCGACCCCGCCGGGTTCGACCGCTACGACGCCGCCCCCGTCGGGTCGCAGGAGATCGAGGAACTGGAACGCTCGGTGGAGGTGTTCCGGGCCTGGGACGCGGCCCGCGGCGGCGGACTGCAGCGCAAGGCGGTGGTCGGCCAGCTCAACGAGGTGGGCGGCATGCTCGCCTACGGCCACCCACCCCACCTCCAGCGGCGCCTGTGGGGCGTCGCCGCCAACCTCGCGGTCCTGGCCGGCTGGATGTCGCACGACGTCGGCCTGGAACCCACCGCCCAGAAGTACTTCGTCATCGCCGCCCACGCCGCGCGGGAGGGCGGCGACCGGCCCCGCGCCGGCGAGGCGCTGTCCCGCGCGGCACGCCAGATGGTGCACCTGGGCCGCCCCGACGAGGCACTGGACCTGATGAAACTCGCCCAGTCCGGCTCCGGCGAGCGCCTCCAGCCGCGCACCAAGGCGATGTTCCACACCATCGAGGCCTGGGCCCAGGCCTCGATGGGCAAGGGCCAGGCCATGCGCCGCACCCTCGGCCGGGCGGAGGACCTCTTCGTCTCCGGCACGGGTAGTGCGGAACCGCTCGACTGGATGCAGACCTTCAAGGACGAGGATCTGTACGGCATGCAGGCGCTCGCGTACCGCACGCTGGCGGAGCACGACCCGGACGCGGCCGCGCACGCCCAGCACTACGCGGAAAAAGCCCTGGCCCTCCGTGTCGACGGACGGGAGCGGTCGAAGATCTTCGATCACTTGTCCATGGCCTCCGCCTGCTTCATCGCGGACGACCCCGAACAGGCGGACCGGTACGCACGGCTGGCTCTGATGGCGATGGGGTCGAACTCCTCCCGCCGCACTTGGGACCGGCTGCGCGAGATGTACCGGCTCACCGCCGAGTACGCCACCTATCCGAAGATCAGTGAGCTGCGGGAGGAGATCCGGCTGGCCCTGCCCAAGCCGAAGGGGAGGAACACCGGGAGCGCGCCGGCGTAGCGCCGGCGGTTCCGCACACCGGTCACGACATCACCCGGGCGGCCAGCACGCAGGCGTCGTCCTCGCGCTCGGTCCCGCCGAACTCCTCCACGACCGTCCGTACGCAGTCCTGTGCGTCGCGCGCCGCGGCGAACCGCGGGGCCAGGTCGAGCAGGCGCTGTGCGGCGGTCCTCCGGCCGCGCCGCGGCACCAGCCCGTCGGTGTGCAGCAGGAGCAGGTCGCCCGTCTCGAGGGTCTCCTCGGCCTGCCCGTAGCGGGCTTTCGAGGCGGCGCCGAGCAGGGCGCCCTCCGGGGCGTCCGGCGTCCACCCCGTCCCGTCGCGGAACAGCAGCGGGGCGGGGTGTCCTGCCCGTGCCCACGTCAGGGTGCGGGTGGCGGGGCGGTAGCGGAAGCAGACGGCGCTGCCCAGGGCGGGCTGGGCGGCGGTGTCCAGCAGCTGGTTGAGCCAGGTCATCAGCTGCCCGGGCCCGGCGCCGGCCATCGCCATGCCGCGCACGGCGCCCAGCAGCATCGCCATGCCGGAGGCGACGCCGGGCCCGCGGCCGGTGAGGTCGCCGACGCCGAGCAGGGTGTCGCCGTCGGCCAGCTCCAGCGCGTCGTACCAGTCGCCCCCGGCCGGCGTGCCGGCCGAGGACGGCAGGCGGTGGACGGCCAGGTCGAGTGCGGGTCGGCCCCGGCGCGGGAGCCGCGGGGAGCCGCGCCACGGCGGCAGCACGGCTTCCCGCAGCTCGACCGCGAGCCGGTGCTCGGTCTGCGCGCGGTGCCGGTGGTGCTGCAGCGAGTCACGGGTCTCGCGCACCTCCGACTGGCTGCGGCGCAGCTCGCTGACGTCCCGCAGCACCGCCCACATCGAGGCGGTGCCGCCGTCGGCGTCGAGCACGGGCTCGCCCATCATGTGCACCGTGCGGACGGCGCCGTCGGGCCGCACGATGCGGAACTCCCCGTCGACGGGCCGCGCGTCGACCAGGCAGTCGGTGACCATCGCGGTCAGCCGGGGCCGGTCCTCCTCCAGCGCCACGGAGGGCAGTTCGTCGAGGGTGAGCGGGGGTACGGCGGGGTCGCGGCCGAGGATCTGGAACAGCTCGCCCGACCAGTCGGCCTCGCCCGTCAGCAGGTTCCACTCGGCGCTGCCGACCCGGCTGAGCAGCGAGCCGGGCGGCGCCGCGGGGACTGCGGCGGGCGCGGCGGCCACCGGTGGCGGACCGTCCCTCAGCTGTGCCAAGTGGCCGTCCAGTTCCGCGAGTTGATGCAGCGCCAGGTCGCACAGCGCACGCTCCCAGCGGACCTGAGGATCCGACGCGTCGCCCTGCGCGTCCCGCCGTACGGCGTCCACCTCGCCCCTGAGCCGGCGCGCCTGCGATATCAGCGCGTCGAGCGGGCCGCGCCCTGGTGGCTGGGCGGGCGGGCGGTCCGCGGAGAGGTGGGGCGGCATGACGCACTCCGATGCGGGACGGTACGGCCGGGGCGGCGGGAGGGACCGTTACGACTGTCGCACAGCCGGCGACGGCCCGTAAGGGATTTGGCAAGACACGACACGAGGGTGCATCCGGCATATGCCACGGTCTTCCGAGGTCCACGACCGGGGAAGTGACTCAGGTCACATGGATGGGTGGCCGGTCAGGCGTCATGCGAAAGGCCCCTGCGGGCTCCTGACAACAACGGCACAACGGCACAACGGCACAACGGCACAACGGCCGACCTGACGGCCCACAGGGGAGACCGACCACGGACATCACCCTCGAGTAGCCCGCCCGCGCCCACCTGATCACCGCGCACGGGCGGGAACTCCCCGTGCCCGTCACCCTGCGCCACGCCTCCGCGGACCAGCCGGCCGTGCACCCGGACTTCCCGCCCGAGGCCGCCCTCGACGGCAAGGACGTCACGCGGACCTTCTCCCGAGCCCTGCTGGACGAGGGGGCTCCGGCGGCGGGCCGGGGCCGGGGACGTGCACCTGTGGCCGTGCGGCGCCTTCCGTGCGGTGCTGGAGCTGCACTCGCCCTCCGGCCTGGCCCTGCTCCGGTTCGCGACCCCACCGCTGCGCCGCTTCCCGCAGCGGAGCCACGCCGTGGTGCCGCCCGGCCGGGAGGACCTCTCCACGGCTGTCGACCTGGGCCTGAGCGCCTCTTCGGCACGGCCCGACCCGGCCGGGCCGGCCGTCGCCCGAGCCGCGCCGCCGCCTCGGCGACCCGCGGCGCTCCGGCGGAGCCGGGCGTCATCGGCTTCTCGCACAGCACGGGCAGCCCTCGTGCGAAGGCCGTCGGCAGTGCCTCCACGTGCGCACTCCCTCCGCACCGACGGTCCGCGGGCGGCGCAGGACCTCGGCGAGGGGAGCGGCCCGGCCGCTCTTTTCGTCGATTTCGTCAGTAGCGCAGCACTCCGGCGATTCCCTGCGCGTCGCCCAGGGCGCCGTCGGGGACGAAGCGGACGTCGGCACCCGTCTCCAGGCACTGCTCGACGATCTCGTCCACGATGTCCTCGCGGGCGCCCGGTTCCCCGGCGTCCGCCGGGACCAGATGGCCGCCGGCGCTGTCGCGCGCCGTCACCCGGTAGTTCTCCTCGACGGCCAGCAGCCGGATGCGGCCCTCCCGGGCGGTCTGCCAGATCTCGTCGACACCGGCCGCGTACTCCTTGCGTCCGCGGGCCGCCTCCAGCTCGCGGGCCACCGCCGCGGTGTCGCTCCGCGTCACCTCGTCGTGCACGGGTCGTACGGCCCGCCAGACGGCCTCGGGGGTGGCGTGCGCCAGACCGCCGTGCTGGACGGGCGCCGCGCACTTGGCGACACTGCCGACCTCCTCCAGGGCGGACAGCGCCGCCGGCTCGCCCGTGACGTACAGCGGACGCGGGTGCTCGCGCAGGACCGCGCTCATCGCGCTGTCCGCCTCCCGCAGGAACTGGCGGGTGCCCTGGTCCCGGAAGGTGCTCGGCTCGTCGCCGATCTGCATCCGGCGCTCGGCGTCGAAGTTCTCGACGAGTTTCCTGGTCAGCGGGAAGCCGCCGGCGTGGTCCTCCGTGACGCGTTCGCCGTCGCCGCTCCACAGCGTCACGCGGTCCGCGGAGACGGACAGGACCCAGAGCGGGCGCGCGGCGGTCTGTGCGGAGACCAGGTTGCGGGTCAGGAAGGTGTCCGAGAGGACCACGCGCTCCGGCACGCTGCGCGACAGCGACCACACCTGGTGCTCGCCGGGGGCGGCGAAGATGACCAGACCGTCCTCGGCGTACGTCAGGTCCACCTCGGCGAGGGCCTGGTCGAGCTGCCGGACGACGTCGTTGCGTCGCTCCCGGGTGACCTGCGGGTCGGTGTCCAGCTGCTTCTTGGCCTCGGCCACCACGTTGCGCAGCCGGACCGGATCCTGTGCGTTGTCGGGCTCGCGGCGGTGCATCGGCGTCAGCACGGACACCGCGGGGTAGGGGCGCGGACGCCGCAGCTCGGTGAGTATCGAAGGACTCAGCTCGTGCTCCATGACAGCACGATAGGGCCGATGCGCGCATCAGGCATTCGGGGCAACTCGACTGGCGCGCGGGTCCTTTCGCTGCTACGGCCGCCACACCACGGCCCCGGCGTGATCCGCTCCGGACGGAGGCGTGTCCGCACGGCCCTCGCGCGCCGGCGCGGGCGGCACCACGGGGGCCTGCGCGGGTGCCGGACACCGGCCGCGGGGTAGCCTGCTCATGAGGCAGCGATGGCCGATGAGGTGTACATCCGGCTCCTCGGCGGCTTCGCCGTGGCGGTGGGGGACCGCCCGGTCGCCACCGGGGCCTGGCGCCTGCGCAAGGCCCGGAGCCCGCTGAGGCCGCTGTGCCCGGCACCGGGCCACCGGATGCACCGGATGCACCGGGAGAAGCTCTACGGCCTGCTCCGGCCGGACCTCGACCGGACGGCCGCGTCGAACAACCTCCACCAGGCACTGCACGCCGCGCGACGCGCCCTGGCCTCCGCGGGGACACCCGGCGACGTCGTGACCCTCCGGGACGACCTCGTGCTGCTCGGCCACGACGGCGGGGTGCGGATCGACGTCGGCGAGCTCGACGACGCGGTCCGGCGTGCCGCCCGCGAGGACATCGCACGCCACGGCCGCGGTGCCATGTACGTCAATTTCACCGGCGACGCGGCGGACGACAAGGTCCGCGCCTCGTACCCGGGCGCGGTCCTCGACCGGCTCGTCGGGGTCAAGGACGCCTACGACCCCACCAACCTGTTCCGCCTGAACCAGAACATCCGCCCTTCCGCGGCAAGGTGACCGGGCCGGGCAGGACCGGCCCGCGGACCCCGGAGAGGTCCTTGGAGAAGTCTTTGCCCTCGGCCGATTCCTGACGCTCCGCACCTGGTGGCAGGCGTTCCGGTGGATGTTCCAGGAGCAAAGAACGGCCGGAACCGCGGAGCCCGCCGTGGCATCCGGGCCACGGACGCGTTGACCACTGCCGCCCGATGACACACGCTCGTCATATAGATGGTCGATGCAACCGGTTTCGCGGGAGGTAACCGATGTGCGGCATCACCGGCTGGGTCTCCTACGACCGCGACCTCCGGACCGAGGCCGCGACCCTGGACGCGATGACCGGGACGATGGCCTGCCGCGGCCCCGACGACCGCGGCACCTGGTCCGAGGGCCCGGCGGCCCTCGGACACCGCCGGCTCGCGATCATCGACCTGCCCGGCGGCCGCCAGCCGATGACCGCCGGCACCCCGGAGGGCACCGTCGCCCTCGTCTACTCGGGGGAGACCTACGACTTCACCGAACTGCGCCGCGGCCTCACCGCCCGCGGCCACCGCTTCGCCACCGACTCCGACACCGAGGTCGTCCTGCGCGGCTACCTGGAGTGGGGCGACGCCGTCGCCGAACGCCTCAACGGCATGTACGCCTTCGCCGTCTGGGACGGACGGCGCGACGAGCTCGTCATGATCCGCGACCGCATGGGCATCAAGCCGTTCTACTACCGACCCACCCCCGACGGTGTCCTCTTCGGCTCCGAACCCAAGGCCATCCTCGCCAACCCCCTGGTGAGCCCCCGGGTGACCCTGGACGGCCTGCGCGAGCTGTTCACCTTCGTCAAGACCCCGGGGCACGCCGTCTGGGACGGCATGCACGAGGTCGAGCCCGGCACCGTCGTCACCGTCGGCCGCACCGGCCTGCGCACCCGCGTCTACTGGCGGCTCGAAACCCGGCCGCACCCCGACGGCCGCGACACCACCGTCGCCACCGTCCGCACCCTCCTGGACGACATCGTGCGCCGCCAGCTCGTCGCCGACGTGCCCCGCTGCACCCTGCTCTCCGGCGGCCTGGACTCCTCCGCCATGACCGCGCTCGCCGCCCGGCAACTGGCCGAGCACGGCGAGAAGGTGCGCAGCTTCGCCGTCGACTTCGTCGGACAGACCGACCACTTCGTCGCCGACGACCTGCGCGCCACCCCCGACACGCCGTTCGTGCACGACCTGGCGCGCGCCGCCGGCACCGACCACCAGGACATCGTGCTCGACGCGCACACCCTCGCCGCCCCGGAGGTCCGGCAGCGGGTCGTCCGCGCCCGCGACCTGCCCCTGGGCTTCGGCGACATGGACGCCTCGCTGTACCTGCTGTTCCGCAGCATCCGGGACCACTCCACCGTCGCCCTGTCCGGCGAGTCCGCCGACGAGGTCTTCGGCGGCTACCAGCACTTCTTCGACGAGGAGGCGCGACGCGCCGACACCTTCCCCTGGCTGGTGCGGTACCTGCGCGACTTCGGCGACGACGCCGGCGTCCTGCGCCCCGGCCTCGCCCGGGCCCTCGACATCCCGGCGTACGTCGCCGACGGCTACCGCACCGCCGTGCGCGCCGTGAGCCGCCTGGACGGCGAGAGCGACTTCGAGTTCCGGATGCGGCGGATCTGCCACCTCCACCTGACCCGCTTCGTCCGCGCCCTGCTCGACCGCAAGGACCGCATGAGCATGGCCGTCGGGCTGGAGGTCCGCGTGCCCTACTGCGACCACCGCCTCGTGGAGTACGTCTACAACGCCCCCTGGGCCCTGAAGTCCTTCGACGGCCGGGAGAAGAGCCTGCTGCGGGAGGCGACCGCCGACCTGCTGCCGAAGTCCGTGTACGACAGGGTCAAGAGCCCCTACCCGTCCACCCAGGACCCCAAGTACGCGCTCGCACTGCAGGACCAGGCCAAGGACCTGCTCGCCCGGCCGGACCACCCGGTCTTCGACCTCGTCGACCCCGAACGGCTGCGCCGCGTCGCGCACCGCGAGGCCACCCCCGGCACCCAGGCGGCGCGGCGCGGCCTGGAGAGGGCCCTCGACCTGGCCGTCTGGCTGGACCTCTACCGCCCGCTGATCGTCACCGGCTGAGCGGCCCCTCTACCCGCTCCCGGGCGGTTCCGGGTCCTTCCCGCACGAGCTGCCGCCGGCCGGCAGGGAGCCGTACAGCAGGAAGTCGTTCACCTTCCGGTGCACGCACCGGGAGGAGAGGTAGCCCGTGTGCCCGTCGGCCCGGTTGTCGAGCACCACGGCGGACGGGCCGAGCCGCCGCGCCGTCTCCACGGTCCAGCGGTACGGCGTCGCCGGGTCGCCGCGGGTGCCGACCAGCAGCATCCTGGCCGTGTCGACGTTCCTCACCCTGTCGCGGACGAAGTCGGTGCCCCTGGGGCGGCCGTGGCACATCAGCAGTTCGTTCAGCCGGGCACGGCCGAAGACCGGAGAGGCCTGTTCGTACGCGGTGCCCAGCCGGCCGAGTTCCCTGGTGAGCTGCTCGGCTCCGGGCCGGTCGGGGTCGTCCGCGCAGTTGACCGCCATCAGCGCGGCGGGCAGGTTGTCCGGCGGGATCCCCGCGGTGCCGGCCGGCCCGTCACCCCGCCGGGCCGGCAGCGTGACGCCGCCGGAGGAGAAGGCCGTGACGCCGCGCGTGTCGCCGTCCTGCACCAGTGAGACGATCACCCGTTCCAGGGAGGGCCACAGCCGCTTGCCGTAGAGGCCCCGTCCGAGCGCGCGCACCAGGTCCTGGCCGGTCAGCCGGGAGCCGGAGCCGCTCGGCACCGGGTTCTCGTCGAGCGAGCGGACGAGCCGGACGACCTGATCGCCGGCCGCGCGGCGGTCGTCGCCGAACGGGCAGCCGGCGTCCTGCACGCACCAGTCGAGGAAGCCGTCGAGCGCCGTCTGCTGTCCCTCGACGGCCACCAGCCCCTGCTCCGCCGCCGACTCGGTCAGCGTGTCCACCCCGTCGAGGGCCATCCGCCCGACCTTGCCGGGAAACCGCGCCGCGTACACCGCGCCGAGCCGGGTGCCGTAGGAGAAGCCCAGGTAGTTGAGCTTGTCGTCGCCGAGTGCCTGACGTATCACATCGAGGTCCCGGGCCGCGTCGACGGTGCCCATGTGCGCCAGGACCGGGCCGGAGTGCTTCACACAGGCGGTGGCCAGCTGCCGCCACGCCGCGAGCCGCTCGTGCGCGACCCGCGGGTCGCGGAGGTCGCCGGCCGCACCGACCGCCCGCGCGTTCGCGTCGTCCGTGGCGAGGCCGCAGCTGACCGGGGAGGACCTGCCGACGCCCCGCGGGTCGAAGGAGACCACGTCGTAGCCGTCGGTCAGGTCCATGAACCGCTTGCCGCCGGTGGCCAGTTCGGACACGCCGGCGGCGCCGGGGCCGCCGAAGTTCAGCAGCACCGAGCCGCGTGGGGGCCCGGTGGCCCGGTAGCGGGCCAGGGCCAGGTCGAGGGTGCCCGCGTCCGGGTGCGCGTAGTCGAGGGGGACGGTGACCTTCCCGCACTGCAGGTCCGCGGGTGTGCCCGCCTCGCACGCCGACCACGTCACCCTCTGGCGGTGGAACCGGTCCGGGCCGGGCTGCCCGCCGCCGTCGGCCGCCGCGGGCAGCCCGGCGCCGAGCAGTGTCAGTGTGACGGCCCCGGCGCACGCCAGGCGCCGGGCCGTGCGCCGCACGGACGGCTTGGCCGGCATCGGAGCCTCCAGCAACGCTCGGCTGCGGTTCGGCAACAGCGCCCTCGATCACGATAGGCGACGCCTGTGGACGGCGCCTGCCGACGGGCGTCCGTCCGGTGCCGTATCCGGGCCTCGCCGTCGGTCGTACGAGGCGTTACCCGCTGTTCGATAACCGTGCCCCTCGATGGGGTGAAAGGCCGCCAAGCCATAACCCGGATCCTTCCCCAGCGTTTTACCCGGTGCGGGCGAGCGCCCGCGACCATGTCTGGAAGGCAGGGAACCGATGAAACGGGTTACCCGGAACAGTGTGATCGCCCTCGCCGCCGCCTCCGGCGCGATGGCGATGACCGTGCCGATGTCCGCCGCCTTCGCGGCGGACGGCGGCGCCGCGGCGGAGGGTGCCGCGGTCGGCTCGCCCGGTGCGATCTCCGGCAACACCATTCAGGTGCCGGTGCACGCTCCGGTGAACGTGTGCGGGAACACGGTGAACGTGGTGGGGCTCCTCAACCCCGCGGCGGACAACCACTGCGTCAACGCGTCCGCCGGGAGGGACCGGGCGTCGTCGGCCGGCGAGGCGGTGAGGCACGAGAGGGCCGGTACGGCGGCGGGGCACGAAAGCGGCGGTGCGGTGGCACACGCGGGCGGAAAGGATTCGCCCGGTGTGCTCTCCGGCAACCAGATCCAGCTGCCGGTGCACGCCCCGGTGAACGTCAGCGGCAACAGCGTGAACGTGGTGGGCGTCGGCAACCCGGCCGTCGGCAACTCCTCCACGAACGACTCCTACGAGGAGATCGGCGAGCCCGTGCCCGAGCCGCCCGCACGGGCCGTGCCGCACCCGCTGCCGAGGCCCGTGACGCACCCCGCGCCCGAGCCGCGGACGCAGGAGTCGCTGGCCCACACCGGCGCGGACCAGGCCGTACCGATGGCCGCCGCGAGCGCGGCGCTGCTGATCGGCGGGGCCGCCCTGTACCGGCGCCACCGGCCCGGCGCGACGCGCTGACGCCCCGGGCGCAGGCCCGGCGGAAGGCCCACCGGACCCCCTGACCGGTGGGCCGTAAACCTGTTGCCCCGTACCCGCACGGTTTGCTGGAGTGGGCGCATGGATCACACCGCGGTACTCGCCCTTCACGACCGGGACCTGCGCGCAGACGCCCGCCCCGACGGCCCCGGCACGCGCGTGGAGCGGGCGGGAGGCGTGGTGCGCCAGGTCGGCTCCCCGCGGGACTGGAACGGCGTGCTGTGGTCGGACCCGGACGTCGCGGACGCGGACGCGATGATCGCCGAACAGATGGCGTTCTTCCGCGAGTCGGGCCACGGCTTCGAGTGGAAGCTGTACGGGCACGACCGGCCTGCGGACCTCGGCCGGCGGCTCCGGAAGGCCGGCTTCACGCCCGGGCCCGAGGAGACGCTGATGGTCGCCGAGGCCGCCGACCTGGACCTCGACGCCGAACCGCCCGTCGGCGTACGCCTGCGCGAGGTCACCGACGCGGCGGGCGTCGACCTCCTGGTCGGCGTGCACGAGAAGGCGTTCGGCACGGACGGCTCCGCTCTGCGCCACCGCCTTCTCGCCCGGCTCGCCGCCGAGCCGGACACGGTCGTCGCCGTCGTCGCCCTCGCCGGCGACGCACCGGTGAGCGCGGCCCGTATGGAACTGGTGCCCGGCACGGGCTTCGCGGGTCTGTGGGGCGGCGGGACCGTCGGGGGCTGGCGCGGCCGGGGCCTCTACCGCGCCCTCGTCGCCCACCGCGCCCGCCTCGCCGCCGACCACGGATACCGTTATCTCCAGGTCGACGCCTCCAGTCAGAGCCGTCCCATCCTCGAACGCCTCGGCTTCACGCCACTGACCACCACGACGCCGTACGTCCACGAGCCGTAGAAGCCCCGCGTGCGCCCGCCGCCGAGGGCGTGCGCCGGTGGCGGCTCAGCGGTGGCCCGCCTTCACGCGCTCCAGGGCGGCGACGCCCAGTGCCGCCAGGGCGATCTGGATGAGCCACTCGATCCAGTCGACGCCCTTGGTGTCGGCGACGCCGAGTGCGGAGGCGATCGCCGCGCCGATCAGCGCGGCCACGATGCCGATGAGGATCGTCCAGAGAACGCCGATGCGCTGGCGGCCGGGGACGACGAGCCGTCCCAGGACACCGATGATGATGCCGATGACGATGGCACTGATGATGCCGGTGATCTCCATCTTCGCCCCTCTGTGTCGTAGTCCCCGCGCCCTTGTCTGATGCCCGCTGAAACCGGGGGGCACGCCAGGACCGGCAGTCCGCTCCCGCGGGAGCCGTGGCCGGCGCCGGGCCGCCGACCCNGGGCGGGCCGGTCCGCCGTGCGCGGACCGGCCCTCGACACTTCCTACGCCCGAGGGGCGCTCTTCGCCGCGGTGGCGGCGCACATCAGCCCGAGGATCACGGCCAGGGCGCCGATCACGACGTTGTTGGCCACCACGCCGGCGTCCGGGCGACTGCCGACGATCCACGGCGAGACGACCATCCAGACCCCCAGGGCGCACATGGCCCAGCTGAGGCCGTACATCCGCGCCGGGGCGGCGGTGAACCCCAGGGCCAGCAGGCCCAGGGCGATTCCCATGATCAGGTTGTGGACCACGAGCGGAGGCTGGCTCGTGGTGTAGTGGAGGATCCACGGGGACGCGGCGCAGTAGAGGCCGAGCAGGAACACCGGGCCGTCCACGAGCGCCACATCACGACCACCGACCACGCGGGCGTAGCGCGCCCGCATTTCCGAGACATCGGGGTGGGTGGTGATGTCACCTCTGCCGTGCGAGACGTTGGCCATGATCGTCTCCTTCCGACTGTGCGGGCCGACCGCGTCCGGGGCGGTGTGCGGTGAGCGCCGCGCAGCCATATTTTGCGCTCATTTTTCCTTTATGTGTAGAGGTGAGGGCTCCGGGCGGGGCGGCACGCGCCGACGCGACCGCGGCCTGCGCGATGTCGCGGGCCATGCCGCCGAACACGACGGCGTGGAAGAGCGGGACGCCCCACCGGCAGACGTGGCCCAGCAGCCCGTGCGGAGGGAACAGGGCACGCTGACGGTGGCGGGTGCGGCCCTCGGCGTCCGTGCCGGCGTACATCTCCAGCCGGGCCAGGCCCGGCAGCCGTGACTCCGCCCGCAGCCGCAGCAGCCGCCCCGGCCCGATCTCCTCGACTCGCCAGAAGCCCGGCGAGTCACCCACCCGCAGCCGCTGGGCGTCCCGGCGTCCGCGGCGCACCCCGACCCCGCCGGCCAAGCCGGTCCAGCCGGCCGCGCAGCGCCCGGGGGAGCGGGAAGGAGTACCAGCCGTTGTCGCAGCCGATGCCCTCGATCACCCGCCACAGTGCCTCCGGCGGAACCGCGACCGTCCGTTCCCGGCGGTCGGTGCGGAGGCTGCCGCCCGCCCTTGCCGGGGGAGCGGGCCGGACAGCGCACCCGGTACCCGGCGGCCGGCAGCTCGGGCACCAGCCGGCCGCCGGTGTACCCCGTCGCCCCCGTGACCAGACTGAGCGGCCGCGCCCCCGGGTCGTCAGCGTTCGTTCATCATGCCCGTGCGTCCCTCTCGGCGCTCCCGGCACCACTGTCCCTCACGGGGGCGGAGCCGGACGCGCTCCCTGCGCCGACCGGGCGCCCATCGCATGGGCACGCCCGCAGCGGGCAGCCGGAACGTACGGATCGCACGTTGTCGGACGCGGTGAACGGTCGTACGCGGAGGTGGCTGCCGGTATGGGTGCGAAGGTGATGGAGCGGTTTCCCGCGGGAGCTCCGCGCGGATCCTGGCCGGCGGAGGAGTACGCGGCACGCCTGAGGGCCGAGGGCCAGCCCGCCACGGTCGTGATGGACCTGAAGGCGGACGACTTCCTCGTGGTGGTCCCCGCGCGCGAGGAGGAGTAGGGCGACCGGCTGGACTTCCGTGTCACAGCTCTGTGGAATCCCATGAGCCGGAACGTCGGACGGCCGGGTTTTCCTTGACGGCCCTCACAGGACGCTGCCACGACCGGCGGCATGAAGATGCGGCTGGACCTCACGCGGCGACGCCATGTCGACCTCGCGCGCGTCTCCAGCGTTTCCTGTTGTCTCGCGGCCTGATCACCGTCCGGATCCGCCACGCCTCCCTCCTCACCCTTCGGGTCTCCTTCCTTCGGGTCTGCGTCCTTCACGCCTGAATTCCCGCTTCTCACCTGTCCGGAATCCGGCGTGCCCGAAGACTTTCCCCGACCATCCGCAACAGGAGTGCCGCATGCCCGCAGAGCCGGTGAAGGCTGAACACCCCGGGCGCCCGCACCCGGAGATCTTCCAGGGCGGCAACTCCACCGCCGCCCGGCGGATGGCCGGCCGGGTCTCCGGCTGGTACTTCTCCAACGGCAAGGACTTCGACGGGGTCGTCGACCAGATCGACGACATACGCAAGTCCGCCGCCGAAGCCGGGCGCAGAGCACCGAAGTTCGGCCTCAACGGCTTCCTCGTCGCCCGCGACACCGAGGCCGAGGCCCGCGAGACCCTGCGGGAGACCGCCGCCGAGGCGACGGCTCCATCGGCCGGCTCCTCGGCTACCACTACCTGTGGTTCCGGGCCGCCCGCCTGGTCGGCAGCCACGAGGAGGTCACCGAGCGGATCGAGGAGTACGCGGCGCTCGGCATCGAGGAGTTCGTGCTCTCGGGTCACCCGCACCTGGAGGAGGCGTACTGGTTCGGCGAGGGCGTGCTGCCACGGCTCGCCGCACGGGGGCTGTGGCGGCACCCGTGCGGCATACCGGACGCGCCCTCGGCGCAGGTGCCGTTCGCGAGCTGAGCCTCAGTCGCCCAGATGGCCGAGGTGGGCCCGGCGCACCTCGGCCGTCTGGCCCTGGACCAGCAGGAACATCCCCTCGCGGAACAGCCGCTGGGCCCGGCTGCCCAGGTCCAGGGACCGGCCGCCCCCGGCCACGACCGCTGCGGTCGTCGCGGCACGCATCAGGTCGTACGACCGTGTCTTCAGCGCCAGCCGCTCCTCGATGCGCTCGTGCGGCACCGGATGATCCCACAGGGCGTACGCCCGCTCACGCGTCTCGTCCAGGCGGGTGCGCAGGGAACGCGCCGTCTCCTCCGCCTCCGGGACGCCGTCCAGCAGGGCGAGCGCCGCGTCGGCCACGCCGAAGACGGCCGGGGAGGCGTTGGTGTTGCGGGGGCGGTCGACCACGGCGAACTCCTTCTGCGGGGTGCGCAGGACGACCGCCTTCCCGGGCAGCCACAGGCCTTCCAGGCGCAGCGACACCGTGCGAGAGGCGGTGAGCGCCGCGAGCCGCATGGGCGGCGACGGGCGCAGACCCGGCTGCTCGCGCGCCTCGGCGAACGCGAACACCACCTCGGCCGCGTCCGTCACGCCCGCCAGCAGCATCACGTCGTTCAGCCCCCACCCCGTGTACCAGGGCACGGTGCCGTCGAAGCGCCAGCCGCCGCGCTCGGGCACGGCACGCACGGGCACCCGGGGGAAGGCGCGGACGTGCGCGTAGGCGATGCCCGCGAGCAGTTCTCCGGACGCCAGCGGACGCAACAGCCGCTCGCGCACCGGAAGTCCGCTTGCCGCCAGCAGCTTCACCGGCGTGTAGTGCTGCGTCGTCACGAACCAGGTCGAGCAGCAGGCCCCGGCCAGGATCTCCGCCGTCCGCCGGGCCACGGCGGCGGGCGCCGCCGCCCCGCCGTACTCCGCCGGCGCGCCGACCCCCAGCAGACCCGACCGCTTCACCGCCTCGACATGGCTCACGGGCACGCCCGCCTGGTCGACGCGCTCGGCGTGCGGGGCGAGCAGGTCGTCCGCGAGCAGGCGGGCACGGGCGACGAGGGGATGCGTTGCGACGGTCATGGAAATGATTCTCCCGGCACCGTCGGGCGAGGTGCCGATCCGGGGAGCCGTCGTTCGTGTAGGAGGTGGGACAACGGCACGACGTCAAGGAGGGCGCCATGAAGTACTACCTGCTCAGCGTGATCCAGCCCAGCGAGGGCACCCCGCCCTCGGCCGAGGCGCTCTCGGAGGTCATGGCCGGGGTCGAGGCCTTCCACCAGGAGTTGCGCGAGGCAGGGGCCTGGGTCTTCGCCGGCGGGCTGTACGGCCCGGAGACGGCCAGGGTGTTGCGTCCCAGCGGTGAGGACGTGCTGGTCACGGACGGACCCCGTGCCGGGGGCGAGGAATACCTGGGCGGGCTCTGTCTGATCAAGGCGCCCGACCTGGACGCCGCCCTGGAGTGGGGGCGCAAGGCGGCCCGGGCCACGACTCTGCCCGTCGAGGTGCGCCCCTTCCTGCACCCGGCCGGGGACTGACGCCCGGTCACCGGCGGTCGGTCGGCCGCGGCGCGGGCGCGGTCGGTCGGCCGGTCTCCGTCCTTGACTGGTACAGACCAAATGCGGTTGAGTGTGCCTCCACACCCCCCACCACGGCCGCCCCCCACCCCCGTGGCCGGTACCACCGGCGCGTGCGCACGAGGCCGGGCCCCGCCCTGCCCTCGTACGGGTGCGGCCGTGCCGCACAAAGGAGTTGATCCTGTGTCGAGGCGCCGTATCGCCGCCGTCCTGACCTCGCTCGCCGTCTCGGGTGCCGCCCTGGTGCTCCAGTCGGCCCCCACCGCCTCCGCCGCCGGATTCGTCGTGAGCGAGGCGCAGTTCAACCAGATGTTCCCGAACCGGAGTTCGTTCTACTCCTACAGCGGGCTCACCGCCGCCCTCGGCGCGTACCCCGGATTCGCCAACACCGGCAGCGACACCGTGAAGAAGCAGGAGGCCGCGGCGTTCCTCGCCAACGTCAGCCACGAGACCGGCGGACTGGTGCACGTGGTCGAGCAGAACACCGCCAACTACCCGCACTACTGCGACTGGAGCCAGTGGTACGGCTGTCCGGCCGGCCAGGCGGCGTACTACGGACGCGGTCCGATCCAGCTCAGCTGGAACTTCAACTACAAGGCCGCGGGCGACGCGCTCGGCATCGACCTCCTCAACAACCCCTGGCAGGTGGAGAACAACGCCTCCGTCGCCTGGAAGACCGGCCTGTGGTACTGGAACACCCAGTCCGGCCCCGGCTCCATGACCGGCCACAACGCCATGGTCAACGGAGCGGGTTTCGGCCAGACCATCCGCAGCATCAACGGCTCCCTCGAATGCGACGGCCGCAACCCCGCCCAGGTGCAGAGCCGCGTCAACGCCTACCAGAAGTTCACACAGATCCTCGGGGTTTCGCCGGGCGCCAACCTGTACTGCTGACGCGCGGGTGCGCCGCATGGTGTCATGCCCCTGACCATCCAGGAGACCGGGTCGCGGCCATCGCGTCACGGCCATGCGCCACGACCACGTCCGGACGAAGGGCACACCGTCATGCGCACCCCCCACGCCCTGCTCGCCACGGCCGCGGCACTGGCCGCCGCGGCCGTGGCGCCCCCAGCCGCCGCCGACGCCGCGGCGGACGTTCCGCCCGGCGGAACGTACTACGTCCAGAGCGCCACGACCGGCCTCAACGCCGCCGCCGGCAAGAGCGCCGTGGAACAGCACAACCCCAAGGGCGACGAGGACCACCAGCGGTGGAACCTCCGGGCGAGCGGGGCGTCGTACGTCCTGGAGGACGCCGACACGGCGGGCAGCTGCCTCGGCCGCTCCGGCGACCAGGCGCGCACCGTCGCCTGCACGGGCCCCGACGCGGCCTGGGAGATCGCACCGGCCGGAGACGACCAGTACACCCTCAAGGTCCCCGGCGCCGACCGCCACCTGACCGTCGCCGCCAAGCCGGCCGGCGCCAACTACCCGGCCCAGCTGGCCATCGGCTCCGCGGGCGGCCTCGCCCGCTGGTACCTCACTCCGGTGAGACCGGCCACCCGGCCCATGCCGCCGGCCGACCGGCGCACCCTCGACCAGGTCACCTTCCTGACCGCCCACAACGCCTACGCCAACGGGGTCGACGGCGGATTCGCCCCACCGTTCGTCAACCTCGTGCCCAACCAGACCCGCGGCATCGACCGGCAACTCGCCGACGGCGTACGCGGGTTCATGCTGGACATCCACCAGACCCGGGACGGCGCGATCCTCTGCCACAACAGCTGCACACTGGTCAGCAAGCCGGTCGCGCTGTGGGTGGACCTGCAGCGCATGGTCGACTTCCTCGAGGCGCACCCCGATCAGTTCGTCACCGTCTTCCTCGAGGACTATGTCGACCCCGGCGTCCTGCGCGGTGAACTCGCCCGCGTCGACGGCCTGTCCGACGTGCTCTACCGGCCCGACCGGACCGGCGTGCGCCAGAACGGCTGGCCGAGGATGGCCGATCTGATCGCGGCGAACCAGCGGCTGCTGATCCTCACCGACCACAGCCGCTCCGCCGACGAGACCGCGGGCCTGACCCGGGACAGCTTCGGCGTGATGTACCAGCGCGAGTGGACGGTCGAGAACCACTGGTCGATGGGGTCCGGCCTGGGCTCCTCCGACTGGTCCTGCTACAGCCGCTGGTACGGCGCCGACCTCAACATCCCGCTGACCCGCACCGAGCCCGGCTTCCGCCCGCTGTTCGTGATGAACCACTTCCGCGACACCACGATCTCCGGCACGGCGCAGACCGACAACGGCAAACTCGCCGACCGCGCCGAGCGGTTCTGCGAGCCCGCCGCGCGCAAGAAGCCCAACTTCCTCGCCGTGGACCGCTACGACCTGGGCAACCCGGCGGCCGCCGTCGACTCCCTGAACACCCACACCTATCCGTAAAAGGCGGCCGCCCGCGGCGCACGCGGTGTGCGAGACTCCGGCGATGAGCTCCGAAACGATCACCGCGGACGCCGCGGGCACCTCCGAACTCGGCGACCTGACCGTCAATCGCGTCGGCCTGGGCGCGATGCGGCTGACGGGCAGCGCCGCCTTCCACCTCGGCACCCCGAGCGACCGGGCGCGTTCGATCGCCGTCCTGCGCAAGGCCGTCGAACTCGGCGTCAACCACATCGACACGGCGGCCTTCTACTTCTCCGCGCGCCGCTCCGCCAACGAGCTGATCAACAGCGCGCTGTCCCCGTACCCGGAGGACCTGGTCGTCGTCACCAAGGTCGGCCCCTTCCGGAACTACTCGGGGGAGTGGGGCACCTCCGCGCGCCCCGACGACCTGCGCGGCCACGTCGAGGAGAACCTGCGCCAGCTCGGCCGCGACCACCTCGACGTGGTCAACCTGCGCCGGATGCGGCAGGACTCGATCGCCGAGCACTTCGGCGCGCTCGCCGAACTGCGCGAGGAGGGTCTGATCCGGCACCTCGGCATCTCCGACGTCGAGCCGCGCCACCTGGCCGAGGCCCGGGCCATCGCACCGGTGGTGTGCGTGCAGAACCGCTTCGGACTCGACTTCCGCGACCCGGCGACCGACGAACTGCTGCGCGTCTGCGGCGAGGAGGGCATCGCCTTCGTGCCGTTCTTCGCGATCGCCGGCGAGGGCGGCTCGCAGGGTGCGAAGAGCGGTGACGAGGACGAGGAGGTCACGGCCGTCGCACGGGCCCACGGCGCGACGCCCGCCCAGGTCCGGATCGCCTGGACCCTGCAGCAGGGACCGCACGTGCTGGCCATTCCCGGCACGGGCAACCCCGACCACCTGGTGGAGAACGTGGCCGCGGGCGCGCTGCGTCTCACCGACGAGGAGATGGCCCGTCTCGACGCGCTGCACACCAGGAGCGAGTGAGGACCCCCGCGCGGGGTGCGGACCACGGACGGGCCGGAGGCGTCGGCGGTGCCGTCCGGCACGTGCGGGACGCGGGCGACGGCCGTGGCCCGGCCACCGCTCGGGGCATCGCGCCGGCCCACAGGTGGATCCTGCCGGCGTCGCGCTCGACCCCGGATCCGCCCCGTGCCCGGCCCGGCCGATGGACATCCTGTCCACCAGTGCCTTGCCGGCGGTGAGCCGCGAGACGGTCCACGGACTCCCCGTACACCGACTGCGCGACACCGGCGGCGGAGGGATCGATCAAGTGGCGTCTCCTCGGGAGCGGCAGGAAGAGCCCAGCTCAGGCGGTCCCGTGGAGAGGTGCCTCTTGTCCGGCCGTCCGGATGCTCACGGCAGCCGTCCCCGGGGCGGGTCGCGCGCCGGACGGGCTCGTTTGTTCCACACTGGGTTCCACGCTGGGTTCCACACCGGAGGGACGGGCGGGGAGCGGCTTTCGGCAGGACGGGGCGCGAGATGGCGGACGGCGCGGGATGACGGGCGGCACGATGCGGGCGTGGACGGTGACCGGGCCGCGGCCGGTGGAGGAGGGGCCGCTGCGGTTCGTGGAGAAGCCGGTTCCCGTGCCCGGGGACGACGAGTTGCTCGTGCACGTGCGCGCGTGCGGGGTGTGCCGCACCGATCTGCACGTCGCCGAGGGCGACCTTCCGGTGCACCGGCCCGGGGTCACACCGGGCCACGAGGTCGTGGGCGTGGTGGCGGGCCGGGGGCGGGCGGTGAGCGGCTTCGAGCCCGGCGACCGGGTGGGCGCGGCCTGGCTGCGCCGTACCGACGGCACCTGCGCGTACTGTGCGCGCGGCGCGGAGAACCTCTGCCCGGCCTCCCGCTACACCGGCTGGGACGCCGACGGCGGCTACGCCGAGTACACCACCGTCCCGGCCGCCTTCGCCTACCCGCTGCCCGGCGAGGTCGACGACGTGGCGCTCGCGCCGCTGCTGTGCGCGGGCATCATCGGCTACCGGGCGCTGCGCCGGGCCGCGCTGCCGCCGGGCGGGCGGCTCGGCCTGTACGGCTTCGGCGGCAGCGCGCACCTGTGCGCCCAGGTGGCGCTCGCCCGGGGTGCCACCGTGCACGTCATGACCCGCGGGGAGGCCCCGCGGCGGCTCGCGCTGGAGCTGGGTGCCGCCTCGGCCCAGGACGCGTACGCGTCGCCGCCCGAGCCGCTGGACAGCGCGATCCTGTTCGCCCCGGTGGGCGACCTGGTCCCGGTGGCCCTGCGGGCCCTGGACCGCGGCGGCGTCCTGTCCGTCGCCGGGATCCACCTGAGCGACACGCCTCCGCTGCACTACGCGAGCGAGCTGTTCTACGAGAAGGAGCTGCGCAGCGTCACCTCGAACACGCGCGAGGACGGCCGGGAGTTCCTCGCGCTGGCCGCCCGGTACGGCGTGCGCGCCACCACGCACCCCTACCCGCTCTCCGCGGCCCAGCAGGCCCTGCGGGACCTCAAGGCGGGCCGCTTCGACGGGGCGGCGGTGCTGGTGAACGACCTGTCCTGAGCCGGGGCCCGCCGGGGCCGGTCCACTCCCCCGCGCGGGTGGGCCGGCCCCGCAGTACGCCGTCACTCGCCGGCGTACGCCTTCTCCAGGGCGGCGATGTCGAGCTTGCCCATGGCGTGCACCGCCCGCATGGCGCGGGCGGCCTTCTCGGCGTCGGGGCCGCCGAGCATCTCCATGAGCCGGTCCGGGACCACCTGCCAGGAGACGCCGTACCTGTCCTTGAGCCAGCCGCAGTGGCCGGGCTCGCCGCCGTTCTCGGTGAGCCCGGTCCAGTAGTGGTCGACCTCCTCCTGGTCGGCGCAGTGGATCTGGAAGGAGATCGACTCGTTGAAGGTGAACTCGGGGCCGCCGTTGAGCGCGACGAACTTCTGGCCGTTCGCCGTGAAGTCGACGGTGAGCACGGACCCGGCCGGGCCCGGCCCGGCCTCGGTGCAGCGGCCGATCCGCCCGATGCCGGCGTTCTCGAAGATCGAGACGTAGTAGTGGGCGGCCTCCTCGGCCCGGCCGTCGAACCAGAGGCAGGTGGTGAATCCTTCGGTGGCCACGGGTCCCTCCTGAACGTGTGCGATGCGGACATGTGTATCGACCGGCCCGCACGGCGAAACTCATCGGCGCGCCCGAAGAAAGTTCAGGAGGGCCGGCGGGGCGGCTCCGCTCGTGGCGAATCTGCTGCGGGCAGAGAAGCCGTCTGCGGGCAACTCGCCGAGGGGACAGTGGAGTTCGACGGCATCCCTGCCACCAGAAGGAGATCCGATGGCTCCACCGACCACCCTGTCCCGGCTCACCGCGCTCCCGCCGCGGGCCGAGGAGGGCGACACCTCGCCCAGCCGGTTCGACGACCACCTCGCGGCCGGGCTGCTCGCGCAGCGGATCGTGTTCCTGGGCACCCAGGTCGACGAGGTGTCGGCCAACCGTGTGTGCGCGCAACTGCTCCTGCTGTCGTCCGACGACCCGCGCACCGACATCAGCCTGTGCATCAACAGCCCCGGCGGGTCCGTCACCGCGGGCCTCGCCATCCACGACACGATGCGGCTCATCCCGAACGACGTGTCGACGCTGGCGATGGGGTTCGCCGCCAGCATGGGCCAGTTCCTGCTGACCGTGGGCGCCCGCGGCAAGCGGTTCGCGCTGCCGAACGCGCGGATCATGATGCACCAGCCGTCGGCGGGCATCGGCGGCACCACCGCCGACATCGAGATCCAGGCGGAGAACCTGGAGCACACCAAGCGGACCATCGAGCGGATCACCGCCGAGCACACCGGGCAGAGCGAGGAGACGATCGCACGGGACGGCGACCGGGACCGCTGGTTCACGGCCGAGCAGGCCAGGGAGTACGGGATGGTGGACCGGGTGGTGGAGTCGTTCGCCGACATCCGTCCGGTCTCCGCGCGCCGACGGACGGGGTGGTGACATGGGGTCGTACACGGTTCCGTACGTGATCGAGCGGACCACTCAGGGCGAGCGGTCCTACGACGTGTTCAGCCGGCTGCTGAACGAGCGGATCGTCTTCCTCGGCACCGAGATCGACGACGGCGTGGCGGGNGGGCGTCGTCATCGCCCAGCTCCTCCACCTGGAGTCGGCGAACCCGGAGCACGAGATCGCGGTCTATCTCAACTCGCCCGGCGGCTCGTTCACTTCGCTGATGGCGATCTACGACACGATGGCGTTCGTGCAGTCGCCGATCTCCACGTTCTGCGTGGGGCAGGCGGCCTCGACGGCGGCGGTGCTGCTGGCGGCCGGGGACCCGGGGCGCCGGTTCGTCCTGGAGCACGCGCGGGTGCTGCTCGGGCAGCCGGCCAGCGGTGGCCGGCAGGGTACGGTCTCCGACCTCGCGCTGCAGGCCAGGGAGATGGTCCGGATCCGTTCCCAGGTGGAGGAGGTGCTGTCCCGGCACACCGGTCACGACATCGCCACCCTGCGCGCGGACATGGACCGCGACAAGGTGTTCACCGCCGAGGAGGCGGTGGCCTACGGGCTGGCCGACAAGGTGCTGAGCCGGCGTCGTCGTCAGGCGGCCAGGCACAGTCCGCCGTGACGGGGGGCGGGCGTGGTGCGGCGGGTGACCCGCGCCAGCTCCCCCTGCACCAGTGACAGCAGGTCGCCCAGGCCCAGGCCGAGCGCCCGTGCCGCGGCCGCGAGGACCTCCGAGGAGGCTTCCTTGCGGCCGCGTTCGATCTCCGACAGATACGGCATCGAGATCCGCGCCGCGTCGGCGACGTCCTTGAGCGTGCGCTCCTGCGCGAGCCTCTCCCGGCGCAGGACGTCACCGACGAGGTCACGCCAGAGCGGTTCACGGGGAGCCGCGGCCGGACTCCTCCCGGCCGGGCGGTCGGACACCGGGCGGGCCGTCCCCGGGCGCGTGGCCGGCGGGCGCAGGGGGACGACGCGGACGTGGTCGGGCGCTTGGCTGCTCATCCCCTCAGCGTAGGGATCGCCCACGCGGGCGGAAGGGAGCGGCATTCCGCCCTGGGTGAATCACCGGCCGCGCCCGCGTGCGGCCGGTCCCGTGCCGCCCGGCACACGGGGGGCATGCGCCGGGTGACTCCGGGTATGCGCACTCCATACGGCCCGGCAGGCAGGACGTGAGCGGACCCCCGGGACCGGGGCACGCATACATCACCGTGTGCGGGGAACCCGGGGGTCGCGCGGCCGTCCGGTGGCCGGAGCACCGGAACAGACGTATACGGGCCGAAAGGCAGAGGTCGCACCGTGACTTTCGTGGGAGAGGCAATGGACACCGCCGTGATCCGGTCCGAGGCAGCGGTCGGGAGGACCCGGGAGGCCGAGACGGGTGGCGGGCCGCTGCCGGGGGTGGCGGATCCGCGGTCGGTCGCTCCGCGTGACGCGCGGGAGCTGTCCCGTCACTTCTTCCGGCGGCTGGCGGAGTTGGAGGAGGGCACGCACGAGTACCAGTACGCGCGCAACACGCTCATCGAGATGAACATGTCGCTGGTGCGGTTCGCGGCCGGCCGTTTCCGCAACCGCGGTGACGACATGGAGGACATCGTCCAGACCGGGATGATCGGCCTGATCAAGGCCATCGACCGGTTCGAGCTGGCGCGCGAGGTGGAGTTCACCTCCTTCGCCCTGCCGTACATCGTCGGTGAGATCAAGCGGTTCTTCCGTGACACCACCTGGGCGGTGCACGTGCCGCGGCGGCTGCAGGAGCTGCGGGTGGAGCTGGCCCGGGCCCGCGAGGAGCTGTCCAGCCGCCTGGACCGGGACCCGACGGTCGCCGAGCTCGCCACGCTGATGAACCTCTCCGAGGACCAGGTGGTCGAGGCCCAGATCGCCTCCAACGGCTACAACTCCGCGTCGCTGGACGCCGCCCTCACCGGTGACGGCGCCGAGGACGGCGAGGCGGTGCTCGCCGACTTCATCGGGGTCGAGGAGGCCGGGATCGGGCTCGTCGAGGACTTCCACTCCCTCGCGCCGCTGGTGGCCGGGCTCAGTGAACGCGACCGGCAGATCATCCATCTGCGGTTCGTGGAGGAGGCCACCCAGGCGGAGATCGGCGAACGGCTCGGCTGCTCGCAGATGCACGTCTCCCGGCTGATCAAGCGGATCATCACACAGCTGCGCCAGGGGATGCTGGGGGAGCTGGGCTGCGCCTGACGCGGCCCGACGCTCAGTCGCGGCCGAGGCCGACCACCGCGCGCACGCGCTTGCCGACCGGGATCCGCTCCACGGTGACCTCGGAGGCCAGCGCGTGCACGATCTCCAGGCCGTGCCGGCCGACGCGCCGCGGGTCCCGGGGGAAGCGCCGGGGCAGCGCGGCGCTGCTGTCGTAGACGCACACGTCGACGGAGACGTCCGTGCCCTCGAGTTCCAGGATGTACGGGCCGTTGCTGTGCCGGTCTGCGTTGGTGACCAGCTCGCTGACCACCAGCAGGAGCGCCTCGCCGGAACGGCGGCCGATCCCGGCGCACCACTCGGTCCTGAGCTGGTCCAGGAACTGCGCGGCGAAGGCCCGCGCCTCGGCGATGCACCCCGGTTCACCGGTGTAGTGCGCCGCCCGCCGGAGCGGGTCCACGGGAACGTCGAAACCAGTCGGTATCACTGCCCCGTCCAGGTTCTCGGTCATGCATGTCTCTCTCGCCAAGCCGGTCCGTCCCGACACTGCTGCACCTGTCCTGTTACCCCGGGCCGCGCCCTGCAGTCCCCGCACCCGGACCTCCCGGCGGGCGCGCCGCGGCCGGGCTGCTTAGCGTGGCAGTGTGAGCCCGCCGAGCCCCACCGCCGCACCGGCCGCCCGCCACGGCTGGGTGCGGGCCGCCGCCACGGTGCTGGCCGCTCTGCTCGCCATGGGCACCGTCGCCGCGCTGGGGCTGTGGGCGGCCGGTGCCACCGGACTTCCCGACAACGCCTTCCCCCGGGTGGTCGCCGCGACGGTGGTGACGGCGGTCGGCGGAAGCGTGGAGCTGTCGGGGAACGCGGGCGTCCTCGCCGAGACGCACGCCGGCATCACGGTGATGCCGCTGTCGGTCACGCTCGTCGGCGCGCTCGTCCTCGCCGAGGGGTTCCTGCGGCCGCTGCGGCACCGCGCGGTGGCCGGGGTACGGGAACCGGCCGGATGGGCCGCCCGGATCGCCGTGCTGTGGCTGCTCGCCCTGACCGGCCTGGCGCTCGGTGCCCGGCAGACCTTCGCCGTCGACCTCGGCGACGGCGTGCTCGGCGCCATCGGCGGCCTGTTCGGCGCCGAGCCGGAGGTCGGTTTCACCGCGCAGGTGCCGCTGACCGTGCTCTTCGGGCTGCTGTGGCTGGCCGGCGTGCTGGTGCCGGCCCTGCTGGTGGCGCCCGGGGCGCCGCTGCCGGCGCGGCTGCGGGAGTCGGTGCGTCCGGCGGCGTACGCCATGGTCGTCCTGCTGCTCGCGTGCGTCGTCGTGGGCCTGGTCGTCGCGCTCGTGACGGCGGCGACCCGCGGGCATCCGGCGGACCACTTCGCGGTGATCCTGCTCGGGCTGCCGAACCTGGCCTGGCTCGCCTTCACGATCGGCCTGGGCGCCACCTGGCACGGCAGGGTGGACGGCCCGTTCGGGCTGCCCGCGCCGCACCTGCTCGACCAGGTGCTGCGCACCCCGGACGTCTCCACGCTCAACGTGGGCACGCTCGCCGAGCACGACGGCCGGGTGTGGTGGCTGGTGGCCGTGGACGCCGTACTGCTGCTGGGCGCCGCGTTCCTGATGGCGGCGCGCTCCCCGGCGCGGCTGCCCGCCTGGCGGCACGCCCTGCACATGGCCGTCGCGCTGGTGCTGACGGTGCTGACGGTCTGTGCCGTGGGCCGGGTCTCCGCCCACTACGGCCTGTCCCTCCTCGGCATCGGGAACGTGGGCGGCGGCCTGTCCGGAGAGCTCCTGCTCACACCGCGGCTGTGGGGTGCGCTGGGCCTGGCCGCCGGGTGGGGCCTGGTCACCGGCTTCCTGGGAGCCCTGCCGGCCGCACGGGTACGCCGCCGGGGCGAGGGACCCTCCGCTCAGGCCCCGTCGGCACATTTCCTCCCCCAGCCTTCGGCCGGGAGGTGCCCCCAGCCGCGCGACGCTCCCCCGCCCCGGTGGCCGGGAGGTGCCCCCGGGCACGGCGCCTCGCCGCATTGACGGGACCGCCCGCATACGCCCCGTACGCGGGCGGCCCTCCGCCTCGCGACGCGCCCCACTGCCCGGAGGGCAAGGGAGGCGCCCCCGGCACCGGGCGCAGCGCGGCCCGCCCCGCGGGCGGACGGCGGGAAGGCGACGACAGGGCCGGGCGGCCTCCGCTCAGGCCATCGGCAGGACGAGGGCCGGGAGGGTGCGGTGCATGCGCAGGGCGTCCACCGACTCGGCGAGCAGTTCGTACTCGGTGGTGTCGTCGCTCGCGACGATCCGCACCAGCCGGCCGTCGGCCAGCTCGTCGGCGACGGTCTCCTGTTGTGCCGCGTCGGCGCACCAGGCGCGCAGGACGCGCGGCACGTCGGGCACGGTGTCCGGCACCGGGACGAGCGCGCCGGCCGGGACGTGGGGGCTGTCGGGGAGGGGGTCGAGCCGTTCGGCGATCCAGGAGGCGCGGTCGCGCAGCCACCACAGGGCCAGGGCCAGGGTGGGCGCGCGGTAGGTGCCGAGCGGCACGCCGACGCGGCGCCCGCCGCACACGCCGTACGCGGTGACATGGCACAGGAATTCGTCGTGCACTGCTCCTCCCCCGTCGCGTCGCCCTGCCGTGCTGCCTCGCTCTCCGTGCGCTTGCCGTGCGGTGAAGCATGGTGGTTGTGCGGTGAACTGCCCTGAAACTTGAGTATGTTCACTGCTGAAACACTGTCACCATGACTTTCCGGCCAGTCTCCTGGCATATTCGGCACGCCGCGTGGCCGAAACCGTGACGGCCCGTGGCCGCGCGGCCATTACCCCAGCGGTAATCGACCCGCGCGGCACGGCCCGGCAGGGTGGTCCCATCGGGTCGCCGACTACGGAGATCCGGGTCCTGACCAGCGTGTACGACCTCGATGGAGGCTGATTCGCCATGTCCGCGCACACCGACCGTTACGAGAGCGCCGTCGCCCGCTACTTCGAGGCCTGGAACGCGGCCGATGCCGAGGCCCGGGCGAAGGCGGTGGCCGCCGCCTGGACCCCGGACGGCCGTTACACCGACCCCCTCGTGGACGCCGGCGGCCACGAGCGGATCGCGGCCGTGATCACCGCCGCCCGCGAGCAGTTCCCCGGCTTCGTCTTCCGGCTCACCGGCACCGTCGACGGGCACCACGACACGGCGCGCTTCTCCTGGGAGCTGGTGAGCGGGGCCGGGGGTGCCCCCTCCGGGGGAGGCTCCGCCCCGGTCGCCGGCTCCGATGTGGTCACCCTGGACGCCGAGGGGAGGATCCGCGCCGTACTCGGCTTCCTCGACCGGGTGCCCGCGGGGGCGTGAGGCAGGCCCCTACGGCTTGACGATCGCGTCGATGCGGGCCAGTTCCTCCGCGTCGAAGTCCAGGTTGCGGGTCGCCTCGACGCTGTCCTGGAGCTGCCGCGGGCTGCTCGCGCCGACCAGGGCCGAGGTGACCCGGCCGCCGCGCAGCACCCAGGCCAGGGCCAGCTGGGCCAGGGACTGGCCGCGGGACGTGGCGATCTCGTCCAGGGCGCGCAGCCTGCCCACCAGGTCCCCGGTGACCGCGTCGGAGTCCAGGAACGGGCTGTCGCTCGCCGCGCGCGAGTCCTCGGGAACGCCGTCGAGGTAGCGGGCGGTGAGCAGGCCCTGCTCCAGCGGGGAGTAGGCGATGGAGCCGACCTGGAGTTCGTCGAGGGTGTCCAGCAGGCCCTGCTCCTCGGGCCGCCGGTCGAGCATCGAGTAGCGCGGCTGGTGGATGAGCAGCGGGGTGCCCAGCTCGCCCAGGATCCGGGCGGCCTCGCGGGTCTGCTCCGGGGAGTAGTTGGAGACTCCGACGTAGAGCGCCTTGCCCTGCCGGACCGCCGAGTGCAGGGCCCCCATGGTCTCCTCGAGCGGGGTGTCAGGGTCGGGGCGGTGCGAGTAGAAGATGTCGACGTAGTCCAGGCCCATCCGCCGCAGGCTCTGGTCCAGGGAGGACAGCAGGTACTTGCGCGAGCCCCATTCGCCGTACGGGCCGGGCCACATCAGGTAGCCGGCCTTGGTGGAGATCACCAGCTCGTCCCGGTACGGCGCGAAGTCCGCCCGCAGCGCCTCGCCGAGGGCGGACTCGGCGGCGCCGGGCGGCGGGCCGTAGTTGTTGGCCAGGTCGAAGTGGGTGACGCCGAGGTCGAAGGCGCGGCGCAGGATGGCGCGCTGGGTCTCGACCGGGCGGTCGGGGCCGAAGTTGTGCCACAGTCCGAGCGACAGCGCGGGGAGTTTCAGGCCGCTGCGTCCGGTGCGCCGGTAGGGCATGTCCGCGTAGCGGTCGGGGTGGGCGGTGTACAACGCGACTCCAGGAGGGGTTGGCAGGCAGGGAGGACGGCCGACTCCGTGGAGCCGGCCGTCCCCACTCTGGCGCCTCTCCCGGGCAGTGGTCCAACAGAAGAATCCGATGAGATTCAACGACTAGGCTTCTCAGTCATGGAACTGCGCCACCTCCAGCACTTCGTCGCCGTCGCCGAGGACCAGCACTTCACCCGGGCCGCCGAGCGGCTGATGGTCTCCCAGTCGGGGCTGTCGGCGTCGATCCGTTCGCTGGAGCGGGAGTTGCGGGCGCCGCTGTTCGTGCGCACCACGCGCCGGGTGACGCTCACGGAGGCCGGGCGCGCGCTGCTCGGTGAGGCGGAGCGGATCCTGGCGCAGGTGCGGGCGGCGCACGAGGCGGTGGCGGCGGTGCAGGGCGTGCTGCGCGGCACGCTGTCGCTGGGCACCGAGCAGTGCATCGCCGGGGTGCACGTGGCCGGACTGCTCGCCGCGTTCCGGCAACTCCATCCGGACGTGGAGATACGGCTGCGGCAGGCGGGCTCGGGCGCGCTGGCGGAGGAGGTCGCGGCCGGCCGGCTCGACCTGGCGTTCGCCTACCGCACCCGCGCGGACACCGACCAGTTGCGCTCGGTGTCGCTGACCAGCGAGCCGATGACCGTGCTGTGCCACCCCGGCCACCGGTTCGCGGCGTCCGGCGCCGTCCTCGCGCCGCAGGACGTGGACGGCGAGGTCTTCGTCGACTTCCACCCGGACTGGGGGCCGCGCCGGACCACCGACGCGGCCTTCGCCGCCGCGGGCGTGCGGCGCACGGTGGCCCTGGAGGTCAACGACGTGCACGGCCTGCTCGACCTGGTCGGCGAGAACCTCGGCATCGCGGTCGTGCCCCGCCACTTCCGGCACAAGCGGCCCTCGCTGACCGCGCTGCCGCTGAAGGACGTCGCCGGCACGGAGTACGAGACCGTCGCCCTGCTGCCGCCCGAACAGGCCACCAGCCCCGCCGCCCGTGCCCTGATCGCCCTGCTGGAGTCACGGGGCCCGGCGTCCGGCGGTGTTCCGGACGCGTGACGGGGGCGGATGCGCCATGGTGGGCGTATGCATGCGAAGGACATCCTCATCGACGGCTACGGCCGCGTCCGGGAAGAGGTCCACGCCGTCGTCGACGGCCTGCCGGCCGAGCGGCTCGACGCCCGTCCCGGTGACGGCGCCAACTCCGTCGCCTGGCTCGTCTGGCACCTCACGCGGGTGCAGGACGACCACGTCGCCGACGCGTTCGGCCTCGGACAGGTGTGGCTCGCGCAGGGCTGGGAGGAGCGCTTCGGGCTCGGCCTGAAGCGCCACGACACCGGGTACGGGCACAGCCCGGCGCAGGCCGCCAAGGTGCGGGTCGCCTCGGGCGAACTGCTGACCGGCTACTACGACGCCGTGCACGAGCAGACCCTGAAGGCCCTGCGTCAACTGGCCGCCAAGGACCTCGAACGCGTCGTCGACGAGCGCTGGGATCCGCCGGTCACCCTGGGCGTGCGCCTGGTCAGCGTCCTCTCCGACGACCTGCAGCACGCCGGACAGGCCGCCTACGTCAGGGGGCTGTTGGCGAGCGCGGACTCGTAGCCCGGCAGAACCACGTCCCTGAGCAGGGCGTTGCGCTCGTCGAAGGGGATGAACGCGCTCTTGACCGCGTTCACCGTGACCGTGCGCAGGTCCTCGACCGTCCAGCCCGCGTGCTCGACCAGCAGGGACATCTCGCGGGTCATCGTCGTGCCGGACACCAGGCGGTTGTCGGTGTTGAGGGTGACCCGGAAGCCGAGGTCCTTCAGGGCGGTGATGGGGTGCTCGGCGATCGAGCGGGCGGCGCCGGTCTGCAGGTTGGAGGTCGGGCACATCTCCAGGGCGATCCGGCGGTCGCGCACCCAGCCGGCCAGCCGGCCCGGCTTGCCGTCGACGATGTCGTCGGTGATGCGCACGCCGTGCCCGATGCGCTGGGCGCCGCAGACCTGCAGCGCCTGGTGGATGCTGGGCAGGCCGTGGGCCTCGCCGGCGTGGATGGTGAACGGCACGCTCTCGCGGCGCAGGTGCTCGAAGGCGGCCAGGTGGTCGGCGGGCGGGAAGCCGTCCTCGGCGCCGGCGATGTCGAAGCCGACGACACCGGCGTCGCGGTGGGCGACGGCCAGGTCGGCGATCTCGCGGCTGCGGTCGAACATCCGCATCCCGCACAGCAGCGTGCCCACCCGGACGGGCGTTCCGTTCGCCGCCGCCTTGGCCATGCCGGCGGCCAGGCCCTCCTGGACGGTCCCGACGACCTCGGCCGGCGTCAGCCCGCCCTTGACCATGAGCTCGGGGGCGTAGCGGACCTCGCCGTAGACGACGCCGTCCCCGGCCAGGTCGAGGACGTACTCCTCGGCGGTGCGCAGCAGGCCCTCGCGGGTCTGCATCACGGCGAGGGTGTGCTCGAAGGTGGCTATGTACCGCACCAGGTCCCCGGAGTTGGCCGCGTCGTAGTACCAGGCGGCGAGCTCGTCGGGGTCGGTGGTGGGCAGCGTGTGGCCGACCGTGTCCGCGAGTTCGACGACGGTGGCCGGGCGCAGCCCGCCGTCGAGGTGGTCGTGCAGCACGGCCTTGGGCAGCCGGCGGAGGGTGTCGGTGTCGACGCGGGGCGCGGTCATGAATGGTTCCTCGGGCAGGTGGTGGGTGTCACGGGGTGGCGGGCTGGAGCAGGTCCCAGCGGTTGCCGTAGAGGTCCTCGAAGACGGCGACGGTGCCGTACGGCTNGCTCGTGCCGCGGCTCCTCCAGAAAGGTCACGCCCGCCGCCCGCATCCGGGCGTGGTCGCGGGCGAGGTCGTCGGTGTGCAGGAAGAACCCGACGCGCCCGCCGGTCTGGTCGCCGACCCGGGCCCGCTGGGATCCGGTCCTGGCGCGGGCGAGCAGCAGCGCGGCGCCGGTGCCGCTCCCGTCCGGTTCGACGACGACCCAGCGCGAACCGTCCGGGCGCGGGGTGTCCTCGGCGAGCCGGAAGCCGAGCGCCCCGGTGTAGTGGCGGATCGCCTCGTCGTAGTCGTCGACGACGAGGGTGACCAGGGCGATGCGTCTCATCAGGGCCTTTCGGGACGGGCGGGCGCCGAGTGAGGTTATACGTAAAACGTCATGGACACCAATCCCGTCGGAGCAGGTGCGGTGAGTACGGCGGGCGGTCAGCGGGACTCTTCGCCCTGGGCGATCTCGACCCGGTGGTGGAAGTCGATCAGGCCGGTGACCGAGGAGGCGAAGGAGACCGTGGCGCAGGCCAGCAGCAGCGCGGCTGCGCAGGTCGCGGCGCGGCGGGTGACGTGCGGGGCGGCCAGCAGTGCCCTGACGCGGTGCGGGACCGGGCCGGAGGCGGCGGCGGGGGCGAGACCCGGGCGCGCGGACCGGGCCTCCTGGCCGGCCAGGGCGGCGCGGGCGATGGCCCGGGCGGTCAGACGGCGGTCGCCGACGGCCGCGGCCGCGGCCTCGTCGGCGGCCCGCTCGGCCGCGAGACGGATCGCCCGGCGGACCGGCCGCAGCGCGGGATGGCAGTGGGCGGCGATTTCGGCGACGGCCAGGAAGTAGTGGTGGCCGCCCCGGTTGTGCGCCCGCTCGTGCGCGAACAGCGCCTCACGCTCGGCCGCGTCGAGGCTGCGCAGCATCGCGGTGGTGACGACGATGCGGTGCGGGCGGCCGGGCAGGGCGTACGCGTCGGGCCGCGGGGAGTCGATCACGCACAGGTCGCCCGCCGCAGGCCTGCGTCCGGCCTCGGTGCGCGCCCTGCGAAAGGCGCGGAACTCCTTGAGCGCCGCGCGTCCGAGCGTGCCCGCGCACACGGCGAGCGCCCCGACGGAGACGGCCGCCGCCGGGAGGACCACCGGACCGGACGCGGTGGACAGGGGGTGTACGAGCTCCCCGAGCGCCGCGAACGCCGGCAGCCTGAGCAGTCCGGTGAGCACGAAGGCGCCGAGCGCGGCCAGGGAGCACCCGGCGAGCACGACCGCGCAGAGGGTGATCACCCACAGCGCGGTCACGGGGGCGAGGCGGTCGAGCGCGCGCCGGGCCGGTACCGGCACGGCGAACGGCAGCAGCAGGGGCAGGAGCAGGAGCAGGGTCGCGGTCATCGCTCACCGGGTTCGAGCAGGTCCCGCAGGATGCGCTCGTCGTCGGGGCTGAGCTGGGCGACGAAGCGGGCGAGAACCGTCTCGCGGTCGGTGTCGCGGTCGAGTTCGGAGTGCATGCGGCGGGCGGTGAGCCCGTGCGCGTCCTGGACGGGGTAGTAGGCGTAGCCCCGCCCCTGGCGGCGGCGTTCGACGACGCCCTTGTCGTACAGCCGGGTCAGGATCGTGGTGACCGTGGTGCGGGCCAGGCCGTTGCCGAGGCCGAGCTGGACCTGGCCGGGCGTCTGTGGCGCGCCGGCGGCCCACAGGACGGCCATGACGCCCGCTTCGAGCTCACCGGCCGGCCGGCGTTCGTCCTTCGCGTCGGTCATGGGAACGTCCTTCACCCCGTCATCGCCCGCGGTCCAGTGGAACCGGTCCAGATCGTCTACATGATTGTAGTCGGCCGGTTGCCGTGGCCCGCTCGCGGCTCCGCCGCCTGTCATGATGGAAGGAGGGGGGCGACCGGACAGGAGTTCAGCGCCATGCCCGAGCGGCCCGGGCCCGCCGAGAGGCCCGCCCGCCAGAACACCACCTTCCCGAGCGCGGGAGCCACCGCGCACGGCTACCTCGCGCTGCCCCCGTCCGGACGCGGCCCGGGCGTCCTGGTCATCCAGGAGTGGTGGGGGCTGACGGACCACATCGCCGACGTCGCCGACCGGCTCGCCGCCGAGGGGTTCGTCGCCCTGGCGCCCGACCTGTACGGCGGGAGTGTGGCGCACGACAGCGACGAGGCCCTGCGGATGCTGAAGGCGCTGCCGGTCTCCCGCGGCGTCGAACTGCTCTCCGGCGCCGTCGGTCATCTGCTGAGCCTGCCCGAGGTCACCTCGGACACGGCCGGCGCGGTCGGCTTCTGCATGGGCGGCGGCTTCGTGCTGTACCTGGCCGCGGTCGAGCCGCGGGTGAGCGCGGCCGTGCCGTTCTACGGCGTCGTCCGGGACGAGATGCCCGACTTCTCCGGGCTGCGCGCCCGGATCCTCGGCCACTACGGGGAGCGGGACCGGAGCATTCCGCCGCAGCGGGTGGAGGAACTGGCCGAGACGATCCGGCGGCAGTCCGGCACCGCACCGGACTTCCGCCTGTACCCGGCCGGCCACGCCTTCTTCAACGACCGCCGCCCCAGCCACCACCCCGACTCCGCAGCCCGGGCCTGGGAGAGCACCGTCGCGTTCCTGCACCGGCAGCTGGACTGACCGGGAGCGGCGGNGCGGCCGGGTGCCCCGGAAAGCGTGACAAAGGGCGTACCGGATGCCGGTGACGGCCGACCCGCCCCGGCGGCGGCTGATCTTCCGCCGGCGGTCGGACAACGCGTTTCCCCCTGGCGGCCGGCGGCAGCGACCGCTACGACCTGGCGGCCGCCGCCCACTGGCTTCCTGCGACGGCGACGGCGACGGCTCCGGTGGCGCACAGCGCCGTACGACGGGACAGCTCCGCCATGGAGCGACCTCCGGGCCCGGTCGGCAGGGGACGGTCACCGCAGGGTGGTCACCGCTCGGGAGTCCGGTGCTTCCCGCGCACGGGTTCGCCGGGCAGCGGCCCGAAGGCCCCGTCCGGGCGTGGCATGATCGAGCTCATGCGTGAACGTGTGGTGGCCGCCTGCGACGGGGCGTCGAAGGGAAATCCGGGTCCTGCGGGCTGGGCATGGGTCGTCTCGGACGACGCCGGGACCCCGGCCCGCTGGGAGGCCGGAGCGCTCGGCAGGGCGACCAACAACATCGCCGAACTCACGGCGCTGGAGCGGCTGTTGACGGCGACCGACCCGGACGTGCCGCTCGAGGTGCGGATGGACTCGCAGTACGCGATGAAGGCCGTCACCACCTGGCTGCCCGGCTGGAAGCGCAACGGCTGGAGGACGGCCGCCGGCAAGCCGGTCGCCAACCAGGAGCTGGTCGTGCGGATCGACGAACTGCTCCAGGGCCGCTCGGTCGACTTCCGCTACGTACCCGCCCACCAGGTCGACGGCGACCCGCTCAACGACTTCGCCGACCGCGCCGCCAGCCAGGCCGCGACCGCGCAGCAGGCGGCGGGCAGCGCCCTCGGCTCGCCCGAACCGCCGCCCTCGCCCGTCGCCCCGGCGTCCGCCTCCTCGCGCCGCGCCAACGGCACCAAGGCGGCCCGGCAGCGCGGCGGCGGATCGTCGTCCCGCACGCTCAAGGCGAAGTTCCCCGGCCGCTGCGTGTGCGGCCGCTCCTACGCGGCGGGCGAGCCCATCGCCAAGAACGACCAGGGCTGGGGCCACCCGGAGTGCCGCACGGCGGCCGCCGGGTAGCCCGGCGGACCGGCGGACGCCGCTGATGACAGACTGGCGCCATGGACGAACGTGAATTCCGCAGGTCGCACCAGCACGCGTCGGTCGTCGGGCTCGGCACCTGGCAACTGGGCGCCGACTGGGGCGACGTGGACGACAAGGAGGCCCTCTCCGTACTGGAGGCGGCCGCCGAGTCGGGAGTGACCTTCTTCGACACCGCCGACGTCTACGGCGACGGGCGCAGCGAGTCGACCATCGCGACCTTCCTCGGTTCCCGGCCGGACCTGCACGTGCTGGTCGCCACCAAGATGGGCCGGCGCGTCGAGCAGATCCCGCAGAACTACGTCCTGGACAACTTCCGCGCCTGGAACGACCGCTCCCGGCGCAACCTCGGCGTCGACCGTGTCGACCTGGTGCAGCTGCACTGCCCGCCGACACCTGTGTACTCCAGCGACGAGGTGTTCGACGCCCTCGACACGCTCGTCGAGGAGGAGCGGATCGCCGCCTACGGCGTCAGCGTGGAGACCTGCGCCGAGGCGCTGACGGCGATCGCCCGGCCGAACGTGGCCAGCGTGCAGATCATCCTCAACCCGTTCCGCATGAAGCCGCTGCGCGAGGTGCTGCCCGCCGCGCGGGAGGCGGGCGTCGGCATCATCGCCCGGGTCCCGCTCGCCTCCGGGCTGCTGTCCGGGAAGTACACCAGGGACACGGTCTTCCCGGCCAACGACCACCGCGCCTTCAACCGGCACGGCGAGGCCTTCGACCAGGGCGAGACCTTCTCCGGCGTCGACTACGCCACGGGCGTGGAGGCCGCCGCCGAGTTCGCCTCGCTCGCCCCCGAGGGGTACACCCCGGCCCAGCTCGCGCTGCGCTGGGTCGTCCAGCAGCCCGGCGTCACCACCGTCATCCCGGGCGCCCGCTCACCGGAGCAGGCGCGCGCGAACGCCGCCGCCGCGAAACTGCCGCCGCTGGGCGGGGAGACCCTCGCGGCGATCCGGGACCTGTACGAGCGCCGGATCAAGGACCAGGTGGAGTCCCGCTGGTAGACGCCGTCGCCGCCGTCGGGGGCGCGCTCACGGCTCCAGGC
>NZ_JUJA01000144.1:48717-51386 GCF_001906585.1 Streptomyces kebangsaanensis | reverse complement strand
CTGCCGTTCCTGCTCCTGGTCGCCGGCCGCCGCGCCCTCGTCGTGCGCCGCGAAGGCGCGGATCAGCGTCTCGCTCGCCCTCCGTACGGCCCGAGGGGTGCCCTGGACGGTGACGGTCACCGGCGTGGACAGCCGGCCCGCGTCCTGCGGGGCGTCCCGGCCGGTGCCGGCGTCGGCGGAGAAGGTGGCCGTGCGCACGGTCGCGTTCTCGTCGGCGGGGAGCCCGTCCGGCGCCCCGAAGACCCCCTCCAGGACCCTGACCACCGTCCGGGCGTCGGCGGCCTCGCCGCCGCTGAGCGTCACCGTGAGCTGCGTGCCGGACATCGGCCGGGACCTCCTCGACTTGGTCTGTCTGCGTCACGGCCCCGGGTAACCGCCGGCCGGCCGCCCAAACGGCGCGGCCGGCCCGGCAGTTTTCCCGCTCTCCGGGGAACCCGTGGGGGACAGGGGCCGGCCCGGGCCGAGGGCCGCGGGAACCGGGAGGCGGTATGGCGGTGCCGGAGCAAGCCGCGGGCAGGCGCAGGGGGCGCGACGAGAGCGAGGAGGAGAGGGCCGACCGCAGGTGGGTCGAGCTCATCCAGGAGGTGCGGGTGGCCCAGACGGGCGTGCAGATCCTCTTCGGTTTCCTGCTCACGGTGGTGTTCCAGCCGAAGTACGAGCACCTCAGCCACACCGACCAGGTCATCTACGTCGTCACGGTGGTCCTGGGCGCCGCGGCGACCGGCGCGCTCATCGGCCCCGTCTCCCTGCACCGCCTCGTCTCCGGCCGCCGGGTCAAGCCGGAGGCGGTGCGCTGGGCGTCCCGGCTGACCTTCGTCGGCCTCCTCCTGTTGCTGGCCACCATGACTTCCGCGCTGCTGTTGATCCTCAGGGTGGCGACGCACGGCGGCTTCGTGCCCTGGCTGGTCGCGGTGGTGGTCGCCTGGTACCTCCTGTGCTGGTTCGCCCTGCCCCTGTGGGCCCGCCACCGCCACACCTCCCGGTGAGCTCCCGATGGGCCGAGGGCCACGCGGGGGCGCTCAGCCCCCCGCGATGACCTCCGCCAGGAAGTCGTCGACGCCGAGTTCCTCCTCGCCCGGTGCCACCACGTCATGGGTCTGACGCAGGAAGGCCGCGACGGCGGGCGCCCACACGAAGACGGCCGCGTGGTGCCGCCCCCCGTCGGGGTGGGCGTTGCCGTAGAACTCCATGCACAGCTCCTCCCACGGGCCGCTCGACACGGGGCGGAAGCGGACGTCGCCGATGCCCACCGGCCCTTCCAGGCCGTCGCCGAGCATCTCCCGGTCCAGCTTCCACCGGGCGAGCACCCGCCCGTCGTGGCTGAAGACGGCGGTGACGGCGAACGGGTCGTCGGCGTCGTAACTCAGGTGCGCGAGCACGGGGAAACGTTCCGTGCCGTTCGCCTGCAGCTGCACCACCAGACTCTTGTGCACGAAGGGGTTCACGAAAGGGGACCTCCGAGGACATCGGGGCGTGACATCAGGACGTAGAGCCCTCTAGTACCCAGCAGACGCGCAAGATGCCCGGACGCCCGGGTGAATCCGCACACGCCGTGAACCCGCACACGCCGGCCGCGCCGGTCAGGCGAAGGCCTCGCGCAGCGCGGGCAGCAGGGTCTTCGCCGACCAGTCGAGGAACGGCTCCTGCGACCCGCCGCCGATCTGCACCAGCGCGACCTCCGTGAACCCGGCCTCGGCGTAGGGGCGTACGGCCTCCACGAAGACCTCCGGATCGTCGCCGCACGGGATCGACCCGGCCACGTCGTCGGGGGTGACGAACTGCGTGGCCCCCTCGAACGCGTCCGGGTGCGGCAGCTCGGAGTTCACCTTCCAGCCGCTGCCGAACCAGCGGAACTGCGCGTGCGCGCGCTCGACCGCCGCGTCCCGGTCGGAGTCGTGGCAGACCGGAAGCTGACCCACCCGCGGCTTGCCCGCGCCGCCGTGCCGGTCGAAGGCCTCCAGCAGCCCCTTCTCGGGCTCGGTGGCGATCACCAGGTCGGCGAGCCGGCCGGCGAGCCTGCAGGACTGCTCGCCGGAGACGGCGATGCCGATGGGCGGCGGCTGGTCCGGCAGGTCCCACAGCCGGGCCGAGTCCACGTCGAAGTGCGCGCCGTGCCGGGTGACATGACCGCCCTCGAACAGCGCCCGGATGATCTCGACGGCCTCCTCCAGCAGTTCGTGGCGTACGTCGACGGACGGCCAGCCGCCGCCCACGACGTGCTCGTTGAGGTTCTCGCCGGAGCCCAGACCCAGCCGGAACCTGCCCTGCGACAGCAACTGCAGCGTCGCCGCCTTCTGCGCCACGACCGCCGGGTGGTAGCGGAAGGTCGGGCAGGTCACGTACGTCATCAGCGGAATGCGCGAGGTGGCGTGGGCGGCGGCCCCGAGGACGCTCCAGGCGTACGGCGCGTGCCCCTGCGAGCGCAGCCACGGGAAGTAGTGGTCGGAGGTCACCGAGAAGTCGAAGCCGGCCTCCTCGGCCCGCACCACGTGGTCGACCAGCTCCCGGGGGCCGGACTGCTCGGTCATCATCGTGTATCCGATCTGCACCATGAGCGCCGAGTCCCCGGGTGCGGCGGCCCGGAAACGGGCGGTCAGCCCGGGCCCGGCCGGAAGGTCCGGAGGAAGACCTTCAGCGCCTGCTCGTTCACCGGTGAGGCGAAGTCACCG
>NZ_JUJA01000144.1:45748-48685 GCF_001906585.1 Streptomyces kebangsaanensis | reverse complement strand
GGCCGCCGAGGAGGAAGCCGCGGCCGAAGGTGCGCACCCGCCCGTTCCCGGTGCCGGACAGCCACTCCATGTCGGCCGCCCTGAGTCCCTGGTACGTCGTCGCGCGGATGTCGCCGATCCGCCGGTACGCCCCCTGCCGCTCCAGCGACGGCTCGACGTCGTCCCGCCAGACCACGACCGGGTCCGGGCCGGCCTGTGTGCTGTAGGTGACCGCGAGGGTGCGCGCGTCCCCGTCCGCGCCGAAGACCACCCGGTACGCCAGGCCGGAGACACGGGTGGTGCTCACCCGCCGCCACCCCTCGGGCAGGGCGAGGGAGAAGCCCTCCGGTGCGTCGAGGACGCGGAAGCCGGCCGGCAGGCCGGTCGCCGTGGCCGACGGGGAGGCGCCGGGCGTGGCGGACGGGTAGGCGCCGGGCGTGGCGGACGGCGGGGGAGCGCCGTCCCCGGTCCGGCCGCCGGCCCCGGTGGGGGAGGAGGACGGCACGACGGTGCCGGAGGCGGCGGTGGAGCCGGAGGTGCCGGTGCCCGGCAGCAGGTGGGCGGCGGCCAGTACGGCGACGGTGACGGTGGCGACGGCCAGTGTGGTGCCCAGGACCATGGTCCGTCCGCTCCGGGCCCGGCCCGCCGCGCGGACGGCCGCGTACACACCGCGCAGGCGGGGCCGGGGGACCGCGCGCGTGACCGTGCCGGGGTCCTCACTCGTGATCCGGGTGAGCGCCTCCCGGACCGCCGGACGGGTCAGGCGGTCCCGGGAGTCCTTGCGCAGCAGGCCCTGCACGGCCCGGCCGAGCGGCCCGGCCCGCAGCGGCGCGCGCAGCGGCAGCCGGACCACGCCCTGCAGCGTGGCCTCGGGCCGGCCCCGGTCGCGGAACGGCGGGCGCCCCTCGGTCATCGTGTAGAGCAGCGCGCCGAGCGCCCACAGGTCGGCCGCCGGCCCGATCCGCTCGTCGCGGGCCTGCTCCGGGGAGGCGTACGACGGTGCGGTGAGCCGGGGGACGAGGGCCGCGCCCGCGAGGCCGAAGCCGGTCACCACGACTCCGCCCCGGTCCCGCACGAAGACCTGGCCGGGGCCGAGTTCGCCGTGCGTGACGCCCTCGGCGTGGGCGGCCTCCAGCACGTCGAGCAGCTCCAGTCCGACCCGGGCCGCCCGTACGTGGCCGAACGCCCCTTCCCGGGCGAGGAGTTCGCCCAGGGGCGTGCCGTCGATCCACTCGGTGACCGTCCACAGCGTCCCCGCCTCCACCACGGCGTCGACCACGGTGGCGATCCGGCCCGGCCGCAGCAGCCCCATGGTCTCGGACATCCGCATGATGCGGGCGGTGATGCGCCGGGCGTCGTCCTGGCCGGTGCCCTCCGGGAGCACGGTCTGCGTCAGCAGGCGGGGGCGCTCCGCCTCGAGGTCCTCCCCGTACCAGCAGACGTGGTTCGTCTCGCGGTGGACGGCCTCGAGGAGCCGGTACCGGCCGGCGACCGACCCGCGTGCGGACACGTGCCCCTGGACCATGGTCATCCCTCGCTGAACGCCCGGCTCTCACCCTTCCCGGTGGATACGGCGGAGAAGGCCGGGTGTGTTCAAAGGGACCACGTTCCGGCGGCTGTTCCCGACCCCCGTTCAACTGCTGCCGGGCGCGTGCGCGAGGGAATCCGTCCGGATGCCGTCCCCGGCGGTGCTCGGAGTGCCGCACGCGGCCGAAGGCGCGTCGACGCGCCGCTCGGGCGGGGGACGGACGCGACCGAACGCGCGGCGCGCCGCCTCAGCGCAGTGCGAACCGGTCCGCCCAGGACATGACGTCGGCAGTCGTCGCGTTGCCCCCGCACACCACCAGCCCGAGCCGGACGTCCGGGCCGACCCGCTCCCGTACGCGCCGTGCGGCCGGCAGCAGACAGCCCGCGGCGGGCTCGGCCCAGACCTTGGCGTGCTCGGCGAGGTCGAGGCAGCCGCGCACGGCCTCGCGGTCGGGAACGACGAGCACCTCCTCGACCAGGGCGGAGACATGGTCGTACGTCAGCCGGGACACGGCCGGCGCGCTGAGCGTGGTCACGATCGAGGACAGGGCCACGGGCACCGGACCGCCGGCCGCCAGCGCCTCGGACATGGCCTGGGCACCCTCGGTCTCCACGCCCCAGACCCGCACCCCGGGCCGCAGCGCGCGCAGTGCCGCGGCGACGCCCGCGATCAGCCCGCCGCCCCCGATGCTGACGAGCACGTCGGTGAGTTCACCCGCGTCCCGGGCCAGCTCCAGGCCGACGGTGCCCTGCGCGGCGACCACCACGGGGTCGTCGAAGGGATGGACCAGGGTGAGGCCCTCGTCCCGCAGCCTCCCCGCCGTGGCGAACGCCTCGTCCATGCCGTCGGTCAGCCGCACCGAGGCCCCGGTCTCCTCCGCGATCGCGACGGACCGCGCGGGCGCGGAGCGCGGCATGACCACCGTGGCCTTCACCTGGAGAGCGGCGGCCATCACCGCGAGGGCGATCCCGTGGTTCCCGCCGCTGACCGCGACCACCCCCGCGTCCCGCTCCGCCCGGCCGAGCGACAGCAGCTTCGCCGTCGCCCCCCGTGCCTTGAAGGAGCCGGTCCGCTGCAGCGACTCCAGCTTCGCGGTCACCGGGGCACCGAGCAGCGCCGACAGGCCGGGGCTCGGCACGGTCGGCGTCCGCACGACGTGCCCGGCGATCCGTTCGGCCGCGGCTTCGATCTCCGAGATGCCGATCAAGGCAGTCCACCCTTCCGGCGCGGGGGACGGCGGTCCGCGCCTCGTAGACCCTCACCCGGTGGGGCGGCGCGGGTCAACACGTCGTCCGTCCGGTGCCGGCGGCGAGCCGGGTGGCGGGGTCAGAGGGTGCGGTCGAGGAGGAAGGCCGGCAGGGCGTGCAGCCGGGCTGCGGCCGCCGGCCGCAGGGGGGCCGCGGAGAGTGCTGTCCTGGCGGCGGTGATGT
>NZ_JUJA01000144.1:34345-45621 GCF_001906585.1 Streptomyces kebangsaanensis | reverse complement strand
CCCGCCGTGTCCAGGGCTGCCAGTACCGGAAACGTCTTCTTGCGCTCCCGCAGGTCCGCGTGGACGGGCTTGCCCGTCACGGTCGGGTCGCCCCACAGGCCCAGGATGTCGTCCACGATCTGGAAGGCGGTCCCGAGGTGCCGTCCTGCCCGGTCCAGCGCGTCGGCCGTCGCCGGGGGCGCCCCACCGAGGACGGCGCCGAGCGCGGCGGCGCAGCCCAGCAGCGCGCCCGTCTTCCGCTCCGCCATCAACCGGTACGCCTCCGGCCGCACCCGCTCGGGCCCCGTCCAGGGACGCGCGGCGAACAGCAGGTCGTCCGCCTGCCCGTGCAGCAGGTCGACGAGCGCCGCGGACAGCCGGGGCAGCGCCCTCGCACCGCCGGGGGCGGCGGCGAGCGTCCCGACGGCCAGTGCGAACAGGGCGTCGCCGGCCAGGACGGCCGGGCCGGTGCCATACGCCTTCCACACGGCGGGCCGGCCCCGCCGGGTCCCGTCGCCGTCCATGATGTCGTCGTGCAGCAGGGAGAAGGTGTGCACCAGCTCCACGGCGACCGCCCCGGCCACCCCGTCCCGCCCGTCGGCCCCGGCCGCCTCCGCCCCGAGCACCGCCAGCGCCTGCCGCAGCCCCTTGCCGCCCGGCGCGACCACCGGAGCCCCACCGACCTCGCACCACCCGAACGCGTACCCTGCCATCTCCCCGACCCACGGATGCAGCCGTCCCACCGCTTCCTGGAGCGCGGGCCGGACCAACTCCCGGCAACACCCCAGCACTTCGGGCACATCCACCACGGCCGCCTCCGCCGAGGACACCACCGTCATCGCACGGCCTCCTGGGCGACCGGGGCCCGACCGGCCTCGGTGAGACCGAACTCCTCCTGCGCCCGGCGCACCATCTCCTCCGCGTGCCGCAGGCCGATACGGGCCATCGTGCGGGCCAGGGCGGTCAGTTCGGCCGCCGTCTCCGCGCGGTCGCGGCCCAGGTGGGCCAGGGACTTGGTCAGACCCAGGCGGGACAGCGCCTCGCCGCGCGGTTCGGCGATGGCACGGAATTCCGCGAGCGCCTGCTCGTACCACTTCCGCGCCTCGGCGTGCCGCCCCGCGCGGTAGAGGACGTTGCCGCGCATCTTGTGGTTGTACGCCAGCGCGGCGGCCAGGTCCATCGCGCGGCAGGTCTCCTCCGCCTCACTGAGCAGCGCGAGCGCCCGCCCGGTGTCTCCGTCGCGGACGGAGACCACGTCGGCGAGCCCACGCAACGCCCAGGCGTGGCCGCGCCGGTCGTCGGCGCGCGCGGCTGTCCGGGCCGCCTCCTCGAACAGCGCGTACGCGGTGTCGTACGACCCGGTGTTGCGGTGCATCTGAGCGATGCCCTCCAGCGCCCACACCGTGTGCCGCGCCTCGCCGCGCCGCCGCGCCTCGGCCAGCAGTTGCTCGTGCAGCCGGCCGACGGCCTCGTAGTCGCCCTGGATGCGGCCGGTCTCCGCGAGCCCGGCCAGCGAGTAGCCGCGTACGACGACGTCCCCGCCGCGCTCGCCGAGCTCGGCCGCGAGCCCGAGCAGCCGCCGGGCCAGCGCGAACGCCCCGCGCTGCCGGGCCAGCGTGCCGCCGCTCCACAGCGCCCAGGCCATCGCGGCCGTGTCCCCGGCGTCCCGGGCGGCCCGGTAGCTGGCCTTCCAGGCCAGGTCCGCCTCCCGGATCTGCCCGAGCCGCCGGTGCGCCTCCGCGACCGCCAGCCCGGAACGTGCCGCCTCACCCGGCTGCCCGGCCCGTTCGGCGGCTGCCAACTGCGCTCTTCCGACGGTCAGGACCTCGGTCAGCGAGGAGTTCACGGACAGGGAGGTGAGGGCGCCCTGGTACTCCGGGGCGAATGCCTTGCCGTACATGCGTACCCTTCTGTACACGGCGTGTATACGCGGCGTGTATAGCGCGTCGGAAACACGCCCCGGCCCACATGGACCGAGGCGGGTGGCTGTCGTCGTTCAAGACGTGGGTACGCGCGGCGGGGTTGCCCGTGCGACGCAGGTCACCTTCCGTGAACGCCCAGCTCCCTCAGTGCTGTTGGGGTTTGTGCGCCTTCGCCTCGCTCGGCCGGACGACGACGTGCCCCTCACCCCGCAGCATCAGCTGCACCGCCTCGCCGGACCCGCCGCGCAGCATCGAGCCGATCGACTGCGAGCGGTGCAGCGACGGCTCCAGGCGGGCGGTCCAGCCGACCACCGCGTCCGTGTCGACGTACACCGGCTGCTCCGGCGTGACCGGTATGACCAGCGGACTGCCCTCGCACACCAGGCCCAGGCGGCCCTGCCCGGTGAACACGCTGTTGAACAGCCCGCCGCCGACGACTCCCGACCCCTTGACCGTCGTGATCCGGTACGACAGCGTCGCGTCGAAGCACAGGACGTTGCGGCCGTTGACGGTGAACTCGTCGCCGGGCTCGACCTCGACGACGAAACAGTTCTGCGCCTCCTGCGCGAACCAGGCCTCGCCCCGCCCGCGCACCGTCATCAGCGGCAGTCCCTCCCCGGTGACCGCACGCTTGAGCATGCCGCCCACGCCCTGGCCCTTGCGCTCGAACCGCAGGTCGCCGCGGAAGGCCACCATCGAGCCCTGACGGGCGAACATCTCGCCGTCCACCGTGTACTTGAGGCACTTGGCGTTCTCGACCGACATGCCCGGCGCGGTCGAGGGCCGCACCACGTGCTCACTGGAGAAGAGGTCACCTTTCATGCGGGCATCCTGGCCCGGAGGCTCCGGTTCCGCCAAGGTCCGGGCTCACTGGGCGAGGTCGTCCTCCTCGGCCGGGTACGGGAGCACGGCCGCGCCGTCCTCCTTCGCCCGCTTGCCGCAGAACGCCGGCTCCAGCGTGCTCAGCATCGTCAGGTGGACCCGGCCGTTGTTGGAGGCGTTGGCGAGTGCGGTGAGGCTGCGCCTGCCGTCCTCGCTGGTGAACGCGTAGGTGTAGTAGCCCTGTACGGCGCCCGTGTGTCCGTACACCGACACCCCGCACGACAGGTCGCGGCGGCGCAGCCCGAGCCCGTACGCCTGGCCGGTGCCCGCCGGGATCCACCGCCGCATTTCCGCCAGTCGGGCGGCGGGCAGCAGCCGTCCGCCCAGCAGCGCCGAGAGGAAGGTGTTCAGATCGCGCGTGCTGGAGATGAGCGCGCCCGCGCTCTGCGCCCAGGACACCGTCTGCTCGGTGGCGTCCACCAGCGGGGCCTCCGCCTCGTCCGGGGTGAGGTAGCCGCGCGCGTACCGGCCGGGGATCCCCGTGCCGGGGTGGACGTAGAAGGTGTCGCTCAGCTGCAGCGGCTCGATGATCCGGTTCTCGTACTCGGTCCGCACCGGGTGGCCGGTCAGCTCCTCGATGAGCAGGCCGGCCACCACGTAGTTGGTGTTGGAGTAGGCGTGGCCGGTACCGGGCACCTGGGTGAGCGGGTGCCGCAGCGACAGGTCGAGCAGCTCGCGGTAGGTGAACACCCGGGTGCGTACGGCCTCGAAGCCGGGCACCGTCCGGGCGAACAGGTCGGAGGTGTAGTCGTACAGGCCGCTGCTGTGGCTGAGCAGGTGCCGTACCGTGATCCGGTCGTCCGGCAGCAGCCCCGGCAGGTAGTGGTCGACCGGGCTGTCGAGCCGCACCCGGCCCTCGGCCGCCAGTTGCAGCAGCACGACCGCGGAGAAGGTCTTGGTGACGCTGCCGATGCGGAACCGGTCGGCGGTGTCCATCGGCTCCGCCGTCCCGCGGTCGGCGACCCCCTCCATGGCCTTGTACACCGTGGCGTGGTCGTCGTGGGAGAGCCGGTGGTCGTCGATGCGTGCCATCGCGCCCGGCGCGCCCTGGGCGAGCGACGTGCGCAGCCGGGCGGCGAGCGCCGCCGGGTCCGGCGCGGGCAGTGCGGCTGAGGACGCCCCGGCGTCCGTCCGGTCCTCCGCCGCGTGCGCCGGCCCCGCCAGCAGGGCCAGCGCCAGCGAACCGAGCACCGCGCTCCGGCACACCGTCCGTGAGGCCATGTGCTTCCTCTCCCGTCTCCGTCCGCGCGGTGATCCGTGCGGGGCGATCGCATTCGGGCGGGGCAAGCATCCCCCGGCGCGTCAGGTCTCCACCGATGACACGCAGTCGGCTGTTCGCCGATCACCGGGTGGGGTGGACGGGCGGAGGCCGCCCGGCGCACATGGGGTGACGTGTTTCTGTCAAGCGGGGCCGGGTCTGCGACACCGCGGCTCCGGCCCGGGAGCGGACGGAGCGGCTCAGCGCAGCATGTCCGCCCAGTCGGCGGGGACGCGGCCCGCCGGGCCCGGGGCCGGCTGGTCCGCCGGGTGGCTCACCGGGGGAGCGAGCTCGGGGCCGGCCTCGTACAGCTCGTCCGTGTCGTAGTTCCAGAACCAGCCCTCGCCCGGCTCGTAGCTGCGGATCACCGGGTGCCCGGTGGCCCGGTGGTGGGCGGTGGCGTGCTTGCCGGGGGAGTCGTCGCAGCAGCCGATGTGGCCGCACTGCGCGCACCGCCGCAGATGGAACCACCAGCCGCCGGCGGCGTCGCACTCGACGCAGCCGGTGCCGCTCGGCGGGACGCGGGGGTCGATTCCGGTGTAGCTGGTCATGCCGGCTCCTGGGAGGTCGTACGGTCGTCGGACGTGAGCGCCGTGCCGCCGGGTCCGGCGGCGGTCAGGGGCAGCAGCACCCGGAAGCGGGTGTCGCCCGGCACCGACTCCACGTCGAGGCTGCCGTGGTGCTTGTTGACGACGATCCGCCGGGAGATGTCCAGCCCGAGGCCGGTGCCCCGGCCGACCGGCTTGGTGGTGAAGAACGGATCGAAGATGCGGTCGCGGATCTCCGGCGGAACGCCGGGGCCGGTGTCGCGGAACTCCACCAGGAGCCGGTCGTCGTGGAGCGCGGTGCGCACGGTCAGCGTGCCGCCGCCCGTGCCGTCCATCGCGCAGACCGCGTTGTCGATCAAGTTGGTCCACACCTGGTTCAGCTCGGCCGGACAGGCGGGGATCCGCGGCAGCGTACGGTCGTACTCCTTGACGACCCTGATGCGCGACCCGATCTTGCCCGACAGCATCAGCAGTGTGCTGTCGAGGAGTTCGTGCACGTCGGCGACCTGGTAGGGGGCGCGATCCAGCTGGGAGTACTGCTTGGCGGCGTCCACCAGCCGGGAGACGCGGGTGGTGGAGTCCGCGATCTCGTCCATGAGCAGCTCGGTCTCCACCGTGCAGTTGAGCCAGCCCACGGTGCCCGGCAGGATCTCCTCCTCGACGGCCGCCGCGACCTGCTCCAGCCAGTCCACGTCGAGCCCGGCCTGAACGAAGGTCGGCGCGAGCTGCCAGCCCTGGTCGATGCCGTGGTCCTCGAGCCAGTCGGTGAGGGCGTCCTCGCGGTCGGAGGCCTCCAGCGGGGTGAGCGCCGGCGCCTTGGCGACCCGCTCGGCGGTACGTTGCTGGATGTCGACGAGGTTCGCCAACTGGTCCCGGGAGAAGGGCCCTTCGGCGATGAGGGCGAGCTTGTGCCGCATCCTGGCCACGCGCTCCCGCAGCGCCGCGGTGGCCCGGACGGCCGCCGCCGCGGGGTTGTTGAGCTCATGGGTGAGCCCGGCGGACAGCGAGCCCAGCGCCAGCAGCCGCTCGCGCTGCCCGACGGCCGCCTGGGTGCTCCTGGACCCGAAGAACAGCCCCTCCAGCAGGTGCACCGCCATCGGGAACCATTCCCGCATGATGTCCGCGAACGTGCCGGCGGGCAGCACGAAGAACCGCGTCGGCTCCGTGACCCGCATCGAGTTGATGTAGACCTGCCGCAGCCGGTCCCCGAGGTACGCCTGCATGGCGCCCGCGTACACCCCGCGCTGCGAGGTCCGGGTGACCTCCACATCGTCGCCGCCGACCCGGCGGGAGAGCACCACCGTGCCCTCGATCATCACGTAGAAGCAGGTGGCCGGCTCGCCCTCGGTGTACACCGGGCCGGGGTCGAACCGCTCCACCCGCCCCTCGGCGCACAGCCGACCCAGCTGCTCGGGCCGGAGCTTCTCGAACAGGAACAGCGAGCCGATCTCCTTCGGGCTGCACGGCATCGGCCGGCCGCTCACGACTGCTCCAGGTAACGGTGGACGAGCAACACGGCCATGGCTCCCTCTCCGACGGCGGACGCGACCCGCTTGGCGGACTCCGCCCGCGCGTCACCGGCGACGAACACACCGGGCACGCTGGTCTCCAGGTGGTACGGCGGCCGGTCCAGCTCCCACCCCGGGGGCGGCCGCCCGTCGGCGGTGAGGTCGGGCCCGGACAGGATGAACCCGCGTCCGTCCCGCACCACCGTGCCGTCCAGCCAGTCGGTCCGCGGTGCCGCGCCGATGAACACGAACATCCACTGCGCGTCGACGAGTTCGGTCTCCCCGGTGGCGGTGTCGCGCAGGGCCAGCTTCTCCAGGTGGCCCGAGCCGTGCGCGGCGTCCACGACGGTGCCCGTGCGCACCGTGATGTTGGGGGCCTCGTCGATCTGCTGGACCAGGTAGTACGACATCGACGCCGCCAGCGACGCCCCGCGCACCAGCAGGGTCACCGACTTCGCGCCCCGGGACAGGTACATCGCCGCCTGCCCCGCGGAGTTGGCGCCGCCGACGACGTAGACGTCCTGCCCCTGGCAGGAGGGAGCCTCGGTCAGCGCCGAACCGTAGAACACCCCGCACCCGGTCAGCTCCTCCACGCCGGCCGCCGGAAGCTGCCGGTAGGACACTCCGGTCGCCAGGATCACGCTGTGCGCGGCGACCGCCGTGCCGTCCGAGAACCGTACGATCCGCGCCGCGCCGCCCACCTCCAGGCCCGTCACCTCGCGCGCGGTCAGGATCTCCGCGCCGAACCTCGCCGCCTGCCGGCGGGCCCGGTCGGTGAGCTGGGCGCCGGAGACGCCGTCGGGGAAGCCCAGGTAGTTCTCGATCCGGGAGCTCTGCCCGGCCTGACCGCCGGTCGCCGAGCGTTCCACGAGCACCGTACGCAGCCCCTCGGAGGCCCCGTAGACGGCCGCGCCGAGCCCGGCCGGGCCGCCGCCGACCACCACCAGGTCGTAGAAGTCGGCCGCCGGTGTCGTCGCGAGCCCCACGTGGGCCGCGAGCTCGGCCGGCTCCGGTTCGAGCAGCGGCGTGCCGTCCGGGGTGACCACCAGCGGCAGCCGCTGCCCGTCCTGCCCTGCGGCGGCCAGCAGCCGCCCGCCCTCGGGCTCGTCGGAGGAGTACCAGCGGTAGGGCACCTGGTTGCGGGCCAGGAACTCCCGTACCGCCGACGACCGCGCGGACCAGCGGTGCCCGACCACCTTGGTGCTGGGCACCGGCCGGTGGTCGCTGCTCCGCCACGCCCGCAGCAGGTCGTCCAGGACCGGGTACAGCTTCTCCTCGGGCGGGTCCCAGGGCTTGAGGAGGTAGTGGTCCAGGTCGACGACGTTGATCGCGTCGATCGCCGCGTTGGTGTCCGCGTACGCGGTCAGCAGCACCCGCCGCGCGCCCGGATACACGTCCAGGGCCTGTTCGAGGAACTCGATGCCGTTCATCCGCGGCATGCGGTAGTCGGCCAGGATGACGGCCACGAGGTCACCGCGCAGCTTCAGCTCGCGCAGCGCGTCCAGCGCGGACTCGCCGGACTCCGCGCGCACGATCCGGTGCGAGGCGCCGTAGCGCCGCCTGAGGTCCCGGGCGACGGCGCGGGAGACCCCCGGGTCGTCGTCCACGGTCATGATGACGGTCCGCGTCGGCTCCACGGCCTGTGCCATGTTCTGCCACCCCGCGTGGTGGTCGGATCGGCGGCCCGGTGCGCTCCCGTCGTCACCGCGCCGGCTTCCGCCCATCGTATGGTCGATCGTCCCGCTCCGCTCGGGTGCGCGGCTTCACCCGGGCACACGGTGGACGGCTGTCCCGCCCGGCCGCTTCCGTGATCACCCGGTGGGGGAGACTGGACCGAGGACGGCTCACCACACAGGGAGGCAGACGGTATGACGCGGCCGATCACGGCAGGGGTGGACGGATCGGAGGAGAGCCTCGCCGCGCTGGCGTGGGCGGGACGGGAGGCCGAGCGCCGCGGACTGCCGCTGCGCCTGGTGCACGCCTGGCGCTTCGAGGTGCACGACGCCTTCGACGCGGGCGACCGGGACACCCAGCGGCAGTGGGTGCGCGACGGCCTGGCCGAGGCCGCGCGGACGGTCGCCGACCGCCATCCGGATGTGACGGTGACCACCGACGTCGTGGAGGACGGCGCCGTGGACGCGTTGCTCGCCGCCGCGGCGGAGTCGGAGATGCTGGTGCTCGGCTCGCGCGGCCAGGGCGCCCTCGTCGGGTTCCTGCTCGGTTCCGTCGGCCAGCAGGCGATCACCGAGGCCCGACGGCCCGTCGTGCTGGTGCGCGCCGGGGACGAGCCCTCCGCCGAGGCCGCGGGCCGGGAGATCGTCGTCGGCCAGCACGGCGCCCCGGAGGACAGCGCCGACGCCCTGCGGTTCGCGTTCGAGACCGCCGCCGCCCGCGGCGCCACCGTCCGCGCGGTACGGGCCTGGACGCTGCCGCCGGTGTTCGCCTACAGCCCCGGCTCGCTCAAGCTGCTCGACGAGGCCGGAGGCCTGGAGCCGTACGAGCGCAAGGCACTGGCCGCGGCGCTCCAGCCGTGGCGGGAGCGCTTCCCGGACGTCCCCGTCGTCGAGCACGTGGAGATGGGCAGCGCCGGCCAGGTGCTGCTGGCGGCGGCCGAGCGGCCCCAGCTGATGGTCGTGGGCCGGCGCGCCCGCCGTACGGCGGTGGGCGCGCGGATCGGCTCCGTCGCGCACGGGATGCTGCACCACGCCGGCTGCCCGGTGGCCGTCGTCCCGCACACCTGAGCCGCCACGGCGCCGCGGGTTCCGGCGACCTGCGCGCCCCCTGGTCAGCGGCCACCGCGGCTCGCGTGCTCCCGGGCCCGCCGCGCGGCCTGCCGCACCGGGCCGCGGTGCGCGGGGCCGTGGCCGGGCAGCGTCACGTCCGCGTCCAGCTTCTCCAGCACGTCCAACGAGGCCAGCGCCCGGGCGCGTTCGTGGTGGAACATGTCGGGCAGCAGCTGCGGGCCCCGGACGCGCGAGGTGGGGTGGCCGCTGACCAGGGCGTCGCCGGAGACGACCACACCGGTGTCCGGGAGGTGGAAGACGGTGTGGCCCCGCGTGTGGCCGGGCGTGTGCACGGGCACGGGCCGCCCCGGCAGGTCCAGCGGGCCCGCCGCCGGGAACGGCCGGGGCTCGGCGACCGGGACGTGCGCGGTGCCGCCGGCGCGGAGCGCGTGCACCGCCCAGGGCAGCACGCCCGGCCGCCAGCCGTTGCGCAGCACCCGCCCGACGCTGACCTGGTGCAGGAACTCCCGCCGGGCATGCGGCACTTCGGCCTCGTGCAGATGCACCGGGGTGCCGTGGGCGGCGCGCAGGTACTCGGCCGAGCCCAGGTGGTCGTTGTGCGCGTGGGTGATCAGCACGGCCACCACCGCCTCGGGCGAACTGCCCACCGCGGCCAGCGAGTCGAGCAGCCGCCGCCGGTCGCCCGGGTAGCCGGTGTCGATCAGTGTGGCGGCGTCGCCCTCCGTCAGGATCACCCAGTTGGTGTTGCTGCCGTGCACCAGGTAGGTGCCGTCGGCGACCTGCCGCACATCCGCGTTCATCGGTCTCCTCGCCTCCCGGTGGCTGCCCGACGGGGACAGCCAACCAGATCCGCCCTCCGCGCCGGCTCACCGTTCGCACGCCGCCACTCTCCTGCCTGCGGGCGGAAAGGGCGACAGGAGGCTCCCGGTCCCCCGGCCGGGGCCCTTCGGCCCATGTCCTCGCCGGCCCGGTGGCCGAGCCTGAAGGTGTCCGTGTGGGGGCCCTTGAGGGAGTGGGAGGATGCCATGCACGGCTCTCCGTACACCGTGAGCGACGTCATGACCCGCACTGTCGTCGCCCTGACCGGCGAGGCGGTGTTCAAGGACATCGTGCGGACCATGGAACAGTGGGGCGTCAGCGCGATGCCCGTGCTGGACGGCGCGGGCCGCGTGATCGGCGTCGTCTCCGAGGACGACCTGCTGCGCAAGGAGGAGTCCCGCGACACCGATCTGGACCGGGGCGGGCGGCCGCTCCGCTGGGCCGAACTGGCCAAGGCCGGCGCGGTGACCGCCGAGGAGCTGATGAGCGCCCCGGCCGTGACCGTCCGCGCCGACGCCACCGTCGCCCGGGCCGCGCGCGTCATGGCCCGCCGCGGCGTCAAGCGGCTGCCCGTCGTCGGCGCCGACGGAGTGCTCACGGGCATCGTCAGCCGTGCCGATCTGCTCAGGGTGTTCCTCCGCGGCGACGAGGACATCGCCGAGGAGGTCCGCCGCGAGGTCGTCGACGAGCGGTTCCCGGTCCCGCTCGAGTCGGTGCGGGTGCGGGTGCGGGACGGGGTGGTCACCCTCACCGGCCGCGCCCTGGACACCACCCTGGTGCCGCTCGCCGAGCGCCTGGTGCGCTCCGTGGAGGGCGTGGTGGACGTGCGCTGCGCGCTCACGGGACCGCGCCGCCGTCCCGGCCCGGAAGCGGAACCCGCCGCCGACGACGGGACGCCGCGGCACGCGGCGGAAGCCGGGAACACGCCGTGACGCCGCACCGGACGCGCGTCCGCTCCGGCGCGTGAACCGGACCGGGGCCGGCCGGTCCCTTCCCGGAAACGACCGGCCCGTGCGGTGACCGCCCGGAACGCCGCCCCCGCGAAGAGGCCGAAGGCCGCGGGGTACGGCGGATCGAGGTCTGCGGGAACGCCGGGCGCCCGCGAGCCGGGTCCGGCCCGGGCAGGGGAGGGGGCGTATCGGCCGTGCCGTCGGCGCGGGTGGCGGCGTCCCGCGGTCGGCTCACTCCCGTGGCCGCCGGCGGGGCGAGGCCGCCCAGCGCCGCCGTACCGCTTCCTCGTGCTCCGCCTCCTCCAGCGCCAGTTCGACGGCGGCCAGTTCGCGCCTCAGCCGGGGGATCCAGTGCCGGCGCAGGGCACGGACCCGTTGACGGGTGGTCTCCGCCTCGGCCGCGATCAGCTCGGCCGCGGTGCGGGCAGCGGAGTGCTCGGCGGCCGCGCGGACCGCCGCGCGGTAGGCCGCTTCCGCGTGGGCGAGCGCGGTGTTGGCCGGCGTCCGTTCCGCGGGGGAGCGCACGGCCGCCGTCCAGGAGACCGCCGACGGATGGCCCACGCCCATCAGGGCGGTCCACTCGACCTCGACACCGGCCCGGTCGGCCGGCACCGCCTCCGCCAGGGCCCGCTCGCCCCCGAGCAGCACCCCGCGCACGAGCCATGT
>NZ_JUJA01000144.1:28817-34306 GCF_001906585.1 Streptomyces kebangsaanensis | reverse complement strand
CGTCCGCCGTCCGTCTCAGCTCCCGTTCCCGGTCCAGCAGCAGCCGGAGCTTGCGTTCCAGCAGGTCCGCTCCGCGCAGCGCGGTGCCGAGGCTGTGCCGCAGCCGCAGCCGGCCGGCCCGCCCCGGGGGCACCCGCGGTCGCCGGGGGCTCATGGCGGCGTGCCTTCTCCGCCCGGGTGGTCGTCCCCGGCTGCCCGGTGGGCGTCGAGAAGAGCCGCCGGGATCATGCCGAGCTGGCTGGGCGGCAGGGTCAGCAGCGCGTCCCAGGCGCGGTCCAGAGCCTCGTCGAGCGGCCGGTTCTCGTCCGTGCCCTGGGCGAGGAACCGGTGCAGGAAGGCGTCCTCCAGATCCAGGTAACGGCGGTCGATCGCACTGAGCGCCGGACGGCCGACCAGGTCGGCGAGCTCCCGCACCTCCCGGGCACGGGCCAGCGCGGCGATCAGCTGCGCCGCGACAGGGGGATGGTCCTCGCGGGTACGGCCCTTTCCCGCCCCCTTGCGCATCAGGCGGGACAGCGAGCCGAGCGGGTCGACGGGCGGATACGTGCCGCCGGCGTGGACCTCGGCCGACAGCACGATCTGGCCTTCCGTGATGTAGCCGGTGAGGTCGGGCACGGGGTGGGTGATGTCGCCGGCGGGCATGGTGAGCACCGGCAGCACGGTCACCGACCCGGGACGCCCCCTGATCCTGCCGCACCGCTCGTAGAGGGACGCCAGGTCGCTGTACAGATAGCCGGGATAGGCCCGCCGGGCCGGGATCTCGCCCCGCGCGGCGGACACCTCGCGCAGCGCCTCCGAGTAGGCCGTCATGTCCGTCATCAGCACCAGGACGTGGCGGCCCTCCTCGAACGCGAGATGTTCGGCGACCGTGAGCGCGAGCCGCGGCGTGAGCAGCCGCTCGATCACCGGGTCGTCCGCGGTGTTGAGCAGCAGGACCAGCTCCCCGGCCGCGGAGCGTTCGGCCAGCCCGTCGCGGACGAACGCCGCGTCGGCGTGCGTGAGCCCCATGCCGGCGAAGACGACGGCGAACGCCTCGCCGCCGCAGGTCGCCTGGGCGGCCACCTGGACGGCCAGCTGGAGGTGGGGCAGCCCGGCGGCGGAGAACACGGGAAGCTTCTGCCCCCGTACGAGGGTCGTGAGGACGTCGATGGCGCCCACACCGGTCAGCACCGCCTCGGTGGGCGGCTCCCGGCGCACCGGGTTGATCGGCGCGCCGCCGACCGGGGCGTCCACGGGGCCGAGCACCGGCGGTCCGCCGTCGGCGGGTTCGCCGCGCCCGTTGCACACCCGCCCCAGCCAGCCGGTGCCGACCGGGATCCGCAGCGGTGTGCCCGAGAACGCGATGCGCGTGCCGCCCGGGTCCATCCCGGCCGTGTCCTCCAGCACCTGGACGACCGCCAGGTCCCGGTTCACCTCCAGGACGAGCCCGTGCCGGCGCTCACCGGAGTCCAGGACGATCGTGGCGAACTCGTCCCAGCCCACCCCGCTCACCCCCTCGACGACCATGAGCGGGCCGTGCAGATCCCGCACCCGCGTGTACTCGATCCCGCCGGGTGCGCTCACCGCGTCCCTCCCAGCCGCTCCAGCACCGTGTCGCGGGCCGCCTCCACCGGAGCGCTCTCCCCGGGCCCCGCGTCCTCACGGGCCCGCAGCAGCGGGGTGAAGTCGACCGCCTCGACGGCGTCCGCGCGGACACCGGAGTCCACCAGTTCCACACAGCGGTCGACCACCGTCAGGACGGCCTCCACGAGGGCCGCCGTCTTCCCGGGCGTGCTGTAGGCGTCCGAGGGCGACAGCGCGTTCTGCTGGAGGGCCCCCTCGCGCAGCAGCCGGCCGGCGAGCACGCTGACCCGTTCCCGTGGCGGCAGGGCCGTGACACCGACCAGTTCCACCAGGTCGGCCAGCCGGTCCGCCTCCGCGAGCAGACCGGCCACCCGCGCCCGCCGCTCGGCCCACCGGGGGTCACCGGCCCGCGCGTGCGCCGCCGCCACCGCGGCGGTGTCGCGGGAGAACGACTCCGCCCAGGAGACCGCCGGATAGTGGCGTGCGTAGGCGAGGTCGCGGTCCAGGCTCCACAGGCAGCGCACGAACCGTTCGGTGTGGGCCGTGACCGGCTCGGTGCGGTCGCCGCCCGGGGGCGACACGGCACCGATGACGGTGACCGACCCCGTGGAGCCGCCGAGTGTGCGCACGGTGGCGGCCCGCTCGTAGAAGGCGGCCAGCTCCGAGGCGAGCCTCGCCGGATAACCCTCCTCGGCGGGCAGCTCGCCCATCCGGGAGGCGAACTCGCGCAGCGCCTCCGCCCAGCGGGAGGTCGAGTCGGCGATCACGACGACGTCGAGCCCCATGTCCCGGAAGTACTCGGCGACGGTCGTGCCCGTGTGCACGCTCGCCTCGCGGGCCATCATCGGCATGTTGGAGGTGTTGGCGATCGTGACGGTCCGGTCCGCCAGGCGGCCCCCGGTACGCGGGTCGGTCAGCTCGGACAGCTCCTCGATGACGTCGGCCATCTCGTTGCCGCGCTCCCCGCAGCCGACGTAGACGATCACATCGACGTCGCACCACTTGGCGATCTGCTGCAGCAGCATGGTCTTGCCCGTGCCGAAGCCGCCGGGGACGGCGACCGTGCCGCCGCGGGCCACCGGGAAGAGCAGGTCGACGGCGCGCTGCCCGGTGTGCAGCGGCCGGCCGGCCGGCAGCCGTTCCCTCACCGGCCTGGGTCTGCGCACGGGCCAGCTCTGGGCCAGCGGCACCTCGTGCCCGTCCACCACGGCGACCACGGTGTCCTCACTGTGGTGGCCGGCCGGCGCGACGCGCGTCACCACACCCGAGCGTCCCGGCGGCACGAGGACGCGCAGGGGCACCGCCGCCGCGATGTCCCCGAGGACGTCGCCCGCCGCGACCCGTGTTCCCTCGGCCACGCGCGGGGTGAACGGCCGGCCGCGGCCGTCCGGCTCCGTACCGGGCCCGCCCGGCAGGAGCATGTCCCCGGCGCGGGCGAGGGGGCGGAGCAGGCCGTCGAAGACACCGCCCAGCAGCCCCGGTCCCAGACGCACCGCGAGCGGTCCGCCCCGAGGTCTGGCCGGGTGTCCGGGCGCGAGGCCGCCGGTGTACTCGTACGCCTGGACGGTGACGACGTCGCCCTCGATGGCCACCACCTCGCCGGGCAGCCGTTCCTCGCCGAGCAGGACCATGTCGTGCATGGCGACGCCCGGGGCGCGGACGATCTCGACGAGTGGCCCGGCCACCCGCAGGACGTGTGCCGGCACGTCGCCGCCAGGACCTCGGCGCCGCGCGGCGGACGGGAGCGTCATGGCGCCCACAGCGTCTCGGCCCGTGCGCCGAGCCGTGCCAGGGCGCGGTCCGTGAGGGCGTCCGCCGTGAGGTCGACGCGGCGCCCGGGCGTCTCCGCCGTCACCCCGCCCCCGGCGGCGGCCGTGATCCGCGCGTCGGCCCCGAGCAGTGCCCGCGCCCGCTCCTCGAGCCGGGCCCGGAGAGCGGCGTCGTCCGCCAGCGCCTCCCGGACCCCGGCGCGGACCCTGCCGCGGAGGTCCGCGTAGACCTCGGCGCGTGCGGCGAGTTCCCGGCTCCACGCGTCCTGGCGGGCCCGTACCCGCTCCCGGGCCGCCTCGGCCGCGCCGTCCCGCGCGCCGTCCCGCCGGGCCTGTTCGAGCAGCGACGCCGCCTGCGCGCGGGCCGCCCGCAGCGTCTCGTCCGCGTCCGCCCGCGCCCGGTCCAGTACGGCGTCGGCGTCCGCCCGTGCCGCGCGGATCAGTTCGGCACGCACGGGTGCCAGCGCGTCGGCGGGGGCGTCCGGGGCGGCGTCGTGGCGGCCGGCGGGTGCGGTCATCGCGGCATCACCACGATCAGCGGCCGGGAGGGGTCCGGTTCCGTCGTGGCGGCCGGCTCCGCCTCGAGGACCTCGGCCGCCTCCGCGGTGAGGATCACCAGGGAGACCGTCGGCGGAAGCTCCCGCCAGGCGCGGCGGACGGCCTCGGGGCTCTCGGCGACCAGGACCCCGACCCCGGCGAGGGCCAGGCCGCCCACCCTGGTCCGCGCGCCGATGGCCGTCACCGTGCCCACCGTCAGGCCTTTCCGATCAGCAGGATCGCGACCACCAGTCCGTAGACGGCGATGCCCTCGGCCAGTCCCACGATCACCATGGCCCGGCCGAACATCTCGGGGCGCTCGCTGAGCGCGGCCAGCGCCGCGGCCCCGGTGTAGGCGACGGCGATGGCGGCCCCGATCGACGCGCCGGCCACCGCGATGGCGGCTCCGATCAGGGCGGAGCCGTTCACGGCACCCGACGCGGCGGCCTGGACGGGAACGGCCGCCCGCGCCGGGCCGGACAGCGCCGTCGCGACGAGCGCGCAGGCCCCGCCCAGCAGGACGAGATTCGTGGCCAGGAGCCAGGGGAACACGCGTTTCGTCCGGCGCCGCAGCAGCAGCCGCGCGGCGCCGAGCGCCGCGGCGAGCACGGGCAGGACCATCAGCCAGGTGAGCACGCGGCCACCTCCCTCTCAGCCTCGGCCGGTGCCGCCAAGGGAACGTGCCAGGGACGGAACGGGCGGCCCTCGGTCTCGAAGAGCCGCGAGAAGATCTCGTAGAACTCCAGCCGCAGCGCCTGCACACCGGCCACCAGGGCCTCGAGTGCGAACGAGGCGGCAGTGCCCACGGCGAACAGCGCCACCGCGCCGGCGAGGCCCGCGGCTCCGCGCCCGGCGAGGCCGGCGGTGCCGCGCCACACCAGGTCCGCGAGCGCGGCATGGGTGAGGCCGAACGCCGCGAGCCGGGCGAACGAGAGGGTGTTGGTGCCCGCGCGCACCACGACGTCGAACAGCCGCACCACGGTCTCGGCGAGCCCCGCGAAGCCGCCCGTCGTGGCCCGGAACAGCCCGGCCGCCACCAGCGCCAGCCCCACCGCGGCGAGCACCGCCCCGGGAACGGCCAGGTCCGGCCGGTGCAGGACCAGGCCCGCCGCGGACAGCGCGAACCCCAGGAAGAAGAGGAGACCGGCGCAGCCGGACGCCGCGTACAGCGCCTTGCCCGGCCCGCCCTCGCGCCAGCGGTTGACCGCACCGGCCGCGTGGGCGAGGGCCAGCAGCCCCGCGCCGAGGACGACCGCCGCGGCCAGCAGGCGCGCGGGGCTCGCCAGCGGGCTCAGCCACAGCACCGGCAGCACACCCGTGGGCCCGAAGAACTCGCCGTAGGCGACCCCGGCCAGCACGGCCGCCGATCCGGCGCCCGCGAGGAAGGGCCACAGACGGCGGTACCGCGCGAGCCCGCGCGGCCGTCCCAGCCGCAGCGCCAGCGCGCCGAGCAGCAGCAGGGCCCCGTGGCCCACGTCCCCGAACATGATCCCGAACATCGCGACGTACGTGATTCCGGCGGGCCACGAGGGGTCGACATCCGTGTAGGGCGGCGTGCCGTACGTCGTCACCAGCGGTGCGAACGACGCGGACGGCCCCGGTCTCAGCTGCGTCGGGGGG
>NZ_JUJA01000144.1:28557-28713 GCF_001906585.1 Streptomyces kebangsaanensis | reverse complement strand
GACCTCGCCGCGCACGACGGCGCCCCGGGCGCGCTCCTCCAACTGCGCCTCCCCTGCGAGCAGGTCAAGGGCACGGTGTTGTTCGAGCTCGTCCAGGTCGGGTGCGGACAGGGCCAGGGACGCGGCCCCGGGGGCGGGGAGCGCCGTGCCGGCGGG
>NZ_JUJA01000144.1:27786-28541 GCF_001906585.1 Streptomyces kebangsaanensis | reverse complement strand
CGGCGCCTCGGGGCGGGCCTGAAGCCGCTGCAGGCGCTGGGCCGCCGCACCCGGGGCCGCCTCCTCCACCCGGTCCAGCTCGACGCAGCCCGCCTCGGCGATCCGCACCAGCGTGTCCCGCAGCGCCGGGTGCGGGACGACCACTGCCACGCGCCGCATCCGGACCGGCGTCATCACCTCAGACCAGCGCATCCCATTCCTCCAGTGGACGTCCGCCCCGGGCCGCCGACTCCAGGGCGGCCCGTACCCGCCAGGCGTCCGCGGACAGCACCGCGACGGCCCCCACGACCGTCCGGGGCCCGTGGCGGCCCGTGCGCAGCATCGCGGTGCCGTCCAGATGGAGAACCCGCCACCAGTGGGCCTCGGCCCGCCACAGCCCGCCCGGTTCCCCGATGCCCTCCAGAATCCAACGGGCCGTGGACGGCAGACCGTCGCGGAAGTCCGTGAAGGAGGCCGCGTCGACGGCGCGCGGTCCCAGCAGGGCCGCGGCGTCGCGGCGCACGGGCGCCGGCAGAGGGCGCCGGTGCACGAACCGTTCGCGGGCCGTCAGCAGGGCGGCGCGTCCCTGGGCCCAGCGACGCGCGGCCGGTACGGCCGCGGCGGTCCGCCGGGCGGCCGCCATCCGCATGCCGGTGATCAGCGCCCACGGTGTCTCCGCGCCGGGGTCGCCCCAGGGCGAGGCCGCGAGCGCGGCGCGCAGTTCGGCGGGCGTCGCGGCGCGTTCGAGGGAACGCCAGGCGGTCTCCAGGGCACCG
>NZ_JUJA01000144.1:24427-27778 GCF_001906585.1 Streptomyces kebangsaanensis | reverse complement strand
ACGGCTGCCACGCCGCGGCCTCCGGGTCCGTACCGGGACCGCCCCGCACCGGCAGCCGGGACGCGACGTTGGCGATCTCGAACCCCGAGGCGAGCGGCCGGAGCAGACGGGCGCCGCCCCGGGGCAGCCAGCCCGCCAGCACGCGCAGGTGCCACAACAGCGTGGCGGTGACCGAACGCTGCGCCCCGGGCAGGGTGGCCGCCGTCCGCGCGTACCTGCCGTACGGCGTCCCGGCGAGGTGGTGCAGCGCGTCGTCGAGTGTGGTGCTCGCCGCGATCTCGCGGGCCCCGGCGCGTCCCGGGCAGCGGCCGGCCAGGACACGGGCCCGGACCACTGCCGCGACCCATCCGGCACTCACGGTGCTCCCTCCGGCCGGTCCGTGACCCACAGGGCGTCGGCCACGACCCGGTCGAGCAGGGCGGGCATGCGCTCCCGGGCCCGCTCGTACACCCGTGCGGCGGCGCGGTCACCGGCCGAGCGGATGTCCCGCCCCTCCAGCCGCGCGGCACGGCGCACCGGCACCGCGGCCTCCTGCCGCACCCGCGGCACCTGAGCCCGCGCCGCCGTCACGATCGCGGCCGCCTCCCGGGCGGCGTCCTGTCTCAGGGCCTCCGCCTCGCGATCCGCCTCCGCGCGGATCCGGGCCGCCTCCCGCTGGACGTCCGCCAGGCGGGCGAGAGGCGGTTCCAGTTCCGCGGCGCGCTCCGCCGCCCGGTCGGCGGGGACTCCGGCGACGGCCGCTCCCGGCGTGCCGGTGGGACGGAACCGGGCGAGGAAGTCCCGCAGGCTCATCACGAGCGTCCTCCTGCTGGTCTGGCTGCCCCTCCTCCAGTCTCACCGCTTCCCCGCGAGCCCGCACCGGATGGGGCCGTGGTACTGCTCCACCAGGGCCGTTCGGCTCTTGGCCCGGGGACGCGGAGCGCGAGACTGGGAGGGGACAACCCGAGGAGCCCGGAGGTTGCCATGAACCAGCACGAGAACTACTCGGCGGGCACCGAGGCCCGCCGCACCGTGCCGTCGCACACCTGGAGTCCCCGTGAGGAGGCACGGCAGGAACAGCTCCTGCGGTATCTGGGTGCTGTCGCCGCGGTGGCGGCCAGGCACACGGCGGCCGAGCACGCGCCGGCTCCGGCCCCCCGGGCTCGGCAGGAACAGGCCCGGCAGGAGACCGGTGCGCCCCTCGGGCAGCCGCCGCGGCCCGGCGCCGAGCCCGAGGCCCCGCTGGTGCGGGACGTGATGGACGTGCCCGCCGTGTCCGTGCGGGACGACCTGCCGTGCCGGGACATCGCCCGCCTGCTGGAGCGGGAGCACGTCGGGGCGGTTCCCGTGGTCGACGCCGACGACCGGGTGGTCGGAGTGGTGTCCGAGTCCGATCTGCTGGCGAAGGTCGCCTTCGAGGCGTCCGGCCGCCGGCCCGGCCACATCGGCAGGCTGCGGGGGCACAGGCTCCACGAGAAGGCCCGGGCCGAGACGGCGGCCGACCTGATGACCAGCCCCGCGATCACCGTGCTGCCGGGTGCGACCGTCGCGGAGGCGGCCTGGCTCGCGGCGCTGTCGCGGCTGAAGCGGATACCGGTCACCGACCACGGCGGCCGTCTGGTCGGCGTGGTGCGCCGCAACGCACTGCTGCAGGCTCTGATCAGGGACGACGAGGGGATCCGGAAGGAGGTCGAGGCGAAGATCCACGCCTTCTGCTCCCCGGCCGAACGCGGCACCGTCACCGTCACGGTGCGCGACGGGGTGGTGGACCTGACGGGCCGGATGTCGCAGGCCGCGGCGGCCAGGCTGGTGGCCGAGGTCGAGGACATCGACGACGTGGTCGAGGTGGACGACCACCTCACCGCCGTCTGACGCCGCGACCCTCCGCCCGGCCGCCCGGCGAGCGGGCGCCGGCGGACCGCCCGCTCTCCACCGGGCACGAAGGAGAGACCATGAGCACGGACACCGATGTGAACACCCCGGCGCCCCCCGAGTCCGAGGAGAGGGTGATGGGCAAGGACGGGATGGCCGCCCTGGTGGACATCCTGACCGGACGCGGGTACACCGTGGTCGGCCCCACCGTGCGGGACGGCGCGATCGTCCTGGCGGAGCTGGAGTCGGCCGACCAGCTGCCCTACGGATGGGGCGTGGAACTCCGGGCCGGACAGTACCGGCTGCGCCGGCGGCCGGACGGTGCCGCCTTCGCCAACGCGGCGGGCCCCCAGTCGTGGAAGACGTTCCTGCACCCGTCGCGGGTGCGGCAGTGGTCCGCCGACCGGACCGGTGAGGGGACGGTGTTCAGCGCCGACCGGACGCCGCCTCCCCGGTACGCGTTCCTCGGGGTGCGCTCCTGCGACCTGCGGGCCGTCGCGATCCAGGACCGGGTGCTCACCGGCGGGCCGCACCGCGACCCCGTCTACCAGGGGCGCCGCTCGGGAGCCTTCCTGGTGGCGGTGGAGTGCACGGAGCCCGGCGGCACCTGTTTCTGCGTCTCGATGGGTACGGGGCCCGCGGCCGGTCCCGGCTACGACCTGGTGCTGACCGAGGTGGTCGACGACGGCGGTCACCGCTTCTGGATCCGCGGCGGCAGCCGGGAGGGGGCCGAGATCCTCGCGGAGCTCCCCGCCCGCCCCGTGGACCGCGACACCCGGGAGGCGGCACGCGCCGGCGTCACCGCCGCCGCGGAGCGCATGGGACGGACCATGCCGGAGGCCGACCTGCGGGAGCTGATGGCCGGCACGCTGGACGCCCCCCGCTGGGACGACGTCGCCGGACGCTGTCTGACCTGCGGCAACTGCACCATGGTGTGTCCCACGTGCTTCTGCACCACCACCGAGGACGTCACCGACCTGACCGGTGACCACGCGGAACGGTGGCGGCTGTGGGACTCGTGCTTCGACCTCGACTTCTCCCACCTGCACGGCGGCCCGGTCCGCGCCTCCGCACGCAGCCGCTACCGGCAGTGGATGACCCACAAACTCGGCACCTGGTACGACCAGTTCGGCTCCTCCGGCTGTGTGGGCTGCGGCCGCTGCATCGTGTGGTGCCCGGTCGGCATCGACATCACCGAGGAGGCCGCCGCCCTGCACGACTGGACGCGGTCCCGGCCACCGGGGGAGGAGCCGTGACCGGCCTGCCGACGCCCCTGGACCTGCTGTCGGCCGCGCAGCGCGAACGGCTGCTGGCCGTCGGGCTGGACGTCTCGTTCCCGGCCGGCACGAGACTGTTCGACGAGGGCGGGGAGGCCGACCGCTTCTGGCTGCTGCGCTCGGGCGAGGTCGACCTGGACGTGCACGTTCCCGGCCGGCACCCGGCGCCCGTGGTGGAGACGCTCGGCCGGGGCCAGGTGCTGGGCTGGTCGTGGATCGCCCC
>NZ_JUJA01000144.1:0-24405 GCF_001906585.1 Streptomyces kebangsaanensis | reverse complement strand
CCTGGGGGCCTGCGCGACGACCGCGGTCCGGGCGACGGAGTTCCCCGCCGGCCCCGTCCTCGACCTGTGCGCGGCCGACCCGGAACTCGGCTACGCCCTGATGCGCCGCCTCACCGAGGTCGTCGCCGACCGCCTGCAGGCCACCCGCGTCAGGCTGCTGGACCTGTACGCGCCGTACGGAAGCCGCCCGGCATGAGCACGGTGACACCCCCGCTGCCGTACCGGGTCGCCGCCACGGAACCGGAGACGGCCGACACCCGCTCGGTCGAGCTGGTGCCGGCCGGACGGGAGCTCCCGCCGTTCTCGCCGGGCCAGTTCGCGATGGTCTACGCCTTCGGGGTCGGCGAGGTGCCCGTCTCGGTCAGCGCCCTGCGCGGCCGGCATGGCGGGCCGGTGCACACCGTACGCGCGATGGGCGCGGCCTCCACGGCGCTGTACCGGCTGCGCGAGGGCGACACCGTGGGGCTGCGCGGACCGTACGGCACCGGATGGGACCTGGACGCGGCGGCCGGTCACGACGTGCTGGTGATCGCCGGCGGCATCGGGCTGGCCCCACTGCGGCCGGTGGTGCACACGGTCCTGGAACGGCCCGCGGCGTACGGCCGGCTCGGGGTCCTGGTGGGCGCCCGCACCCCCGACGACCTGGTCTACCGGGAAGAGATCGAGAGCTGGCGCGGCCCGGCCGAGGTGGGGGTGACCGTCGACCGCCCCGGCCCCGGCTGGCACGGCGCGGTAGGGGTCGTCACCGCCCTCCTGGACCGGATCGACATCCGGCCGGACCGCACCCGCGCGCTGGTGTGCGGGCCCGAGGTGATGATCCGGCACACCGCACGCGCCCTGACCGGCCGGGGCGTCCCCGCGCACCGCGTCCAGGTGTCGCTGGAACGCAACATGCGCTGCGCCACCGGCCACTGCGGACACTGCCAGCTGGGCCCGCTGCTGCTGTGCCGCGACGGCCCGGTCGTCGGCTACGACCGTGCCGAGCCTCTCCTCGCCGTACGGGAGTTGTGAGATGGACACGAACACCGGGCCGGAGACCGACCCCCGGCCGACGCTCGCCGTGTGGAAGTTCGCCTCCTGCGACGGCTGCCAGCTGACCCTGCTCGACTGCGAGGACGAGCTGCTCGCCCTCACCGGCCGGGTACGGGTCGAGCACTTCCTGGAGATGTCCGCCGCCGAGGGCCCCGACGGGGAGCGCGCGGACCTGACCGGCCGGGGACCCTACGACCTCTCCCTGGTCGAAGGGTCCGTCACCACGCCCGAGGACGCCGAGCGGATCCGGCACATCCGGCGCATCTCCCGGCGCCTGGTGACCATCGGGGCCTGCGCCACCGCGGGCGGCATCCAGGCGCTGCGCAACTTCGGGGACGTCGCCGAGTTCCGGGCCGCGGTCTACGCCAGCCCGGAGTACATCTCCACGCTGCGGACCTCGACCCCGATCTCGGCACACGTACCGGTCGACTTCGAACTGCGGGGCTGCCCCATCGACCGCGGCCAGCTCCTCGAGGTCGTCACCGCCCACCTGGCCGGACGCAAACCCGGCATTCCCGGCCACAGCGTGTGCTTCGAGTGCAAGAGGCGCGGCACCACCTGCATCACCGTGGCCCACGGCACGCCCTGTCTGGGCCCGGTCACCCACGCCGGGTGCGGCGCCCTCTGCCCGGCGTACGGACGCGGCTGCTACGGCTGCTTCGGACCGACCGACCACCCCAACCTGCGCTCCATGGTCGGCCAACTGCGCCGCGACGGGATGAGTGAGCGCGACGTCCTGCGTGTCTTCCGCACGTTCAACGCCGCGGCGCCGGAGTATGCCCCCGTACCCGATCTTGTGGCCGAGGCACAGGACTGCCCCCGGGACAGGACGGGCAGGACGGACACCACTCCGGAAGGGCCCGCATGAGCCATCGCGGATCCCGCGTACTGCGGCTGGACGCACTGGCCCGCGTGGAGGGCGAGGGCGCCCTCCACCTGCGCGTCCACGACGGCACGGTCGCCGAGGCGCGGCTGCGCGTCTACGAACCCCCGCGGTTCTTCGAGGCGTTCCTCGTCGGCCGGGGACACACCGAACCACCGGACATCACCGCGCGGATCTGCGGCATCTGCCCGGTCGCCTACCAGATGAGCGCCTGTCAGGCGATCGAGAACGCCTGCGCCGTCACCGTGGACGGCCCCCTCGCCCTGCTGCGCCGGCTGCTGTACTGCGGCGAATGGATCGAGAGCCACGCCCTGCACATCCACCTGCTGCACGCCCCCGACTTCCTCGGCCTCCCGAGCGCGGTCGAACTCGCCCGCGACGACCGCGCCGCCGTCGAACGCGGCCTCAGGATCAAAAAGGCCGGCAACATGGTCCTGGAGCAACTGGGCGGCCGTCCCGTCCACCCGGTCAACATCCGCGTCGGCGGCTTCTACCGGACGCCGGCGCCCCAGGAACTGCGTCCCCTGGCCGAGCGGCTGCGGCAGGCCCGCGAGGACGCGCTGGAGACCGTGCGCTGGGTGGCCGCGTTCGACTTCCCCGACGCCGTGTGCGACCACGACCTGCTCGCCCTGCGCGACCCGGGCCGCTACGCCATCGACTCCGGAACGCCCGCGGTCATGGCGGCCCCCGGCGACGGCGACGCCGGGCCGGGCCCCGCACCGCGCGAGTTCCCCGTGACCGACTTCGAACGGCACGTGCGCGAGGAGCAGGTACCGCACTCCACGGCCCTGACCGCCACCCTCGACGGGCGCCGCCACCTGACCGGCGCACTGGCCCGCTTCGCGATCAGCGGCCGTTGGCTGCACCCCACGGCGGCCGAGGCCGCGCGGGAGGCCGGGCTCGGCGACCCGGCCGCCGGCGCCGTCTGCCGCAACCCGTTCCGCAGCATCGTCGTACGCGCCGTGGAAGTGGTGCACGCCGTCGAGGAAGCCCTGCGGATCATCGACGCCTACGAGCCGCCTCCCCGGCCGGCCGTCGACGTCCGGCCGCGCGAGGCGGTCGGCACCGGCGCCACCGAGGCACCCCGCGGCCTGCTCTACCACCGCTACGCCGTGGCCGAGGACGGCACGCTCCTGGCAGCCCGCATCATCCCGCCCACCGCCCAGAACCAGGCGGCCATCGAGGAGGACCTGCGCCGGGCCGTCCAGTCGCGCCTGGACCGGCCGGGGCCCGCCGCCGGCGACGAGGAGCTCACGGACCTGTGCGAACGGGCCATCCGCAACCACGACCCGTGCATCTCCTGCGCCACCCACTTCCTCGACCTGACCGTGGAGCGCACATGACCGGCCGCGTCGTCGTGATCGGCGTGGGAAACGTCTTCCGCCGCGACGACGGCGCCGGACCGGCGGTGGTGGAGGCGCTGCGCGACCGCGTTCCCGGCGGCACCGTGCTGGCGGTCAGCGACGGCGAACCCGGCCGGATGCTCGATCTGTGGCACGGCAGCGACACCGTGGTCGTGGTGGAAGCCGTCCGCGGGCGGCCGGCCCGGCCCGGCCGGCTGCACACCCTGTCGGTCGCGGAAGCGGCCGCGAACCCCCGGAGTTCGGCGAGCACCCACGCCCTCGGTCTGGGGGAGTGCTTCGCCCTGGCCGAAGCACTCGGCCGGCTCCCGCGGGAACTCGTGGTGCACGCCGTCGAGGTGTCGGACGTCGAACTCGGCACGGGCCTGAGCGGACCGGTGCGCTCGGCCCTGCCCGAACTGGTCGACCGCGCCGCCGCCACGGTGCGGAAGGCACACCTCCGCCGCGCATGACGTGCCGGCGGCGCCCGGCCGCGGTCCCCGTCACCCGTCGTGCCCGCCCGGCACCGTGATGACCGGGCACCGCGCGTGGTGCAGAACGCCCTGGCTGACGGACCCCAGCAGCATGCCGCTGAAGCCGCCGCGTCCGCGCGTGCCCACGACCAGGCCGAGAGCGTGTGCGGACGCCTCGGTGAGGACCTGCACCGGATGCCCCTGCACGACCTCGTGGTGGAGCTCGACCTCCGGATGGGCGGCGGTGCGCCCGGCCACCGTCTCCGACAGCACCCGGCGGCACTCCTGAACGGCCGCGTGCTCGTCGAGGACGCCGAGCACCGGAGGGCGCCGGACGTACAGGGCCCGGAGGACCGCGCCGCGCAGGGCGGCCTCCTCGAAGGCGAGGTCGACGGCGGCGGCCGAGTGCGCGCTGCCGTCCACGCCGACGACGAAGTACGGCGGCCGCTGGGTGACGTGCTCCGGCTCGGGTGTCACCACCACGGGACAGGAGGCGTGGGCGACGAGCGGCAGGGCGACCGCCGCCGAGGTGAACAGCTCCTGCCGGGAACCGAGGTGCCAGGACCCCACCACCACGGCCGTGGCGTGCCGGCTCTGCTCGCGCAGCACCCAGGCCGGATGCCCCTCCGCCAGCAGCCCGGACACCTCCAGACGCGGATGCCGGGACTCGACGAAGGCGACGGCCTCCTTGAGGACGCGGTCACCGGACGTGTGCAGCTCGTCCTTCCAGTGCTCCCAGGAGGGCAGCCCGCCCCGGGGCCGGTACCCGGGGGTCGGCAGCCCCTGCGCGTGCACGAGGAGCAGGGGCAGGCGGCGGCGGTCCGCCTCGTCCGCGGCCCAGGCGAGCGCCATGCGCTTGTGCGGGTCCGGATCGACACCGACCACGATCGGCCCGCGTCCGTCGGTGTGCGCCATCAGAGCCTCCCGAACCGGAACAGGTGCTCCCCGACGGGGAAGGGGCGGCCACGGAACCGGCCGGAGTCCGGCCGTGGCACGCCTCCATCGTCGTCGGCGCGCGGCGGCCGGGCTTGGGCCGTTCGGCCCAGGATGCCGGCGGGAGGGAAGCCGGCCGGGCCCGAGCCCCTGTCGTCGCGTTCCCGCCGTCCGCCCGAGGGACGGGCCGCGCTGCGCCCGGTGCCGGGGGCGCCTCCCACGCCCTTCGGACAGTGGGGGAGCATCGCGAGGCGATCCCGGCGACGCGGCGAGGCGCCGTGCCCGGGGGAGGGAACGTGCCGGCGGGGCCTGGGCCGACGGCAGGAGCCACGCGGCCTGCCGGCGATCCGACGGCCGCGCACCCCGCTGCGGGACGGCCCGGCGCGGGGCAGGGCCGGCGGGTCAGTGCGCCGCGTCCCGGTCCTGCCGTACGACCACCACCGGGCAGGCCGCGTGCTGGGCGCAGCGCTGGCTGACCGAGCCCAGCATCGCCCGGGCGAAGCCGCCACGGCCCCGGCTGCCGACGACGAGGACCTCCGCCCCTTGCGAGGCACGGATCAGCACCTCCGACGGATCGCCCTCGACGAGGTGCTCCCGCACGCCGGCCGGACGCTCGTCCGTGAAGACGGCGCGCAACTCCTCCGCGAAGCGCTCCCGGGCCTGCTCCAGATCGAACTCCGGGTCGATCGCCGGCCCGGCCCAGCCGACGTCCGACGGCGTGTCCCAGGCGTACACCGCCTCCACGACACCGTCCACCAGCTGCGCGTACCGCACCGCCCAGCGCAGCGCGGCGTACGACGACGGCGAACCGTCCACACCCACGACCACCCGCGGCCGCGGTTCAAAGGTCTGCATGGTCACCTCACTCGAGCACCGCTGTCCCCGTGTCCACACGTCCACGCTGCCCGGCCGGGGGGAACCGTGCCAGCCGGAGCACGCCGGCGCCACCGGCCGGCCCACCCTCCCGTACGGCCCGCACGCGGGATCCTGGAACGGGCCGCACCCGGGAGCGCGCGGTCGGAGGCACCCTGGGAAGCAGGTGGTGACGATGTACTGGTACCCGCACGGCATGAACGGCTGGGGCTGGTTCGCCATGGGCCTGGGAACGCTGCTCTTCTGGGCCCTGCTGATCGCCGTCGGCGTGTTCCTCCTCCGGGCCCTGCAGCGCGGCCCCGAGCGGACGCAGGCGCACGACGGCGGCCGGTCCCCCACGCCCGAGCAGCTGCTGGCCGAGCGCTTCGCCCGGGGTGAGATCGACGAGGACGAGTACCGGCGCCGGCTGGACGTCCTCCGGCAGAACTCCGGGCCGCCGGGCACGCGCCCCGACCCTCCGGACCTCCGGCCGGGGAAGCACCGCGGACCGTGAGGTGACCTCCTTCGGGTCCGCACGGGGCCGGCCGTCCCGGCGGTGTCGGGCCGAACGGCCCTGCCGGACTCCCCTGAGGCAGCCTGCGGAAGCAGTCTCAGGGGGCCAGCGAGAAGTAGTTCTCCTCCTCCTGAGTGAAGTGCAGCCGCAGCACGGTGTGCAGACCGTACAGACAGGCGCGCAGGTCCTCGAGCTGTTCGGGGACCGGCGCGCCCTGCGCGTCGGCGAGTGACAGGTGGGTGGCCACCCGTCGGGCGAGCCGTTCGATCTCGGCGTGGGCGCGGCTCATGGTCGCGGTCGCCTCGGGGCCGCCGAGGGTGGCTTCCAGGGCCGGGTAGAGCTGGTGCTCCTCGGCGTACTCGTGCGGCAGCAGCCGCTCGGTGAGCAGCCGGTGCGCCTCGCGCACGGACTCCAGGGCCTGCGCGCCGGTGCCGTCCGCGGCGGCGGTGGAGGAGAGCCGGGCCGCGGCGTCGCGTACGGCCTGCAGCACGTCCTGCAGGTCGTCGTGCTCGGCGGCGAAGCGGTGGATCAGGGCCTCGGTGGCGGGCTCGAGGGCGGGGCGGGCCGCCCGGTCCACACGCAGGGCGCGCAGCGCGTTGAGGATGACCACCACGTCGATCCCCTCCTGCAGCAGGGCGCCCGCGGCCGGCGGCAGCAGTCCCACGGCGGCCACGCCCATCGCCGCCAGGGACAGCAGCATGCCGCCGAGCGCGCTCTGCACGGCGATGCGGCGCGCCCGCACGGCGATCGCCGTGGCGTCGGCGAGCCGGTCCACGCGGTCGGTGGTGAGGACGACGTCGGCGGCCTCGGAGGACGCGGTGGAACCCCGCGCCCCCATCGCCACCCCGACGTCCGCGGCGGCGAGCGCGGGCGCGTCGTTCACTCCGTCGCCGACCATCACCGTGACCGCGCGCTCGCGTTCCGCGCGGACGGCGGCCACCTTGTCGGCCGGGGTCAGTTCGGCGCGTACCCCGTCGAGTCCGAGCACGGCGGCGATCTCCCGGGCCGGCTCGGGCCGGTCGCCGGTGAGCATCACGATCCGCCCGATGCCGGCCGCACGCAGCCGGCGCAGCGTCCGGGGCGCGTCGTGGCGCAGCGGGTCGCGCAGCAGGACCGCTCCGACGGGTGCGCCGTCGACGGTGAGCCAGGCGACGGCGGCGCCGTCCAGCAGCGCCCGGTTCTCCGCCGCCCGGGCCCACCCCGGGACCGGTGTGCCCGGCTCCAGCCGGCCGACGGACATCCTGCGGCCCTCGACGATGCCGTACGCCCCCCGGCCGGCCTCCTCCGACACGTCCGTGGCCACCGACGGCTCCAGGCCGCGCTCGCGGGCCGCGTCGACGATGGCGTGCGCCAGGACGTGCGGCGAGTACTGGTCGACCGTGGCCGCCAGCCGCAGCACCTCGGCGGGCTTGAAGCCGGGGGCCGCGGTCACGTCCAGGACGCGCGGGCGGCCGCCGGTGAGGGTGCCGGTCTTGTCCAGCAGCAGCGTCCGGGCCCGCCCGAGGAGCTCCAGCGCGCCCCCGTCACGGACCACCACGCCCAGCCGGGACGCCCGGGACAGCCCGGAGACGATCGCCACCGGGGCGGCGAGCAGCAGCGGGCAGGGCGTGGCGACCACCAGCACCGCCACCGCCCGCACCGCCGAACCGCTGAGCAGCCAGGCCAGCCCCGCGACCGCCACCGACAGCGGCAGGAACCAGGCCGCGTAGCGGTCGGCCAGGCGGACCACCGGGGCCGACTGGGCGCCCGCCTGCCGGGCCAGCCGCACGATCTCGGCGTAGGCGCTGTCCCGCTCGGTCGCGGTCGCCCGCAGTTCGAAGGCGCCGCCCGCGTTGACCACGCCGCTGCGCACCGCCTGGCCGGGCGCGCGTGCCACGGGTACCGCCTCGCCGGTGAGCACCGACTCGTCGAGCACGGCGGTGGTGTCCACCACCTGGCCGTCGACCGGGACGACCTCGCCGGCGCCGACGACGAGCAGGTCGTCGACGGCGACCTCGGCGAGGGGGACCGGGCGGACCCCGGTGCCGGTGCGCCGGCGGGCGGTGCGGGGGGCGTGGGCGAGCAGCGCGCGCAGGTCGTGGGAGGCCCGCCGCCGGGCGGCGGCCTCCAGCGTGCGGCCGGTGGCCAGCATCAGGCCGATCAGTGCCCCGGCGAGGTACTCGCCGACGGCCAGGGTGCCGCCGAGCGCCAGGACCGCGATCAGGTCCACGCCGGCCTGCCCGTGCCGCAGTGCGACCAGCACCCAGCCCACCGCGGGGCCGACGGCGGCGAGCGTGCCGAGCGCCCAGCACAGGTCGGCCGCGGTGGTCTCGCCGAGCAGCCACAGGACGCCCCCGGCCACCAGGGCCGAGGCCGTGACGGCCAGCAGCACGGGTTCCAGCCGGGACGGCTTCGCCGGTGCCGCGGCCGGCTCGGGTACCGGATCCGCCGGGGAGGCGCGATGGACGCGGTCGGCGCGGTCGGCGCCGTTGGCACGGTGCATGACAGTCCTTACGGAGACCTCCGCGCGTGTGCGGCGCGGTGCGGCGGGGACCGCCGCGACGTGCGGGAGGACCGGACCCGCGTACCTCCCCTCCCCGCCCAGGGTCCGGCACTCCGTCCGGCGGGTCCAGGGCCGGACGGACCACTCCCCGCCCCCGTCCGGCCCCTGGCGGCCCGCGCCCGCGGTGCCGTCCCCGGCCGCGGGTCCCCGCGCACCGTGCGTCCGGCCGGGGCCGAACGGCCTCCGTGGTGAGCCCGGGCGGCCCCTGCCCGGGGGTACTCGGGTCACGGGAGGCTCTCGGTGAGAGAGGATCGGAGCACGGGAGGTGCGCGTCATGGTTTCGCCCGTTGTCGCCGGGGTCGACGGTTCCGAGGAGAGTCTGGCCGCTGCCGAGTGGGCCGCGCGTGAGGCGGAGCGCCGGGGGCTGAGCCTGCGGCTGTTCCACGCCTGGAACTGGCACCCTCGCTCGGCCGACGGCGCGCGTGTGGACGCGGCCCGGCGGCGTCTGGCCCGGCAGGTGCTGAGCCGGGCGGAGGAGCGGGTGCGCGTCGCCTGCCCGGGGGTGCGTCTGGAGGAGGAGCAGGTCCTGGGGCCGGCGACCACGGCCCTGCTGCGGGCGGCGGGGCGGGCCGAGGTACTGGTGCTGGGCTCGCGCGGCCTGAGCGGTTTCACCGGCTTCCTGGTGGGCTCCGTCGCGTTGGGCACGGTGGCCCGGGCCTGCTGTCCGGTCGTTCTGGTGCGGGCCGGGGAGGAGGCCACGGACGAGCACTTCCCGGCGGCCGACGGCGGCGCCTCCACCCGCACCGGCTACCGGGACGTGGTGCTCGGCCTGGATGTCGCCGTCCCGTGCGACGAGGTGATCGAGTTCGCCTTCCAGGCGGCGCGGCTGCGCCGGGCCCGGCTGCGGGCGGTGTACGCCTGGCAGCAGCCGTCCGCGCTGAGTCTGGGCCCCGGTGAGATCGCGCTGGTGGACGACCCCGAGCGGGCCGAGGAGTGGCAGGGGTTCCTGGCCGCGGTGCTCCAGGTGTGGCGGGAGAAGTATCCGGAGGTGGAGGTCGTCGAGACGGTGGTGCGGGACAAGGCCTCGACCGCGCTGGTGCGGGCCGCCTCCGGGGCGAGCCTGCTCGTCGTCGGCCGCCGCCCGTCCGCCTACCCGGCGGGTCCGCGCACCGGCCCGGTCGCCCACGCCGCCGTCCACCACGCCGACTGCCCCGTGGCGGTCGTCCCCCACGAGTGAGAGGACCCGGGCGGGATGAACGCGCCGACGACCTACGTCCACGCCTTCGCCGAGGGCAGCCGGGAGATGGCCGGCCTGCTGGGCGGCAAGGGAGCGGGCCCGCGGAGACGACCCGCCCGGGGCTGCCCGTCCCGCCCGGGCTCACGGTCACCACCGAAGCCTGCGGGGTCCGCCTCGCCACCGGCGAGGGGCCGCCCGAGCCGGCCGTCGAGACCGCCCGCGCCCCGGCGGGGCCGGAGCGGACTTTCCACAGGACCCGGCCGGGCAACTGCGGCGCGCCATCCGCCCTCACCGGCACCGAGGCCGGTGACAGCGGGTGACGCCCCCGGCAGGCACGTGAATCCAGGGGTGCAGCGCATCCACGGGTGTATCGGATCCACGGGCGCATCGGATACATTCATGTATCGAACGGAGGTCGGACATGGCGGTCGAGGGCGCACCCCCGCGTGTCACCGGACGCCGGTCGCGCACGCGGGCCAAGCTGCTCGACGCCGCGTTCGCGGTCTTCGCCGCCAAGGGGTTCGGCCGCGTGACGATCGAGGAGGTCTGCGAGGCGGCCGGCTACAGCAGGGGCGCCTTCTACTCCAACTTCACCACCCTGGACGAGCTGTTCTTCGCCCTGTACCGGCAGCGGGCCGAGCTGATCGCCGACCAGGTGGCCGGAGCGCTCGCCCTGGACGGCCCCGGCCTCGACGTGCCCGCCGCCGTCGACCGGGTCACCGAGGTGCTGCTGCTCGACCTGGACTGGCTCCTGGTCAAGACGGACTTCCTGGTGCACGCCGCCCGCCGCCCGGCCGTGGCGCGGACCCTGCTGGAGCACCGGGCGCGGCTGCGCGGCGCCATCGCCGACCGGCTCGCCCGGGCCCGCGGCCGTACCGCGCTGCCCGCCGTCCTCGGCGACCCCGACAGCGCCGCCCACGCGGTCGTCGCCGCGTACGACGGAGTCACCACCCAACTGCTGCTGGACAAGGACGTCGAGGGCGCCCGCGCCTGGCTGGGACAGCTGCTCACCGCACTGCTCACCGACGGCGGCGCCGGCCCGGCACAAGGAAACTGAGAAGGGAACGGTCGCCATGGACGCGGACGTCATCGTCGTCGGAGCCGGCCTCGCGGGCCTGGTCGCGGCGCACGAGCTGACCAGCCGGGGCCGCAGGGTCGTCCTCGTGGACCAGGAGAACGCCGTCAACCTCGGCGGGCAGGCGTACTGGTCCTTCGGCGGGCTGTTCCTCGTCGACTCCCCGGAGCAGCGCAGGCTGGGCGTCAAGGACTCCTTCGAACTGGCCTGGAACGACTGGCAGGGCAGCGCGCGGTTCGACCGGCTGGAGGACGAGGACTCCTGGGCGGTGCGCTGGGCGCGCGCCTACGTCGAGTTCGCGGCGGGGGAGAAGCGGTCGTGGCTGCGGAGCCACGGCATCACGCTGCTGCCCACGGTCGGCTGGGCCGAGCGCGGCGATCTGCGCGCCGACGGCCACGGCAACTCCGTACCGCGCTTCCACATCGCCTGGGGCACCGGTACGGGCGTCGTGGAACCCTTCACCGAGCACGCGAGACAGGCCGCCCGCGACGGGCTGCTCACCTTCCACCACCGGCACCGGGTGGACGAGATCGTCATCGAGGACGGCGCGGCACGCGGGGTGCGCGGCACGGTCCTGGCCCCCGACGACGCGCCGCGCGGAGTCGCCTCCAACCGGGACGAGGCCGGTGCCTTCGAACTCACCGCCCAGGCCGTGATCGTCACCACCGGCGGCATCGGCGCCAACCACGACATCGTCCGCCGCCACTGGCCCGCGCGGCTCGGCACGCCCCCCGCGGAGATGGTCACCGGCGTCCCCGCCTACGTCGACGGCCGGATGCTCGACATCAGCGCGGAGGCGGGCGTCCGCCTCGTCAACCGCGACCGCATGTGGCACTACACCGAGGGCGTGCGGAACTGGAACCCGGTCTGGCCCGGCCACGGCATCCGCATCCTGCCCGGCCCGTCCTCCGTCTGGCTCGACGCCCTCGGCCGCCGGCTGCCCGACCCCTGCCTGCCCGGCTACGACACGCTGAGCACCCTCAGGCACCTGCGCACCACCGACGACCTCGCCGGTCACGACCACTCCTGGTTCGTGCTGACCCGGAGGATCGTCGAGAAGGAGTTCGCCCTGTCGGGCTCCGAGCAGAACCCCGACATCACCGCCAAGGACCGCAGGGCGGTGCTGCGCGACCGGCTGCTCGGCAAGGGCGCGCCCGGACCCGTACGGGACTTCCTGCGGCACGGCGCGGACTTCGTGATCGCCGACACCCTCNGAACGGCTCGTCGAGAAGATGAACGCACTGACCGGCAAGCCGCTCCTGGACGCGGCCGAGGTCAGGCGCCGGATCGAGGCCCGTGACCTGCAGATCGCCAACCCCTGCAGCAAGGACGCGCAGGTCCAGGGCATCCGCAACGCCCGCCGCTACATAGGTGACCGCCTGGGCCGGGTCGCCGCCCCGCACCGCATCCTGGACCCGGCGGCCGGCCCCCTGATCGGCGTCAAGCTGCACGTCCTGACCCGCAAGACCCTCGGCGGCATCCAGACCGACCTCCACTCGCGCGCGCTCGGCACCGACGGGCAGGTGATCGACGGCCTGTACGCGGCCGGCGAGGTCGCCGGGTTCGGCGGCGGGGGCGTGCACGGCTACAACGCCCTGGAGGGCACCTTCCTCGGCGGGTGCCTGTTCTCCGGGCGCGCGGCGGGGCGGGACGCGGCGCGGCAGACCGCCTGACCGGTGCGGGGCGGCGGACTCACTGTTGATTTCGGGCACTTCGTGGGGGCGGCAACTGCTCGTCGGGGAGTGTGCGAGGTCGGTTTAGCTCGATCGTGTGATGGTTGGCTGACGGGCTTGCGGTGCGCTGGGCCGGTCGGGGTAGCGTTGCTGTGCGATCTGGGACGCCGGGTGCGGTGCCGGCGAGCGGGGCCCCTGCTTCACCAGCGAGATGGTTCAGGGCCTCCCCGTTGCCTTTGGCCGTACTCACAGGCCAGGTCGTCAGGGACTCCGCCCGCCCGGCTCGGACCACGGACACGATCCATGTTGCCGCCCGGGATGCGAAAGCGGACGACCAGTGCGCCCAACTACCGTTCGGGGCGTGCGGCTGATCAGGCTTGCTCCTGCTCAGTCCACAGGAACGGTACTCCGTGCGCCTGAGGAGAGCACGACGTGGGCGTATCGGACGAGCTGCGGATCGTGCACTCGCCGGTTGACCCGCGGCACCGGGGAGCCGGCCACCCCGGAGGGGCCGGTCTCCTCCGGGGCCGGCCCGGTGTCACCCGGAGCGGCGCCGTGCCGCCGCGCGCCGTTTCAGCGCGCGGCGTTCGGTCTCGCTCGTGCCGCCCCACACCCCGATGCCCTGGTCGGTGTCCAGCGCCCACTGCAGGCACTCCTCCCGGACGGGACAGCGCCGGCAGACCGCCTTGGCCTGCTCGGCCTGGAGCAGCGCCGGACCGGTGGTACCGAGCGAAAAGAAGAGGTCGGGGTCCTCGTGGCGGCATGCGGCGTGGTCTCGCCAGTTGCCCATGAAAAGTCACCTGCGCTCGAATCTCGGATGTCGTCTCTCGAATGCCGTCCGGCTTTGACACGTACTCGCCTTCGGGTCTCCGGCCGACGCGCGGGTGAAACAGGGCATCCCGTCAGATGGCGGACCTTCGCCGAATCCGCACACTCACTGCTCGCGCATGCCCCACGGGGAGCCGTACTCCGTCAGCAGGTCCAGGAAGGGCCGGGCCGGGAAGGCCTCCGGGCCGAGCACCCCCGCCCCGGTCCACGCCCCGGTGGCCACCAGCTCCAGGGCGACCACGGGGTTGACCGCCGTCTGCCACACCACCGCCTGACAGCCGTACTCGGCCATGGACCACTGGTTGTCGACCACGTGGTACAGGTACACCTCGCGCGGCGCACCGTCCCGGGTGCCGCGCACCCAGGTGCCCGCGCAGGTCTTGCCGTGCATCCGCTCGCCCAGCGTCGCCGGGTCGGGCAGACAGGCGGCGACGACGTCCCGGGGCGAGACGGCGACCGGCCCGTCCGGGCCCGGCACGGTGACCGGGTCGGTGCGGTCCAGGCCCAGCAGGTGCAGCGTCTTGAGGGTGTCGATGAACTCCCGGCCCAGCCCGTACTTGAAGGTCACGCGCTTGGCGTCGACCCAGCGCGGCACGAGCAGCACCTCCTCGTGCTCCACGTTCACGCACTCGACCTCGCCGATGCCTTCGGGGAAGTCGAACACCTCGGGCTCGCTGAACGGCTCGGTGGTGAACCAGCCGCGGCCGGCCTCGTACACCACCGGCGGGTTCAGGCACTCCTCGATGGTGGTCCAGATGCTGAAGGACGGGGCGAAGTCGTAGCCCTCCACGGTCAGGTTCGCGCCGTCGCGGACGCCGATCTCCTCGATCTCGTCGAAGAGTTCGTCGGCCGCGTACCGCGCGAACACGTCGGACATGCCCGGCTCCACGCCCATGCCGACCAGTGCGAGCGCGCCGGCCTTCTCCCACTCCTCGGCCAGCGCGAACTGCTCGTCGCCGAGCTTGACCCCGCACTCCTCGTACGGCCGCTCGGTGTGCGGCCGGGACAGGGACATCGCCATGTCCAGGTAGCCGGCGCCGGCCGCGCGGGCCGCCCGGAACAGGGGCATGACGAAGCGCGGGTCGGTCGCGTTCAGCAGCATGTCGCAGCGGTGCCGGGCGAGCAGCTCCGCCACCGCCGCCTCGTCGCTCGCGTCGACGCGCTCGGCGGTGAACCGGCCGTCGTCGCCGACGGCCGCCACGGCGGACTCGGCACGCCCCCGGTCGTAGTCGGCGACGACCATCGCCTCGAAGAACGGACGACGGGCCGCGATCCGGGTGATCGCGGTACCCACACCACCGGCTCCCACGAGCAGTACACGCATGACGAGAACTCCCTCTCGGTCAGGTCGGTCAGGGGAATGGACGAGGCGGCCGCCGGTCTCGATACAAGTGCGTCGTCCCTATAAGGTCAATGGTGTTGGCATAAGAGCGAGGAGGCCCCATGCCCAAGCCGGTGGTTCCCGAGGAGAAGCGGCGGCGGCGCCGCCCCACCCGGAGCGGCACCGTGCTGTCCGAGCGGCTCATCGTCGACACCGCGCTGCGCCTGCTGCGCGAACACGGCAGCACGGGACTCACCGCCCGCCGGCTCGGCCTGGCGCTCGACTGCGACCCGAGCACCCTGTACCGGTACTTCCGCGGCATGGACGACCTCACCCTGGCCATCGGCGACGCCCTCATCGGGCGGGCCCTGCACGGCTGGCGGCCCACCGATGACTGGCGGGCCGACCTGCGCGAGGTGGGCCTGCGCATCCACTCCGCCTACGTCGCCCACCCGCAGGCCGCGGTGGTGACCGCCAACCGCGTCACCGGCCGGGCCAACGAACTGGCCGCCGACGAGGCCGTCCTGGACGTGCTGCGCGGGGCCGGCTTCCCGCTGCCGGACACCGTGCGGATCTACCACGCCTTCGTCGACCAGACCCTGGCCTTCGCCGCGCTCGACGCCGCCTCCCTGGCCCTGCCGAGCGCTGCCCTGCGCGCCGACGAGGAGATGTGGCGCTCCACGTACGCCCGCCTGTCCGCCGCCACCCACCCGCGCATCGCCGAGGCGGCACCCCTGCTCGCCACCCGCATGGTCACCAGCGCCTACCCGACCGCCCTGGACATGCTGCTGGACAGCGCGGCGGCCCGGCTGGAGCGCCTGCGCGACGGTCAGGACGGCCGGCACCGGGAGACCCGGGGGCACAGCCGGTGCTGAGACACTGAACCCCGCACCGGTAGATGTACTGACCAACCAGGAAACCCGTGGACACCAGCGAGAGCACCGACAGCAGCACCCCGCCCCACACCGAGGACGCCGACGAGCCGAAGCCACCCAGATCCGGCTGGCGTCGCTGGGCCATGGACACCCGCCCGCTGCGCCGCCCCGCCTTCCGCCGGCTGTGGTCCTCGACCATCGTCACCGCGGTCGGCAGCCAGCTCACCGCCGTCGCCGTGCCCAAGCAGATCTACGACATCACGGGCTCCTCCGCCTGGGTCGGCTACGCCAGCCTCGCCGGGCTGCTGCCGATGGTGGTGTTCGCGCTGTGGGGCGGCGCGGTCGCCGACACCATGGACCGCCGCAGACTGCTGCTGATCACCAACAGCGGCATCGCCGTCACCTCGCTGCTCTTCTGGCTGCAGGCCGCCGTCCGGCTCGACTCCGTCGTGGTGCTGATGGTGCTGCTGGCCGTGCAGCAGGCCTTCTTCGGGCTGAACGCCCCGGCCCGCAACGCCTCCATCGCCCGGCTGGTCCCGGCCGGGGAACTGCCCGCCGCCAACGCCCTCGGCTCGACCGTCATGCAGACCGGCCTGGTCGCCGGACCGCTGCTGGCCGGCGCCCTCATCCCCGTCATCGGGCTGCCCGAGCTGTACCTCATCGACGCCGTGGCCCTGTGCGTCACCGTGTGGGCGGTGCTGCGCCTGCCGCCGCTGCCGCCCCTGACGGACGCGGCCAGGCGCCGCGCGGGGGTGCGGGAGATAGCCGCCGGATTCCGCTACATCTCCGGGCACAAGGTGCTGCTGCTGTCCTTCCTCGCCGACATCATCGCCATGGTCTGCGGCATGCCCCGCGCCCTGTTCCCGCAGCTCGCCGCCGAGACGTACGCCCCCTACGGCGAGGGGGTGGCGCTCGGCCTGCTGTTCGCGGCCATCCCCATCGGCGCGGTGGTCGGCGGACTGCTCTCCGGCACCTTCTCCCGGGCGCGCCGGCACGGCTGGATGGTGATCGGCGCGGTCACCGCCTGGGGAGCGGCCGTCGCCGGTTTCGGGCTGAGCCGCAGCCTGTGGATCGCGGTGGCGTTCCTCGCGGCCGCCGGCATCGCCGACATGGTCTCCATGGTCTTCCGCGGCGCCATCCTGCTGTCCGCCGCCACCGACGACATGCGCGGCCGGATGCAGGGCGTCTTCACGGTCGTCGTCGCGGGCGGCCCGCGCCTGGCCGACGTGCTGCACGGCACGGCAGGCTCGGCCTTCGGCCCCCGCGCGGCCGTCACCGGCGGCGGCCTGCTGGTCGTCGCCCTGATGCTGGCCCTGGCGGCGGCCGCACCGGCACTTCGTGGGTATCGGGTTTGAACCCCGGAAGCGACTCCACCGGAAAGGCCCAGGTCATACCCTCCGACCTGGGCCTTTCTCATTTCCTTGATCGGTACGTGGTCTAGCCCACGGCCCTGCGGGGCGGGAAAACAGGCCTGATGGGTCCAAGATGGGTCCCCGCACGGATCCCAGTGGGACCCAGTGGGGCCCGCGGCCTGTCAGGCCACCCGGCGGCGCTGCCTCTTCATCGCCCTCTTCATGGCTGCTGCCTTCTCTGGTCGGGCGGGCTGTACCTGGTAGCTGTCGGCCGTCTCCACCAGGGCGTGCCCGAGCATCGCCTGCACGGCCTTCGGGGCGACGCCGGCGGCCGGCGCCGGACTCGCCGCCTCGTGGCGGCCGTCGTGGAGCCGGATCGGTGGCAGCCCGGACAGCTCCACCAGCCGGTCTCAGCGGTCGGAGAAGAGCTGCGGGTGGTACACCGAGCCGTCTTCCTTGGTGAAGACCCGGTCGGCGGCCTCCTTCAGCTCGGCGACCCTGGCCCGGTGCTCCTCTCGGCGCTCGCTGTCGGAGATGATCCAGTCGAACAGGCCCTGGCAGTGGCGGGCGCGCAGGTCCCGCATCTTCAGCGCGCCCAGGTGCGGCACCAGGTACAGCTCGATGTCGCGCTCGTACTCGTGGGCGGTGGTCCGCTTCAGCTCGGTCTTCTTCTTCTTGAGCCAGCGGGCCAGGAATTCGGTGACGGTCTCGTCCGACAGGACGTTCATCCCGGCCTTGGAGGCCCGCCACACTTCCTCGGCGTTGGCTGCGGCCTCGGCCTGCGTGGCGAATCCGCCCTCAGTGCCTGGCTGACATCCTTGGCTGTACGGGTCGTTGCCCGTGTGGCGGGGGTACGCGATGGACAGTGTCACGGCGACGGTGAGCACCCGTCAGCAGCGTGGTGCTCTTGTGGAGGACCGGGACTGGGGTACGGCACCTGTCGACCTTCTGCAGTCGGCTTGCCCGTGGCGGACGTTCCGTTGGTACAAGGGCCAGAAGCACTACTCGGGTATCTACTGGTCGGCGACGATGCGCGACACCTGATCCACGAGTCGCGCTTGGAACTGTCGCGCCTGCTCTTCGCCGACTTCGATCCGTCCGTACGCGGCATCGTGGTCCAGCCGTTCCTGCTGAAGGCCGTTGGGGAGGGGCAGGCCCGCAAGCACATCCCGGATTACATCTTGACCACTGAGCAGGGTCCGGTGGTGGTGGATGTGAAGCCGCACTGCCGGCTGTCCACCCCAGTGGTGGCGTTCACGTTCGCGTGGACCCGGCAGGCGGTCGAGCCGCGTGACGGGCGCTCAGCGCCTCGTCTCGTACCTGGTCAGGATCACGCCGCCGGGAAGCGTCCGCGTCTCCACCAGGTTCAGGTTCACCCAGCTGTCCAGCGCGGTGAAGAACGGCGTGCCGCCGCCCACCAGGACCGGCGCGGTGGCCAGCACGTACTCGTCGATCAGCCCGGCCCGCATGGCCGCCCCGGCGAGCGTCGCGCCGCCGATGTCCATCGGGCCGCCGTCCTCGGCCTTGAGCCGGGTGATCTCGGCGACCGCGTCGCCGGTGACCAGGCGGGTGTTCCAGTCGACCTTGTCGATCGTCGAGGAGAACACCACCTTCGACATGTCCCGCCAGCGGCGCGCGAACTCGGTCTCCGCCGGGGTGGCGTGGGGCTGCTGGTCGCCGGTCGGCCAGTAGGAGCTCATCGTCTGCCACAGCTTGCACCCGTACAGCGACAGATCGGTCGCCTGCAACTGGTCGGACCAGAACTGGAACAGCTCGTCGCTCGGCACGCCCCAGCCGATGTCGTCGCCGGGCGCGGCGATGTAGCCGTCCAGGGTCAGGTTCATGCCGTAGATCAGTTTCCGCATGGCGCCAGCCTTCCGTGAGTCGGTCTCACGCGTGCAGACCGGCGCGGCGCGGGAAACTCATCGGTACGCGATCTGAGCTCGCATGTAGACCTCGTGCTCGGTGGCTCAGCCGCAGACTCATCGTTCCGCCGAGGAAATGTCATCGATCTGAGACTGATCTTGGGTGACATCGCGGTGAGACAACAGAGAACCAGCAGGTCACAGAAGATCGACATGTCATCGGCGGCGAGACCCTACAGCCGCCTGCGTGGCATGCGCGGCCGTCACCGCTGGCGTTGTCTGGCTGTGGCCCCACCCGGACGCATCCCACCCCAAGCCCCCCACCGACGCCCGGATCAAGGCCTCTGCGCAGGCCCGCCTGGACGCCTCGCTCGACGAGGGGCGCACCTACCGGCAGGTGCTCCTCGACGACGGCATGGAACCCTCGGACGAGCTGTGCCAGGCCGTGTGGGACCGCAAGCCGCTCGCCGAGCAGCAGGAGTTGCGGTACGCGATGTGGATGCACGGCTGCGCCGACGCCCCCACCCCGTAGCCGCCGGTACAGTGCCCGGCATGTACGGCTGTGCGGGGTGAAGTCGGCCCGCGTTCCGTTCCCGCACAACCCCGGATACGAGTGGGGCACAGGCGACCCGGCCAGGGATGCACAAATCCGCCTGGAGGCCCGGATGGCAGACGAGGAAGCCGTGTACGGCCCCCCTCTACGACTGCCTCGGCGGATGCCGATAACCCCGCCGGAAGCGGCCCCATAAAGGCCAACGGCCCGCGCGTGTTACGCCAACAGGCCCTGTCCGCCCCGGCTGCTAGAGCCTTCCGATGGTGGGCCGCACCGAAGTTTTTCGCGGAGGGCGGCAACCTCCTGCCCACTCGCACGTCGTGCAGGTGGAAGGGCATGATCCCGTGCCCCCGACCCGATTCGGGAGAAACCACCGTGCATTACCTGAAGCGCGCAGTCGTCACTGTCGTCGCCACCGGCGCACTGGCCGCGATCGCCGTGCCCGCCTGGGCGGATGCTGGGCCGGGCGCCACGCCGTCCGCCGCCCCGTCGCCGGTCACCGGCCTTCCGTCGGACGCCACCAAGCCGAGCCCGGTCACGAGCCTTCCGCCGGGCGCCACGTCGTCTGCTGCCCCGACCCCGGTCACCAGCGTTCCGCCGAGCGGCGCGTCGTCCGCCGCCCAGTCCGAGCTCGCGCAAACCGGCTCCAGCACCACCACTGCCGCCATGGGGGCCGGCGCCGCCGGACTCGTCGTGCTCGGGGCCGGGGCCCTGTTCATCGTGCGGCGGCGTGCTCTTCGCTGACGTGCTCAACCCGAGGAATCCTGTGCTGCACCATGCCCTGCCGTTCTGCCCCGCCGCGCCCGGACTGCCCCGGGTGCGGCCCGGCGGCGGACGGGGCGTGCGTGCGGCCCTGCGCGGACTGCTGCTGCGCCGCGACCGGTCGGCTCCGCCTGCGGACTACCCGCGGCCCGCGCCCCCGTACGACACCGCGGTCCCCCAACATCCCACCGTCACCGACCTCTACCACGCGCACCGCCTCGGCATGGTCCGCCTTGCGGTGCTCCTCGTCGACGACCTCGCCACCGCTGAGGATGTCGTCCAGGACGCCTTCACCGCCCTCTACCGTCGCCACGGCGAGCACATCACCGAAGTCGACAACGCGCTGGGGTACCTGCGCACGGCGGTCGTCAACACCTCCCGTTCGGTGTTGCGGCGCCGTCGGACCGCCCGCGCCTGGACACCCCCCACCCCCGCCGACGTCCCCTCCGCCGAGGAACACGTGGTGCTGGACGAGGCGCACCGCGAGGTGCTCGCCGCGCTGGGCCGGCTCACCCCGCGCCGCCGCCAGGTCCTGGTCCTGCGGTACTGGGCCGACCTCAGCGAGGCGGAGATCGCCCAGACCCTGGGGATCAGCCGGGGCGCGGTCAAGTCGAACGCCAGCCGCGCCCTGGACGCGCTGGAACGGGTCCTGGAGGGGCGGCTATGACGGCCGAAAGGCAACGTGAACGTCTCGTGGAACGCCGGCTCCGGCAGGCGCTCGACGCCCGAGCGGAGTCGGTGACCGTCAGCGATCTGCGGCCGGCCGCACCACCCCGCCCGGTCCGCCGACGGCTGTGGTGGAGGCGGGCCCCGACGTCCCGGGCCGGCCTCGCCGCTCTGGCCGGCCTCGCGGCCGCCGCCCTGGCCGCCGCCTACCTGACGCTGGCCCCGCAACCGGCCGACCCGCGCCCCATCCCGCCGGCCGTTCCGCCCGGGACCGCCCCCCCGGCCCCCAGCACGACACCGGACCCCCGGCCGAGCGGCAGCCTGCCCGCGAACCGGTCCGCCGCGCCGCCCACAGCCCCCAGCCCGTCGTCCCCGTATGACACCAGTGATTCGAGGGAGTGATCCGGCGGTTCGGGCAGGCACGCCGGTCGGGTGAGGCGGTCGTCGTAGGCCCGGGCTTAGAAATCCCACCCCCTGACCACAGCACGGTGGCCCGGTCCACGCCGGATGGCGGACGTCATGGCACAAGGCCCTGGTGGGGCAGGGCGGCTGCCGTGGTCCGGTCTGTGACCCGCCTGTCTCGCTATGCCTGGGCTCATCCCGCCGGCAGTTCCAGGCGACCCGCTGCCGCATGGGTGAGCAGGCGTCAGAGATCACCTTGGCGGCCTAATCGATCATGAATCTGCCTTTTGGAATCGAAGGTTTGACGCATCGTCAGTGACTGGAGAACCGAACAAGTGGATGCCCTGGGTACCCCGTTCGGCCCCCGACGTCAGCCCCTCCGATCTGCCCGATATGACAGCTTTTCGGGCCGTCGATACGTTCGATCACACGTCGGCTGTCAAAGCCGGCTTCTCTGAGACAGGAGTAAAGCAGCATGATCATGTCCCGTTCTTCTGCCATCACCGCGGGCATCGCGGCCGCCGCGGCCCTGACCGCGACCGGTATCACCTACGCCACGGCCGCCCCCGTACCCCAGGCGGCCCCGGCCGTCGTCCAGCAGGCGCCCGCTCCCGCCCAGGCGCCCATGGGCGGCGAAGGCGGGCAGGGGAAGGGCAACGAGGGCGGCGAGGGCGGCGAGCGCGGCGGCGAGCGCGGCCACGAGAAGAAGGAGCGCCACCACAGGGTGGGCCGGATCTTCATCAACGAGCGGTCGTTCTCCGCCCGCCCGGACGGCTGCATCACCGTGGTGAGCGGCCTGGGCGCCAAGAGCTTCAACATCCGCAACGACAGCAAGCGGACCGTCGAGTTCTTCCGCGGGGCGACCTGCGACAACGGCGCCCCCATCGCCACCGTCGGCCCCCACAGCGAGGCCAACAACGTTCGCCCGAAGTTCAAGGACGAGGACGAGAACTGCGAGAAGGACGAGCACGAGAAGGGCAGGCACCACGAAGAGATGGAGGACGGCGTCAAGGTCAAGAACGGAGTCGTCGGCAGCTTCCGCGTCATCAAGCGCCACCACGGCAAGTTCGACTTCAACGACTTCAACGAGTTCGACGACTGAGCCAGCCGCGTGATGCCCACCAAGTAGAACCCCGGCCCGCCGTAATCGGGCCGGGGTTCTGGTCTCAGCCCCTACCCCTGTGGACGCCCCGCTCGTGGTGCCCGCACCCGACCACCGCCCGACGGTCCACGCGCCCGCCACGCCATACTAAACCGGATAAAAGGCGCTGCGCGCCTGCCCGCGCCGACGCCCTCCCGCCTCCCCCGCCAGCAGATTCCCGCCGTAACACGCCCTGTTGGCGTTGTTCCCGAGCAACGGCCACCGGTCTCCTGCGCGGCGGCCGGGCGAGCCTGAACGGGTGACGAAAGCGCACGCCGCACACCCGGCCCGGCTCCCCTGCCCGGCCCATGACCGCAAGCACACGGGCCCCGGGTGGAGCGACAGGCCACGCGACCACACGGCACTTCCCCACCCCAGACACCACGGGATGAGTGAGATGAGCAATCACCTGGTGGAGGACGCGAGCGACGCCGGCTACGTCATGGACATCCTCGACATCACTTTGACCCCCGCCCCGCCTCGGACACCCACTGCGCTGGGAGATGGACAGCCACCTCAAGGAGACGGTCGACCTGACCCGGGTCACCTGCAGGGTGATCATGAAGATCGGCCCGATGAAAATACTGGACAAAAGCTACCGGCTGCCCGATCTGCTGGAAAGCAAGGGTACTCACCTCTCGGGCGACCCCCGGCCGCCCGCCGGGCCGTGGAGGCAGACCTGGGATCTGCGGATCCCCCAGGCGGTGCCGGTGGCGAGGCACCGGCTCCACCTGCGCGCCCGAACGGGAGAGGGGAAGAACTTCCTCGCCCTGAACATTCCGGTCGCCCTTCCCACAGCTGGGCCACGGCCGGCGACAACATCGGCTCACCGAACCGCCCCGGGCTCGACAGAGATCTCAGCCGGTCACCGTGACCTGGAGCATCGTGATTTCCCGACAGTCACCGCTGCAAAGGATCGAGGGGAGGTCGCCGTGCTCCTCGGACCCGGCGGTATTCCGTGCCGCCACCACGCTGAGTCTCCGACGGCATTCCGGCAGGCCGTACCACACGATACTTTCGCCGAAAAGGCAATCCAAAAGGGCGCCCCTTACGTAACCAGTACGGCTGCAGCCCAAGGATACGTCCCTGATCGGCTGATTCCCGTGCGGCGAGGATCCTGGATGCGGGAGGAGCTCCTCGAACGCGCGGGGCGACGCCCACGACCATGCCGCTCTCCTGCGGCCGCGGTCATCCCTGCCGTTCCGCCAAGACCGCGTCGGCCAGGCCCCACGGGCCGACGCGGCAGAAGGACGAGTGCATTCACCATGCGAGTAAAAGGCGCCAGGCGTCTCGTCGCGACGTCGGCCGCCATTCTGATGGCCGGCGGCGCCGCGATCGGCGCAGTCGGCACGGCCGCAGCAGCAGCCCCAGCCGTGCACACCCAGGTGACCACCAGTCGGTGCTTCGGCGACGACTGGCGCTGCTTCGACCACGGCGGGTTCCGCTTCGATCACGACTTCGACCACGGCGGGTTCCGCTTCCACCACCGCTTCGACCACGGATTCGACGGCGGCCCCGTCGTGATCATCGTGCGCTAGTAGTGGTTGCCGCTGAAACCCAAGGGGGGCGCGCTCATCGCGGGCGCGCCCCCCTTGTCGTAGAAGATCAACAGGCGTGCCGGTCCTGCCTCCCCGTCCAGGCCGCGTAGGCCTCCGCGCCCCTCTCCGGGTGGATCTGTTCGATGTGGATCCGCCTCTGGTCCAGCGGCCCCTGGAACCTCGTACCGGTGGACGTCGTCGAAGCTGATCTCCTTCGTGGCCTGAAGGGAGCAGCCCCAGTGAGCCGGCGAGCCGAGGTTACGGACAGGATCTGGCTTTTGTTCGTTGTCCGCCGTCGGGGCCGCACCGCGTGTCCTGGTCGGTCGCCGGTCGGCCGGGTCAGCCGGCGAAGGCTTCGACGAGGGTCCAGGCGGCCAGGGCGGCCATGCAGGCACCGCCGATGCGCTGCACGGTCTTCAGGGGCACGCGCTTGGCGATGAACCGGCCGACGAGGAGGGCGAGGGCGGAGACGGACATCAGGGCGGCGGCGGAGCCGATGGCGGTGGGGAGCCAGCCGTTGGTGGCGGCGAGGTTGGCGGTGGTGATCTGGGTGAGGTCGCCCCATTCGCTGATGAAGACGGCCATGAACGCGGTGGTGCAGACGGGCC
>NZ_JUJA01000143.1:35296-48679 GCF_001906585.1 Streptomyces kebangsaanensis | reverse complement strand
GGCCGGCGTCTGCTCACCGTTCGGGCGGTTGCGACAGGGCGTGCTTGACCTGCCTGGTCCGCTCGTCGGTGAGGACCTCCACCCGGTCGTTCGCCAGGGCTTCCATGGTCTGCTCCGCGACGTCGGCCGCGCTGATCTTCGGCGCGTCCGTGAAGGAGCTGAGATCCGTCTCCACGAAACCGGCGTGGACGCCGACCACGAGCGTTCCCTGTTCACGCAGGCCTTGCCGCAACGCGCCCGTCAACGACCACTGGGCTGCCTTGGAAGCCGCATATCCGGGGTAGTCCGGCCGCGAGGTCCAGGAGGCGGCCGACAGCATGTTCACCAGTGCGCCGCCGCCGTTGCGGGCCAGGACGGGGGCAAAGGCACGGGAGACGGCCCAGGTGCCGAAGCAGTTGATCTCCATCGCCTGGCGTGCGCCGTCGAAGGAGCCCGTCAGGAGCTTGGTGCCGAAACCTCCGACGCCGGCGTTGTTGATCACAATGGTGACGTCACCCGCGGCGGCGGCTGCCGCGGCTACCTCCTCGGGCCTGGTGACGTCCAGACGCAGCGGGATGAGGTCCTCATCGCTCACGCTCGCCGGATCGCGGACGGCGGCGTAGACCTTGCTCGCGCCGTGCTCGACCAGCGCGCGGGCGAACGCGCGGCCGATGCCGCGATTGGCCCCCGTCACCAGGGCGACCGATCCTTCGATCTCCATCACGCTTCCTTCCTGCCGGTGCCTGCCGTGCCCGGCAGGCACCGGGGGCAAGCGGTGCTCCCGCGATCAGATCGGCTCGGCTCGCACCGCATCGGGCACGCCGGTGCCCCTGCGCGACATGCGCAGCGGGGAACCCATTGCCCGGAGGCCGGGTCCGGATCTCTCAGCCGTGTTCCGGGCGATGCCGGGCGGACAGGCAGTCGCACACGTCAGCGCACCCGTGGAGCACGTTCCCTCCACTGCCAGCCTGCACCGGATACCGAGGCTTTGCATGTGAACAGGGCCCGAGCCCGAGGCAGCCACCCGGGCGGCCCGACCCTCGGCGAAGGATCGGTGCAGGGCCACGCCGAGGCGGTCGTAGGGCCTCGATCCGCCGGAGTCGCCCGTGAACCACGGTGGCGGCCCGGGTGATGCGGGTCACGGCGGTGACATCCAAGGCACTTGGGCAGCCGGGGAGTTCAGGCCGGAAGTCCCGCCGGATCAGCGGCACCGGGCAGTCGAGCGGAGCCAGCACGTCGAGGGCGGCCAGGACGAGGGCCTTCCTGGACTCGGGTCCCGGGGCTTCGGCCCGGGGGTCCTTGTGAGCCTTGCGATTCGTTGCTGCGCCGCACACGGTCAGTGACACGACAGGGTTGTGAGCATCCGGGGCCACGGGCCTCAGCTGCATCCGCCCGGGCCTCGCCGTAGCCGGTGCTCGCCCTGCCGGTTCACGTGTCTCCGGCCTTCCACGAGCGCACGGCACGCCGAACGGGTCATCGGAGCGGCAACTGGACGGGCCCGCTCCCGGTGTTGAGCGCATCGTGGCCGGCCGGCCGTCGTGCCGCGGTGGCGAGTGCTCGGGTTGCGTCATACGGTGAGCGAGGAGGCGTTCCCGTGGGCACTCGAGGGGTCGGCGCCCGGATGCCGATCAGGGCCATCGTCCGGCCGGAGGCGGCTCCGCCGCCCGTCACGTGCTTGTGTCTCCGCTCGCGATCAGGGTCTCCTGGCCCGCCGGTGACCGTCAGGAAGGGGCGCGTGCCATGCGCGCACACTCCCAGGACCCGGTGCCCCAGCCGGTGCTGTCCCCACTGACGAACGCGGCGATCTTCCTGGTCGTGACCATCGACCCGGGCGGTGAGCCGGTCGTACGGGAACTGCTGTCGGACCTCAATGGGCTGCAGCGGGCGGTCGGCTTCCGGGCTACGCCGGACGGGAAGCTGAGCGTGGTCGCGAGCATCGGCTCCCCGGCGTGGGATCGGCTGTTCGCCGGCCCCCGCCCGGCGGATCTGCACCGGTTCCGTGAACTGGCCGGAGCGCGGCACCGGGCGATCTCGACACCGGGTGACCTGCTGTTCCACGTTCGCGCGGCTCGGCCGGACCTGTGCTTCGCCCTGGCGGTCGAGATCATGGAGCGGCTTCGCGCCGTCGTCACCGTCCGTGACGAGGTGCACGGGTTCAAGTACTTCGACGTGCGTGACCTGCTGGGGTTCGTGGACGGCACGGAGAACCCGACGGGCCCGGCGGCGGACGCGGCGGTGCTGATCGGTGACGAGGACCCCCGGTTCCGCGGAGGCAGCTACGTGATCGTGCAGAAGTACCTGCACGACCTGCGGGCCTGGAACGCTCTTCCGGTGGAGGCGCAGGAGATGGTGATCGGGCGTCGGAAGCTGTCCGACGTCGAACTGGACGACGCCGTCAAACCGGCCGACTCCCACGTGGCGCTGACCACGATCGAGGACCCGGACGGGACGGAGCATCAGATCCTGCGCGACAACATGCCCTTCGGCACCGCGGGCCAGGGCGAATTCGGTACGTACTTCATCGGCTACGCCCGCACTCCGGCCGTGACGGAGCGGATGCTGGAGCGCATGTTCCTGGGGGCCCCGCCGGCCTCCCACGACCGGATCCTGGACTTCTCCACGCCGGTCACCGGGTCGCTGTTCTACGTGCCCACCAGTGACTTTCTCGACGACCTCCCCGGTCCGCCGACCGCGGGTGAGAGCGAGGAGACCGACGGCGCCGGCGAGACCGACAGCGCGGACGGGACCGGGGCCGTGCCCGTGGCGGCCCGTCTGCCGGCTGCGGACGGCTCCCTGGGGATCGGCGATCTGAGGACGTGACAGGAGGCGAGCACCGGCGATGGACAATCTGCATCGGGAACTGGCACCCCTCTCCGCCGCCGCGTGGGCCGACCTGGAGGACGAGGCACGACGGACGTTCAGGCGGCACGTCGCGGCTCGCCGGATGGTCGACGTGCCCGAGCCGGGGGGTCTGGAGTCGGCGGGTGTGGGAACCGGACACCTGCGGGACGTGGAGGCGCCGGCTGAAGGGGTCGAGGCCCGCGTACGCCGGTTCCAGCCGCTGGTAGAGCTGCGGGTGCCGTTCAGCGTCGATCGGCAGCAGGCCGACGACGTCGCACGAGGCGCCGAGGACGCGGACTGGCAGCCGGTCAAGGACGCCGCCCGGCGGATCGCCTTCGCCGAGGACCGCGCGGTGTTCGAGGGGTACGCGGCCGCGGACATCCGCGGTCTGCGGGAGAGTTCGTCCCACTCCGTTCTGACACTGCCGGCCGGGGTGCGCGATTACCCGGACGTCGTCAGCAAGGCCCTGACCGCGCTGCGACTCGCCGGTGTGGGCGGCCCGTACGCCCTGGCGCTGAGCGCCGCGGCGTACACCGCTGTCAGCGAAACCTCCGACTACGGCCACCCGGTCATCAAGCACATCGCCCGGGTCCTGAACGGCGACATCGTCTGGGCACCCGCCATCGACGGCGCCTTCCTGCTGTCGAAACGGGGCGGGGACTTCGAGCTGCGCATCGGCCAGGACGTGTCCATCGGCTACCTGTCGCACGACGAGCGCAGCATCCGGTTGTACTTCCAGGAGACGCTGACCTTCCTCGTATACACCGGCGAGGCCGTCGTGCCCGTGGAGGCCGAGACGCCCGGGCCGGCCGAACCGTCGGAGGTACGGACATGAGGGTGGGCGTCGTGGGGGTGGGCGCGGTCGGATCGGCCACGGCCCTGTCCCTGGTCGAACGCGGCGGAACCTGCCGGGAGATCGTGCTGATCGACCGCAACACCGCCCGCGCCGACGGCGTCGCCGCCGACCTGCGCTACGCCGCGCCGCTGTCCCCCACGGTCGACGTGTGCTCCGGCGGCTACCACGACCTGTCCGGCGCCGCGGTCGTCGTCATCACCGCGGGGGTGAACGAGAAGGCCGGCGGCGCCACCGACCGGTCCGACCACCGGGGACGCCTGCGGCTGTTGGAGACCAACGCGAAGGTCTTCGCCGACATCGTTCCCCAGGTGGTCGAGGTCGCACCGCAGGCAGTCCTCATGGTGGTCACCGACCCACCGGACCCGCTGGCCGACCTCACGCGCCATCTCGCCGGGCACGACCGGGTGTTCTCGACCGGAACCCTGATCGACAGCCTGCGGTTCCGCGTGCAGCTAGCCGACCGCCTCCGGGTCCGGCCGCGTGACGTGCAGGCCCTGGTGGTGGGCGAACACGGAACCTCCGAGGTGTTGCTGTGGTCCTCGGCGCAGGTCGGCGGCATCCCCGTCACCGACCTGCTGGGCCAGGACGGCCAGTCGCTCGAGGAGTTGCGCGAGGAGGTCGAGAACGACATCCGCTACGCCAACATCACCATCATCGAAGGCACCGGCGCGAGCCAGTACGGCATCGGCGCCGTCTCCGCTCGCCTGGTCGAGGCGGTGCTGCGTGACGAACGCGCGGTGCTGCCCGTCGCCGCCCACTCCTCCTCCCACGGGGTCACACTGTCCTTGTCGAGCGTTCTCGGTGCGGGCGGAGTCCAGCAGATGCACGTACCCACCATGACGCCCGAGGAGCACCGGGCGCTGCACGAGAGCGTCCAGGTCCTGCGCGACGCCGCCGAACGGGCCGTTGCCGTAGCGACGACCTGAGCCGCGGCTCAATCGTCACCCGTCCGCCGCCGAGGAGATCAGCCACGCCGGAGGGCAACCGGGCGATTCTCCGCAGGCGTTCACCCGCCTCGCCCTCATCGGCGCCGCGTTCGACCTCGACCGTGCCCCGGGCCGGCGGCCGACCCGGCGGCGTCTCCCGAGCAGTCGCCGTGCGAGCCTCCGATTCCCGGCTCATGCTGGAACGGGGGGGGTGAGGCGACTGAGGGAGTGGTGGGGATGCGAACCGTTGTGGACCTCACGCGCTGCCAGGGCTATGCGCAGTGCGTGTTCCTCGCACCGAAGATGTTCGAGCTGCACGGGGAGGAGGGACTGCTGTACGCCACGGCCGTGCCCGACGATCAGGTGGAGCGCGTGCGCCAGGCCGCGGCGGCGTGCCCGGTCCAGGCCATCCTCCTCGGGGAGAAGGTGAGCGGCGGTGCCCGGTGACCTCACGGACGGCCGTATTGTCATCGTCGGCGCGTCACTGGCCGGGCTGCGGGCCGCGGAGGCGCTGCGTGAGAAGGGCTTCACCGGCTCACTGACCGTGGTCGGGGACGAGCCCCACCCGCCCTACGACCGGCCGCCGCTGTCCAAGCAGGTGCTGCTCGGCCGGGCGACGGCGGACACCACCGAGCTCCCGATGCGCCGGGACCCGGAGGCCGAGTGGCGACTGGGGGTGCGCGCAACCGGCCTGGACCCTCTCGCGAAACGAGTGACGCTGGACGACGGCGAGTCGCTGCCGTACGACCGGCTGCTGATCGCCACCGGGACACGCGCGCGGCCCTGGCCCAACCCGGAGGAGGCCGCCCTGGACGGGGTGTTCACCCTGCGCACGCGCGAGGACGCCGCGGGGCTGGCCGAGCGGATGGCCGCCGGGCCGCGACGGGTGCTGGTGATCGGCGGCGGCTTCACCGGCTCGGAGATCGCCTCGGCCTGCCGGGAACTGGGGCTGGACGTCACGGTCACCGAACGCGGACCCGCACCCCTGGTGGGCGCCCTCGGCGGCACCCTGTCGAAGCTCGCGGCCGTCATGCAGCGCAACCACGGCGTGGACCTGCGCACCGGGGTGACGGTCACCGCCCTGCGCGGGAACGGCAGTTTCACCGGCGCGGAGCTGTCCGACGGCAGCCGCGTCGACGCCGACGTGTGCGTCGCGGCACTGGGGGCGATCCGCAACGTCGAATGGCTGGCGGACTCCGGACTGGCGGCGGGCCCGCGCGGAATCGCCTGCGACGCCGGATGCCGCGCCTTCAACATGTACGGAATCGTCACCGACGACATCTTCGTGGCCGGCGACGTCTCCCGCTTCCCCCACCCGCTGTTCGGCTACCAGATGCTCTCCCTGGAGCACTGGGGAAACGCGGTCGAGCAGGCAGAGGTGGCGGCCCACAACATGGTCAGTCCGGGGCCCCTGCGACGCCCGCACCTGGCCATCCCGACGTTCTGGTCGACCCAGTTCGGGCTCAACATCAAGTCCGTGGGCGTGCCCACCTTCTCCGACCACGTGGTCATCGCCCAGGGCTCCCTGGAAGCACGCCGTCTGGCGATGGCCTACGGCTACCAGGGCCGGGTCACCGCCGCGGTCACCGTCGACATGGCCAAGTCGCTCGACTACTACCGGCACCTGATCGAGACGGCTGCTCCGTTCCCGCCCCCGCCCGGCGCGCAGGACCGTGCGATCGCGGCCGACATCCCGATCCCGTCCGACGTGCCGGATCCGAAGGGGCTCTCCCACGGCCCCACCGTGGCGCTCACCGGATACCTCCCCGACCGCCGGCTGACCGTGGTGTAGCCACGGGCCGACGCACGTCCCGCCCGACGACGAGGAGCCGTCATGGACTCCGAGACCCTGCTGGCACGGATCACCGACTACGCCAACCGCCCCCACCCCTACCCGCTGTACGCGGAACTCCGCGAGGCCGGCCCCGTGGTGCGGCAGGCGGACGGCAGCCACCTGGTCGGCACCTACCACGAGATCGCCGCTCTGCTCCACGACCCGCGGATGAGTGCCGACCCCCGCACCCGCGGCGAGGTGACCCGCAAGCCGCCCTTCCTGCGGCTCGACGACCCGGAGCACCACAGGCTGCGCACCCTGGCCATGCGGCCGTTCGGCCCGCCGCACAGCCCGGGCCGGGTCGACGCCATGCGCGGTGAGATCGACCGGATCACCAAGGAACTGACGGGGCCCTTCGAGGCGGGCCGGCAGATCGACGTCGTCGACGACTTCGCCTATCCGCTGCCCGTCACGGTGATCTGCCGCCTGCTCGGCGTGCCGCGCGAGGACGAGCCGCTGTTCCGGGCCTGGTCCGACGCTCTGGTCGCGGCCGCCGACGTCAGGCCCGAGGAGGACACCACCGAGACGGACGAGGCGGGCGACCAGGCGCGGGGCGAGATGGGCGGGTACCTGGTGAACCTCGCCGAGCAGCGCCGTGGCCGCCCGGGCGACGACATGCTCTCCGCCTTCGTCAACGAGCCGGATCCGGCCCTGCGGCTCACCCAGGAGGAACTCGCGGAAACCGCCGTGCTGTTGCTCATCGCGGGACACGAGACCACGGTCAACCTGATCACCAACGGGGTGCTCACCCTCCTGCGCCACCCGGAGCACCTGGACCACCTGCGCCGCGAACCCGGGCTGCTGCCGCGAGCGGTGGAGGAACTACTGCGCTACGAACCCCCGGTCCACATGCGTGAGCGCATTCCGCACGCCGACATCGACGTCGCCGGCACCAAGATCCCCCAAGGCGCATCCGTCGTCCTGGTGCTGGCCTCGGGCAACCGCGACCCCCTGCGGTTCCCCGACCCCGACCGGTTCGACCCCACCCGCCCGGACAACCAGCACCTCGGCTTCGGCAGCGGCATCCACCTGTGCTACGGCGCACCACTGGCCCGCATCGAAGCCCAGGCCGCGCTCGGCGCGCTGATCCCCCACCTCGGCACGGCACGCCTGGTCCAGGACCCGCCCCCCTACCGGCAGAACGCCATGCTCCGCGGCCCCCGCCACCTGCCCGTCCAACTGTGAGGCCGCCCGGCGGCACCACCGGGACGGCCGGCAGGAGTGACGGTCCACCAGACCGCAAGAACCCGTGCGCGGTCGGCGCCGACAGGCCGGTGTGTACGGCGGGACGGTGGGGTCCGCTTCAGGCCGCGGCGGGAAGGAGCCGTCGGGCGAGGTCGCGGGCCTCGTCCACGGAGAGGCCGGGCATGTGCAGGAGCATCTCGGCCATGGTGCCGGCGACGCCCAGGGGAGCGCCCGATGATCTCCTGCAGCACCCGGGCCTGGTCGTGTGGCGGCCGTTGCGGGCAGCCGTCCGCATGCGCCTGTTCGAACACCGGCACAGGTCGGCGATGGATACGAGTAACTCCCGGTCGCGTCGGGCGGAGAGGGGAAGGTGCTCCCTGATGACGAAGTTGCTGTTCGTGATGACCGGAGCCACGTACTGGGCGCTCAAGGACGGCACCCGACATGCGACCGGTTACTGGGCCGAGGAGTTCGCGGCCCCGTACAAGGCGCTCACGGAGGCCGGCCACCAGATCGTGGTGGCCGGCCCCAAGGGCGTGGTCCCGAACGTGGACATGATGAGCCTGCGCCCCGAGAGGGCAGGCAGTGCCGAGAACGCCCTCGACCTCGGGCGCATCATCCGCTCCGCGGAGGAGATGCGGCGGCCGATCCGGCTGTCGGACGCCCACTTGGAAGATGACGACTTCACCCGCGGCGAGATCTGGGAACCGTACACGGTGGTGGACCGCAACCTGTACACGGGACAGAACCCCGCTTCGGCAAGGGTCCTTGCGGAGCGCCTGCCGAAGGAGGCATTGACGTAGACGGCAGACGCCCGGAGAAGGCCTTGAGGTGTTCGTGTGCCCGCGGAACTGGCGCGGGGCCAAGGCACCTCGAGCAGAAGATCGAAAGACTTCGTCGGTTCGTCGAGCGGGTGCGCGAAAGGGGCCGACCGCCTGCGGTCCGGTCGTTCTCGGTGTCGCCGGGAACGCCCGCTCGCGGGGTCACGCCTCGGCGAGGCCGAGTTGACGCAGCACGCCGAGTTCGCCGCTCGGGCCCCGGCACCTGCCCTGGGGCGGGGTCATGGTCGATCGAGTCGGGTGCGGCGACCTCGTCGAGGGTGTCGAGGCCGCCGGTGACGACGGCCTCTCCGAAAGCAGTCCGTGCGGCGATGTTCGTCTGCTGAGGCATGGGCACTCCTCGGGCGCGTGCCGGCCACCGGCCTGTCCGTCGGCTGCAAAGCCCATGCGTCTACGCCGTATTGGGACCGTACACCAGCCATACGCCCCCGGCACGCCTACGCGGCAGGCCTCCGAAGCAGTTGCTCTCCTTCAGAGGCCATGGTCCGCACACGTGGGAAAGAGGCGCAGGATCCGCCAGAAGCGCCGGCTCCGGCTGCCCGAGGGCCGTCACCGGTCACCGGCCCACTCTCCTAAGCCGTTCCGGGATCCGTTCCGAGGGCGTCGCGCAGGAATGCGACGGCTTGGTCGATGGCCGCTCGGGTGGCCTTGGACTGGCTGAGCGAGTTGATCATCATGAAGTCGTGCACCGTGCCGTCGTAGCGCACCGTGGTGACCGGGACGCCGGCGGCGCGGAGCTTGGCGGCGTACGCCTCGCCCTCGTCGCGCAGCACGTCGGCCTCGTCCACGAGCAGCAGGGCGGGTGGCAGGCCGGCGAGCTGCTCGGGGGCGGCCCGGTTGGGGGATGCGGTGATCTCCGCGCGCTGTTTCGGGTCGGTGGTGTAGGCGTCCCAGAACCACTCCATCAACCTTCGGCTGAGGTAGTAGCCGGTGGCGAACCGGTCGTAGGAGTCGGTGTCCATCGCCGCGTCCGTGACCGGGTAGTACATCGACTGGTGAACGAACCTGACGTCACCGCGCTCCTTGGCCATCAGGGCGAGCGCGGCGGTCATGTTCCCGCCGACCGACTCGCCGGCCACCGCCATGCGCCGGGCGTCCAGCCCCTTGGACGCTCCCTCACGCATGATCCACTGCGCGGTCGCGTAGCCCTGTTCGATGGCCACGGGGTAGTGCGCCTCCGGCGAGGGCGTGTACTCCACGAATGCCACGGCGGTACGGGCACCGACCGCCAGCTCCCGCACCAGCCGGTCGTGGGTGCCGGCGTTGCCCAGCACCCAGCCGCCGCCGTGCATGTACAGCACGACGGGCAGCGTGCCGGTGACGCCCTGCGGCTTGACGATGCGCACCCGCACCTCGCCCACAACGGCCGGTACGGTGATCCACTCCTCGTCGACCGGCGGCTTGTCGACCGGCGCGGCCTGAAGGTCGTCGAGGACCCTGCGTGCTTCGACAGGCCCCATCTCGTACAGGAAGGGATGCTTCGAGGTCGCGTCGGCGAGCTCCTGCGCCGGGCGCTCCAGGACGACTGAGGCGGACTGAGCAGCCATGACCATGCTCCTTGGCGATGCTGAGAAGCGCATGCTGAGACGGCGTAGGGCGCCCGGCCGGCAAGCGTCGGCGCCACTGAACGCTCGGGCCCTGGGCGTGAGCCCTTGGTCAAGGTTCAGGGCCCTCATTCAAGCCTCATGGGCTCATAAGCTCATCGTAATCGCACATCGTGCGCCCATCGACTTCGGAGCGTCCGGCCGACGCCAGGACCTCGGCCTTCGGATTCGTGCTCGACTGCGCGGCGTCGGCGTTGGCGCGCGAACCACCGGCCACCCGCTGAGGCGAGAGCAGACCGGGCCGGCACAACTGATCGTGGCGATCAAGCCCAGCAGACCTACTGCTCGTAGCGGCCAGGGCTCCGGACCGAGGGCTGCCCTGGAGACGTGCGGCATCGGCTACGTCCTTGCCGTTGCCTGCGCCACACGGGCACGAATCAATGGTCGCCGCACTCCGGTCCGCGCGGACGTCCTCGCAGACCGCCTGCCCGACGCGACCCGGCACCGGCAAAGCGCCGGCCGGGCGCGAGGGGCCCGCGCTCCTACGACCGAACCTGGGTCCGGGCCGGCTCGGCGGTCACCGCCACCTGCTCATCCACCGCAACCGGGCCGACGGCGAACTCGCCTTCTGCCTGTGCTGGTCACCCGTCGCGGTGCCCTTCGGCAGCCGGACCAGGAACCCGATGCGGAGTCAGCGCCCGGGTGACTCCCGAACGGCTGTCGAGGTGCTGCTGCCCGATCAGGGTCGCCCGTCGCGTGAGCCGAGCGGGGGCGGCATGGATGTGGCGGTGTTCCGCCGGCCCCTCCGATCGGGCCGATGCTCGTCGGAGTACGCCGGGAACTTCCCCCGGGCGGGGCCCTGCCCGGCCTGTCGGGTCGAGCGGAAACCGGACGGCCCTCCCGACGCGTTGAAGTCTTCTCGTCGAGCGACTCCTGGGACCGTGTCCTGCAAGGCTGTCGGTCGCTGTGGCGGAGGCATGGGGGGGTGCCGGGTGGGGACCGGCTGACACAGCAGGTGATCCGGAGCCCGCGGGGTGCACATGATGTCGGCTTCCCCTCATCGGGAGCCGGCTCACGTCGGTGTCGTAGGTCTGAGCGCGAGCGGCGGGTGGGACGGCCATCGCCCATGCGCCGGCCCTTGCGGGGCTCGACGGATACACGTTGCGGGTCCTGGGCCCGGGCTGTACCGCTTTCCCCACCCATGAACGAGTGTCCATTATGCGGGGGTAGCGTGGCTTTCAGTGGCTTTCAGTGGACGGAGTCAGGCTCGATGAACGCGAATCTGGCTGCCCTGGCGGCCGTGGTGGTCATCGCCTTGGCGTTCGACTTCACCAACGGCTTCCACGATGCCGCGAACGCGATCGCGACGTCGATCTCCACCCGCGCGCTGACCCCGGCTGCCGCGCTGGCGCTCGCGGCGTGCATGAACTTCGCCGGTGCGGCGCTGGGCACGGGGGGGGCCAAGACGGTCGGCGCGGGCATCATCGCCACGCCGACCAGCTCCCACGGTCTGAGCGTGGTGTTCGCCGCCCTGATCGGCGCCATCTGCTGGAACCTGATCACCTGGCGGCTGGGGCTGCCCACCTCCTCCTCCCACGCCCTGATCGGCGGGCTGGTCGGCGCCGCACTCGCCGCGGCCAGCGGCGTGCACTGGAGCGGGGTGGTGGACAAGGTCGTCCTGCCGATGGTCTTCTCCCCCCCTGCTCGGGGCCGTGCTCGGCTACCTGGTGCACACGGTGATCCTGTGGATCTTCCGCCGCGCCCGGCCGGCGAGGGCGACGCACGGTTTCCGTATGGCGCAGTCCGTCTCTGCGGCCGGAATGGGCCTGGGGCACGGCCTGCAGGACGCGCAGAAGACGATGGGCGTGATCGTTCTCGCGCTGGTCACCGCCGGGCGGCAGACCACGTTCGACGTGCCGTGGTGGGTCATCGGGGCGGTCGCCGCCTCCATGGCCGCGGGAACGTACACGCTCGACCACGCACACCATCACCTCCGCGATCCTCGGCGCCGGCGCCACCCGGCGGCTGTCCGCGGTGCGCTGGGGCATGGCCCGCAACATCGCCACCGCCTGGCTGCTGACCATGCCCGGTGCCGGACTGGCCGCGGCCGCCACCTACGCGCTCATCCACCTGGTTCTGGGAACCTGATCGTGAAGAGGTGCGTGCGATGAACGACTTCGGTGCACACCCCGTCGTGCTCCAGCGGTACACGCACCTGAGCCCGGCGGACGGGATGTGCCTCATGGAGTACGTCTCGCTCCTGGCCGGTACCGGCTTCACCGACCGCCCGGCGTGCACCGATGCCCTCCTGGCGGCCCTTGCCCGGATGGTCAACGACACCGTGAGCGATGCCGGCCGCAGCCGGCTGATCCACCTCGCCCCCCTGCTGGTCCGCGGCGCGCCGGATGCGGGGGTGCGCGACCGGGTCGTCTTCCACTGCTGGGATGCGGTCGGTGCCGCCGCGGCGCCCGGCAGCCGGGCCGAGCGGCACGCGCGCCGTCGGCGCGACACGGCCCGCGCACGGCTCAAAGCCTGCCGACGGGAGGGGAGGGTGCCGGCGTGGCTGCGCCTGCACGGCCCGGCACGCCGCGCCGCGGAAACCGCGGTACGGGTGTTGTCGGCCCTGCCTCCCGCCGAAGCCGACCGGGCGCTGCTACGGCTGCTGACCCTGTGCACCACGCAGACGGCACCGGACGACAGGCAGGTGCCGGAACGCCGCCCGGCAGGCAGGAGCGGGGCGTGCCGGAAGCCCGAGAGGTCCAGGACCGACGCACCCGGCGCAGCCCGAGTCACGGACGCGTCCAGCGCGGCCGTCAGGTCCGGCACCACCTGCCCGGCTCACCCTCCGACTCCGGCACCTGCAGCGGTTCTCGGTCCTCGCACTTGACCTCGGCGACCTCCTTCAGGACCTCGGTGCGGGCGTCGCGGAACTCCGGGTCGTCCAGGTCCTCGCGGCCCATGCCCTCCATGGGCATGGGCCGCGAGGTCGATCTGGTCGTCGGTTCAAGAACCGGCTTGCCGGGCGGTGGGTGCGCGAGCGACGCAGCGAGCGGCGCCTCCACGTCCGTGGCGGAGACCACCAGAACGGGTCGGGTGAGATCGGCGGTGCCGTCGTCGAACCGGCCGGTGTCGTCGATGAGGACGCGCTTTCCCTCGGCCAGGACAGCGTCGTTGGCGGTGTTCCAGGCGACCCCGAGCCCTTCGGCGACACGGGCGACAGTGAGGTGCTGGCAGACGATGGCTTCAAGCGCCCACCGCAGCCCGCGGCGCGAGAGCTTCGCCCGCGGCTCAGCCGCCTTGGTGGTGTCTTGCCGCCACACGTGCCCACAGCCGATGCAGCGGTAGCGTCGGATCGTGACGTGAAGGATCGTGGGCCGCC
>NZ_JUJA01000143.1:31919-35281 GCF_001906585.1 Streptomyces kebangsaanensis | reverse complement strand
GGCTCGTGCGCCAGTCGCCGGGTCACGGTGTCACGCGGTGTGCCTTCGCAACCGCAGCGGCGGCACCACTGATCGGACTCGACGGCCCGGCACGCGAGAACCGCACGATCCGGGGCGAGTCGCTGACCGGTGACTTCGAGACCGAGCTCGTCAAGGCGGCAGAACGTATTCATGTCAGCGCGGGCGAAGCCCGCCTCAGGCGTAGCGTCGTGCAACGTCGAGGTCTTCCGGATGGGCTTGGTGTAGGAACCCCCGTCCTCGGGAGACCTCGACGCCTACCCGGCCACCGACGCGGGATGAGCTTTCACCGTCGGTGTGACACAAGTTTTTGACGGTTGATGATCTGAAGTCATCCAGGTGAGGGCGAATCATTCTGCTTCGGCCCCGGTCGCGCGAGGGTGCCCTGGGCCGGAACTTGAACGGTGGCTTCAGCCGTGGCTTGTGAGCCGTTCAGCTCTGGGGCATTCAGCGGCCGATGTCGTCCAGCTCGGCCAAGTCCCCATGAGAGAGGGCGAGTCCCGCGCCGGCGATGTTCTCGCGCAGGTGTGCCGTCGATGACGTGCCGGGGATGAGCAGGATGTTCGGTGATCGCTGCAGCAGCCAGGCCAGTGCGACGGACATCGGTGTCGCCTCCGATCGAGCGGCGACCGCCGACAGCGCCGAGGACTGAAGCGGGGTAAAGCCCCCGAGGGGGAAGAAGGGCACGTACGCGACGCCGTCGGGGGCGAGCCGGTCGATGAGCTTGTCGTCGTGGCGGTGGGCGAGGTTGTACATGTTCTGCACGCACACGATCGGCGCGATGCTCTGTGCCTCGGTGACCTGCTCCTCGGTGGCGTTGCTGACCCCGAGGTGGCGGATCAGGCCCTGCTGCTGGAGTTCGACGAGCGTCTCGAACGCCTCGGCGAGCGAGCCGGGCTGGGGGCCTTCGGCGTTGCCGAGTCGGAGGTTGACCAGGTCGAGTACGTCGAGCCCGAGGGACTCGAGGTTGTCGTGGACCTGGCGGCGCAGATCTTCGGGCCGCCGGGCCGTAGGCCAGCCACCCTGTTCGTCGCGGGTCGCGCCCACCTTGGTCACGATGTGCAGCGACTCGGGATAGGGACGCAGTGCCTCGCGGATCAACTCGTTGGTGACGCGCGGCCCGTAAGCGTCGCTGGTGTCGATGTGGGTGATACCGACGTCGACCGCTTCACGCAGAACGGCCAGGGCACCCTCGCGATCGGCGGGCGGCCCCATAACCCACGGGCCGGCCAGTTGCATGGCGCCGTAACCGAACCGGGTGACGGTCAGGTCACCCAGAGCCCAGGTGTCGCCGGGAAGAGAGAGGGAAGGCGTGCTCATCTTGTTGCCTTTCGTCGTGCACTTGGGGGGTGGCGCCTGCTGCCTCCCTGCATCAGCATTGGAGAGAAACTTCCTGTCGGGAAGTAGGCACTTTGAAGTGCGTAACCCACCCATTGGTGAGAGGTACGATCAGTGACGACGACGAAGGCGGCCCAGAAGAGGGCTCAGGCCAAGGTGGAGTACAACGCGTTCCTGGCAGAGTGCCCCAGCCGGCAGCTGCTCGACCGAATCTCGGACAAGTGGGTCGTCCTGATCTTGTGTGCGCTGGGCGGCGACAACAGCCCTCGCCAGCCCGGTGCAGCACACGCAGACGCTCCGAAGGCGATGCGCTACTCCGAGATCTCTCGTCTTCTGGCCGGGGTCAGCCAGAAGATGCTGACCCAGACGCTACGCTCGCTGGAGCACGATGGTCTGCTCACGCGTACCGTGACGCCAACCGTCCCTGTCACCGTCTCCTACGAGCTGACCGACCTCGGCCTCTCGCTCCACCACATGACGCGCGGGCTCAGAAACTGGGCGCAGACGCACATGGCCGAGGTCCTCGCAAACCGCGAGAACTACGGCTCTCGCACGTCCTGACGCCTCACATCCAACCGTCCAACAGCACTACATTCATCGGCGCTACACCCTCAACTGCGAAGAGCCGGATTGTTCTGGGCGATCGGCGGTGTGCCGGTCGAGCCTGGCCAGCAGATCGTCCAGGTCGGTGGTGGTGAACTTCCACTGGAACGGCTGTGCCGTGGCGTTGTAGCGGTTCTCGAAGTCCCGGAGCCGGTCTCTGACGTGGGTCAGGTCGGTGAAGTCGTTGGGTTGGACGACTTTCCGCTGAACGACGGAGAAGTAGATCTCCACCTGGTTCAGCCAGGAGGCGTGGACCGGGGTGTGGACCATGACCGCGTTCGAGAACGCCGTGGTCAGCCGGTCGGCGGCCTTCTTCCCGCGGTGGGAGGAACCGTTGTCCACGATCCAGAACACGCGTTTCGCGGTGGCGTAGGGCTCCTGACTCATGACCTGGGTGACCAGAGCCATGAACGGCACGATGCCGGTGGTTTCCTCGCAGCGGCCGAACACCTTCGCCTGGTGGACGTCGTAGGCGGCGAGGTAGGCCAGGGCTCCGCCGCGCCGTTAGGCGTGGTTGACCCGCATCGCTCTGGCACGGCCGGGGGCGAGGGTGGGGTGGCAGCGGCAGCGGGCCTGAACGGAAGTCTTCTCGTCCGCGCTGATGACGTACTCGTCATCGCCCATCGCGGTGCCCTCGAAGGTGCGAGCATACAGGTCAAGGACGCGCTGGGCCCGGGGGCGGAAGTCCGGGTCGGTGATGAAGATCCAGGAGTGATGCTGCCACGGCTTGAGCGCGTCGGCCTTGAGCCAGCGGCGCACGGTGGAGGCCGACAGGAAGGTGACGATACCCCGTGTGACGGCCTCGCGGGCCAGTTCCGGACACGGCCAGCGCGAAAGCGGCACCCCGCTCTCGGCAGGCAGCCGACAGGCCAGCGCCTTCACCTCGACCGCCTGCAAGGGCGTGAACGAAGACGGGCGGCCGGATCGCTGACGGTCCTGGAGCCCGGCAAGTCCCTGCTCGGCGAAGCGGCGCCGCCATCGGCGCACCGTGTCGAGGTGTAGACCCGTCTCACGCGCGATGCGGGCATTGGAACGGCCGCGCGCGGCGTGCAGCACGATCTGCGCCCGCACCCGCTGCCGATACTCGCTCTTGTGGCTCCAGGCCACCTTCTTCAACCGCTTGCGATCAGTGGCGGTCAGAAATATCGCACAGGCGACGGCAACAGGCACGGCAGACGAGCCAATCAGGAGAAAGGGATCACGGTCGGCGGCGGCCTGCCGCACCCGCGCGCCACACGCCCCTGCCGCGCGGTTCGGGCAGGGTGGCCGCCATGGCCGCGCCTCCCGACTCAATCAGAGTCAGTTGGGTTCGGAGAACAGCGCGTTGAGTTCCGGGAAGGCCATGCCTTCGGCGAGAGAGTCGTAGTCGCCGGCGCCGAAGAGATCCTGCGCGGTGCGGCGGG
>NZ_JUJA01000143.1:27870-31874 GCF_001906585.1 Streptomyces kebangsaanensis | reverse complement strand
GCCACGCCGAGGGCGCCGAGCTCGGCAACGGTCGGGGCGCCGGGGCCGGCCATGACGTTCAGCGGTACGGAGATGTCCCTGGCCAGCGCCGCAATGGTGGCGGTGTCGGTGATGCCGGGGACGAAAATGCCGTCCGCGCCCGCATCGACGTACATGTGTGCCCGGGCCAGGGTTTCCTTCAGTCGGGTGTCCGAGTCGCCGAGCCCGAACAGGAAGGTGTCGATACGGGCGTTGAGGAACAGGTCCGCGCCTGCCCGGTCGGCGGTCTGCCGGGCCGCGGTCAGCCGCATCGCGAGTTCTGTCGGGGGCCGGGTGCCGTCCTCGATGTTGACGCCGACGGCGCCAGCAGCGAGCACCCCGGTTACGGTCTCGGCAACGCCGGCGGCATCCGCCCCGTACCCGCCCTCGATGTCCGCGGTAACCGGAACCGCGACGGCAGCGACGATTCGGCCGACCAGTTCCAGCACCCGCTCGCGGGTAAGAAAGTCGCCGTCAGGGGCACCCAGCGACCAGGCGACACCGGCACTGGTCGTGGCGATCGCCGGGGCGCCCGCGGTCTCGATGACACGGGCGCTCGCAACATCCCAGGCGTTGGCGAGAGCCAGGGGTGCAGGTGTGGTGTGCAGGGAGCGGAAGACGTGGGCGTTGTCCGGCCGTGTGATGGTCATGGACGCAGTCAAACATCGACTGCCGCCCACCTTCTGGCAAGAAACCGACACAGACGTCGACCTCGAAACCGAAGCAGATCCCCCCACCTCCGGAGTCAACCCCCGAAGAATTTCCGGAGCCGACCACTTAGTACTCCAGCCGTAGATCGTGATCACGCTGGTGAGGGGCGCCGCGGAGAGAGATGGCCACCGTTGATCACCGGGACGAGATCGACCACGCGATTGGGGGCGTCCGTTCCTTCTCCGCCTACTCGAGTCCACCGAGGCGGAGTGCATTCCTCATCTCCCCGAACTTCGCGGCCGTCTCCGGGGTCCACTGCTTCGTCTGTCCACTGAGACGGAGGGCATCCTCGATCTCGCTGAGCTTCGAGGAGGAGAGCACGCCCGTCGGCTCGATCAGGTCGTCCCGGGACACGGTGGTCAGCCAGGTGCAGGGGGTAAAGCCTGGACGCGGGAACGCGAACCGCAGCACGCCTTCGAAGGGCAGTCCTTCCATGGCGCCTACTGCGACTTCGACGCCCAGGCCGCTGATGTCGACGTCCGCCGGAGCGACGACCTGCAACGCCTGGAACCCGGACGCCTCGTCTCCGGACAGCAGCACGACCGGCCGACGCTCGTCGAACTCGACCCACCAGACTTCGCCGCGTTGCATATGTCCTCCTGACACGGGACGGCGGGCGACACTGTGTGTCCCGACCGAAGCACGGAAGTGAGGGCGCCGCGGAGACGGGTGCGGCCACCGGTGATCATCGGTGTGGGAAGACTGAGAATCAAGCGGTGGCCGCAGGTCACAGCGTAGACCGTAGCCGGTGGCAGGAGTCGTTCGAGGCCCTGATGCAGCGAATCGCCGGCCGATTCGCACGGGTCGAACCCCGGCGCCGGGTCCGGGACTTGATCCTGGGGCTGCTGTCGGACCTGCCCCGCAAGAACTGCTGGACCATAGCCGAGCACGTCGGTCACGCCACCCCGGACGGGCTGCAGCACCTGCTCGGGCGGGCGAAGTGGGATGCCGACCTGGTGCGCGACGACCTGCGTGACTTCGTGCTGGAGCATCTGGCAGACGATCAGGCCGTGCTGGTGGTCGACGAGACCGGCGACCTGAAGAAGGGCACCCGCACCGCGGGCGTCCAGCGCCAATACACCGGCACCACAGGCAGGATCGAAAACGCCCAGGTCGCCGTCTACCTCACCTACACCTCCCGGCACGGCCACACCGGCATCGACCGCGCCCTGTACCTGCCCAAGTCCTCGACCCGCGACGAAGACCGCCGCCAGGAGGCCGCCGTCCCAGACGAGCTGAGCTTCGCGACCAAGCCGCAACTGGCCCAGCAGATGATCGAACGCGCCCTGGACGCCGGAGCCCCGGCCGCATGGGCAGCAGGCGACGAGGTCTACGGAGACAACCCGAAACCGCGCGCCGCCCTGGAAGCACGCGGGCCCGGCTACGTATTGGCGATCTCGTGCACCCACCGCGTCCCCACCGCAGCCGGCCCGCAGCGCGCCGACCACCTGGCCAAGAAGATCCCGCGCAGGGCCTGGCAGAAGCTGTCCGCAGGACACGGCGCGAAGGGCCACCGCTGGTACGACTGGGCCCAGGTCGCGATCAACACCGGTCCCCCGGCAGGGCATCAGCACCTGCTGATCCGCCGCAACCGTGCTACCGGGGAACTGGCCTGCTACCGCTGCTACTCGCCCTGTCCGGTTCCGCTGTCCACGCTGGTGAGGGTCGCGGGAAGCCACTGGACGGTGGAGGAAATGTTCCAGAGCTCGAAGGGACTGGCAGGGCTCGACGAACACCAGGTGCGGCGCTGGGACTCCTGGCACCGCTGGGTCACCCCGGCCCTGCTCGCCCATGCCTTCCTCGCCGTCACCACCTCCCTCGAACGCCGCGAACAGCCCCCCACCGACGATGGAACTAGGGCGTGTTTCGAAAGTAGCGCCGTCCGCCCGGAGGGCGGGCGCCGCGGCGTCTGGTGCGGTGCATCGCAAGGCGGAGGGTCGTCCGCGTACTGGGCGTACGCGGACGATCCCGACAACGCGGCGAGGCGCCGTGCCAGGCGTCGCGGCGCAGGCGGGACTTTCGAAACACGCCCTAGCCCCGGCGGACTGATCCCGCCGACCTGCGACGAGATCCAGCGCCTGTTCACCGCTCTGGCCACCCAGCCCATCCGCGAAATCGCCCACCACCTACGCTGGTCGACCTGGCGCCGACGCCACCAAGCCCGCGCCCGCCACAGCCACTACCAGCGACAAGCCGACCTTCAACCGTGAAGATCACGATCTACGGCTGGAGTACTAGCGCGCCACGCGGTGGCGGAGGTAGACGGCTCTCGAGCTGAGGGTGCGGGTCTCGACGAGTTCGAGATCCACCCGGCGCTCGTGCCGGGGGAAGAACGGAATGCCACCGCCGACCAGCACCGGGTAGACCACGGCCCGGTACTCGTCGATCAGGCCCAACGCGGCCGCCTCGGCGGCGAGGGTCGCGCCGCCGATCGCGATGTCGCCCTCCCCCGGCTCGGCTCGCAACCGCTCGATCTCCTCCGTCAGGCCGCCGGAGGCCAGGCGGGCATGGCCCTGCACCGCCGACAGCGTGGTCGAGAACACCACCTTCGGGAGCGGCTTCCAGAGCGCGGCCCACTCGAGCATGGAGTCGTCGAGCGATGGATCCTGGTCGGCGGTCTCCCAGTACAGCATCGTCTCGTACAGCCGTCGCCCCAACAGGTGGACGCCGACCTCTCGGATCTCGTCGATCCAGAAGCGAAAGACGTCCTCGTCCGGCGCCGTCCAGTCGAAGTCGCCGTCCGGCCCGACGATGTAGCCGTCGAGTGAGACGCTCATCGAACAGGTCACGCTGCGCATCAGCAGTCCTCCTCGGTGACGGGTTCGACAGTACGACCGCTGAACACCGCAAAACTCATCGCGGCTCGCGGGATCCCCCGGTCCGAGCCCGTAGTGCTCCAGAATGGCTTTACCAGAGCTGACCTCGGGTTATGCACCCGGCCAGCGGCCGGGCAGGATCGGTGGTCGTGCTGGTACAGATGATCTACCTGCTCGCCACGCGGATCTTCGCCCGGCTCGCTTTGCTGTGCCGATCCTCGGCAGCGAAGAACGCTGAGATCCGGGTACGGCCGATGGGCTTCGACGGATGTGGGCGGGGCGGGATGAGCGAGGGGCTGTCGGCTGCCGCCACCGCATCCTTCCACCGGGTAGCCAGGTGGGGCGCTTGTGCTTGCCACGACGTGCGGTTCGCGGTGGAAGTACCCGCGCGTGCGCGAGATGAAAGGTGGGCGCCTGTCTGTTGGGCTGGGCGCGGATCGCTCGGCTCCGCGACGGCTC
>NZ_JUJA01000143.1:21727-27829 GCF_001906585.1 Streptomyces kebangsaanensis | reverse complement strand
GGGCTCCGGCGCGCTCCCGGAGGAGGGGGCTGGGTCAGGCGGCGGCGAGGCCGGCCTTGAGGGCGGAAGCGATCTTGACGATGCGCTCGGCCTGGATCCGGGCGGCGGTGCGGGTGGTGTCGTCGACCGGGTTGTTGCCCTGGGCGTCGACGTGGGAGGTGCCGTAGGGGTTGCCGTCGGCGAACTTGGCGGGGTCGGTGTAGCCGGGGGCCACGAGGATGCCGCCGAAGTGGTGAACGGAGTTGTACAGCGCGAGCAGGGTGGACTCCTGGCCGCCGTGGGCGGTGGAGGTGGCGGTGAAACCGCTGTAGACCTTGTCGGCGAGTTTGCCCTGGGCCCACAGGCCGCCCAGGGTGTCGATGAACTGCTTGAGCTGCGAGGCGATGTTGCCGAAGCGGGTGGGAGAGCCGAAGATCACGGCGTCGGCCCACTCGATGTCGGCCGGGGTGGCGACGGGGATGTCGGCGGTGGCGGCGGCGTTGGCGGCCCAGGCCGGGTTGGAGTCGATGGCGGCCTGCGGGGTCAGCTCGGCGGCCTTGAGCAGGCGGACCTCGGCGCCGGCCTTCTCCGCTGCCTCGGCGATCTCCTTGGCCATCTCGGCGACGATGCCGGTGGAGGAGTAGTAGACGACGGCGAGCTTGACGGGGGTGCTCACGGCTGCGGTCTCCGTTCGGTTGGTGTCGGGGGTGCGGTTACGGCTGAAGATGCCCATGACAGCTTTCGTTCTGGTGCTGAACACTCACTGACGAATGTTGGTTGAACGGTAAACCATTGCGGGAGCGTCCGCGCTCACGGGGTGGAGGAGCGGCCGGGCTCGCAGATTGGTATAACCTTCAACTAAATCGCGGTCCGATGCTCCGCCTCCACCGACGACAAGGACACCGCCATGGCCTCCGCCCTCGACGTCCGCCGCTCCGGCGAGCGCTTCCACACCCGCGCCGGCTGGCTCGACTCCCGGCACTCCTTCTCCTTCTCCCGCCACTGGGATCCCAAGAACACCCACTTCGGACTGCTGCTGGTCTCCAACGACGACGTCGTCGCGCCGGGCACCGGCTTCGACACCCACCCCCACCGCGACATGGAGATCATCACCTGGGTGCTGGACGGCGGTCTGGTCCACCAGGACTCCGAGGGCCACAACGGGGTGATCTACCCGGGCCTCGCCCAGCGGATGAGCGCCGGCACCGGCATCCTCCACAGCGAGAAGAACGACTCCTGGACCCTCACCGGCGAGCCCGCCCACCAGGATCCCGTCCACTTCGTCCAGATGTGGGTCATCCCCGACGAGGCCGGTATCAAGCCCGGTTACGAGCAGCTCGACATCAACGACGAACTCGCCCGCGGCGGCTGGACCACCCTCGCCTCCGGCATGCCCGGGCACGGCAACCAGCGCGCGATCGGCATCCGGCAGAAGCACGCTGCCCTGCACGTCGCCCGCATCCGCCCCAACGAGACCCTCCCGATCGTCACCGCCCCCTTCACCCACCTCTTCCTCGCCCGGGGCAGCGCCGAACTGGAGGGTGCGGGCCCGCTGGCCACCGGCGACGCGGTCCGCATCACCGGCGCGGAGGGCCAACGCATCACCGCCGGCCCCGACGGCGCCGAGGTCCTGATGTGGGAAATGCACGCCGCCGTCACCACGGCGTGACACGTGCACCGATCCGCGCAGCCGGTCTGCGGGTACGACCTGGCGAGGGTTTCCGCAGTGCGGCCGGTTCAACGGATCCCCGCCCCGGGGGCGAAGACCGGCGGGCGCAAGCGCGCAGCGCATACGGGCTCCGGCGCCGGACGCCCAGGTCGAGAACCGGCGGGCGTCGTTCCGGCCTCCCAGGCGTCCCGCGGGGATCGGCGTCTGCGCACCGTCGCGTCCCAGCCGCCGCCACACCACCGCGTCCGCGCCCCGCTCGCGCAACTGCTCCAGGGTGGTGACGACGACGGACACGGCCTGGCCGTAGTCCCGGTCCGTGACTCCCCGGTGACGGGTGTCGTACCGGCGGGGCGCCCAGCAGCGGCGGCCCTCCCCCTCCAGCACGGCAACCGTGTGGGCGGCCTTCGCGGCCGTGGTGTCGGCGGACACGAACGCGAGTGACGGTGCACCCTCCCGGCCGGTCGACGGACAGGCCCGGCGCCACCACCGCTTCTCATGACTGATGTGCTCGGGCTGCCGGTCCGTCAAGGATGCAGGAATCCCCCGAAATTGATTCAAACCTCAACATGTTAGAGGGTGGAAGACCTCCCCCTCCCTGAAGGACGACCCCATGGGCCTGTTCAACCGCCTCCGCGCCACCGCTCCCACCCCGGCCACCGACTCGGCCTCCACGCCGGCCACCGCCCGGTTGACCGGCGTCTGGACCATCGACCCCGCGCACAGCAGCATCGCCTTCGTCGCCCGGCACGCCATGATCACCAAGGTCCGCGGCACCTTCGAAGACTTCGACGGCCGCCTGTACCTGGACGGCGAGCACCCCGGGCGCTCCACCGCCGACGTGACCCTCAAGGCCGCCAGCCTCAACACCCGCCAGGAGCAGCGCGACCAGCACCTGCGCAGCGCCGACTTCTTCCACGCCGAGGCCCACCCCGAGCTGTCCTTCCGCAGCACCTCCGTGCAGCAACTCTCCGCGGACACCTACCGCCTGACCGGCGACCTGAGCATCAAGGGCATCACCCTCCCGGTCGCCCTGGACCTGACCCACACCGGCACGGCGACCGATCCCTTCGGCAACGAACGCGCCGGCTTCGAGGGCTCCACCACGGTCGACCGCACCGACTGGGGCCTGACCTGGAACAGCGTGCTGGAGACCGGCGGCGTGCTGGTCGGCGAGAAGGTGAAGCTCGAGTTCGACGTCTCCGCGATCCGCGCCGCCTGACCACCGCCTCCGCGTGTGGGAGACGGCCGGTCCAGCCGCCTCGAGGCCCGCGGGCAGGCGGCACGAGCACGATCCGGTGCCGCTCGAAAAGTCATCGCCACAGGTCAGAAGGCGCAGGTCCTCGGCTTCGAAGACGGCGTCGAACGCCCCGCCGTACGTGCCGTCGCGGTCCCGCGGGAGAAAGCGCGGAAACCCCATGCGCACCCCGAGGTCGGCGGCGAGGTTCCTCGCCTGCCGCACCGTCCACTCTCGCGTCGGGCAGGTGGTGACGCCGGTGCTGTGCAGGCGCCTGGTGCCGTGCTCGAGGAACGCCGGCGCGTACAGCCGCCTGCCGAGTGCGGTGTCGAGGGCGTACATGTTGTTGCCCTTGGGAGCCATGGGGCCCCCGTAGACGACGCCGTTGGCGCTGGTCATGAAGCCATGGGCCTTGTGGCCCTGCGGGTCGGCCGTCTGCCACAGGAGCTTGCCGGTGGCGGCGCTCACCGCGACGACACTGCCGCGGAAGGTCGGCTCGCCGGGCATCCCCTCGGACTTGGACGACACGCCCACCCCACCGCGCAGTGGGCGACCCAGCAGGCCCGCAATCCGACCGCCGACCTCGGCGCACGCGTCGAGTCGCTCCGCTTCGTCCTCCGCGACCGCGACAGCAAGTACACCGACTCCTTCGACTACCCGTCGGTCCACTCGGCGGTGGCGAGCTCGGCCGGGGAGAGCGCCTTCCCGGGCCGACCGGGGTGAATCAGCTCGGTCTTGACCAGGTTGGTCCTCGGTGTTGGACAGGCCGGCCGTCGATCCCCTCAGGGCGTCGTCGTGGCGTCTCCGAGGTCGATCGACGCGGCGATCCGCCTTGCCATCGAGCTCGTGGGCGCGGGCGAGAGGCTCCCGGGCCGCCGGTTCTGTGCCTGCCGCACGGCCGGTGGCTGTCTGGTGCCTCCCGCAGACGGCTCACCGGGTCAGCGGCTGATCCGTTTTGGGTGACGCTGCCTGCGGCGGTACGGGGCGTCGACACCGATCTCGCACCATGGCTCGCCACGAACGCCGGGCTCAGGATGTGCCATCGACCTCGGCGACGCTGTCGCCCCTGACCACTTCGTCCCGTCCGATGCCAAGGAAGCGCCGGATGGATTCGACCGGCATGTCGAGTCCCTCGGACGCGGACTGCTCGTCGCCGAAGACCTGCACTGCCTCAGTGACCGCCACGGCCAGTTCGACCTCTGCCTTGCGGACCTTGGCCTCGGCCTTGTCCACGGTGTCTACCACCGCCAGCTGACGGCGCTGCCTCTCCTGAAGTCTCTGCTTACGGGAAGGGGTTTTGTCAGGGTTCTGCACAGTCATGACCAAGATCATAATCAGTCGGGTGCACGTCCATGAAATCGGCAACTCACCCGCACTGCCGGGGCGTTCACAGCTCGAAGCCTCAGCACCGGCGACCCCGTGAAGCTGTTGCTCAACGTAGGTGCGGTGCCGGGGCCTTGTCGCGCTGACGGCGGATGCCTGTCGATGGGGCTTCAAAGCGTGCTGGAGGGTGGTTCCGGTCCCCGTTCAGGCTGGTGCGGGCGGGGCGCGATCAGGCGTTTCGCCGGTGCGCCACTCGTGTGGGTGCAATGGTCACACCGGAGGCTTCCTACTGAGGTTGAACTCGGGATGTCGTGTTCTTGTTCAGGTGGGTCGGATGGTCAGGCCGGTCTCGGCGAGGCAGCCGTCGATGAGGTCGCTGCGGTACTGGATGTGCCGTAGGCCGCGTCGGATGCGCTGGACGAGGTGTTCGGGGGTGCTGAAGGCGACGTTGGAGAGCCAGCCGTGTCGCAGGAGCGACCAGATCCCCTCCACGGGGTTGAGGTCGGGTGCGTAGAGCGGCAGGTAGTAGATGGTCAGCCAGTCCCGTGAGGCGACGGACTCCCGCAGGCCGGCGGCCTTGTGGACGTTGAGGTTGTCCCGGACCAGTACGATCGGGCCGCCGAGCTGCTGGTGGGCGGCGATCAGCAGGTCCCGGTAGTCGCGCCAGGAGAAGCTCTTGCGTCCGTAGCGTCGGCCGTCGTCCCTGCGCGGCCGGTAGATCAGCCTCGACCGGTGGCCGGGTTTGTAGCAGGTCAGCGCGGCGATGGGGATCCGTCTGCGGAAACGTCCGCGGACCCGCACCACCGGGGTCCGGCCACGCTGTGACCAGGTCTTGGCGCGCGGAGGCGTCATGGAGAGGTCCAGTCAAGATTTCCGTGAAGCGGTGACGGAGCTTCATGCTGGGCCGGCGTGCACGGTCTGTGCTGCGCTGCGCCGGTGACGCGCCGGCCGGGGCAGCAGGCCGCTGCGATCGTGTGAGGGGATGCTGCAGCAGCTCCTCCCGCACCCGGCCGCGGTGCTGGTGGAGGAGGTGCGGGAGGAGGAGGAAAAGGTACCGGTCGTCGCGCGGACCCGGGACGCCACGGCCGTGCCCTGTCCCGACTGCGGTACGCCGGCTCGGCGAGTCCACAGCCGCTACCGGCGGCACCTGGCCGATGCCGCCCCGGGCGGCCGCCCGGTCGTCATCGACCTGTGTGTCCGGCGCTTGTTCTGCGACAGTGCTCGCTGCGCTCGTCGGACCTTCGCCGAGCAGGCAGCAGGGTTGACCGTGAGGTACGGCCGCCGCACGGCCTCCCTCGCCGAGATCGTGCAAGCGATCGCTTTGGCCCTGGCAGGGCGGGCCGGTGCCCGGCTCGCGGCCGTCCTGCGCATCCCGATCAGCCGGACCACCTTGCTCAACGTGGTGATGGCGCTGCCGGACCCGCCCCGGCCCGCACTGCGCGTGCTCGGCGTCGACGATTTCGCGGCCTGCCGGGGCCGACGCCACGGGACCGTGCTCGTGGACCTGGACTCCCAACGCGTCGTGGATCTGCTGCCCGGCCGCGAGAAAGCACCCCTGGCCGCCTGGCTGGCCGATCACCCCGGTATCGAGACGGTCCGCCGGGACCGGGCCGGCGCCTACGCGGAGGCAGCGAGCGCCGGAGCACCCCGGGCCCGACAGGTCGCCGACGCGTGGCACCTGTGGGACAACCCGGCCCACGCGGTCGAACGCACCGTGATCGCCCACCGGTCCTGCCTGACACCACCGCCACCGGAACCACCCGAGCCCGCGTCGGCCAGGGCACCGGCGCCGAGAAGTGGCTGGTCACCCGCACCCGGGAGCGCTACCGGGCCGTCCAGGACCTGCTGCCCCAGGGATGGACGATCAGCGCCATCGGACGTGAACTCGGACCGGCCC
>NZ_JUJA01000143.1:13513-21703 GCF_001906585.1 Streptomyces kebangsaanensis | reverse complement strand
CCCGCCGCTACGCACGCTGCGAGAACCCCGAGGCCCTCGCCGACCGCGCCATCCGCACCACTCGGCTGGACGCCTGGCGGCCCTGCCTGATCAGCCGCTGGAACCAGGGCTGCACCAACGCCTCCGCCCTCTTCCGCGAGATCCAGGCCCAGGGCTACCCGGCCGCACACCACAAGCCGTCCGCCGCCTCCTGCGCCCACTGCGTGACACCGCGAAGGCGGCGCCCGCACCACCGCCCAAACCCCAGACCCTCACCAACTGGATCACTCGTCACCCCGGCCGCTTACGAGCCGAGGAGGAACAACAACTCGACGACGTCCTCTCCCTCTGCCCCGGCCCGATGTCAGGGTCACGCCCGTGCCGGGAGACCGCGGATCATGTCCGCCGCCTTTTCCGCGATCATGATCGTGGGTGCGTTGGTGTTGCCCCGCACCACGGTGGGCATCACCGAGGCGTCCACCACCCGCAGGCCCCTCACGCCGTGCACGCTGAGCCGGGAGTCCACAACGGGGCCGATGGAGCAGCTGCCCGCCGGGTGGTAGAGGGTCTGCAACTCGCGCCGGGCGAAGTCGAGCAGGCCGACGTCGTCCGTGGAACGCGGTACGCGGAAGTCGGCTCGGCGGTGCTTGCGCAGGCCGGGCCGGTCGGCGATGTCGAGCAGTATCCGGAGCGCCCGGATCATCGTGGTGCGGTCCTCCTCGGTGGTCAGGTAGTTGTGCAGGATGCGCGGTTTGGCGCTGGGGAGCGCCGACCGCAGGGAGACCTTGCCCCGGCTCGTGGGGGTGAGCAGGACCGCGCCGAGCATGAAGGCGTGGTCGGTCACGGGGCTGATGCCCTCCTCGTAGAACATCACCGGCGCGGCGTTCACCTGGATGTCGGGGGCGTCGAGTCCCTCGCGGGTGCGGTGGAAACCACCGGCCTCGCCGACGTTGGAGGTGAGCGGGCCGCGGCCCTCGGTCTCCAGCAGGCGCACGTTGTCCGGTGTCTCGGCGGTGAACAGCGACTCCGTGTCGGTGAGGTAGCACAGACCGACATGCGGATGATCCTGCAGATTCTCCCCCACTGGAAGATCGACGCGGGGCGTGATGCCGTGAGCCGCCAGCTCACCGGCCGGGCCGATGCCGGAGAGCATGAGCAGGTGCGGCGAGTTGTAGGCGCCGGCCGACAGCACGACCTCCCCTTCGGCGTGCAGGGACAGCAGTTCGCCGTCCCGGTCCACCTCGACGCCGGTTGCACGCTCGCCGTCGAGCAGCACGCGGGTGCACTCAACACCGGTCAGCACATCGAGGTTCGGCCGGGCCAGGGCCGGCCGCAGATACGCGTCCGCCGTGCTGCAGCGCAGACCGTCGCGCTGAGTGAGGTGGTAATAGCCCACGCCGTCCTGTTCGAGGCCGTTGAAATCGCTGGTGCAGGGGTGTCCGGCCTCCTGAGCGGCCGCCACGTATGCGTCCATCAAGGGATGCCGGGAACGGCCCTCGCTCACCGTGAGCGGCCCGCCGGTGGAATGCCACGGGGACGTGGCTCCCGTGAAGTCCTCGGCGCGAAGGAAGTACGGCAGGACATCCTGCCAGCTCCACCCGTCGGCGCCGGCCGCCGCCCAGGCGTCGTAGTCGCGGCGATTGCCGCGGATGTAGATCATCGCGTTCATCGACGAACAGCCGCCGAGCATCCGGCCGCGGGGCAGGTAGCGGCGGCGGCCCTCCAGCCCGGGCTCGCACTCGGTGAGGTAACTCCAGTCGTACTTCGTCTGGAAGAGTTTGCTGAACGCGGCCGGAACGTGGATGTCCGGGGCATCGTCCACCGGGCCGGCCTCTATGAGAAGAACGCGCGTCCTCTCGTCCTCGGTCAGACGGCCGGCCAGCACGCACCCCGCCGACCCTGCACCCACGATGATGTAGTCGTACACCTGTCCCCCTCGCCCGACGTGGCTGCTCGACTCCCTCAACTCAAGCCGCATCGGCGGGCGGACGACACCCTGCTGTCGGCCATTGTCGACGCCGCACTCCTGCGGTGTGGCTGTGCCACGGACCACCGCTCGCAGCGCCGCCCGGCGACGCACAGACCGCTGCGCATCAATCGGCTCCCTCAGCCTCGTGCAGGGAGACGATGGTCTCCACCAGGGCATCGGGATCTTCCCAGTCGATCATGTGCCCGGCGTCCGGCACGGTGACCAGTCGCGCGCCCGGTGTCCCTGCGGCCAGGCGCCGGGAGTGGTTCGGCGGTGTGCTGCGATCGGCTGTGCCGACCATGACGTCGGTGGGCACCGTGATCTCGCCCAGGCGTGGGTAACGGTCCTCGCGGGCGAAGGCCCGCACGACCGGCGGGATCGAAGTGTGAGCCTGGCGGAGGAAGACGTCGAGGAAACGGCGATCACCGCTGGGGAGGGGCGCTCGGCGCAGGTGCACTACCTGCTCGGGCGGATACGAGTCCTGGTCGATCAGGGCGTGCGAGCCGTCAGCACGTGCTCGGCGACCTCGACCACGGGTGCCACCCAGATGCTGTCCTCGCGCGCCACCCGGCGGCAGAACTCCTCGAGGTCTCGGGCGCGCACGGTTTGCCGTCCGTGGGTGCCGATGTCGTGGCCCGCCATGATCACCCATGCGCCGTGGGCCATTCCGCTGTCCACAAGGGACATGAGCGCGTCGACGTCGAGTCCGTCGATCATGTACGCGCCCAGGTGCGCCAGATCGCAAACCTCCGGCATGTTGCCGGTCTCGCCGCCGTAGTCGCGTCCCGCCACGAAGCGCTCCGCGACGAGCGGGACGTAGCTCCGCCGTCGGGATCCCCGGCCGATGAAGGACTGGCCGCCCGGATAGGCGAACGTCTTCGGCCACACACCGAGCATGTCCTCGATCGCCTGGCCGGCCCCGTCGATGTCAGCGGCGATGTCGCTCATGGCTTTGTCCTCGAGCCCGTTGGTGCGTGAGAACGCATATGACCGCCGGAGAGGTCGCGGTGTTTGCCACGGAAGGGCACCCGTACGGTGCCGCCGGCGCCCTGGTAGCCCTTGTCGCCGTGGCAAACCAGGCCGACCTCGGCCGAGGCGTTGATGACGCCGTGGGTGCGGGCCGCCTTGATGCCGTGCACGGCGCCGGGCAGCGCGGCGGAGGCCCACAGCAGGCGGCCGAACGGGCCGGCGAGGACTTGGGGACATTCATGCCGTGCTTGCGGTGCTTGCCCGAGTAGAAGGGCCGGTCGGCGGCGATCCGGTCCATGGGCAGCAGGGTGCCGTCCAGGAGCACGAACGCCTTGGCCGCCGCGCGGTTGAGGGCCTGTTGAAGCGTGGGAACCAGCGCGGCCAGGAGGTCCACGGCCTCGCGGATGTAGCGGTGGACCGTGGCCACGCCTATGCCGAAGGAGGCCGCGAGCCGGGTGTAGGTGTCACCGCAGCGCAGATGGGCCAGGACGAGCAGGGCCTGCCGATTCGGGGCAGGCGCCGCCGGCGGGTGCCGACCTTTCGGCGGCGCTCGGCGAGCTGCCCGGTCAGGAAGCCCAAGTGTGAGCTCGCCTACCAGGAGCTTCACGCCTTTGTGCGACCAGGGTGCAGCCCACCTCACCGCAGCCGGCGCCAGGTTGGATGATGCGTGTATCGATCAATGCTCGTTGGGCCGCCACAGCCAGCGCAGAGCGTCCGGCAGCAGGACGCCGCCGTGGTTGGGGCTGTGTCCGCCGTCTCCCAGGACAAGGCGGAAGTCGTAGCCCGCTTCAGCGAGAGCGGCTGCCACGCGCAGGTTTTCGGCGAGCCAGTTCCACTGTGGCTCATTCCAGGCAGGTCGCGGTGGCCGCCCTGCATGAAGATGCGCAGCGGCTTGCGGGGGACGCGGGAGATGAGGTCCGGGTAGGGATTGCCGTCCGGCATCTGCGCGAAGCTGGACAGGTATCCGATGACGCGGCGGAACTTGTCCGGACGCAGCCACGCGGCGGTAAAGGCGCAGTTGCCGCCGCTGCTCCCGCCGCAGATGCCCCACCTTTCGGGCGACTGGGCGATGGTACAGCGCTCCGCAACCTGCGGGATGATCTCGGTGAGGAGGAAGGTGACGTACCGGTCGTCGAAGGCGTCGTACTCGTTGTTGCGGTTCTTCGGGTTCTCCGCATCGGGGAAGACGCCAGGATCGACGAACACGCCGATGGTGACGGGGATGTCGCCGCGGTGAATGAGGTTGTCCAGGACGATCGCGCCGCGTACCTCCCCTGCGGGGTCCAGGTACCACCATCCGTCCTGGAACACCATCAAGGATGCCGGCTCCGCCGGGTCGTACTGTGCAGGCACGTGTACCCAGAACTTCCGGAAGGTTCCCGGGTAGACCTCGCTGCCCCTCCACTCGAGCTCAACCGTCTCGCCCGCGGGCACGCCCGGCTGTAGAGCGGAATCGGGTCCGTGGATGTAGCGCACGTCGGACTGGTCGACCGGAAGTGGCTGGTAGGGCATCTCGATGGTCACGGAGAGCAACCGTAGAGCGATCGCCACCCTTGGCCGCAAGGGATTTTTGATGTGCCTCGGGTCTGGTGGAGTCATTGATGTGCCCCGGGTCTGGTGGAGTCGCCTTGCTGGACAGGTGATGCTCCAGACACTCAAGGAGGCTTCTGTGCCCCGTAGTTACCCGGCCGAGTTCCGGCGCAAGGTCCCCGATCTCGTCGAAGCCGGCCGGCCCATCCGGCAGGTTGCCCAAGACCTCGGCATCCCGACCCGGGCCCGCAGAACATGCTCAATCCCAGCTCTGGAACACTCTCAAATCGACTCTGTCCAACCACAACGGACCGCGAAGGTCGACATCACATTCAACCTCGATACTTCAGCGGCGTGAGCGCATGCCCGGGCCGTCGGCTCGATCTGCTCCTTCTCTGTGATCATGGGCGGGGTGCTCACCGCCCGCGCAACCCGCAAAGCCACCCCGGTACCCGCGGCGGCCGCGGCTGCCCTCTTGTCTTGGGGCTGGGGCAGCGGGCAGGTGAGACGGATGCCGACCTGAGCGCCAGTACGCCTTCGGCGGCGGGTCGTATCGAGCGCTCGTTGGATCACACAGGCAGTGGATCGACCCGTCCCGCTCTCCGGGTACCGTCAGGGTATGAGTCATCCGCACCCCGAGCTGAAAGCCGCACCGCCCCTTCCTGAAGGAGGGCTGCGGGTCATCGCCCTGGGCGGCCTGGGTGAGATCGGCCGCAACATGACCGTCTTCGAGCACGCCGGCAAGCTGCTCATCGTCGACTGCGGCGTGCTGTTCCCCGAGGAGACCCAGCCCGGCGTGGACGTGATCCTGCCGGACTTCACCTCGATCCGGGACCGGCTGGACGACCTCGTGGCCGTGGTCCTCACCCACGGCCACGAGGACCACATCGGCGGCGTGCCGTACCTGCTGCGCGAGCGGTCCGACATTCCCGTCGTCGGCTCCAAGCTGACGCTGGCGTTCCTGGAGGCCAAGCTCAAGGAACACGGCATCCGGCCGCGCACGGTGCGGGTGCGGGAGGGCGACCGGCGCGGCCTCGGGCCCTTCGACTGCGAGTTCGTGGCGGTCAACCACTCCATCCCGGACAGCCTCGCGGTCGCGATCCGCACCCGGGCCGGGATGGTGCTGCACACCGGCGACTTCAAGATGGACCAGTTCCCCCTCGACGACCGCATCACCGACCTGCGCGCCTTCGCCCGCCTCGGCGAGGAGGGCGTGGACCTGTTCCTCACCGACTCCACCAACGCCGAGGTACCCGGCTTCACCACCTCCGAGCGTGAGCTGAACCCGGCGATCGAGCAGGTGATGCGCACCGCGCCGCGCCGGGTCATCGTCTCCAGCTTCGCCAGCCACGTGCACCGCATCCAGCAGGTCCTGGACGCCGCCCACCAGCACGGCCGCAAGGTCGCCTTCGTCGGCCGGTCGATGGTCCGCAACATGGGCATCGCCCGTGACCTGGGCTACCTGAAGGTCCCCTCCGGTCTGGTCGTGAGCACGAAGGAGCTGGAGAAGCTCCCGGACCACAAGATCACTCTGGTGTGCACCGGCTCCCAGGGCGAGCCGATGGCCGCGCTGTCACGGATGGCCAACCGCGACCACCAGATCCGCATCGGCAAGGGCGACACCGTCCTGCTCGCCAGCTCCCTCATCCCCGGCAACGAGAACGCCATCTACCGGGTGATCAACGGACTCACCCGGTGGGGCGCCCACGTGGTCCACAAGGGCAACGCCAAGGTGCACGTCTCCGGGCACGCCAGCGCCGGCGAACTCGTCTACTGCTACAACATCGTCAAACCCCGCAACGTCATGCCCGTGCACGGCGAATGGCGCCACCTGCGGGCCAACGGCGACCTCGCCATCCGTACCGGTGTCGACCCCGACCGGGTCGTCATCGCCGAGGACGGCGTCGTCGTCGACCTGGTCGACGGGCGCGTGTCCATCACCGGCAAGGTCCCCGCCGGCAACGTCTACGTGGACGGCATGGAAGTCGGCGGCGCCACGGAAGCGTCCCTCAAGGACCGTCTCACCCTCGCCGCCGAAGGCGTGGTCACGGTGGTGGCGATCGTCGACGCGGACACCGGCGCCCTCGCCGAGGCCCCCGACTTCCTGGCCCGGGGCTTCGTCCACGACGACGCCACCTTCGAGCCGGTCATCCCCGTCATCGAGAAGACCCTGGCCACCGCGGCCGAGGAGGGCGTCGGGGACGCGCGCCAACTCGAACAGCTGCTCGCCCGCGCCGTGGCGAACTGGGCGTTCCGCGCCCACCGCCGCAAGCCCCTCATCATCCCCGTCATCATCGACGCCTGAGCCGCAGCCCGGCGGCACGGTCCGCGGTTCCGGTGGCGGCCCCGCGAGCATCGAGGTCGGGCACGCCCGGACCGGTCGGTGGCGAAGCCGCCGGGCTCGACGAGGCGGATCGCCTCGCCGTGGGCGGCCGGCAGGTCCGCGAGGGAGTCGGTGTTGCGGGCGGCGGCCCTGTCGCCGCGCTCCGGGGCCGCCTGCGCGAACTCGCGGCCGAAGCCGCGGGAGGAACCGGTGACACAGCGGCGGTGCACCCCGCCCAGTTGTTGCACCGGATCGGACAGTGTCCACTCGGGGCAGGTCGGCACCTGCACGTCGCGGCTGGGCACGAAGGCGACCGCGGCCGGGAACGCGACCGGCTGTGGGTCGATCAGCCGCAGCAGGACGGGGAACGAATGTCCTTGCCACGCGGTTGCCTACCGTCACGCCGGACAACCGCAGTCGATTTTCACAGCGGTACAGGGGCACGCCAGGTGCGCGACACCGGCCGCGTACCCTCGGACAAGGCAGTGCCCTCATCCCGGAATTCCAGTTCGGCCGCGCCACCGACCCGAGCCGGCCGCATCTGGGCCATTCCGCCAGGCGAGTCCGCCGGCTACGCCCCGCCCGCGACGCGCGCACGGGCATGCGCACGTCGCGGGCCACTGCACAGGACGCGCGAGTGCCGGTGAAGCGGTTAGATCGCGGGACTCATCGACTCAGCCGCCGCTCTTGGACTCAGCCGCCGCTCTTGCGCCTGAACGACCGCTGGCTCGCAGCCGGGCCGTGCGCCGCACGCACCTTCGACGCATCGGACTTGGCGGCAATATCAGCGGCGTCCGCCTGCGCGCCGCGCTTGCGCGCCAGGGCTTCGCGGAACTTGCGCTTGAGGTCGTAGTTGCCGTCGCCGTCCGGCGCCGGAGGGGACGTCTCGGGAGCGGCCGGCTCCGAACCTTCCGTGGATACGGGCTCTGCGGTCATGGTGACCTCCTGGGTTCGGGGGTGGGCAAGCACAGCTTGTCATGCCGGGCGCAGTGCGAGGGGCCGGCAACGTCATCCTGCTCCGTTTCGGCGGGTGTCCCTCTCGCGGCCCGAGGCGTCGACTTCGTAGGTAAGGCGCACGGGACGGCTTCGGGCCGGGCCGAGGGGTGTCGATCCCGTGGCCGGGCCGCCAGGGCAATGGCTCTCAGCCGTTGCGACGCACGAGGGCGGCCTTGCGGGCCTCGGCGAGCTTGCGGGCCTCGCCGGCCTTTCGGGACCTGCCGCCGGCGCCGCGGGAGGTGTCCTTGCTGGTGCCGAGGCCGCGGAAGGGAGCGTTGGTGTTCTTGGGCCGGGGAACGGCGGGCCCGCCGTCGAGCGGGGTGCCGGAGGGAGCCTTGGCGCCGGTGATCCGGCTCAGCTCCGCCTCGCCCGAGCGCACCTTGGTGACGGTCGGCTCGATGCCGGCCCCGGCCATCATGCGGCT
>NZ_JUJA01000143.1:10490-13492 GCF_001906585.1 Streptomyces kebangsaanensis | reverse complement strand
CCAGCACGAGCGTGACCACGCTGCCGGACTCACCGGCGCGGGCGGTGCGGCCCGCCCGGTGCACATAGTCCTTGGGGTCGGTGGGCGGGTCGACGTTGACCACGAGATCGAGGTCGTCGACGTGCAGGCCACGGGCCGCGACATCGGTCGCCACCAGAACGGTGATCTGGCCGTTCTTGAACTGCGCCAGGGTCCGTGTGCGCTGTGGCTGGGACTTGCCGCTGTGCAGGGCCCCGGCGTGCACCCCGCTGGCCCGCAGATGCCGGGTGAGCTGGTCGACGGCGTGCTTGGTGTCGAGGAACAGCAGTACGCGGCCGTCGCGGGCGGCGATCTCCGTGGTGACGGCGTAGCGGTCAGGGCCGTGGACGACCAGAACGTGGTGCTCCATCGTCGTGACCGTGCCCGCGGCCGGGTCGACCGAGTGGACGACGGGGTCGTGGAGGTAGCGGCGGACCAGCTGATCGACGTCGCGATCGAGAGTGGCCGAGAAGAGCATCCGCTGACCGTCGGGGTGCACCTGGTCGAGCACGTCGGCAACCTGCGGCAGGAACCCCAGGTCGCACATCTGGTCGGCCTCGTCCAGCACGGTGATCCTTACCCGTCCCAGGCGGCAGGCGTTGCGCTCGATCAGGTCGTGCAGGCGTCCGGGGGTGGCGACGACCACCTCGGCTCCCTGGCGCAGCGCGGCAACCTGCCGGCCGATCGACATGCCGCCGACGACCGTGGTCATCCGCAGCCGCAGTGCCTCGGCGTACGGCGCCAGCGCATGGGTGACCTGTTGGGCCAGCTCCCGGGTGGGCACAAGGATCAGAGCGAGGGGCTGCTTCGGTTCGGCGCGCCGCCCGGCCGTACGGGTCAGCAGCGGCAGGCCGAAGGCGAGCGTCTTGCCCGATCCGGTGCGCCCGCGCCCCAGGACGTCGCGCCCCTCCAGGGCATCGGGCAGTGTGGCGGCCTGGATCGGAAAGGGTTCGCGCACCCCGAGTCCGCTCAGTGTCCGCACCACCTCCACCGGCAGTTCCAGACCGGCGAAGGAGACGGCCGGGGGCAGCGCCGGGGTCGTTGCCCCGGGCTGGGCGGGACCGCCGTGAGCGATGCCGCGGTCATCGGGATGCTTCATGAACAGCCTTCCGCAGAGGAACGTACCGAGGAAGGCCCGGCAGGATTGAACAGCCCACGCACAAGCGGAACCGAACAGGCAGAATCGCCCACCGCGACGACCACGCAAACGCGTGACACTAACACATGGCATAACCTCGCGCCGCTGATACCGATCGCCTCTGTGTACGGGTGCCGGCAGCGGGCCGGCCTGGAACAACCGTTCTCCTTGAAGAACGGCCCCACCCCACGGGCGAGCTGTCGAGCCCAGCCGCGCGGAAGACGGCTCACCAGCACCATGGCCCGACAGGCGGGCAGGGAATGCGTGCCGATTGCGATGGCTCTGGGAGTGCCGGAGGTGAGGAATTCGCCGGGCAGAGGCCGCTGGCGCAGGCGATCACCCCGCCAGGGCAGAGGAGACGGCACACACGGAGCGCGCGGCGTCCAGCGGCTCCTGCAAGCCGGCTTGCGTGCAGGCGAAGCCGGTGCCCCGTCAACCGGCACACCGCGTCATCCCGGAGGAATGCGGAACTCGAATTCGGGACGGTCCCAAGGCACGGCGGGCGGGTTCGCGAACGCGGTCCCGGTCCGCACCGCACCGACGCGGTGGTAGAAGTCCTCGGCGGGAAGGTGCGACACGACCATGACACGGTCGAGCCCGGCGGCACGAGCCTCGGATTGCATGTGCGCGATGAGCAGTCGTCCAATACCCCGTCCCTGCGCTTCGTCCGCGACGAACAGCAGGTCGAGCTCCGGTGGAGCGAGGAGGAGCGAGTAGAACCCGAGGACCCGGCCTCCGTGCTCGTCGGAGCCGACGGCCACAAAGGCGCGGTGGGCCTCGATGTAATCAGGACCGACCCGGTAGCCCGCGACTGCGGCTGCGTACTTACCCTCGTAGGCGCCTGAGCCACGCACGAGCCGCGTGAGCCTTTTGGCATCCCGCGCGACGGCCCTCCGTATGGTGATCGGCCGGCTGATCGGGGAAGTGCGTGAACTCATCGGGTGAGTATTTCGCACCGGGGGGTGCCTTCGTTCGGAGGGGTCGGCTGCTCGGGCACGCGTTCCTGCACCGCTCCCGGGGACCACTCGTCCAGGCCCCGCCCTGCTCCTGTCCGGTGCCGTCGGCAGCGCGCTCAGACAGGGAGCCGGAGCGCTCATCAAGGCGTTGCGCGAGCGGCGCCAGTCCGTCCGTGCCCTCGCCGGCTGCTCCCGTCCGGCCGACCTCCTGGAGGCAGAGCCCGATCTGGAAGCCCTCAGCTTCTACCCGCATCTTCTCGCCTGGGCCCTGGCCCAACTCATGGCCGACAAGAGCGCGCCACCCGTGATCCTGCCGGCCACCTTCGAGGACACCGGCGGCCGCACCCACCGTGACTTCGAACGCCTGCTGCAGCGCGTCGTATGGCTCTACGCTTGACCGAGTGCCCTTTCATCCACTCCCCCGAACACCGTACGAGCACGATGGATCGACGGGGACCGACAAACCCGGGCACGATGGCGCAACATAGTGATGAGACGCCGCGATCACGTCGGTACGGCTCATTGAGCCGCAGCACCCGGTCAACGGCTGCAGCGCACATTCGCCCATCGCGGCCCACCCCAGGACCTTCAGACTGCTGGGCCTCCGGGACAGCTGTCCGGGCGTGTCCGTACCGGGAATCTCCGGCCGGCCGGGCAGAGCCTGGTCGAGACCGGCAGTGATCGGGCCCGCCCCAGCGACCCGTCGGCGTAGCGGCACGCGCCGATCGCCCAGCGGATCGTGGGGACAACCGTGCGGCCGAATGCCCACGGGACCATCGGGGCAACGGAGTTCCGGTGACCCGGGGCCGGGCCCCGGCGGCGGAGTGTCCCGTGAGGGGGTGCGCGACGTGGTGGAGGGCGTGAGGCCCGGCGGAGAGCGGGAGCGGCGG
>NZ_JUJA01000143.1:0-10485 GCF_001906585.1 Streptomyces kebangsaanensis | reverse complement strand
TGCCGCCAGCGGAACCGGGGCTGTGGCATCGGGTCGTCGAGCAGCTGGGCACGGCGGTGACGGTGATCGACCCGGCCGGGCGGATCGTCGCGGTCAACCCGGCCGCCGAGCGGCTGCTGGGGCGCCCGGCGGCGGCGATGTACGGGCAGGACCTGCATGACCTGTGCCATCGGGACCCGGGAGGCGCCCGGATCGCACGAGAGCGCTGCCCATTGCTGCGGGCACTCGCCGAGAATGGTCCGGCGCGCGGGGACGACGACAGGTGTCTGCGGGACGACGGACGGCTGGTACCGATCTCCTGGTCGGCCACTCCCCTGACGCAGGACGACGTCTTCCAGGGCATGGTCGTGCTCATCGTCGAGACAGCGCCGGCCGGCCATGCCCACAGGGAACGCACCGACCAGGCGGAACGAGCCGCTCGCACGACCGCTCTGGAGAGTCTCACCGAGCGGTTGAAACTCGTCGCGGAGATCACCGAGGTGCTCGGTCAGACCCTGGAGGTGGACGAGGCCCTCGCCCGGTTGAGCCGGCTTCTGGTTCCCCGCCTCGCCGACTGGGCGGCGGTGGACCTCCGGATCGGCTCCCGTCAGGTGCACCGGGTGGCCGTGACCGGGCCTGAGGGCCGTGACGCCGGGCAGGAGGACTGGCGTGGTCAACTTCCGCCCCCGGCCGGGGAGACGGCCCCGTCGCCCCTGGTCCAGGTGCTGAACGGAGGCGGTCCCGTCCTGCAGGACCGGGCGGACATGGAAGCGCTGCCCGACTCCCCCCTGGCCGCGGTTCACAGCGCCTTCCTCTCAGCGACCGGTGCGTCATCGGTCATCACGGTGCCACTGGGCACCGGACGGCAGGTCACCGGCGCCCTGACCCTGGTCCGCACCAACCCGGCATGGCCCTTCGACACCGGCGATCTGGACGTGGCGAGCGACATCGGTCGCCGGGTCGGCCCGGTCATCGACAACGCCCGCCGGTTCGGCCGCCGGCGCGAGGTCGCCGAGGCCATGCAGCGCAACCTCCTTCCGCCACTGCCCGAGCACGGCCGGATCCAGCTGGCCGCCCGGTACCAGCCCGCTCCGGCCGGCTCGCAGGTCGGTGGCGACTGGTACGACGCGTTCACGCTGAGGGACGGCACGCTCGCCCTCGTCATCGGCGACGTCGTGGGCCACGATCTGACCGCCGCGGCCGGCATGGCGCAGTTGCAGGGCATCCTGCGCTCCCTCGCCTGGGACCACACCGGGTCGACCGGTGCCGTCGTGGACCGCCTCGACGACGCCATGCACGCCATCACGACCGTGCCGATGGCCACCCTCGTCCTCGCCCGGTTGGAAGGCCCGGACACCGGCCCCTGGACGCTTCGCTGGACCAGTGCCGGGCACCCGCCTCCCCTGCTGCTGACCCCCGACGGGAACGCGCAGTACCTCGAAGCCGGGCAGGGACTGATTCTCGGAACCCACCTGGACGTCGGCAGTCATCGTCCGAGTGCCGCTCGCGCCCTGCCGCCGGGGTCCACGCTCCTGCTGTACACCGACGGCCTGATCGAGGCTCCGGGCACCGACCTGGACAGCGGGCTCGGCCGGCTGCGCCGCCATGCCCCCGCCCTCGCGCACGAAACGCTTGACACCCTGTGCGACCAGTTGTCGGCCCGGATGCCACCCGGCGGCACCGACGACATCGCCCTCCTCGCCCTGCGCCTGCCCGTGCGCTGACCGGGGCGCCCGGATCGATGACGGCGCTGCTCATGTCCCCGCAGTCAGCACCAGCACACGGCATGAACCGGGCGGTACGGCCCTGAGGGTGCCGTCTGCGGCACTGCGCCACCCCCAGGACCTCAACGTCTCGACGATCCCGTCGTCCCGGGCTTCCACCAACGTGACTCCCAGCGCGGCGCCGTGGTCGGCGAGCAGTCGCCGCTGCAGGCGCCGGGCGAGGTTCCAGGCGCGGTCCTGGTACTCCCGGCGCACGTGGGACGCGACGACGATTCCGGAGACAACGAAGAGCCGCCCAGGGGCGACGCGGCGGAGCAGGCTCCCCCGAACGTGTCCGTCGAAGCCCGCCCACCAGGGACCGGCGCCGCCCACAGGAAAGCCGTAGGCGTATCCGGTCAGGACCGTGGTCTCCGCGATCAGCAACGAGAACCCCGGTCGTCGCGCGTCGGCCGCGAGGTATCGCAGGAAGGCGGCACGCGCCTCGTTCCACGCCCATGGGCCAACGCCGGAGAACTCCGCGTACAGGTCGCCCAGCTCCTGCAGGCGGTCCTCGACCTGGCCGCGCGTCAGCGGACGGAGACGTTCTCCCTCGCGGGGCGAGGATCCCCACTCCCGCTTCGGCCGGCCCGGCGTGACACGCGTGCGCGACCTGCCCGGTGCCGACCGGGGCACGGGGAGGTTCGAGGTCGTCGGGAGGAACATGTGCGCGCTCATGGGTCGAACCCTGCCCCGGGCGCGGGCCAGAGCCGACCCGGCGTCGCCGATCGCCAAGAGCGGCACCGGTGTCGGAGCCGGTGCGCGGCATGCCCTCGGTGTCTCTACCGTACTCCCGGCCGGGCCCGCCACGGTGGCGCGGCGGTGGCCGACAACTGCGACAGCCCGTTCCGGGAGAGCACCGGTCTTCCGCGAGGGGGCGGTCGTGGCACGCACGCTCCCTTGCCCGGCATACCGTTCCTGGGCAGTGAGCGGGAGCGAGTCCGAGCACTGGCACGCCCCGAACGGTTTTGGGCGCACTGGTCGTCCCCCGCGACCGGAGGTCGCTGACGGATACTGCCGCATCCCGGGCGGCGACACGGATCCTGTCCGTGGTCCGGGCCGGGCGGGCGGCCCGCAGCCGGAGGCTGCTGATGCACACGCCTCACGACCTGGCCTGTGGGAGCGGCCAGAGGCGACGGGGAGGCCCTGAACCATCTCGCTGGTGGAGCAGGGGCCCCGCTCGCCGGCACCGCACCCGGCGTCCCAGATCGCACGGCAACGCTACCCCGACCGGCCCAGCACACCACAAGCCCGGAAGCCGACCATCACACGATCGAGCTAAACCGACCCCGTACACACTCCCCGACGAGCAGTTGCGAACCCTTCAAAAGGGGGTGGCCGTGGTGACGCGCCGCTGCCCGCACCGTCGACCGGCGTCGGGCAGCGACCTCAACGGATCGGCGCTGCGCGCCGAGCTGGCCCTGCCCGACGAGGACCTCTCCGCCGCCTGCGCCTATCTGACCGACGAGGGCCTGATCAGCGTGGACTGGACATCACACCACACCCCCGCCACCGTCTCGCTGACGCACGAGGGCATCCGTCTGATGGAGGAACTGGAGGAGGAAGAGGAGGCACAGCCGGACGACTGACCCGCCCTCTTCTCCTCGTCCTCTTCTCCTCGTCAGAGGTAACCTGACCGTACCGAGAGCTTTTCGCGCAGCGCGGTCGGCGGTGCCGTTCCCGGCGAATGACGAATCGGGCAGTCGCCCGGGCGACTCCCGGAACGGACCGCACGATGGAACCCAGCGGAACGCCGGCCGACAGCGCATCCTCGGCCGACGCGCACACGTATCGCATGCCCACGCCTCGCCTGGCCCTCACCCCGGACGTCAGCCACGGCCCGCTGGACGGGGCCTGGTGGCCGCGCTGCGATGCGCTGGAGCTCGAACTTCCCTCGCTCGTCGGCTCGTTGGAGCCGGACCCGGACACGACGGTACGGGTCACCGTGGACCCCGCCGAATGGCCCGACACCCCACGCACCGTCATGGCGCCCGGCCGGGTGATCGCCGTGGAGCCGGCCGGCCCCGGAGGCGAGACGCACGTCATCTCCCTGGACTGCGGCTCCGTGGGACGCTGGGTGCTCCTGGTCGTCCCGCCGGATGAGCCGGCCGGAACAGCCGCCCGGCTGCTGGCCGCCGCGGCCGACCCCGAGAACCCGCTGACCGCCGCGCGCATGCTGGCCCTCGCCGAGACCGATCGCCTCGAGGGCACTACAGGGAAGGCGGAATGAGGCACGCCGGCCCTGGGGCGCCCACGGCCGGCACTGCCATCCCGCCTTGCCCCCGATCCCTGCGCGAGCCGTTGACCACGCAAGGTGGAGCGCCCGCACTCTTCGAGGAATGCCGCATCGTCCGCGCACACGGCGAACTGGACAGGCATACCGTGGCGCCCCTGGCCCGCGCCCTGGCCGAAGCCCGCGCGGCCCGGCCCGGACGGCTCCTCCTCATCGTGGACCTGAGCGAGGCAACCTTCACCGACTGCAGCATCCTGACGCCACTGTGCGATGCCTGGTACGACTGCCGCGCCCGGAGCGGCTGGCTGCGCATCGTCTACGGCAACCACACGACGGACCTGGTCTTCCGCCGCACCGGTCTCCTCGACCGCTTCCCCGCATACGCCAGCGCGCAGGACGCCTGGGAGGGACGAACGGCCGACCCCGGCACAGCGGATCCGCCCCGACGACCCGCGTGACCGCACCAGCGAGCCGAGCCGACGCGTTCCCTGCCGCCGAGGAACTCCGTCCCGGCAGAGGACGACGTACCGCGCCGGACCACTCGACAGGACGCCTTCATGACGAGCGACCGCCTACGGCCTCCACCGCCGGCCCCGCCCCTCCTCCGCCTGTACCTGGCGCCCGAGAGCGCCCTGCCGGGCCGTGTCGACGGGGCGTGGTGGCCGCGCACCTCCGATCTCCCGGCCGAACTCCCGCAGTTCCTCTCCGGCCTGCCCCGGGGCTGAGGCCGAATCCTCGGTGTCCGGGTGAACGGCACGGTGTGGACCGGAGCACCGGCCCGCATGCTCGTCCGCGACCATGTCGTCCGGGTGCGCGGGACCACCACGGCGCACGCGTCGGGCACCGTCGTTCCGATGGCGCCCGGACATGGGCGCAGGGACCTTCTGGTCGTGCCACCGGAGGCAACCGAACGGGCCGTCGCATCGCTCGTGTCCGCCGCCGGTATGGCAGCGGAACCGGGCAGCTCCGCGTCCTGAGCGCGCCGAAGCGGCGGCGGGAAATCTGTCACGGCGAGCCCACATCTCCGTGCCTGCCGGAGTCAGGGTTGTCGCACGACGCAGATGGTGCCGGATCCTTCGGAGACCGGTGCCAGGCACGACCGGGGCCCTCGCCGCGTCCCCGAAACGAAGGTGCTATGCCCGCTGAGAACGCCTCTCCCTGAGGACCAGCTCGACGACGCCCTGCGTCTGAGCCGGGAAATACGCCGGAAGCTGGACGAGCACGGCGCAGATACCTGGTCCCGCCACTACAGAAATACACCCCGGCGCGGGAGGATAATTACCGGACGCTCCCGAAAACGTATGACCGTCTCCATCCGGCCTGTGTTACCGTGATGGCAGTTGCAGTCTTGGTTACCAGAGATTTTTTCTTTGCAGAGCTTTCCGGATCTTTCCGGAGGGGTGATCATCGCGGCGACTCGGCTTCGCAAAGTGCGGAGTCCGGCACTGCCCCTCAAGGGAGATTCAATATGGCATCTGGCACCGTGAAGTGGTTCAACGCGGAAAAGGGCTTCGGCTTCATCGAGCAGGAGGGCGGCGGCGCTGACGTGTTCGCCCACTACTCGAACATCATCAGCAACGGTGGCTTCCGCGAGCTTCAGGAAGGCCAGAAGGTTAGCTTCGACGTCACTCAGGGCCAGAAGGGCCCGCAGGCCGAGAATATCGTTCCCGCCTGACGCTGACGCGACTCGTCGCGAGCCAGTGGTTCGCGCATCATGTGGCTGGGGCCCGTGCTCTTGGGGTACGGGCCCCAGCTCATTGATTTTTCCGTTTCCGGATTTTCCGGACCGCCGGCCGTCCCCGCTCCAGCGTCACGAGGCCCGGCTCTTTTTTCTTCGGCTCATTCTTGCGAATCCTCGTGCGGTCATCACCGCTGGACGGAATTCCTCGATGCGCCGCATCGAGGAAGGTTCTTCCATGAACCGCAGCCCCCGTCACACCGGCACCGCTTCCGGCAGCCGCTTCCGTACGCAGGGGACGGGCCGCCAGGGTCCCCGTCCGGGTACCGGACGAAAGACTGGCCAGGGCGCACGCTCCGCCCCGCGCCGACAGGAGTTCGCCCTGCCGGTCACCCTCACCGAGCCGCTGCCGCCGGTCGAGACGTTCACCGAACTGGACATGCCTGCAAGGCTGTTGGCCGCGCTCGGCACCGAGGGTGTGACCGTGCCCTTTCCGATCCAGGCGGCCACACTGCCGAACGCACTGGCCGGCCGGCACGTCCTGGGCCGGGGTCGCACGGGCTCGGGCAAGACACTCGCCTTCGGCCTGCCGGTGCTGGCCCGTCTGGACGGACAGCGGGCCCAGCCCCGGCAGCCGCTCGCCCTCGTCCTCGTCCCCACCCGGGAACTGGCCCAGCAGGTCACCGACGCGCTCGCCCCCTACGCCCGCGCCCTACGGCTGCGGCTCGCCACCGTGGTGGGCGGCATGTCGATCGGCCGCCAGGCGAGTGCGCTGCGCGACGGCGCCGAGGTCGTCGTGGCGACGCCCGGCCGCCTCAAGGACCTCATCGAGCGGCGGGCCTGCCGACTGGACCGGGTCGCCGTCACCGTACTGGACGAAGCCGACCAGATGGCCGACATGGGTTTCATGCCGCAGGTGACCGCGCTGCTCGACCAAGTTCCCGCGAGCGGCCAGCGGTTGCTGTTCTCGGCCACGTTGGACCGCAACATCGACCTCCTGGTACGCCGCTACCTCCACGACCCCGTGGTGCACTCGGTCGACCCGTCCGCGGGAGCCGTCACCACCATGGAGCACCACCTGCTGCACGTGCGCGACGCCGACAAGGACACCGCCGCGACCGAGATCGCCGCCCGCGACGGACGTGCGCTCATGTTCCTGGACACCAAGCACGCGGTGGACCGGCTCACCAAGCACCTGCTGTCCGTCGGGGTACGAGCCTCGGCCCTGCACGGCGGCAAGTCCCAGTCACAGCGCAACCGGACGCTCGCCCAGTTCAAGGACGGCCACGTCACGGTCCTGGTGGCCACCAACGTCGCCGCCCGCGGAATCCACGTCACGGGCCTCGACCTCGTCGTGAACGTAGACCCTCCTGGCGACCACAAGGACTACCTCCACCGCGGCGGCCGTACCGCACGCGCCGGCGAGTCCGGCACCGTCGTCACCCTCGTGCTGCCGCACCAGCGACACACGGTGGACCGTCTGATGGCCGACGCCGGCATCGCTCCGCGCACCGCCCGGATCCGCCCGGGCGAGGCCGAGCTTCAGCGCATCACCGGCGCCCGGACCCCCTCCGGCGTTCCCGTCGTCCTCGCCGCACCGGTCGAAGGACGATCCGAGGGCAAGGGATCCGTCGGCTGGCATCGCAGGAGCCGGGCCGCCGGCCGTGGGAGGAGCGGCCAGGGGGCCGGCCGTGGCGGAAGCGGCCGGGCCGCCGCCCGGGGCCGTCGGCCTGCACCGAGAAACAACCCATAGCTCAAGCCCGGGGAAGCGCTCCCTGCGGTCGGGACGAGCCGTCGCCCGTCCTGCCCGCCCCGACGATGAGGAGAAGCACTTGACGACGTTTCCGCCCCGAACACAGCATCTCGACAGCGCCGACGGCACCGGTCTGACCGCCCGTGACGCCATGCATGCTCCCGGGCCGCAGGTCGACGACCACATGGCGGTCGACGTGGCCCTGTCCGTGCTCATCGGTGCGCGCGTCCCGCACCTGCTCCTCCGGGACGAGGACGGCCGGTGCGCGGGACTGGTCACCCTGGCCCAGCTCGCCGCACACCGTGGCGGCTCGTGGTACAGCGACCGGACGCGGCTGCGGGACATCCCACTCGACCGCGGACCGTTCACCTCGTCCACATCGATACTCGGTGAGGCGGAGGCCGCCATGCGGGTCCGGACGCTGGACGTGTCCCCCGTGATCGACGAACACGGCTACGCCCTGGGCGTACTCGCTCTCACGCCCTGACCGTCGTACCGACCCTGCCCGACCGCCGTCACCCGGTCACCGTCCCCGGCATTCTCCCCCACTTCGTGGAGGCAGCCATGCGCTGTGTCATCGCCCGGTACCCCTTCGACCTGACCAAGATCGAGGTCGAACAGTCCATGACCGGCGTCCCGCCCGAACCCGTCACCGGCGTGTCTGTCACCATCGACCGCCGGGTCTACCCCGTGATGCAGGTCGGGGAAGTGATCACCAGGCAGAACCGCCGTGACTTCACGGTGGCCGAGATGCGCCGGGCGCTGACCCAGCTCGGCTTCACCTGCCACGACGCGCGCCCGGTCGCGCCGAGCTGGGATGCGCGGGCGGACGACGACGCGCTCGGCTGGTGAACGATTCCGAAATCGACGGCAGGTGAATTGTCGTCCGCGGGTTGGCATACCGAAGGATGTGGCACCCGGCCGGTGGCGGGCCGGACGCGCGAACCACGTCCCACAGGGGCCAACGGTTCGCCAATGAGCCGCGAGGCCGCACGAGGCCGGTACGACCCGCCGGCCCGGTTGTCGTCGCGGGGCTGTCCGGCGACAACCGGTGCAAACAGACGGCGTCGGCGAGGGGCGCCGGGGCATCGGCGTGGGCCGGCTGCGCACAGCGGGTATGAGGGAAGAGGGGCGAGCACGGGCTCGCTCGGTGATCAACGAACTCTCCACCCACTGATCATCGAGGCCGTGCCTGCAGTGGTTCGCTGGTTGGCCAAGAGACATGACGTCACGTCACACGCGAACCTGACCAATCGATCACGCAAAGACCCATGGGGCACACTCCTCGCCTCGGGTGCATCCCGTGAAGGCCACAGCCCTCGTCTGCCGTGTACGCCCTTCCTACGCCGTCGAGCACGGAGAGCCGGAGCACAGCAAGACCGCGTCGAACACCGCGCATCAGGCCCACCCCCGAACGCAGAAACCCCCGCCGGGCTGGCCGACGGGGGTTCCTCACCTCTCACCTGCTATCACGAGCGTCTCACCAACAGCGTCGACGTACCTGAATCACAAGGACCTGACCTGATCCTATGAGGGCCGGGCCCCCTTCCCTGCTCAGCCCGGCGGTTCCTATCGTCCGGGTATGTGCGAGCTCAGGAAGGAGGCCCTCAATGTCTGTCTACGTCGGTATCGACATGCACCGCAAGCGGTCGCAGATCGCGGTCGTCGATCATGACGGTGCGGTGCGGATGAACCGGAACGTGCTCAACGGGGTCAAGCCGGTGCTCTCCGTGATCGGGGATCTTCCGATCGGTGCCCCGGTGGCCTTCGAGGCCGCCTACGGCTGGGGCTGGCTGGTCCAGTTGTTGGAGGACTACGGCTTCGAGCCCCACCTGGTCCATCCGCTGCGCTGCAAGGCCATCGCCTCCGCACGCCTGAAGAACGACAAGGTGGACGCGGCGACCCTCGCCCAGCTGCTGCGCGCCGACCTGCTGCCGGAGGCGTGGATCGCCCCGCTTCAGGTGCGCCAGCAGCGGGCCCTGCTGCGCCACCGCTGCCAGTTGGTGCGTCTGCGCACCCTGCTGCGCAACCGCATCCACGCCGTCCTGGCGGATCACGGCTGCGACCGCCCCGGCGGCTACTTCACCGCACCGGGCCGCGTCTGGCTCGACGGCCTCGACCTGCCGGACGCCTCACGCCGCGTGGTCGACGACCTCCTGGCCCTGATGGACGCCCTCAAAGAACCGATCGACGCCCTCGACCGGCAGCTGCTCGCGCAGGCACGGGGCGATCCGAGGGTGGCCGCGCTCACCCGGCTGCCCGGGGTGGGCACGCTCACCGCCCTGATGATCGTGGCCGAGGTCGGCGACGTCAGCCGCTTCCCCTCCGCCCGTAAGCTGGCCGCCTGGGCCGGCCTGACCCCCACCGTCCGCGCCTCGGACCTGACCGTGCGGCACGGGCACATCTCCAAGCAGGGCTCCGACTGGCTGCGGTGGATCCTGTGCGAGGCCGCGCAGACCGCGAAGCGGTCGCCGGAGTTCGCCGTCGCCTACCAGCGCCTCGCCCATCGCCGCGGCAAGAAGATCGCCACCATCGCGATCGCCCGTCGCCTGCTCACGCGGGCCTATCACCTGCTGCAGGCCGTCCCGGCCCGGCCGGACCGGCAGGAGGTCCGATGACCCCAGCAGACAACCGCCGCCGGCGGCCACAGACCCCGGGTGCGCTCGCGTTTCCGCATGAGACGGCCCCACGGCCGCGCTCGATGACCTGATTGAGCAGCCCGGATCCCCGTACCACGGTCATGGCGCCGACCGCACGGTCAGGCGCCGAATGGGTGCTTGTGAGACCACTCCGTCGACCAGCCGGCACCGGGGATGTCAACGACCGCAGCGGTGAACATCCGTGACGCTTCCTCGGCATCCATGGTCGACCGCCACTCGTCGGCCTCCAGCTCGTTCGTCCTCGCCCCGCTCGTTCCTCACGGGGCTCCGGGCGCTCCAACTGGACCCCTCCCACGCGGCGGTCCCCGAACGAAGACCGCGAGGAAGACTCACGAGAGAAACGCCCCGGCATCCCACCGGAAAGCCGCAGGCGGGGACCGTCCACGCCCCTTGACAGGCCCAGCCCTCATGGGTGCGGAAAC
>NZ_JUJA01000142.1:28238-43725 GCF_001906585.1 Streptomyces kebangsaanensis | reverse complement strand
GCCAGCGTTCGTCCTGAGCCAGGATCAAACTCTCCGTGAATGTCTACCGGTACTCCGGTGCCACACACGGGAGCGGAACCGGAGGGGAGGAATAATCCCCCTCGGTTCACAGCGTCCTCGCTGTGTTTTTTTCAAAGGAACCTCGCCCCGGCCGTGACGGCCGGAGACGGGGTATCAACATATCTGGCGTTGATTTTTGGCACGCTGTTGAGTTCTCAAGGAACGGTCGCTTCCTTCGTACTCACCCTCGCGGGCTTTCCTCCGGGCGCTTCCCTTCGGTGTTTCCGACTCTATCAGATCTTTCCGACCCGATTTCCTCGGTGCTTTCCAGGTCCGCGCTTCCGCGCTTTCCTTTCCGGCGGTTCCGACTTTACCAGAGGTTCTGAGTCGGATTTCCCGTCCTTTCCGGGAACGTCCATCGAAGCGCGTGAAGCGTTCGGGTTCCCGTCCGGGCGGAGCCGTAAACGTACTGGAGCGGGGCGCCCCGACGCAAATCGAGGCGCCCCGCTGGCCGTTCGCGTGTCAGACCTCCACGACGACCGGGAGGATCATCGGCCGGCGCCGGTAGGTGTCCGAGACCCACTTGCCCAGCGTGCGGCGGATGAGCTGCTGCAGCTGGTGGGTGTCCGCGATGCCCTCCTGGGCGGAGCGCTCCAGCGCTTCCGCGATCTTCGGGATGACCTCGTTGAAGGCGGAGTCCTCGATGCCGGAGCCGCGGGCCTGGACGTGCGGGCCGCCGGTGACCTTGCCGGTGGTGGAGTCGACCACCACGAAGACCGAGATGATGCCCTCGTCGCCGAGGATCTTGCGGTCCTTCAGCGCGGGCTCGCCGACGTCGCCCACCGAGAGGCCGTCGACGTAGACGTAACCGGCCTGGACCTTGCCGGAGATCTTGGCCTTGCCCTCGACGAGGTCGACGGTGACGCCGTCCTCGGCGATGACGATCCGGTCGTGCGGCACTCCGGTGAGGGCACCCAGCTCGGCGTTGGCACGTAGATGGCGCCATTCACCGTGGACCGGCATCAGGTTCCTCGGACGGCAGATGTTGTAGAAGTACAGCAGCTCGCCGGCCGAGGCGTGGCCCGAGACGTGGACCTTGGCGTTGCCCTTGTGGACGACGTTGGCGCCCCAGCGGGTCAGACCGTTGATGACGCGGTAGACCGCGTTCTCGTTGCCGGGGATCAGCGACGACGCCAGGATCACGGTGTCGCCCTCGACGATGCGGATCTGGTGGTCGCGGTTGGCCATCCGCGACAGGGCCGCCATGGGCTCGCCCTGCGATCCGGTGCAGACCAGGACCACCTCGTGGTCCGGCAGGTCGTCGAGCGTCTTGACGTCGACCACGAGACCCGCCGGGATCCTGAGGTAGCCGAGGTCCCGGGCGATGCCCATGTTGCGGACCATGGAGCGGCCGACGAAGGCGACCCGGCGGCCGTACTCGTGGGCGGCGTCCAGGATCTGCTGGATGCGGTGGACGTGGCTCGCGAAGCTGGCGACGATGATCCGCTTGCGGGCTCCGGCGAAGACCTGGCGCAGGACGTTGGAGATGTCCCGCTCGGGCGGGACGAAGCCCGGCACCTCGGCGTTGGTGGAGTCCGCGAGGAGGAGGTCGATGCCTTCCTCGCTCAGCCGTGCGAACGCGTGCAGGTCGGTCAGCCGGTTGTCCAGCGGCAGCTGGTCCATCTTGAAGTCGCCGGTGTGCACGACCATGCCGGCCGGGGTGCGGATGGCGACGGCCAGGGCGTCCGGGATGGAGTGGTTGACCGCGACGAACTCGCAGTCGAAGGGGCCGATGTGCTCCCGCTGCCCTTCCGCGACCTCGAGGGTGTACGGGCGGATGCGGTGCTCCTGGAGCTTGGCCTCGATGAGGGCCAGGGTGAGCTTGGAGCCGATCAGGGGGATGTCCGGCTTCTCCCGCAGGAGGTAGGGGACGCCGCCGATGTGGTCCTCGTGGCCATGGGTGAGGACGATGCCCTCGATGTCGTCGAGGCGGTCACGGATGGACGAGAAGTCCGGCAGGATCAGGTCGATTCCGGGCTGCTCCTCCTCGGGGAAGAGCACTCCACAGTCGACGATCAGCAGGCGACCGCCGTATTCGAAGACCGTCATGTTGCGGCCGATCTCGCCCAGGCCGCCGAGTGGGGTGACGCGCAGGCCGCCCTCGGCGAGCGGCGGGGGCGAGCCGAGTTCAGGATGCGGATGACTCAAAAGACTCTCCTCTACCACGCGCGCCACGTACCGGTGGGCACGTGGCGCGCGTGACGTTCGTGCAGAAGCAGTTGTCGTTGTGCGATGCGGGCACCGGTGGCCCGCCTATTCAGTTGTGAGGTCTTGGGTGGGACGGGGTGGTGCGAAGTCTCGTTGTCAGAGCTGTACCCCGCCGGCGGCAAGATCGATCTTGAGCTGCTCGGTCTCCTCGGGCGTGAGCTCGACCATGGGGAGCCGCAGCGGCCCGCCGGGCAGGCCCAGGAGGGCGAGCGCGGCCTTGGTGGTCATGACGCCCTGGGTGCGGAACATGCCGGTGTAGACCGGGAGCAGCTTCTGGTGGATCTCGGTGGCCTTCTGGACGTCGCCGGACGTGTACGCCTCGACGAGGGAGCGCAGGTCCGGGGTGACGACGTGGCCGACGACGGAGACGAAGCCGACGGCGCCCACGGAGAGCAGGGGCAGGTTGAGCATGTCGTCGCCGGAGTACCAGGCGAGACCGGAACGCGCGATGGCCCAGCTCGCCCGGCCGAGGTCGCCCTTGGCGTCCTTGTTGGCGACGATCCGCGGGTGCTCGGCGAGGCGGACGATCGTCTCGGTGTTGATCGGGACGCCGCTGCGGCCTGGGATGTCGTAGAGCATGACCGGCAGGCCGGTCGCGTCGGCGATCGCCTTGAAGTGCCGGTACAGGCCCTCCTGCGGGGGCTTGTTGTAGTACGGCGTGACGGTCAGCAGGCCGTGTGCGCCGGCCTGCTCGGCGGCGCGGGCGAGCTCGATGCTGTGGCGGGTGTCGTTGGTGCCGACGCCGGCCACGATGTGGGCGCGGTCTCCGACCGCTTCCAGGACCGCGCGGACCAGGTCCGTTTTCTCCGCATCGCTGGTGGTGGGGGACTCGCCGGTGGTGCCGTTGACGATCAGGCCGTCGTTGCCTGCGTCCACCAGGTGGGCGGCGAGCCGCTGCGCGCCGTCGAGGTCGAGTGCGCCGTCCGCCGTGAAGGGCGTGACCATGGCGGTGAGGACCCGCCCGAAGGGGGTCTGCGGAGTCGAGGTCGGAGCCATGGGTTACACGCTACTCGTTGCTCGGTGCGGAGGCTGCCCTAGGGGCTGCGACCGGTCGCGACGCGGTGGAGCCCGGCACTGCCTGCTCGGGGGTTCAGGCAGTGCCGGGTCCGTTTGACCAGGCTAGATGAATTTCTCCAAAGGCCGCAATACGGACACTTCGCGAGGCTGATCCGTACACCTGTACCTGGGCGAACGGGCGCCGGCTACGGCGCGACCCGGCCGTTGGCGTTGAAGGCGGCGTGGGTCAGCGGCATGAGCTTCGCCCACTCGGCCTCCATCTTCTCGCCGACCATCTCGATCTCCCGCTGCGGGAAGGAGGGCACCTTGGCCAGCTCGTGCTGGGTGCGCAGGCCGAGGAAGTGCATCAGCGAGCGGGCGTTGCAGGTGGCGTACATCGAGGAGTACAGGCCCACGGGGAGCACCGCGCGGGCGACCTCGCGGGCGACTCCCTCGGCGAGCAGCTTCTGGTACGCCGTGTACGCCTGCTGGTACGACTCGTCCAGGACGCTGCGAACCGTGGCGTGCTGCGAGGGGGTTCCTTCGGCGAAGACGTACTTGCCGGGGCGTCCCTCCTGGACGAGCTTGCGGGACTCGTCGGGGACGTAGAAGACCGGCTGAAGCTCCCGGTACCGCCCTGATTCCTCGTTGTAGGACCAGCCCACCCGGTGCCGCATGAACTCGCGGAACACGAAGATGGGAGCACTGATGAAGAACGTCATCGAGTTGTGCTCGAAGGGGCTGCCGTGCCTGTCCCGCATCAGGTAGTTGATCAGGCCCCTGGAACGCTCGGGGTCCTTCCGGATCTCTTCCAGTGACTGCTCGCCGGCGGTCGAGACACGGGCGGCGAACAGGACGTCTGAGTCCGAGGCGCTGGATTTGACCAGCTCAACAGTGACATCACTGCGCATGAACGGCTTGGCGTCGTCGCCGGAGATCACGAAAGGTCCTTCCCATTGCGTTTATGCTCCGCGCCCACTTTACGGGGAGCTCCGTGCGGCGCGGGCAGCACCTTGCCCCAGCCGTTTTCCGCACTTGGGCACCTTTTGGGGCACTCGGTCGTCTGTATGGGTGAGACACCCCAGTTCGACCCCGGAAAGGAGCCGTGCCCCCGATGCCCCGTCGGCGCGAGCCCGTCCCGTTCGCCTTTGTCGCCGAGGCCGACAGGTTCCGCAGCAATGTCACTCCCCCGCCCACCGAGCCCGCGTCCGCCGGCCGGATAGCCGGGCGCTGTCTGCTGGGCCTGACGATCGTCGCGGCACTGGCGGGTTCCCTGATTCTGGGGATGCCCGCGTTGACCATCACCCACTCCCCCGCCGGGACACAGCAGTCCCAGGTGTCCCACGGGCGCTGAACCCCCTCATGGCCCCCACCGGTGGTGGGCATGGACACGTACGGATAGCCTCACCGGCACAGCTCTTGCGTGGATTGAGTGAGGACCAGCCGTGCCCCTGCCCTTCCTGACGGCCGACCGCGCGTTCGACGCAGCGGATGATGTCGCGCTGCCGTTCGACGACCGCGAGCGCTGGCGGCGCCCCTACCGGCCCGGACCGTGCCGGGTGGGGGCGGCCGCCCTCCTGCTGCTGTTCGCCTCGTTCGTGCTGCTCGCGGGGGTCGTGACCGCGCTCACCGCCACGCTGTCCTCCGCCGGTGTCTGCTTCGGCCTCGCCCTGGCCGTGATCGCCGGCGCGCTGCGGCTGCTGCGCATGGGCGTGTGGGTCAGCACGCGCGGGCTGCGCCACGTGAGCTTCCTCGTCACCCGTACGACGCCCTGGGCGCAGGTGGCGGGGGTGCGGACCGTGCAGCAGCCGGTGCGCTGGCTCGGTCTGCCGCGCACGGTGCAGGGTCAGGCGCTGGTGCTCGGCCGCAAGGGCCGTGGGTCGCAGGACCTGCCGCCGCTGATGACCACCCACAACGCCGACTTCCTGGGCCGTCTGACGGCGTTCGACCGGGCCGCGGACTCGGTGGAGGCCTGGGCGGAGGAGAACAGGAGCCACTGAGACCCGGCCCACCGTCACGCACGGGGTGGTCGCGGGTGTCAGGCGGCCCCGACCGGCCGCTTGCCGTCGTGCAGGGCGATCGCCCGCTGCATCGCCTTGCGGGCACGCGGGGTGTCGCGGGCGTCGTGGTAGGCGATGGCGAGGCGGAACCAGGTGCGCCAGTCGTCGGGGGCCGCCTCCGTCTCGGCCCTGCGCCGGGCGAAGACCTCGTCGGCCGCGTCGCGGTCGACGCGCCCGCTCGGCGTGCGCTTCAAGTCGTCGACGGGCAGGCCTCCTTCGGCGTCGAGCTCGGCGGCGAGCTGGTTGGCCCGGCGGACGAACCGGGTGTTCTTCCACAGGAACCACAGACCGATCACCGGCAGGATCAGTACAGCGATCCCGAAGGTGACGGTCACGGGCGTGCCGGACTGGATGAGCAGGACGCCGCGGCTGCCGACCAGGACGAAGTAGAAGACCAGGACGGCGGCCGTGACGAGGTAGGTGATCTTCGCGCGCATGAGGGGCTCGGGCTTCGGTTTCGCTCAGGTGCTCAGTTGAGGTCGAGGAAGTGTTCCAGGCCGAAGGTCAGGCCCGGAGTGGTCACCACGCGGCGCGCGCCGAGCAGGATGCCCGGCATGAAGCTGCTGTGGTGGAGCGAGTCGTGGCGGATGGTGAGCGTCTCGCCCTCGCCGCCCAGCAGGACCTCCTGGTGGGCGAGCAGTCCGCGCAGACGCACGGCGTGGACCGGTACGCCGTCGACGTCGGCGCCGCGGGCGCCGTCCAGGGCGGTGACGGTGGCGTCGGGCGCGGGGGCCGAGCCGGCCTTGGCGCGGGCCTCGGCGATGAGCTGGGCGGTGCGGGTGGCGGTGCCCGAGGGGGCGTCGACCTTGTTCGGATGGTGCAGTTCGACGACCTCGACGGACTCGAAGTACGGCGCGGCGATCTGCGCGAACTTCATGGTGAGCACGGCGCCGATGGAGAAGTTGGGGGCGATGAGCACGCCGGTCCGAGGGGACTGGTCGAGCCAGCCCCTCAGCTGCGCGAGGCGCTCGTCGGTCCAGCCGGTGGTGCCGACGACGGCGTGGATGCCGTGCCGTACGCAGAAGTCGAGGTTGTCCATGACCGAGGCGGGGGTGGTCAGCTCGACCGCCACCTGGGCGCCGGTCTCGGCGAGGGTTTCCAGCCGGTCGCCCCGGCCGAGGGCGGCGACCAGTTCCATGTCCTCTGCGGCCTCGACCGCCCGTACCGCCTCGGACCCGATCCGGCCCTTGGCACCGAGGACCGCCACGCGCAGCTTGCTCATCTCTTGCTTCCTTACGACCAGGGGGTTGACCGGAGGGTTGTACGGCCTCGAGCGGTCAGGCGACCGCGTCGTGCAGGCGCGCGGCCTGCTTGTCCTTGAGCGGGCCGATGACCGACAGCGACGGGCGCTGTCCCAGGATGTCCCGGGCGACCTCGCGGACATCGTCCGGCGTGACCGCCGCCATCCTGGCCAGCATGTCGTCGACGGAGATCTGCTCGCCCCAGCACAGTTCACTCTTGCCGATACGGTTCATCAGCGCACCCGTGTCCTCCAGGCCGAGGACGGTGGAGCCCTGGAACTGGCCGATGGCGCGGCCGATCTCGTCGTCGGTCAAACCGTTGTGGGCGACGTGGTCGAGTTCGTCGCGGCAGATCCGCAGGACGTCGTGGACCTGGCTCGGGCGGCAGCCGGCGTAGACGCCGAACAGGCCGCAGTCGGCGAAGCCGGAGGTGTAGGAGTACACGCTGTAGGCCAGGCCGCGCTTCTCCCGGACCTCCTGGAACAGGCGGGAGGACATGCCGCCGCCGAGGGCGGTGTTCAGCACGCCCAGGGCCCAGCGGCGGTCGTCGGTGCGGGCCAGGCCCGGCATGCCGAGGACGACGTGCGCCTGCTCCGTCCGGCGGTTCTGGAGTTCCACCCGGCCCGCGGTGCGCAGGTTGCGGCGGCCGTCGCGCGGGGCGACGGGGGCGGCCTGACCGTTCCTGAAGGCGCCGGCCTTCTCGAAGGCGGCGCGGACCTGGCGTACGACCTTGGCGTGGTCGATGTTGCCGGCGCAGGCGACGACCAGGTGGGTGGGGTCGTAGTGCTTCCTGTAGAAGCGGCGGATGCTGTCGGCGGTGAGGGCGTTGACCGTGTCGACGGTGCCGAGGACGGGGCGGCCGAGGGGGCTGTCGCCGAACATGGTGTGCGCGAACAGGTCGTGCACGCAGTCGCCGGGGTCGTCCTCGGTCATGGCGATCTCTTCGAGGATCGCGCCGCGCTCGACGTCGACGTCCTCCTCGAGGATCAGCGAGCCGGTGAGCATGTCGCAGACGACGTCGATCGCGAGCGGCAGGTCGGTGTCGAGCACGCGCGCGTAGTAGCACGTGTACTCCTTCGCCGTGAACGCGTTCATCTCGCCGCCGACGGCGTCGACGGCGGCGGAGATGTCCAGTGCGGACCGGCGGGAGGTGCCCTTGAAGAGCAGGTGCTCCAGGTAGTGGGTGGCGCCGTTCAGCGCCGGCGTCTCGTCGCGGGAACCGACGTGCGCCCAGATGCCGAAGGTGGCGGAGCGTACGGAGGGCAGGGTCTCGGTGACGACGCGCAGGCCGCCGGGGAGGGTGGTCCTGCGGACCGTGCCGATGCCGTTCTCGCCCCTGATGAGGGTTTGGGTACGGGCGACGGCCCGCTCCTCCGAGGAGGAGCGGGCCGTCGCCTTGAAGCCACGGGACGTCACTTGCCGGCTTCGTCCTTCTGCTCTTCGTCGCCGCCGTCTTCCTCGCCCTCGATCACGGGGATGAGGGAGAGCTTGCCGCGGGAGTCGATCTCGGCGATCTCGACCTGGACCTTCTGGCCCACGCCGAGCACGTCCTCGACGTTCTCCACGCGCTTGCCGCCGGCCAGCTTGCGGATCTGCGAGATGTGCAGCAGACCGTCCTTGCCGGGCAGCAGGGAGACGAACGCGCCGAAGGTGGTCGTCTTCACGACCGTACCGAGGTAGCGCTCGCCGACCTCGGGCATCGTCGGGTTGGCGATGCCGTTGATCGTGGCGCGGGCGGCCTCGGCGGACGGGCCGTCGGCGGCACCGATGTAGATCGTGCCGTCGTCCTCGATGGTGATCTCGGCGCCCGTGTCCTCCTGGATCTGGTTGATCATCTTGCCCTTCGGGCCGATGACCTCACCGATCTTGTCGACCGGGATCTTGACGGTGATGATCCGCGGGGCGTTCGGGGACATCTCGTCGGGCCGGTCGATGGCCTCCATCATCACGTCGAGGATGTGGAGGCGCGCGTCGCGGGCCTGCTTGAGGGCCGCGGCCAGGACGGAGGCCGGGATGCCGTCCAGCTTGGTGTCGAGCTGGAGGGCGGTCACGAACTCCTTCGTACCGGCGACCTTGAAGTCCATGTCGCCGAAGGCGTCCTCGGCGCCGAGGATGTCGGTCAGCGTCACGTAGTGCGTCTCGCCGTCGATCTCCTGGGAGATCAGGCCCATGGCGATACCGGCGACGGGGGCCTTGAGCGGCACACCGGCGTTCAGCAGCGACATGGTGGAGGCGCAGACCGAGCCCATGGACGTCGAGCCGTTGGAGCCGAGGGCCTCGGACACCTGGCGGATCGCGTACGGGAACTCCTCGCGCGCGGGCAGCACCGGCACGAGCGCGCGCTCGGCGAGGGCGCCGTGGCCGATCTCGCGGCGCTTGGGGGAGCCGACGCGGCCGGTCTCACCGGTGGAGTACGGCGGGAAGTTGTAGTTGTGCATGTAGCGCTTGCGGGTCACCGGGGAGAGGGTGTCCAGCTGCTGCTCCATGCGGAGCATGTTGAGGGTGGTGACGCCCAGGATCTGGGTCTCGCCACGCTCGAACAGCGCGGAGCCGTGCACCCGCGGGATGGCCTCGACCTCGGCGGCCAGGGTGCGGATGTCGGTGACACCGCGGCCGTCGATGCGCTTCTTCTCCTTGATGACGCGCTCGCGGACCAGGGTCTTGGTCAGCGAGCGGTACGCGGCGGAGATCTCCTTCTCGCGTCCCTCGAACTCGGGCAGCAGCTTCTCGGCGGCCAGCCCCTTGACGCGGTCCAGCTCCGTCTCGCGCTCCTGCTTGCCGGCGATGGTGAGCGCCTGGGCGAGCTCGGGACGGACGGCGGCGGTGAGCGCCTCCAGGACGTCGTCCTGGTAGTCGAGGAAGATCGGGAACTCGCCGGTCGGCTTGGCGGCCTTGGCGGCGAGGTCCGACTGGGCGCGGCACAGCACCTTGATGAAGGGCTTCGCGGCCTCCAGACCGGCGGCGACGACCTCCTCGGTGGGGGCCTCGGCGCCGCCCTCGACCAGCTTGACGGTCTTCTCGGTGGCCTCGGCCTCGACCATCATGATCGCGACGTCGCCGTCCTCCAGGGCGCGGCCGGCGACCACCATGTCGAAGACGGCGTCCTCGAGTTCGGTGTGCGTCGGGAACGCGACCCACTGGCCGCGGATCAGCGCGACGCGGACGCCGCCGATCGGGCCGGAGAAGGGCAGGCCGGCCAGCTGCGTGGACGCGGACGCGGCGTTGATCGCCACGACGTCGTACAGGTGGTCGGGGTTGAGCGCCATGACGGTGCAGACGACCTGGATCTCGTTGCGCAGGCCCTTCTTGAAGGACGGGCGCAGCGGGCGGTCGATCAGGCGGCAGGTGAGGATCGCGTCCTCGGACGGCCGGCCCTCACGGCGGAAGAAGGAACCGGGGATCTTCCCGGCCGCGTACATGCGCTCCTCGACGTCGACCGTCAGCGGGAAGAAGTCGAGCTGGTCCTTGGGCTGCTTGGAAGCGGTGGTGGCCGACAGCACCATGGTGTCGTCGTCCAGGTACGCCACGGCGGAACCGGCGGCCTGCCTGGCCAGGCGGCCCGCCTCGAAGCGGATGGTACGGGTGCCGAAGGAGCCGTTGTCGATCACGGCTTCGGCGTAGTGGGTCTCGTTCTCCACCAGCGTTTTCTCCTCGTCGTCGTCCCGCTCGCCCGTGTGGCGGGGGACGGTGGCGGAGAAGCGCGCCGTCTGGTGCGGGCCGGTCTTCGATCGAAGCACCCGGGATCCTTCCCCCGGGGGCCACTACCGAGGACCGGCGGCGGCGAGGTGCGCTTCTCCTCGTTCGTCGGGCGTGATGACGCCGTACCCCTTGCGGGCGGGTCGTATCACGCCACGTCATACGTTGTGCGTCGCGCTGTGCGCGTCTTGCTCCGTGCGTTCTGCTACCACACTACAAAGCGGCGGTGACAGTCCGCACGTTTCCTGCATACGGCGAAGGGAGCGGCCCCTGCTCTCCGGGGGAACCGCTCCCTTCACGGCGTCTTACTTGGCGCCCGCCGCACCACGGCGGATGCCGAGGCGGTCGACCAGCGCACGGAAGCGCTGGATGTCCTTCTTGGCGAGGTACTGCAGCAGGCGGCGGCGCTGACCGACCAGGATCAGCAGACCACGGCGGGAGTGGTGGTCGTGCTTGTGGGTCTTGAGGTGCTCGGTCAGGTCGGAGATCCGACGGGAGAGCATGGCGACCTGGACCTCGGGGGAGCCGGTGTCACCCTCCTTGGTACCGAACTCGGCGATGATCTGCTTCTTCGTGGCGGCGTCGAGCGACACGGGTACTCCTCATGGTCTGTGGGTTGCCACCGAGTGCCCCCGGTCTTCTCCTCGGGGGGACTTCCGTTACTCGGGAGGCGGGGATCCGCTGGGCGCGGCCTCCAGGGCCCGCAGGGTCACCTGCGGAGGCGTCCGGGGGTGCGTACACAAACGGCCGCCAGCCAGAATACCAGGCCGGGGCGGGGCCCTTTGCCGCGGTCCGGCAGGGGTTCCGGGTGGGGACGGGCCAGCCACTAGGGTGAGCGCCGACACCGTAGGGACACGTCTGGAAGGGGTCGCCGCGCATGGCGGAGACGGAAGCGGAGACCAAGGCACGCAAGGAGCGGGAGCGCGACGAGCTGTACGCCCTCGACATCTCGGATGTGGAGTGGCACTGCGCGCCGGGCACGGAGGAGCACGAGGAGCGCGTCGAGATCGCCCACCTTCCCGACGGCGCCGTGGCCATGCGCTCCTCCCTCGACCCCGACACGGTGCTCCGTTACACGGAGGCGGAGTGGCGGGCGTTCGTCCTGGGCGCCCGGGACGGGGAGTTCGACCTGGAGCCGGCGCCGCGCGACGGGGGGCCCGCGCAGGAGTGAGGAGCGCGCGGAGGTGACGGGGGGTGGCACGCGCGCGTGCCACCCCCTTGCTCCTTCCGGTGTTCCTTCCGGCCCGGTGCGTCCGCGACCGGTGGCTCAGCCGGTCATCGCGCGCACCGTCGCGTACACGTCGAACACGGCCAGGGCCAGCGGCACCAGGGTGAGCAGGACGAAGCTTTCCGCGATCTCCAGGAAGCGGCCCCAGAAAGGGGTGACGCCGCGTCGCGGAGCGATCAGGCCGATGGCGGTGACCAGGGCGGCTGCCGCGCCGACGGCGGCCACGAGCCAGACGCTGCGCATGTCGAGGGCGGTGGTGTCGCCCTGCAGCGCGTCACGCACGTACGCCACGGGCGGGTGCAGCGCGAGGCCGACGCCGAGGAAGGCGAGGGCGGCCAGGCCCGCGGCCAGGGTGGCGGCGACCTGGGCGGTGTAGCGGAACAGGCCGGCGCGCATGAGCATCGCCACTCCGGTCGCGAACGCCAGGAGCTGGGCCCAGACGTCGCTGGAGAAGCCGAGGACGATCGACGCGCCCACCGAGACGAGCGCACAGCCGCCGACGAGACCGACGAGCAGTTCGTGACCGCGGCGGGCCTGCGCCGCGACGCGCTCGGCGTCCACGGGCTCGTGCGCGTCCGGCTCGCCCTCCGAGTAGGCGCCGCGCGAGGGCGCGGGCGCGTCGAAGCCGATGGGCAGCCGCGCGAAGCGCACGGACAGTCCGGGCAGGAAGGCCAGCGCGCCCACGGCGAGCGGGGCGCAGACGGCGGCCGTCTCGACGGGCCCGAGGTCGGTGAGGATCCCGACGAACGTGGTGACCAGCCCGACCGCCGAGGCGAAGACGAACGCCACGAAGGGGCCGTCACCGCCCGGCGACACCAGGGTGAGCACGACGGAGGCGAGCAGGACCGCCGTGCAGGCGAGCAGGAACTGGAGTCTTCCGATGCCCTGCCCGTCGGCGAGCGGCAGCAGTCCGGATCCCGCCACGGCGATGTTCGGCAGTGCGCCCAGCCCCAGGGCGACCGCGGAGCCCCGGTCGTCGTACACCCGCGCGCGTACGCACGCGACGGCGGTCAGGAGCACTCCTGCGACGGCGGCGAGGACGCCCTGAAGGCTGTGCATGTCGTGGCGGATCTGCGAGCTCCAGGCCACGAACGCCAGCAGCGCGGGCAGGATGCAGCCCGCGACGAGACCGGCCGCCCGCGTCAGCTCGCCGTTCCACAGCGCCCGGTCGCGGGTGACGGCGGAGGCCACCGCCTCGGAGACGTCGTCGAAGACGGCGGGCGGCAGCGACTCGGCGAACGGGCGCAGCGTGAGCAGTTCGCCGTCGAGGATGCGCTGCGCCGCGAAGGAGCGGGAGCTGTCGAGGACGGTGCCGTCGCGGCGCACGAGGTGGTACCCGACGGGCGCGCCCTCGGCGGGACTCTGCCGGGCGAGCCGCAGGATCTCCGGGTACAGGTCCGCGACCGGCACGTCGTCGGGCAACGCCACGTCGATGCGGCTGTCGGGCGCCACGATCGTGACCCGGCAGAAGCCGAACCCGGTGCCCGCCCCGGAGGGAGCTCCGGTACCCGGTCCGGCGTTCGGCCCGGCTGACGCGGAGGCCGTCATGCTCACCTGTTGCTCCCCCTCGTTGGTGGTGGGGCCGGCCGGCACATCGCCGCGCACGCCCGACCGTGGAAATCACGTGTACGTTCCGGCGGGAGTTCGTGCGGCGCCTCCCTCACTGCCGGGGTCAGCTGCGCCGCCTCATCCGGAAGGTGCCGGAGACACTCGCTTCGAACGTCGTGAACGACCCGATTCCATCAGGGCGGTCCGCGACCGCTCACACGTCTCGCCCGGCACCCTACCGCCCGCCGGAACCGGCGGTTGTCAGTAGGATCGCGGTTCGCGATCGGCGTCCGCCCGACACGGGGCGGCGGACGGAACTCCTCGGTCGGGCAAGGGAATCGGTGCGCAGTGAGCCATATCGTCGTCAAGCGTCCGCCGCGGGCACTGCCGAAGGACGTACCCACGGACGAGATCGTGCTGCAGCCCCCGCCGGAACTGCCTCGCGGGCAGCAGGAAGGCGCACTGATGCAGCTCCTGCCCATGCTCGGCATGGGCGGTTCGGTGGTGTTCTTCTTCAACCCGCAGGCCCAGCCCTTCATGAAGATCATGGGGATGGTGATGATCGCCTCCACCATCGCCATGGGCGTCTCCATGCTGGTCCGTCACCGTCGCGGCAATCAGGGGCAGATGGCCGACGTCCGCCGTGACTACCTGCGGTACCTGTCGCAGACCCGGCGCACGGCCCTGGACGCCGCGCGGGCCCAGCGCGACGCCCAGTACTACCTGCATCCCTCACCCGAGCAGCTGTGGGCGCTGGTCGCCGAGGGCGGCAGGGTGTGGGAGAGGCGCACCGGCGACGAGGACTTCGGGCAGGTGCGCGTGGGGCTCGGCCCGCAGGCCCTGGCCGCTCCCCTCGTCCCGCCGGAGACCGCCCCCGTGGACCAGTTGGAGCCGCTGACCGCGGGTGCGATGCAGCGTTTCCTCGCCACCCACAGCACGCTCGAGGACCTGCCCATGGCGGTCTCGCTGCGCGCCTTCCACCACGTGACGGTCAGCGGCGAGCCGACGACCGTACGCGGCATGGCCCGGGCCCTCATCGGCTCCCTCGTCTCGCTGCACTCCCCCGAGGACATGCTCGTCGCCGTCGCCGCCCATCGGGACGCCGCACCGGAATGGGAGTGGGCCAAGTGGCTGCCGCACAGCCAGGCCCCGGGCGTCGCGGACGGCGCGGGCAGCCGGCGCCTGATCACGACCGACCCGGTGGAGCTGGAGGACCTGCTCAGCACTCGCCTCCAGGGCCGGCCGCGCTTCCACCCGGAGGGGCCGCCCGTTCCCGAGCAGCCGCATCTGGTGATCGTGCTCGACGGCGTCTCCCTGTCGCCCGTGTCCCTGCTGGCCGCCCCCGAGGGTCTGCAGGGAGTGACGGTCCTGGAAGTCGTGCCCGGAGAGCTCGCCTCCGGGCGGGGGGACCTCTCCGTCGTGGTGCGCCCGGACGAGCTGCGGCTGGAGTCCGCCCACGGCATGGTCTACGAGGGGACGCCGGACGTCCTGTCGTACGAGGCCGTGGAGGCGCTGGCCCGGCAACTGGCTCCGCTGCGGGTCGCGTCGGGCGGTGACGACGACGAACCGCTGCTCGCCAACCTGGAGTTCACCGACCTGCTGAACCTGGGCGACGCCGCCTCCGTCGACCCCGAGCGCACCTGGCGGCCGCGCGCGCAGGCCGAGAGGCTGCGCGTACCGATCGGTGTCGGCGAGGACGGCCGGCCCGTGATGCTCGATCTCAAGGAGGCGGCCCAGGAGGGCATGGGCCCGCACGGCCTGTGCGTGGGTGCGACCGGTTCCGGCAAGTCGGAGCTGCTGCGCACCCTGGTCCTCGGCCTGGCCGTGACCCACTCCTCCGAGACGCTCAACTTCGTCCTCGCCGACTTCAAGGGCGGTGCGACGTTCGCGGGCATGGCCCAGATGCCGCACGTCGCGGCCGTCATCACCAACCTCGCCGACGACCTCACGCTCGTCGACCGCATGGGCGACTCGATCCGCGGTGAGCTCAACCGCCGCCAGGAGATGCTCCGCGACGCGGGCCACTACGCCAACATCCACGACTACGAGAAGGCGCGCGCGGCCGGCGCACCGCTCCAGCCGATCCCCTCACTCGTCCTGGTGATCGACGAGTTCAGCGAACTGCTGACGGCGAAGCCGGACTTCATCGACATGTTCGTCCAGATCGGCCGCATCGGCCGGTCGCTGGGCGTGCACCTGCTGCTCGCCTCGCAGCGGCTGGAGGAGGGCCGGCTGCGCGGGCTGGAGACCTATCTGTCGTACCGGATCGGTCTGCGCACGTTCTCCGCCGCCGAGTCGCGGGCCGCCCTCGGTGTCCCGGACGCCTACGAGCTGCCGAACGTCCCGGGTTCCGGCTTCCTGAAGTTCGGCACCGACGAGATGGTGCGTTTCAAGGCCGCGTACGTCTCCGGCGTGTACCGCACGGGTTCCGAGCAGGCGGCCGCGCTCGG
>NZ_JUJA01000142.1:21175-28227 GCF_001906585.1 Streptomyces kebangsaanensis | reverse complement strand
GGGCCGCTCCCGGCCGACCGCAGGCCGGTGCTGTTCACGGCGGCCGAGGTCCCGGTGCAGTACGTGCCGGTGCCGCGGCAGCGGGAAGAACCGAAGCGCGACGAGAAGGACGACGCGCTCGCGGACACCGTGCTCGACGTGATCGTGCGCCGGCTGGAGGCCCGGGGCCCGGCCGCGCACCAGGTGTGGCTGCCGCCGCTGGACAGTCCGCCGTCGCTCGACTCGCTGCTGCCCGGGCTCGCCCCGGTGCCCGGCCGCGGCCTGACCCGGCCGGGCCACGAGGGCGCGGGCCGGCTGGTCGTTCCGGTCGGCATCGTCGACAAGCCGTACGAGCAGCGGCGTGATCCCCTGTGGGCCGACTTCGGCGGCGCGGCCGGACACATGCAGATCCTCGGCGGTCCGCAGTCCGGCAAGTCGACGTTGGTGCGCTCCCTGATCGCGTCGTTCGCCCTGACCCACACCCCGCACGAAGTGCAGTTCTACGGGCTGGACTTCGGTGGTGGCGGCATGTCCGCCGTCGCGGGCCTGCCGCACGTGGGCGGCGTGGCCTCGCGGCTGGACCCGGAGAAGGTACGGCGCACGGCCGCCGAGGTGTACGGCGTGCTGACCCGGCGCGAGGAGTACTTCCGCGCCGCGAACATCTCCTCCATCGCCGAGTTCCGCAGCCGTCGTGCTCGGGGCGACATCTCGGTCGCCGACCAGCCGTGGGGCGACGTGTTCCTGGTGATCGACGGCTGGGGCAACTTCCGTTCGGACTACGAGGCACTGGAGCCGCTGGTCCTCGACATCGCGGCACGCGGCCTCGGTTACGGCATCCACCTGATCCTCACCGGCTCGCGGTCGATGGAGGTCCGTTCGAACCTGAAGGACCACTTGATGAACCGCCTGGAACTGCGACTGGGCGACCCCATGGACTCCGAGTTCGACCGCAAGGTCGCGGCCAACGTGCCCACGGGTGTGCCGGGGCGCGGCCAGACGCCGCAGAAACAGCACTTCATGGCGGCTGTCCCGCGGATCGACGGCCTGTTCTCCGACACGGACCTGGCGGATGCGACGACGGCCCTGGCGGCCGAGGTGGCGCGCCACTGGGAGCAGCCCGGCGCGCCCGAGGTCCGTCTGCTGCCGCGTCGGTTCTCCGCCGCCCAGCTGCCACCGGGCGACCGGTTCCCGAACCGGGGCATCTCCTTCGCCCTGGACGAGGACAACCTCGAGCCGGTGTTCGTGGACTTCGACCAGGACCCGTTCTTCCTCGTCTTCGGCGAGAGCGAGTCCGGCAAGTCGAACCTGCTGAAGCTGCTCGTCAAGGGGATCACGGAGCGTTACGACGGCGACTCCTGCAAGCTGTTCGTGGTCGACAACCGCCGATCGCTGCTCGGGGTGACCCCGCCCTCGCACCTGGCGGAATACATCCCCATGTCGAACCGGATGCAGCACCACATGGACGCGCTGGCCGACCTGATGCAGCGCCGCACGCCGACCTCGGACGTCACGCCCGAGCAACTGCGCGACCGCAGCTGGTGGCGCGGCCCCACGGTGTACGTGATCATCGACGACTACGACCTGGTCTCCACGTCGAGCGGAAACCCTCTGGCCGGCCTGACGGAGCTGCTGCCCTTCGCCCGGGACGTCGGTGTCCGCTTCGTCATCGCCCGTTCCACGGCGGGCGCGAGCCGCGCCGGCTACGAGGCGTTCATGCAGCGCATCAAGGAACTCGGCGCCCAGGGCGTGGTCCTCGCGGGCGACCCGGGCGAGGGAGACCTGCTCGGCGGTGTACGACCGCGTCCGATGCCGGCGGGCCGGGGTGTGTTCGTGTCACGGCGGCAGGGGCGGCCGTTGGTGCAGGTGGGGTTGGTGGACGACTGAGACATGACCGGCCGGGACCGCTGTCGGGCACCCGGTGCGTTCCTGTCGCCGCCTCCGTGCCGGTGACGTGAGACGACAGCGGGGTGGACGCCTCCCGTGCGCGCCCACCCCGGGGTACCTCCGAGCCGCCGTTCCTAGAGGAAGTAGCCGGCGGCCTGCTTGTCGCCCTCCCTGTAGTCACCGCCGGCCGTGCGCACGACGTTGCTGATGCCGGTCAGAGCGGTGTGGATGTCGTTGGCGTCCTTGTCCCACCTCCGCAGCTTCTCGTCGAAGCCGCTCTGGGCGTCGCCCTCCCAGTACTGCAGGCTCTTCACGACCATCTGCTTGAGCTCGTCCAGATCCTGCCCGAGCGTCTTCGCCTCGTTGCTGATCGTGGTGGCCGCCGTTTCGAGCGCACTGTAGGAAACGCTCATTCCCTCGGCGTTGTTGACCATGTCTGTCTGCCTCGTCCCGCTCGTGTGTGTCTGATGGGTACCGACCGCCCGGCCGGTCCCCCGAAGCCGATTGCCTGAAGCCGATTCCCCGGAGCCGCCCGTCTCAGTACGAGCTGAAGGGGGAGGTCGTGGGGGCGCCGTCGCGGACGTCGATCCTGTTCACCGCCGCGCGCACGGCGTCTTCCTTGGAGTCCTTGATGTTGCGCGTCTTCGTCATCGACTCGATGACCTCGGTGAGGGTCCGGCCGATGCCCACCAGGGACTCGTTGATCTCGCGCTGCTTACTGTCGAACGCGGACCGGCCGATGCCCTGCCACTGCCCCTCGAGGCCGTCGATGACCTGCTGCAGCCCGTGCACACGCTTCCGGATGCCTTCGAACTTCGTGAACATGTCGTTCTGCAGCTTGACCACTGGGTCGTCTACGAGTTTCTGCTTGTCAGCCATGACCTGCAGGCCCTTCCTCTGTCTGTTGTCCGGTCCAACTGTGTCGGCTCACCGGCCGGGTGGCGGTGAGCACGCGTGCGGTGCCTTTCGGCACGGTCTCTGTCGAGCCCTGTCCGACGGGCTTGCGAAGCCTGCGGCTCGGGCTGGTCGGCGTCCTCATCCGGCGCGGCGCGCCCGCAGGACGGCGAAGCCTCCACCGCCACTGTCGACGGAGGCCTTCACAGCGGTGGCCGGCGGGTAGTCGGGGTCCGGGAGTTCGTCATGTCCGATGGCAGGAACACGAAGAGGTTGCCGAAGCCCCGGTGCGCGCCCTGAACCGCGATGCCGATCGCCTCGATCTGCAGGTGCGGGGTCTGGGAGAGGCTGGTGAGCTTGTCGTGGACGGCGTGGCACTGCTCGTACAGGGCGTGCGCCTCGGAGAAGACGCCCCCACCGCCGCTCAGCGATGCGCGCTGGACGGTCTGCGCGCTCACCCGCTTCGGGTTGCCGGCCGACGGGTCCAGGTCACGCGGGACCGCGTCCACCCGCTTCATGAACGTGGTCGGCGCCTCACCGCCGGCCTCCAGGTTCGCTGCCCGGGTAGCCGACACGCCTCCCGCCATGTCCGCCGGTAGCAGGACACACCTCCCCGTTTCCCCGTACACGCATCGACCGAGGCCGGCCGGTCGCTCTCCCCACGATCGCAAAGCACGCGGCGCCTCACAACGCGTTGCCCACTCTAGTCAACCGGCACATCCCGACCCAACCACGATTTGCCTCAAAGCACCTTCAACACCCCAGCGGGCAAAGCGGTTTGAATGGGTTTGCCAAGCAGTCGTCACCGAGCTTGCACACGTAAGGATGAGACTCGGAGCGACAACACGTCCGCCGCCGCTCACCGTTGGGTGATCCAGGTGTGCGAGAGTGACGGTCCTCCTCGTCATGCCGCACCGCCCACGCGCCCGCGCCGGCGTCGTGCGTCCCGTACTGCCACAGCCGTGCCGCTCAGGCCCGCCACCAGGACCAGGCCGCCGACCGTCACGTAGGTGCCCAGGCGCTGGTTGCGTTCGTCGGGGGTTTCACCGAAGTGCAGGGGGGTCACCGAGGGGGCCTCGGCGCGGGTGACGCCTTCCCGGGCCTCGGGGGACTCCACGGGGTGGGCGGGGTCCACGTCCGTCAGGGCCCTGACCGGGTCGACGACGCCCCAGCCGACCAGGCGGTCGTGGCCGGCGACCGAGCGTTCCGCGGTCTGTTCGATCTGGGCGACGATCTGCCGGGCCGTCCACTGGGGGTACTTGGCCTTCAGCAGGGCCGCCACCCCGGTGACGTACGGGGCGGAGAAGCTGGTGCCGTTGTCGGAGCAGTGGCCGCCGCCGGGGACCGTGGAGATCATGTCGACGCCGGGGGCCGCGACCCCGACGAACTCCCCCGACTGGGAGAAGGAGGCGCGTTCGTTGTTGCGGTCGGAGGCCGCCACCGCGAGGACGCCCTCGTACGACGCCGGGTAGGTGACCTTGACGTTGCCGCCCAGGCCGTCGTTGCCGGCCGAGGCCACCACCACGACCTCCTGGCCCAGGGCGTGATCGACGGCCTGCTTCAGGCGCGGGTCGGGCTCGACGGCGTTGGCCGTGTCCTGGGAGATGTTGATGACGTCGGCGCCCGCGCCCACCGCGTCGCGGATCGCCCGGGCGAGCGTGGCGGCCGTTCCGTCGCCCTCCGCGTTGTTCTGCTTCATCGGGATGATCACGGCGTCCGGCGCCAGGCCCACGAAGCCCGTGTTCCCGGCGGGGCGGGCCGCGATGATGCCGGCCACGCGTGTGCCGTGGCCGACGGTGTCGGTGGTTCCCCGGCTGTCGCCGCGCTCGACGCTCTCGCCCTTGGCGTTCTCGGCGGGCAGGTAGTTCCTGCCCTTGGACGCGTCGACGGCGGACCTCAGTTGCGGGTTCCTGACGTCGACTCCCGTGTCGATCACGGCGACTCGGACGCCCTTGCCCGTGGACTGCGCCCACAACTCGTCCAGGTTGAGCCGCTGCAGCGCCCAGGGGCGGCCCTGGTACGGCTTCGACGGGAACGTGCACTGGCCGTCCTCCGCCCGGGCGACGGTGGGAGGCAGGACGAGTACGTGGGTCGCGGCCGTGAGCGCGACCGCCGCCGCCAGGGCCGCCGTTCGGATCGTGGTCCCCGTACGGACGCGGCGGGCGGAGGTGACTGCCTTCAGCATGACGTCTCCTCCGCGGCTACGAGCCCTGCGGCTGCCGCGCCGCGGCCTCCGACAGGCGCGGGCCGGTCGGCAGGAACGTCGACCACTCCGCGGGGACGGGGGTCGGCCTGACCCGTTCGTAGCCGAGCCGGGTCTGGGCGATCCTCGCCTCGTTGAGCGCCGCCTTGCGCTGCTGGGCGGAGGTGCCGATGCCCTTGTCGTCGGTGGCGCTGTCGCTGTTGGACTGCAGGGCGTAGCGCAGGCCCGTGTCGGTCACCAGGAAGACGCCGCCCGCCTGTGTCTCCGTGCCCTGGAACTGCCGGAAGAGCAGCCCCGAGCCGGGGGTGACGTACGCGCTGGAGGAGCCGGTGGGCAGTTGCGCGGGGAAGTCGGTGCTCACCCATGTGGACAGGGTCGTCCGGCCCTGGCCGTCGACGGAGCGCAGGACCGCGCAGACGGTGTTGCGGCCGGACGTCGTGCGGCCCCCGTCGTTCACTGTTCTCGGTTCGTCCGCCGGCCACTTCCTGTCCCCGGCGAACGTCGTGCTGTCGGTCACCGCGCCGGGGCTGACCTGCTGGGCCTCGCCCGCCTGGCCGACGGCGACCAGGTCACGGCTGTTGAGCAGCAGCGTGGCGGTGAACCCGGAGACGCGGGCCACGCGGCCGGGCAGCACCACGTAGTACTGCATCCGCCGGCCGTCGTACGCCTTGATGACCATGCCGACCTTGTCGTACTGGTCGTACTGCTGCACCCCGCTGAACGCCCCCGCTGTCGCGCCCGGCGTGCCGTCGATCCTCGGAATCTCGATCGGGTCGCCCTTGTGGAGGGTCGCGAGCCACTGCTGGGAGACGCGCTGCGGGGCGCGGCCCTGGGTGTCGAGGGCCTTGAGCAGTTCCTTGTCGGACGGGCGGGCCAGTCGGTAGGCGGTGCCGCCCGCGTCGACGACGTACTGGGTCTCTCCGTCGGGGCCGACGACGTGCATCAGGTCGCCGCCCGAGAGCTTCCCCTTCCCCTCCGTCCGGGGCCACTCCTTCTCGGCGAGGACGAACGCCGCCTTCTGGATGGCCCGGCCGCCGTCGCCGGGGCGTTCGCAGACCACCCAGCGCTTGGGCGTCTCGGCCTCGCCGGGTGCGGGCAGCCGGTCGGGCGCGTAGGGGATGCCGATCGTGGCGCCGTGCGGGGGCTCGCCGCTGTCGAGGACCTTCTCGTCGACGGTGATGACGCTGTTCCTGCCCGGATCCAGCAGGAGTTTCGCTGAGGCCATGTTCAGGACCGGGTGCAACTGGGTCCGCTTGCCGGTCTTCAGCACCACGTAGCGCGTGGTCGACTGGCTGGCGACGATGACGTGTTCCTCGGGCCTGTCCCAGCCCTTGGGCGCCGTCGGGCTGAACAGGCCGACGGCGCCGAACACCGCGAGGACCACCACGCCGACGACGACACCGGGCACCACCGCGCCCAGCGGCTTGGGGGCGCCCTCCTCCGTACCCGACGGCGAGGGCCGGAGAAAGGACGCGATCATGCGGCGCTTCGCGAAGGTGTAGGCGTTGAGTTCGTCCCGCCGTGATGCCATCTGTTTCCGCTCTCTCCCCGTGCGGAGTCGTGAAGGACGCGTGGGGGCCGGTGCGCGCACCGGTCTCCGGTTCCTCGACTGCCTCTGGCGCCTCAACTGTCAGCACCGGCCCCTACTATGCCTGTTGCGCGGCACCGGTCGCGGCACGGGTAGGGTGCTGAAGCCGCGAGGCGGCCGCGCGCGAGTGTTTCAGGAGAGTTCGGGGGGTTTGGAGCGGTGACGTCCACAGCACGGACCCGATCGCGATCGCAATCGTTGACACGATCCGGTGACGCGCGGCAGTCGGCTGCCCGCGACTCCCGCTCCGACGGCCCGCCCGCCGCACCGGCCCCCGGCTCCTTCACCCCGCAGCCGAGGTCCCGCGCGGGTCGCGGAGGTTCGTTGGCGCTGCGACGGCTCGTGCTGCTGGAGTTGGCCGTCGCGCTGCTGCTCTGCGGATGGCTGACGGGGCCGTTCGCGCTCGTTCCGGCGGGCGTCGTCGCCGCCGCCCTCCTGGCCCTGGCCTTCGTGCGCCGCCGCGGACGCACCCTGCCGGAGTGGCTGGGCACCCTGCTCGCGCTG
>NZ_JUJA01000142.1:16456-21161 GCF_001906585.1 Streptomyces kebangsaanensis | reverse complement strand
GGCGGCGGGCCGCGAGCACCCCGGCGCCGCCCGGCGTCGAGCCGGGACTGGCACCCGCCGTCGAGTGCGAACCGGCCCTGCGCACCTGCTCCTACGGCGGCCGGGACCGACGCCCCGTCGGGATGGTCGGGGACGGGACCTTTCTCAGTGCCGTCGTGCAGGTGGAGGCCGACGTCACGGCGCTGCGGGCCGATCGGGGGCGGCAGCCGTTGCCGGTCGGGCTGGTGCGGGACGCGCTGGACGTGGACGGGATACGGCTGGAGTCGGCGCAGATCGTGCTGCACACGCAGCCCGCGCCGGCGCTGCACCTGCCGCAGCACTCGGTGGCCGTGACCAACTACGCGCCGCTGCAGGAGCAGACCGGGGCGCCCGCGGTGCGCATCACGTGGATCGCGCTGAAGCTCGACCCGGAGCTGTGCCGGGAGGCGGTGGAAGCGCGGGGCGGTGGGCTCGTGGGAGCGCAGAAGTGCCTTGCGCGGGTCGCCGATCACCTTGCCAGCCGGCTGACGGGGGCCGGGTTCCGTACGACCCTGCTCAACGAGGAGGAGCTGACCGCCGCCATCGCCACGTCCGCGTGCGCCAACCCGCTGGTGACGGCGGAGGCCGGGCGGAGCGGGACGCGGGAGCGGCGGACGGAGGAGTCCGGCCGCAGCTGGCGTTGCGACAACCGCCGCCACACCACCTACTGGGTTCGGCGCTGGCCCCCACTGGGCGGCCGCGGCCCGGCCCTGCCGCAGTTCGTGGCGCTGCTCACCAGCGTGCCGGCGCTCGCCACGACGTTCAGTCTCACGCTCTCGCGCGCGGAGCGGCAGGAGGCGGCGCTGTGCGGACACGTACGGGTCACCGGGCGCAGTGACGACGAACTGGTGGCCGCGCGGCGCGCGTTGGAGGATGTCGCGCGACGGGCGGGCGCGGGACTCGCCCGCCTGGACCGGGAGCAGGTGCCCGGCATGCTCGCCACACTGCCCCTCGGAGGTGCCCGGTGACCGCCATGTCCACACGGGCGGTCGACCCTTCGGGTGAGGTTCCGCCTTCTGTCGCCGAGCGGCTGCGGGGGCGGTTGCGCAGCGGCCTCGGGCTGATCGGTCCGCGGCACGGGCACCACACGCTCCCCCCGGAGCAGCTGGACGCGCTCGCGCTGCCCATCGGGGACGACGGCGTCGTCATCGGCGTGGACGCCGAGGGGCAGCCCGCCGTTCTGGGGCTCAACCGGCCGACGCCGTACGACGTCGTGCTCATCGGCGGTCTGTGGACGGCGCAGGTCCTGGCCCTGCGCGCGGCGGCCACCGGGGCGCGTGTCGCCGTGGAGACGGGCCGGCCCCGGTCCTGGGTGCAGATGGTGCACGCCATGGGCGGCGGTCAGAACGGACTGGCCGTGTACGAGGTGGGCCGGGTGCCCCCGCAAGGCGCGTCGGCCGGCACGCCCGTGCTGGTCGTGCGGGACTGCGGCATGCGGCCGCCGCGCGGCCGGGTCGTGTCGGGCCCCTGGCAGTCGGTGCTGACCCTGCTGCCGTACATGAGTCCGGTGGCCCCTCGGCTGATACGGCAGGCACGGCTCGTCGGCGTCCAGCGGATCTCGCCGGACGAGGCGGCCGACCTGAGTCGCACCATGGCGTTGCCGCGGGCGGACGTGGAGTCCCTGCCGACGCTCGCCGACGGCCTCACGCTGTGGTGCGCCGACCGGGACCGGCAGTACGTGATGACCCGACCCACCGATGCCGAGACCGGGTTGTTGGGCAATCCGCGGCGGATGGACTGAACTCTCCCTTCTCGCCCGGTTCGTTCGGGACTGACGTGGTGTGGTGGCGGCCGGCCACGTCATGTGCCGGGCGGGCGTGGCCCGGTGGGCGCGTGTTGGGGGGTGGACGGGCCTGCCGGGGTGTGGCCCGTGGTGATTAGGCTGGGAGCGGGCGCGACGGCAGTACCCGCGGGCCGGACGTCGACGGCCCCGGGGGAGCCGGTGGACCGGACTGCCTCGAACGACTACGGACGACTCGGAACGACACGACATGGTCGCCCCGGCAGCATGAGGGTGCTCGACCACACCAGGAGGAACTGTGAACAGCGATCGGGACGGGATCCGCGGGGGCTGGGCCACACCCGACGATGACCAGCCCGACGCGGAGTCGGCCATCGAGACGACCGGCGAGTTCACCATCGACTACGCGCCGCCCGCCTGGTACACGCAGAACGCGTCGAGCGGTTCGGGGTCCGGGGGCGGGGAGGCGGGAGAGTCCTCCGGTTCGCCGGCTCCGCCGGCTCCCGCGCCGGGAGCGTCCTTCACTCCGCCTCCGGCGTTCCAGCCGGGCGGTGCCTACACGCCGCCCGTGCCGCCCGTGCCGCCCGCGCCGCCGGAGGGGAACCCGGTGGCCGTGCCGCAGCTTCCGGCGGACAGTGGGTTCGAACCGCAGGAGCAGGGGGCGGGTCCCGGGGCCGGTGACCTCGAGAGCGGTGCCACCATGCGGATCTCCGCCGGTGCCCCGAAGCGGGAGGTCGCGGAGCGGACCGACGCGCAGGGTGAGACGCCCGGGGCCGAGGTCCGGGAGGACGAGTCCGTCGCGCCGGCGGAGGGAGAGGACCGGGCCGCGGAGGACACGGGGTCGGACGAGCGTGGCCCGGAGGGGGAGGCCGAATCCGCCGAGTCCGCCCATTCCACCGAATCCGCCGACGGGACCGGGGCGGTGCAGCCCGTCGCCGAGGTGTCCGGTGACTCCGAGTCCGCCGAGGGCGAGCCGAGCGGGGCCGGAAGCGCCCCGGCCGCGGACACGGACGCGTCGCACGCCACGGATGCCGGGGCGGCGGAGACCGGCGACGCGGACGCCGCTTCGGCCGGCACCGAGCCCGCGGGCGGCGAGGCCGAGGAGTCCGCTGCCTCGGCCGCTCAGCCGGTCGCGGCCGAGCCCCAGGACGCCGCCGTCCCGCAGGACGTCGTCCCGCAGGACGCGCCTGCCTCCTGGACTCCCCCGCCGGTCCCGCAGGGGCCGGTGCCGCCGCTGCCGCCGTCGTACCAGCCCGCCGCACCCGCTCCGGCGGCCCAGTGGCCCAGCCAACCGCAGCCCCACCCGGCCGCGCAGCCGCAGCCGCAGCCGCAGCCGACGGCACCGCAGGGGCCGCCTCCCGAGTCGGCCCAGCAGCCGCCCTTCCAGCCGCCGGCGCCGCAGCCGGCCCCCGCTGCCTGGAACCAGGCGGCCGCCCCCGCAGCCCCCCAGCCGGGATACGGCTTCCCCCAACCCGGCGCCCCGGGCACGCAACAGCCCCCCGCCCAGCAGCCCATGAACGCCCCCGCCCCACCGGCCGGCCCCCAACCGGGATACGGCTTCCCCCAACCCGGCACCCCGGGCACGCAACAGCCCCCCGCCCAGCAGCCCATGAACGCCCCCGCCCCACCGGCCGGCCCCCAACCGGGATACGGCTTCCCCCAGGCACCGGGCGCCATCCCCAACCCGCCCGTTCCGCCCAGCGGTTACGGCTTCCCCCAACCGCCCCAGCAGCCTCAGCAGCCCGACCCGGCTCAGGCTCAGCAGCCCGTCGATCCCCGGCTCGGGACCGGCTGGCCGCAGCCGGTGCAGCACGACCAGCGGCAGCCGACCAATCCGGGGGCCGCTCCGCTCGGTTACACGGCGGCCGTGGAGCTGTCCTCCGACCGGCTGCTCAACAACAAGAAGCAGAAGGCCCGCAGCGGCCGGCCGGCCAGCCCCGGGCCCCGGTTCAGGATCGGCGGGAAGAAGGAGGAGGCCGAGCGGCAGCGGAAGCTGGAGCTGATCCGTACGCCGGTGCTGTCCTGCTACCGGATCGCCGTGATCAGTCTCAAGGGCGGTGTCGGCAAGACGACCACCACCACCGCGCTCGGCTCCACGCTCGCCACCGAGCGGCAGGACAAGATCCTCGCCATCGACGCCAACCCGGACGCCGGTACGCTCGGCCGCCGGGTGCGCCGGGAGACCGGGGCCACCATCCGTGACCTCGTCCAGGCGATCCCGTACCTCAACTCCTACATGGACATCCGGCGGTTCACGTCCCAGGCGCCCTCCGGGCTGGAGATCATCGCCAACGACGTCGACCCGGCCGTGTCCACGACGTTCAACGACGAGGACTACCGCCGCGCGATCGACGTGCTGGGCAAGCAGTACCCGATCATCCTCACCGACTCCGGCACGGGCCTGCTCTACAGCGCCATGCGCGGTGTGCTCGACCTCGCCGACCAGCTCATCATCATCTCCACGCCGTCCGTGGACGGTGCGAGCAGCGCCAGTACGACGCTGGACTGGCTGTCCGCGCACGGGTACGCCGACCTGGTCGCACGCGCCCTCACCGTGATCTCGGGTGTGCGCGAGACCGGCAAGATGATCAAGGTGGAGGACATAGTCTCCCACTTCGAGACCCGTTGCCGCGGGGTCGTCGTGGTGCCCTTCGACGAGCATCTGGCCGCCGGTGCCGAGGTCGACCTGGACATGATGCGGCCGAAGGTGCGGGAGGCGTACTTCCACCTCGCGGCGTTGGTCGCCGAGGACTTCGTACGGCATCAGCAGTCGCACGGACTGTGGACGTCCGACGGCAACCCGCCGCCGGTCGCGGCCCCACCGCTGCCGGGCCAGCCCGTACCGGGGCAGCACCCCTACCCCGGGCAGCACCCCTACCCGGGACAGCCGGGGCAGCAGGTCCCGGGACAGTTCGCTCCCCAGCAGCAGCCCGCCCAGCCGTACCC
>NZ_JUJA01000142.1:8883-16321 GCF_001906585.1 Streptomyces kebangsaanensis | reverse complement strand
CCGGCCCGCGCCGTCCCCGACGGCGCGGGCCTTCGCGTGTTCGCAGTCAGAACCGGTCGGGTTTCCGTCGCCACGCCCTCACCAGGGAGGCTTCACCGGTCTCCACCAATGTGGAGCAACAGAGCGGCACGCCTGTCGTTTCCGCAGGCCACATGGGGTTTGACGTACCGTTGACGCGCGCAGACTGCCGCTGATAGACACTCACTTCATTCCGCCGGCGTCACCCGATCAAGCCCGTTCAAGCCTGTTCAAGCCCGCCCCGGCAGGAGGCGCAAACCGTTTCCTGCGTGCGATGACGCGAGGTCACCGAGCCATGAACACACATGATCTGCACGGCAGAGGACGCACCGGCCCCCGCCTGGGGCGAACCCGGCTACTCGCCACCGCGGGCGCCGCCGCCCTCGTCCTCACGGCCGGACTCGCGTCCCCGCTCGTCCCGGCCGCGCCGCGGGCCCATGCCGCGGAAGGCACACAGGCCGGGAAGGACGGGAAGGACGGGAAGGACGGGAAGGACGGAAAAGTCCTCACCGTCGCCGTCGCGCAGAGTGTCGACTCGCTCAGCCCGTTCCTGGCGGTACGGCTGCTCAGCACGAGCATCCACCGGCTGACGTACGAGTACCTGACCAACTACGACCCCAAGGACGCCCACGTCGTTCCGGGCCTGGCCACCAAGTGGGAGCCGTCGCCGGACAAGCTGACCTGGACGTACACGATCCGCTCCGACTCCAAGTGGTCGGACGGACAGCAGGCCACCGCCGAGGACGCGGCGTGGACGTTCAACAAGATGATGACGGACCAGGGCGCCGCCACCGCCAACGGCAGCTTCGTCAACAACTTCGAGAAGGTCACCGCGCCCAGCCCCACCCAGCTGGTGATCCGGCTGAAGAAGCCACAGGCCACGATGACCGCGCTCGACGTGCCGATCGTGCCCAAGCACGTCTGGGAGAAGGTCGACGACTTCTCGGAGTTCAACAACGACAAGTCCTTCCCGGTCGTCGGCAACGGCCCGTTCGTCCTCACCGCCTACAAGCCCGACAGCTATGTGCGGCTGAAGGCCAACAAGGACTTCTGGCGCGGCGCGCCGAAGTTCGACGAGCTGGTCTTCCGGTACTACAAGGACCAGGACGCCGCCGTCGCCGCCCTGCGCAAGGGCGAGGTCTCCTTCGTGGCCGGCTCGCCGGCCCTGACGCCCGCCCAGGCCGCCTCGCTCAAGGGCGAGAAGGACATCCGCGTCAACGAAGGCCCCGGGCGCCGCTTCTACGCCCTGGCCACCAACCCGGGCGCGCAGGCCAGGAACGGCAAGAAGTTCGGGGACGGCCACCCGTCCCTGCTCGACGAGCGGGTGCGGCACGCGCTGTTCATGGCGGTCGACCGGAAGACCATCGTCGACAAGGTCTTCCAGGGCCACGCGGTGGAGGGCCAGGGCTACATCCCGCCGCGTTACCCGACGTACTTCTGGGAGCCGTCGGGGAACCGGCGGCTGGCGTACGACCCGGCGAAGGCCGCCGAACTCCTCGACCGAGCGGGCTACCGGGCGAACGCCGACGGCAAGCGCGTCGGCAAGGACGGCAAGCCACTGAACTACCGGGTGCTGTGCCACGCGACCGACCCCAACGACAAGGCGGTCGGCAAGTACCTGCAGGAGTGGTGGGGCGGGCTCGGCATCGGGGTCACCCTCGACTGCCTGGACAACGTGACCGACCCGTGGCTCGCGGGCAAGTACGACCTCGCCTTCGACGGCTGGTCGGTCAACCCCGACCCCGACTTCGTGCTCTCCATCCACACCTGCGCCGCGCTGCCGGCGACGCCCAAGGACACCGGCGCCACCGACAACTTCATCTGCGACAAGACGTACGACGAGCTGTACGCCAAGCAGCTCGCCGAGTACGACCCGGCCGAACGGGCGAATCTCGTCAAGCAGATGGAGTCGCGGCTGTACGACCTCGGGTACATGAACGTCATGGCCTATCCCAACGCGGTCGAGGCCTACCGCACGGACCAGATCGAGTCGATCACCACCATGCCGGCCGAGGCGGGGAACATCTACGGGCAGGACGGCTACTGGAGCTGGTGGTCGGCCGTTCCGGCGGACTCCGACGACTCCTCGGGCGGTTCCGCCTCCACGGGCGTCGTCATCGGGATCGTGGCGGGTGTGGTCGTCCTCGCCGGCCTCGCGGGGCTCTTCGCGATGCGCCGCCGGGCCACGGCGGAGGACCGTGAGTAGACCGTGACCGGAGGACGGACGGAACAGGCAGTGAGTGAAGCGGGCGGTGAGCGCGCATGACCGCGGAAGCGACACCCGCGCTGGTCGAGGGGGCCGCCGCCGACCCGGGGACGCCCGGGCCGGCGGCGGGCCGGGGGCCACGGGCGAGGACCGCCGCCGCGTATCTGCGGTACGTGGCGGGCAAGCTGGCCGGCGCGGCCGTCTCGCTGCTCGCCGTCCTCGTCACCAGCTTCTTCCTCTTCCGGCTGATCCCGGGCGACCCGGTGAAGTTCATGACCGGCGGACGGCCGGTCTCCGCGGAGCAGCTCGCCGCCTACCGGCGCGAGTTCGGGCTCGACCTGCCGCTGTGGCGGCAGTTCGCGCACTACTGCGGCAAGGCACTGACCGGGGACCTGGGGACCTCGTACCAGTTCCGCACACCGGTCATCGACAAGATCACCGAAGCGCTGCCGAACACCCTGCTGCTGACCGGTACGGCCTTCGTGCTCTACACCGCGCTCGGCATCGTCCTCGGCACCCGCTCCGCCTGGCGGCACGGCCGGCTCGGCGACCGCCTCAACACGGGTCTGGCGCTGACGCTCTACTCCGTGCCGTCCTTCTGGCTGGGGCTGCTGCTCATCATCGTGCTGTCGGTGGGCGTGGGCCCGGTTCCGGGGCTGTTCCCGACCGGGGGCATGGAGTCGGGCGGCAAGGAGGGCTTCGCGTACGCCGTCGACGTCGCCCACCATCTCGTCCTGCCGGTGGTGACGCTGGTCGCGGTGGAGTACGGGCAGACCCTGCTGGTCACGCGGTCGGCGCTGCTGGACGAGATGGGCGGCGACTATCTGACGACCGCGCGCGCCAAGGGGCTCCGGGACGACCAGGTGCGGCGCCGGCACGCCGTGCCGAACGCGCTGCTGCCGACCGTGACGCTGGTCTTCGTCAATCTCGGCCGGACCGTGGCGGGGGTGATCCTCGTCGAGACGGTGTTCTCCTGGCCGGGGCTCGGCGGGCTGTTCTACCAGGGGCTGAGCGTGCCCGACCTGCCGCTGGTGCAGGGGCTGTTCTTCTTCTTCGCGTCCGCGGTGATCGTGATGAACACCCTCGCCGACCTGCTGTATCCGCTGCTCGACCCAAGGGTGGGCCGATGACCGCCGACACCACTGCGACGCCCGGTCCGCGCACGCTCACCCGGCAGCGCCGCCGGGCCTCCGCCGCCCGTTTCTGGAAGCAGTACCGGACGCACCGCGCGGGCGTCGTCGGGCTCGCCGCGCTCGTGCTGTGCGTGCTGGTCGCGCTGACCGCGCCGCTGACCGTCGGGGCGGACGTGCGGAGCGTGACCGACGCGCCCGGCGGGCCGCTGGAGAGTCCGAGCGCGCGGTTCCCGCTGGGCACGGACCAGTTCGGGCGCAGTCTGCTCGGCCTGGTGATCTGGGGTTCGCGGGTCTCGCTGCTGGTCGGGCTGCTCGCGGCCGTGCTGTCGGTGGCGATCGGGACGCTCATCGGCATCACCGCGGGGCACTTCCGCGGCTGGTACGCCACGGTGATGATGCGGATCACGGACTGGTTCCTGGTGATGCCGACGCTGGTGCTCGCCATCGCGCTCGCCACCGTGATGTCCCGCTCGCTGGGCACGATCGTCGTGGCGATCGGCGTGACCACCTGGCCGACCACCGCGCGTCTGGTGCGGGCGCAGACGCTGGCGGTGGAGTCACGGCCGTACATCGAACGGGCGAAGGCGCTCGGCGGCGGTCACTGGCACGTGATGTCCCGGCACGTGCTGCCGAACGTCATGCCGCTGGTCCTCGCCCAGACCACCCTGATCATCTCCACCGCGATCCTGACGGAGGCGACGCTCGCCTTCCTCGGGCTCGGCGACCCGACCGGCGTGTCCTGGGGCGGGTTGCTGCAGGACGCGCGGGAGGCGGGGGCGGTCAGTTCCGGCGACTGGTGGTACCTGGTGCCGCCGGGTATCGCCATCGCGGTCGTCGCGCTGGCGTTCACACTGTGCGGGCGGGCCGTCGAGTCCGTCCTCAACCCCAGGCTGGGGGTGTCCCGTTGAGCCTGCTCGACGTGCGGAACCTGGAAGTGACGTATCCGGGCGGTGCGGCCGCCGTGCGCGGGGCCGGCCTGACCCTCGCCCCGGGCGAGAAGCTCGGCATCGCGGGCGAGTCCGGCTGCGGCAAGTCCACGCTGGCGCTGGCGCTGCTGCGGCTGCTGCCGGCCGGGACCCGGATCGGCGGCGAGATCCTGCTGGACGGCGAGGACGTGCTGGCGATGAAGTGGGGCCGGGTGCGGGCGGTGCGCTGGGCGGGGGCGTCGATCGTCTTCCAGGGCGCGATGCACTCGCTGAACGCCGTGCACCGGGTCGGTGACCAGATCGCCGAGCCGATCCTGCTGCACCGCAAGGAGACCGCGGCGGGCGCGCGGAGGAGGAGCGGGGAGCTGCTGGAGCAGGTGGGGCTGCCGGCGGCGCGGGCGAGCGCGTACCCGCACGAGCTGTCCGGCGGGCAGCGGCAGCGCGTGATGATCGCGATGGCGCTGGCCTGCGATCCGCGGCTGATCGTCGCCGACGAGCCCACCACGGCGCTGGACGTGATGGTCCAGGCCCAGATCCTGCGGCTGATCCAGCGGCTGGTGAGCGAGCAGGACCTCGGGCTGGTCATGATCAGCCACGACCTCGCCGTCCTGGCCGACACCTGCGACCGGCTGGCGGTGATGTACGCGGGCCGGGTGGTCGAGGAGGGCCCGGCCCGGCAGGTCTACGAGGACGCCCGGCACCCCTACAGCAGGGCCCTGTCGGAGGCGTTCCCCCGCATCGGCGACCCGGCGTCCCGGTTCGCGCCCCGCGGGCTGCCGGGCGATCCGCCGGACCCGGCGGCGGTGCCGTCCGGGTGCGCGTTCCACCCGCGGTGCCCGGTCGCGCTGGACGTCTGCGCCGCACAGGACCAGGTGCTGCGCGAGGCGGGAGCGGGGCGGCGGGCGGCTTGTGTGCATGTGCCGGAAGGGGCCGCGGCCACCGGGGAGGGAGCCGCGAGCGGGGGCGCCGCGGGCACCGGGGACGAGACGGAAGTGAGGAGCAGCACCGCATGACGACCACGCCACCGCTGCTGAGGGTCGAGGGCCTGCGGATCACCTTCCCCGGCCGGAACGGCACGCCGGCCGTCCGGGCCGTGGACGGGGTGGACCTCGGCATCCGGCCCGGCGAGATCGTCGCGCTGGTCGGCGAGTCGGGGTGCGGGAAGACGACACTGGCCCGCTCGCTGCTCGGTCTGGTGGAGCCGACCGCGGGGCGCGTCACCTTCGACGGTGCCCCGCTCGACTACTCCTCGCGCGCGTTGAAGGCGTACCGCAAACGGGCCCAACTGGTGCTCCAGGACCCGAGCGGCTCGCTCAACCCGCGCCACACCGTGTACGACGCCGTGGCCGAGGGACTGCGCATCCACGGGCACGACGGGGACGAGCGGGCGGCGGTCGCCGGGGCCCTGTCCCGGGCCGGGCTGCGGCCGCCCGAGCGCTTCTTCCTGCGCTACCCGCACGAGCTGTCCGGCGGTCAGCGCCAGCGCGTGGTCATCGCGGGCGCGCTGGTCCTCGAGCCCGAACTCCTCGTCGCCGACGAGCCGGTGGCCTCCCTGGACGCCTCGGTGCGCGGCGAGATCCTCGCCCTGCTGCTGCGGCTGCGCACCGAACTCGGCCTGTCCGCGCTGGTGGTGACCCACGACCTGGGGCTGGCCTGGAACATCGCCGACCGGGTCGCGGTGATGTACCTGGGGCGGATCGTGGAGACCGGCGCGGTGGAGCAGGTCCTGACGGCGCCCCGGCACCCGTACACCCAGGCCCTGCTGTCCGTCCTGCCCGAGGCCCCCGGAGATCCGGTCGTCCTCGGCGGCGAGCCCCCGGACCCCTCCCGCATCCCCTCCGGCTGTCGCTTCCACGTCCGCTGCCACGTCCTGGCGGGCGGCGAGGCCGAACGGGCGGGCGTGGACCGGGCGTGCCGCGGTCAGGACCTCGAGATCCTCGGCGGGAGCGGCGAGGCGCAGGTCGCGTGCCACTGGGCACGCGCACGGGAGGACACGGCTCCGGCAGCGCCCTAGGAGCCCGTCCTCACGTCCGCCGCGATGATCTCCCGGCACTTCTCGACGTCCTGTGCCATCGTCTCCAGCAGCGCCTGGAGGGAGTCGAACTTCGCCTGGCCGCGGACGAAGGCCAGGAACTCGACGGCGACGTGCAACCCGTACAGGTCGAGGCCGACGCGGTCGACGGCGTACGCCTCCACCGTGCGCTCGGTGCCGTCGAACTGCGGGTTCGTGCCGACGGAGATCGCGGCCGGCATCGTCTCGCCCTGGGCGTGCAGATAGCCGGCGTAGACGCCGTCGGCGGGGATCGCGGTGTGCGGGAGCGTCTCGACGTTGGCCGTGGGGAAGCCCATCTCGCGGCCCCGCTGGGCGCCGCGGACCACGACGCCCTCCACCCGGTGCGGACGGCCCAGGATCTCCCGGGCGCCCTCGACGTCGCCCTCGGCGACCAGGCGGCGGGTCAGGGTCGAGGAGAAGGGCTCGCCGCCGCCCGCCTCTCCGCTGACGTACAGGTCGACGACCTCGACCTCGTAGTCGTAGACCTCGCCCTGCTCGGCGAGGAACTCCACGTTGCCGGCGGCCTTGTGGCCGAAGCGGAAGTTCGGGCCCTCGACGACCGCTCTGGCGTGCAGCTTGTCGACCAGCACCTTGACGACGAACTCGGCCGGGGACAGCTTCGAGAACTCCGCGGTGAAGGGCAGGACGAGCACCGCGTCCACCCCCAGCTTGGCCATCAGCTCGGCGCGGCGGTGGTGCGGGGCCAGCAGCGGCGGGTGGCTGCCGGGGCGTACGACCTCGCTGGGGTGCGGGTCGAAGGTGACGACGACGGCGGGGACGCCGAGCTCGCGGGCGCGGTTCACGGCGTGCTCGATGATCAGCTGGTGTCCGCGGTGGACTCCGTCGTAGGAGCCGATGGTGACGACGCTGCGCCCCCAGTCGTGGGGGATGTCCTCCAAGCCGCGCCAGCGCTGCACTGTGACCGCTCCTCGTCGCACCTGTGTCCCTGTTGCCTTGTTGTCTTGCTTGTCGGTTGTCTTGCTTGTCCTGCTGTCTTGTCCGCAGGTCTAAGGGTGCCATGCCCCGTGTCCCCCTCCCGCATTGGCATGGACGCTGTGACGGGGCGCACGTCGTCGGACGGCCGCCGGGCGCGGCGGGCGGG
>NZ_JUJA01000142.1:3539-8863 GCF_001906585.1 Streptomyces kebangsaanensis | reverse complement strand
CCCGCCGCGCCCTCGATCGTCCGGCGGGCGCCGGGGCCCACCACCGCGGCCCAGTCCTGGGGCGCGTCGGTCAGCCAGCCGGCCACGCGGGCGGCGAAGCCGGGGACCCGCCGGCCCAGCTCCACCAGGCTCCGGTCGAACACGGCCGCGCCCTGCGGGGTGCGGACCAGGAGCAGGCCGACCCGGTGGACGAGGTCGCGGAGGTCCTCCTCGGCGGTGGGGGCGGCGGCGTGCAGCACCGCGTCCAGGACGGCCGGGTCGTCCTCGTGGGCCAGGAGGAAGTCCAGCAGCTCCCGGCGCAGGGGGCGGGAGGCCGGGGTGCCGGGAGCGGCGAGCACGCCGCCCAGCGCGGCCCGCAGCCGTCGCGTGCCGCCGTCGCCGCTTCGCTCCAGGAGCCCCGCGACCAGCGGGAGGAGAACGGAGCGGGCGGCGGGGCCGTGGTCCAGGCGCCGGTCGACGTACGCCGCCACCGGCCCCGCGCTCTCCGGGCGCCGCGCCACCGCCTCGCGGACCAGGAGGGCCACCCGGCGGGCCAGGGCCGGCGTGGCCGCGTCGGCCAGGGTACGCAGCGCCTCCCCGATGTCCGCGCCCCGGCGCATACGGTCGCCGAAGGCGGCGAGGACCGCCTCGGGGTGGGTGGTCAGGGCGAGGGCGGGCACGCTCGGCGGGAGGTGCGCGTCGCCCGCCGCGAAGTGCCGCAGCGCCCGCGGCAGATGACGGGCGCGGGTGTCCGGATCCCGTACGAGCAGGGCGAGCGCGTCGCCGTGCAGGGCCGAGTCGGCGGGGCGGGCGAGGACGGTGAGGGCGGCGCGGCTCAGCAGCTCGCCGTCGGCCTCGGTGCGGACGTGGGGCGCGGTGCGCAGGCCGTGCGTGACGGCCGCGGACCGGCGGGCCGGGTGTTCGTCGCGCGCCCACCGGTCGACGGCCCGGCACAGCGCGGACGGCTCCTCCTCGGCGAGCACGGCCAGCAGTTCGTCGGCGCGGGCGTGCGCGCATCGGGCCAGCGTGTCGGTGAGGTCGTCCGGGGCGCGGTGCCGGTGGGTGTGGAGCAGGGCCTGCGCGGCGGTGGCCACGGTGGCGTGCGGGGCGGCGGGCAGGGGGCGCTCGTCGTCGAACCAGCGGGTGAGGTGCGGCTGCACGGCGGCCGGGTCGGCGGCGAGGAGGTGCGCGACGGCGTCGAGGTAGCGGGGTCCGCCGGGCGCGGCGGTGGCGGCCGGGCCGGCGTGCGGGGCCGCGTCGGCGAGGAGGAGGCGCCTGAGCAGGTCGCAGCGGTCGGCGTCGGAGAGGTGGAGGGCGGTCCAGAAACCCGGGCCGAAGCCGGTCGGCACGGGCAGGCCGCACTGCCGCCACGCCACGATCCGCTCGGCGAGCAACCGCAGCACCCGGGCGTACGGCGTCGCGTCCGGCAGGCGCAGCAGTGCGCCGGCGAGCAGGCGGGACGCCCACCAGGAGTGCGGGTCGGTGTCCAGGGCGCACAGCAGCTCCTCGAGCCGTACGGCCAGCCGGCGCGGGCCGTGCCGGCGGGCGAGGAGGAGCAGGGCCTGGACGACGGGGCCGATGCGGTGGTGCGGGACGGGCAGGGGGCGGTGCGGCGCTCCGGGGGTGTGCCGGCGGTGCACCAGGACGCTCAGCGCCTCGTCCAGGTCGAGGTGGGTTCCCTGGATCCAGTCGGCGAGTTCCTCGTCCGCGAAGCGGTAGCCGCCGCCGGCCGGGGCGAGCAGGCCCTCGGCGAGGACGGCCGACGCCCNGGTGCCGCCGCCGAGGCGGGCGGGGGCGGGTCCCCGGGGGAACACCGCCTCGAACGTCGCCCGGTCCAGCTCGCCCCGGCCGTGGCCGAGGCTTCGGCGGGCGGCCTCGTGCACCTGTCCGGAGACCTTCGCCGCGAGGCGCCGTACGACGGTGCCGCGCAGGCCGTTCTCCGCGGCGAGGCGGACGGCGACGCGCAGGCACACCAGGTCCAGGTGGGCCGCGAGGACGTCGTGCCGGTCGAGAGGGGGGTGGTCCGTGGCGTCGGGGACGGCCGCGCGTACCTCCGACAGGAGCCGGATCGTGAGCGGGTGGCGGGCGTCGGCGTCCACCAGCGCACCGTCGGGGATGCCGTGGCGGGAGCGCGCCCGGCGGGCCTCGGCGGGAGTGAGGCCGCCGAGGCGCAGGCAGGGCGGGAGAGGTGCGGTGCCGCCGGCCCCGGCCGTGGCGGTGGCCGCGGCGGGGATGTGGAGCAGGTCGGCCGGGAAGTGCGCCCCCGCCTCCTCCCAGTACGCCTCCCGGCACGCCACCACCAGCCGTGCCCCTGTCCCGCGCAGCCACCGCGCGGTGCCCTCGGTCCACTCGGGGAGCCGGTCGGCCAGGGCGGCCGGCATCTCCTCGGGGCCGTCGAGGAGGAGCAGGAGGGGACGGCCGTGGCCGCGGGCGAGGCGGGCGACGCGCTCCGGGGTGAGGTCGGCGAGCGCGGTGGGCAGGGGTGCCCGCGCGGCCGCCACGATCCGGGCCGCCCGGTCCAGCGCCCGGCCCACCGCGTCCGCGACCGAGCCGTCGCCGCCCTCCAGATCGGCGCCGCGCAGCCACAGCGTGGGCGCCGGCGCAGGGTCCCGGGCCCGCCGGCCGGCCAGCGCCGCGAGCTCGGTCGTCCGCCCGCTCCCGGGCTCGCCGACCAGCCCGAGCACAGCGGCCCCGCTCCCGCAGAAGGCGGCCAGCTCCGCGGCCGTGGCGGCACGTTCGACCGGGCGGGCAGGCGGGCGGAGCTGCGGTGCGCCGTCCGGGCGGCCGCGTCGGAGGGGGTGGGACGGCAGGGCTCCCGCGGGACCGTCCTGGGCCAGGGAGGTGGCCGTGAGGTCGAGGACGGCCGCGAGGTTGAGGTCGGGGCCGTAGGCGGCGACCGTGGCGGCGTTGCGGGCGAGGAGGCCGGCGAGGGGGCCCTCGCCGGCGTTCAGCGGGACCGCGAAGCCGGCGTCGCGGTCGCCGGACCGCAGGGCCGTGCCGAGGACGGCGACCACCGCGCCGGTCGCCGCGTCGAGGACCGGTCCCCCGGCCGCCCCGCCGCCCGGCCGGAGCGCGTCGCGGCCCGCCGTGCCGATGGCCAGCTCCAGCACGCCGTCGAGCAGATGGACGCGGTCCGCGGCCGGGTACGTCACGGAGGTCGGGCCGAGCACCCGGGCCTCGCGCCATCCGCCGGCCGGGACGCGGACGTAGGTGCCGGTGCCGACGCCGTCCCGCACGGTGACGGGGAGCGGTTCCACGGCGAGGCCCTCGGTGCGGACCAGGGCCAGGTTCAGGGCGGGCAGCGCGGTCACCGCGCCGGCCGTCACCACGCAGGACCGGTCGCCGGTGCCGGGAACGTGCAGCACGAACCGGGAGAGGCCGTCGACCGCCTCGTGGCTGGTGATCACCGTGCCGTCGTGGTCGGCCGCGAAGCCGGTGCCGCGGGGCCGTCCCGCCAGGTCCCGGACGCGGACCAGGGAGCGGTCCACGGCGCGGTCGCGTGCCTCGGCGTGGTCGCGGGCCTCGGCGGCCCGTGCCCCTCCGGTGCCGTCCTGCGTGCCGCGGCCGGTTCCGGTCGTCCGCGGACCCCGTCCCGCCATGGTCGGCCCTCCCCGCCGTACGGCTGTGCTCCAGCCCTCGACGGTAGGCGGCGAATGATCAGCGGGACAGATCGCGCGGCGAACGCGCCCCCTCTCACTCCCTCTGTTCACTCCGAGCGCCCGCACGGTCGGGTGAATAAGCAGGGGCGGCTGGATACAGCTTGGGGAGGGGGAACCGAGGGGGGACCGTGGAGCGGCGGCAGTGGAACACCCCGTGCTCGCCGCTCCACGGGCGGACGCCGGACGTCAGCCGAAGACCGCCAGGCTCCTGGCCTTGCCCCGCTGCTCCTCCACGAGCACGAGGAAGCGGCCCTCGGGGCCGAAGACGGCCACGGGGCCGGTGCCCGCGTACTCGTCGGGGATGTCCAGCCGCACGCCGTTGGTGAGCAGCCGGGCACGCCGGGCGTCGACGTCCCAGCGGGGGAAGGCGGCCGCGGCCGCCTCGGCGATCGGCATCACGGTCAGCTCCTGCTGGAGCTGGTCCAGCGTCCTGGCGGCGTCCAGCTTGTACGGGCCGACGCGGGTGCGGCGCAGCGCGGTGAGGTGGCCCCCGACGCCGAGGTCCGCGCCCAGGTCGCGGGCGAGGGCGCGGATGTAGGTGCCGGAGGAGCAGACCACCGACACCACCAGGTCGAGCACGGGGGTGCCGTCGTCGGCGACGGCCTCCCTGAGGTCGTACACCGTGAAGGAGGAGACGGTCACCGGCCGGGCCGGGATGTCGAACTCCTCGCCCTCCCGGGCGCGCTTGTACGACCGTACGCCGTTGATCTTGATGGCGCTGACCTTGGACGGCACCTGCATGATGTCGCCGGTCAGCTTGGCGATGGCCGTGTCGACCGCGTCCCGGGTGACCTGGGAGGCGTCCGTGGAGGAGGTGATCTCTCCCTCGGCGTCGTCGGTGACCGTGGTCTGGCCGAGGCGGACGGTACCGAGGTACTCCTTCTCGGTCAGCGCGAGGTGGCCGAGGAGCTTGGTGGCCCTCTCCACGCCGAGTACGAGGACGCCGGTCGCCATGGGGTCGAGGGTGCCGGCGTGGCCGATGCGGCGGGTCCTCGCGATCCCGCGCATCTTGGCCACGACGTCGTGCGAAGTGAAGCCCGGCGGCTTGTCGACGATGACGAGGCCGTCGGGCGGGGTGGGCTTGCTGGTCATTCGGTGGTTTCGTCCGTCTTGGTTTCGTCCGTCTCGTCGGCGGACCCCGGCTTCCGGTACGGGTCCGCGTCACCGGCGTAGGAGGCACCGGCGGAGGCCTCGCGCACCTTCGCGTCGGAGGTGCGGGCCTTGTCGAGGAGGTCCTCGATGGTCCGGGCGGTGTCCGGGAGGGCGTCCGCGACGAAGGTGAGGGTGGGGGTGAACTTGACGCCGGCCGCGCGGCCGACCTCGGAGCGCAGGATGCCCTTGGCGCTCTCCAGGCCGGCGGCTGCGGCCTTGCGGTCCTCGTCGTCCCCGTAGACCGTGTAGAAGACGGTCGCCTCCCGCAGGTCACCCGTGACCCGGGTGTCCGTGATGGTGACGTGCGAGCCGAGCCGCGGGTCCTTGATCCCGCGCTGCAGCTTCTGGGCCACCACCTCTCGGATGAGGTCCGCCAGCCTTTTCGCCCGCGCGTTGTCGGCCACTGGTCCGTCTCCCGTTCTTTCTTCTTCTGCGTTGCGTGGTGTGCGTGCTGTCTGTCCGGGTGGTGTCCGTCTGGTCGCCCCCCTAGTCGTCCTCCCCGTGGAAGCGGCGTCTGACGGACAGCAGCTCCAC
>NZ_JUJA01000142.1:3100-3529 GCF_001906585.1 Streptomyces kebangsaanensis | reverse complement strand
CCAGCCGTTCGCACCGGTCCAGTACGTCGGTCAGGTGCGCCGCGTCGCCGGAGACCGCGGCGAGGCCGATGACGGCTCGCCGGTAGAGGTTCGTGTGGTCCACCTCGGCCGCGCTCACCGCGTATTTGCGCTGGAGCTCGGCGACGATCGGGCGGACGACGGAACGCTTCTCCTTCAGCGAGTGGACGTCGCCGAGGAGGAGGTCGAAGGACAGAGTCCCCACGTACATGTGTGTGACCGGGTTGCCCGCCGGTACGGGGTCGGTGGTCCTGCCATCCGGGCGGGCAGGACATCAAGAACGGTACCGCGAACCCGGGCGGTGGCTCGACGGGGTTTCCTTCGCCCGCCCTGGGCTCCGCCTCTGCGCCACGGGTCTCGCCCACCCGCCCGCCCGACTCGGTGGGACGGGAGGTGGCCGCAGCCGTGGGG
>NZ_JUJA01000142.1:2762-2975 GCF_001906585.1 Streptomyces kebangsaanensis | reverse complement strand
CTCGCCCTCGCCCGGCTCGGTGAACTCACCCCCAGTCGGCTCGGTGACCCGTCCTCACCCGGCTTGGTGGAACGAGAAGCGAGCCCAGCCTCAGGGTTCTGCCGGGGCGGCCCCGCTTCTCGACTCCGGTCGGCGAGCGGCAGCCCGCCCGGTGCTCGGGGACAAAGCCGTTCAGGGCGACGCGGGGGCCGGGGGCGGGTACCCCCGGGTACG
>NZ_JUJA01000142.1:720-2748 GCF_001906585.1 Streptomyces kebangsaanensis | reverse complement strand
GGCGGGACCGTGGTCCCGCCGGCCGGCTGCGGCACGTGCCGTGGGCCGTTACGCCCGCGGCTTCTCGCGGAGTTCGTACGTCGCGATGACGTCGTCGACCTTGATGTCGTTGAAGTTTCCGAGGTTGATACCGCCCTCGAAGCCTTCGCGGATCTCGGTGACGTCGTCCTTGAAGCGACGCAGACCCTCGATGTTGAGGTTCTCCGCGACGACCTTGCCGTCGCGGAGGAGGCGCGCCTTGCTGTTGCGCCGGACCTCGCCGGAGCGGATGAGCACACCCGCGATGTTGCCCAGCTTGGACGACTTGAAGACCTCGCGGATCTCCGCCGTGCCGAGCTCGACCTCCTCGTACTCCGGCTTGAGCATGCCCTTGAGGGCCGCCTCGATCTCCTCGATCGCCTGGTAGATGACCGAGTAGTAGCGGACGTCCACGCCTTCGCGCTCGGCCATCTGCGCGGCACGCCCGGCGGCGCGCACGTTGTAGCCGATCACGATGGCGTCCGAGCCCATGGCCAGGTCGATGTCCGACTCCGTGACCGCACCCACACCGCGGTGCAGGACGCGGATGTCGACCTCTTCACCGACGTCGAGCTGGAGCAGCGAGGACTCGAGGGCCTCGACCGCACCGGACGCGTCGCCCTTGATGATGAGGTTGAGCTGCTGGACCTCGCCGGCCTTGAGCACCTTGTCCAGGTCCTCGAGCGACACGCGGCGGACGCGCTTGGCGAACGCGGCGTTGCGCTCACGGGCGGCGCGCTTCTCCGCGATCTGACGGGCCGTGCGGTCCTCGTCCACCACGATGAAGTTGTCGCCCGCACCCGGGACGTTGGTCAGGCCCAGGACCTGGACCGGCGTCGACGGGCCGGCCTCGGCCACGTGGTTGCCGTTGTCGTCGAGCATCGCCCGGACGCGGCCGTACGCGTCGCCGACCACCATGGTGTCGCCGACCCGCAGCGTGCCTCGCTGGACGAGCACCGTCGCCACGGCACCGCGGCCGCGGTCGAGGCGGGACTCGATCGCGATGCCCTGCGCGTCCTGCTCCGGGTTGGCCCGGAGGTCCAGGGCGGCGTCGGCCGTGAGGACGACCGCCTCCAGGAGGCTGTCGATGTGCAGGCCCTGCTTGGCGGAGATGTCGACGAACATGGTGTCGCCGCCGTACTCCTCGGCCACCAGGCCGTACTCGGTCAGCTGACCGCGCACCTTGGTCGGGTCCGCACCCTCGACGTCGATCTTGTTGACCGCGACCACGATCGGCACGTCGGCCGCCTTGGCGTGGTTGAGCGCCTCGACCGTCTGCGGCATGACGCCGTCGTTGGCCGCGACGACCAGGATGGCGATGTCCGTCGACCGGGCACCGCGGGCACGCATGGCGGTGAACGCCTCGTGACCCGGGGTGTCGATGAAGGTGATCGCCCGGTCCTCGCCGTTGACCTCGGTCGCGACCTGGTAGGCACCGATGTGCTGGGTGATGCCACCGGCCTCGCCCGCGATGACGTTCGTCTTGCGGATGGCGTCGAGCAGGCGGGTCTTTCCGTGGTCGACGTGACCCATGACGGTCACGACCGGCGGACGGACGACCAGGTCCTCCTCGGAGCCCTCGTCCTCGCCGAACTCCAGGTCGAAGGACTCGAGGAGCTCGCGGTCCTCCTCCTCCGGGCTGACGATCTGAACGTTGTAGTTCATCTCGCCGGCCAGCAGCTGCAGCGTCTCGTCGGAGACGGACTGCGTCGCCGTGACCATCTCGCCCAGGTTCATCATGACCGCGACGAGGGACGCCGGGTTGGCGTTGATCTTCTCCGCGAAGTCGGTGAGCGACGCACCGCGCGACAGGCGAATGGTCTCGCCGTTGCCGCGAGGCAGCATCACGCCGCCGACCGACGGGGCCTGCATGGCCTCGTACTCCTGACGGCGCTGCCGCTTCGACTTGCGGCCGCGGCGCGCGGGACCACCCGGACGACCGAAGGCACCCTGCGTGCCACCACGGCCACCGGGACCACCCGGACGTCCGCCGAAGCCGGGACGGCCACC
>NZ_JUJA01000142.1:0-678 GCF_001906585.1 Streptomyces kebangsaanensis | reverse complement strand
GCCGGGGCCGCCGCCACCGGGACGGCCGGCGAAACCGCCGCCGCCACCCGGACGGGCGCCACCGCCGCCGGGACGGCCGGCGAAACCGCCGCCGCCACCCGGACGACCGCCGCCGGGACGTCCGGCACCGGCCGGGCCGCGGCCGCCGGGGCCGGGACGCGGGCCGGCAGCGGGACGCTGCGGCATCATGCCGGGGTTCGGACGCGGGCCACCCGGACGCGGACCGCCGCCCTGCGGACGGGGCATCGAGCCCGGGGTCGGGCGCGGACCGCCCGGAGCCTGCGGACGCGGACCGCCGCCCTGGGCACCGGGGCCCTGCGGACGGGGACCGGCGCCGGGGGCACCGGGGCCGCCGGGCCGCGGACCCTGCGGACGCGGCGCCTGCGGGCGCGCCATGCCGGTGGAGCCACTGGAGGTGAAGGGGTTGTTGCCCGGGCGCGGACCGGCCGGGCGGGCACCCGGACGCGGGCCCTGGCCGCCGGGGCGCGGTGCGCCCTGGCCCGGACGGGAGGCCTGGCCCTGGCCGGGACGGCCACCGGGCTTGGGGGCGCCGGGACGGGCGCCGGGCTTCGGCGCGGCCGGGGACGGAGCCGACGGCGGAGCGGTGAACTCCGGCGTGGTGGGCGCCGCCGGGGCCGGACGCGGTGCGGGCTTGGGACCCGGCACCGGACGCGGGCC
>NZ_JUJA01000141.1:26692-53362 GCF_001906585.1 Streptomyces kebangsaanensis | reverse complement strand
CGTCCCTGCGCGTCCGCGGCGACCGCCGCCCGGGCGGCGAGTTCGGCGTGCTCGTGCACGTCGGGCAGCGGCAGGTGCCGGAAGACGTAGCGGAGCCGGTCGCCGAAGCGCTGCCGCAGTTCCTGGGCGACACCGGTGGCATGGGCGCAGAAGGGACATTCGTAGTCGCCGTACTCCACCAGGGTCAGGGGGGCGTCCACGGGACCCCTGACGTGGTCCGCGGCCGGGTCGACGGGGCGGTCCAGGGTGCGGGGCAGGTCGGCGTCCGTCTCGCCGCGCAGGACCGCGGCCAGGCGGAACGCCACCCATCCCAGGGCCGTGGCGAGCACGGCCGCCAGCAGGACGCCGACGGTCGCCTGGGCGCGCAGGACCGGGTCCTCGAAGGCGAGTCCGGCGATCAGCAGGGAGACCGTGAAGCCGATCCCGGACAGCACGCCGCCGCCCAGCACGTGGCCCGGGCCGACACCCCGCGGGAGCCTGCCCAGGCCGAGGCGGGCGGGAAGCAGCGCGCCGCCCCCGATGCCCAGGAGCTTGCCGACGACGAGACCGATGACGACGGCCCAGGTGACCTTGGAGGTCAGGGCGTCGGCCAGGACGCCGCCGCGCAGGTCGACGCCGGCGCTGGCCAGGGCGAACACCGGGACGACGAGGTAGCTCGTCCAGGGGTGGAGCACCGTCTGCAGCCGCTCGTTGACGGAGACGACGCGCTTGAGCCCCCTGCGTGCCGTCAGACCCACGTCCGCCCGGGGGGACTGGCGGAAGGCGCGGAAGAGCCGGACGGCCCGCTCCACCGCCTGGCGCGTGGGGGTGTGGGCAGGGATGAGCAGACCGCCGAGCATGCCGGCGATGGAGGCGTGCAGGCCGGCCTGGAGGGTGGCGAGCCACAGCGCGAGCACGACCAGCACGTACGGGGCCGCGCGCCACACGCCCAGGCGGGTCAGCCCGGCCAGGACCGCGCACAGGGCGAGCGCGACCAGCAGCGGCCGCAGGTGGACCGTCTCCGAGAAGACGAAGCCGATCACGGCGACGGCCACGATGTCGTCGATGACGGTGATGGCCAGCAGGAAGACCCGCAGCTGCGTGACGAACCGGGGGCCCACGATGGCGAGTGCCCCCAGCATGAACGCGGTGTCGGTGCCGATGACCACGCCCCACCCCTGGAGGGCCTCACCCCCGGGTGCGACCGCCAGGTACAGCAGCACGGGGATCAGCATGCCGCCGATCCCGGCCAGGGCCGGGATCACGACGCGCCGGCGGTCGGTCAGCACGCCCACGGAGATCTCGTAGCGGACCTCCAGGCCGATGACGAAGAAGAACAGGGCCATCAGGCCGTCGCTGACCCAGTGCCCCAGGTCCATCGACAGACTGGCCCCGCCGAGCGAGAACGAGGCGTCGGTCGCCCACAGCGATGTGTACGCGTCCGACCAGGGGGAGTTCGCCCATACCAGGGCTGTCACGACAGCGGCCAGGAGCAGGCCGACGCTGCCCGCCTCGGTGCTCAGGAAGGAGCGCACCGGGCCGGAGAGCTGGGCGACCAGCGTGTCCCTCCTGGCCGGGGTCTGGGTGGCCGGGTCGTTCTTCTTCCGTATCGCCATCACCAGCTCCCCCGCGCCGGGGTCAGGGCCCGCGTGGGGGTGAAGGCGGTCTTCCGGCCGGTGGTCCCGCGCTCGGGGAAACCCTCCAAGGTCTCCCCGTCGTGGATCTCGTAGCGGCTCTGCTCGGGGTTGTCGCGGACGGTGGTGCTCATGCGCTCCCTTCCTGCGGGCTCTTCGGGCGGACCGCGGGCGGTGCGGCGACCGCCCGGCTCGGCACGGGGTGACGGCTGACGTCCGGCACACGGACACCTGGTACGTCGGAGGAACTCCCCGCCCCACTTACTCTCATCTGAATCAAGAGTCACTTTTATTCCCGATGCGGGTCCGTATTTCCGGTCCGGGGCCCGCATCCGGGCACGTGAGCGGGTCCGAACGCACGGGCGGCGGCCCTCGCCGAACGTACGGGCGGCGGCCCTCGCGGCCGGGGTGTCCGCCGCACGCCGGAGGACACAGGGGGACACCGGAGGGCACCGGGAGGCACCGGCGGACGTGGAGCGGAGCTCCGAGCCCGTTGTGGCGAAGCCGTCGCGGGCTGCTCCGGCGAGCTGCCTGTCGGCTACTCGTAACCGGGAAGCCAGTCCAACCGCTGGAGAGCGGCCAGGTCACCTCGTGCCAGCATGGTCATCACCCGGATCATCTCCGTGCGGGAAGCATGCGGCAGGTGACGGGGTTCGACGTCGCCGTCGTCGGGATTCTCAAGCACCAGGGCCCCTCCCTGGAAAGCCGAGACCGTCCAGGAGGATTCCCCGTCCGTGACCGACACGTCCGGGTGTTCGTCGTCGACCGGTCCGTCGAGTTCGGCGACGAGCGAGGGGATGCCGGCCTCGCTCCCGTCCTCCATGGCCCCGTCCCGATGCGTGAACGCGACAGGCATCGGGACGGCCTCACCCGGCCGGTCGAGGGCCGGCGCTTCGGTAGTACCTCGAACGCGCTTCCTCGACCGCTTCACGTACGGCGCCCGGCCGCGCACCGTCGACGTTGAGCGGTGGACGCAGTCGGGAGATCAGGCCGCCTTCCACCGAGAGGGGCTCGGGATGCTCGGTCCAGGTGAGCGTGAGATGTTCGTGCATCCATACGGTGAGGCGCTCCTCGTCCTCCGGCACGAGGACCACCCGGTCGGTCGTCCATGCCGTCCGATAGCCCTCGGCGGACATGAGCAGCCCCGCCAGCGTCCGACGCAGTGTGGAACTCCCCGACCGCCTCAGGTGGTTGGAGGTGATCCGGCTGCGGAGCCGCGTGGCCTTGCCCACGTAGAGAAGCCGGAGGCCGGGATCCGTGGGGTTCGCCGGCCCGGGAAACGACGGCAGGACGTCAGGCGCCGCCCACCACGCGTACAGCCCTGCTGTCCTCGGCAGCACTGCCGCCGCCCCGGACAAGGAGTGCGGAGAGTCGAACAGCGCTGCGGTGGCCCGTTGTACGGCCGTCTCCTCCGACATGGCCGGCAGCATAGCGGCCGGGAAGGCCGTGGGTCAGCGGCCGTCGGAGGCCGGGGCCGGGGCCGTCTGCTCGTCCTTCTGCCAGGCGCCGACCCCGAGCCTGCCCGTCGTCCCCAGGTCCAGCTCCGGCGTGACCGTCACCGGCGCGGCGCCGGGCTTCGCCCGGACCCGCACGTAGGGGGCGTTCACGGGGTCCCCCATCTCGACGGTGTTGCGCCACACCAGCGTCGTGCGCGCCCGCTCACCGGGGCGCAGGGTCAGCGGCCGGGGCGGGGCGTCGGCCCCGGTGCCGGAGGCGATCGCGTCGCCGCCGTGCAGGATGCGTACGCCCTCGACGGGCTCGTGGTCCTCGTCGAGGAGCTGGAGCCGCGGATGGCCCTCGAGCCGGTACGAGCCGGTGCCGCAGTTCTCCAGGTGGAGCCCCACCACCCGCAGCCCCATCGCGGCGTCGCCCCGGTCCGCGTACACGCGCACCCCCGACTCCGGGCACGGTCCCCCCGTGGACGGGACCTCGTCGGCGGGCACGCTGCGCACCTGGAGGATCCGCGCGGACGGCGTGCCGTCCCCGTACGGGACCATGGCGGTGCCCATGGCGGTGCGCGTGAGGGTGCGCCGTACGGTCCTGCCGGGTTCCACGGACGGCACGGTCCGCTCCACGCTGTTCAGCACGGCTCCGGAGCCCGACACGATGCTGAAGGTGACGGTGTAGGTGAGGGCACGGCTCCCGGTGTTCGTCACCTCCCACCGGATGTCGTCGCAGGAGGCACCGCCCGAACCGGTGATCCTGACCCCGTCCCGCTCCGTGCCCGGGGCGTCGCCCGACGGGCCCGACGGCGCCCCCGTGGGACAGCCGGAGGCCGAACCACCGCCCCGCGCACCGGCTTTCTCGACCCCGCACCCGCCGAGCAGCAGCACGGCGGCGAGGGGCAGGACGAGGGAGGTGGCTCTGCGCATGCGCGGAGTCGATCAGGAGCGGACCCGGCGGGGCTGTGGCGGAAGCCATACTTCCGGTCACAGCCCTGTCACAGACCACTCGGCACCGTCCGGGTCGATCGACTTCGGCCGCACCGCACCATGAATGCCGTCTTCGTCAACGGTTCTTCAGGATTGGTCGATTGTGGTCGCCGAATCGTCTTTCCCCGACCCCCTTCGGTCAACAGGCGTCACTCCTGAAGACCTCCGCCCGAACGCCGTAGGCGCGCGCCTACGGTGCGATCACCGGGCGGGACGGCGATGGCCGCCGCGCCCAGTCGACGATCAAGGGGAGGCAGCATGGCAAGTGTGGAAGTGTCGCTGAAGGAGATGATGACCGCGGTCGAGGGGGCGCTGGGCGCGGCGGTCGTCGACTACACCAGCGGGATGGCCCTGGGGACCCTGGGCGGGGGCAAGGACCTGGACCTGACCATCGCCGCCGCGGGGAACACGGACGTCATCCGCGCCAAGGTGCGCACCATGGAACAGCTGGGCATGCAGAGCCAGATCGAGGACGTGCTGATCACGCTCGGCGGCCAGTACCACCTGATCCGCCTGGTCACCGGACGCAACGGCAACGGCCTGTTCCTCTACCTCGTCCTGGACAAAGGCCGTTCGAATCTGGCGATGGCCCGCCACCAGCTCAAGCGTGTCGAGGAACAACTCGAGGTCTAGGACTTTCCCGTGCCCCCGGCCGACGTGCGCCCATGATGTGAAGATTTCTTCAAGTCACCACATCAGCATGACCCCAAACAGTGGATGCGCGTGGCCGGGGGCGAAAAGAATCGGCTGTGCAGGGCACATTCCGCGGCGGCGCCCTCCGGGGTGCCGTCGCACCTCTGGACCATCCCCGACGCGGCAGGGAGCGAGCACTCATGCAGGTCCCCCTCTACCAGGCCAAGGCGGAGTTCTTCCGCATGCTCGGACACCCCGTGCGCATCAGGGTCCTGGAACTGCTCCAGCACGGTCCCGTGCCGGTGCGGGACCTGCTCGCCGACATCGAGATCGAGCCGTCCAGCCTCTCGCAGCAACTGGCCGTGCTGCGGCGGTCCGGCATCGTCGTGTCCATCCGGGAGGGGTCCACCGTCCGCTACGCGCTCGCCGGCGGCGACGTCGCCGAGCTGCTGCGCGCGGCCCGGCGCATCCTCACCGAACTCCTGGCGGGCCAGAACGAACTGCTCGCCGAACTCCGGCAGACCGACGGCGGTCGCGCCGACCCGGCCGTCGTGTCCACCACCGGCACCGGTCACCCGTAGCGGAGGAGCGGTCCGAGGCGATCCTCGGCGGCGTGCGGGCCGGCCGCCGTCACTCGAGGACCGCGAAGCCGTCCAGTTCGACCAGCGCCTGTTCGTCCCACAGGCGCACGACTCCCACGACCGCCATCGCCGGATAGTCCCGGCCGGCCAACCGGCGCCAGCAGCGGCCCAGTTCGGGTGCGTGGGCACGGTACGCGGCGAGGTCGGTGGCGTAGACCGTGACGCGGGCGAGGTCGGCGGGGGTGCCGCCGGCGGTGCGCAGGGCGGCGAGGAGGTTGGTGAGGGCGCGTTCGAACTGCGCGGGCAGGGTGTCGCCGACCACCTTGCCGTCGGTGTCGAGGGCGGTCTGGCCGGCCAGGAACAGCAGGCGGGAGCCGGTGGCCACCACCGCGTGGGAGAAGCCCGTGGGCGGGGACAGTTCGGGCGGGTTGACGCGCTCGGCGGTCACGAGGCCTCCCCGGTGGTGTGCGGCTCGGTGTACGGCTCGGTGTACAGCTCCCTGGCGATGATCTCCCGCTGGATCTCGCTCGCCCCCTCGTAGATACGGGGCGCGCGCACCTCGCGGTAGAGGTGTTCGAGGAGGTGGCCGCGGGCCAGGGCGCGGGCGCCGTGCAGCTGGACGGCGGCGTCGACGACGTACTGGGCGGTCTCGGTGGCGAGCAGCTTCGCCATGGCGGCGCGTCGGGGGACCTCCGGGGCGCCCTCGTCGTACGCCGTCGCCGCCGCGTACACCATCAGGCGGGCCGCCTCCGTGCGCAGGGCCATCTCGGCGACCTGGTGGGCGACCGTCTGGAGGTCCCTCAGCCTGCCGCCGAAGGCTTTCCGGTGCGCGGTGTGGGCGAGGGTCGCGTCCAGTGCCGCCCGCGCCATGCCGACGGCGAAGGCGCCCACGCTGGGGCGGAACAGGTTGAGCGTGCCCATGGCCACCCGGAAGCCGCCGTCCACCTCGCCGATCACGTCGTCCGCCGTGACGGGGACGCCGTCGAAGTCGAGCGCGCCGACGGGGTGCGGGGAGAGCATCTCCAGCGCGGTGCCGGTCAGGCCGGGGCGGTCCGACGGGACCAGGAACGCGGTCACGCCGCGGGAGCGGGCGCCCGGTGCCGTACGCGCGAAGACGGTGTAGCAGTCGGCCTCGGGGGCGTTGGAGATCCAGCACTTCTGTCCGGTGAGCCGCCAGCGGGCCCCCTCGTGCTCCGCCCGGAGGGTCAGCGCCGCCGCGTCCGAGCCCGCGTCCGGCTCGCTCAGGGCGAAGGCCGCCACGGCGGTACCGGAAGTCACCGCCGGCAGCCAGCGGGCGCGCTGCGCCGGGGTGCCGTGGGCGTGCAGCGGGTGGGCGCCCAGGCCCTGCAGGGCGAGCGCGGTCTCGGCCTCGGTGCAGGCGTACGCCAGGGACTCCCGCATCAGGCACAGGTCCAGCGCGCCGGAGGTGAACAGGCGCTCCAGCAGGCCGAGTCGGCCGAGTTCGGTGAGCAGCGCGCGGTTGACGCGGCCCGGCTCGCCCTTGTCCGCGAGCGGGCGCAGCCGGTCGGCGGCCAGGGCGCGCAGTTCGGCGCACCAGGCGACCTGTTCCGGTTCGAGCGAGAATGCGGGCATTCGCCGGTCCTCCCTGCTCCAGGATCCTTCGGGCAACCAGCCGGGGCACGGCCACCGTATCGCGCACTGTTGACTGCCGTCACCAACGCGCTACGCTCCCTGTGCGAGCCCACCACGACAAGGGGGCGACCCGCCATGGACCCGAGCAGGACCGACACCCGGCCGCCGACCGCCTCGGCCCACGTCGACACCTTCGCGCGCGACCGCCTCCCGCCCCCGGACCAGTGGCCGGAGCTCCGCTTCGACCTGCCCGAGCTGCGCTACCCCGACCGGCTGAACTGCGCCGCCGAGCTGCTGGACCACGCGGACGCCGGGCGCCCCGTGTTCCGTACTCCCGCCGGGGAGACCTGGACCTACGGCGATCTGCGCGCCCGCGTCGACCGCGTCGCGCACGTCCTGACCGGCGATCTCGGCGTCGTCCCCGGCAACCGGGTCCTGCTGCGCGGCCCGACCACGCCCTGGCTGGCGGCCTGCTGGCTGGCCGTGCTGAAGGCCGGCGCGGTCGCCGTCACCGTGCTGGCCCAGCAGCGTCCGCACGAGCTGCGCACGATGTGCGAGATCGCCCGGGTCCGGCACGCGCTGTGCGACATCCGGTCCGTCGACGACCTGTCCAAGGCCGAGGTGCCCGGGCTCGCCGTGGCCGCCTACGGCGGTGACTCCCCCGACGACCTCCTGCGCCGCCCGGCGCCCGGCACGCCGTATCCGGCCGTGGACACCGCCGCCGACGACGTGGCGCTCATCGCCTTCACCTCGGGCACCACCGGGCGGCCCAAGGGCTGTGCGCACTTCCACCGGGACGTGCTGGCGATCGCCGACACCTTCTCGAAGCACGTGCTCGGGCCGCGCGCGGACGACGTCTTCGCGGGCAGTCCCCCGCTGGGGTTCACCTTCGGGCTCGGCGGGCTCGTCGTCTTCCCGATGCGCGCCGGCGCGTGCGCGCTGCTGCTCGAACAGGCCCATCCGCGGCAGCTGTTGGCCGCGGTCGCCGAGCACCGGGTGTCCGTGCTGTTCACCGCGCCCACCGCCTACCGCGCGATGCTCGACGGGCTGGACGGTCACGACGTCTCGTCGCTGCGGCGCTGCGTGTCCGCCGGGGAGAACCTTCCCGCGGCCACCTGGCACGCCTGGCACGAGCGGACCGGGCTGCGCATCATCAACGGCATCGGCGCGACCGAGCTGCTGCACATCTTCGTCTCGGCGGCCGACGACGCCATCCGGCCGGGGACGACGGGCGTGCCCGTACCGGGGTGGCACGCGCGCGTGCAGGACGAGCACGGCGTCCCCGTGCCCGACGGGGAGCCCGGACTGCTCGCGGTCCAGGGGCCGGTCGGCTGCCGCTACCTCGCCGACCCGCGGCAACGCGCGTACGTGCGGGACGGCTGGAACATCACCGGTGACACCTACGTCCGGGAGCCCGACGGCTACTTCCGCCATGTCGCCCGCGCCGACGACATGATCATCTCGGCCGGGTACAACATCGCCGGACCGGAGGTCGAGGACGCGCTGCTGCGCCATCCGGACGTGGTGGAGGCGGCGGTCGTGGGGCGGCCCGACGAGGCCCGCGGGCAGGTCGTGGTGGCCTACGCCGTGCTGCGGGAGGGCGCGCGGCGGGACGCCGAGGCGCTGCGGGCGTACGTGAAGTCCGAGCTGGCCCCGTACAAGTGCCCGCGCGAGATCGTCTTCCTGGACGCGCTGCCACGCACGGCCACCGGCAAGCTCCAGCGGTTCCGGCTGCGCGTCGACGGCGCACCGCGTCCGCGGTGACCAGCGACTGCGGCGACCGGCGACCACGGTGACCAGCAGTGATGCCGACGGCCTAAGATGATCAACGTGTCCGACCAGCACGCGCACCACGCCCCGAGGTCCTTGATCGTCACGCTTTACGGCGCCTACGGCCGCTTCGCACCCGGCCCGGTGCCCGTCGCCGAGCTCATCCGGCTCCTGGCCGCCGTGGGGGTGGACGCGCCGTCCGTGCGCTCCTCGGTGTCCCGGCTCAAGCGGCGCGGGCTGCTGCTGCCGGCCCGGACGGCGCAGGGCGCGGCGGGATACGAACTCTCCGCCGAGGCACGGCAGTTGCTGGAGGACGGCGACCGCCGTATCTACGCCACGGGACAGCCCGCGGACGAGGGCTGGGTGCTGGCGGTGTTCTCCGTGCCCGAGTCCGAGCGCAACAAGCGGCACGTGCTGCGCTCCCGGCTGGCCGCGCTCGGCTTCGGCACGGCGGCGCCCGGGGTGTGGATCGCCCCGGCCCGGCTGTACGAGGAGACCCGGCACACGCTCCAGCGGCTGGGCCTGGACCCGTACGTGGACTTCTTCCGCGGCGAGCACCTGGGCTTCACGCCGACCGCTCGGGCGGTCGGACGGTGGTGGGACCTGGCGGCGATCGCCGAACGGCACGAGGCGTTCCTGGACCGGCACGCGCGCGTGCTGCGCGCCTGGGAGGAGCGCGCGGACACTCCGCCCGAGGAGGCCTACCGCGACTACCTCCTCGCCCTGGACTCCTGGCGCCACCTGCCCTACGCCGACCCGGGCCTGCCCGCCCGGCTGCTGCCCGCCGACTGGCCGGGCGCCCGCTCGGCCGCCGTCTTCCGGGGGCTGCACGAGCGGCTGCGGGACGCGGGGGCCGAGTTCGTCGGGCTGTGACGCCGGTCAACCGCCCAGTGTCAGGCGGGGCCTGGGCGCGTCCGTGCGGCCCGTCCGCGGGCGGCGGCTGCCCGCCCGGTAGGGGGCGGGCCACACCGCGGCCGGACCCTCGTAGCCCTGCTCGGCGGCGGCGTGCAGCGTCCAGTGCGGGTCGTACAGGTGCGGGCGGGCCAGTGCGCACAGGTCCGTACGCCCGGCCAGGATCAGGGAGTTGACGTCGTCCCAGGAGGAGATCGCGCCGACCGCGATCACCGGGACGCCCACCTCGTGCCGGATGCGGTCGGCGAACGGCGTCTGGTACGAGCGTCCGAACTCCGGCCGCTCCTCGGCCACCACCTGCCCGGTCGACACGTCGATCGCGTCGGCGCCGTGCGCGGCGAAGGCGCGCGCGATCTCCACGGCCTCCTCGGCGGTCGTACCGCCCTCGGCCCAGTCGGTGGCGGAGATCCGTACGGTCATCGGGCGCTCCTCGGGCCACGCTCCGCGTACGGCGTCGAAGACCTCCAGCGGGAAGCGCAGCCGCTTCGCCGGCGAGCCGCCGTAGGCGTCGGTGCGGTGGTTGGTGAGCGGGGAGAGGAAGCCGGAGAGCAGGTAGCCGTGGGCGCAGTGCAGTTCGAGCAGGTCGAAGCCGGCCCGGGCGGCCCGCAGGGTTGCTCCGGTGAACTGCTCGCGGATGTCGGTGAGTTGGGCGCGGGTGAGTTGTCGCGGGGTCTGGCTGTCCGGTGTGTACGGCAGCGGGGAGGCGGCCACCAGCGGCCAGTTGCCCTCCGGCAGCGGCTCGTCCATGCCCTCCCACATCAGCCTGGTCGAGCCCTTGCGGCCGCTGTGGCCGAGCTGCACGCCGATCGCGGTGCCCGGCGACTGCCGGTGCGCGAAGTCGGTGATCCGCCGCCAGGCCTCGGCCTGCTTCCCGGACCACAGGCCGGTGCAGCCCGGGGTGATCCGGCCCTCGGGGCCGACGCACACCATCTCGGTCATCACCAGGCCCGCGCCGCCCAGCGCCCGGGCGCCCAGGTGGACGAGGTGGAAGTCGCCGGGGACGCCGTCGGCCGCGGAGTACATGTCCATGGGGGACACCACGACCCGGTTGCGCAGGGTCAGGCCGCGCAGCCGGAACGGGGTGAACATCGGGGGCGTGCCGGGCGGGCAGCCGAACTCGCGCTCCACGGCCTCGGTGAAGCGGGGGTCGCGCAGCCGGAGGTTGCCGTGGGTGACGCGGCGGCTGCGGGTGAGCAGGTTGAAGGCGAACTGGCGGGGCGGCTGGTCGAGATGGAGACCCAGGTTCTCGAACCACTCCAGGCTGGCCCGCGCGGCGCGCTGGGTGGAGGCGACGACCGGCCTGCGCTCCTCCTCGTAGGCCGTGAGCGCCTCCGCGAGTGAGGGCTGCTCCTCCAGGCAGGCGGCGAGCGCGAGGGCGTCCTCGACGGCGAGCTTGGTACCGGAGCCGATGGAGAAGTGGGCGGTGTGGGCGGCGTCGCCGAGCAGCACCAGGTTGCCGTGCGACCAGTGCTCGTTGACGACCGTGCGGAAGGTGGTCCACGCGGACTTGTGGGAGCGCAGGGGGTGGCCGCCGAGCGCGTCGGCGAAGATCTTGGCGCAGTGCTCGACGGACTCCTGCTCGTCCATGGCAGCGAAACCGGCCGCGCGCCAGACCTCCTCGCGCATCTCGACGATCACGGTGGAGGCGTCCGCCGCGTAGGGGTAGCCGTGCAGTTGCACCACGCCGTGCTCGGTCTCGGCGATCTCGAAGCGGAAGGCGTCGAAGGCGAAGTCGGCGGCGAGCCAGATGTAGCGGCAGCGGTGGCCGGTCACCCGGGGGCGGAAGACGTCGGCGTACGCCGCGCGGGTGGCGCTGTGCACGCCGTCGGCGGCGACGACCAGGTCGTACGCCTGGGAGAGCCGGGCCGGGGGCGGGGCAGGCGTACGGAAGCGCAGCTCGACGCCGAGGGAGCGGCAGCGCTCGTGCAGGATCCGCAGCAGGCGCCGTCGGCCGAGCGCGGCGAAGCCGTGGCCGCCGGAGGTGTGCCGGGTGCCGCGGTGCACGATGTCGATGTCGTCCCAGCGCACGAACTCCCCGCGCAGGGCCTCGTACACCACCGGGTCGGCGTGCTCGATCCCGCCGAGGGTCTCGTCGGAGAGCACGACGCCGAAGCCGAAGGTGTCGTCGGGCGCGTTGCGCTCCCAGACGGTGACCTCGCGGGCCGGGTCGAGCCTTTTGAGCAGGGCGGCGGCGTACAGGCCGCCGGGTCCGCCGCCGATGACCGCGATCCTCGTGGCGCCGGTCACCGCCTGCTCACCTCCCCCGCCACTTCGGCGGGCGCTTCTCGGTGAAGGCCGCGTGGAACTCGGCGTAGTCCTCGCCGTTCATCAGCAGGGCCTGGGTGGAGGCGTCCAGTTCGACGGCGGCGGACAGGGGCATGTCCAGTTCGGCGGTGAGCAGCGCCTTGGTCTGGGCGTGGGCGAGGGCGGGGCCGTCGGCCAGACGGCGGGCGAGGGCCCGGGCGGCCTCGTCGGCGCGGCCCTCGTCGGTGAGGTGGCTGATCAGGCCGATCCGCTCGGCCTCGGGCGCGCGCACCGGCTCGCCGAGCAGCAGCAGCCGGGTCGCGTGGCCGAGCCCGACCACGCGGGGCAGCAGGTAGGCGGCGCCCATGTCGCCGCCGGACAGGCCGACGCGGGTGAAGAGGAAGGCGAAGCGGGCGGTGGGGTCGGCGACCCGGAAGTCCGCTGCCAGGGCCAGGACCGCGCCGGCCCCGGCCGCCACACCGTGCACCGCCGCGATCACGGGGAACGGGCACTCCCGTACCGCCCGCACGACCTGCCCGGTCATCCGGTTGAAGTCCATCAGCTCGGACGTGTCCATGCCCAGCGTGGCGCCGATGATCTCGTCCACGTCGCCGCCCGAGCAGAAGCCGCGTCCCTCCCCGGCCAGCACCAGGGCGCGCACGGCGCGCTCGCGGGACAGCTCGGCGAGCAGGTCGCGCAGGTCGGCGTAGGCGCCGAAGGTGAGCGCGTTCAGCCTGTCGGGGCGGGCGAGGGTGACCGTGGCGACGCCGTCGGCGCGCTCGACGCGCAGGTGGCGCCAGTCGGAGGTGCGGGCTGCGGAGCCGGTGAAGGGACTCATGGCGGACGGCCTCCTCGGGGGACTGCCACGACCTGTGCCTCGCTGAGTTCTCCCCACCGAAGTTATCACTCATACGTGACCGCCGTCACGAGTGCGCGATAGCGTCCGTGACCGTGCGGCCGGTCCCCGTCGCTTCGTCACGGCTCGTCAACGGCGCGGTAACGACGGGAGGGGCCAGGGGAGGCCGGTCGTCCGCCCGGGTAGGCCGACCCGTACCATTCCCTCGTCGAAAGCAGGACAGCCTGATGGTGACCACTGGGACGTCCTGTGCCACGAACGGACCCACGGTGTACGAACCCCCCTCAGCCTCCTCCTCCTGGCGCGTCGCGCTGCCGCACACGGCCGCCGCCGTGCCCGTGGCGCGTGCCCTGGTCCGTACGGCGCTGGCCGAGCTGGAGCACACGGCCGACGGCGACACGGCGGAGCTGCTGACCGCGGAGCTGGTGGCGAACGCCGTGGAGCACACCGCGGGCCGGGGCCCGATAGAGCTGGTGGTGGAGCTGCGGCCGACCGGCTGCCACGTGGAGGTGCACGACCCGGACCCGGCCCCGCCCGGCGGCCTGACCCGGCCGGTCCTGACGGCACCGGACCCCTGGCAGGAGAACGGGCGCGGCCTGTTGCTGATCCGCGCCCTCAGCTCCGCCTGCGGGCACCGCCCGACCGCGTCGGGCAAGGCGGTGTGGTTCAGGCTGGCCGCGGTTCCGCCTCGACTGCGTCCGGCGTGACCTCCGCCGCCCCGGACCCCGCCGCGAGCCGGGAGTTCCGGCGCCCGTAGCCGACGTACACCAGCAGTCCGGCCGCGAGGAAGGCGGCGAACTGGAGCCAGGTCGTCCAGCCCGTCTCGTACATCAGGTACAGGCAGCAGCCGACGCCGAGCAGCGGCAGCACCGGGTAGAGCGGCACCCGGAAGGTGCGGGCGAGGCCCGGCTCGCGGCGGCGCAGCGCGATCACGGCGATGTTGACGACACCCATGATGGCGAGCGTGCCGATGGTGCACAGGTTGACCACGACGTCCAGCGTCGCGAAGGCCGCGGGGATCGCGAAGACGACGCCGACGACCAGGGTGCCGGCGACGGGCGTCGAGGTCCGCGGCGAGACCTTCTGCAGGACGCGCGGGACGAGCCCGTCGCGGGACATCGACATCAGGATGCGGGACTGGGCGTACGTCACGGTCAGCACCACGGAGGCGATGGCGACGACCGCGCCGAAGGCGATCACCGCGCCGCCGACCGAGGAGCCGGTCACCGTGTTGACCACGTAGGACAGCGCGGCGGGGCGGCCGCCGACCTGGCCGCCGCCGATGGCGCCGATCGCGGCGAGGGCGACCGCGCAGTACAGCAGGGTGACCAGGCCGATGCAGACGAGGATCGCGACGGGGATGTCCCGGCGCGGGTTCTTGGCCTCCTCGCCGGCCGTGGTGATCGCGTCGAAGCCGATGTAGGAGAAGAACGCGGCCGTGGTGCCCGCGCCGATGCCGCCGAGGCCGGCCGGGGAGAACGGGGTGAGGTTGCCGTGCTGGAAGGCGGTGAAGCCGATGGCGCAGAAGGCGACGAGGATGGCGATCTTGAGCACGGCCATGGCGGCGGTCGCCCGGGCGCTCTCGCGCACTCCGCGCACCAGCAGTACGCAGGCCATGGCGATGACGGCGACGGCCGGGAGGTTCACGACCCCGCCGTCGCCCGGTCCGGCGGAGAGGGCGGCCGGGAGCTGCCATCCGGTGAGGCTGTGCAGCAGTTCGTTGACGTACTGGCTCCAGCCGACGGCGACCGCGGAGATGGAGATGCCGTACTCCAGCAGCAGGCACCAGCCGACCAGGAAGGCGGTGGTCTCGCCGAGGCCGGCGTAGGCGAAGGAGTACGACGATCCGGCGACGGGGATCGCGCCGCCGAGCTCGGCGAAGGAGAAGGCGGTGAACACGCAGGTGATCGCGGCCAGTACGAAGGAGACGACGACGGCGGGGCCGGCCTGGGCGACCGAGTCGGACAGGCCGACGAAGATGCCGGTGCCGACGATGGCTCCGATGCCGAAGCAGACGAGCTGGAACAGGCCCATCGTGCGCTTGAGGCCGTGCCCCGCACGGTCGGCGCCGGACTCGGCGACGAGGAGGGCCGGGGACTTGATGCGGGGAGCGGGCATAGGGGGGTGGTGCTCGTTTCTGGTGGTGCGGGGGCGACCTCGGGGGTGCAGGGGTCGCGTTACGGCGGCGGAGCGGGTGGTTCCGGCACCGTTTGTCAGGATAAGGGCGCTCAGGCCAGAGTGGCGACCATGATCGCCTTGATGGTGTGCAGCCGGTTCTCCGCCTCGTCGAAGACGACCGAGTGGGCCGACTCGAACACCTCGTCGGTCACTTCCAGCGACCGCAGGCCGTACCGCTCGTGGATCTCGCGGCCGACCTTGGTGCCGAGGTCGTGGAAGGCGGGCAGGCAGTGCAGGAACTTCACGTCCGGGTTGCCGGTGGCGCGCAGGACGTCCATGGTCACGGCGTACGGGGCGAGCGCCCCGATCCGCTCGGCCCACACCTCCTGGGGCTCGCCCATGGACACCCAGACGTCGGTGGCCACGAAGTCGGCGCCGCGCACGCCGTCGTCCAGGGACTCGGTCAGGGTGACGCGCGCGCCGCTGGCGGCGGCCAGCTCGCGGGCCCGGTCGACGACGTCCTGGGCGGGCCAGTACGTCTTGGGGGCGACCAGGCGCACGTCCATGCCGAGCAGGGCGCCGGTGACCAGGTAGGAGTTGCCCATGTTGAAGCGGGCGTCGCCGAGGTAGGCGAAGGCGATCTCCGTCAGCGGCTTGGCGCTGTGCTCGGTCATGGTGAGCACGTCGGCGAGCATCTGGGTGGGGTGCCAGTCGTCGGTGAGCCCGTTGTAGACGGGAACGCCGGCGTGCGCGGCGAGCTCCTCGACGATGTCCTGGCCGTCGCCCCGGTACTCGATCGCGTCGAACATCCGGCCGAGGACGCGGGCGGTGTCCTTCGCGGACTCCTTGTGCCCGATCTGCGATCCGGACGGGTCGAGGTACGTCGTCGAGGCGCCCTGGTCGGCGGCGGCGACCTCGAACGCGCAGCGGGTGCGCGTCGAGGTCTTCTCGAAGATCAGCGCGATGTTCTTCCCGCGCAGGTACGGCGTCTCGGTCCCGGCCCTCTTGGCGGCCTTCAGCTCGGCGGCCAGCCCGACCAGACCGCGGAACTCCTCCTGGGTGAAGTCCAGCTCCTTGAGGAAGTGGCGGCCGGTGAAACCGGTCGGAACGTGCACCATCGGAGAGCTCCTGGGGACGGCGGACGAGTACGGGACCATGTAAGTCTATACGAGGCTCCACATTTATATACACAGTGTTCCGTGCCGGGCACGGAGGCAGGACCCGTCGGACAGCACTCATCCGAGGAACGGGAGCAGGACGAGCAGACCGAGCAGCAGGGCGAGGACGGGGCCCATCGGCAGGCCGCGGCGTCGGCGGACCGCCAGTCGGGAACGTCTGCGGGGACGGATTCCGACGGTATGGGAACCGGGCTCTCGGACATCCGAGGATTATGCGGCAGGCCGTCGCTCCTGTTCCCACTGGCTCTCACCCGGAGGAACGTCGGAACCGTGGTTCGGTAACCGGCGTGCCGCTGCCCGGCGTGACGGCGCCGACCCGCCTGGTCGCCTCGGTGCGGGAGGCGGCGGACCAACGGCCGTGGGACACCCTGCACGGGATGCCGAGCGTCGGCCGACGGGAGGTGCCGGACTCCTTGTTGACGTTGACCGTGTCGCCCGGCGCGCGGGGCTCGGAGCCGGACCGGCCGACCCGCGAAGGTGCCGCGTTCGCGGCCACTCAGTCGAGACAGAACTCGTTGCCCTCGATGTCCTGCATCAGGAGGCACGACTCGTTGTGGTCATCGGCAAGCAGCAGTCGCACGCGTACCGCGCCGAGCGCGACCAGTCGTGCGCATTCGGCCTCAAGTGCGGCCAGGCGCTCTTCACCCACGAGCCCGGTGCCGACCCGCACGTCGAGATGCAGCCGATTCTTGACGACCTTGCCTTCGGGGACGCGCTGGAAGTACAGTCGCGGGCCCACGCCCGAGGGATCGGTGCATGCGAACGATGAACCCTGCCGCTCAGGCGGCAGCGAGCGGTCGAAATCGTCCCACGTGGCAAACCCCTCCGGTGGCGGCGGTACGACGTACCCCAGCACCTCGCACCAGAAACGAGCGACGCGCTCAGGTTCCGCGCAGTCGAAGGTGACTTGGACCTGCTTGATCGACGCCATCGGGCCATCGTAGGGGCGGGGTCTTTCGTCGTCCACGGACTTGCCCCTGGCCAGGTTGTGGCGCATGCGGCCAACTCTTGGAGATGAGTGGGAACTTGAGCCGTGGGACGCTCGTCCGGGCAGGTCCGGGCCCGGCCGGCGTCGAGGGCGCAAGGCCTCCTGGAGCGCTGCTCCAGGAGGCTGCCTGAGCCAGGACCCCCTCCCTGCAGGGGGGAGCGGTCAATCCGTGTGGACCGCCTCCCCCGCGACCAGCGTGAGCACCGAACGGGTGCCGGCCACGTCCGCGTCCGGGGCGAACAGGTCCCGGTCGAGGACGGCGAGGTCCGCCGCCATGCCCTCGCGTACCAGGCCGGCCTCGTCGTCGTTGCCGTTCACCCAGGCCGAACCGGCGGTGTAGGCGCGCAGGATGCCGGTGAGGTCCAGCCGCTCCCCGGGCACGAACGGGCGGTCGGAGCCCGGCCAGTCGGCGTGCGCGGAGCCGGGGGGTTCGGTGCGGTGCACGGCGACGTGCATGGCCTGCCACGGGTCGGCCGTGGTGACCGGCCAGTCGCTGCCGCCGGCGAGCCGGGCGCCGCTGTCCAGCAGCCGGCGGAAGGGGTACTGCCGGCCGGCCCGGCCCTCGCCCAGCAGCGGGTTGGTCAGCTCGTCGGTCTGCTGGTGGTGGGTCGCCCACAGCGACTGGACGTTGGCCGCCACCCCCAGTGCGGCGAAGCGGCCGATGTCCGCGTCGTCGATCAGCTGGACATGGGCGATGTGGTGGCGCCGGTCGCGCGTCCCGTTCGCGCGGACGGCGGCCTCGACCGCGTCCAGGCACTCGCGCACCGCCCGGTCGCCGATCGCGTGGAAGTGCACCTGGAAACCGGCCGCGTCCAGCCGGGTCACCGCCTCGGCGAGCAGGCCGGCGGGCACGTTGGAGTGGCCGAGGTTGCCGGTGGCGCACCCGCAGGAGTCCAGGTACGGCTCCAGCAGGGCACCGGTGCCGTTCTCCAGCACACCGTCCTGCATGATCTTCACGGCGGTGGCCCGGAAACGGCGGCCGGGCTCGCCGCGGCGGGCCACCAGGTCGTCCAGCTGCTCCGGGCCGCGGTCGCGGTCCCACCACAGGGCGCCGGTGACCCGGGCCTTCAGCAGGCCCTCGGCATCGGCCCGCCGGTAGGCGGCGAGGGTGTCGCCGGCCCCGCCGTAGGCGCCGACGATGGCGTCCTGCCAGCCGGTGATGCCGTACCGGAAGAGGTGGTCCTGCGCGTGGCGGAGCGCGGCGAGCTGCTCCTCGACGGTGTCCGGCGGGAGCAGCCGGGCCACCAGGTCCATGGCGCTCTCGTGCAGCACCCCGGTGGGCCGGCCCGACGCGTCGCGCTCGATCCGCCCGGCCGGCGGGTCCGGTGTGCCGGCGTCGATCCCGGCGCGCTCCAGCGCCGCCGAGTTGACCCACGCCGAGTGGTGGTCGGCGTTGGGCAGGAAGACGGGCCGGTCCGGGACGACCGCGTCCAGCGGTTCCCGGGTGGGCCAGCCGCCGGGGAAGCAGTCCATGGTCCAGCCGCCGCCCAGGATCCACGGCTGCCCGGGGTGGGCGGCCGCGTACTCCCGTACGGTCGCGACGCAGCTCGCGGCGTCGGTGGCCCCGGTGAGGTCGCAGCGCAGTGCCTCCAGGGCGCCCCAGACGGGGTGGATGTGCGCGTCCTGGAGGCCGGGTACGACGGTGCGGCCGGCCAGGTCGAACGTTTCCGCCGTCCGGCCGGCGGCCCGGCGCACCTCGGTGTCGGAGCCGACGGCCGTGATGCGGCCGCCGTCCACGGCGACGGCCGTCGCGTGCGGCCGCAGCGGGTCGCCGGTCCACACCCGCCCGCCGTGCAGGACGAGGGTCATGCGCCCGCCTTGTGGGTGCGCAGCACGTACACCTTGCGCAGGGTCTCGTGGACCTGCCAGGTGCCGCGCCAGCCCGCCGGCATGGCCAGGGTGGAGCCGGGGCGCAGCTCGACGGCCTCGCCGCCCTCGGTGCGGATGGTGGCGGACCCGGTCAGCACCTGGCAGAACTCGTCGTAGCCGTCGCGGGTGGCGGTGAAGTGGCCGGGGTCGCACTCCCAGACGCCGACCTCCGCGAGCCCGTCGGGGGACTGCCACAGGGTGCGGGTGGTCTCCTGCTGGCCGGTGGTGCTGGTGGGCTTGGGGCGCGCGGGGGGCAGGTCGGCGGTCGCGGCGTCGGCGAGGAAGGCGACGACGGGGACGGCGGTGGTGTCCATGAGGGGGTGGCTCCTTTCAGCGGCCGCTGATGACGTTGGCGACGCGTGCGATGACGGAGGTGCGCTCCAGACCGGAGTTCTCGTGCCGGTCGGCGGCGCGGTAGGCGACGTAGAGGCTGCGGACGCCCAGCCAGCGCAGCGGCTCCGGCTCCCAGCCGCGCACCTTGCGGCCGACCCAGGGCAGCCGGGTGAGGTCGCTCTCCTGACGCAGGATCAGGTCGCGCAGGGTGCGGCCGGCGAGGTTGGTGGTGGTCACGCCGTGCCCGACGTAGCCGCCGGCCCAGCCCAGTCCGGTCTTCTCGTCCAGGTGGACGGTGGCGCACCAGTCGCGCGGCACGCCCAGCACGCCGGACCAGGTGTGATCGATGGCGACGCCCTCGGTGGCCGGGAAGTGCTGCCTGAGGATGGCCTGCAGCTGCAGCTGGGTGGCGGTCCGGGTCTCGCCGCGCTGGTCGACGTGGGAGCCGAACATGTACGGGATGCCACGCCCGCCGATGGCGATGCGGCCGTCGGTGGTGCGCTGGATGTAGCAGTAGGAGTTGGCCTCGTCGCCGATGAGTTCGGCGCCGCGCCAGCCGATCTCCTCCCAGGCGGAGGCGGGCAGCGGCTCGGTGACGATCATGCTGCTGTTCATGGGCAGCCAGGACCGGCGGTGGCCGCGCAGCCCGGCGGTGAAGCCTTCCAGCGCCCGGATGACGTACGTCGCCCTGACCGTGCCGTGGGGGGTGACCGCCTCGCGCGGGCGGATCTCGGTGACCTCGGTGCCCTCGTAGATCGCCACGCCCATCCGCTCGACCACGTCGGCCAGGCCCCGTACCAGCTTGGCCGGCTGGATGCGGGCGCAGTGCGGGCTCCACTGGGCGTAGCGGGCATGGGCCACGCGGACCCGCTCGGCGAGCTGGTCCGCGTCGAGTTCGACCAGGTCGTCCTCGCCCCAGCCCTCGGCGCGCAGCGCCGGCAGCCGTTCGCGCAGCCGTCGCTGCTGCGCGGCGTTGGTGGCGACGTGCAGCAGGCCGTCCTTCTGGATGTCGGCGTCGATGCCCTCCTCGGCGGCGACGCGGATGACCTCGTCGACGGAGGAGAACATCTCGCGCTGCATCGCGATCGCCGACTCCCGGCCGTGCGCCTTGGCGTAGCGGTGCATCTGGCCGGGCGGTTCGGAGCTGAGCCAGCCGCCGTTGCGGCCGGAGGCGCCGAAGCCGGCGAACTCCTTCTCCAGCACGGCGATCCGCAGGTCCGGCGCGGCCTGCTTGAGGTAGTAGGCGGTCCACAGGGAGGTGTAGCCGCCGCCGACGAGCGCGACGTCCACGTCCAGGTCGCCGGGCAGGGCGGGGCGGCGGGCGGGGATACCGCCCTCCCGGAACCAGAAGGCGACGTCGCCGTTGACGAAGGTGGGGCTGGTGTCGGGGGTGGTCGTGCTCATCGTCCGCTCTTCTCCGCGGCGGCGACCGGGGTCCGGTCACCGGAAACTGGTGGGTGGGTGGTTCCGGAGGGGTCGTCGAGCAGGACGCCCCGCTCGACGTCCCAGACCACGGTGACCTCGTCGCCGTGGCGGACGCCGGAGAGCCGGTCGGCCTGTTCCCTGGCGAGCAGCACGGTGCCGTCGGGCAGGGCGAGTTCGAGCTTGCGGCCGGAGCCCAGGTAGATCTCCTGGGTGACCCGGGCCGGCAGCGCGTTGGCCCCGGGGGCGACCGGTTCCGCAGCCGGCTGCGCTCTCAGGTGCTCGGGGCGGACGACGACGGCTGCCGCGCTGCCCTCGGGCAGCCGGCCGGCGACGCGGACGGTGCGGTCGCCGACCCGCAGGCAGGAGCCGTCGCCGTCCGGTTCGACGCGTCCGCGCACGGTGGAGGACTCGCCGAGGAACTCGGCCACGAACAGGCTGCGCGGCTTCTCGTAGAGTTCGCTCGCGGTGCCGACCTGCTGGATGCCCCCGTCGTTGAAGACGGCGATGCGGTCGGAGAGGACCAGCGCCTCCTCCTGGTCGTGGGTGACGAAGACGAAGGTGGAGCCGACCTCCTGGTGCACCCGCTTGATCTCCAGCTGGAGGCTTTCCCGCAGCTTCTTGTCGAGCGCGCCGAGCGGCTCGTCCATCAGCAGCACGCTCGGCTCGTACACCACGGCCCGCGCCAGGGCGACCCGCTGCTGCTGGCCGCCGGACAGCTCGCGGGGCCGGCGGTGGCCGTAGCCGCCGAGCCGCACGGTCTCCAGCGCCGCCTCGACCATCTCGGCGCGGCGGGCCTTGGGCACCTTGCGCTGCTTGAGCGGGAAGGCGACGTTCTCCGCCACGGTCATGTGCGGGAAGAGCGCGTAGTGCTGGAAGACCATGCCGATGTCGCGCCGGTGCGGCGGCAGGTCCTGCATCTGTTTGCCGCCGACGGTCAGCGTGCCGGAGGTGGCGGCGGTGAACCCGGCGATGATGTTGAGGGTGGTGGTCTTGCCGGAGCCGCTGGGGCCCAGCAGGGTCATGAACTCGCCCGGTTCGATGACCAGGGAGACGTCGTCGACGGCGACGGAGTCCGCGTACTCCTTGCGCACCTGCGCCAGTTCGATACGGGCTCCGCGCGCCTTGATGAGGCTGGTCTCAGCGGACACGGTTCCTCCTGGCGGTGGTGAAGGTGGCGGCCAGCACGAGCACCGTGGTGAACACGATGATCAGGGTGGCGGCCGCGGCGATGGTGGGATCGGTGTCCCGGGTCACGCTGGCGAACATCTTGACCGGCAGGGTCTGCAGGTAGGGGCTCTGGATGAACAGCGAGACGACGACCTCGTCGAAGCTGGTGACGAAGGCGAACAGGGCACCGGAGACGACACCGGGGGCGATCTGCGGCAGCGTCACCTGCCGGATGGCGCCCCACCGGGTGGCGCCGCAGATCAGTGCGGCGTCCTCCAGCCGCCGGTCGAAGCCGCGCAGGCTCGCCGTCACCGGGATGATGACGAACGGCAGGGCCAGCACGGTGTGGGCGGTGACGAAGCCGAGCAGGGTGCCCAGCAGGTTGTACTGGAGGAAGAGGGCGTAGACGCCGATGGCGACCACCACGGTCGGCACGATCATGGGTGCCAGCAGCAGCCCGTACGACCCCTTCACCCAGCGCGAGCCGGACCGGGTGAGCGCGATCGCGGCGGCGGTGCCCAGCACGGTGGCCACCACCGCGACCAGGGCGCCCACCTGGAGCGAGGAGAACAGCGCGTCCAGCCAGCGGGGGTCGCTGAAGAAGTTGGCGTACCAGCGGGTGGACCAGCCGCTCGGCGGGAACACCAGGGACGCCTTGTCGGTGAAGCTGAGCGGGATCACCACCAGCGTCGGCGCGATGAGCCAGAGGCCCACCAGGGCGCTGAACGCCCACAGCGCGATGCGCGCGGGTCCGGTCCTCATCGGGCACCTCCCCGGGTCCGGGTGATGCGCAGGACGACGCCGACCAGTCCCAGCAGGACCAGCGTCACCGCCAGCAGCACCACGCCCATCGCCCCGCCGCGGCCCCAGGCCAGCAACCCGTTGACCTGGGTGAAGATCTGCTGGGAGATCAGCGCCTGGTCGGGCGAGCCCAGCAGTGCCGGGGTGACGTAGAAGCCGAGTGAGGTGATGAAGACGGTCAGCGCGCCGGCGCCCACGCCGGGCAGTGACAGCGGTACGAAGACCCGCCAGAACGCGACGGCCGGGCGGGCGCCCATGCCCTGCGCGGCGTCCAGGAGCCGGCGGTCGATGCCGTTCATCACGGCGTACAGCGGCAGCACCATGAAGGGCATCAGCACCTGGGACATGCCGATCACCACCCCGGTGGGGGTGCGGATCAGCTGCAGCGGGCCCAGCCCCACGGTGCCGAGGAGCTGGTTGACCACGCCGCTGTCCTGGAGCAGCACCACCCAGGCGAAGGTGCGCACCATCAGGCTGGTCCAGAAGGGCAGCAGCACCAGCAGGGTGAGCCAGATCCGCGCGCGGGCGCCGACCACGGTCATCAGGTAGGCGTAGGGGTAGGAGAGCAGCAGGGTCACCAGGGTGACGACGGCGCCGACGGTCAGCGTGCGGACCAGGGTGGCGAGGGCGACGTCACTGGTGAGGAACCAGGAGTAGTTGCCCGCGCCGGGCGTCGGCTCGGTGACGCTGCGCCAGGCCATCAGGCCCAGCGGCACCAGGAAGAGCACGGCCAGCAGGGCCAGGGCCGGCAGCAGCAGCCAGCCCCACCGGCCGCCGGCGCCCTTGCGGGGCCGGCCGCCGGAGGCCGGGGAGGCGATCTCGATCAGGGCTGCCATGGGTTACCGCGCCAGCCAGTCGGACCACTTCGGGATGACCTGCTCCTGGTTCTTCGCCCACCAGGCGTTGTCCAGCTTGAGGGCCTGTGCCTGGCGCTCCGGGGTGGAGGTGAGGTACTCCGCCGCGAGCTTGTCGACCTTGGGCTCGGCGTCGGAGTTGATCGGCGAGTACGAGGTCAGTTCGGTGAGCTTGGCCTGCTGGTCGGCGCCCAGGTAGTAGTTGATGAGCGCCATGGCGGCCTTGGAGTTCTTCGCGCCCTTGGGCACGGCGAGCGAGTCCGAGACCGGCATGAACTGGTTCCACTGCGGGGCGAACTTGGCGCCGTTCTTCACGGCCGAGTAGGCGCGTCCGGTCCACACCATCGCCATGGAGACCTCACCCGACTCCAGCAGCTGCTGGGAGCGGGCGCCGGTGTCCCAGAAGACCAGCGAGGAGCGGACGCCGGTGAGCTTCTTCAGGGCGCGGTCGACGTCGAGCGGGAAGAGCTGGTCGGGGGCGACCCCGTCCGCGATCAGCGCCGCCTCCAGCGGGCCGGGGGCCGCGTCCGAGGGCACCCCGGGGATGGCGCGCTTGCCGGGGTACTTGGCGGTGTCGAAGAAGTCCGCCCAGCCCTTCGGCGGGTTGTCGCCGAACTTGGACTTGTCGTACACCAGCACCATGCCGTACGTCATGGCCGGCACCGTGCACTTGCCCACCATGTCCTTGGGCAGCTTCGAGGTGTCGACGATGCTCGTGTCGAGCGGCATCAGCAGCTTGCCGCACTGGCGCTCGGCCCAGATGGAGTCGGTGTCCACCACGTCCCAGGTGACGTTCTTGGCGTCGACCTGGGCCTTGAGCTTGGTGTAGTCGGTGGGGCCGTCGGAGAGCACGTTCGCCCCGGAGTCGGTGGCGAACGGCTTGACCGCGGCGTTCTCCTGACCGTCCTGGTAGATCCCGCCGTACGAGGCGAACGTGAGGGTGACGCCGTCGAGCGCCCCCTTCTTCACCTTGCCGGCCTGGGCGGGGCCGGGGCCCAGGTCGACGTCGGCCGCGGCGGGGCCGGTACCGGCGCAGCCGGTGAGGGTCAGCAGCAGGGCGCCGGCGGCAGCGGCACAGCCGACGATTTTGCGTGATATTCCGGGCATTACTGGCTCCAGGAGGGGACGGTGAAGACAAACGGGGACGGGGAAGGGCGGGAGCGTACGGCGGCGGGGCGCGGTGGGCTGCGAGGAGAGCAGGCGGATGCGGCGGGGAGAGGTCAGTCCGGCGTCGGCGGGCTGATGATCCAGAGGATTTCGGCGGGCACCTCGTGGCGGTTGACCACGCGGTGCGGAACCGAGGAGCGGTACTCGATGCTGTCGCCGGCCTCCAGGTCGTGGGCGCGGCCGTCGAGTTCGATGCGCACCGCGCCGCTGAGCACCAGGAGGATCTCCTGGGAGTCGCCGTGGGTGTAGGCGTCGTCGCCGGTGGAGGCACCGGGGTCGAACTCGCCCGCGTACACCTCCAGATGACTGAGCGGGCGCTGCGAGATGAGGAACTTCCGGCTGCCCGGGGCGGTGTGCAGCATCGGCCGGTCGGCCCGCCGCACCACCCTCGGGCCGGGCGCGCCGTCCTGGTCGAACAGATCCGCCACGGTGAGGCCGAGCGCCGCGGCGATCCGCCGGAGCATGCCGATGGAGGAGTTCACCTGCCCGCGTTCCAGCTGGCTGAGGAACCCGGGGCTGGCCTGGGCCGCCTCCCCCAGGGCACGCAGCGACATCCGCCGCATCATCCGGTACTCCCGGATACGGGCGCCCAGAGCCGCGTCGGCGGCGTCGGCGGTGTACTCGTCGGAGGGGCCCGGAACCATACGATCAGTCATGAGGGAACACCTGATGCGTTTTCAGCGAACACTTTGTTCGCTGACGTGGTACGGACCGTACGTTGAGGTGACCTGCCGCACAAGACCCTTCCCCCGCCGTCACCGGAACGTGACCATCCGCCCGCCGCGCTAGCCGTTCCCCACGGCGCCCCGTTCGACCGGGCAGCTCATGCAGCGGGGGCCGCCCCTGCCGCGGCCCAGCTCGCTGCCGGGGATCTCGATCACCTCGATGCCCTGTTTGCGCAGGTGGGTGTTGGTGGTGGAGTTGCGCTCGTAGGCCACGACCACGCCGGGCTCGACGGCGAGGACGTTGCAGCCGTCGTCCCACTGCTCGCGCTCGGCCGCGTGCACGTCCTGGGTGGCGGTCAGGACCCGGATCTCACTGAGCCCGAGGGCGGCGGCGATCGCGCGGTGCATGTGCTCCGGCGGGTGGTCGGTGACCTTCAACTCCTTGTCGTCGACGCCTGGTTCGATGGTGTAGGAGCGGAGCATGCCGAGACCGGCGTACTGGGTGAAGGTGTCGCCGTCGACCATGGTCATCACGGTGTCGAGGTGCATGACGGCACGCCGCTTGGGCATGTCGAGGGCGACGATCGTACGGGCCGACCCGGCGGCGAACAGCTTGTGCGCGAGCATCTCCACGGCCTGGGGCGTGGTCCGCTCGCTCATGCCGATGAGCACGGCGCCGTTGCCGATCACGAGCACGTCGCCGCCCTCGATGGTCGACGGGTAGTCGGACTGCCCCTCGGACCAGACGTGGAACGCCTCGCCCCGGAAGAGGGGGTGGTGGCGGTAGATCGCCTCGAAGTGCACGGTCTCGCGCTGCCGGGCGGGCCAGCGCATCGCGTTGATGGACACGCCGTCGTAGATCCAGGCGGAGGTGTCGCGGGTGAAGAGGTGGTTGGGCAGCGGGGGGAGCAGGAAGTCGTCCAGGTCCATGACGTGGAACCGCACGGACGTCGGCTCGGCGTGGGCGTCGAGGAACTCCCGCTTGGTCATGCCGCCGACCAGGGCCTCGACCAGCTCGCGGGGGGAAAGGGCCTCGAACACGGCCCGCAGGTGGTCGGTGGCGAGCGGCCCGTACTCCTTCTCGTCGAAGACGCGGTCCAGGACGAGCGACCGGGCCGACGGGATCTCCATCGCCTCGGTCAGCAGGTCGCCGAAGAGGTGCACGGCGACTCCGCGGTCGCGCAGCACGTCGGCGAACCCGTCGTGCTCGGCGCGTGCCCGGCGCACCCACAGCACGTCGTCGAACAGGAGGGCGTCCTTGTTGCTGGGGGTGAGCCTCTTGAGCTCGAGGTCGGGCCGGTGCAGGATGACGCGGCGCAGCCGCCCGGCCTCGGAGTCGACATGGAATCCCATGCCTCCATCCTGACCGTCCGGGACCGGCTTCATCCCGGGCTTGCCCGTTTCCGCACCTTCTTGTCTCCGCCTGTCCCCGCTCGTCTCCGCCTGTCCCCGCTCGTCTCCGCCGGTCGCC
>NZ_JUJA01000141.1:22646-26679 GCF_001906585.1 Streptomyces kebangsaanensis | reverse complement strand
CGCCGTCCGCCGTCCGCCGTCCGTTCGGTGTCAGGCGTCGGGCAGTGGCCGCGGCAGTTCCGGACGGGCGAGCATGCGGCGGGCCGTGCGGCCCGGACCGAGTACGGCGCGGGCGACGATCCAGCCGGCCAGGGCGTGCGGTTCGGCCGGGTCCCGGGCGAGCGCGTCGGCGTATCCGGCGAGGGCCGTCGCCGGGTCCCCGGCCGCGAGGTGCTCGTCGGGAGTGCGGGGAGCCGCGGGGCGGACGGCGAAGGCGAGGGTGCGTACGTCCGGCCAGAAGGTACGGTCCGGGCGGAGTGCGGGCTCCGCGGCCGGGGCGACGTTGCGCAGCCGCCATTCCGTGCGGTGCAGGGCCGCGGCCGTACGGGCGCGGCCGAGCGCGGCCGGGGACACGGGTTCGCGCAGCCAGCCGTCCAGGGTGCGGGCGAGTCCCGAGACGAGGGCGTGGCCCTGGGCGGTCAGGCGGCCGCTGGTCAGCAGGGTGCGCACGACCAGCCGGCTCTGGGTGCGGCGCAGCGCGAAGTGGTAGCCGGCCGTCTCGGCCTGCCCGGGGTCCCGGGCGGCGTTCAGACGGTCCCGCCAGAAGCCCGCGACGCCGGTGAACGCGTAGGCGCCGTGCAGCAGGCCGGTGAGGTGGCGGGGGTCGGCGCGCCAGGGGGCGTAGTAGCGCTCCTCCCGGTCGTCGTCGAGCAGCGGGAAGAGGTGGATCAGGGCGGCGAGCTTGCTGTGCTGGAACTCGTGCACCAGCGTCTCGGCCAGCGCGGGCGCGGCGGCGGGACGGGCGATCACCATGCCGCCGTAGGAGTCGCCGCTGGAGGCCGACACCGGCGTGGTCGGCGGGTCGGAGGGCACGGGGCCGGTGCGGCCGAACGGCACGACGGCCCGGATCGCGGCCGGGTCGATCCGCCCGGGACCGGTCCCGCCGGGCACGGCGAGCAGCGCGGCGGCCTCGCCGAACAGGCGCTGCCACGCCGCGGCCTCCGCCGCTGCCAGCCGGGCCGGTGGCAGGGGGTCGTCGAGGTCGCGGTAGGGGCCGAGGTCGTCCAGGGGGATGGCGACGGCTCCGGCGGGGCCGTGGTGGGTGAGGGTGCGCAGGGGCAGCCAGCCCGCGTTGTCGTCGTCGGCCGCCACGCGCGCGTCCGGTCCGGCTCCCAGCGGTGCCGTGGTCGGGCGACAGGTCAGGAACGCGGGGCCGGCGTCGCCCTCCGGACCCGTGAGGGTCAGTTCACCCGCGTGCGTGCGGGCCAGGCCGACCTCGGCGTGCCGGGGTCCGGACGGCAGCCGGGCGAGTCCGAGGCCGGGCAGGAAGAGGGCGCCGTCGGTGAGGACGACCCGCAGGGCGGTCCCGGTGCCGGCGCACAGGGAGGCCGCGACGGCCAGGGCGTTGAGGTGGCCCGCTTCCACCCACAGCGGCGGGCCGGTCGCGGTGCCGTGCGTCCGTCGCAGCAGGTGGGCGATCCAGCCGCCGGTCGCCGGGGCGAGGAGCAGCCGGTCGACCGGCCCGGGCGCCCGCTCTGCCGCCTCCTTCAGCACGCGCCACGCCTCGGCGGCCGGCGTCAGCGGCGTGGGCAGTCGCTCGAGCCGGTCCAGCAGCGTGCGCAGGAGCAGCAGCCGCCGTGCCCGTTCCCCGCGCTCGAGGACGGCGACGGCCTGCGCGGAGCCGCCGCCCGCGGCCAGTTCCGCGAAGAGGTGTGCGGGCACCCGGAACGTGTCCCGGTGCTGCTCACTGGACATGCGCGGGTGACCTCCAGTCGGGGCGGTCGCGGGGAGCCGCGGCACGGCGCACCTGGTCGTCGCGAGCGGGTGCGCCGGGCGGGGGGCGGGTCATTCGGCCCGGCCCGGCTCGCCCCCTCCCCGCATGCTGCTGCGGGCGCGCAGGACCTCGTCGAGCAGCCGGGCGCCGGGCCGGAGCGGGGCGAGACCGTCCACGGCGGTCAGCGGCAGGGCCGCGAGATCCGCCAGATCCGACTGCCAGACCTCGGCGCCCGCCGTGGTGGCCGACGCGCGGGCGGCGGCTGTGGCGTTGCCCGGAGCGGGCGGCTGGTCCAAGGTGCGTCCCCCTTCTCGCACGGTGGCACTCGATGCCCCGTTCCTTTCATGATGGCCATTCCTGCCCGGGTCGAAAACCATACGATCACGCCACCCGATCGCTTCGGAATCGTTCGGCCGCTTTGTCTAGGACGCCAAGTCCCTGATCGCGGCGGCGAGTTCCTCCTCGCGTTCCGGATCGTCGTCCATGGAGACCACGACGTCGAACAGGTCCCACAGGGCTGCCGGGCGGCGCCGGGCGAGCCCGTTGAGGATGTTCAGGGCGTCCGTGCGGGCCCTGCTGTGGCGGGCCAGCGTTCCGGTGACGGAGGGGTCGAGCGCGGCGACCATCGCCTGCCGCTCGGCGGGGTCGTTCATCAGCGGATAGGCCAGGAGGGCCGCCACGGCCCGCTGCAACGGTGCGAGCGGGCGGGGCCCCGGAGGGGGTGCCGGCGGGGGTGCCGGGGCGGGCAGGATCTCGGTGCGTTCGGGGCTCCGCAGCCGGATCTCGGGATGCTGCAGAGTACGGCCCGCTTCCCTGTGGGCCGCAATGCGTGCCCGGACGGCGGGAAACAGTTCCTCCGGATCGGGTGGCGCGGGCAGGACGGCGGCGCGTTCGGCCAGCAGGGCGAGCAGGACCTCGGAGAAGAGCCCGGTGCCGCGTACCGGGTCGTTGGCGGCGGCCCGGCCGCGGCCCGCGGCCCGCAGCACGGTCTGCTGGTGGGCGAGGTCGTGCCGCCCGACGGGCAGGGCGTCGGGCGGCAGCTGCTCCCGGAAGCCGAGCGCCTCCTCGAAGGTCTCGCAAGCGTCGACGACCCAGAGTTGTTCGGCGAAGGCGGGTACGGCGTCCCCGGCGTACCGGGCGAGCGCGGAGTCCAGGTCGATGGCGAGCTTGTCGGCGGGGGTGGCGTCCGCGCAGAACAGCCGGAGCCGGTCGGCGCGGTCGAGGACGCCGTGGCCGCCCCACCACACCCACAGGACGTCGCCCTGCCGCGCGGGCAGGTCGCGCACGAGGACGCGGCGCAGCGTGGCGTGGTCGGCGCCCCGGTACGGCACGTCGGGTGCGTACGGCGGCAACGGGGCCAGGTGCAGGAGCAGTTGGTCCTCGGGAACCCCGGCCGTGCGCAGCAGCCGGTGGAAGCGCACGGCGTCCCGGGCCGGGCCGGGCAGGTCCCAGTCCGCTCCGGCGTCGTAGGCCTCGATACCCACGATCAGGGCGTGCACGCGGGCCGGGTCGGCCCGGGGTGCGGACGGCGCCGGGCCTGTCACGGCAGCCGCTCCACGATGTGCCGGTAGACCGCGGGATGGGACCAGTAGGCGCTGTGCGCGGCGGGGAAGGGCTGGCGGCTGTCGACGGGCACATCGGTGACACGGCCCGGGAAGAGTCCCGCGCCGACGTGGCCGAGCAGGTCACGGGGGTCGTAGAGGTTCAGCCAGTCGGGAACGTGCGGGGGCAGGGGCGCGGGGTGTTCGAGCGAGGGCAGGGAGCCGGACTCGTAGAGGAAGGGGCCCTGGGAGCCGGCGGTGACCAGCAGACGGACCGCGGGCAGCGGGGCGGAGACCAGCGTGTCCAGGGCGATGACGCCGCCGAGGCTGTGCCCGACCAGCGCGACGGGCGGCTGGAGCCCGGCGACCAGGTCGCGCAGGCCGGCCCGGACGGCCGCGCCGCGGCTGAGGTAGCGCATGATGTCGCCGGCGGCCGGGTGGACGGCCTCCGTGAGGGCGCGCCGGCGGCGCACGGCGGCACGGGAGGCGGCGGCACCGGCCGTCCGCAACGCCAGGGAGCGCAGCCCGCGTTCCGTGCCCCCGGGACTCGCGCCCAGGGTCCGGGCCAGTCCGGCGGTGACGGCGTCACGGGTGTCGCCCGCCGGGATCAGGGGGGAGTCGGCGTCGAGCAGGCCCGCGACGACGCTCGCGGCCAGGCTGCGGGCGGCGAGGGTGGCGAGGTCGCCCGGGTCGAGGGCGCCGGCGGCGCGGGCGAGCAGCGGCTCGGCGGCCAGGCGGG
>NZ_JUJA01000141.1:16262-22623 GCF_001906585.1 Streptomyces kebangsaanensis | reverse complement strand
GTCCGGGCCCGAGTTCGGCCGCGGGCCCGTCGCCCTCGGCGGCCAGCGCGGCGAGCCGGGCCCGGAGGGCTTGTTCCGGCGGTACGTGCCCGGGCGGGCGTTCCACTGCGGGGCGGGCGCCGGCGGCTGCCAGGGCGAGTTCGGCGTACGGGTCCGCGTAGAGGACGGCCCAGGCGTCCGCGTCGTCCTCGCCGTCCGGCGCGGCCGGGGTCTCGGCGAGGCCGCGGGTGGTGCCCGTCGCGGGCGGCAGGCTCGCCCCGCCGGCGGCGAGCGTGGCACCGTGCGTACCGCCCCAGTAGTAGGGCACGACGCGAAGGCCGTCGCGCAGCGCGGACAGCCCGGCGGCCACGCGTCCCGCGAGCGCGGAGAAGCCCGGTTCGCGCACGCCGGTCCCGTGGATGAAGACGACTGCCGTCATGTGCCCCCCGTGACACCTGTGCCGCGCCGTGTACGACTCCCGTCGCCACGTCAAGTTATCAGTACTCTAGGAAGGTTGGCAGCGACACTCGATCGAGCAGACGTACGAGGGCCGCGCCCGGAACCGATCCGGCCACGGCCGGCCGACGGACGACAGGGGGAACATCGTGAACTCCGAGGCGATGGTCGCGCACTTAGTGGGTGCCTCTGCCCTGATCCTGGTCGTCGCCCACGCGGCGGGCTACGCGGCCCGGCGACTGAAACAACCTTACATCGTGGGCCAGTTGGCGGCGGGGATCGCCCTCGGCCCCTCCTTGCTGGGCAGTGTGGCACCGGATGCGCAGCGGGCGCTGTTCCCCGCGGAGATCGGTCCCGCGCTGACCGGGTTCTCGCAGTTCTCCCTGGTGGTGTTCCTGTTCGGGGTGGGCTATGAGCTGGATCTGAAGCTGCTGGGCGACCGGGCGCGTTCGGCGGTGACCGTGGCGGTGGCGTCGTTCGTGGTGCCGATGGCGGTGGGCAGCGGCTGCGCTCTGCTGTTCGAGGAACAGCTGCGCGATCTGGGCATGCCCTCTCGTCTCTCCCCGGCCACGGTGGTCTTCGCGGGCGTGGCCCTGTCGATAACGGCGGTGCCGGTACTGACGGCCATAGTGCGGGAGAACGGGCTGGCCCGCACGGTGCCCGGGGTGGTGGCGGTCTCCGCGGCCGGGCTGCTGGACGTGGTCGGCTGGACGGTGCTGGCCGGGGTCCTGATGCACGGCGACGGCGGCGGGGAGTCGCTCGACTGGCGGTGGCGGGTGGTGCTCGCCGCCGGGTTCGTCGCGCTGATGCTGGTGGCGGCCCGGCCGCTGCTGCGCCGGCTGCTGGGGCGGACGCGGCTGGAGCCGTCGCTGCGGCTCGCCCTGCTCATCGGCTTCGCCCTGGGCTCGGCGTGGGTGACGCACTCCCTCGGGCTGCACGTGATCTTCGGTGCGCTGCTGGCGGGGGTCGTGGTGCCGCGCGAGGAAGGCGGCACGCTCGACCCCGACCTGGTGCGGCCGCTGCACGAGGCCGGCTCGCTGCTGCTGCCGTTCTTCTTCGTCGTCTCCGGCCAGTCCGTCGCCCTCGACGGCATGAACGCCACGGGCTGGACCACCCTGGCGGTGGTGACGGTGCTGGCCGTCACGACGAAGACCGGGAGCGGGACGGTGGCGGCGAGGCTGAGCGGACTGGGCCGCAACGACGCGCGGGTGGTCGGGGTGCTGATGAGCACCCGTGGTCTGACCGAGCTGATCGTGCTGAACGCGGGCTACCAGGCGGGGCTGCTGAGCCGGCCCCTGTACTCGGTCCTGGTCTTCATGGCCCTGGCCACGACCCTGCTCACCCAGCCGCTGCTGGCCCTGGTGGGCCGCCTGCCCGACCGGCCCGGTCGGGCAGGTCCGGCCGACCCCCCCGGCCCCCGCTCGCGCCGTCACCACCGGAACGGCGACGGCTCCCCCACCGCCCCGGCGGCGGACGTGGGCTGACACGCCCCCGTCCGTGTCCCGCCGGCGGCACGGGCCGGGCGTGTGCGGTGCCCGGCGGGCCCGTGCTACAGCGGCATCGGGGCCATGTCGCACTCCACGCGGCGGCGTTGGCGGGCCGCCTCCAGCCAGGGGTGCTTGGCGGGGAGGAGTCCGGCGAGGCCGTCCACCGCCTTGCGCAGCGTCTCCTCCGCCTCCGCCCCGCGGCCCAGGCCACGCAGGTCGAGGGAGAGGTTCGCCATGCAGGACAGGGTCAGCGGGTGTTCCTCGCCCGCGGCCTCGGCGAGCCGCGGCAGATTGGCCTCGTCGATCCGGTGGGCCAGATCGAAGTCCAGGCAGCCGTGGGCCGTGTTGGCGCGGCCGATGGCGACGGTCAGCGTCATCACGTGGTCGGCCCCCAGCGTCGCGGTGAACCGGCGCTCCGCCTCGTCCTCCAGTTCCCGCGCGGCGTCGAGCGCGCCGATCGCCCGCATCGTGGCGGCCAGGTTGGCCTTGGTCAGCAGCGTGTAGGCGTGGTCCGGGCCGAGCCGCTCCGCATAGCGTTGCGCCGCCTCCTCGCCCCGCGCCCGGGAACCCTCGAGGTCGTCCGTCAGACGGAGGTCGACGGACAGGTTGATCGCGGTCGACAGCGAGTCGGCGTGGTCCGGGCCGTAGCGGGCGACGAACCGCTGCAGCGTCTCCGCGGAGAGCTGGGCGGCTTCCTGCACCGCCCCGGCGCGCCGTCGGCAGACCGCGAGGTTGCGCGCGATGCGCAGGGTCAGCGGATGCTGCGCGCCGAACGCCGAGAGCGCCCGCCGGTACACGTCCTCCTGGAAGTCGCGGGAGCCGATGTAGTCGCCGCTCTCCCGCATGTCGATGGAGAGGCCGTTGAGCGAGTTGAGGGTCAGGAAGCTGTCCGAGCCGAACAGCAGCTCGCGAAGCCGCGCGTTCTCCTGGTCCAGCGGCAGCGCCTCGCGGAACCGTCCGCACAGCCGCAGGTCGACGCCCCAGCTGTGGGTGGCCCGCAGCGTGATCGGGTCCTCGCCGCCGAACAGGGACCGGGCCAGCTCGGTGGCCTCCCTGCCGATCTCCCGGGCCTCCTCGAACCGGCCCTGGTAGCGCCGGGCGTCCGCCATCTCGACCATGGAGTCGATCAGCACCTCCGGCTCGACCTCGGTACGGCGGGAGACGTCCAGCGCCTTCTCGTTGAGCGGGATGGACTCCGAGATCTCGCCGAGCACCCGCAGCATGAACGCCAGGTTCTTCGCCATCCGGACGACGTACTCGTCCTCCTCGCCGGAGGCCGCGACCCAGGCGTTGTAGGCCTGCCGGGCCAGCGACTCGGCACCCTCGTGGTCGCCCCAGTAGTAGAGGAACAGCACGGTGTCGTAGATGAGCTCGCGGACCCAGGTGTCGGTGCTCGTCACCGCCTGCGAGGTGAGGAGGTGCGGAAGCAGCTCCTGGTACGCGCGCCACTCCAGGGGCGAGGCGAACTGGCCCGGCTTGGCGGCGGACAGCAGCTGGTGGGCCGCGTCCCGCATGGCCCGGCGCTCCTCGGCGCTCAGCTTGGCCAGGAGCACCGTCTGCAGCAGGCGGTGCATCTGCAGGGTGTTGGACCGCGGGTCGACCCGGACCAGGGAGAACTGGCTGAGGTCGCGGATGGCCCGGTTCAGTTTGATCGACTCGCGCAGCAGCGGATCGACCTCGGGCGTGATGCTCACCCCGCGGCTGCCGCGCAGCATGGACCGCGGGATGGGCTCGGGGGCCATGCTGGCGCAGATGTCCAGCAGCTGCCGGGCGCCGGGGTTGTTGTCCCGGATCCGCTCCAGCGAGATGTCCCACGCGGCGGCGACCGAGACCGGGTAGTCGGGGGCCGGGTCGAGTTCGAGGATCTCCGGGCTGCGCTGCTCCAGCAGGTCCAGGTACTCGTCGACCTGCATGCCGGTGACCGCGCGCCAGGCACCCGCCTGCTCCACGGCGAGCGGGAGGTCGCCCAGCGCCTCGGCCAGCCGGTCGGCGTCCCCGGCCGTGAGGTCGGGCGAGCGCTTCTGCAGCAGCTCGACCGACTCCCCCCGCTCGAACACGTTCACCGGCAGCGGGGTGGCCACCCGCTCCCAGGCCCGGTTGCGGGAGGTGATGATCACTTTGCCGGGCCCGTTGCTCGGGAAGTACTTGCGCACCACGTCGATCTGCTCGGCGTTGTCGAAGACGAGCAGCCAGTTGTCGAACGGCGCCCCCGTGCTCAGCGCCTTCAGTACGGCGGGCACCGCGGTGTTGGCGGTGGGGGTGCCCGCTCCGTCCTGTCCGGCGGCGGTCAGCCCGAGTTGCGCCGCCAGGTTGGACAGCGCGGTCAGGACGAGGCTCTCCCGTTCGGCGGGGATCCAGCAGATCACCTTGTAGTCGTGCTGGTGGGTGTAGATGTACTCGAGCGCGAGCTGGGACTTGCCGACTCCGCCGAGGCCGTGCAGCGCGTGCGGCAGCACGGCGGCCGTGTCCTGGGTTCCGAGCTGCTCCTCCACCGCGCTGAGCAGCGCCTGCCGGCCGACGAACGAGTTGTTCCGCAAGGGAACGTTCACCAGGAGGGCCGGCGTCTCGGTCGTGGTGCTCTGCATGAACGGCTCAGCCTCCGGGGCTTCATGGGGGGACTCGTCGGTTACCAGGCTCGGCATGGTCTCTCCGGGTGGGTCAGAAACATTCGACGGTGGAACACTGCCTTCTCCGCCGTCCTGTGAGACCTCCGCACCCGCCGGGTTCACCTCGGCGGGTGTACCGACGGGCGAACCGGCCGCCACTCGTCCGGCCGCATGTGCCGCCGACGCCGTGAACCCGGAGAGGAGGTTCGGCTCGATGCGTTTCGCCCGTTCGGAGTACGGGCCGGAGAGCGCCCGCATCACCGCGAGTTCGCTGCGCGCCCACGCGCGCTCCGCCGGGTCGGGCAGCCGGGCCCCGCCGGGGTCGCGCAGCGCGGCACGCAGCGCGACACCCCGTTCGCCCGCCGCGGGCAGGTCGCCCACCATCGCGACGGTGCGGGCGAGTTGGCTGCGGGTGGTGGTCGCGAGCAGCGCCTCGCGGACGCCGTCGGCGAACTCCGGGCGGCCCTCGCCGCCGCTGTCCCAGTCGATCAGGCCGCCCATCAGGATCTCGGCGAGATGGTCGGGCCCGGTCTCCGGCACGGCGCGTCGCCGCAGCTGCTCCACGAGGTCGAAGTCGAAGGGCACCACGGCGAGTTGGGTGGCGAGGCGGCGCGCGGACGGGGTGGCGAGGGTGAAGAAGCGGCGGACGGCGGCACCGGCCGCGCGCGGGAGGCGCGGGGCACGCAGTCCGGGTGCCGGCGAGCCCTTGACGAGGGTGCCGGCCCATACGACGGGCAGCGCGCGGCGCACTCCGCGCTCCCCGGTGACGAGGTCGGCCCAGGCGGCGAGGGAGCCGGGCTTGAGGGACAGCACCGGTACCGCGACGGAGCCGTCACCGGGGTCGGGCAGCGGCCGCAGCGGGTCGGGGCCGCCGGGCGGGGGCCAGTGGCCGAGGCCGTCGTTGGGGGCGCCCAACCCGCCCGCCTCCAGGACCGCCTGGTAGGGGTAGAGGGAGGAGCGGTGGCGCAGATGGGGCGGCAGGAGGTGGACCAGGGCCGTCGGGCCGGCGTGGGCCAGCCGGCGCAGGAGTTCGTCGGCGGCGGGGGCGGCCCAGCCGTGGGCGAGTCCGTCGGTGACGACGAGGAAGATGCGGCCGCCGCGGCCGTCGAGCAGTTCGGCGGGGTCGGCGGCGCCCCGTCGGGTGCCCCGGCGCAGGGTGGCGGTGCCGGTGCGCGGCACGTTCACCGAGACGGTGCGCACGCCCCGGAAGGCGCCGCTGTGTTCGGCGGCCTCGGCGAGCCGGGCGACGGTGTCCTCCCAGATCCGCATGGTGGGGGCGTCGTCGGTGAGCAGCACCAGGTCGAAGGCGCGGGTGCGCACGGGCCGCAGGAAGGGCAGCCACATGCCGTCGGCGACCCCTCGCTCGGCCGTGGTCTCCTCGTCCAGTTCCAGGGTGTCGCGGGAGGGCAGGCGGCGGGCCAGCCGGTGCAGGGCGCGGGCGAGCAGGTCCGTCCGGCGGCCGGGGCCCGGGGACGCCGGTCCGGCCGGGGGCAGCAGCGGCGGTCCGGCGTGCAGCGTGAAGCGGCCCTCGGGATCGGCCGACAGCCGGTCCGCGTACGGCGGCACGCCCGGCACAGCGGTCGTGGGGTCGTCGGTGCGGCGCGCTCCGGTACGGCCGGCGGGCTCCTCGTCCGGGGGCCGGCCGGTGAAGGGTCCGTGGCCCTGGGCGGCGGAGGGGGCGCGGGAAACGGACGGGTCCTTCTCGGCGGGCCGGTCGCCGGAGGTCCGGACGGGTGCCGGCGACGTCGGCGTGTCCTCGGTGTCCCCGGCTTCCGGCGGGCCGGCGGAATCCGGGTCGGCGGGACCGGCGTTGCCGGCGCCCGGCGCGGCGGC
>NZ_JUJA01000141.1:8125-16220 GCF_001906585.1 Streptomyces kebangsaanensis | reverse complement strand
CCAGCCAGACCGCGTCGGCGACGTCCTGCCAGTGCGGCCCGGACCCCTCCCCCGAGAACGGCTGCGCGCCGGTGTACCGGTCCGGGTCCGACGCGGCGGAGAGCACGGCGCCAGGCCCGCTCGCGGGCGCGGCGGACTCGGGGAACGCCGAAGACGGCGACGCCCCCGGTACGGGGTCCCCGTCGCCGAGTCCGGATGCGCGCTCCCGGGGGAAGCCGGTCATTCAGTGGCCCTTCGCGAGGTCGCGGAGGAGCATTGCCATGAGCGTACGCCCGTCACCGTCGACCTGAAAACCACCCGCGGTAGCCATATGGTATGCGTTGAGCAACTGGTCCAGGGAGTGCGTGCCGCCGGCCTGGACCTGCTGGACGTACAGGTCCACGATCTCCTCCGCCCGGGGCGAGCGGAGCTCCAGGTGCCGGTGGACGATGGCCAGCAGCTGCTCCCGGGAGGGCGGACGCATCTCCAGGGGGAGGCAGCGCCGGCGGAAGGCGGCGGGGAACTCGCGCTCGCCGTTGCTGGTGATCACCACGACCGGGAACTCCGCGCACTCGACGCGCCCGCCGCGCACGAGGGCGAGGCGGGCGGGGTCGCTCGTGTGGACGTAGGCCTCCTCGGCGGCGTCGCGCACCAGCTCCGGGACGTCATAACTTCCGTTCTCCAGCACGTGCAGCAGGTCGTTCGGCAGGTCGATGTCGCTCTTGTCGAGTTCGTCGACGAGAAGCACACGGGGACGATCGTAGGGCAGCAGAGCGGTGCCCAGAGGTCCGAGCGTGATGAAGTCCCCCACCTGCGGCGGAAGTTGACGCCGCGTTGCGGACTGCGCGCTGCCCGCGGCGGCCTCGGTGGCACCGGCGTCCCCGCCCGGCTCCCGCCGTACGGGGTCCGCCGGGTGGTGCGCCCCGGCCCGCCAGGCGTTGATGGCCTGGGCGCGCCCCATCGCGTCGTGGTCGTACAGGCCGTCGCGCAGGGTCGTACGGCTGACGATGTTCCACTCCAGGACCCGCCCCAGCCCGAGTTCCCGGGACAGCAGATAGGCGAGGGTCGACTTCCCGATGCCGGGCGGTCCGGTGACCAGCAGGGGCCTGCGCAGCAGCAGCGCCGCGTTGACGACGTCGATCTCGTCCGGGCCGAGCTGCGCGGTGGTGTCGTCCCGGCCCAGGCGGCGCAGTGCGGCCTCGGGGTCGTCCGGGGGCGCCGCCTCGGGCGGCCCGCCGCGGAACCGGCGCCAGGGGGGTGCCTGCGGCAGCCGGGGCGGGGTCTCGGGTGCCTTGCCGGTCGCCTGGAACACACGCCAGTGCGGGCCGGCCTGCTCGTTCGCGCTCATGCCGGTGCCTCCTCGCCGGCGAGATCGCCGGGATCCGTCTGAATGTCGACGACTCGGGTGGGGTCGTCCCAGAAGAAGCCGATGTGCCGGCCCAGCAGAAGATGCCGGCTCCTGGTGTTGAGCACGGCCTGTCTGCGCAGCCGGTGGATCGCCGTCGGGATCCGGGCGGGCACGGGCACCGACGCGAACACCGCGGTCACCACTTCGCGCCTCTCCTCGGCGAAGACGCCCCTGCGGTCCCAGACCGCGAGCCCGATCCCCTCGGCGATGGCCGCCTTGAGCGCCGCCAGGGCGGACTCGTCGGCCGGGGCGTCCAGTATCACCGCCGTGTGCATGGATTCCCCGGCGAGCGCGGTCTGCCACGCGTCGATCCGCCGGCCGTCCGGTTCGCTCCAGCCGTGCACCGTGACGCCGTGTCTGCGCAGGGTTCGCCAGCGTTCCCGCCACTGGTGCCGGACCAGCGCGTCGTCCGTGCGCATCCGCTCCAGGCTTCTGAGGTGCACCCCGTACTTCAGCCCGAGCGGCAGCGGCCCGCTGTCGCCGATGCGGAACATCAATCCGGCCACATCGTGGTTGAGGAGGTCGTACGGAAGGACGAACTCGACGTACGGCGGCTGCTGTACCCCGGTCCTGTCCGTGTCGTACTCGCCCGGCTGGTCCGCCCAGAGCCGGGCGCCCTGCCGTAACACGCGTTCGACGGCCTGTCCGAGGCCGTCCGGAGTGGTGGTGGCCGGCTCGCCGGGCTGCGGGTTCCAGTGGCCGGGCGTGGTGTTGAGCCACGGGCGGACGACGACCTCGCCGGTGCCGTCCCGGGCCGGTTCGACGACCACGAGGAGGCAGCGCGGGACGTCGGGGTCGCTCGCCGCGACGACGCGCTCCCTGCGGCGCGCCACCTCGGCCGTGTGCCCGGCCCGCGCGGCCCAGCCGTCGACCCATCCGGTCAGGGCCGAGCGGTGGCCGGCCGTCACGGCGAGCCGGGCCGCCCGCTCCAGCAGGAGCACCGCGGGCGGCAGGCCGTCGTCCTGCGCGGTCCGCTCCAGCAGGTAGGTGAACAGCTGGTCGGGCGAGAGCCCGGTGGGCAGGTCGAGGCCGTTGAGGTCCGCGACCAGCTCGTCGCGCAGCCGGACGGGAGGCAGGGCGCCACGGGCGAGGGCGGAGCGGGCGCTCCGCTCGTCCTCCCGGGACAGCGGGCCCGGCAAAACCCCGGGCGCCGGGACGGAGGTCACGGAGGCGATCAGACGTTCGAGTTCCTTGGCCGCGGCGGCGCCTTCGAGGAGATGGACCACGCCGACGAGTACGTGTTCCCCGAGCCCCACGCTCAGTGCCGCGTGGACCAGGGCCGCCACGTCCTCGCGCAGCCGCACACCGCGCAGGTCGACCTGCCGGTGCAACTGGCCGCCCAGCACGACGGCGAACTGCTGCCGCGCCGGCGCGTCCTCCACGCAGGCCATCTCGCACAGCGCGTCGGTCAGCCGTAACAGCAGCTCAAGACCTCGCGCCTGCCCGGGATCGCCCTCGGGCCCGCCGAACTCCGCGCCTGTCTTCACCGACTTTCCCCCTGAGTCGGTACTCCTGCCTGAACGACCAGCGAAGTTAGCACGGCGACCAACGGTTCACCAGGGACGAGCGGGACCGGACTGACGACGTCCGGCCAGGTTGACCCCCAACGGGTGAACCTGGCCGGAATCAGCCGCCGTGACGCCTCACAGCCGGGGGTCCACCGGCTCCGACTCCAGCGCCAGGACGCCGAACACCGCCTCGTGCACCCGCCACAGCGGTTCGCCGTCGGCCAGGCGGGCCAGGGCCTCCAGGCCGAGGGCGTACTCGCGGACCGCCAGGGAGCGCTTGTGGTTGAGGAAGCGCTGCCGCAGGCGGGCGAGGTTGTCCGGGCGGGTGTACTCGGGGCCGTAGATGATCCGCAGGTACTCGCGGCCGCGGCACTTGACGCCGGGCTGCACCAGGCGGCCCTGCTCGGTGCGCACCAGCGCGTCCAGCGGCTTGACGACCATGCCCTCACCGCCGCGCCCGGTCATCTCCAGCCACCAGTCGACGCCCGCCCGCACCGACTCCGGGTCGGCGGTGTCGACGTACAGGCGGCGGGTGGTCTGCAGCAGACCGGTGCCGTCGTGCTCGACGAGGCGGTCGATCAGCGCCAGTTGCCCGTCGTGCGGCAGACCGGCGAGGCTGCGGCCCTGGACCGCCAGGATCTGGAACGGCGCCAGGCGGACGCCGTCCAGGCCGTCGGTGGTCCAGCAGTAGCGGCGGTAGGCGGCCGTGAACGCGGCGGCGTCGGCGGCCCTCCCGCGCTGGCGGGCGAGCAGGCCGGTGACGTCGACGCCCCGGGCCGCGGCGCCCTCCAGCGCGGCCAGCGCGCCCGGCAGCACCGCGCCGGAGGCCGCGCCGACCGCCGCGTACTGGGTGCGCAGCAGCCCGGAGGCCTTCAGCGACCAGGGCATCAACTCGGCGTCGAGCAGCAGCCAGTCCGTGTCCAGCTCCGCCCACAGGCCGGCGGCGGTGGCCGCCGTGCGCAGACGGTCCAGGATCTCCTCCGTGACGGCCGGGTCGTCGAAGAAGGGGCGGCCGGTGCGGGTGTAGAGCGATCCCGTGGGCCCTCCCCCACCCGAGACTTCGCTCGAGCGGGAGGTGCCCCCGACGCCGAACCGCTTGCGCGCGGCCTCCGCGTCCCGGCAGACCAGGGCCACCGCCCGCGAGCCCATGTGCTTCTCCTCGCACACGACCCGCGCGACCCCGTCCTCCCGGTACTGGGCGAAGGCCTCCTCCGGGTGCTCCAGGTAGCCCTCGACCTTCGAGGTCGCCGTCGGCGCCATGGTGGGCGGCAGGTACGGCAGCAGCCGCGGGTCGACGGCGAAACGGCTCATGACCTCCAGGGCCGCCGCCGCGTTCTCCTCGCGGACGGAGACCCGGCCGGCCTCACGGGTCTCGACGGCCCGGCGGCCGTGCACGTCGCCGAGGTCCAACGGGCGCCCGTCGTGTCCGCCGGGCGCCTCGGTGCGCAGCGGCTTCGCCGGCTCGTACCAGACCCGCTCGGCCGGTACGTCGACCAGCTCCCGCTCCGGCCAGCGCAGCGCGGTCAGCCTGCCGCCGAAGACCACGCCGGTGTCCAGGCAGATGGTGTTGTTCAGCCAGGTGGCCTCCGGGACCGGGGTGTGGCCGTAGACCACGGCCGCCCGGCCCCGGTAGTCCTCCGCCCACGGATAGCGCACCGGCAGGCCGAACTCGTCCGTCTCCCCGGTGGTGTCGCCGTAGAGCGCGTGCGAGCGCACCCGGCCCGAGGTGCGGCCGTGGTACTTCTCCGGCAGACCGGCGTGGCTGACGACCAGCCGGCCGCCGTCGAGGACGTAGTGGCTGACGAGCCCGTCGATGAACTCCCGTACCTCCTGCCGGAACTCCTCGCTCTCGCCCTCCATCTGCGCGATGGTCTCCGCCAGGCCGTGCGTGTGCCGGACGTTCCGGCCCTTGAGGTGACGCCCGTACTTGTTCTCGTGGTTGCCCGGCACGCACAGCGCGTTCCCGGACTTCACCATGGACATCACCCGGCGCAGCACACCCGGGGTGTCGGGGCCGCGGTCGACCAGGTCGCCGACGAAGACCGCCGTACGGCCCTCGGGGTGCACACCGTCGGTGTAGCCCAACTTGCCGAGCAAGGACTCCAGTTCGGTGGAGCAGCCGTGGATGTCGCCGATGATGTCGAACGGGCCGGTGAGGTGGGTGAGGTCGTTGAACCGCTTCTCGGTGACGACCGAGGCGTTCTCGATCTCCTCCACACCCCGCAGGACGTGCACCTTGCGGAAGCCCTCGCGCTCCAGGTGCCGCAGGGAGCGGCGCAGTTCGCGGGTGTGCCGGCGGATCACCCGGCGCGGCATGTCGGCCCGGTCGGTGCGGGCCGCGTTGCGCTCGGCGCACACCTCCTCCGGCACGTCCAGCACGATGGCGATGGGCAGCACGTCGTGCTTCTTCGCCAGGTCGATCAACTGGCGGCGGGCGTCCTGCTGCACGCTGGTGGCGTCGACGACGGTGCGGCGGCCGGCCGCCAGGCGCTTGCCGGCGATGTAGTGGAGCACGTCGAAGGCGTCGCGGGTGGCGCTCTGGTCGTTCTCGTCGTCCGAGACGAGGCCGCGGCAGAAGTCGGAGGAGAGGACCTCGGTGGGCTTGAAGTGGCGGCGGGCGAAGGTGGACTTGCCCGAGCCGGAGGCGCCGACGAGGACGACGAGGGAGAGGTCGGTCACGGGCAGGACGCGTCCTGTGCTGGTGGGGGCCTGCGTCTCGGTCATGCCGCTCTCTCCTCCTTCTCGTTGGCGTTGTTGGCGTTGTTGGCGTTGTTGTCCGTGGTGGCCCTGAGGGTGAACACGGCCATCTGGGTGGGTGGTCCGACCTCGGGGTCGTCGGGGCCGACGGGGCGGAACCCGACGTCGTAGCCGTGGCGTTCGGCCACGGTGCGCGCCCACTGGCCGAACTGGGCGCGGGTCCACTCGAAGCGGTGGTCGCGGTGCCGGACGTGTCCGGCGGGGAGGGTCTCCCAGCGGACGTTGTACTCGACGTTCGGGGTGGTCACGAGGACCGTGCGGGGGCGGGCCGCGCCGAACACCGCGTACTCCAGGGCGGGCAGCCGGGGCAGGTCCAGGTGCTCGATCACCTCGCTGAGCACGGCGGCGTCGTAGCCCTTCAGCAGCTTGTCGGTGTAGACGAGCGAGCCCTGCCGGAGCGTGACGCGGGCGGCCTGCCGCTCCCCCATCCGGTCCAGCCTCAGCCGTCGGGCGGCGATGGTGAGGGCCCGTACGGACACGTCGACGCCGACGATCTCGGTGAAGCGCGCGTCCTTCAGCAGTTCCTGCACCAACTGGCCCTGTCCGCAGCCGAGGTCGAGCACCCGGGCGGCACCGGACTCCCGCAGGGCCGTGACGATCGCGTCCCGGCGCCGCACGGCGAGCGGTGCCGGCTTCTCCTCGGTCTCGGTCTCGGCCGCCACGGCGTTGTCGAGTTCGTCGACCTCGCTGTCGTCGGCCTCGGCCAGCCGGACCAGCTCCAGGCGCTCCATCGCCTGCCGGGTCAGCGACCAGCGGCGCGCGAGGTAGCGGCTGGTGATCAGCTTCTGCTCGGGGTGCTCGGGCAGCCAGCCCTCGCCGGCCCGCAGCAGCTTGTCGACCTCCTCGGCGGAGACCCAGTAGTGCTTGGCGTCGTCGAGGACGGGGAGCAGGACGTAGAGGTGGCGCAGGGCCTCGGCGAGGGTCACCGCCTCGGACTCCAGCACGAGCCGCACGTACCGCGAGTCGCCCCACTCGGGGAACTCCTCGTCCAGCGCGACCGGTTCGGCGGTGACCGCCCAGCCGAGCGGTTCGAACAGGCGCCGTACGAGACCGGGGCCGCCGCGGGCGGGGAGGGCCGGTACCTCGATGCGCAACGGGCGCTTCTCTCCCGGGAGTTCGGGCCGGGCACGGCACACCCCGCGCAGGGCGCTGGAGAACACGTTGCTCAACGCGACGGCGAGCAGTGAGGAGGCCGCGTAGGGGCGGTCGTTGACGTACTGCGCGAGTGCCGCGTCGGGAGCGCCGCCGCGCCCCTTGCCCCTGCCCCGCCTGACCAGGGCCACCGGGTCGACCTCCAGCAGCAGCGCCGCCGTGCAGCGCTGCTCGTCCGCCTCGGGGTAGAGGACGTGCGCGGTGCCGTGGGAGGTGGAGAACGCCTGCGCCTTGTCCGGGTGCTTGTGCAGCAGGAAGCCGAGCTCGGTGGCCGGGCGCCGGCCGGTGCCGGTGGTGGTGATGGTCAGGAACATGCGGAGAGCCTCTCCGGCTGGGTGGACGACTGCGGTGCCGTGTACGCCAAAGCCCCCGAGGACGGTGCTCCTGGGGGCCGGGCAGGACGACGCCCCCACCTTCGCACAGGGGGCCGGACCGGTGCCTTCCAATATTCGCAGGCCACTTCCGCAGGGCGGGAGCATCGTTGTCAGGAGGAAGCAGAAACAGCCGGACGTCCGGGAGGCGATGAGTGGTGGAGTGGATGCCCCGCGAGGAGTGGGTGAGGACGCAGCCGCAGGCGCTCCTCGCCGCGTGCGTGATGGTGCTGGACGGCGAGGGCCGTCTGCTGCTCCTGCGGTACGGCCCCGGTCAGCCGAGCGTCGGCCAGTGGTGGCTGCCCGGCGGGATGCTCGACCACGGCGAGGACCCCTGGGCGGCGGCCCGGCGGGAGATGCGCGAGGAGACGGGCATCGAACTCGGGCCGCTGCCGGTGCTGATCGGCGTGGACCATCGCGTGGACGTCCTCGGCACCGGCCCGGTCCTCGACTGCATCTTCCACGGCGGCACGCTCCCCGGCGGCACGCGCAGGGCCGTACGGCTGAGCCCCGAGCACGACCGGTACGGCTGGTTCGCCCTCGACGAGCTGCCCGGTCTGTCGCTCGCCGCTCGCCTGCCGACGCTCACCGCGCTGCACGGGGCGGCGGTGAACGGCACGGTGGTGTGCCTGCGGGAGGGCGTCCCGTGGTGCGGACCCACGGCACCGGGAGGGCGGCCGTGAGACGTCCCGGTGCCGTGGGGCGTCCGCGGCTACGACAGTTGCGACTGGACCTGGGACGAGATGAGTTCCAGGTGGTCGAGGTCGGAGAGGTCGAGGATCTGCAGGTAGATCCGGCTGGAGCCGGTCTCGGCGTAGCGGCCGATCCTGTCGACGGCCTCGGCCGGGGAGCCCGCCAGGCCGTTGGCCTTCAGTTCGTCGACCTCGCGGCCGATCGCGGCGGCGCGGCGGGCGACCTCC
>NZ_JUJA01000141.1:0-8048 GCF_001906585.1 Streptomyces kebangsaanensis | reverse complement strand
GCCTCCGCGGCGGCCCGTACCCGGCCGAACTGCCGCTCGCTGTCCTCGATCGAGGCGAACGGGATGTTGAACTCGTCGGCGTACTGGGCGGCCAGGCGCGGTGTGCGGGTCGCGCCGTGCCCGCCGATGAGCACCGGGACCTTCGCCTGTGCGGGCTTGGGCAGTGCGGGCGAGCCGGTGAGCTCGTAGTACGTGCCGCGGAAGTCGAAGGTCTTGCCGGTCTCCGTCGCCCACAGGCCCGTGACGATGGCCAGTTGCTCCTCCAGGCGGGCGAACTTCTCCTTCGGGAAGGGAATGCCGTACGCCTTGTGCTCCTCCTCGAACCACCCTGCTCCCAGCCCGAGTTCGACCCGGCCTCCGGACATCTGGTCGACCTGGGCGACCTGGACGGCGAGCACGCCGGGCAGCCGGAAGGTGGCGGCCGTCATCAGCGTGCCGAGGCGGATGCGCCTGGTCTCGCGGGCCAGCCCGGCGAGGGTGATCCAGGCGTCGGTGGGGCCGGGCAGGCCGTCCACCTCGCCCATGCGGAGGTAGTGGTCGGAGCGGAAGAAGGCGTCGAAGCCGAGGTCCTCGGTGGCCTTGGCCACGGCGAGCAGGGTGTCGTAGGTCGCCCCCTGCTGGGGCTCGGTGAAGATGCGGAGATCCATGGCTCCCATCCTGCCCCGTCAGCCCGCCTCCCGCTCCGGCAGCGCCTCCTCCCGCGCCGCCAGCTTCCGCAGCATCTCGCGGACCCGGTCCCGCGACTCGTCGGCGGCGTCGATCGCCTCCACGCACTGCCAGTACGTCGCCTCGTCGGGAGCCGCGCTCGCGACGCCGACGAGGGCGATGCCGGCCTCGCCGAGCAGCACGTCCAGGCACAGCAACGTCTGGCGGATGTCGTCCAGTTCGGTGAGCCGGGCCGCCCGCGGGTCCCCGGGGTCGAGGTCCGGCACGGCCGGCACTCCGCAGCCCCGGCCCGCCAGCTCGGTCAGCCCCAGCGCCTCGCCCCGCAGTTCGGGTGGCCCGGAGACCGCCAGCCGACTGCCGACCGCCTGCGCCAGGGCCTGCGCCTGCCACACCTCGGCCAGGATGACGAGGGTCTCCCCGCTCCCCGCCAGAGCACGTCTGCTCGCCAGGATGAGCCGCACCGCGTCCATGCGCTGCCCCCGTCTCTCGACGTGCTCCCTCGCACGTCTGCCCGAACCCCGTTGTCCACTACCCAGAGTGAAGGCAGGTGGGACGAAAAGCCAGAGGAAGACGGAAATCTATGGACAACAAATCGATTTCGACCACGTGAACAACTACGGAGAGTGACAGCAAGGGATTTCATCCCCCCAGCGGGAACCGCCGCTCGTTCCGGTCGATCTTCGCCTCCAGAGCCACCAGCGGGTCCACTCCGAGCACCTCGCACAGTTGCAGCAGATACGCGAGGACGTCCGCGATCTCGTCCCGCACCCGGTGCGCGGTTTCGGGGTCGGCCATGACGCGGGCCGACTCCTCCGGGGTCAGCCACTGGAAGATCTCGACGAGTTCGGACGCCTCCACGCTGAGCGCGACGACCAGGTTCTTCGGGGTGTGGTACGGCTGCCAGTGGCGGGCCGCGGCGAACTCGGCCAGTCGCCGCTGCAGCGCGGCCAGGTCGGGGCGCCCGGAGTGCTCGGAGTGCTCGGTCACGGCACCAGGTCTACCACCGGCACCCGGCCCGCGGCTCATCCGCCCGTGGCCGCCGCGCTCTCCATGAGCCCGCTCACCTCGGTGCCGGGCGGCGTGAGCAGGAACACGTTGCGGTCGACGCGGTGCATCCCGCTGCCCAGGCCGAAGACGACTCCGGTACTGAAGTCCAGGACCCGCTTGGCCACCTCGTTCTCCGCGTTGGTGAGGTCGAGCAGGACCGGGACGCCCGCCATGAGGGTCTCGGCGACCTCACGGGCGTCCGCGAACACGCTCACCCTGAGGACGACGAAGCGACGGCGCGCCTCCGTCTCCACCTCCGGCCGCGCGCGGTGGTCCACCGCGGACGGCCAGGCGTCGCGGCCTCGCAACGGGACGACCTGGGCGAGCCCCTCCCACTGTTCATCGGTGACGTCGTGGCTGTTCACCGGCTCCCCCTGTCCTGACTCGCGTTCCTTGCCTGCACCAGCCAATTCTTACGCCACGTCACCCGTTCGGCCCAACAACGACACGGTGCGCGACGGCAGGGACCGAGCCTGTCCGAAAGCGACACGGCAACGGCACGGGGGAACGCCCGTGGCGCGACGGTCATGGACCGCCGCGCCACGGGTGGGTTCTCCGGGGACCCGGAGGGGCTAGCTCGTACTGCAGGAGACCGTGGGCCAGGTCCAGTTGCCGTTGTGCTGGACGGTCACGCCCCAGTTGTTTCCGTTGCCGTTGGGCTTCGCGGTCAGCACCTGGGAACCGGGATAGCTCGCGCTGACGTTCCAGGTCGAAATGATCTTCGCCGGGGACGGAACGTTCATCGTCACCGTCCAGTTGTTGGAACCGCTGACCGAGACGTTGAGGTTGTACCGGTCACTCCACTGCTGACCGGCGGACAGCGTCGCGGTGCACCCGTTCGAGCCACCACCACCGCCACCACCGTTGCCGCCGCCGTCGGGGGCGACTGCGCGACCGGTCTGCGGGGAGATCATGCCGGCGCACAGGCCCTTGGCGGCCAGTGTCTGGGCGATGCGCGGGATCGCGGCGAGGGTGTTGGCGGGCCACTCGTGCATGAGGATGATCTGGCCGTTGCCGAGCCGGGAGGCGGCCTGCACGATGGCGTCGGTACTGGCGCCGTTCCAGTCCTGCGAGTCGACGTCCCAGAGGACCTCGGTCAGGCCGTACTTGGCCTCGACCGACTTCACCGTCGAGTTGGTCTCGCCGTAGGGCGGGCGGAACAGCTTCGGCGTGCCTCCTCCCGCGTTCGCGATGGCCTGCTGGGTCCGGGAGATCTCGGAGTCGATCTGCGACTGGCTCTGCTGGGGCAGGTGGGGGTGGGTGTAGCTGTGGTTGCCGACCCACATGCCGGCGTCGACCTGGGCCCGCACCTGGGACGGGTAGGAGGCGGCGTACTGGCCCTGGTTGAACATCGTGGCCCGCAGCCCGTTCTGCTTGAGGGCGTTGAGCACGGCCGGTGTGCGGTCGTTGGACGGGCCGTCGTCGAAGGTGAGTCCGACGTAGCCGTTGCAGGCGGCCGCTTGTGCGGGGGCGGCGTTGACGGTGAGGGTGCCGGCGGCGGCCAGGGCGGCGGCGGCCAGTGTCGTGACCAGGGAACGCAATGACAGAAGTGGCTTCGTTCTCATGCGGGTCGGACCTTTCCTTGACGTCTCGGTCGGGTGCTCGGAGGGACTAGTGCCGCGGCAGGCAACGTTTGCCCGTCAAGGAGCGGCGTCCGGTGCGTGCTCTCGGCGTGCCGGCCGGAAGTCCTCGTACTGGATGTACTTGGGCTTTCGGGCGGTGCGGCGAGTGGGGGTCCCCCCTGCTCGAAGAGCTTGGGGGAGCGTGCCGGGCGTCGCGACGGGGCGAACGTTGCCTGTTGCGGCACTAGCTCGTACTGCAGGAGACCGTGGGCCAGGTCCAGTTGCCGTTGTGCTGGACGGTCACGCCCCAGTTGTTTCCGTTGCCGTTGGGCTTCGCGGTCAGCACCTGGGAACCGGGATAGCTCGCGCTGACGTTCCAGGTCGAAATGATCTTCGCCGGGGACGGAACGTTCATCGTCACCGTCCAGTTGTTGGAACCGCTGACCGAGACGTTGAGGTTGTACCGGTCACTCCACTGCTGACCGGCGGACAGCGTCGCGGTGCACCCGTTCGAGCCACCACCACCGCCACCACCGTTGCCGCCGCCCGAACCGGAGTCGCCCACGTTGATGTTGGAGTTCCCGCTGCTCTGGTAGCCCTCGGTCGCGAGGATCATGTAGTTGAAGGCGCCCAGGTTCATGCCGTTGCGGGCCCAGGCGTCGAAGTGGTTGCCGGTGGTGATGGTGCCGCCGGTCCGCTTCGACTGCCGGACGCTCCAGTACTGCTTGAAGGTCTTGATGCCTTCGATGGAGGGGGCGTTGACCCGCGTCGTCTCGTAGATGTCGTACGTACCGCCGTCACTGGTGACCGTGCCCTTGTACGTTCCCGTGGGCCGGTAGGTGCCCCAGTTGTCGACAACGTAGTACTCGACGAGCGGGTTGGTCGTCCATCCGTAGAGGGCCAGGTAGGCGTTGCCGGACGGGTTGAAGCTGCCCGAGTAGTTCACACTGCGGCGCCCGCCGGTGCTCCAGCCCTTGCCGGCGACGAAGTTCCCGGTGTTGCTCCACGAGGTGCTGTAGTTGCCGCCGGAGCCCATGTTCATGGAGACGGTGCCCTGGCTGTCGGTCCAGAACGAGTAGTAGTAGCCGTTGTTGGTGCCGGTCTGGTTCGTGGTGACGACCGTGTCGGCCCGGGCCGTGCCGGGCAGCGTCATCGCCGCGAGGGCGGCCAGCGCGATGGCGCAGACACTCCTGATGAGCAGCGTGAGGCGACCGCTTCCGCGGTCCTTCGCCTGGACGAGCACATTCATGTCCGTGCGTCCTCCTCGTGAGGGCTGGTGGGGGGCGGGCAGCACGACGGAACCCGGCGGGCTCGACTCCGCGCATCGCATCGCAGTGTTGAGCTGACCCCGTCAAGTGTCAACAGTTTCGGTAAGAGTTTCGAAACGTTCGCCTCGCCCTGCGAGTCCGAAAAAAGGCAAACTCCCAGCTCAACAACTACACCGATCCCGTCGACGTCCACCGGCTGCCGAATGCTCGGATATCAAGATCAGTCAATGGCCAGACACCGTCGAAACTTTCGGTGGCACAACCGGAAAAGCGAAGTAGTTAAAGTCTTCGAGGTTCAACCAGGAATTGCGAGTCGACGCCGGACACGTCGACGCCAGACAAGGAGACAGCCATGGGGGCTGCACGCATGAGCAGAACGCCGCTGCCCGGTATAGGGGTGCGCTACGACCTGACCACACGGGAGCGGCGCCGACTGTCGGTCGTGGCCCACCGGGACGGTTCACGGACCCTCAGCGCGTACCGGGACGACGACCCGGACGCCTGCGCCCTGTCGGTGCGGCTGACCTCGTGGGAGGCGGAGACGCTCATCGACGCGCTGGCACCGACGCACCGCAGCCCCAACCTGCTGTCGACCACCGAGCTGGGACTGGTGGCGGAGCGGATCGAACTGGCCGCGACGTCCCACTGGAACGGGCGGCTGCTGGGCGACACCCGGATGCGTACGGAGACCGGTGTGTCGATCGTGGCCGTGCTCCGCCTGGCCGAGGCGATCCCCTCCCCCGGCCCGGACTTCCGCCTGGCCGGCGGTGACACCCTGATCGTCATCGGCACGCGCGAGGGCGTCGACGCCGCCGCCGCGATCCTCGGGCGGGAGTGAGTCTATGCATTCCTCCGCGATCTTTCTGATCGAGTTCGGTGCGATCATCCTCGCGTTGGGTCTGCTGGGGCGGGTCGCCGGGCGGTTGCGGTTCTCGCCGATCCCGCTGTACCTGCTGGCCGGGCTGGCCTTCGGCAAAGGAGGGCTGCTGCCCCTGGGCGCCAGCGAGGAGTTCGTGGCGATCGGCGCCGAGATAGGCGTCATCCTGCTGCTGCTCATGCTCGGCCTGGAGTACTCGGCCAGCGATCTGGTCTCCAACCTCAAGACCCAGTACCCGGCCGGTCTCGTGGACGCGGTGCTCAACGCGACCCCCGGAGCCGTCCTGGCGCTGCTCATGGGCTGGGGACCGGTCGCGGCCGCCGTACTCGCCGGAGTCACCTGGGTCTCGTCCTCCGGGGTGATCGCCAAAGTGCTCGGCGACCTGGGGCGGCTGGGCAACCGCGAGACGCCGGTCATCCTGAGCATCCTGGTCCTCGAGGACCTGTCGATGGCGGTCTACCTGCCGATCATCACCGCCCTGCTCGCCGGGACCGGTCTCGCGGCGGGCAGCATCACCCTCGCCATCGCCCTCGGTGTCGCCGGACTGGTCCTGCTGCTGGCCGTGCGCTACGGCGGGCACATCTCCCGCCTCGTCTCCAGCGACGACCCCGAGAGGCTGCTGCTGGTGGTGCTGGGCCTGACCCTGCTGGTCGCCGGTCTCGCCCAGCAGCTGCAGGTCTCCGCCGCCGTCGGCGCCTTCCTGGTCGGCATCGCCCTGTCCGGCGAGGTCGCCGAGAGCGCGCACAACCTCCTCACCCCCCTGCGGGACCTGTTCGCCGCGATGTTCTTCGTCTTCTTCGGGCTGCACACCAACGCCGCGGACATCCCGCCCGTCCTGCTGCCCGCCCTCGCCCTGGCGATCGTCACCACCCTGACGAAGACGGCCACCGGCTACTGGGCCGCGAAGCGGGCCGGGATCTCGGTCAAGGGCCGCTGGCGGGCCGGCGGCACCCTCGTCGCCCGCGGCGAGTTCTCCATCGTCATCGCCGGTCTCGCCGTCACCGCCGGCATCGAGCCCTCCCTCGGCCCGCTGGCCACCGCGTACGTGCTGATCCTGGTCGTCGCCGGTCCGCTCACCGCCCGCTACACCGAGCCGATCGCCCGGCGCCTCACCGGCCACCGGGACACCGTTCCCGCGAACCTGGCCCCGGCCCAGGAGGCGGAGGCGCCCGTCACCGTGACGCCGAGCGCGGCGGACGGCCAGGACCGGTCCGGCCGCTGAACGTCCTGCCCGCCCCCGCGGCGGGCAGGAAGAGGCGAAGAGGAACGGGTACGGTTGTCTCGTTCGCGGAGAATGCGCAGAGTGCTCCGAAAGGTCGTCTCATCGTCTGACGGGCAGGGCTCCGGAAGCCGCTGATCGGCCTGCCCGTCGACCGGCACCGGAAGCCCGCTTCCGGTTCGCCACCGAAGGAACCGCGACGATGAACACCACCGCGGCCCCACCAGGAACGGCCCGGAACAGGGGCAGGTCCTGGCCGATGCCGCCCGTGGGGCGGCTGCGGTCCCTGTTCCGGGTGCGCAGCGTCGCGGGCCAGGTGTTCCTGCTGCAGGTCGTGGTGGTGCTGCTGATCACCGTCGCGGCGCTGGTCGCCCTCGTGGTCCAGGCCCGGCGGGACAGTACCGACGACGCCCGGTCCCGGTCCCTGGACGTCGCCGAGACACTGGCGTACGACCCCGGCACGCTGAAGGCCATGACCGGCCCCCACCCCACCGCGGAGTTGCAGCCCCTCGCCGAGAAGATCATGAAGGGGACGGGTGTCGACCTGGTCGTCATGTACTCGAAGGACGGGGTCCGCTACACCCATCCCAACCCGGCTCTCATCGGGAAGCCGGTCCTCGGTTCCCGCACCCCGCCGCGTTCCGCCGTGACCGAGACCCTGGAGACCACCCAGGGACGTGCGGTGGTCTCGTACGTGCCGGTGACCGGGGCGGACGGTGCGGCGGTGGGGTCGGTGGCGGTCGGCATCACGGTGGAGAGGGTGACGGGCATGGCGGCCCGGCAGCTTCCGCTGCTGCTGGGGGCGGGGGCCGGGGTACTGGTCCTGTCCGCGGGCGGTACGGCGCTGGTGAGCCGGCGGCTGCTGCGGCAGACCCACGGCCTGGGGCCGGTGGAGATGACGCGGATGTACGACCACCACGACGCCGTGCTGCACGCGGTGCGCGAGGGGGTGCTGATCGTCGGCGGTGACGGGCGGCTGCTGCTGGCCAACGACGAGGCCCGGCGGCTGCTGGACCTGCCGCCGGACGCGGAGGGGCGCCGGGTGGCCGACCTGCCCCTGGAGGCGGACCTGGCCGGGCTGCTCGCCTCGCCGCGCGCGGCCAGCGACGAGGTGCACCTGAGCGCCGACCGGCTGCTGGCGGTCAACAAGCGGACCACCGCCCCCTACGGCGGGCAGGCCGGCAGCGTGGTGACGCTGCGGGACACCACCGAGCTGCGGGCGCTGTCGGGGCGGGCCGAGGTGGCGCGCGAGCGGCTGAAGCTCCTCTACGACGCCGGGATGGGCATCGGCACCACCCTGGACGTGACCCGCACCGCGCAGGAGCTGGCGGACGTGGCGGTCCCGCGCTTCGCCGACTCCGCCACGGTGGAGCTGGCCGAGGAGGTCCTGCGCGGCGAGAAACTGGCCG
>NZ_JUJA01000140.1:113026-119730 GCF_001906585.1 Streptomyces kebangsaanensis | reverse complement strand
GCTGTTGTCCCTGGTGATCTAGGGGCGGTACCGCGATGACGGCCCACCCGCTCTTCGACGTTCGACGTGCCTGACGGTCCTTCGGTGGCCGCCGGGACCGCGGAGGTCGAGGAGCGGGTGGGCCCGTTCGTCGGCCGGGGGAGGGCCGAAGAGGCTCACCCGGAGCACGTGCGCCGGCCGGGGTCCGTACGGGGTGCGGGTCGACGGCCCCGGCCCGGGCTGCGTCGAGACCGGGCCGACCGAACCCCTCGTCGAGGACGAGGGGTTGAGCGCCGGGGCGCTGCTGGGCTTCGGCGCCTGAAAGGTCCTAGGGCCGCCACAGCGGGTGTTCGCCGGCCGCCCAGGCGTGGGTGACCAGGCCCGTGCGCAGGCCCCGGCGGGCTTCCGGGTCGCCGAGGGCCATGCCGATGTGGCCGGCCAGGACGACGCCGACGGTCAGGGCCAGCCAGTCGTGGACGAAGGTCGCGCCGGTGCGCCAGGCCAGGGGGGTGAGGTGGGTGAACCACATCATCAGGCCCGTGCCGAGCATGACCAGAGCGGCTCCGGCGATCCAGGCGGCGTAGATCTTCTGGCCGGCGTTGAACTTGCCGGCCGGGCGCGAGGAACGGCGCTTGTCGCGGCGCAGGGCGGCGCGCAGCCAGAGGCGGTCGTGCGGGCCGAAGCGGTCGAGGCGGCGCAGGTCGGCGCGGAAGGCGCGGGAGGCCAGGCCCAGCAGGACGGGTACGGGCAGGGCGAGCCCGGCGCACTCGTGGACGCGGACCACCAGCTCGCGGCGGCCGACGAGTTCTGCGAGCTGGGGGACGTAGAGGCAGGCCGCCGTCACCACGCACACGCCCATGAGCGCGGCCGTGGTCCGGTGCACCCATCGCTCGGCCCGGGTGAAGCGCCGGACGCGGGTGCCGGCCGGGGCCGGGGTGTCAGCCCGTAGGGACATCGGTCCGTCCGTTCGAGCGGCCGACCCAGGCGTCGACGTCGTAGCCGAGGTGTTCCCAGTAGCCCGGCTCGACGCGGTCGGTGACGGTGATGCCGGAGAGCCACTTGGCGGACTTGTAGAAGTACATGGGGGCGACGTACAGGCGGACCGGGCCGCCGTGTTCGTGGCCCAGGTCCTTGTTCTGCATGCGCAGCGCGACCAGGACGTCGGAGCGGCGGGCCTGGGCGAGGGTGAGGCTCTCGGTGTAGGTGCCGTCGAAGCAGGTGAAGCGGACGGCTCCGGCGTGGTCCCGCACTCCGGCCAGGTCGAGCAGGTGGGAGAGCCGTACGCCCTCGAAGGGCGTGCCGGGCACCCGCCAGCCGGTGACGCACTGGACGTCGCGGACCATGCGGGTCCGGGGCATGGCCCGGAGGTCGGCCAGTGTGTACGTCGCCGGGTGGTCGACGAGGCCGCCGACGGTGAGGCGGTAGGTCGTGGCGTCCTGGTGCGGGACGGACGCGGCGACCGAGTAGTAGCGGAAGCCCCCGCCGTTGGGGAGCAGGCCGCTCAGACCGGTGGGGTCCCTGCCGGAGACGGCGCCGAGAACTCCCTCCAGGCCACGTTGCAGCGTGGGCGCGGCGACCACGCCCAGGGCTCCGAGGCCGAGGGTGCCGAGGAAGACGCGGCGGCCTATCGGGCGGCCCTCCTCCTCGGGCGGTGGTTCGGGGTTCACCCCTCCATTCGAGCACCCGTGACCCCCGGCGGACCAGGGATCACGGGTGCTCGTCATACTTCCGTCGCACTTTCTCACGTGTTTCTCGGGCTGGGCGCCCCCCGGGCCGGGCGGCGCTTCCCCCTACCGCTCCGCCTCCGCCGCCTTCTCCAGCTGGAACGCCTCGTTGCCCAGGCCGATGCGGGCGTGGGCCTCCGGCCGGCGGGAGCGCAGGACGGCGCCCTGGACCAGGCCGACGACGAGGGCGAGGCCGATGATGCCGGGCAGCACCCAGCTCAGGGCCGAGCCGGGGCCGGCGTCGACCAGGACGTCGAAGTCCTTGACGGTGTAGGTGGCGATCACCAGCAGGGCCAGGCCCGCCAGGGCGGAGGTCACCAGCCGCCAGGCCTGCGCGGCCGCCGCGCCGCGCCGTACGAAGAAGACGATCACGGACAGGGAGGCCGCGGCCATCAGGACGATCACGCCGAGCGCGCCGAGGTTGCCGAACCAGGTGAACAGGTGCAGCACGGGCGCGGTGGGGTCGCCGGCCGGCTTGTCGTCGGTGGCCGCGAAGGCGATCACGATGACCAGCGAGACGATCGTCTGGGAGAGCGATCCGGTCGCGGGGGCGCCGCTGCTGCTGGAGGTGCGGCCGAAGGCCGCCGGCAGCAGGCCCTCGCGGCCCATGGCGAAGGCGTAGCGGGCGACGACGTTGTGGAAGCTGAGCATGGCCGCGAACATGCCGGTCACGAACAGCACGTGCAGGACGTCGGTGAAGGTGGCGCCGAGCCGGGACTCGGTCAGGGTGAACAGCAGCCCGGCGCTCTCCTTCTGCGCGGTGCCGACGACCGCCGAGGGGCCGGTGGCGACGGTGAGCGCCCAGCTGCTGATCGCGAAGAACACGGCGACACCGCCGACGGCGAGGAACATCACGCGCGGGACCAGGATGTGCGGGCGGCTGGTCTCCTCGGCGTACACCGGGGCCTGTTCGAAGCCGAGGAAGGCGGCGATGCAGAAGCACAGCGCGGTGCCGATGCCGGCGCCGGAGAGCGTCTCGGGGTTGAAGGCGTGCAGGGACAGGCCCTCCTTGGCGGGGTCGGCGACCGCGGCCACGTCGAAGATCACGACGAGGACGACCTCGATGACCAGCAGCACGCCGAGCACACGCGCGTTGACGTCGATCTTCAGCCAGCCGAGCACGCCGACGGCGGCCGCGGCCGCGAGGGCCGGTATCCACCAGGCGACGGTGAGGTCGGCGTAGGTGGCGAGCAGGTTGGAGACCTCGAAGCCGAAGATCCCGTAGATGCCGGCCTGGAGGGCGTTGTAGGCGACGAGGGCGACCAGGGCCGCGCCCGCGCCCGCCGTGCCGCCGAGGCCGCGGGAGATGTACGCGTAGAAGGCGCCGGCGTTGTGGACGTGGCGGCTCATCTCGGCGTACCCGATGCTGAAGAGGATCAGCACCGTGCCGAGGATCACGAAGAGCAGCGGCTGGCCGACGATCCCCATCACCGCGAATGCAGTGGGCATGACACCTGCGACCACCATGAGCGGGGCGGTCGCGGCGAGGACGGAGAGCAGCAGACCCCCCGTGCCGAGGCGGTCGGCGCGCAGGGCGCGCTCCTGGCCCTTGAAGGTGCTGATGCCGCCACCGTCGGCGGTGGTTCTGCTCGTGCTCGTACTGCCCGTCGTCATCGGGGTTCGTCCTTTCGGGCGTCGGGGTCGTCGGTCGTACGGGGCGTGCGGGCTTGCGTTCGTGCGGGCTTGCGTTCGTGCGGGGCGTGCGTTCGTGCGGGCTTGCGTTCGTGCGGGGCGTGCGGGCTTGGGGTCGCGCGCCGGTGCTCGCCGGGGCGCTACACCGCGCCGAGGGCGCCGGCGCGGGCGGTGCGGAAGGCGGTGTACGGGTCCCGGTCGGGGTACGACCACGGCGCCGGGGTGGGGTGGTCGCCGATGCGGTGGAACAGGGCGGCGGCCTCGGCGCCCCGGCCCTGGCAGTGCTTGGCGTGGGCGAGGAAGTTCAGGTCGACCAGGCGGCGGGGGTGGTCCTCCTGCTCCCACTCCAGCCACCAGTCGAACGCGGCCTTCATCACCTGCCGGGCCCGGCGGCCCGCCCAGTGCCCGGAGGCGACCGGTTCGGCGGACAGGTGGCCGCCGGCGGCCAGGACGCGGTAGCGCTCGGCGTGCGCGACCACCGGGAGGATGGCCAGGGGCGAGTCGGCGGGCGCCTGCTCGGCGGCCCAGTTCGCGAAGTCGTACACCTCGTGGAGGGGGTCCGGGCCGGTGCCGGCGCGGCGCTCGGCGAGCCAGGACACCATCACGTGATGGGCGTGGTGGTGGTCGGGGTGGCGGTGGCGGACCTTGTCGAAGAGGCGGACCACGTCCTCCTCGCCGCCGAGGCCGCGCTCGAGCAGGAGCAGGCCGAGCCACGGCGTGGGGTCGGCGGGCGCGAGGGCGGCCGCCGCACGGCAGGTCTCGCGGGCCGGGCCGGGCTTGCCCCTGCCGCGCAGGGCGCCCTGCGCCAGGGCCATGCCGAGCAGTAAGGAGGCGTCGGCGGACTCGGGCTCGGCGAGCAGCCACTCGCGGGCCCAGGCGGCGGCGTGGGTCTCCTCGGCGAGGACGGTGACGCGGTGCCCGCGACGGTCCCAGTCGTCCCCGGTGCGGGCGAGCAGCGAGCGCACCGCCTGCCACCGGCCCTGGGCCAGCGCGGCGCGGGCGGCGACGAGTTCCGTGTCGTCGAGAGCGGCGTCGAAGGTCTGGGCCGCTCGCTTGCGGCCGCGGCCGAGGGGAGGCGGGGGTGGGGGCACCGCGGAACTTCCTCACGCGCTCTCTGTCTGTGGCCCCGTCCGCCTCGGGGCGACACCGCCCCGTTCGGCGCACTGGCCGCGGCCTGCTCGTCGGTCATCGGCTTGCCATCGAGTGATCACGGACAGCAAACCCCCAGCCAAGGCGTCGCGTCAAGGGCCGTCCGGGCATTACACGCGTCAACTGCCCTTGCCTGTAAGTGACTTGTGGCATCCTCGGCCGACCGGCTCCCGTGCCGGCCGACGGACCGCGGATCACTCGTGCGGCGCCGCGCCGTGACCGGGTCGAGCGTCCGGCTCCGGGTACTCCCACCGGCAGACAGTGCCCCGGAGCGCTAAAGTCGGCCACTACGCAGCCCGTGGCCCGGCCGGATGATCGAGGTGCGCAGCGTGTCGGTTCTGGTTCTGAGTCTCGCCGTGAGCGCCGCCTGCTGCCTGGGCTTCGGGTTCGTACTGCAGCAGAACGCGGCCCAGCAGGCACCGCTCAGCGACTTCCTCTCCCCCCGGCTGCTGCTGGACCTGGTGAGGGTGCCCCGCTGGCTCGGCGGGCTGGGGCTGATGGTCGTCGGCATGATCCTGGGCGCCTTCGCCCTGGGCCGGGGCGAGATCTCGCTCGTGGAACCGCTGCTGGCGACGAACCTGCTGTTCGCCCTCGCCCTCTCCCGCAGACAGACCAAGCAGCCGCTCGGCGGCCAGGGCTGGGCGGGCCTCGTCCTGCTGGCGGGCGGCGTGACCGCGTTCATCGTGGCGGGCCGGCCGCACGGCGGCAGCGTGGTGACCGATCCCCTGCGGCACTGGCTGATCATCGGGGTGATGGTGGGCGCGGCCCTGGCGCTGACCACCTGTGCCAAGCGCTCGCGGCTGAGCTGGGGGCCGGTGCTGCTGGCGGTGGCCGCGGGGCTGCTGTACGGCGTGCAGGACGCGCTGACCCGGGTGAGCGGGCAGCGTTTCTCCGCCGGCGGCTGGACGGAGCTGTTCACCGGCTGGCAGCCGTACGGGCTGCTGGTGATCGGCGCCACCGGGCTGGTCCTGGTGCAGAGCGCCTTCGAGACGGCGCCGCTGCGCATGTCGCTGCCCGCGCTGACCGCGGCCGAGCCGCTGGCCGGGATCGCCTGCGGGGTGGGCTTCCTCGGCGACCGGCTGCGCACCGACACCGGCGCCCTGGCCTGGGAGGCGTCCGGCCTCGCGGCCATCGTGACGGGCATCGTCCTGCTGGGCCTGCACCCCGCGATGCCCCACGGCAGGACGGCCCCGGCACCCCGACGGGACCTCCAGCCCCGCTGAACGGCCGCGCCGGTCGCGGGAGCGGCTGATTGGATGGCCGTATGAGTGCTGCGGAGGAGATCCTCGACATCGTCGACGACCGCGATCGCGTCGTCGGGCAGTCACCGCGCGGGGAGGCGTACGCCAAGGGACTGCGTCACCGCTGCGTCTTCGTGCAGGCGCGGGACGCCGAGGGGCGGCTGTTCGTGCACCGGCGCACGCCCACCAAGCTGGTCTTCCCCTCGCTGTACGACATGTTCGTCGGCGGGGTCGTCGGGGCCGGCGAGGCCTACGACGACGCGGCTCTGCGCGAGGCCGAGGAGGAACTGGGGGTGACGGGGCTGCCCCGCCCCGAGTACCTGTTCAAGTTCCTGTACGACGACGGCGCCGGCCGCACCTGGTGGTCGGCGGTCTACCGGGTCCGCTGCGACCTGCCCGTGCGACCGCAGGTCGAGGAGGTCGCCTGGCACGGCTTCCTGCCCGAGGACGAGGTGGAGCGCCGCCTGCGGGAGTGGGAGTGGGTGCCGGACGGGCTGGCCGCCTACGAGCGGCTGAAGGCGTACCGCTCCCTGGGGTGAGCGGGCCCGGCCCACCGGGGTACTCGCACGCCACGCAGACCTGGATGTCCCTTCATGTGCCGTTCGCGCGGCACGCTTGTCCGCCGTCAGCCCCCTATACCCCAGGGATGACCACCATGACCGCCCTCCACCAGGAACACGCGTCCCACACTCACACCCACGGCCCGGACTGCGGGCACACGCAGGTGCCGCACGGCGGCCACGTCGACTACGCGCACGACGGGCACCTGCACCGCGAGCACGCCGGTCACTGGGACGAGTGCGAGCCCGGCGGCCACACCGCGCACGAGGGCCACGAGCACCAGCACGGCGAGGACTGCGGGCACGCGCGCGTGCTCCACGGCGACCACGTCGACTACCTGCACGACGGGCACCGGCACGCCGCGCACGACGGCCACTGGGACGACCACTGAGACACCCCGGAGGCCACCGGCGGCAGC
>NZ_JUJA01000140.1:104119-113000 GCF_001906585.1 Streptomyces kebangsaanensis | reverse complement strand
CCGCCGTGGCGGCGGTCACGTCCGGTTCGCGCACTGGACGGCATACCGACCGGTCGGCATCATGGTCGGGTCCCCTTCACCCGTCCGTAGGAGCGACGATGAGCCCCGACCACCCGCCCGGACTCGATCTCGACCGGCTGCGCGGCCTGCTCGACCGAGAGCGGCCCGGCCTGGCACAGGGCCCCCTGACCGGCCGGCTGATCGAGGGCGGACGGTCGAACCTGACGTACGCGGTCTCGGACGGCACCTCGAAGTGGGTCGTGCGGCGCCCTCCGCTCGGCCACGTCCTGGCCACCGCGCACGACATGAAGCGCGAGCACCGGGTGATCAGCGCCCTGCACCCGACCGACGTGCCGGTACCGCGCCCGGTGCTGCTGTGCGAGGACGAGGAGGTGCTGGGTGCGCCGTTCTACGTCATGGAGTTCGTCGAGGGAACCCCGTACCGCACCGCCGGCCAGCTCGCCCCGCTGGGCGAGGAGCGCACCCGGAACGCCGTGCTGTCACTGGTGGACACCCTCGTCGAGCTGCACGCGGTGGACCCCGCCGGGGTGGGCCTCGCCGGCTTCGGCCGGCCCGAGGGCTTCCTGGACCGGCAGCTGCGGCGCTGGGGCAAGCAGCTGGACGCCTCCCGCAACCGCGAGCTCGCCGGCGTCGACGAACTGCACGCGGCGCTCGGGCGCGCGCTGCCCGACTCCCCCGCGCCGGCGGTCGTGCACGGCGACTACCGGCTCGACAACGTCCTGATCGGCACCGACGACCGGATCGAGGCGATCCTCGACTGGGAGATGTCCACGCTCGGCGACCCGCTGACCGACCTGGGCCTGCTGGCGATGTACAGCACGCCGCTGGAGCTGCCCGACTCGCCCGTGTCCACGACGGCCGCGGCGGCCGGGCACCCCTCCCCCGCCGAGCTGGTCGAGCGGTACGCCGCGCGGTCGGGGCGCGACGTCTCGGCCGTCTCCTGGTACACGGCGTTCGCCTGGTTCAAGCTGGCCGTGATCCTGGAGGGCATCCACTACCGGTACACGCTCGGCCGGACGGTCGGACACGGCTTCGACCGCATCGGCGACCTCGTCCCCGTCTTCATCGACCACGGACTGACCACTCTGCAGGAAGGCTGAGCGACCATGGACTTCGCGTTCGACGCGCGCACCGAGGAACTGCGCGCCAGGCTCCTGGCCTTCATGGACGAGTACGTCTACCCGGCCGAGGCGGTGGCGGAGGAGCAGCGGGCCGCGCTGGCCTCCCCCTGGGACACCCCGGCCGTGGTGGAGGAACTGAAGGCCGAGGCACGCCGGCAGGGCCTGTGGAACCTCTTCCTGCCGGACGCCGAGCACGGCGCCGGACTGACCAACCTCCAGTACGCCCCGCTCGCCGAAATCACCGGCCGGTCCCCGCAGTTGGCACCCACCGCCACCAACTGCGCGGCCCCCGACACGGGCAACATGGAGGTGCTCGCGCAGTTCGGCGACGAGCGGCAGAAGAAGCAGTGGNNGAGCCGCTGCTCGCCGGTGAGATCCGTTCGGCGTTCGCGATGACCGAGCCGGAGGTGGCCTCCTCGGACGCCACCAACATCACCACGCGCATCGAGCGGGACGGCGACGAGTACGTCATCACCGGCCGCAAGTGGTACATCTCGGGGGCGATGAACCCGGACTGCAGGATCTTCATCGTGATGGGCAAGACCGACCCGGACGGACCGGACATCCGCCGTCAGCAGTCCATGGTGCTGGTGCCGCGCGACACTCCCGGCGTCACGGTCGAGCGGGCGATGCGGGTGTTCGGGTACGAGGACCACTACCACGGTGGTCACGCCGAGGTGGTGTTCGACCACGCGCGCGTGCCGGTGTCCCACCTCGTCGGCGAGGAGGGCGGCGGCTTCGCCATCGCCCAGGCGCGCCTCGGCCCGGGCCGCATCCACCACTGCATGCGGCTGATCGGCATGGCCGAGCGGGCGATCGAGCTGATGTGCCGGCGGGCGGTGTCCCGGACGGCGTTCGGCAGGGCCCTGGGTCAGCAGGGCGTGGTGCAGAACTGGATCGCGGACGCACGGGTGACCGTCGAGCAGCTGCGGCTGCTGGTGCTGAAGACGGCGTGGCTGATGGACACCGTGGGCAACCGGGGCGCCCACACCGAGATCCAGGCCATCAAGATCGCCACGCCGCGGGCGGTGGTGGGCATCATCGACCGGGCGGTCCAGCTGTACGGCGCGGGGGGTGTCAGCCAGGACTTCCCGCTGGCGGAGCTGTACGCGGGGGCGCGCACGCTGATGATCGCGGACGGTCCGGACGAGGTCCACCAGCGGTCGCTGGCGCGGCGGGAGCTGAAGAAGTACCTGTGACGCGGAGGGAGCGGCCGGGAGGGGTTCTCGCCCCCGCCGCTCCTTCCTGTCCCGTCCCGTCTCCGGGGTCCGCGTCCCCGGAGACGGGACGGGCTGAACAGCTCACGGGCGCAGTGCCCGCAGCAACAGGTCCGCCAAGTGGTCGGCGACCTCCTGGGGGCTCAGCGGGCCGTCCGGGCGGTACCAGGTCGACAGGTGGTGGACGGAGCCGAAGTGGTAGTCGACCACCAGGTCGGCCGGGGTCGCCGTGGAGAAGACGCCCGCCCGCTGGCCCTCCTCGATGAGGGCGCGGAAGCGTTCGTGGTAGCGCCGGCGCTCGGCGCGTACCTGCTTGTTCTTCTCCGGGCCGAGGTGGTGCATCGAGCGGAAGAAGATCATCGCGTCGTCGAGGTTCTCGATGGTGGTCACCACCACGTCCGCCGCCGCGTCCCGCAGCCGCTTCTCGACCGGTTCGTCGGCGTCCGCGAAGGCGTCCAGGCGCTCCTGCTGGACGCGCAGCACGCGCGCGTACACCTCGTGCAGGAGATCGTCCTTGGAGCCGAAGTAGTGGTAGAGCGCCCCCTTGGTGACGCCGGCCGCCTCGACGATCTCCTGCACGGAGGTGCGGTCGTAGCCCTGCTCGGCGAAGAGCCGGGTGGCGGCGGCCAGGAGCCGCTGCGGCACCGGAGTGCCGCCTGAGTCCGTCGTCCTGGGCACCTGCCGCCACCTGCCTTCCGTGGTCCTACTCGCTGTCGTGCGTACGGGAACGGAGCTCCCGACGGAGGATCTTCCCACTTGCCGTTCCCGGCAAGTCCGGCAGGACCTCGGTGTCCAGGAGGGCCGCCCGGGGCCCGGCCGCACGGCAGGGGGCGGTCACCGGGTCTCCTCCCACGTGCGCTGGATGCGGTTCATGCTCGTCAGCCAGCGGTCGGGATGGCCGGCCCGGGCCTGATAGAAACCGGCGACCTCGGGGTGCGGCAGGATCAGGAAGCGGTCCTCCGCCATGCCCTTGAACAGGGCCTCGGCCACGTCCTCCGGCTCGATCGCGGTCGGCCGGAGCACCAGGTCGCCCGCGCTGCCGGAGCCGGTCAGCATGTCGGTGCGCACGCCCTGCGGGCAGATCGCGTGCACCTTGATCCCGCGGTGACGGTACGTCAGCGACAGCCACTCGGCGAAGGCGTAGGCGCCGTGCTTGGTGACGCTGTACGGGGCGGCGCCGATCATGGTGAGCAGTCCGGCCGCGGAGACGGTGGAGACGAACCGGCCGCCGCCGCGCTCCAGCCAGGCGGGGAGCAGCGCCTCGGCGGCGCGGACGTGGGCCATGACGTTGACGTCCCAGGCGCGCGCCCAGACCTCCTCGCCGGCCGCCTCCGAACCGGCGGAAGCCAGGCCCGCGTTGGCGCAGTAGACGTCGATCGTGCCGCCGAGCGCGTCGCGGGCCCCGGCCACGGTCGCGGAGGCGTCGCCCGGCACCGCGATGCCGCCGATCTCGGCGGCGACGGCCTCCGCCCTGCCGGCGTCGAGGTCGTTGACGACGACCCGCGCCCCCTCCGCGGCGAACCTGCGGGCCAGCGCGGCGCCGATGCCCCCGCCGGCCCCGGTGACGACCACTCCCGCATCCTGCACGGCTTCCACCATCGGTCTCCTTCGACATGGCTGCGACACGAGGCGCATCGGCCCTGCCGCGTCAGACTAACCGGTCGGTATGTGTGAGGGAAGGGCTGACTGCAGCAACGTAGAGGTGACCACGGCAACGCAGGACACACGGCTCGCACCTTCCCCACTCACGGAGGTCACCCATGCGCATGTCCAGACGAGGTGTGCTCGCAGCGGCCACGGCGGCAGCCGTGTCGCCCGCGCCGACGGCGGCCGCGGCCGAGCGCCGCGGGCAGCAGGCGCGGACCGGCTTCGAGCGCCTGGCCGCCGACGGCTACGCGCCGCTGCGCGGGCAACGGGTCGGGATCGTCACCAACCCGACCGGCGTCACCCGGGACGTGCGGCACATCGTGGACGTCATGCACGCCGACCGCCGGGTGAACCTGGTCGCCGTCTTCGGCCCCGAGCACGGCTTCCGGGGCACCGCGCAGGCGGGCGGCTCCGAGGGCCGCTACGACGACCCGGCCACCGGACTGCCGGTGTACGACACGTACCTCAAGAGCGGCCGGCCGCTCGCCGACGTCTTCACCGCCTCCGGCGTGGACACGGTCGTCTTCGACATCCAGGACGTGGGCGCCCGCTTCTACACCTACATCTGGACGCTGTACGACTGCATGGAGGCCGCCGCGCTGGCCGGCAAGCGGTTCGTGGTGCTGGACCGGCCCAACCCGGTGACCGGGCGGGAGGCCCTGGGCCCGGTGCTGCACAAGGAGTTCGCGACGTTCGTCGGCCGGCAGCCGATCGCGCAGGCGCACGGCATGACGGTCGCCGAGCTGGCGCGGCTGTTCAACGGGGAGTTCCTGGCCACGCCGGTGCCGCTGGAGACCGTGTTGATGACCGGCTGGAAGCGGTCGCGGTTCTACGACGACTCCGGGCTGCCCTGGGTGCCGCCGAGCCCGAACATGCCGACCCCCGACACCGCGCTGGTGTACGCGGGGACGTGTCTGTTCGAGGGCACGAACCTGTCCGAGGGCCGCGGCACCACCCGCCCCTTCGAACTGCTCGGCGCGGAGGGGATCGACGGACGCTGGGCGGCCGCGGCGAACGCCCTGCGCCTGCCGGGCGTGCACTTCAGGGAGGCGTACTTCGCGCCCACCTTCTCCAAGTTCCAGGGCACGACGGTCGGTGGGGTGCAGATCCACGTGCACGACCGGGCCGCCTACGACCCCGTACGGACCGGGATCGCACTGCTGGTGACCGCCAAGCGGGTCTGGAGCGGCTTCGCCTGGCGCTCGGACGACTGGATCGACAAGCTCACCGGCTCCGCCCGGGTGCGCACGATGATCGACGGCGGGGCCACCACCGACGAGGTGGTGGCCGGCTGGCGGCAGGAGCTGGCCGCGTTCCGGAGGACACGGAAGGGATATCTCCTCTACGGCTGAGCCCGGCGGCTGAGCCGTGAGGCGGGGCCGTGACGCGGGGCCGGCTCCCGCTCCGGCCCGGCCTCCGGCAGGTGGCGGGCCGCGTCCACCGACGCGGCCCGCCACCGCCCGGTCTACCGGTGACCGCCGTACTCCACGACCTGCTGGTAGGTGGGCCGGTTCTGCCAGCCGATCCTGCCGTGCTTGATGCCGCCCAGGGCGCGCTGGACGATCGAGTCGGCGCACCACTGGTCGCCCGCCGAGCACTGGTCGTCGCCGGGATAGACCCGGGCCGCGGGCGTCCCGGCCGCCTGCTTCAGGGTGCTGATCAGGGCGTCCCGGCAGGCGCCGAGGTCGCCGCCGCCGCAGAACTTCCGTGCGAGCGGGCCCTGGACGGGCTCGCCGAGCACCGCGCGGATGTCCTTGTCGACATAGCTCCACCAGCCGTACTGGAAGGAGCTTCCGGCGTGCGAGCCGGTCGGGCCGTGTCCGGCCGACGGCGACTCGTCGACCGGCAGGTTGGCGGTGAGGGCGGTGTAGAGGCCGCTGCCGAGGCCCGGCTCGAACTCGGCCCTCACCAGCAGCGGCCACCAGGCGTCCAGGATCCTGATGGCGTCGGCGTCGGCGTACTTCTTGGAGCCGGCCGAGGTCTCGGTGCGCCGGGCGCCCGCGGTCAGCCAGGTCTGCAGCCTGCCCACGGCCGCCGCGGCCGTCGGGTCGGTGACCGGCGAGCTGTTGATCACCTTCAGCAGCCCGGGCAGCACGTCCTCGCCCCTGAGGTCGGCCAGGGCCGCGTCCGCCATCGCCTTCACCAGCGAGGCGCGGGTGACCCCGCCGGCCGCGACCAGCTTCCTCACCCGGTCCTCGAGCAGGTCGCCGCGGTGTACGGAGCCCTCGCCCCAGGGGGCGGCGGTGTAGTCCAGGGCCTGCTTGTTGTTCCAGGAGATGTAGTAGTCCTGGTCGACGGAGTTCGGGTGCGCGGAGGGCGGGGTGTAGTCGGCGGTGTTGGTCGCCGCGTCCCAGTCGCGCCACTCGTACGCCGGCCGGGCCCACACCGGGAACTCGGCGTCCACGCCGTTCGCCCGCACCGGGTTGTCGCCGCTGTTGTAGTACGCGGTGTGCCGCGAGTCGGCGTAGAACCAGTTGAACGTGTAGTTGATGTGCTGCGCGGCCCTCTGGAAGTCCTCCGGTCCCTTGACGAAGTCGGGGTCGTTGAGCATCTGGAAGCCGATGATCGAGTCGGCCTCGTGCAGGAAGGAGGAGCGCAGGGTGGTGTAGGCGACCTTCTTCCCGCCGACGGTGGCGCGGTACTCGACGGGGCCGTACTCGGTGCGCCACGCGCGCATGGTGTAGGAGCCGGCCGCGGTCCCGTCGGCGACGGTGGGCTTCCAGGAGTTGGTCTGCTGGACCTTCTCCATGGCCGTGCAGGTGCCGCGGTAGAGGTAGTGGTAGTCGTCCTGGCACAGTTCGACGGCGTAGGTGTCGATGATGTCCTGGCCGGAGGTCGTGGCGCTCCACGAGTAGTCCTGGCCGCGGCCGAGTTCGACGTACATGCTCAGGCCGGCGAAGGAGGCGCCGCGGGCGCTGAGGCCCGGGCCCTGGATCTCCTGGAGCATCAGCAGCTGGGGCGCGAAGTAGCCGGTCTGCGGGCCGAAGACGGCGACCGGGTGGCCGCTCGCGGTGTGCCTGCCGCTGACGACGAGCGCGTTGGACATGCCGCGCCGGGCGGAGGACAGGGCGCTCTGCGCGGCCGAGGCGGAGGCGCTCTTCGCGGCGGCGGTCGCCGCGCTGCCGGTGCGGTCGTACACCAGCGGCTCCTGGGTCACCGAGCCGGCGTCGGGCAGGGCCGTGCCCTGGGGGTTGTCGGGCTTGACGGCGTACGGGTAGCTCTTGCCGTCGTGCAGGGTGAGGACGGCCTCGGGGTCGTTGCGCTCGCGGAAGGACTCCCAGACCCGGGTGCCCTCCTCGACGCCGTACTTGGACTGGGCGGCCAGCAGGGACAGCGCGTTGTTCACCTCCCCGCCCCCGCCGGAGCCGAACAGGGCGCCGACCACGGAGGCGAGGGCGACCAGGTCGGTGGTCCTGAAGTGCTCGATGGTGCCGGCGTTGGTGATCGAGTCCTTGTGGCCGGTCAGGACGTACTCGCCGGGGAAGTAGCGGCCGGAGTCGGAGGCGTCGATGTAGGCGTTGATGCCGTCCAGGTAGGCGTTGACGTCGGCGAGGGCCTGCTGCCCGCGGGCGCCGCCCCGGGCCGCCGCGCCGTCGATCTGCGCCTGGAGCTCGGCCTCGGTGTACGGCGCGTTGCGCCAGAACTCCTGTTCAAGGCCCTGGTTGGCGGGCGCACCGCCGGCGAAGGAGGTCAGCCGGCCGCGGCCGACGTGCCGGAAGACGTCCATGAGCCACAGCCGGTCCTCGGCGGCGGCGTACCCGGCGCCGAACTCGGTGCCGTAGCGGGTGGTGCCCGTGATGTGCGGCACGCCGGTCTTCTTGTCGCGGACGATGGTCACGTCGCTGCGGCCCGCGGGCTTCACGGTGGAGGCGGCCTGGCCGGAGGGGACGCCGAACGAGGCGTCGTTGAAGAAGGAGTTGATCTTGGCGTCGGTGAGTGCCGGGTAGCCCTTGGCCAGGTCGGCGTACGGGCCGAGCTGGTCCTCGGCGTGGCTGGGCTGGGTGCCGAAGGCCTGGTTGAGGAGGATCTGGGCGAGGGTGGCGTTGCCGTTCTGGCCGGGCGGCAGGATGTCGGAGCACTGGCCGCCGCAGTAGTCGTTCGCGGCCGTCGCCTCCGTGGCCGCCCCGGCCGCCGCCGCTTGGGAAAGCGGAGACAAAAGACCGGCAATGAGGACGCATACGGATGCGGCCTTCAGGAACCCGGGGAACCTGTGGGGAGTTCTCAGTCTGTCGAGCGCGATGTGTGGGGTGCGCCGTGGCATGGCAGCTCCTCCCGACGGGGTGGGGAGCGGGACGTTACCGCCGGTATCCCCTGGCGGGAAGATGAACGTGCGTCACTTTTGGAGACACCTCGTGAAGGTCAACCGGGGCGGCGTTATGGAGGGCATCGGAAAACCGATGGAGCCGGATCGGGTGTCGGCACGTCCATTCGGCGACGTCGGTACGGCGACCCCGTACGACGACGCCGCAGTGATCGAAGTACAGGTGCAGGTGTGACGGAGGTGCAGGGCGATGGCCGGTTTCCGAAGTCTGGCGAGACAGGTGAGGGACCCGCGGTGCGATCTGGCGCTGCGACGCTACTCACTGCGCAAGTGCCTGGAGCGGTTCGCGCCGTACGGGCACAGGGCGACCTGGGACCATCTGTGCTCCAGGGCGGGGTTCGACCCCGATGACAGGTCTCCCGATCCGGCGCGGCTCGTGGCCGCACTGGAGGAGCTGGAGGAGGCGCGTTCGGTGTGGCTCGCCTACGAGGTCGAGTTCGCCAGGCGCCGCAAGAAGGAGAAGCACGACGGGCTGCGCAGGCCCGGCAGCGTGGACGACTGGCACCGGCTGACCTGGGGCGGCTTCGGGGTGGCCTGGTGCGACGACCCGCGGG
>NZ_JUJA01000140.1:98062-104112 GCF_001906585.1 Streptomyces kebangsaanensis | reverse complement strand
GGGAGCCGCTGGCCGAGGTGCTGCGCCGGCTGATCGCCGCGCTGGAGCGCGAACCGGACGCGGCGTGCCCGGTGTGTGGCGGGGAGCGGCTGGTCTGGACGTACGACCTGGATCACGAACCGTCGTCCGGCCCGGTCTGCGTGGAGTGCGGAATCCTGGTCCCGCGCCCGGTCCTCACTCCCGAGGCCCTGGCGCACGCCAGGCGGGGGCAGCTGCTGGTGTCCGCCTGAGCACGACGGAGCACGACGGGGGGTGCGCCGGGGATGCCGCACCCCTCTTCGGCTCCTCTTTCCCCGCGTCTTTCCCCGCGCGTGCCGGGACGGGCCGGGCACGCCCCGCCGGCCGTCGTGCGCGGCTACGCCCGCTCCTTCCCGCGCTCCGCCATCAGGCGCGAGCCCGTCAGGCGCTCGCCGAAGATGTCGTCCGGGTTGGACAGGACGCAGGTGTCCAGGGACAGGCAGCCGCAGCCGATGCAGTCGGTGAGGTGGTCGCGGAGGCGGTTGAGCTGCTTGATGCGTTCGTCCAGTTCGGAGCGCCAGGCCTCGGAGAGGCGCGCCCAGTCCTCCCGGGTGGGGGTGCGCTCCTCGGGGAGTTCGGCGAGCGCCTCGCGGATCGTGGCGAGCGGGATGCCGACGCGCTGCGCGGCCCGGACGAAGGCGACCCGGCGCAGTGTGTCGCGGGAGTAGCGGCGCTGGTTGCCCGCCGTGCGGCGGCTGCTGATCAGGCCCTTGGACTCGTAGAAGTGCAGGGCGGAGACGGCCGCGCCGCTGCGTGCGGAGACCTGGCCGACGGTCAGCTCGTGGATCTTCTCGGGGATCTGGGGCACTCGGGGGAGCCTACCCACCGCGCCACGCGCCCGGTCCGTTGACAGGAGCCTCCCGCACGACCATGCTAAGCAGTTGCTTAGACATGACGTGCGATGCGGGAGGCCGGGCACATGGCAGAGCCGAGGATCTTCACGTCCGCCGGGGAACTGAAGGCGGCGGTGGGCGAACAGCTGGGGTACACCGACTGGCTGGACATCGACCAGAAGCGGATCGACCTGTTCGCGGAGGCGACCGGCGACCACCAGTGGATCCACGTGGACCCGGAGAAGGCCGCCGCGGGCCCCTTCGGCACGACCATCGCCCACGGCTATCTCACCCTGTCGCTGCTGCCGCTCTTCGGGCCGCAGCTGATCGAGGTCGAGGGCGTGCGGATGGGCGTCAACTACGGCACCAACAAGGTCCGTTTCCCCGCCCCCGTGCCGGTCGGCTCGCGACTGCGCTCCACCGCCGTGATCACCGGCGTGGACGACGTGCCGGGCGGGGTGCAGGCGACCGTCGCCTTCACCGTGGAGCGCGAGGGCGGCGACAAGCCGGTGTGCGTGGCGGAGTCGGTGGTGCGGTACTACTTCTGAGCGGCGCCGGACTTCGCCCCGACCATCCGCAGCACGAGGTCGGCGTAGAGCGCGCCGACCTCCTCGGGGGTGCGGGGGCCGTCGACGTTGAACCAGCGGGCGACGTCGATGCACAGGGACAGCACGGCCAGCGTGGTGCCCCGGACGTCCAGCACGTCGAACTCGCCCGAGGCCGCGCCCTCCTCGATGATGCCGCGGACCTCGGCGTCGACCAGGCGGCGCAGCGCGAGGATCTCCGCGCGGGCGTCCGGGCCGAGCGAGTCCAGCTCGTACTGGACGACCCGCGCGGTGGTGCGCCCCCCGGCGTGCCAGCGGACGAAGGAGCTCACGGCGTCGGTGAGCCGCTCGGTCGCGCTGCCCTCGCGCCGGGCCGCCGTGCGCAGGATCTCCAGCGCCTTCTCGTGGCCGATCCGGCTGATGCGGTGGAGCAGCTCCTCCTTGGTCTTGTAGTGGATGTAGAGCGCGGCCGGGCTCATACCGGCCCGGCCGGCGATGTCACGGGTCGTCGTCGCGTGGTAGCCCCGCTCGGCGAAGGCCTCCACGGCGGCCACGAGCAGCCGCCGGGCCGCGTCCGGGGTGACCTCGGCCCACGGCTGTGGGTCGCCGCCGGCCATCTCCTCCGCCGTACTCATCGCTCGCTCGCCCCTCTCTGCGTCAAGGGGTCCACCATACCGCCGAAGGTGAGCGCTCGCTTAGCGTGCTCGGGCCGGCGGAGTGGCGTGACCGGGTCAGAGCTTCTGGAAGGGGTCGTGTTCGGCGAGGAGTTTCTCCAGCCGGGCCTGGTCGACCCGGCTGACGATCTGTCCGGCCTCCTGGCGGTCCCTGATGACCTTGGCGAGGGTGAAGGCGGACGTGACGAGGTACAGGACGGCGATGGCCAGGAAGCCCCGCACCCAGGCGTCGGCCTCCAGTCTGAGGATGCCGATGGCGGTGGCCGCCATGGCGACCGCGAAGGAGGCGACGGCCTGGCCGTAGTAGGCGGCCGTGTTCTGCTGCTTGACGGGTGTGTCGCTCATGCCGAGAAGCATCGGCGAACGTGGTCGCCGCCACATCCGCCGGGATACTCAGTTCCCGTACTCGGGCAGCTCACGGGGGCCGGTCCTCAGAACGCCGAAACCCCTGTCAGCGCCCGCCCGATGACCAGCTTCTGGATCTGGCTGGTGCCCTCGTAGAGGGTCATCACGCGGGCGTCGCGCAGCAGCTTGCCCACCGGGTACTCGTCGATGTAGCCGTAACCGCCGAAGACCTGCAGGGCGTTGTTCGCGGCGCGCACGGCGGCCTCGGAGGCGAACAGCTTGGCCTTGGAGGACTCCACCGCGAAGGGCAGTCCCCGGTCGACGAGGTCGGCGACGCGCCAGGTCAGCAGGCGGGCCGCGTCCACGTCGACGGCGATGTCGCTGATCAGCTCCTGGACGAGCTGGTGGTGGGCGATCGTCCTGCCGAACTGCTCGCGCTCGCCGGCGTAGCGCACGGCCGCGTCCAGCGCGGCCTGGGCTATGCCGACGCAGCCGGCCGCCACCGACATCCGGCCCTTGGCGAGGGCGGACATGGCGACGGAGAAGCCCTTGCCCTCCTCGCCGAGCAACGCGGAGGCCGGGACGCGCACGTCCTCGAGGACCAGCTCGGCGGTGGCCTGGCCGCGCAGGCCCAGCTTGCCGTGGACGGTGCGGCGGGTCAGGCCGGGGGCGTCGGCGGGGACGAGGAAGGCGGAGACGCCCTTGTGGCCGGGGGCGTCGGTGGAGCGGGCGAAGAGCAGGACGACGTCGGCCCAGGTGCCGTTGGTGATGAACATCTTGGTGCCGTTGATGACGTAGTCGTCGCCGTCGCGTACGGCACCGGTGGTGAGGCTGCCCGCGTCGGAGCCGGTGCCGGGCTCGGTCAGGCCGAAGCAGCCGACGTACTCGCCGGAGGTCAGGCCGGGCAGCCAGCGCCGCTTGTGCTCCTCGCCGCCCCAGGCGGCGATCGTCTTGGCGACCAGGCCGAGCGAGACGGACACGATGCCGCGCACCGAGGAGTCGCCGCGGCCGAGCTCCTCGGTGACCAGGCAGTAGGCGAGGTGGTCGCCGCCCGAGCCGCCGTACTCCTCGTCGATCGTGAGCCCGAGGAAGCCGACCTCGCCGAGCTTCTTGACGATGCCCCGGTCGACCTCCTCCGCGCGGTCCCAGGCGACGACGTGCGGAGCGATCTCGCGCTCGACGAAGTCCCGGGCGAGCCGGCGGACCGCGGTCTGCTCCTCGCTGAGTTCGAGGTTCATACGGATCACCCCATGCGTGACGGACGTCGGGAGCCGTTCCTTCGGATTAGCACTGCTAGTTTAATGCCGCGGTCCTACCATGTGCGCCATGGCCCGACCGCGCAAGCCCCTCCTCAGCACCGACCGCATCGTCGCGACGGCGCGGGAGCTCGTGGACGCGGAGGGCCTGGCGGCCCTCTCCACGCGCCGGCTCGCCGCCGAGCTGGGGGTGAGCGGGCCCTCGCTCTACAACCACTTCCGCACCAAGGACGAGATCCTGGAGGCGGTGGCCGACTCCGTGAGCGCCAGGGTCGACCTGTCGATGTTCGAGGACGGCCGGGACTGGCGGACCGCGCTGCACGACTGGGCCGTGTCCTACCGGTCCGCCCTGCGCGACCACCCGAACATCGTCCCGGTGCTCGCCCGCGGTCCCGGCCGCCGGCCGGCCGCGCTGCGGCTGGCCGACGCGGTGTACGGCGCGATGGTCGAGGCGGGCTGGCCTCCGGCGCAGGCCACCTCCATCGGCGCGCTGATGCGGTACTTCATCATGGGCTCCGCGCTCGGCTCCTTCGCCGGGGGCTTCGTCGACGACGCCGGCGCCTACGACCCCGCCGACTACCCGCACCTCGGGCAGGCCCATCTGCTGGCCGAGCAGCAGGAGAGGATCGACGAGCGGGCGTTCGAAACGGGGCTGACGGCTCTGCTGGACGGGCTGGCACGGCAGTACGAGCAGGTGGCACGGACCGCGTAGCCGTACTTCGGCGACCGCCGAACCGTGCGCACCGCATGCTTGGACGCATGACCACCAAGGACCCCCGGGCGGCCGGCCTGGCGGCGCTCGCCGGGCTGATCGCCGACGAGACCCGCGCCACGTGCCTGCTGGCGCTGCTCGACGGACGGGCGTGGACGGCCGGGGAACTGGCCCGGCACGCGGGCGTCGCCGCGTCCACGCTCAGCGAGCACCTGGGCAAGCTCGTCGCGGGCGGGCTGCTGGCGGAGGAGCGGCAGGGACGTCACCGGTACGTACGCCTGGCCGGCGCGCGGGCCGCCCAGCTGGTGGAGGACCTGGCCGCCCAGGTCGCCCCGGGGGCCGCGCACCGGCCGCGCACCCTGCGGGAGGCGAGCGCCGGGTCGGCGACGGCCCGCGGCCGCACCTGCTACGACCACCTCGCCGGGCGGCTGGGCATCACGGTGACCGACGCGCTGACGACGCGCGGACTCCTGCGGCAGGACACCGGTTTCGCGCTCACGGACGCGGGGCTGACCTGGTTCGGCACGGTGGGCATCGGCCTGGACCGCACGGGCCGGCGTCCGCTGGCCCGGGCCTGCCTCGACTGGACGGAACGGCGGCCCCACCTCGCCGGGGCCGCCGGCGCGGCCCTGTGCCGGCACGCGCTCGACGCGGGCTGGTGCGTACGCATCGGCTCGGAGCGGGCGGTGAAGGTCACGGCGACGGGTGAGCGGGCTTTCTCGGACCTGCTGGGCATCGAGGCGGGGGCGTTGCGCTGAACCGCCCGGTCCACCCCACCCCGATCCCCCGTCGGAAATCCGCCAGCAGTCCCTCCCCCTCCCCTCCTAGCCTCTGGACCATGATGAACCTCTCCCCCTCCCGTCTGGCCGCCGGCGCGGCCACCGTCACCGTGGTGCTGTGGGCCTCCGCCTTCGTCTCGATCCGCAGCGCGGGCGCCGTCTACTCGCCGGGCGCGCTGGCGCTCGGGCGGCTGCTGGCGGGGGCGCTGACGCTGGGCGCGATCTGTCTCGTACGGCGGGAGGGGTGGCCGCCGCGGGCCGCCTGGCGCGGGATCGCGATATCCGGGGTGCTGTGGTTCGGCTTCTACATGGTGGCGTTGAACTGGGGCGAGCAGGAAGTGGACGCCGGTACCGCGGCCCTGGTGGTCAATGTCGGCCCGCTGCTGATCGCGCTGCTCGGGGCGCGGCTGCTGGGCGATCCGATGCCGCCGCGGCTGCTGGCGGGCATGGCGGTGTCGTTCGCGGGGGCGGTGACCGTGGGCCTGTCGATGTCGGGCGGGGGCGGTTCGTCGCTGCTCGGGGTGGTGCTGTGCCTGCTGGCCGCCCTGGCCTACGCCGGGGGGGTCGTGGCGCAGAAGCCCGCCCTGAGCCGGGCGAGCGCCCTGCAGGTCACGACCTTCGGCTGCCTGGTCGGCGCGGTGGTCTGTCTGCCCTTCGCCGGGCAGCTCGTCCACGAGGCCGCCCACGCCCCGCTGCCGGCCACGCTCAACATGGTGTACCTCGGTGTCTTCCCGACGGCCCTCGCCTTCACGACCTGGGCGTACGCCCTCGCCCGCACGACCGCGAGCCGCATGGGCGCGACGACGTACGCCGTCCCCGCCCTGGTCGTCCTGATGTCCTGGCTGGCCCTGGGCGAGGTGCCGGGCCTGCTGACACTGGCGGGCGGGG
>NZ_JUJA01000140.1:92860-97970 GCF_001906585.1 Streptomyces kebangsaanensis | reverse complement strand
CCCGAGCGGGTGCCCTGAGCCCGCCGGCTCTCGAAGTCCGTCGTCAGAACACCACCAGCGCCCGGCCGCCCTTCCCGGCCAGCATGTTCCCGAAGGCCGCCGGGATGCCGTCCAGGGCGATCCGTTCGGTCACCAGGGCGGTCAGGTCCAGGCGGCCGGCGCGGACGTGGCCGGCGAGCACGGGCAGGTCCCCGGCCGGGTCGGAGTTGCCGTAGACGCAGCCGGTCAGGGTGCGGCCCCAGTGGAAGAGCTCCAGGGCGTTGAAGGTGACCTGCTGGTCCTTTCCGCCGATGCCGACGACCGTCGTACGCCCGCCGCGGCGGGTGGAGTCCCAGGCGGCGCGGATGGTGGCCGCGCGGCCGACGCACTCGACGGAGACGTCGACGCCCTGCCCGCCGGTGAGGGCGCGGATCTCGCGGGGGGGTGTTCCCGGAGGCGAGGACGTAGTCCGTGGCGCCCGCGCGGCGGGCCAGTTCCTCCTTCTGAGGGGTCACGTCGACGGCGACGATCCTCGACGCGCCCGCGATCCGGGCGGCCTGGAGGGTGGCCAGGCCCACCCCGCCGACGCCGAACACCGCGACCGTCTCCCCCTGCCGTACCTTCGCCGCGTGGTGGACGGCGCCGTACCCGGTGAGGACGGCGCAGCCGAGGAGCGCGGCGTCGGTGAGCGGGACCCCGTCCGGGAGGGGCAGGACGCAGGAGGCGGCGACGACGGTCTCCTCGGCGAAGGCGGCGACGTTGAGGCCGGGGTGCAGCTCGGTGCCGTCGGCGGTGCGGGCGTGGACGTCGGCGGCGCCGTTCAGCGCGTTGGCGCACAGCCACACCTCGCCGAGCGAGCAGGCGTGGCAGCTCCCGCAGGACGGCGCCCAGTTGAGCACGACGGCGTCGCCCGGCGCGACATGGGCGACGCCCTCGCCGACGGCGAGGACCGTGCCCGCGCCCTCGTGGCCGAGCACGGCCGGCACCGGCACCCGCATGGTGCCGTTGGACAGCGACAGGTCGGAGTGGCAGACCCCGGCGGCGGCGAGCCGGACGCGGACCTGCCCGGGGCCGGGCTCCGGCAGTTCGATCTCCGCGATCTCCAGCGGCGAGCCGATGGCGGGCAGGACGGCGGCACGTACGGCCATGACGCGTGACTCCCTTAGAACTGGAGGGACTTGGTCTGCAGGTACTCGGTGAGGCCGTGTGCGCCGAGTTCGCGGCCGACGCCGGACTGCTTGTAGCCGCCGAAGGGTGCCAGCGGGTTGAAGCGGCCGCCGTTGATGTCGACCTGGCCGGTGTCCATGCGGCGGGCGAAGGCGACCGCCTCCGTCTCGTCGGCCGCCCAGACGGCGCCGGCGAGGCCGTAGACCGTGCCGTTGGCGATGCGCAGGGCGTCGTCCTCGTCGTCGTAGCGCAGGATGGACAGGACCGGGCCGAAGATCTCCTCCTGGGCGACGGTCATGTCGGGGGTGACGTCGGCGAAGACGGTGGGACTGACGAAGTAGCCCTTCTCGCACGGGGCTTCGGGACCGCCGGCGACCAGGCGGGCGCCCTCGGCGATGCCCTTCTCGATGTAACCGCGCACGCGTGCCCGCTGCTTGGCGTTCACCACCGGGCCGATGCGGTCGCCGTACTTGGCGGCGGCCGTCGCGGCGAGCTCCACCGCCTCGTCGTACTGGTCGCGGTGCACCAGCATCCGGGTCCAGGCGCTGCACGTCTGGCCGGAGTTGGACATCACGTTGGCGACGCCGACGTTGACGGCCCTGGCGAGGTCGGCGCTCGGGAGGATGACGTTGGCGGACTTGCCGCCCAGTTCCAGCGCGACCCTCTTGACGGCGGCGCCCGCCGTCGCGCCGATCCGCCTGCCCACGGCCGTGGAGCCGGTGAAGGAGACCAGGTCGACGTCCGGATGTTCGGCCAGGGCCTGTCCGGCGACCGGGCCGAGGCCGGTGACCAGGTTGAGGACGCCGGCCGGGATTCCGGCCTCGTGGGCCGCCTCGGCGAAGAGCTGGGCGGTCAGCGGGGTGTCCTCGGCGGGCTTGAGGACGATCGTGCAGCCGGCGGCCAGCGCCGGGGCGGCCTTGGCGACTATCTGGTGCAGCGGGTAGTTCCAGGGGGTGATCGCGCCGACCACGCCGACCGGCTCGTGGTGGACGGTGGAGTTTCCGACCTTCTCCTCGAAGGCGTACGTCGCCGCGAGGTCGGCGTAGGAGCCGGCGACCGCGATCGGCACGCCCGCGTGGACCGCCTGGGAGAAGGCGAGCGGCGAGCCCAGTTCAGCGGTGACGGTCTCGGCGATCTCGTCCTTGCGGGCCACCAGCACGTCCCGCAGGGCGGTCAGGCGGGCGGCCCGCTCGGCGGGGGGCGTCGCGGCCCAGCCGGGGAGGGCGGCGCGGGCGGCGCGCACGGCCGCGTCCACGTCCTCGGCGGTGCCCGCCGGCACGGTGGCGATGACCTGCTCGTCGGCCGGGTTCACCACCTCGATGGCGTCCCGGCCCGCGGCGGGACGCCAGGCGCCGTCGATGTACATGCCGTCGTGTGCCTTCATCGTGCTCCTCCGGGGCGGGACGGGCGGGGTGCGTCGTGCGCGTCACAACCTACCGACACCCCCATAAACTAGCGCCGATAGTTTTCGGTCGCCAGACGCCCGCGGCCGGGGTGTCTCACTCCTCCAGGTCCGGCAGACGGTCCGGGGCCGGGCAGATGCGGTCGCCGTGCTGGTCGAAGACGAACAGGTGGGCGAGGTCGACGAGGAGCGGGACCTGCATGCCGTGCCGGAGCCGGATGTCCGGCGTGGTGCGCACGACCAGGTCGCCGGGCAGGCGCGGCTCGGGGGCGGCGAGGGGTTCCGGCCCGGTGTCGGCGGGGTGCTCCAGCACCACCACCGGCCCCGCGCGCAGGGCGCCCGCCCGCTCGCGCAGCCGGTTCAGGACCGTGCCCTCGCGCCGGCGACGCCGGACCGGCCGGCGGGCGGGACGCGGGGCCTCCAGGTCCGGTACGACGGCGGGGCGCGAGCCGGTGTTGAAGTGGACCAGGACCTCGTGGCCCTGGAACTCCATGTGCTCCACCAGCCCGGTGATCGCCACCTCGCCGGGCCGGGCAGAGGCGGGCTTGGCGATCCGTACGGCCTCCGAGCGCAGGCCCACGATGACCTCGCGGCCCTGCTGCACCCGCAGCAGCTGGTGGTCCAGGCAGAGGGGTTCGGGCAGGCGCAGGAACTGCTTGCCCAGGCTGATGGTCATGGCGCCGTCGAGCGGGGCGCGCACCAGGCCGCGCAGCAGGTTGATGCGCGGGGTGCCGATGAACGCGGCGACGAAGACGTTGCGGGGCAGCGCGTACACCGCGCGCGGGGTGTCGACCTGCTGCAGGACCCCGCCGCGCAGGACGGCGACCCGGTCGCCCAGGGACATGGCCTCGGCCTGGTCATGGGTGACGTAGACCGTGGTGACGCCCAGCTCCCGGGTGAGCCTGGCGATCTCGGCGCGCAGATGGTTGCGGAGCTTGGCGTCGAGGTTGGACAGCGGCTCGTCCATCAGGAAGGCGGAGGGGTGGCGGGCGATCGCACGGCCCATGGCGACGCGCTGGCGTTCGCCGCCGGAGAGCTGGCTGGGGAAGCGGTCGAGCAGGTCCTCGATGCCCAGCATCCGGGCGGTGGCGTCGACGCGGCGGCCGGGGTCCGCTCCGGGCGACTCGATGCGCAGCGGGAAGCCGATGTTGTCGCGGCTGGTCATGTTCGGGTAGAGCGCGAAGTTCTGGAAGACCATCGCCATGTCCCGGCCGGAGGGCGGCAGGTCGTTGCCGTACTCGCCGTCGAGCAGCAACTGCCCCTCGGTGATCTCCTCCAGTCCGGCGATCATCCTGAGCACCGTGGACTTGCCGCAGCCGGAGGGCCCGAGCAGCACCAGGAACTCGCCGGGTGCGATGTCCAGCGACAGGCGGTCCACCACCCGGACGCCCTTGAGGTAGGTCTTGCTCACGTCGTGCAGAGAGATGGCGCGTGTCATGAGGCATGCCCCCGGGACTCACCAGAGCACTGAGGCTCCGCGGGTCGAACGCCTCGTGCGGGTCGTACGGGGCGTATGAGTCACGGAAGTTAACGGATTGTGCGCGCCCGGGGGAAGAGACCGGGCAGAATCGGGCGTCGCCGGCCCGGCGGAGGAGGAAGCGGACGCTCGTGTTCCGGGGAGCGGGCGTCCGCCTCGTGCCGGGAGTCACTTCGTCGACGTCAGGTGGGCGAAGACGACGACGTTGCTGGAGTAGCCGGTCCTGTGGGTGTAGAGGCCGCCGCAGGTGATCACGCGCAGCTCGGGGCGGCGGGCGGTGCCGTACACCTCCTCGTCGGGGAAGCGGTCCCTGTCGAAGACCCGTACCTTGTCCACGGTGTAGACGGCGGTACGGCCGTCCGCGCGCCGCACCTCGATGGGCCGGCCCGGCTCGACCTGGCCGAGCGCGGCGAAGACGGCGGCGCCCGTCCTGGTGTCGCGGTGCCCGACCGCGACGGCCGTGCCGGACTCCCCGGGTGCGGGTCCGCCCTCGTACCAGCCGACGAGTCTGGGCTTGTCTGCCGGTGGCGTCCCCAGTTGCCGGTCGACGTCGAGGCCGACCCCGATGACGGGTGCGTCGATGCCGAGGGAGGGGATGCGCAAGGTGGTCGCGCGGGACCTGGGCAGCGGCGCGGGCGGTGCGGTGGGGCGGGGGGAGGCGGACCGGCCGCCGCGCGGACCGCTGCCTGCCGGAGAGCCGCCGTCCGGGCCGCCGCCTCCCCGTGAGTCGTCGTCCGTCCCGTTGCCGTCCGCGCCGGACGGGGCCGGGGAGGCCGGTGCCACGGCGGCCGGTCCGGCGGCCCGGTCCGGCACGGTGCGCCCGTGCGCTCCCCCGCACCGGACCCCCGCCGTCGCCAGGACGACCGTGAGCACGGCCGTCCTGGCGAGGCGGTAGGCGCGGGTCCGGTACCAGGGCCTGCGTCGGTGCCTACGCGACACCATGGGGACGCCGGCGGACCAGCCGGAAGTACGCCGTCCCGCCGACCACCACCAGCCCCACGGCCGCGGCGCCGGTCAGCGGTGAGAAGGCGGCGGCCGTCGGGGCCAGGCCGCCGACGCCCGCGTGGACGGCGCCCTTCGGGCCC
>NZ_JUJA01000140.1:85758-92839 GCF_001906585.1 Streptomyces kebangsaanensis | reverse complement strand
CGGCGGCCCCGCCGCGGTGGTCCCCGTCGCGGCGGTCCCCGCCGTGGTGGTCCCCGTCTCCGCGGCCCTGGTCCTCGATCTGGTGACCGCCCGGCCCCGGGCCTCCCTCGCGCCGGTCGTGGTCGTCACGGCAGTTGATGCGGAAGAGCTTCTCCTTGCCGGGTGTGGTGCCGACGGTCCAGATGAGCTTGTACTGCCCGTCGGCCAGCACCAGCGGTTCGGTGCGGCCGACCCCGGCGCCGAGGGCGATGGTGCCGTTGACGGTGGCACTGGTGGGCAGTGGAGGCTGCGCCTGGATGGTGTAGGCGATGGCACCGAGGCTGTCGAAGTTGACGGCCTCGAGATAGAACCGGCACACCACGGGGTCGTCCTTCGGGACGCCGAAGGGTACGCCCACCCGGTGGATCCTGATGTCGCCGCCCTCCCCGAGGGCCGTGGCGACGGGCGCCGCCAGCCACGTGGCACCCGCCGCGGTCAGGGCCGTCAGAGCGGCGGTGACGCCGACGCGGGAGCCGAAGATGCGTGGGAGTGTCAGGGTGGGCATGCGCATTCCTCCGAGTCAGCCGATTTTCATACAAATCGCTTTTCTAACTGACTCTCTTTCACATCCGTCCGCCCGAGGCCGTGACCCTCGCCCGACGCGCCGCCGGACACCGCCCAACCGGGCCAACCGGGCCCCTTCCCGCCGGCGGCGCGGGACCCGGCGCGTGCTCACCCCCCGGCGGTCACTTCGACGGGGAATCCGTTGAGGACCGCGTTGCCCGAGAGGGGGTCGAGCCGGCTGCCGTCGAGGAGCTGGTTGACGTTGACGCCGGGAGTGGTGGAGGCGTGGGTCAGGCGGGTGCCCGGACGGTCGTGGCCCCAGCCGTGGGGAAGGCTGACCACGCCGGGGCGTATGCGGTCGGTGACCTCGGCGGGCACGGTCACCTCTCCGCCGGCGCCCTTGACGCGGACCGGAGCGCCGTCGCGCACGCCGAGGCGTACGGCGTCCTCGGGGTGGATGTGCAGGGTGCAGCGGTTCGAACCGCCGGTGAGAGCGGGCACGTTGTGCATCCAGCTGTTGTTGGAGCGCAGATGGCGGCGGCCGACGAGGACGAGCCCGTCCGGGCGCTCGCGCAGGGCCTCGCGCAGACGGGGCAGGTCGTCGGCGATCGGCCGGGGCAGCAGCTCGACCCTGCCACTGACGGTCTTCAGCCGCTGGGGCAGCCGGGGCCGCAGCGGGCCGAGGTCGATGCCGTGCGGGTGGGCGAGGAGCCTGTCCAGGTTCAGCCCGTCGGGTCGTACGCCGAAGCCGTCGCCGTAGGGGCCGAGCCGCAGCATCATGTCCAGCCGCCGTTCGGGGCCGTTCTCGCCGGTGAGGTGCGCGGCGAGTTCGCGCGGGTCGCGGCCGTGGACGGGTGAGTGCGGCTCCCCGACCGCCTTGCGGAGGGTCTGCTCGATCACCAGGGCGTCGACGGCCGCCGGGTCGGTGCCGTGCCCGCCCGTGGCGGCCAGGACCAACCGGGCGAGGATCTCGGTCTCGGCCATCCTGCCGGGCTCCAGGGGGACGGCGGGGCGGGTGTAGCGGACCTGGTTGCGCACGGCGAGGGCGTTGAACGCGAAGTCGTGGTGCGGGCTCTGCGAGGGTGGCGGCGGGGGCAGTACGACGTGGGCGTGGCGCGAGGTCTCGTTCAGGTACGGGTCGACACCGACCATGAAGTCGAGGGAGTCCAGCGCTTCGTCCAGCCGGTCGCCGTCGGGGGCGGACAGCACGGGGTTGGCGGCGACGACGACGAGCGCGCGGATCGGCTCGCCCTCCGCGGTGACGGTGTCGATCTCCTCGGCGAGCGCCGAGATCGGCAACTCCCCCTTGGCCTCCGGGTGGTTGCTCACCCGGGAGTGCCAGCGGCCGAGCGCGAAGCCGCGGCCGGGCCCGACGGGGCGGGGCGTCCGGTCGGTGGCGGCCTGCGGGAAGAGGACGCCGCCGGGGCGGTCGAGATTGCCGGTGAGGATGTTGAGGACGTCGACGAGCCAGCTGGCCAGAGTGCCGTGCGGGACGGTGCAGCTGCCGATGCGGCCGTAGACGGCGGCCGTGGGGGCGGCGGCGAGTTCGCGGGCGAGGGCGCGGATGGTCACGGCGTCGATGTCGCACGTCTCCGCCACGGCCTCGGGAGTGAAGTCCCGTATTGCGTCCCGGAGTTCGTCGACTCCTTGGACGTGCGGGGCGAGGTGGGCGAGGTCGGTCAGGTCCTCCTCGAGGAGGACGTGTGCCATCGCCGCGAGCAGCAGGGCGTCGGCGCCGGGGCGGATGGCGAGGTGCCGGTCGGCGAGTTCGGCGGTGCGGGTGCGGCGCGGGTCGACGACCGTGAGGGTGCCTCCGCGGGCCCTGAGCGCCCTGAGCCTGCCGGGGAAGTCGGGGGCGGTGCACAGACTGCCGTTGGACTCCAGGGGATTGGCGCCGATCAGGAGCAGGTGGGCGGTGCGGTCGAGGTCGGGGACGGGAATGGCGCCCGCGTCGCCGTAGAGCAGCCCGCCGGCGACGTGCTTGGGCATCTGGTCGAGCGTGGAGGCGGTGAAGACGCTGCGGGTGCCCAGGGCGCCGAGCAGGAGGGGCGGGTAGAGGGCGCCGGCCACGGTGTGCACGTTGGGGTTGCCGAGGACCACGCCGACGGAGTGCGGGCCGTGGCGCTCGACGACCGGCCGGATCCCGGCGGCCACCGCGTCGAACGCCTCCTCCCAGGTGGCCTCGCGCAGCTCGCCGTTCTCGCGCACGAGCGGGACGCGCAGCCGGTCCGGGTCACCGTCGAGGGCCGGGAAGGCGGCGCCCTTGGGACAGATGAACCCCCTGCTGAACACGTCCTCGCGGTCACCGCGGGCGCCGGTGACGCGTGTGCCGTCGATGGTGAGCGTCAGCCCGCAGGTGGCCTCGCACAGGGGACAGATGCGCAGGGCGGTGCGGGACACGGGTCCTCCCGGAGGGCCTCGGCTGCGGTGCGGGACGGAGCGAGCATACCGACCGGTATGCACGGAGGGGAGGCCTGCCGGGAAGGATGGCCGGAACCCTTTCGCGCGGTGTCCGGCGCGGGCGGCGTCCGGGTGGACTCAGTCCAGCGCCCGCTCCAGGTACGCCCGCAGCATCACCCGCGTCTCCTCGATGATCCGCTCGTCGCCCTGCGGGTCGACGCGGAAGGCGAGCTGGACGAGGGTGTCGGCGGTCTCGACGGCGATCAGGAAGGTGCGGCGCAGGTCGTCGTCGGGCTCGCGGCGCAGATGGCCGGAGAGCAGGTCGGTGAGGCGGTCGGCGACGCGGCGGTTGGGCTGGGCCCGGCCGGTGCCGACGGGGATCTGGTTGCCGAAGTCGACCAGGCAGAAGCCGGGGGCGGTCCGCTTCATCTCCAGGTACTCCCCGAGCACGGCGTCCATGGCGGCGTGCCAGCCGCCGCCCCCGGTCTCCTTCAGGCGCTCCGTGACGCGCTCGGTGAAGCGTTCGAGGTTGCGCTGGGCGAGCGCGTCGGCCATCGCGCGTTTGTTGCCGAAGAACCGGTAGACGGAACCGATGGGCACACCGGCGCGCAGGGCGACGGCACGCGTGGTCAGCGCGTCGTAGCCGACCTCGTCGAGGAGGTCGGCGCAGGCGTCGAGAATCCTGGTCAGCCGTTCGGCACTGCGCCGCTGCACGGGCGCGCGGCGTAGCGGGGTCGCGTGGGGCACGGCTTCATCATGCCCGCCCCCCACGATCGGGTGAAGCGGGCCTTCCGGTTGGAGCGGTGGGCGTCGGGGCCGGGGGCGACTCCGGTGGTTCCTGAGGAGAAGCCGTTATGTCGGCCGTGCTCTGGACCGGTTCGCCGGCGGTCGCCCAGACCGTGCCGTCGTCGGCGCACAGGCGGGCGGTGACCTGGTGGGTGCCGTGGGGGAGCAGGTGGGCGGGCAGGCGGTAGGCGGGGGTGCGCAGGCGGGCCACGAGCCTGCCGTCCACCAGTAGGTGCGCGAGGCCGCGGCCGGGCGTCGCCCGGGCCTCGGTGCCGGCCGGTGAGAAGCGGAAGCGGCGGACGGTCAGCCGCACGTCCCAGTCGCCGTCGGCGTCCGGCTGGACCTCGACGCCGACCTCGGGAGCGCTCCTCCGGTCCACCTCGCGGTAGCGCCGTCCCTCCTCGTCGGTGTGGTCGAGGAGTTTGCCCACGGACGCGGACGGCTCCCGTTCCGCACCCCCGTGCGCATCGTCCGATCCGCAGCCCGCCGGCCCGGCGAACAGCAGGGCACAGACCGCGAGCACAGCGAGTGGTCCCCGCGTCCACGACAGCATGACGGGGAGCGTAGAGCAGCCGTACGGCCGGCCGGATCCCCCTGGAGTCTGGTTCCGGCCCTCCCTCGGGAGTAGGGGGTCTTGCGCCCCGGAAAACGCAATCCTACGGTGTCCCATAGGAATCAGGTTGCAAGGGAGCGATCATGAGCGGGGACGACGCACGCAAGACCGCCGAGGGACTGGCCTACCTCTCCGGTTTCGGCAACGAGCACAGCTCGGAGGCGGTCGCGGGGGCGCTGCCCGAGGGCCGCAACTCCCCGCAGCGCGCCCCCCTCGGGCTGTACGCGGAGCAGCTCAGCGGTACGGCGTTCACCGAGCCCCGCGCCCACAACCGCCGCTCGTGGCTGTACCGCATCCGCCCCTCGGCCGCCCACCCGGCGTTCACCCGCACCGGCAACGGCACGCTGCGCACGGCGCCGTTCACCCAGGCCGCGCCCGACCCGAACCGGCTGCGCTGGAACCCGCTGCCCGACCCCTCCCCCGGCACGGACTTCCTCGCCGGCCTGTGGACCCTCGGCGGCAACGGCGACGCCACCCAGCGCACCGGCATGGCCGTGCACCTGTACCACGCCGACTCCTCGATGGAGCGCGTCTTCAGCGACGCCGACGGCGAGCTGCTGATCGTCCCGGAGCGCGGCGGACTGCTGCTGCGCACGGAGTTCGGCATGCTGCACGCCGAGCCCGGCCATGTGGCGCTGATCCCGCGCGGGGTGCGCTTCCGCGTCGACCTCCTGGACGCCACCGCCCGCGGTTACGTCTGCGAGAACTACGGCACCCCCTTCCGCCTCCCCGACCTCGGCCCCATCGGCGCCAACGGCCTCGCCGGCGCACGGGACTTCATGGCCCCCGTCGCCGCGTACGAGGACGTGGACGGACCGGTGGAGGTGGTGAACAAGTTCTGCGGCAACCTGTGGACCGCCACCTACGACCACTCCCCGCTCGACGTCGTCGCCTGGCACGGCAACCATGTGCCGTACGTCTACGACCTGCGCCGTTTCAACGTCATCGGCACGATCTCGTACGACCACCCGGACCCGTCGATCTTCACGGTGCTGACCTCGCCCTCCGACACCCCGGGCCTGGCCGGCATCGACTTCGTGGTCTTCGCACCGCGCTGGCTGGTGGGCGAGGACACCTTCCGGCCGCCGTACTTCCACCGGAACGTGATGAGCGAGTACATGGGCCTGATCGAGGGCGCCTACGACGCGAAGGCGGAGGGCTTCGTGCCGGGCGGCGGCTCGCTGCACAACATGATGTCGGCGCACGGCCCGGACCGGGAGACGTTCGACCGGGCGAGCACGGCGGAGCTGAAGCCGCAGAAGGTCGACGACGGGCTGGCGTTCATGTTCGAGACCCGCTGGCCGGTGACGCTCACACCGCACGCGGCGCGGGCCGAGCACCTGCAACAGCGCTACGACGACGTGTGGCAGGGCCTCGAGCGGCACTTCCGCCCCTTGCCCTGATCGACTCCCTACCGGTACGGATGGCCCGTGACCTCCTTCGCCCCGGACTCGATCGTCCTGAACCGCAAGCTGCCGCTGTGGTACCAGGTGTCGCAGTCGCTGCGCGCCTCGATCCTCGGCCGCTCGCCCCGGGACCCGCTGCGCCTGCCCACCGAGGAGCAGCTGGCGGGGCACTACGGCGTGAGCGTGCTGACCATGCGGCAGGCGCTGAAGGAGCTGGAGGACGAGGGCCTGATCTCCCGTCACCGGCGGCGCGGCACGTTCATCGAGCCGGACGCCCGACGGGGTGCCCCGGTCCGGCTGCTCGGCTCGGTGGACGCGATCGTGGCCCAGCAGTCCGGCATGACCACCGAGCTGCTGGACCACGGCACGGCGCCCGTGCCCGCCGAACTCGCCGAGTTCTTCCCGGACCTGGGCGAGGTGGCGACGTACCACCGGCTGCGCAGCGACGAGAGGACCGGTGAGCCGACCAACCACGCCCGCAACCACGTCCGTCCGGAGCTGGCCCGGCGCATAGCCGTGGACGACCTGCTGCGGTGGCCGATGACCAAGGTGCTGCGGGACGTGGTCGGCACGGACATCAGCCGGATCACGGACACCGTGGAGGCGCGGCTGGCCGACCCGGAGACGGCCCGGCTCCTCGAAGTCCCGCTGCTCAGCCCGATCCTGCACTACACGGGGATCACCTACGACGCGGCGGGGCGGCCGCTGGACGTGGCGGTCATCCACTACCGCGGGGACCGCTTCTCCTTCTCGGTCACCCTCGACGCCACCTGAACCGGCCGTCGGGCGGGTCCTGTCGTCGCATTCCCGACGTCCGCCCGAAGGGCGGGCTCCGCGGCGTCATGGGGGTCCCCTGCTCGAAGAGCTTGGGGGTGGGGGTCCCCCCTGCTCGAGCGGAGCCGAGAGCTTGGGGGAGCGTGCCAGGCGCCGCGGAGCAGGCGGGAATCCGACGACAGGACCCAGGTCGTACGATGCCCGGCGTGACGCACGACGACGCTGTGCCGCTGGCCGACCTCATGCCGTGGTCCGTCGCACCGCCGCGACTCGGGCGGGGGTGGCCGGCGGCGCCCGACGCGGGCTGTCTGAGGGCCCGCTGGGACGCCCTGCTGAAGGCCGAAGGCCCCGACCGGGAGGCCCTGTTCGAGCCGACGCGCTCGCGGACGCCGTACACGGCGGTCGGGCAGCTGCCGGGCCGGACCGGCGGCACCGAGAAGCTGGTCCGCGCCTCGGGGGCGTGCCCGGAGCCGGTACGCGTGCTGGTGGCGCCCTTCGACGAGCAGTGGCTGATCCCCGACCACCGCCTGATCGACGCGGCCCGCCCCGAGCTGTGGCG
>NZ_JUJA01000140.1:83732-85720 GCF_001906585.1 Streptomyces kebangsaanensis | reverse complement strand
CCGCCGCACTCGGCGCCGCGGAACCGCTCCTGCTGGCGACCTCCCTGCTGCCGCTGGTCCGGCCGGGCCGTATCCGCCCCCTGTACCGCCGTCCGGGGGCGCGGGAGCCGAACCTGGCGCCCGGTCTGCTCGACCACCTGGCCGCCCGTCTCGGTCACTCCCCCGCCCCGGTGGACGTCCTCGCCTGGGCGCTCGCGACCGCGCTCCCCGGCCCGGCCGTCCCGCTCACGGGGGACCCCGGACTCTGGGCGGCGGGAGTGGAGCTGGGCCGCCGGATGCTGTGGCTGATGCGCCGCGACGGCGAACGCCCCAAGCTGCCCGGCGGCCGCCGCCCCTACGTCCGCGCCCCGCTGCCCCCACGCCCGCTGACCCTGCGCTACGACCGGGACGAGGAGACGCTGCACCTCGACGAGGGCCGCGTCTCCCCGGTCCCGCCGGAGGCCTGGGACTTCGAGGCGGGCTCGGAGCGCGTCCTGGAGCGGTGGTTCGCCGCGCGGACCGCGGAGGGCGGACCGGGCACGCTGGCGGCCGTCCGCCCGGCGACCTGGCCGCAGGCGTGGACGTCCGAGCTGCTCGAGCTGATCACGGTGCTCGCTCTCCTGGCGGAACTACGGCCCCGCCGGGCCGAGTTGCGGACCACCGCCCCGACCACCGCCCCGATCACCGCCGCCGGGCTGCGGGAGGCGGGCGTGCTGCCGGTACCGCGGGCGGCCCGCCGCCCGGCGTCCGTGCTGGACCATCACGAGGAGGGCCCGGAAGGCCAGTTCGCGCTGCTGTGAGGGGGCGGGACTACGCGAACCCGTCGAGCACCCGTTCCAGCATCCGTGTGAAGACCGCCTCCAGATCGATCGGACCGGCGTCCTCCGCGAAGGACGCCGCCAGCCGCGGATAGGCGCCGCTCGCGAGCCGCCGGCCCAGGTAGGCGATCCTTGCCGCGGCCTCCTGCTCCTGGGACCAGGGCAGCGAGCGGGTGCGTTCCGCGGTGGCCAGTTCGTTCGCCACGTAGGTCGTCACGACGCCGTTCAGCATCGCGATGAGTTCCATCTTGGTGCCGTAGGGCGCGTCGAACGGGTCCAGGCAGGCCAGGCAGTGCTCCAGATAGCGCAGGACGTTGGGGCTGAAGCCGTAGACCGGGGACATCAGGCGCGGCAGCCAGGGGTGGCGGTGCATCAGCGCACGGGTCTGGTGGGCGACCCGGCGCATGTCGGAACGCCAGTCGCCGCTCGGCTCCCACAGCTCGTGCTCGCCGCTGACGGCGTCCACCATCAGCTCGTACAGGTCCTCCTTGCGGGGGACGTAGTTGTACAGCGACATGGTGCCGCAGCCCAGCTCGGCGGCGACGCGGCGCATCGAGACCGCGTCCAGCCCCTCCGCGTCGGCGAGCCGGACCGCGGCGGCCGCGATGTCCGCCCGGCTGTACGCCGGTTTCGGCCCCCGGCCGGTGCGCTCGGGGCGCGCCCAGATCACTTCGGGTACGGCCGCTCGGCCCGCCATCGATCATCACCTCCCCACCATCGTAGTTACGTACGCCGTACGTAATGCGCTATCGTCGAGCCATGACTACTACGTACGCTGTACTTAGTGAAGGTCTGGAGAAGCGCTTCGGCGACGTGCGCGCGCTGCGCGGGCTGGATCTCGCCGTGGCCGAGGGCACGGTGTGCGGGCTGCTCGGGCCGAACGGGGCCGGCAAGACCACGGCGGTGCGGCTGCTGACCACCCTGCTGCGGCCGGACGCGGGCTCGGCGCGGGTGGCGGGACACGACCTCGTGCGGGAGGCGGCGGCCGTACGGCGCCGGATCGGGGTGACCGGACAGGACACCTCCGTCGACGGGGACCTCACCGGGCGGCAGAACCTGCGGCTGTTCGCCCGGCTGCACCGGGTGCCGGACGCGGCGGGACGGGCCGGTGAGCTGCTGGAGCGGTTCGGGCTCGCCGAGGCCGCCGACCGGCCCGCGTCCACCTACTCGGGCGGGATGCGGCGCCGGCTC
>NZ_JUJA01000140.1:73890-83685 GCF_001906585.1 Streptomyces kebangsaanensis | reverse complement strand
GGCCTCGACCCGGCCAGCCGCAACCGGATCTGGGACACCGTGCGCGAGCTGAAGGAGCGGGGCACGACGGTGGTGCTGACCACCCAGTACCTGGAGGAGGCCGACCGGCTGGCCGACGGCATCGCCCTGGTGGACCGGGGGCGCATCGCGCACACCGGCTCGCCGGACCGGCTCAAGGCGCTGGTCGGGGCGCACGCGGAGGTCGTCGTCCCGCACCCGGAGGTGATGGCGCGGGCGGCGGCCGTCCTGGACCACCTCACCGGCGCCGAGCCGGTGTTCGACCACGACCGGTGCGCGGTCGGCGCGGTCGCCACCGACCCGACGCTCACCCTCCCCCGGCTGGTACGCGAACTTGACGCGGCGGGCGTGCCGTTGCTCGACGCGAGCCTGAGGCCGCCCACCCTGGACGACGTCTTCCTCCGGCTGACCGGAGGATCCCGCACGACGAAGGAGGTCGCGGCATGAGCGCGCTCACGTACGACGGCACGGCGATGGTGGGCCGGCAGCTGCGCCGGGTCCGCAACAACCCGGGCCTGGCGATCCTGACCCAGGTCATGCCCATCAACATGCTGCTGTTCTTCGGCTACGTCTTCGGCAGCGCGCTGGCGATGCCCGGCCGGGAGTACCGTTCCTTCCTGGTGCCCGGGCTGCTGGCGGCGACCGCGGCGGGCGGCATCATGACGGGGATGTTCCAGGCGGCGCAGGACACGCACCGGGGGGTGACGGACCGCTTCCGCACCATGCCGGTGAGCCGGGCGGCCGTACCCCTCGGGCAGGCGGTGGCCGACCTCGTCGTCACGGCCGTCGGGACGGTGCCGCTGCTGCTGACCGGGCTGGCCGTGGGCTGGCGGATCGAGGGGGGCGCGGCGGGCGCGCTGGGCGCCGTGGGACTGCTGCTGCTGTTCCGGTTCGCGTGCACCTGGATCGGCATCCTGCTGGGGCTGCTGACCCGCAGCGAGGAGGCGGCCGGCCAGCTGGGCGCCGCGACCTTCGTCCTGCCGCTGCTGTCCAACGCCTACATTCCCACCGGCGGCCTCACACCCTGGCTGCGGACGGTCGCCGAGTGGAACCCGATCAGCGCGGTGACCACGGCCCTGCGCGACCTCTTCGGCAACGCCCCCGTCCCCGGGAACGCCGCCTGGCCGGTGGCCCACCCCGTGGCCGGCTCCCTCCTCTGGTGCGCGGTCCTGATCGCGCTCTGCGCGCCCCTCGCCGTCCGGCGGTACGCCCGCGGGGAGCGGTGACCGGACACCGGCGACCGGCGACCGGCTGGTGACAAGGGCCCCGCTCCCGGGTCATGATCCGGCCCATGGACCGGTTTCCCCCGCCCCTGGAGGGCATCACCGTCGTCGCCGTCGAGCAGGCCGTCTCGGCGCCCTTCGCCACCCGGCAGCTCGCCGACCTCGGCGCCAGGGTCGTGAAGGTCGAGCGGATCGACGGGGGCGACTTCGCCCGGGGGTACGACACCGCGGCCGGGGGACTCGCCTCGCACTTCGTGTGGTGCAACCGGGGGAAGGAGTCGGTGGCGCTGGACCTGAAGGACCCGCGGGGGCTGGACGTCGTACGGCGGCTGGTCGCGGAGGCGGACGTGTTCGTGCAGAACCTCGCGCAGGGCGCGGCGGCCCGGCTCGGGCTGGACGCGGCCACGCTGTGCGCCGGGCATCCGCGGCTGATCGCGGTGGACATCTCGGGATACGGGGCCGGCGGTCCGTACGCGCACAAGCGGGCGTACGACATGCTCGTGCAGTGCGAGGCGGGGCTGGTGTCGGTGACCGGGACGCCGGAGCAGCCGGTGAAGGCGGGGATCCCGGCGGCGGACGTCGCGGCGGCCATGTACGCCTTCTCGGGCGTACTGGCCGCGCTGGTGCGGCGCGGCACGACCGGGCGCGGCGGGCCGGTGGAGGTGTCGATGCTGGAGGCGCTCGCGGAGTGGATGGGGCATCCGCTGCACCACGCGATGCACGGCGGCGCCGCCCCGGCGCGCACCGGTCTCGCGCACGCCGTCATCGCCCCCTACGACGCCTATCCGACCGCGGACGGCGGGCGCGTGCTGCTGTCGGTGCAGAACGACCGGGAGTGGCGGCGACTGGCCGAACAGGTCTTGGAGAAGCCGGAGTTGGGGACGGACCCGGCGTTCGCGACGAACGCGGCACGGGTCGCGAACCGGGAGCGGACCGACGCGCTGGTCGCCAAGGCGCTGGGCGCGCTCGGCGCCGACGAGGCGCTGACCCTGCTGGAGGACGAGGGAATCGCCTGCGCGCGCCTGCGGGACCTGCACGAGGTGGCGGAGCATCCGCAGCTGGCGGCCCGGGAGCGGTGGCGGGAGGTGGGGACGCCGGCCGGGCCGCTCAGGGCGCTGCTGCCGCCGATCACACTGCCGGGCGGGGCCGGGCCCCGTATGGGGGACGTGCCCGCGCTCGGTCAGCACACCGATGCGCTGCTGCGCGCCGTGGGGATGACGGACGACGAGATCGCAGCGCTGCGCCGGGACGGTGTGGTGGCCTGAGCGCGGGTCCTGGTGAACGGGCCGGAGGAACGCCGGCCGACGCTCAGTGTCCGCCGAACAGCGAGCGGCGGAGCCGGCGCAGCGGCGCGAACAGCGACACCCGGCGGACCCGTGCGCTCCTGCCCGTGCGGTCGTGCGCGCCACGCGCGGTCAGCTCGCGCATCAGCGACGTCGCCTCCGCCGTCTCGTGCTGCGGCACGGCGGGGCCGGCCAGCACCGAGAGATGGCGGTCGAGGCGTGAACTGGTCGCACTGCTCCCGCAGGTGATCGCAGGGACCCTGGCCCTGCTGCGCACTGTTATCTGCTCCATGTCACTCCCCACCCGTACGAGTCCGCCCGGCCCGGGCAGAGTAACCCTATCGTCCCCCTTGGGGCACTCGTGCAGCACGGTCACAGGATTTACCTACCCCATAAGGGGGTTGACGATTACTCTCCGAATCCGACCGTTTTCAAGGCGAGTTGGACAAACGGCTGACTGGTGGGCAGTTCTGATCCCCCGTCGGGTTCGACCGTCACGGCCAGTGACGCGGCCGACCGGGTGAGCCCCGAGACGGCCAGGGGCGTGTCACCTGCGAGAAGCCCGAGGGAGCGCGGTGGTGCGCCGGGGCGCATGAGCCAGAGCTGGTGCACCCGGCCACCGGGCGGAGTCGCGTATCCGCTCAGGGTGACCACGGCCCGCCCCTCGGAAGCGGAAGCAATCACTCCGATACTGCCGCCCCGCGCGTCCCGGCCGGTGGTGGCCCGTGCGTCGGGCGCGGCCAGAACGTGGGCGATCTCACGTGCCCGGTCCCTCTGGGCGTCCAGTTCCTCCTGGGTCCGGTTCGCCTGGACGGCGAACAGCGCGGCGACGACGAGGGCCGCGGCGGCGGTCGCGGTGGCGAACGGGACGAACAGGGGGCGCGGCCGGGGCGCACGGATGCGCGCGGGCGGCGGCTGGGTGCCCCAGACGTGCGGGGGCAGTCGGGTGGTGTGCTCGCGCGCCGGTGCGGGGTCCTGGGGGGTGGCGCGTACGGCGGCCAGGACCCGGTCGCGCAGTTCGGCGGGCGGCGGGGCGGCAGCGGACCAGGCCAGGCGTACCGCGTCCTCCGAGAGGTCGCGCACCTCGGCGTCGCACGGGTCGCACTTCCCCACGTGCTTCTCGAAGCGGATCCGTTCGGCGGGCTCCAGGGCGTCGAGGGCGTAGGGCGCTGCCAGTGAGTGCAGGTCCTCGCGGCGCAGCAGGCGGTCGAGCAGGCTCACGCGACACCTCCCAGGCACTCGCGCAGCCGGGTGAGTCCGTCGCGCATCCGCGTCTTGACCGTGCCCAGCGGCAGGGACAGCCGCTCGGCCACTTCACGGTACGTGTATCCGTCGTAGTAGGCGAGGGTGACGGACTGGCGCTGCAGCGCGGTGAGGCGGTTCAGACAGCGCCGTACCCACTCGCGTTCCAGGCCGGCCTCGACCTCCTCGGCGACGTGGTCGAAGGCGGGCGAGGCGGCGCGCAGCGCCTCGCGCTGCTCGCGTTCGCCGGCGGCGCGGGCGCTGCGCACCCGGTCGACGGCGCGGCGGTGGGCGAGGGTGAGCACCCAGGACAGGGCGCTGCCCCGCTCGGGGTCGAACCTCGCGGCGGAGCGCCACAGTTCGAGCAGCACCTCCTGGGCCACCTCCTCGGACTGGGCGGGGTCGCGCACCACGCGCCGCACCAGCCCGTAGACGGGCCCGGACACCAGCCCGTACAGCTCCTCGAATGCCTTCTGGTCGCCCCCTGCCACGAGCAGCAGAAGCTCGTCCGCCTCCACTCGTCGCCCCCTCTCCGCGGCCGCCGTGGGCCCGTCCTGTCGCATGCGGCGCGCACGGCGGGCGCGCCCTTCGAGTGAGGTACGGATCAGCGGGCCGGAAACGCGGGTCGAGCAGGGAGAAAAGAATTTTCCCGGCCGACCAATCCGGCCCGGCCCGGTCTCCGAATCCCCGGACGACAGACCAAGTTGGCACTGAGGACGGATCGGCATGACACCTTTCTCCAGTCTCTCCAAGGGCGTGGGGGGCACGCCCGGGCGCCCCGCTCCGCGGGAGGGCCACCGGGGCCTCGCCTCCCTCATCTGCGGCGCGCTGGCCGCCGGGGGGCTCGCGGCCGCCGGCGTGGCCACGCTGGAACCGGGGGAGGCCGCCGCCTCCAGCCACCGGGAGGCCCCGCTCGTCTCGGGGGCCCCGCAGTACGACAACACGGACCTGTACGCGTTCGTCAGCCCGGACCGGCCCGACACGACGACGATCGTGGCGAACTGGATCCCGTTCCAGGAGCCGGCCGGCGGCCCGAACTTCTACACGTTCGCGGACGACGCGCAGTACGACCTGCGCATCGACAACGACGGTGACGCGCAGGAGGACCTGATCTTCCGTTACACCTTCAGGACGCACGTCAAGAACAAGGACACGTTCCTGTACAACACGGGTCCGGTGCACAGTCTGAAGGACCCGACGCTGAACGTGACCCAGACCTACAGCATCGACCTGATCAAGCTGCGCCACCGGAAGCAGGTGGCCAAGACCCGGATCGCGGACGGTGTGCCGGTGGCGCCGTCGAACGTCGGCAAGGCGTCGATGCCGGACTACGGCAAGCTGCGGGCCGAGGCGGTCCACAGGGCGCCGGGCGGCGCGGCGACCTTCGCCGGGCAGGCCGACGACCCGTTCTTCGCGGACCTGCGCGTCTTCGACCTGCTGTACGGCGGGAACCTCTCCGAGGTCGGCAACGACACCCTCAAGGGCTACAACGTCAACACGATCGCGCTGCAGGTGCCGAACGACCTGATCCGCGAGTCGGAGAAGCAGCCCGTGGTGGGCATCTGGTCGACCACCCGGCGCGAGAACGCGCACGGCGGCTTCACCCAGGTCTCCCGGCTGGGCAACCCGCTCGTCAACGAGGTCGTCAACCCGCAGAAGGACAAGGACAGGTTCAACGCGTCCTCGCCGTACGACGACGCGCAGTTCCTGAGGAACGTCACCCACCCCGAACTGCCGAAGCTCATCGAGCAGATCTACAAGATCCCCGCCCCCGCCGAGCCGCGCAACGACCTCGTGGACGTGTTCCTCAAGGGCGTGAAGGACCTCAACCAGCCGCCGCACGTACGCCCGTCGGAACAGCTGCGCCTGAACACCTCGATCAAGCCGAGCGCGCACCCCAAGCGGCTGGGCGTCCTCGACGGCGACAACGCGGGCTTCCCGAACGGCCGCCGGCTCGCCGACGACGTGATCGACGCCGCGCTGCAGGTGGTGGAGGGCGAACTGGTCGGAGCGAAGAACGACCTGGGTGACGCGGTCGACGCGAACGACAGGAAGTTCGAGAAGTCCTTCCCGTACGTCGCCGAGCCGACGGCCGGTTCGCGCGGACGACTCGCCAAGGGCACGCAGAGCGGCGTGGACGTGCGCAGCCAGCTGGGCGACGCGCTGCAGCCGGCGGGGTCCTCCGGCTCCGGCGACACGGTGCTGATCGCCGGCTCGGCGGCCGCGGGCGCGGCCGGCGTCCTGCTGATCGGCACGGCCCTGGCCTGGTGGCGCCGCCGCATGCAGCGCCCGTACTGACCCCGTCCCCACCGACTGGCGCGGCCCGCGTACTCCCATCCCCCACGGCGCGGGCCGCGCCACCCACACGACCTTGGCCGTACCGGCGGTACGGCCCGAACCGTCCCGGCGACCGAGGAGAGGGCATGGCCCGGCGCGACAACCCCACCCCACCGGACCACGAACAACACGACACCGGCCCGGCGGCGCCCCCGGAACACGGCGCGGCCGCCCCCGGGCGGCACTGGCGGCGGCTGCGGCTCGCCGGGGCGGCGGTGCTGCTGGCCGTGGCGCTCACCGGTGGGGCCGTGGCCGTGGGAGCGGCGCGGGACGGGGGCGGTGCCGGGGCCGGGACCGTGGCGCCGGAGTCGCCCGGTGCGGGGAGCGTCGAGTCCTTGCAGGGGCACCTCCGGGCGCAGCCCAGGGACCACGCCGGGTGGGCCTCCCTCGGGCTCGCCTACATCGAGGAGGCGCGGACCAAGGGGGATCCGTCGCGGTATCCGCAGGCCGAGAAGGCGCTGGCGCGGTCGCTGGAGCTGGCGCCCGGGAACGACCAGGCCCTAGCCGGGCGTGCCGCGCTCGCCGCCGCCCGGCACGACTTCGCCGACGCGCTGAAGTACGCCGACCGGGCCCTGGAACAGAACCCCTACAGCGAGCGCGCCCTGTCCTCCCGTATCGACGCCCTCGTCGAACTCGGCCGGTACGAGGAGGCCTCCGAGGCCGCCGGCACCGCCGACGCCCGGCGCCCCGGCGTCCCCGTCTTCACGCGCTACGCCTACGTCCACGAGCTGCGCGGCGACGTCACCACCGCCCGCCGCGTCCTCGGACAGGCGCTCGCCGCCGCCACCTCCCGCGGCGACATCGCCTACGTCGCCACCCAGCTCGGCCAGCTCGCCTGGAACCAGGGCGACTACGAAGCCGCCCTCGGCCACTACGCAAGAGCCCTGGCCGCCGACGACACCTACCTGCCCGCCCTGGAGGGCCGCGCCCGCGCCCGGGCGGCGAGCGGTGACCGCGCCGGCGCCGTCGAGGACATGGAGGCCGTCGTCTCCCGCTTCCCGCTGCCCGGCCCGCTCGTCGCGCTGGGCGAGCTGTACGAGGCACGCGGCGCCGCCGGCGACGAGGCCAGGGCCCGGGACCAGTACGCCCTCGTCGACGCCTGGATCGCCCTCGCCCGCGCGGGCGGCGTCAACGCCGACCTCGACACCGCGCTCGCCGCCGCCGACCACGGTGACAGGGAGGCCGCCCTGCGCGCCGCCCGCGCCGAGTGGGACCGCCGCCGCACCGTGCACACCGCGGACGCCCTCGCCTGGGCCCTGCACGTCAACGGCAGGGACGCCGAAGCACTCCCCTACGCCCGGCGGGCCACGGCCACCGGCTACCGCAACGCCGCGTTCCTCCACCACCGCGGCATCATCGAGCGCGCCACCGGCCACACCGACGAGGCCCGCACCCATCTGTCCGCCGCCCTGGAACTGAACCCCGGCTTCTCCCCGCCGGGCGCCCGCGAGGCACGTACGGCACTGAAGGCCCTGGAGGCAGCACGGTGAAGCACCTTCGTCCGCTCCGCGCCGCCGCGGCCGTCCTCACCGCTGCCTGCGCGCTCGTCCTCGTCCCGGCCGCGACCGCGAGCGCCCACCCCCTCGGCAACTTCACCGTCAACCACTACGACGGCCTCGTCGTCTCCCCCGGCACGCTCCGTGTCGCCCACGTCGAGGACCTCGCCGAGATCCCGGCGACCCAGGCCAAACCCGACATCGAGCGGATCGGCATGACCGCGTGGGCCCGGCAGCGGTGCGAGAGGGCCGCGCGGGACAGCAGGCTTACCGTCGACGGACGCGATGTCGCGCTCACCGCCGTCGGCGGCCACGCGCGCGTGCGTCCCGGTCAGGCCGGTCTGGACACCCTCCGGGTGGAGTGCGAGCTGACCGCGCCGCTGCCCGAGGACGCCACCGCTGCCGTCGCCTTCCGCGGCGCGGGGGCCTCGGGCGGGCCCGGCTGGCGGGAGATCACCGCGCGCGGCGACCGTATGACGCTCACCGCGTCGAACGTGCCCAGGACCTCCGTCTCCCGCGAACTGACCGGCTATCCCGAGGAGTTGCTGTCCTCCCCGGCCGACACCTCCGCCGCGTCCCTGCGCGTGCGGCCCGGCGGCCCCGCCCTCGTCGACGACGGGCGTGACGCGCCCGCCGCCTCCGTACTGCCCCGCGGCGCCGACCGCTGGACCCGGGCCCTGGACAGCCTGGTCGCCCGGCAGCACCTCACCCTCGGCTTCGCCGCCCTCGCCCTGGTCATCGCGGTCGGTCTCGGCGCCATGCACGCCCTCGCCCCGGGCCACGGCAAGACCGTCATGGCGGCGGTGGCGGCGGCGCGCGGCGGCCGGGCCCGCCTGAGGGACGTCCTGCCGCTGGCCGCCTCGGTGACCGTCACCCACACCCTCGGCGTGATCGCCCTCGGCCTGCTGGTCGCCGCGGGCTCTGCGGCGGCGCCCTCGGTGATCGCCTGGCTAGGCATCGCGAGCGGCGTCCTCGTCACCCTGGCGGGCGCCAACCTCGTACGCCGCGCCTGGCGCAACCGCGGCCACTCGCACGGACACGGGCACAGTCACGGACACGGGCACAGTCACGGACACGGGCACAGTCACGGGCACGGGCACGGGCACGGCCACGCGCACGCGCACACCCACGACCACTCCCTGGAACACACCCACGGCGGCCACACCCACACCCACCCCACCGCCCCCACCCTCCGCGGCACCCTCCTCCTGGGCTTCGCCGGCGGGCTCGTGCCCAGTCCCTCCGCCGTGGTCGTCCTGGTGGGCGCGGCGGCGCTGGGCCAGGCCTGGTTCGGGCTGCTGCTCGTCGTGGCGTACGGCGTCGGGCTCGCCCTGACCCTCACCGCCGCGGGCTTCGCCGTCGTCAAGCTGGGCAGTGGCATGAACCGCCTGCTGGACCGGCGCCCCCGCTGGGCCGCGGGCCCGATGGCGGCCCTGGTGCGCAGGACCGCACCGCTCGGCTCGGCGTTCGCCGTCGTGGCCCTGGGCGCCGGATTGATGCTCAAGGGGGCGGCATCCGCGCTGGGTTGAGCTACTTTGAGGGAGAACGTCACGCCCACTCACGCGCAGTGCAGACATCGTCCGGATGCGAATGGGGGCGCCGGTGTCCGGAGAACCGGGCCGAGAACGTGTGATCGCGGGCCGCTACCGGCTGCTCTCCCCGCTCGGCGAGGGCGGCATGGGAACCGTGTGGCGCGCCCGCGACGAGGTGCTGCGCCGCGAGGTCGCCTCCAGCGCCGCCGCCTGCACGGGCGTCGGCAACAGCCTGACCTGCACCACCAGCTTCACGATCACCGATCGTAGACACCCGTACGAGCGGCCACTGCACGTTCCCGCCTGCTCCACCGCACCGAGTGATCACCCGACCACATGTTCGGTTACCTCACGGACAGCCCTCCGCCGCACCCGGGCGTGAACGCCCGGGGCTCCTCGCAAGAAGACTTTGAAGAGCGGCGAGGTGTCCGATCCGGGGTGGAGGACGCTGTCGTTCCCCTCGGGAGCGGGACGTCCCGGCGGGACACGGTGCGGGTCACGACGTACGCGCAGGACGGGACGTTCGAGAACGCGGTCAGTGTCGAGGTGCGCTCGCCCGTGCGGGCCGTCTCGAACGCGGTGCCGTTCTCGGTGACGTGTGTGACGGAGACCCCGACGGGCGGGGCCTCCGCTTCGGGTACGGCTTCCGCCTCTCCCTGAGGGG
>NZ_JUJA01000140.1:68066-73863 GCF_001906585.1 Streptomyces kebangsaanensis | reverse complement strand
GGTAGCCGCCGGACTGGCCGGCCGCCGTCGGGTGGTAGGAGTTGCCGATGTTCAGCCAGTCGACGCTGTGCAGCCAGGAGTTGCCGGAGCAGATCTCGTGGCCGCCGAAGGTGGAGCGGACGTCGCCGAAGATGAAGCCGCGGTTGGCGGCGGCCTTCGCGAGGGCGGTGTTGAGGTGGTCGGACGCGCCGTTGATCGCGGAGCGCTTGGTCTCGGACAGGCCCAGGCAGGTCTGGCCGAGCAGGTAGAAGCGGGGGTAGCCGATCACGACCACGCGCGCGTTGGGCGCCTTGGAGCGGATCACCGAGTAGAGGTTGTCGAGCTTGCCGGGCAGGGTCGAGTCGACGTACGCCCTCGCGGTGTTGATGCGGGAGATGCAGGTGCTGTCGGACTGGAGCACACAGGTCGTCATGACGTCGGAGAATCCGGCGTCGTTGCCGCCGACGGTGATCGAGACGAGTGCGGTGGCGGAGTTGAGCGGACCGAGCTGGTTCGCCAGTACGTCGTCCGTCCGGGCGCCCGAGCAGGCGGTGAAGTCGAACGACGAGGGCGCGTGCGCGGCGTTCCACAGGTACGGGTACGCCTTCGTGCTGCGGTTGCAGCTGCCGCTGGAGCTGATGTAGCTGCCGGCGCCGACCCCGGAGGAGTAGGAGTCGCCGAGGGCCACGTAGCCGCCGGCGGCGGCCGATTGAGATGCGTGCGCCGTCGTCGCCCCGGTGAGGGCGAGTCCGACGGCCAGGAGGAGGGAACCGACATAGGCGGCAATTCGGGAACGTCTCATGGAGCCTCCCTTTAGCAGGATCTCTGCCATAACTGTGGTAGCAGCTACGCGTGTTGACAGGAAGTGTCCATGCCAAAATTTTTTATCGCTCAACGAAATCGGTTGCGGAGAGCGGCCGTTGTCGCGGCCTGTCGGCCAACTGGCCGAAAAAGAGTGGAGGGAGAATGAAAGAAGGGCGGAAAGGGCCGAAGAGAGGTTTAAGCACCCGCGAGAACCCGTATGGGTGGCTTCCGCGTCTTGACGATGCCCGCGCGGCTGCGCGACATTGAAGCCTGGCATCCGGCGCTTCGGGGGGCAAAGTCGCCAATGCAGACCATCCATGTCAAGACAGCTTCACCACAGGGCGCCGAGCGGGCGCGACCAGGGCCGGGGAGGGACCTGTCGCCGCTGCTCGCGGGCGCCGCGACGGCCGTCGGGGGGACCGGTGCGCTGCTCGCGTTCACCGGGTCGGACTCCGTCCTGCGCGGCCCGCTGACGATGTTCCTCCTGCTCGCGGTGCCGGCCGCCGCCATCGCGGCCGCACTGCGCGGGCTGGATCCCTTCGGCCGCGCGCTCGCCTCGGTGGCGGGCGCGGTCGTCCTCGACATGCTGGTGGCCCAGGGAATGCTGGCCGTGCACCGATGGTCCGTCAGCGGCGGGCTGGTGGCCGTCACCGCGTTCAGCTCCCTCGTTCTCCTGCTGGTTCCGGTACGGCGCCGGCGCGGCCGTACGGCGAGTAGACAGGGCTCCTGACGTGGACATCAGCGTGTACCGCCCCGGCGAGCTGAGCGCCGCCGACCGGGCGGCGTGGACGGCGATGCAGTCCAAGGCCCATCTGCACGGCGCGGAGGAGCTGGCGAACCCTTTCCTCTCCCCCGAGTTCGCCCTCGCGGTGGGCCGGTGCAGACGCGGGGTGCGGATCGCGGTGGTCCGCGAGGACGGCGAGCCGGCCGCGTTCTTCCCGTTCCAGAGAACCGCCACCGGCGTCGGCCGGGCCGTCGGGCTCGGCGTCTCCGACTGCCAGGGCCTGGTCCACCGGCCCGGCTTCACCTGGGACGCCCGGGAGCTGCTGCGGGCCTGCGGGCTCGCCGTCTGGGAGTACGACCACCTGGTGGCGGGCCAGGAGCCGTTCGAGGCGGGAGCCTCCGGCACCTTCCCGTCCCCGGTCATGGACGTCGACCGGGGATACGACGTCTACCTGGGCGAACTGCGCGCCCGATCACCGAAGTTCACAAGGACCACGCTCGCCAAGGAACGCCGGCTGGGCCGTGACGCGGGCCCCGTGCGCTACGTCCACGACGAGCGCGACCCGGCCGTGCTGCGCACGCTGATGGCCTGGAAGTCCGCCCAGTACCGGCGGACCGGGCGCAGCGACCGCTTCGCGCACACGTGGATCACCGCCCTGGTCACCCGGCTGTTCCACACCCGCTCCGACCCGTTCGCGGGGATCCTGTCGGTGCTGTACGCGGACGGCCGTCCGGTCGCCGCCCATTTCGGGCTGCGCACCGAGCGGGTGCTGGCCTGCTGGTTCCCGGCGTACGACCCGGCGTACGCGAAGTTCTCCCCGGGGCTGGTCCTGCATCTGCGCATGGCCGAGGCGGCCGCCGCCGACGGCATCGCGTACCTCGACCTCGGCCGGGGCCAGAAGGAGTACAAGGACTCCCTGAAGACTCGTGAACACAACGTGTCGGAAGGGTGGGTGACACGCCGCCACCCCGTGGCGGTCGGGCACCGGGCGCGCCGCGCCCCGGTCCGGGCGCTGCGGAACGCGGTGCAGTCGCGGCCGGAACTGTTCGAACCCGCGGACAGAATCCTCAAACGGATGGGAAAAATCCGGTCGAGACGGTGAACAGCGCGCACACAGTCGCACAACGGAAAAACCGTCGGAATCGTGAGGCCTGATTCCAGGTCTTGCCATACTGGTTCAATCATCAATACTGTCGTACATCTCACCCGCATCGGTCCGTCAGCAAGCGGCTCCAGGGGAGGGCTCAGGGCCAGGACGTTCCGGCGCGGGGCGCGGTAGGGGGGTGCCGTGCTCGGTGACCGCAGGTGTGACCGGGCCGTGCCGCGCAACCGGCTGCCGTCGATCCGGCACGCCGGTCAGCTTCGCCAGCTCACCCGGCGTGCACGAAAGAGCCGTTCCGGCGCGCCCCGGGTGACGAACCCCCCTTTCGAACCGGACAGACAGCCGGGCCGCCCGAGGGGCGGGCGGTCCGCCGGACGAGAGGGACACGACTCATGAGCTCCGTTCTGCGCCCGCCTTCTTCGGCACAGGAACCGACAGAGGCCACCGAATTCCGTCCTATCTCCTCACACTTGGCGATCACACCGCCGGTGAGCGTGGTGATCCCCGCCATGAACGAGGCGGAGAACCTGCCCTACGTCTTCAAGACGCTTCCCGAGTGGATACACGAAGTGGTTCTCGTGGACGGCAACTCCACCGACGACACCGTCGAAGTGGCCCGCGAGCTGTGGCCCGAGGTGAAGGTCGTCGAACAGCGCGGCAAGGGCAAGGGGGACGCCCTGATCACCGGCTTCGAGGCGTGCACCGGCGACATCATCGTGATGGTCGACGCGGACGGCTCGGCCGACGGCGGCGAGATCGTCTCCTACGTCTCCGCGCTGGTCTCGGGCGCGGACTTCGCCAAGGGTTCCCGGTTCGCCAACGGCGGCGGCACCGACGACATGACCTTCATCCGCAAGCTCGGCAACCGGGCCCTGTGCGCCGTGGTCAACCGCAAGTTCGGCGCCCGCTACACCGACCTGTGCTACGGCTACAACGCCTTCTGGCGGCACTGCCTGGACAAGATCGAGCTGGACTGCACCGGCTTCGAGGTCGAGACGCTGATGAACATCAGAGTGGTCAAGGCCGGGCTGAAGGTGCAGGAGATCCCCAGCCACGAGTACCTGCGCATCCACGGCGCCAGCAACCTGCGCGCCGTGCGGGACGGGCTGCGGGTGCTGAAGGTGATCCTCGAGGAGCGCTCCAACCGGCGTGAGCTGCGCCGCCAGGAGCGCCGCTCCCCCGTGCTCGGCTCCGTGCGGGGAGAGGTGTCTTGAGCGGTCCCGGCATCTCCGTCGTGATCTGCGTCTACACCGAGGACCGCTGGGAGGACATCCTCGCGGCGGTCTCCTCGGTGCGGGCGCAGTCCCGGCCGGCCCTGGAGACGCTCCTGGTCGTGGACCACAACCGGGCGCTGCTGGAGCGGCTGGCCGGGGAGTACAAGGAGGCCGGGGACGTGCGGGTGCTCGCCAACGCGGGCCCCCGCGGCCTGTCCGCCGGCCGCAACACCGGCATCGCCGCCTCCCGCGGCGAGGTCATCGCCTTCCTCGACGACGACGCCGTGGCCGAGCGGGACTGGCTGCGGCACTTCGCCGAGGGGTACGCCGATCCGCGGGTGATGGCGGTGGGCGGCCGTACGGTGCCCGTCTGGGCGTCGGGCCGCCGGCCGGCCTGGTTCCCGGAGGAGTTCGACTGGGTGGTGGGCTGCACGTACAGGGGACTGCCGCCCGGCCGGGTCCGGGTGCGCAACGTGCTCGGCGGCAACGCCTCCTTCCGGCGCACGGCGTTCGACGCGGCGGGCGGCTTCGCCACCGGCATCGGGCGCGACGGCGACAGGCGTCCGCTGGGCTGCGAGGAGACGGAGCTGTGCATCCGGCTCAGCCGGGCCCGGCCCGAGGCGGTCCTCCTGATCGACGACCGCGCGGTCATCCACCACCGGGTGCCGGCGCCGCGCGAGCACTTCCGCTACTTCCGCACCCGCACCTACGCGGAGGGACTGTCCAAGGCGCTGGTGGCGCGCAGCGTCGGCGCGGACAAGGGCCTCGAGTCCGAGCGCCGCTACACCACCCGGGTGCTGCCCGCCGGGGTGGCCCGCGGGGTGCGCGACGCGCTGCTGGCCCGGCCGGGCGGCGCGGGCCGGGCCGGCGCGATCGTCGCCGGGGTGCTCGCGGCCGCGGGCGGCTACGCCGTCGGCAGCCTCCGGGCGCGCCGGGGCGGCGCCCGCTTCCGGATCGTGAGGATCGAGGACGGCGAGGAGGGAAGAGCCGTATGAACGACGCACCCGTGCCGGTGCTCATGTACCACGCGGTCGCACCGGAGCCCAACGAGGCCACGCGCGGCCTGTCCGTGGCTCCGGAGGCGTTCGAGGAGCAGATGGACGTGGTCGAGAGCCTGGGACTGCACCCGGTGACCACGGCCCGGCTGGCCGCCCACTGGCGCTCGGAGGGCTCCGCGCCGCTGCCCCCGGACCCCGTGCTGATCACCTTCGACGACGGCTACGAGGGCGTCCACCGGTACGCCCTGCCCCTGCTGGAGGAACACGGCTTCCCGGCCACGCTGTTCGTCTCCACCGGCTGGATCCGGGGGGCGCACGACACCGGAGGCGGCCCGGACACCATGCTCGACTGGGACCAGGTGCGCGAACTCGCCGCCGGCGGGGTCGAGATCGGCGGGCACAGCCACACCCACCCGCAGCTGGACCAGCTCGACGACGACACGCTGTGGTCGGAGCTGATCCGCTGCAAGGAGATCGTCGCCGGTGAACTGGGCACCGTCCCCGCCTCGTTCGCCTACCCCTACGGCTACTCCAGCCGCCGGGTGCGGGCCCGGGTGCGGGCGGCGGGCTTCGGGCAGGCCCTCGCCGTCGGCAACGGCCTGGCCCGCCGCCGTCAGGGCCCGTACGCCCTGCGGCGGCTCACCGTGCGCCGCTCCACCACCACCGAGGAGTTCGAGCGGCTCGTCCAGGGCCGCGCGATCGCCCGGAACTTCGCCGGGGACCGTGCCCTGACCAAGGGGTACGCCATGGTCCGCAGAGCACGTCAGGTCCGCCGGAAGGCCATCCGCAGCCGTGTCTGACACGACCACCGCCACCGAGGCATCGGCCCCCGAGCCCCACGCGCCCGAACAGCCGGGGCGCCGGCTGCGGCTGCCCGGACGGGGCCGGTCCGGCGGCGACCAGCTGTTCCGCAACGCCTACGCGCTGATGCTCAACACCGGGATCTCCGCGGTGCTGGGCCTGGGCTACTGGCTGG
>NZ_JUJA01000140.1:41343-68053 GCF_001906585.1 Streptomyces kebangsaanensis | reverse complement strand
ACTACTCCGACGACGCGGTCGGCCAGGGCTCGGCCGCCATCGCCGCCATGAAGCTCCTCGCCGGGCTGACCGCGGTGACGCTCACCGGCGCCCTGGCCCGCTTCATCCCGGTCTCCGGACACGCCACCGGGCGCCTGATCGCCCGTACGTACCTGGGCAGTTCGCTGATCGTGGCGTGCGCGGCGGGCGTCTTCCTGCTCACGCTGGACCTGTGGGGGCCGTCGTACCACTTCCTGCACGGGCTCCTGCACGGCCTGGGCTTCGTCGTGATCGTGATGGCCTGGAACCTGCTCACCCTGCAGGACGGGGTGCTGACCGGGCTGCGCAGCGCGCCCTGGGTACCGGTCGGCAACACCGTGTTCTCGGCGGTGAAGCTGGCCCTGCTGGTCGCCCTGGCCGCAGTGATCCCCACCACGGGTGTCTTCGCCTCCTGGGGGCTGGCGATCGCCTTCTCCGTCGTGCCGCTGGGCTGGCTGGTCTTCCGGCGCCTGGTGCCCCGGCACGTGAGGGCGACCGAGGCCCACGCCAGACCGCCGACGGCGAAGGAACTCGGGCGGTTCCTGGCCGGCAACTACACCGGTTCGCTGTTCTCGCTCGCGGTCGTCTACCTCGTACCGGTGATCATCGCCTCGCAGGTCAGCTCCGCGGACAACGCCTACTTCTACATCACGACGACGATCGGCGGCACGGTCAACCTGCTCGCCATCAACATGGGCGCCTCGCTGACCGTGGAGGGCTCGCACGACCCGGCGCGGCTGGCCGCCAACACCCGGGCGGCGCTGCGGCGGATGGCCCGGATCATGGTGCCGATCTGCGGGCTGATGTTCCTGCTGGCGCCGTGGATCCTGCACGTCTTCGGCGAGGGCTACGCGCACGCGGCGACCCCGCTGCTGCGCTGGTTCGCCGTCGGCGCGCTGCTGCGGGTCGTGATGGAGACGTACTTCGCGGTGCTGCGCGCCCAGAGTCGCACGGCCGGACTGGCCTGGCTGCAGGGCCTGCTGTGCGCGCTGGTGCTCGGGCTGACACTGCTGCTGCTGCCCCGGATGGGGCTGACCGGCGCGGGCGTCGCGGAGATCTCCAGCCTCGCCGTGATCGTCGCGATCGCCGCGCCCCGGCTGTACCGGACCGTCAAGGGCGCACCGGCCGCCGAACCCCCCGAGGACGCGGCCCCCGACGGGGACCTCGCCGACCTGGGGGCGGGCGAGGTCCCCGCCAAGGCCGCACCGCGCCGGCGGCCCGCCTGGGCGCTGGACCGCGACACCCTCGCGCTCGGCGTCCACGTCGACTTCGACCACGTGGAACGCCGCCCGGACGTACGGCCCGGACCGGGTACCCCGCCCGTCGGCACCGCCCTGCCGCCCTCCGGTTCGCCCGCATGGCCGCCGGAGCGGGTGGGACTGCCCGTGGAGGAGCGGGAGCCGGGCTCCCAGGCGTCGCCGGGGCCGGCCGAGCGGGAGGTGGACGCGCCGTTCGCGGAGGAGGAGCGGGCCGTCGTGCCGAAGGCGGCGGCACCGGCGCCTGTTCCCGAACCCGGGCCGGAGCCGGAACCCGAGTCCGGGGAGGGCCGGTCCGGCGCATCCCCCGGGCCCCGGCGGGGGCGCCTGGTGCCCACCCGGGCCGGGGTGCTCCTCGGCTGCCTGCTGACCGCCGCCCTGCTGCTGTACTGGGTGCCCGCCCTGCGCCTCGACGACGCCGATCTGGACCGGATGGGCGGGCTCGGCCTGGTCTCCGTGCTGCCGCCGCCGACCCTGGCCGGGGCGGCGCTGCTGACCGGGGTGTTCGCCGCGCTGCTGTGGCTGCGCCGCGAGCACCGGGCGCTGCTGCTGGTCACCCTGGTCGCGACCGTCGTCTCCCTGCACGCGCTGCCCGCCGTGATCGAGAGCGAGCCGCGGTTCGCGACGGCCTGGCAGCACCTCGGGTTCATCGACTACATCGACCGCACCGGGTCGGCCGTACCGGACCTGGACGCGCGCTGGAGCTGGCCCGGGTTCTTCGCGGTGGTCGCGTTCGTCGCCCGCGCCTGCGGGCTGAGCGACTTCACCGAGGTCATCCGCTGGTGGCCGTTGGCCGTCCAACTGCTCTACCTGGCACCGGTGTTCCTGCTGACCCGCTCGCTGCGGGCGAGCTGGCGGGCCAAGTGGGCCGGTGTGTGGATCTTCGTGCTCAGCGGCTGGGTGGGCCAGGACTACTTCTCCCCGCAGGGTTTCACCTACCTGCTCTACCTGGCCTTCGTGGCGATCCTGCTGGTCTGGTTCCGGGCGCCGCGCATGCTGTGGACCAAGGCGCGGCCCGGCGAGGCGGAGGCCGAGCCGGCGGACCGGCGGCAGCGGGCCGTGCTGCTCATGGTCGTGATCGGTCTGTTCGCGGCCAGTGTCCCGGCCCACCAGCTCACGCCGTTCGTGATGCTGGGCGTGCTGGCCGTGCTGGTCCTGGTCGGCCGGTCCGAACTGCGCGGCCTGCCCGTGCTGTTCGCGGTGCTGGTGGCGTTCTGGCTGGGCTTCATGGCCGAGCCGTACTGGTCCGGGCACTTCGACGAGCTGTTCGGCGGGGTCGGCGGGGTCGGCGGCAATGTGTCGTCGTCCGTCTCGGGCCGGATCCAGGGCGGCGACTCCACCCACCGACTGGTGCTGTACGCACGTGTGCTGCTGGCCGGCACCGTGATGGCCCTCGCCTGCTGGGGGTGGTTGCGGCGGCGCGAGCACAAGTACCGCGAGCGGTCGCTGCTGGTGCTCACCTTCGTACCGTTCCTGGGCTTCGGCATGCAGTCCTACGGCGGTGAGATGGCGCTGCGGGTCTTCATGTTCGCGCTGCCCGGTGCCGCCCTGCTGGCGGCGCTCGCCCTCTTCCCGCGGTCCGGCGCGACCGCCGAGGAACGCGAGAAGGACCGGGTGAGCCTGGCGCCGCTCGCCGCGCTGATGGCGGGCCTGCTGCTCATGGGCGGTTTCCTGGTCGCCCGGTGGGGCAACGAGCCCTTCGAGCGGATCCGGCCCGGCGAGGTCACCGCCATGGACTACGTCTACGCCCACGCCGAGCCGACCGTACGGCTGCTGTGGCTGAGCAACGACCTGGTCACCAACGTCACTCCGGCCATGCCCTGGGGCGCGAAGGACATGGAGCGCGTCGACTACGTGCCGACCCTGGCACCGACCGACCCGGTGCTGGTCTCCGGCCTGGTGGAGTCGCTCGAGGAGGCGGGCCCGAACTCGTACCTGATGGTCAACAGGAGCCAGGTGACGTACCTGCAGATGGACGTGGGCTACTCGGACACCTGGCCGTCACGGCTCGTGGAGAACCTCGACAACCGCCGGGAGCTGAGGAAGGTCCTCGCCAACGCCGACGTCACCTTGTACGCGCTGCGCGAGCAGCCCTCGGGTGCCGTGCCCCGGCCGCGGCCGGGGCCGATCGGGCCGAAGGTGACCTGGACGCCGTGGTCGGTGGCCGGCGGCCTCGCGGCGCTGGCGCTGGTCGTGGTGGGCACGGCCCGGGAGTTCGTCCGGGTCGCGATGCGGCCGAGCGTGCGCCGGCTGCGGTGGCTGCGGAGCAGCTTCTGGTTCTCACTGCCGCTGCTGGCGGTGCTGTTCGCCTCGCTGGTGCAGCGGTTCGCGACGATGGGAGGCGGCTGACGGACGGCGGGTGAGGGGGCTCGGACGTCCTACCGCTCGAGCCACCTCACCTCGTACGCCTTCATGTCGAACCGCTTGCCGTCGACCTCGGCGCTGATCGTCCGGTTCAGGGTGTTGACCACCAGGACGGTCCTGTCGCTCGCCAGGACGCGTACGTTGGGCACGTCGTCCGGGGCGACGGACACCGTCTCGTACGTGGTGCCGGGCGGGAAGGCCCGGCCGAAGCGGGAGACCAGGCCGTACAGGGGCAGCGCCCGTCCGCCGCGGGAGGAGTCGGTCGGCGTCCACAGGCAACCGGGGCAGTCGCCGCCCTTCTCCTTCTGGGGGTTCCAGTAGAAGCCGGAGGTGGCGCCGCCCTTGGCCATGGCGATCAGGCCGGCGGCCTGGACGGCGACGCGGTGCGGCTCGGACCAGCCCTTGCGGTCGTCGTTGCGGTCGGCGGGCTCGACGTAGTACTCGGCCCACCACAGCGGCAGTCCGCGCGTCTGCTGCCGTACCCACCGGCCGACGGCCGTGAGCTTGTCGGTGGCGGCGAACTCGTCGGGCAGCAGGTCGTCGTCCTTGGTGTAGCTGGAGCCGTCGACGACGACGAAGTCGGCGCCCGCCTTGTGCCGGTTCCAGTGGGCGAAGGCGTCCAGGACCCTCTGGTCCATGGCACCCCAGGAGCCGCGCAGGACGGTGGAGGCGTTCTCCTTCTGCCGCGGGTCGACGCTGTCCATGACCAGGTAGGGACCGCCCACCATGATCTTGGGGTCGACCTGCTTGAGCGCCGCGTGGACCAGGTTGTAGAGCTCGGTGTAGCCCTCGTAGTCCCAGCGGGACTCGGCGTTGTTCCAGAAGCCCTTGAACTCGTTCCAGACGATGAAGTGGCGCACGTCCGGGTAGCGCTTGGCGACGGTCGCGGCGAGCGCGGCGTAGTCCTTGTAGTGGTCGGGGGTCGGGGCGGTCTCCAGGGCGTCCTGGCTCCAGTCGGTGTTGCCGACGCCGGCCCGGCCGCCCTTCATCCAGTCCGGGGCGCAGCACAGGGTGATCACCGGGGTGCCGCCGGAGGCGCGGACGAAGTCGATCCGGCGGTCCAGCGCCTCGAAGTCGTAACGCCCCTTGACCGGCTCGGGGTTGTCGGCTCCCCAGCCCATGATCGCCTGGTTCTGCGGCAGGCCGCCGTCCTTCGACAGCAGTCCCCCGACCCGGTCGGTCGCCGTGGCGCTGCCCTCGTCGGCGCTGAACTGGGTGTGGGTGAAGCCCCAGCCGACGTCCGGCTCGTCCGCGTCCCGCGGGGGCGCGGGCGTGCCGTGCACCTTGTCGCCGTCGCGTGTGGTGCCCGCGGTGTCCGCGCCGCCGGGCAGCGCGCTGACCAGGGCCACGAGCAGGGCCACCGCCGCCGCACCCACCCCGAGCAACGCGGTGAGCCGCCACCGCCCCGCCCCCGAATTCCACCTATGACGCCTCATCAAGGACAACAGTAAGGGCGGGAAACGTCCCCGGGACAGGGGTTGGTCATGCTTGGGTCATGTCCGGGCCGTGCCCGGATCCGTGGGAGCACGGACACGGCCACGCGCGCGGGAAACCGGGTGCGCACCACGCGCGTGTGCCGGATCATGGCGGCATGTCCGCGAACCCGCACGACGCTCTGCCGATCCGGCTCACCGTCGACGACTCCGACTCGCCGTCCGACGTCGTCGACGCGCTGTTCCTCGGCCGCTTCGCGACGGGTGAGCAGCCGTACTCGCACGCGGCGAACATCGACCGCGTGCGCTCCGGCGCCACCCTGCTGCCCAAGGACGCCCGGGTCCTGCGCGTGGCCCGCGACGACGACCGCAGCGCGACCCTCGCCGAGGGCGAGGGCTGGACCCTGTTGATCTCCCGCTGGAACCGGGGCGCCGACGTCACGGTCACCGCGACCAGCGCCAAGCTGGCCGCGAAGGTGCTGAACGAGGCGACGGACGGCGCCGTGGACGAACCGGAGCCGCAGCCGGAGAACGTGACCATGGGCTTCTGGTACCACTCGCCCAGGCGCGGCCCGCACCGCACCACCCGGCAGGTCGCGGCAGGCACCTGGGACGAGGTCCGGGCGAACTACACCGCCCCGGTCGCGGACGCCATGAACCGCCTCATGAAGACGACCCCCGAGGACATCGCGGGCCGCCTCCTGCTGCTGCACGGCCCGCCGGGCACCGGCAAGACCTCGGCGCTGCGGACGCTGGCCCGTTCCTGGCGGGACTGGTGCCAGGTGGACTGCGTCCTGGACCCTGAACGCCTGTTCGGCGACGTCGGCTACCTCATGGACATCGCCATCGGTGAGGAGGACGCGGCGGGCAGGGACCGCTGGCGGCTGCTGTTGCTGGAGGACTGCGACGAACTGATCCGCGGCGAGGCCAAGCACACGGCGGGCCAGGCTCTGTCCCGGCTGCTGAACCTCACCGACGGCCTGCTCGGCCAGGGCCGCAACGTCCTGGTGGGCGTGACGACCAACGAGGACCTGGAGCGGCTGCACCCGGCCGTGGTCCGCCCGGGCCGGTGTCTGGCCCGCATCGAGGTGGGGAGACTGACCCGGCGGGAGGCGGTGGACTGGCTGGGCACCGAGGAGGGCGTGGGCCGCGAGGGCGCCACCCTGGCCGAGCTGTACGCGCTGCGCCGGGGCACCTCCCCCACGGCGCTGCCGGAGCCGCGCGAGGGGGTGGACGCGGGCCTCTATCTGTGACGGGTCGCGTGTACGCGCCGGTGTTTTGATGGGCGTATGACCCTGTTCGTCGGGACGGCGGGCTGGCAGTACAAGGACTGGCGGGGTGTGCTCTACCCGGAGGGGTGCCCCGTGCGGCTGTGGCTGGAGGAGTACGCGGCCGCCTTCGCCACGGTGGAGATCGACAACGCCTTCTACCGGCTGCCGGCGCGGGAGACGTTCGAGGCCTGGCGGGAGCGGGTCCCGCCGGACTTCGTGGCCGCGGTCAAGGCGAGCCGGTACCTCACCCACCTCAAGCGGCTGAAGGACCCCGAGGAGCCGGTGCACCGCCTGATGGCCCACGCGGCGGGCCTCGGCGACCGGCTCGGCCCGGTGCTGCTCCAGCTGCCGCCGACCCTGCGCGCCGATCCGGGGCTGCTGGACGCCTGCCTGGCGTGCTTCCCCTCCGGCACCCGGGTGGCGGTCGAGCCGCGCCACGGGTCGTGGTGGACGCCGCGGGTCCGAAAGGTCCTCGAGTCCCGGGGCGCCGCCCTGTGCTGGGCGGACGCGTACGCCCGCCCGGTCACCCCGCTGTGGCGGACCGCCGACTGGGGCTACGTCCGCTTCCACGTGGGCCGCGCCCTGGCCTGGCCGCGCTACGGCCGGCGGTGCCTGGAGACCTGGGTGGACCGCGTCGCGAGCACCTGGCCGGACGAACGGGACGTGTACGCCTACTTCAACAACGACCCGGCGGGGGCGGCGGTGCGGGACGCGGTGGTGTTCGCGCGGGCGGCGACGAGAGCGGGCCTGACGGTGACACGGACTCCGGAACCGCTGCCGGCGCGTCGCCGGCGTCACTGCCCGTAGGCCGCCCGCAAAGCGTTCCGCGCGGCCTCCAGTGCTTCGTCCTCGCCGAGCCCGAGCCGCCGTACCCGCTCCGCGTAGGTCTGGGCGGCTGCCGCGGCCTCGCGCACCGCCGCCGAGCCCGCGGCGGCCACGAAGGTGCCGTTGCGTCCCCGCGTCTCGATCACGCCGTCCGCCTCCAGCGCCCGGTACGCCTTGGCGACCGTGTTCGCCGCGAGTCCGAGCGACTCGGCCAGTCCGCGCACCGTGGGCAGCCGGTACCCCACCGGCAGCGCCCCCGACCGTGCCTGTTCGGAGATCTGCGCCCGCACCTGCTCGTAGGGGGGTGTGCCGTCGTGGATGTGGATCTTCAAGGTCACGGGGTGATTGTCCCGTACCCGCGCGTCCACCCCCGCGAAAGGCGGGGGCGGAAAATGGAAGGCGTCCCGCTACGGCCTCCCGTAGCGTGCGCCTCCATGACTTTGAACCCTCTCCCAGCCGAAGCAGGGAGATTCCTGGCTCAAGCCGCTCGTTCACTCAGCGAGCGAACGAGTCTGACGCTCTCAGCACCAGCCGGGACGGAACCTGCCCGGTTGCCCGTTAAAACAAAGGAGTTGCACGTGCTTGGTTCTCGCAACGCGCGACAGCCAGCCTACACGGGTCGGGTGGGCGGTCTTTCGCCTTTGAGGCGAAACCCCACCCCTTGCCCTGCTCCGCAAGAGTCCGATTCTCCCTGTCTTGAAGGACGATGCGTCCTCGGAGGTCCCCGGTGATCGTCCGCGACCTCCGCCCCGACGCGCGGGCCGACCTCGAGGGCTTCGCCCGCGTCCGGCACCGCGCGCTGCCGTACATACTGGTCACCCCCGAATCGCTCGCCCACGACCTCGCCCACATGCATCCCCACGCCCACTACCGTCCGCTCGTCGCCGTGGCGGACGACGAGGTGATCGGCACGGCGCAGGTGCGCCTGTCCCACGAGAGCTCCGAGCCCGGCCAGGGCAACATCAACGTGTACGTGGACCCCGAGCACACCCGCCGCGGCGCCGGCGCCCTCCTCGTACGGGCCGCCGAGGAGCACCTGGCCGCCCACGGCGCGGTCAGGCTGCACTCCTGGGTGCTGGACGAGCCGGGCAACCGCGCCTTCGCCGAGCAGCACGGTTACCGGGCCGGCCGCTCCGCGCATTTCCTGCGCCTGGACCTGGAGAACGGCGCACTCCCTCCGCTGCAGGCCCCGCCCCCGGGCGTGGAGCTGCGCCGGGGTTCGGACTTCGCCGACGACCCGCGCCCGCTGTTCGAGCTGGACGCGGAGACGGCGGCGGACGAGCCGAGCGACGTGGAGTTCGAGTTCACCGACTACGAGGCGTGGCTGGAGGAGACCTGGCGGCACCCGCTGCTCGACCTCGACCTGACGTCGGTGGCCGTGGTCGACGGCCGTCCCGCGGCGTTCTCCGCGGCCCGCACGGACGGCGGCACCCGCTACGACACCGCCATGACCGGCACCGCCCGGGCGTACCGCGGCCGGGGCCTGGCCAAGCTCGCCAAGAACGACTCGCTGCACCGCGCGCGGGCCGCCGGGCGCACGGAGGCGTTCACGGGGAACGACACCGGCAACGGGCCGATGATCGCGATCAACAAGTGGTTCGGGTACGAGGTGTGCGCGACGGAGGTGCGGTATGTCCGCGATCCGGCCTGAGCCCGGGAGCCGGCTGGACGTGGTCCTCGTCAAGGCCGGCCGTACCAAGATCCGTTACCCGGCGGAGCTGCTGGCGGACGACGGCACGCGCGTCACCGTGCGCGCCCCGTGGGCGGGCGGGGCGGTGCGCGACTTCGGCTTCGTGCGCTTCGAGCCGGGCGACGTCTTCACCGAGCACTACTGGCGCGACCGCTGGTACTCGGTGAAGGAGGTCCGCGACGCCCGGGGGGTGCTGAAGGGCTGGTACTGCGACGTGACCCGCCCCGCGACCCGCCTGGGCACGGAACTCGTCGTCGAGGACCTCGACCTGGACCTGTGGCGCTCGGCCGACGGCACGGACGTGCGGCGCCTCGACGAGGACGAGTTCGCGGCGAGCGGTCTGCCGCGCACGGACCCCGAGGCCGCGACCGCCGCCATGGCCGCGCTCGACGAGCTGGAAGGGCTGGCCCGCGAGGGCGGCTTCGAGACGCTGCTGAGCTGATGGCCGGCCGCTTCCCGCCCCGCCCCGGAGCTCGGCCGCGGCTCAGTTCGAGGCCACCACCGCGTACCGTTCGTCGTCCACCTTCCCGCCCCACAGCCTGGCGTCGCCCGACAGGTGCTCCAGGTGAAGGTGGGAGGCGAGTGGCCGCAGAAGCATGGTCAGCCGCTCCTGGGGTATGCCGATCGGGGTGACCGTGCCCCAGACACCCTCGACCAGGACGAGCCGTCCCTCCGGGCGCAGTAGCCCCTGCCAGTGCCGCAGCGCGCGGGCGGGGTCGGGCAGCGTCCACAGGACGTGGCGGACCAGGACGGCGTCGAAGCGCCGCCCGCCCACCGGCGGGTCCGCCGCGTCGCCGACCAGGAACACCGCGTCCCGGCCGGCGAGCTTGGCCTCGGCCCGCCCCACCATGGCCGCGGACAGGTCGACGCCCGTCACCCGGTGCCCCTGCTCGGCCGCGAGGAGCGACAGGCTGCCGGTGCCGCAGCCGAGGTCGAGGATGTCGGAGGGGCGCCGGGGCAGCCAGTCGCGCAGCCGCTCGGCCCAGGCGGCCCGCACGTGCGGATCGCGCAGCCCGTGATCCGGCTCGTCGTCGAAGACGGCGGCCTGGGCGTCCCAGTCCACAGGGGCCCGGGCCGGCCCGTCACCACCGGTGGTGATCCGTTCACTCATGACTCCGAGGGTGACACCGACCACTGACAACCGGTCCGTGACCGCCACCACAGACAGAACCGCACCGATGAGGAACTCTTGCCCGAAAGGTCTGCCTCCGTCGGAAGACGGAACCCGGTAGGCGTGAAGGAGGCAGCCATGCGCCGTGTGACCGTGCGGAAGCCCCTGAGGAAGACGGACACCCGCCGGGTCCGTGAGGAGATCGACGAGCGTCCCGCCGGGCGGCCCGAGGTCCGCAGGGACATCGCGCGCACATGGTGGCCGGACGTGTGACCGGCGGCCGGATCATGAGACGCGCCGGCGAAGCCGCTTGCGGTGGTGGATCCGGCCGTAGGGCCCTTCCGCACAGCGCTCCACGGCCTCGCAGCCGGCCTTCGGGTAGATCCTCCGGTTCTCCCACATCATCGCGTTCGTGCGGAGCCTGACCTCGAGAAGGCCGAGCGCACGCGCGTGCGTCCACGAACTCCGGCGGTCGCCGTCCGGCCCTCCGGTCGTGCGCCTCGGGGTGGACGGCGATGCCGTCGGGGAACAGGTGGCCCGTGCGCGCCTCGACCGCGACGAACGCCTCCCCCGCGGCCACGTTCGCCGCGTGGTCCGTCTCCGTGGGTGCCGGGGACCACGCCGATGCGCTCGACGCAGGGGCGGTGGGCCGCGTCGGTCACGGCCTTGACCTCCGGTACGTCGGCGGCGGACGCCGCCCGGATCTCCACGTTCGCCGTGTCGTGGCCCCTCCCGCCTGAGCGCAGTCTCAGCGCTCCCTTAACGCGAGCATAAGGATCTCCCCGGACCGTCTCCGACAGGCGTTTTCGCGGTTTCCCCGGGCTAGTTTCTGATCACCGCACGGGATCCGTCTCCCCTCATCAGAAGCGCTCCGAGGAGTTCCCCGATGTCTGTACGCCGCAAGGCCGCCGCTCTCGCCGTCCTCGGCATGCCCCCGCTGGCCCTGACCGCGCTCGCCGCGGCGCCCGCGGCCGCGCACGGCTCCATGGGGGACCCGGTCAGCCGGGTGGCCCAGTGCTACGCGGAGGGTCCGGAGAGCCCGAAGTCGGCGGCCTGCAAGGCGGCGGTCGCGGCCGGCGGCACCCAGGCGCTGTACGACTGGAACGGCGTCCGGATCGGCGACGCGGGCGGCCGGCACCGGGAGCTGATCGCGGACGGCAAGCTGTGCAGCGCGAACAACGAGGAGTTCAAGGGTCTGGACCTGCCCCGCGCGGACTGGCCGGCCACCTCCGTGCGCAGCGGCCCGTACACCTTCAAGTACCGCGTGACCGCCCCGCACAAGGGCACCTTCACGGTCTACCTCACCAAGCCCGGCTACGACCCGGCGAAGCCGCTGGCCTGGAGCGACCTGGATCTGGAGCACCCGGTCGCGACGGCCACCGACCCGGCCGCCTCGGGCGGCTTCTACACCTTTTCCGGGGCGCTGCCCGAGCGCTCCGGCAAGCAGCTGCTGTACGCGGTGTGGCAGCGCTCGGACAGCCCGGAGGCGTTCTACTCCTGCTCGGACGTCACCTTCGGCGGCGGGAGCGGCGGTGGTGGCGCGTCCGGCGGCTCCGCACCGGCGCCGGCCGCCTCCGCGCCGACCGAGCGGCAGATCGCGGACGGTGCCGGCGCCTCGACGATCGAGAACCACGGCCACGGGGACGCGGACGCCCGCACGACCACGGACCCGACCACGGACCCGACGACGGACCCGGCCGAGGACACGGCCCCGGAGACAGCTCCGGAGACGGCACCGGGGACGGCCAAGCAGTCGGCGGCGGACCTCGCCGCGCAGCCCGCCGCCGTCGACGAGCCGAACCGGCCGAAGGCCGCCGGCGCCTCGACGAGCCTCGCCGAGACCGGCGGCGACGGCAGCACCCCGTACCTCGCGATCGGTGGTGCGGCCGCCCTGGCGCTGGGCTCGGCGGCCCTGTTCACCTCGGTCCGCCGGCGCGCCGCGGCCGGGGGCGGACGAGGCCGCTGACGCGGCCCCGTGAACGCGGGGCCTGTCCGGCGGCTCAGGCCGGACAGGCCCCGGAGCACGTCAGTCGAACACGGACGCACAGGTGGTGGCGGTGGCGTGCGCCGGGTCGAGCGCGTTGACCACCTCGTGGAAGGCGATGCGGTCCAGCACGGCGATCGCCAGGTGTTCGGACAGGTCGAGCGGGCACAGGTCCTGCAGCAGGACGTTGCGCACGTTGGAGCCGGTCAGGTACTGGGTGCGCCACGGTGTGACCACTTCGTCGTACTGGGTGGCGAGGACCGTGTAGCGCACCCCGGGCACGGTGTCGCCGCCTTCGTTGAGCTTGGTGAGGAAGGCGGATCCGGCGACCTGGTCGGCGAGGGCCGGGGTGGTGGCTCTGAGCAGGTTCGCGGCGCCCGGGAAGTACGGCAGCAGGTTGGTGAGCCCGTTGAGGGTGGTGCCGTGGTTGCTGGGCGCGATGCCGACGAGGGCGTTCACCTTGGCGGCCCCGCCGAGGAACTTCAGGTAGTAGCGGGGCATCATGCCGCCCTGCGAGTGGCCGACGAGGTCGGCCTTGGCGGCGCCGGTCGCGGCGAGCACCTTGTCCACGAAGACGGACAACTGCTCCGCCGACTTGTCGATGGGGCCGAGGCCATAGAAGACCGGGACGCCCTGCAACTGACCGTAGTCGAGGGAGAAGACGCAGTAGCCGCGGTTCTTCAGGTACGGCGCGAGGCCGAGCCAGTTGTCCACGGAGTTGCCGAGGGTGCCGTGGACGAGGACGACGGGGCGGGGGTGGGCGGCGGAGGGCTTGCAGCTGTAGTCGTTCCAACCACTGCTGGGAGCACTGGCGGCGGTGGCGGTGGCGGCGGGGAGGGCGGCGAGCACGGCGGCCAGGACCAGGGCGACGAGGGGTCTGACCGCCCGCTTGAAGGGCAGCATCGTGTGATCTCCTTGCGGGTCAAGGGAAGCGCGACGGCACTACGCCCTGTGATCCGGATCACGGGATGCTGTTCATCCATCAAGTTACGGATGAGTAGTTCAAATGTGAAGTTACGCGCCGGTAAAAACTTCTGCCGACGACTGGGGCCCGTGGTAAAGCCCCTGACATACAGTCACCAAGTGGGTCGAACCGGCCCATGCGGCGCGATCTTCCTCAACTTCCCCCGCAATTCCCGCACTTCACCCTCCCCCAACACTTCGCTCCACGCCCGCACCACCTCCGCGGCCGCCTCCTCCGCCGCGCGGGTGCACGCCCACCCCCGCTCGGTCAGCACCACCAGCCGAGCCCGCGCGTCCACAGGGTGCGGCCGCCGCTCGGCATACCCCTTCCGCACGACCTCGTCGACGAGCTGACTGGCAGCCTGCTTGGTGACCCCGAGATGGACGGCGAGCTCGGTGACGGTCGCACCGTCCGGGGCGAGCCGCGAGAAGGCGAAGCCGTGCGCGGGCCGCAGCCCCTCGAAGCCGCGCGCGACGACACCGTCGTGAATGCGCCGGGTGAGCTCACCGGCGACGGCGAGGAGATCCTCCACCTGCCCGGCGGCGAACCCCTGACCACCGTGGACGGCCGCACCGACCGGATCGCCGCGGGTGACACGGTGATCGTCGACGCCGGCGCGACCCTCGCCGCGGAGAACCCCGCGGAGCGCACCGCGGCCTCCTGGGCGACCACGTCCGTCGGTCTTCGGGCGCGGTTGGCCGACGGCACGCCCATCACGCCGCCGTGGGCCGACTGACGCGCGAAGGCCCCGCCCTTGCGCGCGAGAGGGCGGGGCCTTCACCGGAGGTGAGGGTGGAGCGGGAGCCGGGCCGCAGCCCGTGCGGCCCGGCTCGGGGGCGACGTCAGCCGATGCGGACCCCGTAGGCGCTCAGCGCCGCGGTGACCGGCTGGAAGAAGGTCGTACCGCCGGAGGTGCAGTTGCCACTGCCGCCGGAGGTCAGACCGTAGGCGATGCCGCTGGTGGAGTAGAGCGAGCCGCCGGAGTCGCCGGGCTCGGCGCAGACCGTGGTCTGGATGAGGCCCCGGACGATGTCGCCGCCGCCGTAGTTGACCGTCGCGTTGAGCGCCGTGACGCGGCCGCTGTGGGTGCCGGTCGTGGAGCCGCGCCGGTAGACGGTGGTGCCCACGGACGGCGTGGCCGCGCTGGTGATCGTCACGCTGCCCACGGCGCTCGGCTTGGCCACCGAGCTGTTGGTGTAGCGCACGATGCCGTAGTCGTTGCCGGGGAAGGAGGAGCCGGCGGTGGTGCCGAGGACGGTCGTCTTCGAGGAGTTCGACCACCAGGTGCCCGCGCCGTCGGTGCAGTGACCGGCCGTCAGGAAGTAGGAGTTGCCGCTGCTGTCCTTGACGTTGAAGCCCAGCGAGCAGCGCCAGCTGCTCGCGTAGATGGCGTCGCCGCCGGAGATCAGCTTGGTGAACTTGCCGGAGGTGCGCTTGACGGTCAGGGCACCGGAGTTGGTCCCCGCCTGCTGCTTGATCCTGTTGATCTCGGCCTGGGAGACCGTGCTGTCGACGGTGACGACAACCCGGTTGGTCTTGCTGTCGACCACCCAGGCCGTGCCCGGGATGTCGGCCTTGAGCACGGAGTCGCTCGCCTTGGTGAGCTGGGCCGCACTGAAGGTGGTCGGCGCGTCGGACGCGTTCGCACTGGGGACCGCGAACGCGGCTGCGGCCACGAGGCCGGATGCGACGGCGATCAGCCGGGTCCGTCTCGTCATGCCGCTGCGGGGAGTGGTGCGCTTGATCCTCACTTTTCGTTCCTCCACAAAGGAAGTCGGGGGGCCCGCGTGGGGTCGGGGCCCGTGAGGCGCAGTCAGAGGGCCCGGCGTCCGGGTCCCGGACACGCCGTGCTCCTGACAAGCGCTGTGGGGGAGTATTCGGCCGAACGACCGGTCGGCGCAAGGGTGCCTTTCGGCCGGGCGACTGTGTGCGATTCGAGTGGGACGTGTGTGGTCAGGGTGAATTGACACCTGGTCAGGAGTCGGAAAGGACCCGTCCCGTCCGGATCGGCAGGAGCGAGGAGGGTCACGTCACTGCGGACCGCCCGGGCCACGGGGTGTCCGGAAGTCGACCCTCCGGATAGCAAGTGCTTTCCCCGCGCGGACGGCCGGAGTCTCCGTCAGGAGCGGCCGTCCCCCGAGGGGCGTACGACGTGGAGCCGCCGCACCGCTCCGACGCCTTCGTTCACCCGTACGCACCGCGCGTCACCCGTGTGCGCTCGCTCATTGGGGACAATCATATTTCACTCACCGTCAGCATCCGTGTAGCGCACCACCCTTGGGGCACACGGGCTCTCGACGGATTTGCCGTGCACCAGTACCGTCACAAACCCCCCGCGCGGCGCCTGTTCACTTGGCGCGTTGTCAGCATCATGGATGACCATAGGGATGCGGAAAGGGAGAATGACCGCTGTGAGAGGAGGCGTCCATGGGATCGGTACGCAAGGCGAGTGCGTGGCTCGGCCTCGTCGACGACAACGATGACGAGCGCTACTACGACGACGACTACACCGAGGGCACCGAGTCCGGGGACGCCTGGGTCACCGACCCCCGGGTGAAGGTGGCCGCGGACACGGCGGAGGACAAGGGCCGCCGGATCGGCACGGTGACACCGGACAGCTTCCGGGACGCCCGTGTCATCGGCGAGCTGTTCCGGGAGGGTGTGCCCGTCATCGTGAACCTCACGGCCATGGAGTCCGCCGACGCCAAGCGCGTGGTCGACTTCGCGGCCGGGCTGGTCTTCGGTCTGCGCGGCTCCATCGACCGCGTGTCCACGCGGGTGTTCCTGCTGTCCCCCTCCGACACCGAGATCATCAGCGGTGACCCGGCGGCGCACCGGTCGGACGGGTTCTTCAACCAGAGCTGAGGCAGGGCCGCACACCGGCCCCGCCCGCCCCGGCCTCACCGGAAGGCGTCGAGCCCGGTGAGCGCCTTGCCCAGCACGAGCTGGTGCATCTCGACGGTGCCCTCGTAGGTGAGCACCGACTCGAGGTTGGTCGCGTGCCGCATCACGGGGTATTCGAGGGAGATCCCGTTCGCCCCGAGAACGGTCCGCGCCGTACGGCAGATCTCGATCGCCTCCCGTACGTTGTTGAGCTTGCCGAAGCTGACCTGCTCGGGACGCAGGCGGCCGGCGTCCATGCGCCGCCCCAGGTGGTGGGCGAGCAGAATTCCCTTGTGCAGTTCGACCGCCATGTCGGCGAGTTTGGCCTGGGTGAGCTGGAAGCCGCCGATGGGCCTGCCGAACTGCTCACGTGACTTCGCGTAGTCGAGGGCGGCCTCGAAGCTGGAGCGGGCCGCGCCCATGGCGCCCCAGACGATGCCGTAGCGGGCGTGGGACAGACAGCTGAGCGGCCCGCGCAGCCCGGTGGCCCCGGGCAGTACGGCGTCGGCGGGCAGCCGCACGTCGTCGAGGACGAGCTCGCTCGTGACGGAGGCCCGCAGCGACCACTTGTGCTTGATCTCGGGGGCGGAGAAGCCGGGGGCGTCGGTGGGGACGACGAAGCCGCGGATGCCGTCCTCGGTCCGCGCCCAGACGACGGCGACGCCGGCCACGGAGCCGTTGGTGATCCACATCTTGCGGCCGTTGAGGACCCAGTCGGTGCCGTCGCGCTTGGCGTGGGTGCGCATGGAGGCGGGGTCGGATCCGTGGTCGGGCTCGGTGAGCCCGAAGCAGCCGATCACCTCGCCGGCGGCCATCCGGGGCAGCCACGCCTGCTTCTGCTCCTCGCTGCCGAAGCGGTGGACGGCGTACATGGCGAGGGACCCCTGCACCGAGACCAGGGAGCGGATGCCGGAGTCGGCGGCCTCCAGCTCCAGGCAGGCCAGCCCGTACTGGACGGCGGTGGCGCCGGCGCATCCGTAACCGCTGAGCGACATCCCGAGGGCGCCGATGGAGCCGAGCTCGCGGGCCAGCTCACGGATGACGGGCAGCTCGCCCTTCTCGTACCACTCGGCGATGTGGGGCAGGACGCGGTCGGCGGCCCAGTTCCGCACGGTGTCGCGGACGGCCAGGTCCTCCGGGTCCAGCAGATCGTCGATCCCGAGGGGGTCGGCGGGGTCGAACGAGGACATGGGCACGCACCTCCGACTAGGGAAAACTAGCGCCGCTAGTTGAGCGACTCCGACCCGACGTTATGACGCGGTGCGGCCCACGTCCAGGGAAGAGGGCCGCTCAGGCCGACACACGGGACCTCTCCACCTCCCGCTGCGCGGGCAGCTCCACCGGCGCCGCCTCGCACTGCATCGTCCGCGGCAGCCACAGCGCCATCACCGCCCCCAGCAACAGCAGCCCCGCACTCACCAGCAACGTCACGTGCAGCCCGTGCACGAAGGAGTCCCGCGCCGCCCGCCGCAGGGCGTCCCCCGCGGTCCCGCCCAGCCGCGCGGCGACCCCGTACGCCTCCCCCAGCGAGTGCGACGCCGCCCCCGACGCCGACGCCGGCACGCCCGGCACGTCCGCGAGTCCCGGCGCGTACGCCGCGTTCATGACCGTGCCGAGCAGCGCGATGCCCATCCCGGCACCCAGCTGGTACGACGTCTCGCCGATCGCCGCGGCTCCGCCCGCCTGCTCCGGCGGCGCCTCGCTCAGCATCGACTCGTACGCCCCGAACAGCGTGGTCTCCAGACCGAACCCGAGCAGCACGAAGCCGAACAGCAGCAGCCCCGGGTTGTCCCGCCCGCCCATCGCGGTCAGCACCACCACCGCGCCGGCGGTCAGGCAGAACCCGGCGGACACCATCCGCCGCGGCCCGAACCGCCGCAGCATCCGCGCCCCGGCCAGCCCGGCCGCCATCGCGGCGACCGTCAGCGGCAGCAGCCGCAGCCCCGTCTGCAGCGGCGACAGGCCCAGCACCAGCTGCAGGTACTGCGCCGCGATCAGCTCCAACCCGACCAGTGCCAGCATGGCCAGCACGATGCAGCACACCGACGTACTGAACGCCGGGCGGGCGAACATCCTCAGGTCCACCAGCGGATGCGCCCGCCGCCGCTGCCGCCGTACGAACACCGCCAGCAGCGCCGCACCGGCCACCAGCGGCACCACGGTGAGCGCGCTCAGCGCCTCCCCGCCGCCGAGCCGCTTCACGCCCAGCACCACGCAGAACAGCCCGACCGCCGCCAGCAGCGCGCCGACCACGTCCCAGGGTCCGTCGCGGTCACCGGTCGACTCGGGCAGCAGCAGCCGGCCCACCGGCAGGCTCACCAGCATCAGCGGGATGTTGACGAGGAAGACCGACCCCCACCAGAAGTGCTCCAGCAGGAAGCCGCCCAGCAGCGGCCCGACCGCCGCGCCCACCGCGGCGACCGCGCTCCAGACGCCGATGGCCAGCGCCCGCTCGCGCCGGTCGGGGAACACCTGCCGCAACAGGGACAGCGTGGCCGGCATGATCATGGCGCCGCCGACGCCGAGCAGCGCCCGCGCGAAGATCAGCACCTGGGGGCCCGGGGCGAGGGCCGCCAGGGCGGAGGCGACGCCGAACAGGGCGTAGCCCAGCAGCAGGATCCGTCTGCGGCCCACCCGGTCGCCCAGCGTGCCGAAGAGGATCAGCAGCGAGGCGCAGACGAGGGGATAGGTGTCGACGATCCAGAGCAGTTCGATGGCGCTGGGCCGGAGGTCCTCGGTGACCGCGGGCACCGCCACGTGCAGCACGGTCGCGTCGACCGCGACCAGCAGCAGGCTGACGCAGAGGACGACCAGGACGACCCAGCGGTTGGCACCGGCCCCGGTCGCCCGACGGCGCAGCCGAGCGGCGGCCGCGGTCGTCCCGGACATGTACGTACCTCCCAGATGAGCCCTCGTGCCCGGCGGGCCCGGGGTGGGGACTCCCCGCGGCTCGGCCGGAGAGGAGCGGTGGTCTCCGGCCCGCGCGACGGCACACGAGTGACACGTCAGAGTACGCGAGTCCGCTCGGGTGGCACGTGACCCCCCTCTCAGAGCACACACCCAGCCCGTGTGGCGTACGCCACTCTTCTCCCCCGGCGGCGCGCCCGGCGGCCGGTCCGGTTCCGCACGCACTCGATAATCGGCCGGTGACCGAACTCGTGACGCGCGCGGCACCGGCCCGCACCGGGATCCTGCGCCGGGCCGCGCCCGCGCTCCTCGGGTACGCGGCCGTCCGCACGCTGGGCCTGCTCGTCCTGGCGGTGTGGAGTGCCGCGCGCGGCAAGAGCGCGTACACGCTGCTGACCGCCCGCTGGGACGCTCTCTGGTACGCCGGGATCGCCGAACGGGGCTACGGCCACGAGGTGCGCCTACCCAACGGTGACATCCACTCCGACCTGGCCTTCTTCCCGCTGCTTCCCTGGCTGGAGCGGCTGCTCGCCGCAGTGGGCCCGCTGTCGTGTGCCGACGCCGGCTTCGTGGTCGGCCTGGTGGCCTCGCTCGCCGCGGCCTGGGGGATCTTCGCGGTGGTCGACCATGTGTACGGCCGCCAAGGAGAAGGGTGCGAAGCGCGGCCTTGGCAGGGTGGTGGCGGGAGACGGGCGGGCATCTGGGCGGTGCTGCTGTGGGCGGTGCTGCCGGTCGGGATCGTGCAGTCGATGGCGTACAGCGAGTCGCTGTTCACGGCGCTCGCCGCCTGGACGCTGTACGCCGTGCTGACCGGCCGCTGGGTGACGGCGGGCGCCCTGGCCCTGGCGGCGGGACTGACCCGCCCGGTGGGTCTCGCGGTGGTCGCGGCGGTGTGGGCGGCGGCCGTCGCCTCGTTCGTGCGCGACCGGGGGGCGCCGGCCCCGGACCGCGCGCGCCGCGCGATCGGCATGCTGCTCGCCCCGCTCGGCGCCGCCGGCTACGTCCTGTGGGTCGGGCACCGCACCGGCAAGGGTCCCCTCGGCTATCTGGCCGTCCAGGCCGGCTGGCGCAACGGCTTCGACGGCGGGTACGCCTTCGCCCGCTTCGTCGCCGAAAAGTTCACGTCGTTCCCGTCGGCCCTGGCCGGGCTCGGGCTGATCGCCGGCGTCGCCGCGGTGATCCTGCTGTACGTCATCGGCGTACGGCAGCGGCAGCCGCTCGCGCTGCTGGTGTACTCGGGTGTCGTCACCGCGCTCGCCCTGTGCGCGTCCAGCTACTTCGGCTCCAAGCCGCGTCTGCTGCTGCCCGCCTTCCCGCTGCTGCTGCCGCTCGCCCTGGCCCTCGCCCGGCCGCGCCTCGTCCGGTCGGCGCTGGTGGTGGGCGGTGTCGCGGTGGCCTCGGCGGTGTACGGGGCGTTCTGGCTGAACGGCTCCGGTCCCCCGTGACGGGACCGTGACGGGGGACCGGACGGCCGAGGCGCGGACGCCGAATTCCACCGGGCCGCTCGGGCGCCGCATTCATAAGCACGGCATAAGCGTTCGCCCGAATGACCAAAGGGAAATGCGGCGGCCACCGTCCGGGATTGCGGAATTCGTGGGAAACAAAGCCCCGTTGAGAGCAATCCCACATCACATCGTCATCACAAAGCCCGTGCTGTGTCCGGGAACTGAGCTCACTCGCTGTAACGTCGATTAGGTGCGTACCGAAGGAACCCTCACCCGCCTGGACCGGGTGTTCGCCCGGCTGGACCGTGAGCCGCAACGGCCGGCGCACATCGACGTGCCGCGGATGAGCCGTCACCGGTTCGTGCTCTTCTCGGCGACCCTGGCCTTCTACCTGTCCATCGTCTGGGCCGTGGTGACCACCTCGTGGCTGGTCCGGCTCGACTGGCAGATCATGTTCTTCCGGCCGTACCAGCAGTGGCCGGAGATCCACGCGTTCCTCGACTACTACGTGGTGCTGGGCCAGCGCGGTCCCACCGCGGTGATGGTCGCCGCCTGGCTGGGCTGGCGTTCGTGGCGGCAGCACACGCTGCGTCCGCTGCTCACCCTCGCCACCTCGCTGCTGCTGCTGAACGTCACGGTCGGCGCCGCGAAGATCGGCATGGGCCGTCTCGGACCGCACTACGCGACCGTCATCGGCTCCAACGAAATGGGCCTGGGCGGCGATATATTCCCCAGCGGCCACACCGCCAACGCCGTGGTGACCTGGGGCATCCTGGCCTATCTGGCCTCCACTCCGACGGCGCGCCGCTGGCTGTCGGCGCTGTCCGCGGTGATCGCGCTCGGCGTCGGCCTCACCACGGTCTATCTGGGTACGCACTGGCTGAGCGACGTGCTCCTCGGCTGGGCCGCGGGGCTGCTGATCCTGCTGGCGCTGCCGTGGTTCGAGCCGCTGATCGCGAGGGCCGAGATCGCCCTGTTCGACCTGCGCGACCGCTGGCGTGCCCGCCGCGGCCGCCGGGCACCGGTGCCCGCGCCGGTCGCTCCCGTCGGTGCGCCCGCCGTGTTCACGCCGCACCCGTCCGCGCGCCCGTCCGCCTCGGAGGAGTCTCCGGCGGCCCGCGAGACGGTCGGCGCCGGCCGTACGTCCCGGACGGCGGTCCACCTCGCCCCGGGCCGCCACACGGCCCGTCCGGAACGCACGCCGGTCACCCCTGCCGTCGGCCGCCGTCAGCCGCACTCCGACCGGCTCGCGCGCGGCACGGCCTCGGCGGCCCGCCCGCTGACCGGCGGCTGACCGCCCGCTGACCGGCGGCTGACCGGCGGCGACGGCAGGGCCGCCGCCGGGCCGGGAGCCCGCGCGGCGGTTCAGCCCTTCCAGGCGCGGGTCACAAGACCGTTCCTGACCTCGAAGTTCATCCGGCCGACCCGGTACTCCATGGTGATGATCGTGCCCGGCGGCAGTGACCGCACCGTGCTCCAGCCCCGTTCGCGCGCCAGCCGCTCGGCCTGCCCGGCCTCGAGGCCGACGTACGCGTCCGGACTGTCCTGGGGCTCCGTCGACGGAGTGGGAATCGGTGCCATACCGCCACGCTAGGCCCTGGTCCGCGGCCGGGGAAGCCCACCCCTGCACTCGAGCCGCACATACCTCCGCTGTCACACTTCAGTCACAGAACCATGACTTTGGACCGGCCGAACTCCCTCACACGTACGGGCGATTCCGGGCCCCTTCCGCAATCATCCGAGCGCAATTCCCGGCGACCGGCGGGGCAGTCGGAAAAGCCCGGTGGAATGCCCCGGGAGAAGCCTGCCCGCCCCGCCCCGGGACACCCTCGTATTCCGTTCCCGGACCGGCTCNGCGGAAGCTGACGCCCCATAGGAAATTCACCGTTCCGGCACAGAACATCCGCACCCCCTGTCGCGGCGCGCGGTCACGCGCGCATCATGGCAGGAACCCGTGGCCGATCGGCCGCGGGCCGCGGCGGACCCCGGGCGCGAGGAGCGGAGGGCGAGCGAGCGATGGGGACCCAGAGCGTAGCGGCAGCGGCACGGCCGGCACCCGGCAAGCGGCCCGGCAGGCTGGTGGTCGACTGGCTGACGACCACCGACCACAAGAAGATCGGCCACCTCTACCTGATCACGTCGTTCGTGTTCTTCCTGGTCGGCGGGGTGATGGCGCTGCTGATGCGGGCCGAACTCGCCCGCCCCGGGCTGCAGCTCATGAGCAGCCAGCAGTTCAACCAGCTGTTCACCATGCACGGCACGATCATGCTGCTGCTGTTCGCGACCCCGACCTTCGCGGGCTTCGCCAACGAGCTGATGCCGCTGCAGATCGGCGCCCCGGACGTCGCCTTCCCCCGGCTGAACATGCTGTCGTACTGGCTGTTCCTGCTCGGCGGGCTGATCGTGCTCGGCTCACTGCTCGTGCCCGACGGGCCGGCCGCCTTCGGCTGGTTCGCCTACGCCCCGCTCAACGACACGGCGCACTCCCCCGGCCTCGGCCCGGACCTGTGGATCATGGGCCTCGCGCTGGCCGGCTTCGGGACGATCCTCGGCGCGGTCAACTTCATCACCACGATCATCGGCATGCGCGCGCCCGGCATGACGATGTTCCGGATGCCGATCTTCACCTGGAACACGCTGTTCACCTCGATCCTGATCCTGCTGGCGTTCCCGGTGCTGGCGGCCGCGCTGCTGGTGCTGGAGGCGGACCGCAGGTTCGGCGCACAGGTCTTCGAGGCGGCGAGCGGCGGGGCACTGCTGTGGCAGCACCTGTTCTGGTTCTTCGGCCATCCGGAGGTGTACATCATCGCGCTGCCGTTCTTCGGGATCATCACCGAGATCATCCCGGCGTTCGCCCGCAAGCCGATCTTCGGCTATCTGACGCTGGTCGGCGCGACCATGGCGATCACCGGCCTGTCGGTGGTGGTGTGGGCGCACCACATGTTCGCCACCGGCGCGGTGCTGCTGCCGTTCTTCTCCTTCATGAGCTTCCTGATCGCCGTGCCGACGGGTGTGAAGTTCTTCAACTGGACCGGCACGATGCTCAAGGGATCGCTGTCCTTCGAGACGCCGATGCTGTGGGCCATCGGCTTCCTGGTGTCGTTCCTGTTCGGCGGCCTGACCGGAGTGATCCTCGCCTCGCCGCCGCTGGACTTCCACGTCACGGACTCGTACTTCGTGGTGGCCCACTTCCACTACGTCGTCTTCGGCACGGTCGTCTTCGCGACCTTCGGCGGCTTCTACTTCTGGTGGCCGAAGTTCACCGGGAAGATGCTCGACGAACGCATCGGCAAGATCCACTTCTGGACGCTGTTCACCGGCTTCCACACCACCTTCCTGGTCCAGCACTGGCTGGGCGCGGAGGGCATGCCCCGGCGGTACGCCGACTACCTCGCCGCGGACGGCTTCACCGCTCTGAACACGGTGTCGACGATCGGTGCGCTCCTGCTCGGCATGTCGACGCTGCCGTTCCTCTACAACATCTGGAAGACGGCCAAGTACGGCAAGAAGGTCGAGGTCGACGACCCCTGGGGCTACGGCCGCTCCCTGGAGTGGGCGACCTCCTGCCCGCCGCCCCGGCACAACTTCGTCACCCTGCCCCGGATCCGCAGCGAGTCCCCGGCGTTCGACCTGCACCATCCCGAGTACGCCGGCCAGGCTCCGCGGCCCGAGCCGGCGCGGCATCGAGCCGGTCACGAGCGGCCCTGATCGCGTCGGTGAGCCCGGCGGGCTCCAGCACCTCGAACGCGCACCCCATCAGCATCACGTGAACCACCATCACGTCCAGGCTCACGGCCTGCGTGGCGTACGCGCGTGGGAGGCGCCCCGGGAGACGTAGGCGGCGCGGTCGTCGGCGGGTGGGGTGCGCGGCACGAAGCGCGGGCCGTACGGTGGTCCGGGGGTGATGCGGTCGACGCGGAACGTGCGCCAGTCGTCGCGGTCCAGGTCCCGGGCGACCAGGTACCAGCGGCGTTCGGTGCACACCAGCCGGTGCGGTTCGACGCTGCGGCGGCTGGTGGCACCGTCGTGGCCGCGGTACTCGAAGCGCAGCCGTTCGGTGTCCCGGCACAGGCGGGCGAGTTCGGTGAGGACCGCCGGGTCGACGGTGGAGGGCCCGGGAGCGCGCAGCATCGGCACGGTGAAGGCGTTCAGGGCGCTCACCCGGTGCCGCAGACGCCCGGGCAGCACCTGCTCCAGCTTGGCCAGGGCCCGCACCGAGCTCTCGCCGATCCCCTCGATGCCCTGCCCGGCGGCCGTGCGCAGCCCCACGGCGACCGCGACCGCCTCGTCGTCGTCCAGGAGCAGCGGGGGCGGTCGGGCGCCCGCGCCGAGCCGGTAGCCGCCGCCGGTGCCGGGGCCGGGGCTGGCGTCGGCCGGATGGCCGAGCTCGCGCGACCGCTCCACGTCCCGGCGCACCGTGCGCGGGGTGACCCCGAGCCTCCCCCATTGCCTGGAGGGCATGGGAGGTACCCCCGGGCGAGCTCGGCACCGGACCACTCACGGTGGGCCTGGAGCAGTGAGAGCAGGCGCAGCAGTCGTGCCGGGGTCTCCAGCACGGGGCGAGTCTGCCGGCACCCGCGGACAGGTACTGTCCGCGGGTGCGCGGCGGCGGAGCGGCTCCGCGGCGTGACGGTGACGGGCGGCCCCGTCCGGTCGGGCGACCGGACGGGGCCTGGTGTCCCGGACACGGGGGAGAGGCTCAGAGCACGAGGCGCTGCCCGGGCACGATCAGGTCGGGATCACCGCCGATGACGGACTTGTTGGCGGCGTACAGCCGCTGCCAGGTGGTCCCGTGCCGGGCGGCGATGCCGCTGAGCGTGTCGCCCGCGCGGACGGTGCAGTCGCCGCGGGAGGCACTGCGGTTGGTGTGGCCCGTCTCGCGCGCCGGCGTCCTCGACGGCCGCTGCGACGGAGCTGTCCGTGTCCTCTGCGTCCTCTGCTCGACGGATGGGGCGGAGTCGGCGGAGCCGCGCGTCGGCCCGGTCCCGGGTGCGCTGCCGGAGGCGCCCGCCCGGGCCGAGCAGACCGGCCACGCGCCCCAGCCCTGGGCCTGCTGGACCCTGGTGGCGACGGCGATCTGCTGGGTCCTGGAGGCCCGGTCGGCGGTGGGCGCGTAGGCCGTGCCGCCATAGGCGCGCCAGGTGCCGGCGGCGAACTGCAGCCCGCCGTAGTAGCCGTTGCCGGTGTTGATGTGCCAGTTGCCGCCGCTCTCACACCGGGCGATGCGGTCCCACACTCCGCCGTCCGCCGCGTGGGCGTTACCGGTCACGGCCAGCAGCCCGAGCGGGGCGAGCAGCACCGCTCCGGCGAGAGCCGCCGTCCTCGTCCGCGTCCTGCGGGCGTTGTCGCGCGTGGTGTCGTGGCTCTTGTCGGCACATTCGGACATGTAGATCCCTCTCGAAGGACTCGGGGTCCCCCGAGGCGGTGCGCACCCGCCGCGCAGGGGCGCGGCCGGCGCGCTCGCCCCGTCCGCCGGAAGAGGTCGAGCCGAGTGGTGCCGGTTCGGTGCGGTCGGCGGACGTACCCGAGCGGTGCTCGTTGCACACGGTCGAGGAATGTAAGGAGCGGGCAGCGCTCGGAGCAACCAACTCCCCGTCCGGGCAGGCCAGTTCCCCATTACCGAAGGTAACGATTTTTTTCGGCCACCCATTTCATCAGCTGATTTCCTGATTTATCAACCACTCACACGGATGATCTGTGACTCACTTCACCCCATCAAGCCCCTTGATTTTTCCGGCAGTTGACGATGAGTACCGGATTCCGCACCTGACGTGACCCTGTGCGCAGGATGGTTCGATTCCGTTCGGCGGAGGGCGTGACTCCCGCCACAGATCGTCCGTTGTCTTCTTCATGAGCCGGGGGCCCTCCCGGTTCATGGGCCGGGAGCACCCGGTCCCGCCACGCACCCGCACCCCGAGGGAGCCAACCGTGCCGCGCATGCTCGACGTCAGCGACGCCGTACGCGCAGAGATCGGCGACGCAGAAGCCGACCGGCTGCTCGCCGGAGAGAACGCCCCGGACAGTTACGACTGCACGTCCTGCCGCACCCCGGGCGACTGCGAACAGGAGCGCACCAGCACCGTCCTGTTCGTCGGGGACGAGACCGCCGTCCTCGCCTTCGCCCACGCCACCTGCCTGCCCTCGCAGGTCGTCCAGGTCACCGAGGAGCAGCTGCGCGGCGCGGTCCGCTCCATCAACGCCGGCACGGGCGCCGTGGGCGGGGTGCCCGCGCAGGCCCCGCCGCAGCGAGTCGTGCCCGAGCAGACCGTGCCGCAGAAGGTCGTACCGGAACAGGCCGTGCTCGGGGTGACCAGCGGACTCGTCCTCATCGCCGGGGAGTTGCACCCCGCCCTGGTCGTCGAGCCGACCGCGCCCATCGCGCGTCCGGGCTCGCTGGGCGCCGACGACGAGTTCCTGCCGCTGCTCGTCGAGCAGGGCTTCCTGCCGGTGCCCGAGATCGCCTCCGTACCGCACGTGCTGCACGGCTGGTCGGTGCTGCTCGCCATGGGCCAGCTGCACGCCGTGCTCCAGCCGGGCACCAACGGCGGCGGGCCGGTGG
>NZ_JUJA01000140.1:17826-41331 GCF_001906585.1 Streptomyces kebangsaanensis | reverse complement strand
CCAGCCGCTCCAGGTCACCGACGGCTGGCGGGCGGCGGCCAACAAGCACCAGCAGGTGCTGATGTTCGCGGCGCCGGCCGGCTCCATCGGCCGCCAGCCGCGCGAGGACCTGCTGCGGGACGCGCTGGACAAGGCGGCGGCGAGCGGAAGGCTGGTCGCGGCGGCGCTGCCGCTCGCTGGAACCTGAGGCCCCTCGTCCGGACGAAAGCCCCCGGGACCTGCCCGTCCTGGCCGCATCCCTTCCGGTCCGGGGTCGTTTGGACATACGTGCACGCATACGACGTTTCCCGCCGCCAGTCCTACCCGCCGATTCCCTCGCCGAGCTCCCGACTGCGCTCGTCGAGCCGGGAGCTCTCCCCGTCGCGGCCGGTCCAGGACCCTCACGGCGGCCCCTCGGCCACGCCGATCTACGACGCGCTCTACGCCGAGTACGTCAAGTCCTTCCGGACCCTGCCGGGCGACCGCAGCGGCGAGGAGGACCTGGGCTTCGTCGCGTTCGGGAACCTCCCGCAGGGTACGGGCTCGAACACGTACAGCGCCTACAGCGCGGGCGCGTACAGCACCCGCCACGGAACCGGCCGGCAGCAGGCGCAGTGGCAGCGCGTCGGGACGATCGGGCGGCAGGACACCGGGACCCAGCACGTCCCGGCGGCGCTGCCGCCCGGCCCGCGCCGCGGACTCTGACGCCCCGGCGAGCGGAAGGGCGGCCCCTGTCCCAGGAGGCCGCCCTTCCGCTTCGGCTGCTTCTTCGGCTACTTCTTCTTCGCGCCGCGCTTCTCGCGGACCCGCACCGAGATATGGATCGGCGTCCCCTCGAAGCCGAACTCCTCGCGCAGCCGGCGCTCGATGAAGCGCCGGTAGCCCGCCTCGATGAAGCCGGAGGCGAACAGCACGAACCGCGGCGGCTTGGTGCCGGCCTGGGTGCCGAACAGGATGCGCGGCTGCTTGCCGCCCCGGACCGGGTGCGGGTGGGCGGCGACGAGTTCGCCGAGGAAGGCGTTGAGGCGGCCGGTCGGCACCCGGGTCTCCCAGCCGGCCAGCGCCGTCTCGATCGCCGGGACCAGCTTCTCCATGTGCCGCCCGGTGTACGCCGAGACGTTCACGCGCGGGGCCCAGGAGATCTGCGCGAGGTCGGTCTCGATCTCCCGCTCCAGGTAGTAGCGGCGCTCCTCGTCGAGGGTGTCCCACTTGTTGTAGGCGATGACGAGCGCGCGGCCCGCCTCGACGGCCATGGCGATGATCCGCTGGTCCTGCACCGAGACGGTCTCGGAGGCGTCGATCAGGACGACGGCGACCTCGGCCTTCTCCACGGCGGCCGCGGTGCGCAGCGAGGCGTAGTAGTCGGCGCCCTGCTGGAGGTGGACGCGCTTGCGGATGCCCGCGGTGTCGACGAACTTCCAGGTCTTGCCGCCCAGTTCGATCAGCTCGTCGACCGGGTCGCGGGTGGTGCCCGCCAGCTCGTTGACGACGACGCGCTCCTCGCCGGCCACCTTGTTCAGCAGGGAGGACTTGCCGACGTTCGGCCGGCCGATCAGGGCCACCCGGCGCGGGCCGCCGATGCCGGTCCCGCCGAAGGTCTCGCGCGGTGCCTCGGGCAGCGCCTCCAGGACGCGGTCGAGCATGTCGCCGGTGCCGCGGCCGTGCAGTGCCGAGACCGGGTACGGCTCGCCGAGGCCCAGGGACCACAGGTACGTCGCGTCGGCCTCGCCGCTCGGGCCGTCGACCTTGTTGGCGCACAGCACCACCGGCTTGCCCGCCTTGCGCAGCAGCCGGACGACCGCCTCGTCGGTGTCGGTGGCGCCGACCTTGGCGTCGACGACGAACACGACGGCGTCGGCGGCCTCGATGGCGTACTCGGCCTGGGCGGCGACGGAGGCGTCGATGCCGAGGACGTCCTGCTCCCAGCCGCCGGTGTCGACGACCTTGAAGCGGCGGCCCGCCCACTCGGCCTCGTAGGTCACGCGGTCGCGGGTCACGCCCGGCTTGTCCTCGACGACCGCCTCGCGGCGGCCGATGATGCGGTTCACCAGGGTCGACTTGCCGACATTGGGACGGCCGACGACGGCGAGCACGGGCAGCGGGCCGTGTCCGGCCGCCTCGATGGCGCCCTCGACGTCCTCGAGGTCGAAGCCCTCTTCCGCGGCGAGCTCCATGAACTCCGCGTACTCGGCGTCGCCGAGCGCCCCGTGCTCGTACTCGTGCTCGGCCGAGCCGTCGGGCTGGATGTGGTCGTTCATGAAGTGCGTACCTCGTCGTTCATCGTGGTGGTCGGTGGAGCCCCGCCGGTTCGCGGCGGTCCACTACTCGAGTGTCGCCGGGCGTCCGGTCAGACGCCTGGCGTTTTCCAGGTGGGCGGTGAGCTGCTTCTGGATGCGCTCGGTCGCCTCGTCCAGGGCCTTGCGCGTACGCCGCCCGCTGCCGTCGCCCGCCTCGAACGGGTCGCCGAAGACGACGTCGACGCGGGAGCGCAGCGGAGGCAGCCCCTTTATCAACCGTCCGCGCCGCTCGGAACTTCCCAGCACCGCCACCGGCACGATCGGCGCCCCGCCGCGGACCGCGAAGTAGGCGAGCCCGGCGCGCAGGGAGGCGAAGTCGCCCTCGCCGCGGGTGCCCTCGGGGAAGATGCCGAGGACGCCGCCGCTGTCCAGGACGCCGAGGGCACGGGTGATCGCCGTACGGTCGGTGGTGTGCCGGTCCACCTTCAGCTGGCCGATGCCGGTCAGGAAGGGGTCCAGCGGGCCGGCGAACGCCTCCTTCTTGATCAGGAAGTGCACCGGCCGGGGCGCCACGCCCATGACCATCGGGCCGTCGATGTTGTGCGAGTGGTTGACGGCGAGGATCGCAGGGCCGGCCGCGGGCACCCTCCAGGCGCCGAGCACGCGCGGGCGCCACAGGCCGTACATCAGCCCGACGCCGATGCGCCGGCCGATGTCGGCACCGCGCTCGGACGGAGGACCCGCCGTACGCTCCGACGGACGGCTCACTTCGCGGCCCGCTTCTCCTCGACGAGGGTGACGACGCACTCGATGACCTGCGCCAGCGTCAGGTCGGTGGTGTCCACCTCGACCGCGTCGCCGGCCTTGGCCAGCGGTGAGGTCTTGCGGCTGGAGTCGGCGGCGTCCCGCTTGATCAGGGCCTCGCGGGTGGCGTGCACGTCCGCACCCTTCAGCTCACCGCTGCGGCGGGCGGCACGGGCCTCCGGGGAGGCGGTGAGGAAGATCTTCAGGTCGGCGTCCGGCAGCACGGTGGTGCCGATGTCACGGCCCTCGACGACGATGCCGTCCTCGGCGGAGGTGGCCAGCGAGCGCTGCAGCTCGGTGATCCGGGTCCGCACCTCGGGTACGGCGCTGACGGCGCTGACCTTGGCGGTGACCTCCTGGGTGCGGATCGGGCCGGCCACGTCCACGCCGTCGACGGTGATCGTCGGGTGGGCCGGGTCGGTGCCGGAGACGATCTCGGGCTTGCCGGCCACGGCGGCGATCGCGGAGGGGTCTTCCATGTCGATCCCGTTGGTCACCATCCACCAGGTGATCGCCCGGTACTGGGCGCCGGTGTCCAGGTAGCTCAGGCCGAGCTGCGCGGCGACGGCTTTCGACGTGCTCGACTTGCCCGTGCCGGAGGGGCCGTCGATGGCGACAATCACGGGCTGGGCGGTCCGGGCGGCGCCGTTTTCCACAGCGGGGCACCTTCCTGGTGAAGGGTGGTGGGCGGGGTGCGGGACGCCGGGTCACGGGCGCCCCGCACAAGGTTACTGGCTTCCCGGGGCCCCTCTTACTGGCGGATGGCCCAGCCCCGTTCCCGCAGGGCCGCCGTCAGGAAGGGCGCCGCCTTCGGCTCGACCATCAGCTGCACCAGGCCGGCCTGCTGTCCGGTCGCGTGCTCGATCCGTACGTCCTCGATGTTGACCCCGGCCGTCCCCGCGTCCGCGAAGATGCGGGCCAGCTGGCCGGGCTGGTCGTCGATGAGGACGGCGACGACCTCGTACACGTGCGGCGCGGATCCGTGCTTGCCGGGCACCCGGTCCTGGCCGGCGTTGCCCCGCCGCAGCACGTCCTCGATGCCGACGCTGCCCTCGCGGCGCTTGGCCTCGTCGGAGGACTGCAGGGCGCGCAGGGCCCGGACGGCCTCGTCCAGGTCGGCGGCGACGTCGGAGAGCAGGTCGGCGACCGGTCCGGGGTTGGCGGACAGGATGTCGATCCACATGCGCGGGTCGGAGGCGGCGATCCGGGTCACGTCCCGGATGCCCTGCCCGCACAGCCGTACGGCCGCTTCCTCGGCGTTCTCCAGACGCGCGGCGACCATGCTGGAGACCAGGTGGGGCATGTGGGAGACAAGGGCCACGGCGCGGTCGTGTGCGTCGGCGTCCATCACGATCGGAACCGCACGGCAGTGCGAGACCAGTTCCAGGGCGAGGTTGAGCACCTCGGTGTCGGTGTCCCGGGTGGGGGTGAGCACCCAGGGTCGTCCCTCGAAGAGGTCGGCGGAGGCGGCCAGCGGGCCGGACTTCTCGCGGCCCGACATGGGGTGGGTGCCGATGTAGGCGGTCAGGTCCAGGCCGAGCGCCTCCAGCTCGCGGCGCGGGCCGCCCTTGACGCTGGCCACGTCCAGGTAGCCGTGGGCCAGGCCCCGGCGCATGGCGTCGGCGAGCACCCCGGCCACATGGGCCGGAGGCGCGGCGACGACCACGAGGTCGACGGGCCCGTCCGGGGCCTCGTCCGTGCCGGCGCCGAGCGCGGCGGCCGTGAGGGCCTGCTCCGGGTCGTGGTCGGCGAGGTGCACGACCACCCCGCGCCGGGCGAGGGCCAGGGCGGCGGAGGTGCCGATGAGTCCGGTGCCGATGACGAGGGCGGTTCTCATTGGGCGATGTCCTTGCGCAGGGCGGCCGCCGCACCGAGGTAGACATGGGCGATCTCGGCGCGCGGCCGGTCGGACTCGATGTGCGCGAGGACGCGGACGACCCGGGGCATGGCGCCCTCGATGTCCAGTTCCTGGGCGCAGATCAGCGGCACGTCGGTGATGCCGAGCTTGCGGGCCGCGGCGGCCGGGAAGTCGCTGTGCAGGTCGGGGGTGGCCGTGAACCAGATGCTGATCAGGTCGTCGGTGGTCAGGCCGTTCCGCTCCAGGACGGCGGTGAGCAGGGCTCCGACCTGCTCGTCCATGTGACCGGCCTCGTCCCGCTCCAGTTGGACGGCCCCCCGGACCGCTCGTACCGCCACGGCGCTGCTCCTTGCTGAGGTGGGTTTCGGGTCTCGGACATCCAGCCTAGTCAGACCGCGTGGGAGGGGTGGGCGGCGCTCGCCCGCTGAGACGGCAAGGAAAATGGTGTTTTATTGCGTTCCGTTCCGATTTGCTTCGTCTTGGCCGCGTTCGATGCGAAGATGCTGAAGCTCCGCCCGGAGCTCTTCCCCCTCCCCTGCCCCTCGGAGTAACGACATGACCCAGGGCTCGACGCGGCGCACGGTTCTCGCCACGGGTGCGGCGGCGCTCGTGGCGGCGGGCTGCGGCAACACCAGCAGCAGCGGCAACTCCGAGACGTCACCCTCCCCGGAGACGTCCCACCCCTCGCAGACCCCACCCGCCGCGATGGCGGCCTCCCCCTCCACGGGCACGGCCGCCGCCGGGCGGGTGCTGGCGAGCACGGGGGACATCCCGGAAGGCGGTGGCATGGTCTTCACGCGGGCGAAGGTCGTGGTCACCCAGCCGAAGAAGGGCGAGTTCAAGGCCTTTTCAGCGGTCTGCACGCACCAGAACTGCACAGTGAGCCGGGTCGCCGACGGCACCATCCACTGCCCCTGCCACGGCAGCCGCTTCCGCATCGCCGACGGCTCCGTGGCCCACGGCCCGGCGACCCGGCCGCTGCCCGCCGAGCCGATCAAGGTGGAGGGAAATTCCATCAGTCTGACGTGAAAATCCGCGTACGCTCCCGGGCATGCAGCCCGAGGACCTGGTACGCGACCACACCGTCTACGCCTGTGTCATGGGGTCGCGGGCCTTCGGGCTGGCGACCGACGACAGCGACACGGACCGCCGCGGCGTCTTCCTCGCCCCCACCTCCCTGTTCTGGCGCTTCGAGAAGCCGCCCACGCATGTGGACGGTCCGCTGCCCGAACAGTTCAGCTGGGAGCTGGAACGCTTCTGCGCACTGGCGTTGCGCGCCAATCCCAACATCCTGGAGTGCCTGCACTCACCGCTGGTGGAGTACGCCGACGACACGGGCCGCGAGCTACTCGCCCTGCGCGGGGCGTTCCTGTCCCGGCGGGCGTACGAGACCTTCACCGGCTACGCCCTCGGCCAGCGCCGGAAGCTCGACGCGGACCTGCGCACGCACGGCGCCCCGCGCTGGAAGCACGCCATGCACCTGCTACGGCTGCTGGCAAGCGCACGTGACCTGCTGCGCACCGGCCGGCTGACCCTCGACGTGGGCGACGAACGCGACCGGCTGCTGGCGGTCAGGCGCGGCGAGGTCCCGTGGCCGGCGGTCGAGTCCTGGATGACCCGCCTGGCGGCGCGGGCCGAGGAGGCCTCCCGCCGCTCACCCCTCCCCGAGGAGCCCGACCGCCGGCGCGTGGAGGACTTCCTGCACCGTGTCCGCCACGCGTCGGCCCGCCGGGCGACATCCCTCTAGAGGTCGACCTCCTGCATCAGCCTGCCGACCTCCGTGTTGGACAGGCGGCGCAGCCAGCCCGACTTCTGGTCGCCGAGGGTGACGGGGCCGAAGCCGGTGCGGACCAGCTTGTCGACCGGGAAGCCCGCCTCCGCGAGCATGCGGCGGACGATGTGCTTGCGGCCCTCGTGGAGGGTGACCTCGACCAGGTAGTTCTTGCCGGTCTGCTCGACGACCCGGAAGTGGTCCGCGCGCGCGTAGCCGTCCTCCAGCTGGATGCCGTCCTTGAGCCTCTTGCCCAGGTCGCGCGGGATGGGGCCGACGATGTGCGCGAGGTAGGTCTTGCGCACGCCGTACCTGGGGTGGGACAGGCGGTGGGCCAGCTCGCCGTGGTTGGTGAGCAGGATGACGCCCTCGGTCTCGGTGTCCAGACGGCCGACGTGGAACAGGCGCGTCTCGCGGTTGGTGACGTAGTCACCGAGGCACTGGCGGCCCTCCGGGTCCTCCATGGTGGAGACGACACCGGCGGGCTTGTTCAGCGAGAAGAACTGGTACGACTGCGTGGCCACCGTCAGGCCGTCGACCTTGACCTCGTCCTTCTCCGGGTCGACCCGGCGGCCCTGCTCCAGGACGATCTCGCCGTTGACCTCGACCCGTGCCTGCTCGATCAGCTCCTCGCAGGCCCGCCGAGAGCCGTATCCCGCGCGCGCGAGGACCTTCTGCAGCCGCTCGCCCTCCTGCTCGGCACCGGGGAAGGTCCTGGGCGGCTTGACGTCCTTCTTTCCGGCGTACCGCTCGCGGTTGCGCTCCTCGACCCGTGCCTCGTACTCGCGGGAGCGCGCGGGTGCCGTACGGCCGCCGCGCTGCTGAGGCTGCTGTGCCTTCTTCGGACCGCCCTTGGCGCCGCCGCGGGCCGCGCCGCCGCGCCCCGCCTTCGGGCCGTCCTTGGTGGCGCCGGGGCCCACGTCGTAGCGGCGCTCCTCGGGGCGGGGATTGCGGGGACGTCCCTGCCCCTGCCGCTCGTCCCGGTTGTTGCCGGCGCCGCGGTGGTTGCCGCGTCCGCTGTTCCTGCCGCTGCTTCGCATCAGTGTTCCGTCTTAGTCGTCTGCGTCCTGACCGCCGGGCGCGTCGGGCGCGTCCGGGTCGAACGACGGTACGCCTTCCCGGGTCTCGGCCTCGATCGCCTCCGCCTCCGGGAGGAAGGGCGCGAGCTCCGGGAGCTCGTCCAGACCGCGCAGGCCCATCCGCTCCAGGAAGTAGTTCGTCGTCCTGTACAGGATCGCACCTGTTTCGGGTTCCGCGCCCGCCTCCTCGACCAGACCGCGCTGGAGCAGGGTCCGCATCACGCCGTCGCAGTTGACTCCGCGTACGGCCGAGACACGGCTGCGGCTGACCGGCTGGCGGTAGGCGACCACGGCGAGGGTCTCCAGGGCGGCCTGGGTGAGGCGGGCCTGCCGGCCGTCGAGCACGAAGCCCTCGACGGCGGCGGCGTACTCGGGGCGGGTGGAGAAGCGCCAGCCGCCGGCGACGGGCCTGAGCTCGAAGCCGCGGCCCTGCGCGGTGTACTCGTCGGCCAGTTCGCGCAGCGCGTCCGCGATCTGCCGCCGGGGCCGCTGCAGCACCTTCGCCAGGTGCTCCTCGGTGGCGGGCTCGTCCACGACCATGAGGACGGCCTCCAGGGCGGGCCTGAGCTCGAGGTCGGCGACGGTACGCGGGCCCGCGGGCGGCTCGATGATCTCCTCGCTCATGCCTTCTCCTCCTTGGACTCCCCCGGTTCCTCGGGCTCCTCGGGCTCCCCGGGCGGTCGGTCGAACTCGTCGGTCACTCTGGGCGTCTCGTCCCCGTCCCCTCCGGTCCACCGCACGACGAGCTCGCCGAGGGCCGCCTCCTGTTCCAGGGCGACGGCCTTCTCCCGGTACAGCTCGAGCAGCGCGAGGAAGCGGGCCACGACGGTGAGCGTGTCGTCGGTGTCCTCCACGAGCGTGCGGAAGCCGGCCTCGCCCAGCTCGCGCAGCCGCGCGACGACGATCCCGGCCTGCTCCTGCACGCTGACCAGCGGGGCGTGGATGTGGTCGACGTACACCTGCGGCTCGGGCCTGGGCTGCATCGCCTTGACCGCGAGCCTGGCGAAGCCCTCGGCGCCGATGCTGATGACGACGTCGGGCAACAGCTCGGCGTGGTGCGGCTCCAGCCCGACGGTACGGGGGTGGCGCCGGCCCTCCGCCTCCAGGCGCCGGCCGAAGATGTCGGCGATCTGCTTGTACGCCCGGTACTGCAGCAGCCGGGCGAACAGCAGGTCCCGCGCCTCCAGCAGGGCCAGGTCGGCCTCGTCCTCCACCTCGGCGGCGGGCAGCAGCCTGGCCGCCTTGAGATCGAGCAGCGTGGCGGCCACCACGAGGAACTCGGTCGTCCGGTCTAGGTCCCAGTCCGGTCCCATGGCCCGGATGTGCGCCATGAACTCGTCGGTGACCTTGGACAGGGCGACCTCGGTGACGTCCAGCTTGTGCTTGGCGATCAGCTGGAGGAGGAGGTCGAAGGGGCCCTCGAAGTTGGCGAGACGGACCTTGAAGACACCGTCGGAGGGCTCGGGCGCACCCGCGGGATCCGCGGGGGGCGGTGGAGGCGGTGGGCCCTCGGCGGGCTCCGGCTCCGGCGCGAGGATCCCGGGCTCCGGCGCACCGGCCTCCGGCCTCGGCTCGGCGGCCTCAGGCTCGACGGCCTCCGGCCCGGGAAGTCGCGGCTCGGGTGCCGGCACGGGAGTCGCGACCGGTTCCTCGGGCCGTGCCACGGGCGCGGCACCGGGTCCCCTCCCCAGCGCACGCCGACGTCCGGCGTTCGCGCCGGGAAGGGGGGCGTCGTTCGAGGTCATGGCCCCCGCAGGCTACCGCTACCGCCCGCGCAGCCGTCGTACGAGGATGCTGGCGTCCCCGCGGGACTCCAGGTCGGCCAGGACCACGGCGACCGCCTCGCGGACGATGCGGCCGCGGTCCACGGCCAGGCCGTGCTCGCCGCGCAGCACCAGGCGGGCGTGCTCCAGGTCCATGAGTTCCTCGGCGGACACGTACACGGTGATCTTCTCGTCGTGCCGCTCCCGCCCGCTGGGCCGGCGCGGGGTGCCGCGGCCCCGCTTGCGCGGCGGCACGGCGGCGGAGCCCTCCTGCGCCGCCGCACGCCGCACGGGCCGCTCCGACGCGGTGGACCGGCTGCGGGACTCGCCCGCGTCCACCGGCTCCGCCTCCGCCGCCACGTGCTCCGCGCCCGCGCCGTCGCCGCCCTGCGCGGGCACCGACTGCGGCGCGTCCTCCGCCGTGGCGGCCGCCGCGTCGCTCTCCCCCGCGGGAGCGGGCACCCGGGCCTCGCCGCTGCCGGCCTGGCGCCGGGGAGTCGACGGCTGGAGCGCCATCCCCCCTGTCGTACGGAACAGTTCGTCGGCCCCCGGCAGACTCACTCGGCGTGACACCGGGCGAGCACCTCCCTGGCGAGCTGGCGGTAGGCGGCGGCACCGACGGAGTTGGAGGCGTACGTGGTGATCGGCTCACCCGCGACCGTGGTCTCCGGGAAACGGACCGTGCGCCCGATGACCGTGTGGTACACGTGGTCGTCGAACGCCTCGACGACACGCGCGAGCACCTCACGGCTGTGCACGGTGCGCGAATCGTACATCGTGGCGAGGATCCCGTCGAGCTGCAGCTCCGGGTTGAGGCGCTCCTGGACCTTCTCGATGGTCTCGGTCAGCAGCGCGACGCCGCGCAGCGCGAAGAACTCGCACTCCAGCGGCACGATCACCTTGTGCGCGGCCGTGAGGGCGTTGACGGTGAGCAGGCCGAGCGAGGGCTGGCAGTCGATGACGATGTAGTCGTAGTCGTCCATCAGCGGCTTCAGCGCCCGCTGCAGCGTCGACTCGCGCGCGACCTCGGAGACCAGCTGGACCTCGGCGGCCGACAGGTCGATGTTGCTGGGCAGCAGGTCCATGTTGGGGACCGCCGTCTTCAGCAGGACCTCGTCCGCGGACATGCCCCGCTCCATGAGCAGGTTGTAGACGGTGAGGTCGAGCTCCATGGGGTTGACGCCGAGACCCACCGACAGCGCGCCCTGCGGGTCGAAGTCCACGAGCAGCACCCGGCGGCCGTACTCCGCGAGCGCGGCACCCAGGTTGATGGTCGACGTGGTCTTGCCGACGCCGCCCTTCTGGTTGCACATCGCGATGATCTTCGCGGGTCCGTGGTCGGCCAGCGGACCCGGGATCGGGAAGTACGGCAGCGGACGTCCGGTCGGGCCGATGCGCTCACGGCGCTGGCGAGCGGCGTCGGGCGCGAGCGTGGCCGCGTACTCGGGGTCGGGCTCGTACTCGGCGTCGGGGTCGTAGAAGTGCCCGTCGGGCAGTTCGTCGTAGTCGGCGAAGTGGTTGTGGGGCGCGCCACTTCCGTCGCCGGCCATGGCGTTCACGTGATGGCCATCCATGCTCTGGTGTGCTGACGGGGTCACCCCTGACGTCCGGTGACCCTGGTGGGCTGCGAAGGTGCGCACAGCGACGGAGCCGACAGCCTCGAGCCCCGTGGGACCCTGGCCCAGCGCAGGCGTTCCTGGTTGACCACCCCCGGGAGAAAATGTCGACTCATTCACAAGTCGTCTTACCTCCTTGGTGACCAGGAAACTTCTAGACAGGTCAGCGTGGCACCATGCCGACGGTTGGCGACTCTATGGCGTGTCGGGCGTCCGCAGCAACACAATCCGCCGGACCCGGCCCGATGTGTCGGCATTGAAACATCCGCCTGTCAAGGGCGTACGGCCGTCGTACGGCAGGTTTCACCGGTGCGTGAATCGGTCGAATGGTTGCGTTCGAGGCGAGTTGACCGAGTACGGCAGGGTGACCATACACACATCCGGCCGGACCTTGTCGGTCAAGGTCCGGCCGGGGCGGCGCCGTTGACGGCGCGTGTTGACGTATCGCCTTTCACGCCTTGGCGACTTGGCGACCCGCTCAGGCCAGCAGGGACTCCGGGGTCACGTACTCCAGCCCGTGGGCCTCCGCGACCTCGCGGTAAGTCACCTTGCCGCCGTGGGTGTTCAGGCCCTTGGCCAGCGCCGGGTCGCGGCGCAGCGCCTCCACCCAGCCGCGGTTGGCGACTTCGACGATGTACGGCAGCGTGGCGTTGGTCAGCGCGTAGGTGGAGGTGTTGGGCACCGCACCCGGCATGTTGGCGACGCAGTAGAACACCGACTCGTGGACCTTGAAGGTCGGCTCGGCGTGCGTGGTCGGGTGGGAGTCCTCGAAGCAGCCGCCCTGGTCGATCGCGATGTCGACAAGGACACTCCCGGCCTTCATCCGGGACACCAGCTCGTTGCTGACCAGCTTCGGGGCCTTGGCGCCCGGGACGAGCACGGCACCGACGACGAGGTCGGCCTCGAGGCAGGCCTTCTCCAGCTCGAAGGCGTTGGAGACGACGGTCTTGATCTTCGTACCGAAGATCTTGTCGGCCTCCTTGAGCTTGCTGATGTCCTTGTCGAGCAGGGTCACGTGGAAGCCCAGGCCTATGGCGATCTGCGCGGCGTTCCAGCCGGAGACGCCGCCGCCGATGACGACCGCCTCGCCGGCCGGCACGCCCGGGACACCGCCCGGCAGCACACCGCGGCCGCCGGAGGCGCGCATCAGGTGGTAGGCGCCGACCTGCGGGGCCAGCCGGCCGGCCACCTCGGACATCGGGGCGAGCAGCGGCAGCGCGCGGCTGGGCAGCTCGACGGTCTCGTAGGCGATCGCCGTGGTGCCGGCCTCCAGCAGGGCGTCCGTGCACTCCTTGGAGGCGGCCAGGTGCAGGTAGGTGAAGAGGATCTGGTCCTTGCGGAGGCGGTGGTACTCCTCGGCGACGGGCTCCTTGACCTTCAGCACCATGTCGGCGGCGGCCCAGACCTCGTCCGCGGTGTCGAGGATCCGCGCGCCGGCGGCCACGTACTCCTCGTCCGGGATCGAGGAGCCGGCGCCGGCGTTCCGCTCGACGACGACCTGGTGGCCGTTGCGCACCAGCTCGTTCACGCCGGCGGGGGTGATGGCCACCCGGAACTCGTTGTTCTTGACTTCGCGGGGGATGCCGACCTTCACGTCGATCACGGTCCTTGACTCAGAGAATGTGGGGCATTGCAACACGTACCCTGGCATGCGGGGGCGTACCAGAAGACACCGCAGGAGAACGAGCGGCAGAACCAGTTTAATGAAGGCATTCCTGCTGTCTAGCCTTCCATTGCCTCAATCTTCAGCGGCCGCACTGCGGTTTTCGCAGGCGTTGGCCTCTTGTTCCGGCCATGTGCCCGCCGCGCCGCCGTCCTTGCCCGCGTGGATTTCGTCGCCGAGCATGCGCTCGGCCACCCCGCGGTGCAGGGCCGCCGCGGTCGGATCCCCCAGCCGCTCCAGGGTGTCGGCGAGCCGCAGCTGCAGCGCCGCCTGCAACCGTACGTCCTCCGCGCGGCGCGCCCACTCGACGGCCTCCTGGCAGGTGCGCAGGCACTCCGCGGGCCGCCCGGCGTACTCCTGGACGCGTGCCAGTTCGCTCAACGCCCGCGCGTGGGCGGCGACATCGCCGGCCTTGCGGTGCGCGGCGACGGAGGCCCGCCAGTTGCGCAGCGCCTCGCCGTAGCGGCCGGCGTAGGTGTGCGCGGTGGCGATGCGGCCGTAGAGGCGGGCGGCGTCCTCGCGCTCCCCGCGCGCGAGGCGCTGGGCCAGGGCACGGCCGAACCAGTCGGCGGCCCGGTCGTAGTCCCCGAGCTCCTGGTGGGCGCCGCCTACGGATTCCATCGCGCGGCCGGCCGCGTACGGGTCGTCCGCCTCGCGTCCGGCGTCCAGCGCGGCCCGGTAGCGGGCCAGCGCCTCGGTGGTACGGCCGGTACGGGCGTCCAGGTCGGCGAGGTTCAGCAGGGCGGCGGCCCTCTCCCGGGGCAGCCGCTGCCGCTCGGCCACGTCGAGGACGAGACGGTGGACGCCGTAGAGGTCACCGGCGGCGGCCCGGGTCCCGAAGTGGGCGACCATGGCCCGCACCAGCTGGGACATCAGCCGGCGGGCCAGGGTGTCCAGCTCACCGTCGGCGACCGCGAGCCGGGCGGCGGCGAGCAGGGCGGGCCGGCGGGCGCGCAGCCAGTCCTCGGCGGCCCGCGGGGTCGGGAAGCGCAGCGTGGAAGGCAGGCTCTTGAGCTTCTCGCGGGTCTCGGGGCTGTCGGTCTCGGTGATCGCCCGGCAGGACTGCAGCAGCCGTACGGTCCGCTCCAGCATCCGGGCGCGGGCCAGCTGCAGCTCGGCGGGGCGGTCCTGGCGCTCGGCGAGGGCCCGCAGCAGCGGGTGCAGACAGCCGGGGACCTCGTAGCACGGCAGGGGCGAGGGCAGGGCCCGCAGCAGGCCGAGGGCGGCGAAGTCGTCGAGGAAGGCGCGGGCGGCCTCGACCGAGCAGCCGGCGAGCGCGGAGGCGGTGTGCGGGTCGACGTCTCCGGCCGGGGCGAGGGCGAGCAGCCGCAGCACCCGGGCGGCCGTGCCCGGCAGGGTGGCGTGCACGAACCGCAGCACGCGGGCGAGCGCGGGGCCCGCGCCGGTGTCGGCGTGCAGTTGCCTGGCGAGGTCGGCGACGGCGGCCTTGGGGTGGGCGGCGAGCCAGCCGCCGGCCAGGGTGAGCGCGGCGGGCCGGCCCTCGCAGACCTCGACCAGGCTTTCGGCGGCGCGCGGGTCGACGGTGATGCGGACCGGGTCGATGTGCTGGGCCAGCAGCTCCACGGCGGACTTGGTGTCCAGGCCGCCGAGCGTGCAGGGGCGGACGTCCGCGATCCCGGTGAGCGGGCCCCGGGAGACGGCGACGAGCAGGCAGTCGGCGTTGTCCGGCAGCAGCGCGTCGACCTGCTCGGCCCCGGCCGCGTCGTCGAGCAGCAGCAGTGCCCGGCGCTCGGCGAGCGCGTCCCGCAGGGCCTCGGCCAGCTCGTCCTCGGCGGCGCCGGGCGGGGTGGGCAGGCCGAGGGCGGTGAGCAGCTCGCGGGCGGCGCGCTCGACCGGCACGGGGGTGCCGTCGGGTTCGGCGAGCCGGGCGCGCAGCACGCCGTCGGGGTAGCCGTCCGCGACCTGCCGTACGAGCTCCTCGGCGAGCGCCGTACGGCCGGAGCCGGGCCCGCCCGCGATCAGCAGGACGCGCGCGCGTGGGGCCTTGCGGCCGGAGAGGGTGTCGAGCCCGGCCCGCTCGATGTCGGCGCGCAGCTCCTTCAGCTCCCGCGCACGGCCCAGGAAAACACTCTCGGCGGCCGCGGGGAACCGGTCCCTCCCGGACAGGTCCACCCCACCTGCGTCCACCGCCTGGTCCGTCACGGGCCACACTCCCGTCCCACCGCACGCGCAAGCCCGCCGGGACTCCGGTCCGGGCGCTGTCCAGAGCCTAGTTCACGCTCCGCGACGCACCGGGAGGACCACGGCGCGCACATCGCCCGATCGGATCAGGCGATGGTCACACCAGAGGGGAGTCTCCGGCCCGGCAGGCCTCCGGCTGTGTCCGGGACTCGGGATTCAGGACTCGAAGGGCCGCGCCGGCCACGGGGCCTCCGCCGGGCGCAGCGCGTCGAGGCCGTCCCCCTCGCGCGCGGCGACCAGGGACAGGGCGCCCACGACGAGGCAGTTGTTGTGCAGTTCGCCCGCGAGCACACCGCGTACCAGCTCGCCGACCGGCACGCGCGCGTGCTCCATGTCGGTCTCCTCGTGCTCCGCCGCGAAGCGTTCGCCCTCCACCGCGGACAGGCCCCGGGCGAGGAAGATCCGTACGGCCTCGTCGCAGCCGCCGGGGGTGGTGTACACGTCGGTCAGCACCCGCCAGTCCTCGGCCTTGACGTGCGCCTCCTCGTACAGCTCGCGCTGGGCGGCGCGCAGCGGGTTCTCGCCGGGCACGTCGAGCAGGCCGGCCGGGATCTCCCACAGCCGCTGCCGCACCGGGTGACGGTACTGGCGGATCAGCAGCACCCGGTCCTCGTCGTCGAGGGCGAGGACGGCCACGGACCCGGGGTGGACCTGGTAGTCACGGCGGGCCACGGAGCCGTCGGGCATGACCACGTCGTCGGTGCGGACGGAGGTCTTGCCGCCCACGAAGGGCGTGTCCGTCGCCCGGACCTCCCACTCCTCCGGGGTGTCCTTGATCGTCATGCCCTGTCCTTCCGACCTCGCGACGTGCACAAGGGGAGCGGGGGTGCTCACCTTGGAGGAACGCACCCCCGCAACCGTACAACCGGGTGTGCTACTTGGAGTTCTGCCGCTCGACCGCGGCCTTCACCAGGCCCGCGAACAACGGGTGCGGGCGCGTGGGGCGCGACCGCAGCTCCGGGTGCGCCTGGGTGGCGACCAGGTAGGGGTGGACGTCGCGCGGGTACTCCACGTACTCGACGAGCTTGCCGTCCGGGGAGGTGCCGGAGAAGACGATGCCCGCCTTCTTCTCCAGCTCCGCGCGGTAGGCGTTGTTCACCTCGTAGCGGTGGCGGTGCCGCTCCTCGACGTACTCCTTGCCGTCGTACACCTCGCGCACGATCGAGCCCTCGGCCAGCTTGGCCGGGTACATGCCAAGCCGCATCGTGCCGCCCAGGTCGCCCTCGCCGGCGACGATGTCCATCTGCTCGGCCATGGTGGAGATCACCGGGTGGCCGGTGGCCGGGTCGAACTCGGTGGAGTTGGCGTCCGGGACGCCCGCGAGGTTGCGCGCGGCCTCGATCACGATGCACTGCAGGCCCAGGCACAGCCCCAGCAGCGGGATCCGGTTCTCCCGGGCGTAGCGGATCGCGCCGACCTTGCCCAGCACGCCGCGGTCGCCGAAGCCGCCCGGGATGCAGATGCCGTCGACGTCGGCGAGCTGCGCCTCGGCCCCGGCCGGGGTCTTGCAGTCGTCCGAGGTGACCCACTTGATCTTCACTCGGGCCTTGTTGGCGAAGCCGCCCGCGCGCAGCGCCTCGGTCACCGACAGGTAGGCGTCGGGCAGGTCGATGTACTTGCCGACCAGGGCGAGGGTGATCTCGTGCTCGGGGTTGTGGACGCGGTCCAGCAGGTCGTCCCAGGTCGTCCAGTCCACGTCGCGGAAGGGGAGGTCCAGCTTGCGCACGACGTAGGCGTCCAGGCCCTCGGAGTGCACGACCTTCGGGATGTCGTAGATCGACCGGGCGTCGGGGCAGGCGACCACGGCGGCCTCGTCGACGTCGCACATCAGGGAGATCTTGCGCTTGATCGCGGTGGGCACCTCGCGGTCGCAGCGCAGCACGATCGCGTCCGGCTGGACACCGATGTTGCGCAGGGCGGCCACCGAGTGCTGGGTCGGCTTGGTCTTCAGCTCGCCGGAGGGGCCGATGTAGGGCAGCAGAGAGATGTGCACGACGAAGACGTTGTCCCGGCCGACCTCGTGGCGGACCTGGCGGACGGTCTCCAGGAACGGCAGCGACTCGATGTCGCCGACCGTGCCGCCGACCTCGGTGATCACGACGTCCACCTCGTCGGTGGCCATGCGGCGGATGCGGTGCTTGATCTCGTTGGTGATGTGCGGGATGACCTGCACGGTGTCGCCCAGGTACTCGCCGCGCCGCTCCTTGGCGATCACCGTGGAGTACACCTGGCCGGTGGTGACGTTGGCGGTGCCGTCCAGGTCCCGGTCGAGGAAGCGCTCGTAGTGGCCGATGTCCAGGTCGGTCTCGGCGCCGTCGTTGGTGACGAACACCTCACCGTGCTGGAAGGGGTTCATCGTGCCCGGGTCGACGTTCAGGTACGGGTCGAGCTTCTGCATCACGACGCGCAGGCCACGGGCCTTGAGCAGCATGCCGAGGCTCGAGGCGGTGAGGCCCTTGCCGAGCGAGGAGGCGACACCCCCGGTGACGAAGATGTGCTTGGTCGTCGTGGCTGTGCTGTTTCGAAAAACAGTGGGCGGCATGGCCAAGAGGGGGCTCCCGTGGTCGCGGTTGGTCGTGCGGTACGGCGGTCCGGCCCGGGGAACCCGGGTTCTCCGGCGGAGGTGCCGTCGCTGCGGTTCGGGGGTTTCGAGCCCACCGGTCCACGGGCTACCAGGGTATCAGCGCCGGGCGGACATGGCTCACGGCCACGCTCCGCGCACGTACGGGCACAGGAACGCACCATGTACAGGTCTCTCACCCATGGCTCACCCGTTCGGCACATGCGGGTTCTCAGGAGCGGCACGCAGATCATCTACGTGCGTCGTATCCTGCTCGGACACTCGCTGAAGAGCCCGACCGGCAACGCGGCACCACCCCCGTCCGTGATGACCCGGAAACAACGAGAGCTCGTCAGTCCGTTGAGTGAGGGTTGCCGATCCGCCCCCGCGGCTGACCGGCGCTTTTGCCCCACCGCTCAACGACGCATTACAACCACCCCTTGACCGCACTAGCGACAGCCCCTTCGTGGGGTGTGACGTGGCCGTTCGACTGGAGTTGCACGTGGCCGGGCGCATCGAAGACTACGCACTCATCGGAGACATGCAGACCGCTGCCCTGGTCTGCCGGGACGGGACAGTGGACTGGCTGTGCCTGCCCCGCTTCGACTCGCACGCCATCTTCGCCGGCCTGCTGGGCACCGAGGAACACGGCTTCTGGCGCCTCGGCCCCGCCCACGCGGCCGGTTCCGAACCGCCCGCGGCGGCCCGGCGCAGCTACCGCGGTGACTCGCTGATCCTGGAATCCGAGTGGGACACCCCGCGCGGCACGGTCCGCGTGACCGATTTCATGCCCCCGCGCGACGGCGCCCCCCAGCTGATCCGCGTCGTGGAGGGCGTCTCGGGCCGGGTGCCGATGCGCTCGGCGCTGCGCATGCGCTTCTCCTACGGCCGGATCGTGCCGTGGGTGCACCGGCACGAGGGGCGCACGGTGGCGGTGGCGGGCCCGGACTCCGTGTGGTTCGACACACCGGCGAAGACGTACGGGAAGTCGCTGACCACGTACGCGGACTTCACGGTCGCGGCGGGNCGGGTGAGCGGGTCACGTTCACGATCTCCTGGCAGCCCTCGCACAAGGAGCCGCCGCCGCTGCCGGAGCCGGAGCAGTCGCTGGAGGCGACGGAGGAGTTCTGGCGCGAGTGGGTCGGGCACTGCAGGTACCACGGCCCCTACCGCGAGGCCGTGGTCCGCTCCCTGATCACCCTCAAGGCCCTGACCTACGCCCCCACGGGCGGCATCGTCGCCGCCCCCACCACCTCCCTGCCGGAGGACATCGGCGGCGTGCGCAACTGGGACTACCGCTACACCTGGCTGCGGGACGCGGCGATCACCCTGTCCTCGCTGCTGCGCACCGGCTACCGCGAGGAGGCCCGCGCCTGGCGCGAGTGGCTGCTGCGGGCCGTCGCCGGCGACCCCGACAACCTGCAGATCATGTACGGCATCGCCGGCGAGCGCGAGCTCGGCGAGGCCGAGCTGGACTGGCTGCCCGGCTACGAGAACTCCGCCCCGGTCCGGGTCGGCAACGGCGCCGCGCACCAGCTCCAGCTGGACGTGTACGGCGAGGTCACCGAGGCCCTGCACCTGGCCCACATGACGGGCCTGGCCCGCAACGACTACGCCTCCCTGCTCCAGATCAAGCTCATCGAGTACCTGGAGAAGCACTGGCAGGAGCCGGACGAGGGCATCTGGGAGGTGCGCGGCCCGCGCCGGCACTTCGTGCACTCCAAGGTCATGGCGTGGGTCGCCGTCGACCGCACCATCAAGCTCATCGAGTCCGGGGACGCCGACGGCCCGCTGGAGCGGTGGAAGCTGCTGCGCGACGAGATCCACCGGGACGTGTGCGAGAAGGGCTACGACAAGGAGCGCAACACCTTCACGCAGTCCTACGGCTCCCAGGAGCTGGACGCCTCCCTGCTGCTCATCCCGCAGATGGGCTTCCTGCCGCCGGACGACAAGCGGGTGATCGGCACCATCGAGGCCATCCAGCGCGAGCTGTCCACGTCGGACGGCTTCATCCTGCGCTACCCGACCTCCGGCGACAACGCGGGCGTCGACGGCCTGCCCGGCGACGAGGGCGCCTTCCTCGCCTGCTCGTTCTGGATGGCCGACGACCTGGCGATGATCGGCCGTGTGGACGAGGCGAGGAAGCTCTTCGAAAAGCTCCTCTCCCTCCGCAACGACCTCGGCCTGCTGGCGGAGGAATGGGACCCGCGCCTGCAACGCCAGGTGGGCAACTTCCCCCAGGCCTTCAGCCACGTCCCGCTGATCGACACGGCCCTGCGCCTGACGGCGAGCGGCGCGTACGGAGGCTGAGGCCGCGCAGCTGCGGGCGGCCGCGCCGACGCAGCTGCGCGCGTCCCACGATCACCCCAGCTCAGGGCACCCGCACAACTCAGGGTGCCCGGGGCTGCCACAGCACCGTGGACACAGGTAGCGTCCGTTTCCATGGACCGCAGACTCGACACCGAGGGCGCCGGGATCACCGTCCAGCGCGCCCTCGAACTACCCGGCCTCCGCAGCGGCCTGCCCGAAATCCTGGCCGGCGCCGACCGGCTCGACCGCACCGTCCGCTGGGTGCACGCCGGCGAGGTCCCCAACATCGCCTCCCTCCTCAAGGGCGGCGAACTCCTCCTGACCACCGGCTACGGCCTCGGCACCCGCCCCGCCGACCAGCGCGCCTTCGTCCGCACCCTCGCCGACCGCGGCATCGCGGCCCTCGTCGTGGAGCTGGGCCCCCGCTTCGCGCGTCTGCCCGCCGCCCTCGTCGAGACCGCCCGCACCGCCGGTCTCCCGCTCGTCCAGCTGCACCGCGAGGTGCCGTTCGTGACGGTCACCGAGGAGATCCACACGGAGATCGTCAACGGCCACTACGCGCTGCTCCAGCGGGCCGAGGAGGTGCACCGCCGCTGCACCCAGGCACTGCTCGGCGGCGGCGGAGTGCCCCAGGTACTGGCCATCCTGGCCGGTTTCTGCGGCAACCCCGTCTTCCTGGAGACCCCGGACGGGCAGCTGCTGTACGCGGCCGGCTCCGGCCCCGAGGGCGCCGATCCGCTGCAGGTCTGGGAAGGGCTGCGCGGCCAGCACAAGGACGCCTCGCCACCGGCCGGTTCGGTCCTCGTGGACGTACCCGGCGGCGGCCCCGGCACCGGCTCGGTGCGCGCCCGGCTGGTGATGCTGCCGGTGCGCGCGCCGCTGGCCCCGGTGCACCGGATGGCGGCCGAGCGGGCGGCGGGCGTCCTGGCCGTGGTGCTGATGCACGCCCGTCAGGAGGAGGAGCTGGCGGCGCGCGGCCGCGGCGACTTCCTCACCGACCTCGCCGAGGGCCGTATCACCGCCGAGGACGCCCCCGCTCAGGCCCGCGTGCTCGGTTTCAAGCCGGGCGACAGCCCGCTGCTGCCCGTCGTCATGCGCCTGGGCGACACGCTCGCGCCCGCCGGGGGTGCTCCCGGCGCGAGCCCGGTGGCCAGTGGCGGAGGCTGGGCGGTGCTGGCCCGCGCGGTCGCCGAGGAGGTGGCCTCGGTGGGCGTGCCGGTACTGCTGGGCGTACGGCCCGTGGAGGGGCGCGTGCCGCTGCTGGTCGGCCTGCGCTCGGAGGCGGAGCGGCCGGCGGTCGCGGACCGGGTCGCGGCGGCGCTGCGGGCGGGTGCGGAGCGTGCGGGGATGCACCGGCCGGGCGGACAGCCGCCGGTGGTGGTGGTCGGGGTGGCGGGCGGCTGGGCGGCGGCCTCGGCGGGCCTGAGGCACGCGGCCGAGACGGCGACGGCGGCGCAGGGGCTGCCGGACCGGCCCTGGTACGACGCCCGCCGCCTGGACATCGACCTGCTGCTGTGGCGGCTGCGCGACCACCCGGACCTGGCGGCCTTCGTGGACCGCGCGATCGGCCCGCTGGTGGAGCACGACCGCCGGTCGAAGCCGCCGCTGCTGCCCACCCTGCAGACGTATCTGGCGAACGCGGGCCGCAAGGCGGAGACGGCGCGCGAGCTGCATCTGAACCGGCAGACGCTCTACAACCGCCTCGCCCGGATCGGGGAGTTGCTGGGCACCGACCTCGACGACCCGCAGACGGTGCTGGCGCTGAGCCTGGCGCTGCGGGCCCGTCGGCACGTTCCCTGACCGGCCGTCAGGCCAGCGGCCTGGGCCGGGTCAGCTCGTCGTAGACGCTGAGCACCTGGGCGACCGTCTCGTCCTCGGTGGGCCAGGTGCCGGCCTGCTGTGCGCCCATCTCCCGCAGTGCTTCCCGGCGTTCGGGATCGCCGAGCAGCCGTACGACGGCGTCGGCGAGTGCCTCCGCGTCCTGGTCCGGGACCAGTTCGGCCGCGTCGCCCACGAGTTCGGGGACGCTGCCCGTGCGCACGGCGACGAGCGGCACGCGCGCGTGCAGTGCCTCCTGGGCGAGGACCGGGCGGGCCTCCCAGCTCCTGGGCAGCAGCGCCACGTCGGCCGCCGCCAGCAGTTCACCGACGTCCTCGCGCCGCCCGAGGAGCCGGACGGGCAGCCCCTCCTCCTCGATCCGCCGCTGCAGCGGGGCACGCAGCGGCCCCTCGCCCGCGACGAGGAGCAGCGGCGCGGGGTCCAGCAGGCGCCAGGCGCGGGCGGCGTCCAGCAGCAGCTCGTGGCCGCGGTCCGGGTCCAGGGAGGCGACCGCGAGGAGCAACGGCCTTTCGATGACGCCGAGTTCGGCCCGCACCTTGGAGTGCGGCCGGTCCGGGTGCTCGTACCCGGCGGCCGGCGGGGGCACCGCTACGGCGGCGAGCCTCGCGTCCCGGGCGCCCCGGCGGCGGGCCCGGTCGACGAGTCCGGAGGTGGTGCCGAGCACGACGGTGGCGGCCTTCACCACCCGGCGCTCCAGCAGCCGCAGCAGATGCGCACGGGCCCCTTCGGCGTGCGCGTGGTTGTGCCAGGTGACCACCAGGGGCGTGTCCCGGCCGCCGAGCGCGAGCGCCGCGCGGAAAGAGGCGTGCAGCCCGTGCGCGTGCACCAGGTCGGCGTCCGCGCAGACCGTGCGCAGCGCGGCCACGGACACCGGGTCGCTGCTGCGGGGCACGTGCACGTGCTGGGCGCCGACGTCGGTGAAGCCGTAGGCGCGGTCGGCCTCGGCGGGGGCGCACACCGTGACCCGTACGCCCCTCGCGACCAGCCCGGCGGCCAGCGACCGTACGTGCGCACTGCTGCCGGTGCTGCCTCCGCCCAGCACCTGCACGGTGCGCAGCGGAGACTGACCGTGCGATACGTGGCTGCTCACGGGGCTCACGTGGCCGGGGCTCCTGGTTCGGCGTTCGGGCGGTCTCGGGGAAACGTACAGAAGGTATCGAGCCGAGGGGCCGAACCGCGCGCCCTTGCCCGGCGTACTGCCCCGGCCCCAAGGATGTCAGTACGTACGGGTCACTCGGACGAGTGACGTTGAGGGCTTGGCGTTTCCTTCTGTCCGCTCACCTTTTCGCCGTATACGGCGGCGGCCGCCACCGCGACGGCATGCGCGATCAGTCCAGCGCGCCCGTTGCACGCGACGGCGGCCACGCCGAGGGCCGCGCCCAGGGCGTGCGCCCCCGTGTCGCCGAGCATCACGCGCTCCCCCAGATCCTCGGGCAGGACGGCCGCGGCGGCCCCGGTGGTGGCGGCGGCCAGTTCCGCGCCCGGTCCGCCGCGCAGCAGCCCGGGCGCCGCGAGGGCGAGCACCGCGCCGGCGGCCCTGCCGGGCCGTACGTCCAGGAGGTTGACGGCGTGCGCGGCCCCGGCGATCACGACCCCGGCGAGGACCTTGTCCAGCGGCCGTTCCTTCAGCAGCGCCCCGGCGACGAGCCCGGCGGCCGAGATCCCGAACAGCTTGACCGCCCCGCTGGTGACCTCACCGCCCCGCAGCGCGGTCAGCTGCGCCCGGAACCCACGGCGCGGGTCACCGGCCCCGACGACGTCGTCATAGGCCCCGCAGACCCCGGCGGCCAGCACCGCCGCCCCGGCCGCGGGCCGCACCCGTCC
>NZ_JUJA01000140.1:9939-17788 GCF_001906585.1 Streptomyces kebangsaanensis | reverse complement strand
GCCCGGCGTACAGCCCGACGGTCCGCCCCGCGTGGTTCGTCCGTTCCCAGCGCCCGCGCCCACCGGGCGCGACGGCGCGAAGCCCGGCGGTCCCGGCCCGGGCGAGACCGGCGGCCAGCGCGAAGGATGTGGCGATACGGGAGATCATCCCGCCACCTTACGACCTGTCAGCCGTCCGCCCGGGCCGTGGCGAGGAGTTCCTCGGCGTGGGCCCGGGCCGTTTCCGAGTCCTCCTGTCCGGCCAGCATGCGGGACAGCTCCCGGATGCGGTCCTCGCCTTCGAGCACCTTCACACCGGAGCGGGTCACCGAGCCGTCATTGGTCTTCTCGACCAGCAGCTGGCGGTCGGCGAAGGCGGCGACCTGGGGCAGATGGGTGACGACGACGACCTGGGCGGTCTTCGCCAGCCGGGCCAGGCGCCGCCCGATCTCCACCGCGGCCTTGCCGCCGACGCCCGCGTCCACCTCGTCGAACAGGTACGTCGGCACCGGGTCCGTCCCCGCGAAGACCACCTCGACGGCCAGCATCACACGCGACAGCTCACCGCCGGACGCGCCCTTGGCGATCGGCCGGGGCGGCGCGCCCGGGTGCGGGGCGAGCAGCAGCTCGACCTCGTCGGCGCCGGCCGGCCCGTAGGCGACCGCACGGCCGCCCACCTCCACGCCCTCGGGGTCCTCGGTCTGCCGGATGGCGAACGACACGCGCGCGTGCGGCATGGCCAGCGAGGCCAGCTCGGCGGTCACGGCGGCGGCGAACCGCTCCGCGGCCTCCGTCCGGGCGTCCGTCAGCGCCTGGGCGAGCCCGCCCAGTTCGGTGCGCAGCGCGTCCCGCTCGGCGGTCAGCTCACCGATCCGCTCGTCGTCGGAGTCCAGCTCGGTCAGCCGGGCGGCACCGCGCTCGGCCCAGGCGAGCACGGCGCTCACGTCCTCGCCGTACTTGCGGGTCAGCGCGCCGAGCGCGGCCCGCCGCTCCTCCACCGCCGCCAGCCGCAGCGGGTCGGCGTCCAGGTCGTCGGCGTATCCCGCCAGCTCCCCGGCCACGTCACCGAGCAGAATGCCGATCTCGCCGATGCGGTCGGCGAGCGCGGCCAGCGCCGGATCGTGCGCCCGCACGGCCTCCAGGGCCCGCTGGGCGCCCGCGACGAGGGTGGCCGCGTCGATGCCCTCGGGGTCCTCCGGGTTGGCCGCGAGAGCGGCGTGCGCGACCGTCGCGGCGGACGCCAGCGCCTCGGCGTGCCCCAGCCGCTCCGCCTCCTCGGCCAGCTCCGCGTCCTCACCGGCGCGCGGCTCGACCCCGGCGATCTCGTCGAGGCCGTAGCGCAGCATGTCGGCCTCCTGGGCCCGCTCACGCGCGCGCGTGATGATCTCCTCGAGCTCGGCGGAGACGGCCCGCAGCCGCCGGTAGGCCTCGGCGTACTTCGTCAGCGGCACGGCGACCGCGTCGCCCGCGTACCGGTCGAGGGCCTGCCGCTGCCGGGACAGTTTCAGCAGCCCCTGCTGGTCGGTCTGCCCGTGCACGGCCACCAGGTCGTCGGCGAGCTCGGCGAGCAGCCCCACGGGCACGCTCCGCCCGCCCAGGTGCGCCCGGGAGCGCCCTTCGGCGGAAACGGTACGGCTGATCAGCAGCGCCCCGTCGTCGAGCTCGGCGCCGGCGTCCTCGGCCCGTACGGCGACGGAGGCGTCCGCGGGCACGGTGACCCGTCCCTCCACGACCGCCTTCTCCGCCCCGATCCGCACCAGCGCCGGATCCGCGCGCCCGCCCAGCAGCAGCCCCAGGCTGGTGACCACCATGGTCTTGCCGGCCCCCGTCTCCCCCGTGACGGCGGTGAAACCGGGCGACAGCTCGACAACGGCGTCGTCGATCACCCCGAGCGACCGTATACGCATCTCCTCCAACACGTACCTGACCTTACGAGGTCAGGGACGGAGAGCGCACACAGGCCGCGCATGTCACCCACGTGAGTGCCCCGCCGAAGGGGGCGGAGCTGTATCGACATGCGGCTCCGCCGCGTGGGCGCGACAGGCCACGACGTCGCCGCGGCCGCGCGCGTCCCCTGCCACCCCTTCGGGGGCGCTAATGCGGCGCCCCGCGCCACCCGGACACCGGCAGCGCGAACTTCGCGACCAACCGGTCGGTGAACGAAGCGTGGTGCAGCCGGGCCAGCCGCACCGGCACGGCCCCCCGCCGCACCTCCACCCGCGCCCCCGCGGGCAGCTCCACCGTCCGCCGCCCGTCGCACCACAGCACTCCCGGGGGGACATGCGGCAGCACCTCCACGGCCAGGACGGAGTCCGGAGACGTCACCAGCGGCTTGGCGAACAGCGCGTGCGCGGAGATCGGCACCATCAGCAGCGCCTCCACCTCCGGCCACACCACGGGCCCCCCGGCGGAGAAGGCGTACGCGGTCGACCCGGTGGGGGTGGCGCACACGATGCCGTCGCAGCCGAACCCCGTCACCGGCCGCCCGTCGATCTCGAGCACGACCTCCAGCATCCGCTCGGCGGACACCTTCTGCACCGCGGCCTCGTTCAGCGCCCAGTCGGTGTGCACGATGTCGCCGTTGCGGTGCACGACCACGTCGACGGTCATGCGCTCCTCGACCTCGTACGCCTTGCTGACCACCCGGTCGACGACCTTGTCCAGGTCGTCCCGCTCGGCCTCGGCGAGGAACCCGACCCGCCCGAGGTTCACCCCGAGCATCGGCACCCCGGAGGCCCGGCCGAACTCCGCGCCGCGCAGCAGCGTGCCGTCACCGCCGAGCACGATGAGCAGTTCGCACCCGTCCAGGGACTGCGGGGTGGCCTCCTTGACCAGGTCGACCTCGTCCGGCAGCGGCAGGTCGCGCGCCTCGGCCTCCAGGGCGCGTACGCCGATCCCGGAGCGCAGCAGCCCCTTGACCACGAGTTCGGCGCTGCGGATGGCGGCCGACCGTCCGGTGTGGGCCAGCAGGAAAACGGTTCGTGCTCGGGTCTGTGTCAACGCGGCCCCTCCGCCACTGCACGGTCAACGTCGGCCGGGTCCAGGGCGGGCGCCCCGGCACGCAGCCACAGAAAGTATTCGACGTTCCCGGACGGCCCGGGCAGCGGACTCGCGGTGACACCCCGCACTCCGAGTCCCAGTTCCCACGCCTTCCCGGCCACGCCCCGCACGGCTTCCGCCCGCAGTTGCGGACTCCGTACGACACCCCCGCTGCCCAGTCGTTCCTTCCCCACCTCGAACTGCGGCTTGACCATCATCACCAGGTCGGCGTCCGGTTTCGCGCACCGCGCCAGGGCGGGCAGCACCAGTCCGAGCGGGATGAAGGACAGATCTCCGACGACAAGATCCACAGGCTCCCCATCGATCGCTTCGAGCGTCAACTCGCGTACGTTCGTACGGTCCTTGACGGTGACGCGTTCATCCTGCTGGAGAGTCCAGGCGAGTTGTCCGTATCCGACGTCGACGGCGACGACGTGAGCGGCGCCCGCGCGCAGCAGGACGTCGGTGAAGCCTCCGGTGGAGGCTCCGGCGTCCAGCGCCCGCCGCCCCTCGACGACGAGTCCGAGCGGCACGAAGGCCTCGAGCGCGCCGGCGAGCTTGTGGCCGCCCCGGGAGACGTAGTCGGGGTCGTTGTCGTCGGCGGCGACGACGATGGCGGCGGCGGTCTCCACCTGCGTGGCGGGCTTGGTCGCGACGGTCTTGCCGACGGTGACCCGCCCGGCGGCGATCAGCTGGCCGGCGTGCTCACGCGAGCGGGCGAGCTTCCGGCGGACCAGCTCCGCGTCCAGACGGCGGCGTGCGACTCCTGCCACGTTCGGTTCAGCTCCTGTGTTGGTACGACGGTCGGTACGGCGGTGGGGGCGCGGGCGGTCCCGGGCGGGCGTCGAGCGCGGTGAGCGCGTCGCGCAGTTCCCGGTGTACATCCTCGTACACCTGGAGGTGTCCGTCCGTGGTGAGGTGGTCGGCGTCGCCGAGCCGCTCCAGGGCCGCGTCGGCCCCGGCGTCGCCGGTGGGGGTGCGGGGCACCTCCAGAGGGGCGGGGGCGGCGGGGTCGTACCCGGTGTCCGCGGCGTTCTCCTGCGCGGCCGCCGCTTCCTCCCCTGCCTCCGTCCCGGTCACAGAGTCGCTCATGCCCAGACGCTACCGCGAAGCCCTGGGGTACCGTCGGTCGCGATGGCCACGATCGAGGAGTGCCGCAGCGCACTCGAGAAGCTCTCGGACAACATGACGGACGCCGAGGGGGACGTCCGCGAGGCGGCGGCTCTGGACCGCTCGGTGAGCTGCCACATCAAGGACCTCGACGTCACCTTCGTGGGGCGCCTCACGGACGGCCGGATCGAGGTGCGGGACACCGTCCAGGGACCGCCGCCCGAGAAGGCCCGGATAAGGCTCGCCATGACCGGCGACGACCTGGTCGCGCTGGTCGGCGGGGAGCTGAACTTCGCCACGGCGTGGGGGTCGGGCCGGGTGAGGCTGGAGGCGAGCCTGCTGGACCTGTTCCGGCTCAGGAGGCTTCTGTAGCCCCCACGCGCACGCGTGCCCTGCGCGCGGCCGGCACCACCAGCGGTGTGCCGGTCTCCGGGTCCTCGACGACCTGGCAGCGCAGTCCGAAGACCTCCTCCACCAGCTCGGCGGTGACGATGTCGTTCGGCGCGCCCTGCGCGACGACCTTCCCGCCGCGCAGGGCGACGAGGTGGGTGGCGTAGCGGGCGGCGTGGTTGAGGTCGTGCAGGACGGCCACGAGGGTGCGGCCCTGCTCCTCGTGCAGTTCGGCGCACAGGTCGAGGACGTCGATCTGGTGCTGGATGTCCAGGTACGTGGTCGGCTCGTCGAGCAGCAGCAGCGGCGTCTGCTGGGCGAGGGCCATGGCGATCCACACGCGCTGGCGCTGGCCGCCCGACAGCTCGTCGACATAGCGGTCGGCGAGTTCGGCGACCCGGGTCCGCTCCATGGACTCCTGTACGACCCGCTCGTCCTCGGCCGACCACTGGCGCAGGATGCCCTGGTGCGGGTAGCGGCCCCGGCCCACCAGGTCGCCGACGGTGATCCCGTCGGGCGCGATCGAGGACTGCGGCAGCAGCCCGAGGGTGCGGGCGACCTTCTTGGCGGGCATCGACTGGATGACCTGCCCGTCGAGCAGTACCCGGCCCCGGCTGGGCTTGAGCATCCTCGACAGCGCCCGCAGCAGTGTGGACTTGCCGCACGCGTTCGGGCCGACGATCACCGTGAAGGAGTTGTCGGGGATCTCCACCGACAGTTGCTCGGCGATGACCCGGTGGTCGTAGGCGAGAGTGACGTCGTCGGCGGTCAGGCGGTTCACGGTGCTCCTTCGGTTGTTCGCTGCGGTGCTGCGGGCGCTCATATCCGGCCGGCCCTGCGCTCGGTGACCAGCAGCCACAGCAGGTAGACGCCGCCGAGTACCCCGGTGACCACGCCGACGGGCAGCTGGTCGGCGCCGAAGGCGCGCTGCGAGGCCCAGTCGGCGGTGACCAGCAGGGTGGCGCCCATGCACAGGGAGGGCACCAGGTTGGGGCCGGGCGAACGGGTGAGGCGGCGGGCGAGCTGCGGCGCGGTCAGGGCGACGAAGCCCACGGGGCCGGCGGCGGCGGTGGCGGCGGCGACCAGCAGCACGGCGGAGCCCATCAGCAGCAGCCGTACGCGCTCCACACGCACCCCGAGGGCGTGGGCGACGTCGTCGCCCATCTCCAGCATCCGCAGCCCGCGCGCGCCCGCGAGGACGAGCGGGACGAGTACGGCGCACAGGGCGAGCAGCGGCCGGACCTGGGTCCAGTCGCGGCCGTTGAGGGAGCCGGTCATCCAGACCACCGCGCGGGAGGCGTCCACGAAGTCGGCCTTGGTGATCAGATAGCCGTTGACCGCGGTGACGACCGCGGAGACGCCGATGCCGACCAGGACCAGCCGGTAGCCGTGCACGCCCTGCTTCCAGGCGAGCAGGTAGAGGGCGATGCCGGTCACCAGACCGCCCGCGAACGCCCCGAGGGTGACGGCGGTGGCGCTGCCCGAGAACAGGACGATGACGGCCAGCGCGCCGGCCGTCGCGCCCTGGGAGAGGCCGAGCACGTCCGGGCTGCCCAGCGGGTTGCGGGAGATGGACTGGAACAGGGCACCGCCGAGTCCGAGGCAGGCGCCGACCAGCAGCCCGACGAGGACGCGCGGCAGCCGCAGTTCGCGGACGATGAACTCCTGCCCCTGGCCGCCCTGCCCGACGAGCGTTCCGAGGACGTCGGCGGCGGACATCGGGAAGTCGCCGGTGCCGATGAGCACGACGCCCGCGGCGAGCGCGGCGGCGAGAAGCAGGCCGACGACCGTGCAGGTGCGGACGTCGAGGCGGAAGGACAGCCCGCCCGGGGTGCGGACGGCCCGTGCGGTACGGGGAGTGCCGGTGGTCTTCACAGCTGGGCCGTCCTCCGCCGCCGTACGAGCAGGATGAACACCGGGCCGCCGATGATCGCGGTGACGATCCCGACCTGGATCTCGGCGGGCCGGGCGACGATCCGGCCCACGACGTCGGCGCCGAGCAGCAGCACGGGCGACAGGAGGGTGGCGTAGGGCAGGATCCAGCGCAGGTCGGGCCCGGTGAAGGAGCGCACGACGTGCGGGATCATCAGCCCGACGAACACGATCGGCCCGCAGGCGGCGGTCGCGGCCCCGCACAGCACGGTCGCGGCGAGCATGGCGAGCGCCCGGGTGCGGTTGAGGTGGGCGCCGAGGGCGCGGGCGGTGTCGTCGCCCATCGCCATGGCGTTCAGCGGCCGGGCCAGCAGCAGGGCGAGCACCGTGCCGGCCGCGAAGAACGGCAGCACCTGGACGATGGTCGCGTCGGTGGCGGAGGCGAGCGAGCCCACGGTCCAGAAGCGCATCCTGCCCAGCGCCGCACCGTCCATGATCATCACGGCCTGGAGGTAGCCGTAGAGCGCGGCGCTGATCGCGGTGCCGGCGAGGGCGAGCCGGACGGGCGTGGCGCTCCGGCTGCCGCCGAGGAACCACACCAGCGCGCCCACGGCGGCGGCACCGAGGAAGGCGAACCAGACGTAGCCGCTCAGGCTGGTCACACCGAGGAACGTGATCGCGGTGACGACGGCGGCGGACGCGCCCGCGTTGATGCCGAGGATGCCCGGGTCGGCCAGCGGGTTGCGGGTCAGCGCCTGCAGGACGGCCCCGGCCAGCCCGAGCGCGGCCCCGGCCAGCAGGCCGAGGACGGTACGGGACAGCCGCTCGCCGACCACGACGTCGCCGTACGTCCCCGAGTCCTGGAACAGGCCGTGCCAGACCTGCGCCAGGGACAGTTCCTTCGCGCCGATCGCGATGCTCGCCAGGGCGACGAGGACCAGGATCGCGGCGGAGACGAGGAGCCCGAGCGAGCGCACCGCCGCGCGTCTCGGGGGCGCGGCGGCGGCCACGCGTTCTTCTGGGGGACTGTCGACCAACACGAGGTTAGGTTAGCCTACCCTCCCCATGTGCTCGACGGTGCGTCAGGCTCCTGCCGTCCGCGGTCGGCTGCCGACGTAGGCCGCGAGGTGCTCACCGGTGAGGGTGGAGCGGGCGGCGACGAGGTCGGCGGGCGTGCCCTCGAAGACGATCCGGCCGCCGTCGTGGCCGGCTCCGGGGCCCAGGTCGACGATCCAGTCGGCGTGCGCCATGACGGCCTGGTGGTGCTCGATGACGATGACCGACTTGCCGGAGTCGACGAGCCGGTCGAGCAGGCCCAGCAGCTGCTCGACGTCGGCGAGGTGCAGGCCGGTGGTCGGCTCGTCGAGGACGTAGACGCCGCCCTTCTCGGCCATGTGGGTGGCCAGCTTCAGCCGCTGCCGCTCGCCGCCGGACAGCGTGGTGAGCGGCTGGCCCAGGG
>NZ_JUJA01000140.1:3960-9928 GCF_001906585.1 Streptomyces kebangsaanensis | reverse complement strand
CCGCCAGCCGCTGGAGGATCCTGTGGGCCGCCGGGGTGCGCGCCTCGCCGGAGCCGAAGAACTCCTCCGCCTCGGTCACCGACATCGCCAGCACCTCGCTGATGTCGCGGCCGCCGAGGCGGTGGTCCAGCACCGAGGCCTCGAACCGCTTCCCCTCGCACTCCTCGCAGGTGGTGGCGACGCCGGCCATCATCGCCAGGTCGGTGTAGATGACACCGGCGCCGTTGCAGGTGGGGCAGGCGCCCTCGGAGTTGGCGCTGAACAACGCCGGTTTCACCCCGTTGGCCTTGGCGAACGCCTTGCGGATCGGGTCGAGCAGTCCGGTGTACGTCGCCGGGTTGCTGCGCCGGGAGCCGCGGATCGCGCCCTGGTCGACCGACACCACACCCGCGCCGGCCGGGATCGACCCGTGCACGAGCGAGCTCTTGCCGGACCCGGCGACACCGGTGACGACGCACAGGACGCCCAGCGGGATGTCGACATCGACGTTCTGGAGGTTGTGGGCGTCGGCGCCACGGATCCGCAGTGCGCCGGTCGGCTTGCGCACCGCCTCCTTGAGGCGGGCGCGGTCGTCGAAATGGCGGCCCGTGACGGTACCGCTGGCCCGCAGCCCCTCGACGGTGCCCTCGAAGCAGACGGTGCCGCCCGCCGTACCGGCGCCGGGACCGAGGTCGACGACGTGGTCGGCGATCGCGATCGTCTCCGGCTTGTGCTCCACCACGAGCACCGTGTTGCCCTTGTCCCGCAGCCGCAGCAGCAGGTCGTTCATCCGCTGGATGTCATGGGGGTGCAGACCCGTGGTGGGCTCGTCGAAGACGTAGGTGGTGTCGGTGAGCGAGGAGCCGAGGTGGCGGATCATCCTGACGCGCTGCGCCTCGCCGCCCGACAGCGTGCCCGACGGCCGCTCGAGCGAGAGGTAGCCGAGGCCGATCTCCACGAACGAGTCGAGGGTCTGCAGCAGCGTGGCGAGCAGCGGCGCCGCCGAGGGCTCGTCGAGGCCGCGGACCCATGCGGCCAGGTCGCTGATCTGCATCGCGCAGGCGTCGGCGATGCTGATCCCCTCGATCTTCGACGACCGGGCGGCCTCGCTGAGCCGGGTGCCGTCGCACCCGGGGCAGGCGGTGAAGGTGACCGCCCGGTCCACGAACGCCCGGATGTGCGGCTGCATCGCCTCCCGGTCCTTGGCGAGGAACGACTTCTGGATCCGCGGGATCAGCCCCTCGTAGGTCATGTTGATGCCCGCGATCTTCATCCTGGTCGGCTCGCGGTGCAGGAAGTCGTGCAGCTCGGTCCCGGTGTAGTCGCGGATCGGCTTCTCCGGGTCGTAGAAGCCCGACTCGCTGTAGAGCCGGTAGTTCCAGCCGCCCGCCTTGTAGCCGGGGATGGTGAGCGCGCCCTCGGCGAGCGACCTGGAGTCGTCGTAGAGCTGGGTCAGGTCGATGTCGGAGACCGTGCCCCGGCCCTCGCAGCGCGGACACATGCCGCCCGTGATGCTGAACTCGCGCCGCTCCTTCACGGTCTTCCCCTCGCGCTCGAACGTGACCGCACCCGCCCCGCTGACCGAGGGGACGTTGAAGGAGAACGCCTTGGGCGAGCCGATGTGCGGCTGCCCGAGCCGGCTGAAGAGGATGCGCAGCATCGCGTTGGCGTCGGTGGCGGTGCCGACCGTGGAGCGGGGGTCGGCGCCCATCCGCTGCTGGTCGACGATGATCGCGGTCGTCAGCCCTTCGAGCACGTCGACGTCGGGCCGCGCCAGCGTCGGCATGAAGCCCTGTACGAAGGCGCTGTACGTCTCGTTGATCAGCCGCTGCGACTCCGCGGCGATCGTGTCGAACACCAGCGAGCTCTTGCCCGAGCCGGAGACACCGGTGAACACCGTCAGCCGGCGCTTCGGGATCTCGACGCCGACGTCCTTGAGGTTGTTCTCACGCGCGCCGTGCACGCGGATCAGGTCGTGGCTGTCGGCGACATGCGGCGCCGGCGACCGCGTGTCCGTCGTCGTGGCCGTGCTCATCGTGTCTCCCCTGGTGTCCATGGCGGTCACGCTAACGGCGGCCGGCTCACCGGCGCTTCTCCATTTCTGACGAATCCGCCCCTGCCGGATCCGCCTCCGGCGAATCCGCTCGTCGACGGGGTCACAGCCCCAGTCGCGCCAGCGCCTTCCCCCCGTCCAGTCCGCAGGCGTTCTCCCCGCCCGCCGTCCACGCCGCCGCGCACAGCGCGCGCAGCCCGTCCAGGGCCTCGCCGTCACCGGTCAGCTCCAGCCGGTCCGCGCCCGGCGTCGCCGTCCACCCGCCGCACCGGAAGCCATCACCTTCCCGGGTGATCCCGGGCTGCCCGGTGAGCAGGCCGCGCAGATCGGCGTCGACGTACGTCGGCCGGTGCTGGGGCGGCGCGGCGAGCAGCCGCGCCCCGTCCGTCACACCGGTCAGGACCAGCAGCGAGTCGACCCCGCCGTTGAACGCGCCCTCGATGTCCGTGTCCAGCCGGTCCCCGACCACCAGCGGCCGCTCCGCGCCGGTACGCAGGACCGTCTCACGGTGCATGGGCGGCAGCGGCTTGCCCGCCACCTGCGGCCGGGCGCCCGTGGCGATCCGCACCACCTCCACCGCCGCTCCGTTGCCCGGCGCGATCCCGCGCGCACCCGGAATCGTCAGATCGGTGTTGGAGGCGAACCAGGGCACCCCGCGCGCGACGGCGTAACACGCCTCCGCCAGGCGCCCCCACGGCATCCCGGGGCCGCCGTAGCCCTGCGCCACCGCCGCCGGGCCGTCGTCGGCCGACTCGACCGGCTCGAGCCCGCGCTCGCGCAGCGCCACCCGCAGCCCCTCACCGCCGATCACCAACACACGCGCCCCCCGTGGCACCTGATCGGCGATCAGCCGGGCCACCGCCTGCGCGGAGGTGACCACATCGGACGCCTGAGCCCGTATGCCCAGCTCGGTGAGGTGCGCGGCCACCGCGTCCGGGGTGCGCAGGGCGTTGTTGGTGACGTACGCCAGATGCATGCCGCCCGCTCGGGCGGTGGCGAGCGAGTCGACCGCGTGCGCGATCGCGTCCCCACCCGCGTACACCACTCCGTCCAGGTCGAGCAGAGCCGTGTCGTACGCCTCGCTCAGGGCCTGTGCACTGCCCTCGGGCCTCGTCCTGACGCCCTGGCTCATTCCGCATCCGCTCCTCTGAAACCGGCTTTCCCCCGATCATCCCCCATGCCACTGACACACGTACGATGCCGGGATGAACACTGCAGGTCACTCACCGGCAACACCACGCCGGGGCCTCGAACTCACCCCGTTCCGAGGCCTCCGCTACGACCCCGACCGGGTCGGCAGCCTGGCCGCCGTGACGTCCCCGCCGTACGACGTCGTCGTACGCCCCGACGGCCTGCACCACCTCGAGTCCGCCGACCCCCACAACATCGTCCGCCTCATCCTTCCCCAGGCCGGCACGCCCAGCGCCCGCAACGAACAGGCCGCCGACACACTGCGCCGCTGGCTGTCCGAGGGCATCCTGACCACCGACCCCGAGCCGGGCCTGTACGTCTACGAACAGAGCGACGGCGGCGGGATGCTGCAACGCGGGCTGATCGGCGCGCTGCGCGTGTCGGACCCGGCCGAGGGCGTGGTACTGCCCCACGAGGACGTGATGCCGCACGTCGTCGCCGACCGCGCCGCCCTGATGCGCGCGACCTGCGCCAACCTCGAACCGCTGCTGCTCACCTACCGGGGCAACGGCTCGACGGCCGCCGCCACCGTCGCCATCGAACGCGCCGCCGAACAGCCCCCGTTGCTGTCGACCACCACCGAGGACGGCTACCACCACCGCCTGTGGGCGATCACCGACCCCGCCGTCCTGTCCGGCGTCCAGGAGGACCTGGCCCAGCACCAGGCCCTGATCGCCGACGGCCACCACCGCTGGGCGACCTACCGGCGTCTGCGCGCGGAGCACCCCTCCCCCAGTGCCTGGGACTACGGTCTGGTGCTCCTCGTCGACACGGTCCGCTACCCGCTCCGGGTCCGCGCCATCCACCGCCTGCTGCACGGTCTGCCGGTCGCCGACGCGCTGTCCGCGCTGGAGGGTTCGTTCCGCGTACGGCGCCTGGAGACACCCCTGGCGGAGGCGTTGCCGGCCCTCGCGGACGCGGCCTGCGCGGGCAACGCCTTTCTGCTCGCCGGGGACGGTGCCTTCCACCTCGTGGACCGTCCGGACCCGGAACTGCTGGCCCGCACGGTCCCCGCCGAGCACCCGGCCGCCTGGCGCACCCTCGACGCGACGGTCCTGCACGCCACGCTCCTCGACCACGTCTGGGGCATCCCCGAGGACTCCCCGGCCCACATCGCCTACATCCACGACGCGGTCGCCACCGTGGAGAAGGCCGAACGGGACGGCGGTACGGCCGTCCTGATGCACCCGGTCCGCGAGGAGGTCGTCCGCGACCTGGCCCGCCAGGGTGTCACCATGCCCCGAAAGTCGACGTCGTTCGGGCCGAAGCCGGCCTCGGGGCTGGTGCTGAGGGCACTGGGCCTCTGACAGGGGGCGGGCGTCAGCCCTTGTCCTCCACCTTGTCCTCCACCCTGTCCTCCCTGTCCTCCTGGTCCTCCCGGTCTTCCTCGCCCCCGCGGTTCTCGTCCGCATCGGCGGTCTCGGCGGTCTCGTCGAGCGCGTCGGTGAACTCCACGCCGTCCAGCTCGGCCAGCCGGTCGGAGGCGTCGGTGCTGCCGTCCCGGTCGGCCTCGACGGCCTTGGCGAACCACTCCCGCGCCTCGGTCTCCCGGCCGGCGGCGAGCAGCGCGTCGGCGTAGGCGTACCGCAGCCGCGCGGTCCACGGCTGGACGGAGTTGGCGGCCAGCTCGGGGCTCTGCAGTGTCACGATGGCGGCGTCCAGCTGCCCCATGTCACGCCGGGCACCGGCCGCGACGAGCCGCATCTCCACCTGGCCGGCCTTGTCCAGCTTCTGCACCTCGGGCGCTCCGGCCATGTCCAGCGCCTTCTCCGGCCGTCCGAGCCCGCGCTCGCAGTCGGCCATGACGGGCCACAGGTCCATGTTGCCGGTCATCCGGCGGGCGGCCCGGAACTCGGCGAGCGCCTCGCCGTACTTCTGGTTGGCGTACCCGGCGAACCCGGCCGCCTCCCGTACGGCGGCGACCCGGGACGCCAGGCGCAGGGCCACCCTGGAGTAGCCGTAGGCGGCCTCGGGGTCCTCGTCGATCAGCCGGGCGACCATCACGAGGTTCTTGGCCACGTCCTCGGCGAGCGTCTTCGGCAGGCTCTGCAGCTCCTGCCGTACGTCCTTGTCGATCTCCTCGCCGGTGACGTCCTCCGGGATCGGCAGCCGCTTGATCGGCTCCCGGTCGCGGTCCCGGTCCCGCTCGTCGCGGAAGTGGCCACCGCCGCGCCGGTCGTCGCGGCCACGGAAACCACCGGGACGCCCACCGCGGTCGTCACGGCGGGGGCCGTGTCCACCCCGGTCGTCACGACGGAAGGCAGGACGGTCATCACGCCGGTCGTCACGACGGAAGGCAGGACGGTCATCCCGCCGCTCGTCACGACGGAAGGCAGGACGGTCATCCCGCCGCTCGTCCCGGCGGTCGTCACGCCGGAAGGCGGGACGGTCGCCCTCGCGGCGGAAGCCGCGGTCGTCGTCACGACGGAAGGCGGGACGGTCGCCCTCGCGGCGGAAGCCGCGGTCGTCGTCACGACGGAAGGCGGGACGGTCATCCCGCCGGTCATCCCGGCGGAAACCGCCGCGCTCCCCGCGGTCACCGCGCTCGAACCTGTCGTCGCGACGGAAACCACCACGGTCGTCACGACGGCCATGACCGCGGTCGTCGTCACGACGGAAGGCGGGACGGTCATCCCGCCGGTCATCCCGGCGGGAGGCAGGACGGTCATCCCGGCGGTCGTCACGCCGGTAGGCGGGACGGTCGCCCTCGCGGCGGAAGCCGCGGTCGTCGTCACGACGGAAGGC
>NZ_JUJA01000140.1:0-3926 GCF_001906585.1 Streptomyces kebangsaanensis | reverse complement strand
TCGTCACGACGGAAGGCAGGACGGTCATCCCGCCGCTCGTCACGACGGAAGGCAGGACGGTCATCCCGCCGGTCATCCCGGCGGGAGGCAGGACGGTCATCCCGCCGGTCGTCACGCCGGTCATCCCGCCGGAAGGCGGGACGGTCGCCCTCGCGGCGGAAGCCGCGGTCACGATCGCGGTCATCACGGCGACCGTGACCCCCACGCTCGCCATCCCGCCGGTCGTCCCGGCGGAAACCGCCGCGCTCCCCGCGGTCACCGCGCTCGAACCTGTCGTCGCGACGGAAACCAGCACGGTCGTCACGACGGCCATGACCGCGGTCGTCGTCACGGCGGAAGTCCCGGCGGTAGCCACCACGGTCACCGCGGTCACCACCGTCCCGGCGGCGCTGATCGCGCTCCGGACGCTCGTCGGGAGAGTTGGTGGACATCGGTGACTCCTTCTTCTGTACTTCTGTACTTTTTCTACGGGAAAACGAAAGGACCCCTGGTCCCAGCTGAACGCTGGTGACCAGGGGTCCTCCAAAGATTGTTCGGCGGTGTCCTACTCTCCCACAGGGTCCCCCCTGCAGTACCATCGGCGCTGTGAGGCTTAGCTTCCGGGTTCGGAATGTAACCGGGCGTTTCCCTCACGCTATGACCACCGAAACCCTAATGGTTTCGAGCGAACAAGCACACTCTTCAATTGTCTGTTCTACTCAAAGCCGGCAACCGTTCGTTGCCTCAGAACTGACACAGTGGACGCGAGCAACTGGGGACAAGCCCTCGGCCTATTAGTACCGGTCACCTCCACGCCTCGCGGCGCTTCCAGATCCGGCCTATCAACCCAGTCGTCTACTGGGAGCCTTACCCCATCAAGTGGGTGGGAGTCCTCATCTCGAAGCAGGCTTCCCGCTTAGATGCTTTCAGCGGTTATCCCTCCCGAACGTAGCCAACCAGCCATGCCCTTGGCAGAACAACTGGCACACCAGAGGTTCGTCCGTCCCGGTCCTCTCGTACTAGGGACAGCCCTTCTCAAGACTCCTGCGCGCGCAGCGGATAGGGACCGAACTGTCTCACGACGTTCTAAACCCAGCTCGCGTACCGCTTTAATGGGCGAACAGCCCAACCCTTGGGACCGACTCCAGCCCCAGGATGCGACGAGCCGACATCGAGGTGCCAAACCATCCCGTCGATATGGACTCTTGGGGAAGATCAGCCTGTTATCCCCGGGGTACCTTTTATCCGTTGAGCGACGGCGCTTCCACAAGCCACCGCCGGATCACTAGTCCCGACTTTCGTCCCTGCTCGACCCGTCGGTCTCACAGTCAAGCTCCCTTGTGCACTTACACTCACCACCTGATTGCCAACCAGGCTGAGGGAACCTTTGGGCGCCTCCGTTACCCTTTAGGAGGCAACCGCCCCAGTTAAACTACCCATCAGACACTGTCCCTGATCCGGATCACGGACCCAGGTTAGACATCCAGCACGACCAGACTGGTATTTCAACGACGACTCCACCCCAACTGGCGTTGGGACTTCACAGTCTCCCAGCTATCCTACACAAGCCGAACCGAACACCAATATCAAACTGTAGTAAAGGTCCCGGGGTCTTTCCGTCCTGCTGCGCGAAACGAGCATCTTTACTCGTAGTGCAATTTCACCGGGCCTATGGTTGAGACAGCCGAGAAGTCGTTACGCCATTCGTGCAGGTCGGAACTTACCCGACAAGGAATTTCGCTACCTTAGGATGGTTATAGTTACCACCGCCGTTTACTGGCGCTTAAGTTCTCAGCTTCGCCCCACCGAAATGGAGCTAACCGGTCCCCTTAACGTTCCAGCACCGGGCAGGCGTCAGTCCGTATACCTCGCCTTACGGCTTCGCACGGACCTGTGTTTTTAGTAAACAGTCGCTTCTCGCTGGTCTCTGCGGCCACCCCCAGCTCGGAGTGCAAGACTCGTCACCGGGCGCGGCCCCCCTTCTCCCGAAGTTACGGGGGCATTTTGCCGAGTTCCTTAACCATAGTTCACCCGAACGCCTCGGTATTCTCTACCTGACCACCTGAGTCGGTTTAGGGTACGGGCCGCCATGAAACTCGCTAGAGGCTTTTCTCGACAGCATAGGATCATCCACTTCGCCACAATCGGCTCGGCATCAGGTCTCACCCTGGTGAGTGGCGGATTTGCCTACCACTCGGGCTACACCCTTACCCCGGGACAACCACCGCCCGGGCTGGACTACCTTCCTGCGTCACCCCATCACTCACCTACTAACCGCTTGGGCCGGCGGCTCCACCACTTTCCTTCCCCCGAAGGGTCCGGAACGGCTTCACGGCCTTAGCATCACGATGCTCGATGTTGATCGCGTCACAGCGGGTACCGGAATATCAACCGGTTATCCATCGACTACGCCTGTCGGCCTCGCCTTAGGTCCCGACTTACCCTGGGCAGATCAGCTTGACCCAGGAACCCTTAGTCAATCGGCGCACACGTTTCCCACGTGTGAATCGCTACTCATGCCTGCATTCTCACTCGTCAACCGTCCACAACTCGCTTCCGCGGCTGCTTCACCCGGCAGACGACGCTCCCCTACCCATCCGTACGGGCGTTGGCCCTGCATGTACGAATGACACGACTTCGGCGGTACGCTTGAGCCCCGCTACATTGTCGGCGCGGAATCACTAGACCAGTGAGCTATTACGCACTCTTTCAAGGGTGGCTGCTTCTAAGCCAACCTCCTGGTTGTCTGAGCGACTCCACATCCTTTCCCACTTAGCGTACGCTTGGGGGCCTTAGTCGATGCTCTGGGCTGTTTCCCTCTCGACCATGGAGCTTATCCCCCACGGTCTCACTGCCGCGCTCTCACTTGCCGGCATTCGGAGTTTGGCTAAGGTCAGTAACCCGGTAGGGCCCATCGCCTATCCAGTGCTCTACCTCCGGCAAGAAACACACGACGCTGCACCTAAATGCATTTCGGGGAGAACCAGCTATCACGGAGTTTGATTGGCCTTTCACCCCTAACCACAGGTCATCCCCCAGGTTTTCAACCCTGGTGGGTTCGGTCCTCCACGAAGTCTTACCTCCGCTTCAACCTGCCCATGGCTAGATCACTCCGCTTCGGGTCTTGAGCGTGCTACTGAAACGCCCTGTTCGGACTCGCTTTCGCTACGGCTCCCCCACCCGGGTTAACCTCGCAACACACCGCAAACTCGCAGGCTCATTCTTCAAAAGGCACGCAGTCACGAGAGTGCGCAAGCACACTCCGACGCTCCCACGGCTTGTAGGCACACGGTTTCAGGTACTATTTCACTCCCCTCCCGGGGTACTTTTCACCATTCCCTCACGGTACTCTCCGCTATCGGTCACCAGGGAATATTTAGGCTTAGCGGGTGGTCCCGCCAGATTCACACGGGATTTCTCGGGCCCCGTGCTACTTGGGTGTCTCTCCAACGAGCCGCTGACGTTTCGGCTACGGGGGTCTTACCCTCTGCGCCGGACCTTTCGCATGTCCTTCGCCTACGCCAACGGTTTCTGACTCGTCCTGTCGCCGGCAGACGACAGACAAGAGATCCCACAACCCCGCACGCGCAACCCCTGCCGGGTCTCACACGCCTGCGGTTTGGCCTCATCCGGTTTCGCTCGCCACTACTCCCGGAATCACGGTTGTTTTCTCTTCCTGCGGGTACTGAGATGTTTCACTTCCCCGCGTTCCCTCCGCTTGCCCTATGTGTTCAGGCAAGGGTGACAGCCCATGACGACTGCCGGGTTTCCCCATTCGGAAACCCCCGGATCACAGCCTGGTTGACGGCTCCCCGGGGACTATCGCGGCCTCCCACGTCCTTCATCGGTTCCTGGTGCCAAGGCATCCACCGTGCGCCCTTAAAAACTTGGCCACAGATGCTCGCGTCCACTGTGCAGTTCTCAAACAACGACCAGCCACCCGTCAC
>NZ_JUJA01000013.1:16567-19835 GCF_001906585.1 Streptomyces kebangsaanensis | reverse complement strand
GCCCATGGACCTGTCGGATCGACTCGGCCTTCATCCATCGGCCGAGGCCGTGTCCACGGTGCTCGGGCAGCACGCCGGTGCCGTAGTGCTGGCCGTCACCTGTGCCGTCGCCGGGGACGACGAGTTCGGTGAACCCGGCGATCGAGCCGTTGGAGGCGTCGACGGCGACGACGGTGTGCAACTGGTCGCCGCGCTGTTCGACGGCCTTCGCCGCGGCCCGGACGCGGTCCACGTCCCAGGTCACGGTGCCGTGGTCGCTGTCGTCCATGGGCATGTCGTCCATGGCGTGACGTGAGGCGGCGAACGTCTGGGCGAGGCCGTCGGGGACGGTTCCCCGCCATGACACCAGCCGGTAGCCGGGATGCGGACGTTCGATGATCTCGGCGAGGGCGGTGGTGTCCACATCGGCCAGTGGCAAGCGGGAGAACCTCAGGGTGAGGACCTTGCGGAAACCGCGAGCCGTCAGGAAGCGGTCGCCGGGCGATCCGGCCTCGGCCTGCGCGACAACGCGGCGTCGGGCGTTGTCCCGGGCGGCGGCCACGGCGGCGTCGAGCAGCCGGGAACCGACGCACCTGCGTCGCTCCGCGGGATGGACCCGGAGGGTCAGTTCGGCCAGGTGCTCCTGCCCCGGATCGGTGAACAGCCGCAGAAAGGCCGTCCCGACAGGGATGGAATCGGCGTCGGACGCCAGCCATGCAAGACGCCGGCTGTGCGGCCCGTGAGCGGGGTCGGTCAGTGGGGTGATGCGAAGCGACAAGGTGTCTCCGTCGTGAGGAGGCGGCAAAGGTCAGTACGCGGGCTCAACTGCCGGGCACTCCTGCGCATGTGCTCCACACCTCCTCGTCGACGGCACCGGTCCGGAACAACACGGACGGCCGGGAGAATCCAGCCGGTCCATCGGTTCCCCGGCAAAGGGCTGGCGAAAGACCGGTGCGAGCGTGTGGTCACAGCCACTCATCGAGGGCCGCGGCCGGCGTGGTCGCCTCATAGCGGGCCGTCGGTTTGTCGTATCTCCCGGCCACGGCCCGGTGACGTTCAACTGATCGTTTCAGAATGAAGTTCCAACAGGTTCATTGCGGGGGCAAGCGCATCACCTACGCGACGTCGGGCCGTGTCATCAGCGGCGACCGCAAGTGCAACGCCAGACTTGGGCTGGTCAGGGGCACGATGTTCCACGTCGCCATCGCGGTCCCCGCGTCGGCGTCGACCGACAGCCGGACCCGGTGCGGTGTGGTGATGACGTAAAGCTCGGCGACGAACGTGTTGCCCTGCCAGGCGCCGGCCGCGACGACAGGGCGGCCGAGCGGCGAACTCTCCCGCCACTCGCCGTGGCCGACCCCGACGTTGAGGTACGGCCCGAGTCGAAGGAGCCATCCATCGTCCACGGGATCGACGATCACCGTGGTTCCGTCGGGCAGAGCCGAACCCTCGGCGGAGGCGGAGGCGTCGAGTCTCGCCTTGACGGAACGCTCCGGGGCGGCCGAACCCAGCACCGGTGCCAATGACAACCGCCGCAGCCGATCGGCGAGGATCTCGTCGTCCGGGGTGCTTCCCGCATCCTCCGTGCCGGGCAGCAGGCACTCCCACATTGCGTCAAGCACTGCCTGTGCCTGCGTATGGCCTCCGGTCACGGCGACCACGAGATCGTGCGAGGGGACGACCACGCATTGCTGGCCGAACGAGCCATCGCCGTGGTAGCCGTGACGCGACATCCAGAACTGGTAACCGTAACCGCGAAGGTAGTCGACGTCCCCCGATCCGTCCTCGAGTTGCAGGGTTTCGGTGTGCCGTCTGGTCGCAAGCTCCACCCATGCGCACGGGACGAGCCGCCGGTTGTCCCACATGCCTCCGCGCAGGAGCAACTCACCGAAGGCGGCGACAGCCTCGGTCGTGAGGTGCAGTCCGTGGAATCCGAAGGCGGCACCGCTCGCCACACGGTCCCATTCGGCGTGGTCGACGCCCATCGGCTTGAAGAGGCGCTCGTCGAGCAGTTGCGGGAGGCTGCGGCCCGTGACCCGTTCCACCATCCGGGCCAGGATGAAGGTGGTGGGATTGTCGTAGGCGTGCCGTGTTCCCTCGGCATCGGGAAACGGTACGCGCAGGAAGCCCTTCACCAGGTCGCCCGGTTCCAGTTGCCAGGCCTCGGCAAGGCTGTCCTTGCGGTGTCCGGCCGTCATGGACAGCAGGTGGTGAACGGTGAGGCGGCGTCCCTGCTCCGAGATGTCGTCCGGAACGTGGTCGGGCAGCACGTCCACCACCCGATCGTCCAGTGAGAGCAGTCCGTCGGCGATCGCGAGCCCCACGGCGACCGAGGTGAACGACTTGGTCAGCGAGTAGAGAAGGTGCGGGCGTCCGGCCGAGTACGGCGCCCACCAGCCTTCGGCGACGACGTGACCGTGGCGTACGACCATGAGGGAGTGACATTCGACGGATCGTGCTTCGAGCCGATCCAGCAGCGCGGTGATCGAACGGGACGACATCCCCGAGGCGGCCGGTGTCGAGCGTGGCAGCAGGGTGCGCTGAGAAGCCATCCGGGTACCGTATACGGCCGCCGTTTCGGGCTCTAGCGATTAAACTGACCGTTTCGAACTTGAGTTGAGCCCGCGATCCTGCGGCTGGCGATCTTGGTCGGCAGGCTGCGGGACTGGACCGAGGCCGGCGTGTGGCCCCGCCTGCACGTCACCCTCAGCCCCAGCCGGATCGGCGACATCGCCCGTGCCGCCCTCGTCCTCAACGGAATCTGGAAATGATCACCGCTGAGACCATGGCCGGGCACACCGGTCCGCGATGACGCGGCTGCCCATCTTGACTACCGGACTTCCGTCGAGACCGGGTGGAGGAAGAAGAGGCACTGGACCGCGTTGAATTCGCGCACCTCGGCGACGAAGCGGAACTTGTCGCCTACGCCGACGGTGGCGGGGATCTTCTTACCGGTCAGCTTCAGGCCAAAGATGTTGACGTCCTCGTACTTGAAGGTCGGGCCGACCGTCGTCCGCGGTCCCTTGTCACCTCGGCCCAGAAGGAAGTCGTAGCGGGTTTTGTGATCACCGTGGGGCGCCATGTGCGCGATCGAACCGTTGAACGCGACCGTCTGACCCTCATACCCGGCCGCGAAGTCCAGGTTCGCTTCGTCGCACGTGTCCACCGTCTTCAGCAGCGCCGCGAACTCCGGGTTGTTCTCAGGCGTGATCACCTCAGCGGCAGCCGACTCGGCCGCGGTCGGAGTCGGCGTAGCGGAAGGCTTCTCGCTCGCAGCGGCCATCGGCTT
>NZ_JUJA01000013.1:6545-16481 GCF_001906585.1 Streptomyces kebangsaanensis | reverse complement strand
GATCAGGAGCCACGGCAGCGGCTTCTTCGGCCGACGGAAGTTGAGGGTGGAGCGAAGCCTGCCCTGGGCCTGTTCCACGAGCTCCCAGCCATCCTTCTGCTCCCGGCGCGGGGCTCTGCATTTTCCCGTCCTCCACATTTTCCACACAGACGTTCGTGGCTTTGTTCTGTGAACAAAGTCAATGAGCGCAGTAGCCTTCCATGCACTACGGCCGCTGGGGCGCCGCCCAGCCCGGCGGCCACACACCCCGAAGAGCCCCTCCATGAGTACCACCGACGCCATACCCGTCGGCTTCGTCGCCGACGACCGCGACATCCGCGCGGAGGTCGCCACGGCCGACGCGCTGCGCGAGGACTGCTTCGCCGGGACACCGGCCGACATGGCCCTGTGCAACCCGCCGTTCAACGAGCGCGACTGGGGCTACGAGGAACTGGCGACGGACCAGCGCTGGACCCACGGCCTGCCGCCGCGCACCGAGCCCGAACTGGCCTGGGTGCAGCACCTGCTCTCCCACCTCAGGCCCGGTGGGACGGCGGTCGTCGTCCTGCCGCCCGCCGTCGCCTCCCGCAAGGCGGGCCGCCGCATCCGGGGCTCCCTGCTGCGCACCGGTGTGCTGCGGGCGGTCGTGGCGCTGCCGCCGGGAAGCGCCCAACCGCACAAGCGCCTCGCTCTAGTAGTTGTGGGTCCTGCGCGCCACGGCGGACGGCCCGTCGGCGGCTCCTCCCGCGCAGGACGCCCTCCTCGTGGACGCCACAGGGTTCGCCAGGCCCGGAGCGCGTGAGCCCGGACCCGACTGGGACGCCCTCGGATCCTTCGTCCGCGCCGCTCTGGAAGTCCTCGACCGGCCGGACCGCAATCCGCCGGAGGGCGCCGTCCGGGTTCCTCTGCTCGACCTCCTGGATGACGAGGCCGACGTCGCCCCGGGCCGCTACGCCATATCCGGCGGGGAGCCCTCCCGTGCGGAACTCGCGGCATCATGGCGGGAGCTGGCGACCCATCTGGCCGATCTCACCGGTTGCGCACAGTACTTGGCGGGGCTGGACCTGCGGCCACGGACACCGCAGACCACGGCGACGGTCGGGGACCTCGTCAAGGCGGACGCCCTCACCCTGCTCGCCGGGCAGCAACCACCGGACGGCGCCACCTCGCCCGGTGCGGCCGGACTGCCCCTGCTCACCGTGCCCGACCTGCTCCAGGACGGTGTCCCCGGCGGACGTGCCCCCGAGGGGACGGCCCATGCCGTGGCCGAGGAGGGCGACGTGGTGGTCGCCGGAGTGATCCGGGCCTTCAGGGCCTGGGTGCACCAAGGGCCACCGACGGCACTGGGCACACAGCCCTACGCGCTGCGGGTGGACCCGGAGAAACTGGACGCCCACTTCCTGGCCGGCTGCCTGCGCGCCCCCGCCAACGGACGCCAGGCCGCCACCCACGCCTCCAGCTCGTCCCGGGTGGACATCCGGCGCCTGCAGGTACTTCCCCTCCCCCCGGAGGAACAGACTGCCTACGCCACGGCCTTCCGCCGCCTCACGGACTTCGAGGAACTCCTCGCGCGCGCCGAGGGCCTGGGGCGCCGGTTGATGAGCGACGGGCTCGCGGCGGGAGGGCTGGGCGACGGATGAGAGCACTCGCGTAGAATGATGGAGTTTATCCCCTTTGGCAGCAGTCCCGTACGGAGCGTTCCCCATGCACAGCCCCCATGACCCGTACGTCCGAGTCCGTGGTGCTCGTGAGCACAATCTCAAGGGGGTGGACGTCGACATTCCGCGGGATGCGCTGGCCGTGTTCACGGGGGTGTCGGGGTCGGGGAAGTCGTCGCTGGCGTTCGGAACGATCTATGCGGAGGCTCAGCGGCGGTATTTCGAATCGGTGGCGCCGTATGCGCGCAGGCTGATCCATCAGGTGGGGGCGCCGAGGGTCGGGGAGATCTCCGGGCTTCCGCCGGCCGTCTCGCTGCAGCAGCGGCGGGCGGCGCCGACCTCGCGGTCCTCGGTCGGGACGGTGACGAACCTGTCCAACTCGCTGCGGATGCTGTTCTCCCGGGCCGGGGACTATCCGGCGGGGGCCGAGCGGCTGGACTCGGACGCGTTCTCGCCGAACACGGCAGCCGGGGCCTGCCCGGAGTGCCATGGGCTGGGACGGGTGCACCGGACGGACGAGGCGTTGCTGGTGCCCGATCCGTCGCTGTCCATCCGGGAGGGGGCGATCGCCGCGTGGCCCGGTGCCTGGCACGGCAAGAATCTGCGGGACATCCTCGACGCACTGGGGTACGACATCGACCGGCCGTGGCGTGAGCTGCCGGCCGAGCAGCGGGAGTGGATCCTGTTCACGGACGAGCAGCCGGTGGTGACGGTGCATCCGGTGCGGGATGCCGACCGGATCCATGGCCCGTACCAGGGCACGTACATGAGTGCCCGGCGGTATGTGATGAAGACGTTCGCCGATTCGAAGAGCGCGGCGCTGCGCGCGAAGGCCGAGCGCTTTCTCGCCTCCGCACCCTGCCCTGCCTGCGGCGGCAGCCGGCTGCGGCCCGAGGCGCTGGCCGTGACCTTCGCGGGGCGCTCCATCGCCGAGCTGGCCGCGCTGCCGCTGACCGAACTGGTCGGTGGTCTCCAGGGCACCTCCGAGGTGGCCCGCGTCCTCACCGAGGACCTCAGGTCCCGTATCGCGCCCGTCGTCGAGCTGGGTCTCGGCTACCTCAGCCTGGACCGGAGCACACCCACGCTCTCGGCGGGCGAGTTGCAGCGGCTGCGGCTCGCCACCCAGCTGCGGTCCGGGCTGTTCGGGGTGGTGTACGTCCTCGACGAGCCGTCGGCGGGGCTGCACCCGGCGGACACCGAGGCCCTGCTCACGGTGTTGCAGCGGCTCAAGGCGGCGGGCAACTCGCTCTTCGTGGTCGAGCACCAGTTGGAGGTGGTGCGCGGTGCCGACTGGGTGGTCGATGTGGGTCCGCTGGCCGGGGAGCACGGCGGGCGGGTGCTGCACAGTGGGCCGGTGGCCGAGTTGGCGGGGGTGGAGGAGTCGGCGACGGCCCGGTTCCTGTTCGACCGCTCTTCCGCACCCGTGCGCGAAGTGCGATGTGGCCGGGGGCAGTTGAAGGTGGGGCCGGTTCACCGGCACAACCTGCGCGGGGTGACGGCCGAGTTCCCGCTCGGTGCCTTCAGCGCGGTCACGGGGGTGTCGGGCTCCGGGAAGTCCACGCTCATCGGTGAGATCACGGAGGAGTCGGCGGGGGTCGGGAGGCTGGTCTCGGTGGACCAGAAGCCGATCGGACGCACCCCGCGCTCGAACCTGGCCACGTACACCGGGCTGTTCGACGTCGTGCGGAAGGTGTTCGCGGGCACCGACGAGGCGCGTGCGCGCGGTTACGGGGCCGGGCGGTTCTCCTTCAATGTGGCCGGCGGGCGGTGCGAGACCTGTCAGGGCGAGGGTTTTGTGAGTGTGGAGCTGCTGTTCCTGCCGAGCACGTACGCACCGTGTCCGGCCTGCGGCGGGGCGCGCTACAACCCCGAGACGCTCGAAGTGACGTACCGCGGGCGGAACATCGGCCAGGTGCTGGACCTCACGGTGGAGAGCGCGGCGGAGTTCTTCGCCGACACCCCGGCCGTCGCCCGCAGCCTCGGCACCCTTCTCGACGTGGGCCTCGGCTATCTGCGCCTCGGCCAGCCGGCGACCGAACTGTCGGGCGGCGAGGCCCAGCGCATCAAGCTGGCGAGCGAACTGCAGCGCGGGCGCCGCGGCCACACTCTCTACCTCCTCGACGAGCCGACGACCGGCCTCCACCCGGCCGACGTGGAGGTCCTGATGCGGCAGTTGCACGGGCTGGTGGACGCCGGGCACACCGTGATCGTCGTCGAGCACGACATGTCCGTCGTGGCCGACGCCGACTGGGTCGTCGACCTCGGGCCGGGCGGCGGCGACGAGGGCGGCCGGATCGTGGCGGCCGGCCCGCCGGAGGCCGTGGCCCGGGCGGAGGGGAGCGCCACGGCTCCCTATCTCGCGCGGGAGATGCGCGGAGACCGCTGAGGCGTCCGGGCGGACCGTCAGCGGTGAGCCGTACGATCCGCGCATGCCTGAGCAGCAGACATGGGCGGGGGTCCGCGAGCGCGTCACGGCGCTCGGCGCGCGGGCCGAGAGCGCGGGGGTGTTCGGCGTGCACGGGCACGGCTTCCGTCTCGGGGAACCACTGACGGCGGCGGAACTCGCCGATCTCGAGGCGCGGATCGGGGTGCGGCTGCCCGAGGACTACCGGCGGTTCCTCGTCACCGTGGGCGCGGGCGGTGCCGGTCCCGCCTACGGCGTCTTTCCCGTCCGCAGGACCGGCGCCGGCCGGCCTTACGCCACCAGCTACGCCATCAGCGCCGCGTGCGTCCAGCAGGGCTCGGTCGCCCGGTCCTGCTGTGCCGCGCGGGCCAGGGCGCGGCGGTCCGGGTGGGTGCCCGGTGGGACCACGGGACGCACCTCGACCTCGGCGACCAGGCCGCGTGCCGACGCCACCCGCCACAGCGAGGCGAGCAGGGAGTCGTCGCCGACGAAGGCCGGGGCCGTGGCCGCAGCTCCCCCGGCCAGGCGGTAGCGGATGCGGACCGGCTGGACCGGGACGCCGGCGTCCAGGGCGGCCTGGAAGACGGCCCGGCGGAAGTGGCCCTGGGCGCGGCCGCACCAGGTGCTGCCCTCGGGGAAGGCGGCGACCGCCGTGCCCTGGCGCAGTGCCTCGGCGATGTGGGCGACCGTGTCCGGGAGGGCACGCGGGCGGTCCCGTTCGATGAACAGGGTCCCGCCGCGCGCCGCGAGCGCGCCCGCCACCGGCCACCGGCGGATCTCCGCCTTGGCGAGCATCCTGGCCGGGCGCACCGCGGCCAGCAGCGGGATGTCCAGCCAGGAGATGTGGTTGGCGACCAGGAGGAGGCCACCGGTGGGCGGGGCGGTGCCGGTGATGCGGAGACGGACCCCCGAGGCCCGTACGACCGCACGGCACCAGCGCCCGACCCAGTCGGCGGGGATCCTCCGGCCGAGCGGTGAGAGGACGACCCCGGTCAGGACCAGTGCCGCGACCAGCGTCAGCCGCAGCACGGCACGCGGTACGGCCCTCGCCGGCCCCGTCGCCTCCACGCACGCCCTCGGGGTGCAGGGGGCGCTGGGCAGCCAGGTGCTCATCAGGCCGGTATGAGGGAGAGGAAGTGCCGCAGGTAGCGCGGGCTGACCGAGCGCATCGGCAGCAGGACGTACAGGTCGGCGACCCCGAAGTCCGGGTCGTGGGCGGGCTCGCCGCAGACCCGGGCGCCGAGGCGGAGGTAGCCGCGCAGGAGGGCGGGCAGTTCGGTCCGGGCGGGGGGTGTGGTCGTGGTCCGGGGTGTCCACGGCAGCAGCGGGCGTACCCGGTGCTCCTGGGGTGCCAGGTACTTGGCACGCACCCGGTCCCAGGTGGCGGAGGCGAGCGCGCCGCCGTCGGCCAGCGGGATCGAGCAGCAGCCCGCCAGCCACTCGTGGCCGCGGTCGACCATGTAGCGGGCCAGCCCGGCCCAGATCAGGCCGATGACCGTGCCGTCGCGGTGGTCGGGGTGCACGCAGGAGCGGCCCACCTCGACCAGGCCGGGGCGGATCGCGTCCAGTGGCGTCAGGTCGAACTCGGCCTCCGCGTACAGCCGTCCGGCGATCGCGGCCCGCTCCGGCGGCAGCAGCCGGTAGGTGCCGACGACCTGCCCGGTGAGCGTGTCGCGCACGAGCAGGTGGTCGCAGTACGCGTCGAAGGGGTCGATGTCGTGGCCGGGTTGCGGGGTGGACAGCAGGGCGCCCATCTCCCCGGCGAAGACGTCGTACCGCAGCCGCTGCGCGGCCCGCACGTCCGCCTCGTCTCGGGCGAGGGCGACGGTGTAGCGGGCGGGCGACGTCGGCTGCGGGGGGCTTTCGAGCGTGGTGACGCCGGTCATGGCTCTCTCCTGGTCACGGGCCGGGGAACGGGGGGCAGACCTGGCGTACGGTCTGTCGGTCCTGTTCTCCCCAGGCCCGCTGACCTGCGCGTGACCGGCGCGGAGAGACTGGGTGTGAGGTTGTTGAACGGCGCGGGTGAAGTGCGAAGCGGGGCCGGGGATGAGCACCACTCCCGACCCCGCCCGTCCGCCCCCTCGGCGAACGTTTTCACAAGCCGCGCGCGGTCACCTCTTGGACGCCCTGCGGGTCGCGCGCAGCCACTCCTTGTTCATGCTGGTGATCGACATCAGGGGGATGCCCTTGGGGCAGGCGGTGGCGCACTCGCCGGCCAGGGTGCAGCCGCCGAAGCCCTCCTCGTCCATCTGGGCCACCATGTCCAGCACGCGGGTCTCGCGCTCGGGGGCGCCCTGCGGCAGGACGTTGAGGTGGTTGATCTTGGCAGAGGTGAAGAGCATCGCCGCGCCGTTGGGGCAGGCGGCCACGCAGGCGCCGCAGCCGATGCACTCGGCGTGCTCGAAGGCGAAGTCGGCGTCCGGCTTCGGTACGGGCGTGGCGTGGGCCTCGGGCGCGGAGCCGGTGGGGGCGGTGATGTAGCCGCCGGCCTGGATGATGCGGTCGAAGGACGAGCGGTCGACCACCAGGTCCTTCACCACGGGGAAGGCGGACGCCCGCCACGGCTCGATGTCGATCGTGTCGCCGTCCTTGAAGGACCGCATGTGCAGCTGGCAGGTGGTGGTGCGCTCGGGGCCGTGCGCGTCGCCGTTGATGACCAGGCTGCACGCGCCGCAGATGCCCTCGCGGCAGTCGTGGTCGAAGGCGACGGGGTCCTCGCCGGAGAGGATGAGCTGTTCGTTGAGGACGTCCAGCATCTCCAGGAAGGACATGTCGGGCGAGATGTCGTCCACCTCGTAGGTGGACATGGCTCCTTCGGCGCCGGCGTTCTTCTGCCGCCAGACGCGCAGGGTGAGCTTCATGCGTAGCTCCGCTGAGTGGGGTGGACGTACTCGAAGACCAGGTCTTCCTTGTGCAGGGTCGGGGCCTCGCCCGTACCCGTGAACTCCCAGGCGGCCGCGTAGCCGAACTCGTCGTCCCTGCGGGCCGCTTCGCCGTCGGGGGTCTGGGACTCCTCGCGGAAGTGGCCGCCGCAGGACTCGGAGCGGTGCAGGGCGTCGAGGCACATGAGCTCGGCGAGCTCCAGGTAGTCGACGATGCGGTTGGCCTTCTCCAGGGACTGGTTGAACTCCTCGCCGGTGCCGGGGACCTTGATGCGCCGCCAGAACTCGTCGCGGATCTCGGGGATGCGCTCCAGGGCCTTGCGCAGGCCGGCGTCGGTGCGGGCCATGCCGCAGAACTCCCACATCAGCTCGCCGAGTTCACGGTGGAAGGAGTCGGGGGTGCGGTCGCCGTCGACGGCGAGGAGCAGGTTGAGCCGGTCCTCGGTCTCGGCGAGGACCTCCTGCACGACAGGGTGCTCGTCGGTGACGTCGTCGGCGGCGGACTTGCGCGGATTGCGGGCCAGGTAGTCGTTGATGGTGGCCGGGAGGACGAAGTAGCCGTCGGCCAGGCCCTGCATCAGCGCGGACGCGCCGAGGCGGTTGGCGCCGTGGTCGGAGAAGTTGGCCTCACCGATCGCGAACAGGCCGGGGATCGTGGTCTGCAGGTCGTAGTCGACCCACAGGCCGCCCATCGTGTAGTGCACGGCGGGGTAGATCCGCATCGGCACCTCGTACGGATCCTCGTCGGTGATCCGCTGGTACATGTCGAAGAGGTTGCCGTACTTGGCCTCGACGGCCTTCCGGCCCATCCGCCGGATCGCGTCCGCGAAGTCCAGGTAGACGCCCTGGCCGCCGGGGCCGACGCCGCGGCCCTCGTCGCAGACGTTCTTCGCGGCGCGGGAGGCGATGTCACGCGGGACGAGGTTGCCGAAGGACGGGTAGATGCGCTCCAGGTAGTAGTCGCGCTCGTCCTCGGGGATCTCGTTCGGCGGGCGGTTGTCGCCCTTGGCCCTGGGCACCCAGATACGGCCGTCGTTGCGCAGCGACTCGCTCATCAGGGTGAGCTTGGACTGGTGGTCGCCGGTGCGCGGGATGCAGGTGGGGTGGATCTGGGTGAAGCAGGGGTTGGCGAAGTAGGCACCGCGCCGGTGCGCCCGCCAGATGGCGGTCGCGTTGGAGTTCATGGCGTTGGTCGACAGGTAGAAGACGTTGCCGTAGCCGCCGGAGGCGAGGACGACGGCGTCGGCGAAGTGCGTGTCGATCCTGCCGGTGATCAGGTCGCGGGCCACGATGCCGCGGGCCCGGCCGTCGACGACGATCAGGTCCAGCATCTCGGTGCGCGGGTGCATCTCGATGTTGCCGGCGGCGATCTGCCGGGACAGCGCCTGGTAGGCGCCGAGCAGGAGCTGCTGGCCCGTCTGGCCGCGGGCGTAGAAGGTGCGGGAGACCTGGACGCCGCCGAAGGAGCGGGTGTCGAGCAGACCGCCGTACTCGCGGGCGAACGGCACGCCCTGTGCCACGCACTGGTCGATGATCTCCACGGAGATCTGGGCGAGGCGGTGCACGTTGGACTCGCGGGCGCGGAAGTCGCCGCCCTTGACGGTGTCGTAGAACAGGCGGTGGATGGAGTCGCCGTCGTTGCGGTAGTTCTTCGCCGCGTTGATGCCGCCCTGCGCGGCGATGGAGTGGGCGCGGCGCGGGGAGTCCGAGTAGCAGAACTGGACGACGCGGTAGCCCTGTTCGGTCAGGGTCGCGCCCGCCGCGCCGCCGGCGAGGCCGGTGCCGACGACGATCACCGTCTGCTTGCGCCGGTTGGCCGGGTTGACCAGCTTGGCCTCGAAACGGCGCTTGTCCCAGCGCTCGTTGATCGGGCCGGACGGGGCCTTGGTGTCGGCGACCGGCTCACCGGTCGTGTAGTCGACGTAGGAGGTCATGTCAGCTCACCACTCCGGTCATGACGCCCACCGGGACGGCGATGAAGCCGGCCGTGAGCAGCAGTGCGAGGACGTTGGCGACGGTCTTCAGGGCGCGGTCGCGGGCGCGGCTGCCGACGCCGAGGGTCTGGGCGGCGCTCCAGAAGCCGTGCCGGACGTGCAGGCCGAGCGCCAGCATGGCGACGATGTAGATCACGTTGCCGTACCAGGTGGAGAAGGTGTCCACGACGTTCTGGTACGGGTGGCCCGGCTGGAAGCCGGAGTGCACGGTGCCGGTGGTCAGGTCGAGGATGTGCCAGACGATGAACAGGCCGAGGATGATCCCGCCCCAGCGCATGGTGCGGGTGGCGTAGCTCGCCCGGGGCTTGGAGTGCACGTACTTGCTGGGCCTCGCCCTGATGTCGCGGCGGCTGAGCTGGTACGCGGAGACGGCGTGGGCGACGACCGCGATCACGAGGACGACCCGGACGAGCCAGAGCGTCCACTCGTAGTGCATGAACGGTTCGCCGAGGGTGCGCAGCCAGTGGGCGTAGTGGTTGAACTCGCCGGCCCCGAAGAAGATCTTCAGGTTTCCGATCATGTGGACGACCAGGTACAGCAGCATGATCAGTCCGCTGACCGCCATCACGGTCTTCTTGCCGACGGTCGAGCCCCACACGGTGCGTGCCATGGACGGCCGTCGGTCCGTCCGCGTTGCCAGTGCCATGACTCCGCACGGTAGGACCTTTGACCCCCATCGGTCCAAGACATGGTATGGCTCGTTTCGATAGGGGCCTCCTATGGTCGGTTATGCTGGGGGTGTGCAGTTCCAGCAGCTCCAGTACTTCGTGGCGGTCGCCGAGACCCGGCACTTCACCCGCGCCGCCGAGCTGGTCCATGTCGCCCAGCCGTCGCTGTCGCAGCAGATCAAGGCGCTGGAGCGGGAGTTGGGCGCGGATCTGTTCCTGCGGGCGCGGGGCAACATCACGCTCACCGACGCCGGGGAGGCGCTGCTGCCGCTGGCGCGGCGGATCCTCGCGGACGCGGACACGGCGCGGCACGAGGTGCAGGAGTTGGTGCAGCTGCGGCGGGGCCGGGTG
>NZ_JUJA01000013.1:0-6530 GCF_001906585.1 Streptomyces kebangsaanensis | reverse complement strand
GAGCCTGTGCACCGGTCTGCTGCCGGACGTGCTGCGGGCCTTCCACGACCGGTATCCCGGCATCCGGCTGCTGATCGAGGAGGGGGGCTCGCACGACCTGGTGCGGGAGCTGGCGCGCGGCGCTCTCGACCTCGCCCTGGTGGTGCTTCCCCTGCCCACCCCCTCCCCCGCGCTGACCACGGTGGAGTTGCTGCGTGAGGACCTGGTGGTGGTGTCGTCGCCGGAGGCGCCGGCGCCCGGCGGGCGGGGGCGGCGGAGTGTGCGGATCGGGGATCTGGAGGGCGAGCGTCTGGTGATGTTCCGGCACGGGTACGACCTGCGGGAGCTGACGGTCGCCGCGTGCCGCGCCGAGGGCTTCGAGCCGGACCTCGCGGTGGAGGGCGGGGAGATGGACGCGGTGCTGGGGTTCGTGCGGGCGGGGCTCGGCGTCGCCGTCGTACCGCGCATGGTGGCGACCCGCGCCGGCCACGGCCTGCGGGTCACTCCGCTGGCCCGGCCGGGGCTGCACCGTACGATCGCGCTGGCCCACCGGAGCGATGTGGCTCCGCCTCGGGCGGCTCGTGAGCTGCAGCGGATGCTGCTGGAGCGATGAGGGCAGGGTATTTTCGCCCCCGCCGCCCCTGCCCGCCCCGTCCACCAGGGGCTCCGCCCCTTCGACCCCGCCGGGGGGCTCCCGCCGCCCACCTCGCCTCCTACGCCGGACTCGCCCCGGCCACGAAGTCCTCCGGCACCTCGATCCACGGCGGACACGCGCCCCGAGGCGGAAACCGGCAGCTCGAACGGGCCATGTTCCTCTCCGCCTTCGCCACCCTGCACGACCCCGCCTCCCGCACCTATTGCGACAAATGCCGGGCGCGCGGGAAGACCCGCACACAAGCCCTCCTCCGCCTCGCCCGCCACCGCATCAGCGTGCTCTTCGCCATGCTCCGCGACGGCACCTCCTACGAACCACGCACCCCCGAAGCAGCCGTCGCATGACCAACCCGGGCTTGACGACGGACGTAGAAGCCCCCACCCGGCCATTACCTCCGACGTAATCGACCACGCTGCCCTGCTGCGGCAGCTTGGTGCACGTCAACGAGATCCCCGACAAGGGTTCCGGCACCAGGGCCCGAGGAGCAACCATGCCCATCAAGTCCGCTGACACCAGAGCTGGTTCCGTCACCGATACCACCCGCCACGTCGTCCAGGATTTCCTCGCCGCCCGGATGGCCGGGGACGTCGAGCGGCTCGTCGCGCTCTTCGCGGACGACGTCGACTGGCTACTCGCCGAGAACCCCGCCGTCCCGTGGATCCGGCCGCGCTCCACCGGAGCCGAATGCGCCGCCCAGTTCACGGAGCTGGCCGAGCACACGGTGGCCGAGGATGCACGGGCCTCCGTCGACACGTTCCTCGTCGACGGCACCGACGCCGTCCTGATGGGGTACCTCTCGGGGACCGTGCGCGCGACGGGGAAGTCCTTCGAGGGCCCCTTCGCGCTGCGCCTCACCGTCGAGGAGGGCCGGATCACCCGGCATCACCTCTACGAGAACAGCGTATCGATCGCCGAGGCGTGCACCCCTTCCTGATTCCCGCCCCCCCGGGTTGAGACCTGGCTGGTGCCGGGGCAGGCCCTCGCGGAGATGGTCCGCTCGCCGAGCGGGTGGCGTAGCGCGGCCTTCGGAAAGACCCACACCCGAGACCCCTTCGCCTGGCCCGCCACCGCACCAGCGTGCTGTCGCGATGCTCCGCGACAGCACCTTCTACGAGCCCAAAACGCCGCGCGCCGCTTGACGAAAGACATAGAGGCACCCCCCGGACCCCCGGCGGGGCTCCGCCCCCGCCACCCCGGGGGCTGGGGGCGGAGCCCCCAGGGACGGGGCGGCGGGGGCGGGAACCCTCGCTCAGCCCGTCGTGTCCGCCAGTGCCAGTTCGTGGAGGCGTTCCGGGGGGCCCGGGCGGGCGTAGTACCAGCCCTGGGCCGTGTCGCAGCCGAGCAGGCGGAGTTGTTCGGCCTGGGCGCCGGTTTCCACGCCCTCCACCGTGACCGCCAGGTCCAGGCTGTGGGCGAGCGTCACGATGCCCTCGACGATCTTGAGGTCGACGGGGTCGGCCGGGAACTGCTGCATGCTCTGGGTGAAGGAACGGTCCAGCTTGAGGATGCTCACCGGCAGCCGGCGCAGGTTGGCCAGGTTGGAGTAGCCGGTGCCGAAGTCGTCCAGGGCTATGTCGACGCCCATCTCGGCGAGCCGCCGCAGCGGTTTGAGCAGGTCGTCGTCCGCGCCGATCAGCGCCGACTCGGTGACCTCCAGGCAGAGGGAGTCCGGCCGCACGCCCGCGCGTTCCAGGATCTCGACGGTGTCCTGGACGAGACCGGGGTGGTGGAGCTGGCAGGGCGAGAGGTTGACGTTGATGCGCGGGGGGCCCGCGGACTCGGCGGCGTGCAGATCCCGCCACTCGCGGGCCTGACGCACCGACTGCTCCATGACCCAGCGGCCCAGCGGGACGATCAGCCCGGTGTGCTCGGCGAGCGGGATGAACCGGTCGGGGCCGATGATGCCGTGCTGCGGGTGCAGCCACCGCACCAGCGCCTCGGCACCCCGTACGCTGCCGTCGCCGAGGTGTACCAGCGGCTGGTACTCGATGAAGAACTCGCCCCGGTCCAGGGCCGTCGGCAGCGCCGTGGTCAGCCCGTGCCGGGTGATGGCGCGGGCGTCGGCCTCGGGGTCGGCGAGCTCGAAGCGGTTGCCGCCGGCCGACTTGGCCCGGTACATGGTGATGTCCGCGCTGCGCAGCACCTCCGCCGCACTGCGCTCCCCCACCGGGCCCTCGACGATGCCGATGCTGCCGCGCACGGTCAGCTCACGGCCGTCGATGCGGACGGGCGCGACCAGGGCGTTCATGATGCGGGCGGCGAGTTCGTCGGCCTCGTGGCGGGNGGTACCGGTCGCGGTGGTCAGCGCGACGAACTCGTCGCCGCCGAGCCGGGCGACCATCTCGCCTGGCGCGGTCGCGCACGCCTGGAGCCGGTCGGCGACCTCGACGAGCAGCCGGTCGCCGGCCGCGTGCCCGAGGCTGTCGTTGATGGTCTTGAAGCCGTCCAGGTCGAGGTAGCACAGGCCGAAGCGCCGGCCCTCGCCCGCGTTCAGCGCCTTCTCCAGCCGCTCGAAGAACAGAGTGCGGTTGGGCAGGCCGGTCAGCGCGTCGTGCGTGGCCTCGTAGCGCAGGCGGAGGTTGAGCAGCCGCCGCTCGGTGGTGTCCTCCATCAGGGCGAGCTGGTACTGCGGGTTGCCGTCGGCGTCGCGGAGGAGGGAGACCGTCAGGTTGGTCCACAGGACCGTTCCGTCGGGGCGGTAGAAGGCCTTCTCCACGTGGTAGTGCTCGCGTTCGCCGCGCACCAGTTCCTCGTACAGCCGCCACACCTGCGGCGCGTCCTCGGTGTGCGTCCAGTCGCGTACGTTGCGGCTGCGCAGGCCCTGCTCGGAGCCGCCGAACATGCGCAGCAGCGCGCCGTTGACCTGCAGGACGTTGCCCTCCAGGTCGGCGATGCCGATGCCTATCGCCGCGCCCTCGAACACCGCGCGGAAACGCGCCTCGCTGGCGTGCAGCGCCTGCGCGACCACGCCCTGGGCGCGCAGCGCGGCCTGCGCGATCGCCTCCTGCTCGGCCAGCGCGCGCTCGCGCAGCGCCCGCGCGAACCCGGCCGCCATCGCGTGCTGCAGCCGGGAGCAGCGGGCCCGCAGGTCCTCCTGGTCGCCGCCCTCCCCGCAGTAGAGCACGAGGTAGGCGTCGAGGCAGTCCAGCGTGCGGCTGAGCGCCTCGGGCGCGGTGCAGTGCGCGTCGACCAGCGCGGTGCCGACCGCCTCGCCCTCCGCGGCGTCGAAGGCCCTGGCCAGCAGCGCCCCGCTCAGGCGGCGGGCGAGCGGCAGGAGTCGTTCCTCGAACTCCGGGCGGGTCAGCGACGTGGAGGTCACCGGGAAGACCGCCCGGCTCCAGATCGTCGTCAGCCGGCGCAGTCTGCCCTCCGGCCCGTCCGGTTCCGCGCTCACGCCGTACGCCCCACGCCGGCGAAACCGGAGAAGGCGTACGGGTCCTCGTCCTCCGGTGCCGTACGGGGCCGCCAGGACGCCATCGGCACCAGCCCGGGTTCCACCATGTCGTACCCCTCGAAGAACCGCGCGATCTCGTCACGCGAGCGCATGATCAACGGGTTGCGGATGTCCTTGTAGACGTCGACCACGGACTCGCTGCGTTCCTCGGGGAGCGGGATTCCCTCGTGCGAGGCGTGCGTGAGGATGAGCAGGCTGCCGGGCGCGAGCGTGTCGCGCAGCTGGGCCACCGCCTGGTAGGGGTCGTCCGCGTCTTCCACGAAGTGCAGTATGGCAACGAGAAGCAGCGCGACCGGCCGGTTCGGGTCGATCAGCCGGCGCACCGGGGGGCTCTCGAGGATTTCCAGGGGCTTGCGCAGATCGGCCGCGACCACGTCCGCGTCCTCGTTGCCCTCGAGGACCGCCTGGCTGTGGGCGACGGCCACCGGGTCGTGGTCGACGTACACCACGCGTGCGCCGGGGCGGGCGGCCTGGGCGACCTCGTGCACGTTGCCGAAGGTGGGGATGCCGGAGCCGATGTCCAGGAACTGCGTGATGCCCTCGTCCAGGGCGAAGTCCACGGCGCGGCGCATGAAGGCCCGGTTCGCCTGCATGACCTTGGGCAGTCCCGGCATGAACTCCATGGCCTTGCGGGCAGCTTCCCGGTCCACCTCGAAGTTGTGCGAACCGCCCAGGTAGTAATCGTAGATACGAGCGACGCTCGGCACCGAGATGTCGATACTCCGTGGGGCCCAAGCGGGACGCTCCATCTGTCTCTCCAAGGCGTAGGCGATCCGGTGTTCGAGCCGAAGGCTACTGATCGCCCGCCAACAGGGCGAGCAGAAACGGAAAATGACCATCCGTTCCCGGTCACCGTCCGCGGCCTCGGCCCGCCCTTCGCGTCCTCGTCACGGCGAACCGCCCCGATGTGCGCACACGGCGAACCGCCCCCTCCGTGCGGCGCGGAGGGGGCGGTCGGTCTGTCCTGACCCGGGAGGGCGGTCTACTTCGGCGCGCCGATCGGCTTGCCGTCGGGCGAGACGGCGAACCAGGTGCCGCCGATGCCCTGACCGTTGACGTCCCCGGGCTTCTTGTCCCCGGAGAAGGTGTAGATGGGCCAGCAGCCGATGGACATCTGCTTGACTCCGTCCGGCCGGGTGAAGGGCATCAGGCCCTTCTTCACGATGCCCTTGACGTCGTTCTCGGCGACGGGCGCCACGGCCGGCCACTTCTCCAGGCAGGAACCGGTGCAGGCGGAGATCGACTTCGGCCACGCCTCGTCCTTGCTGAAGCGGTAGACCGTCATGCCGTTCTTGTCGACGACGACGTCACCCAGCTCGGTCTTCCCCACCGACAGGCCCGGCAGGCTCGCCAGCGAGGCCTTCTTGCCGTCGGGCGCCAGGGCGAACCACTTGCCGTTCACGCCCTGGCCGCTGGTCTCACCGGCCTGGGTGTCCTTCGCGTAGCGGTACGCGGGCCAGCCGCCGATCGTCAGCTGCTTGGTGCCGTCGGAGCGGGTGACCTCGCCGAGCAGGGCCTTGTCGAGTCCGGCGCCGGCGGTGGCGTCGTCGACGGGAACGGGCGGCCAGGCCGTGGCGCAGCCGCCGTCGCAGTTGGACTTGGGGGGCTCGGCCGTGTCCGCGTCGAAGCGGTACAGGGTCATCCCGGCGCTGTCGGTCACCACCTTGCCCAGCTCCGCGTTGGCGGAGACCGCGAGCTGTCCGGCGGGCTTCGGCGCGTCCGCGGAACCCTGCTGGCCGTCGGCGCCGTAACCGTTGCCGGCGCCGGCCCCGGTGCCGGTCCCCGTTCCGGAGCTGTCGAAGCCGCCGGCCGCGGCCGTCGCACCTACGCTCTGGCTGCCCACCGAAGAGGTTTCCTGACCGCACGCCGTCGTCAGCACCAGCACAGCCGCGGCAGTCGCCACGAGTGAGGCGCTCCGCCAGGAGGTGTTCATCGTCAACTCCCATAATCCCAAGGGTGTTGCAGCGCCCTGCTGCGCCGCCGCACGACACTGGGTACGCACGGGGATGCCGGTTGTGTTCAACGGCGGCGCGAATTTCTTTCCGGAACCCGTGACACGCTCCGGCCGGCCCGTACGCGCGTACCCATCCACGGCGGTGTGCCGGTCGGCTGGTCAAACCCTCCGGCCTGCCGCTTCCCACCTTCGGGGCAATCCACGGGCACCGCGGCGTGGCCCGGTCCGCCAGAGCTCATGATCTCGCTCGTGCATGGAGTGCATCGACCCGAACCGACCCGATTCGCCCTGGTGCTGCGGATGTTGGCGCCGGCGGTCCTGGCCTGGACGTGCGTGGGCGGATCGGCCGCCCCGGCCGCGGCCGACGCCTGCGCGTACGTCTCCACGGGACTGGACGGAACGGTGGCGGTGGCGGTGGCCGGCAGCGGCCCCTGGCCCTCGCTGCCGCCGCCCTGCCCGCAGCCGACACCGACTCCCCCGCCCTCCCC
>NZ_JUJA01000139.1 GCF_001906585.1 Streptomyces kebangsaanensis | reverse complement strand
AGAGCCGGGGACGACGTGGCTCGGGTTGGCGGGGTCCGTGTCACGGACGATCTCGGCCAGAGCGGCTGTGGGACTCAGTCCCCGCGCCTTCGCGTCCCGGAGCCTGGAGACGTACAGCGCGCCCCGGTTGAACGCTTCGTCGCCCCCGACCCGCCGTACCTTCCAGCCGGCTGCGTCGTCCTCGTCGTTGGCCCAGACGTAGCCCAGCACAGTCCCCCGCGGGTTCGCCACGGTCACGAACCGCACCGGCTTGTCCGTGCTGCGGGCGTAGTGCGGCACCCTGGCGATCTCCTCGAACCGGAGAGGCTCTGTGGTCCGAGGAGCGACGTACCGTTCCCGGCTCATGGTGCTGCCTTCCTCTGCCTGCTGCCTGGGCAGGACTTCTCCGTACACCTGCACCCAATCACTCGCCTTGTGTCCTTCCGTTCACCGCCGAGCCAGGTCACCGCGACTCACGGGAAAGATGTGGATCAGTCCCGCAAGCTCGTGACATCGGTGGTGGCATGAGCCTCCGGTGCCTTCAGGGCCTCGATGAAGCTTGTGAAGGCTCCGTCCGGGAAGGAGAGTGTGGCCCTGGCCGGGGCCTTTGAGTCACGTATGGCTATACGGGGATACACGTTCGCGATCTCGACGCAGTCGTTGCCCTCACCACCGCCGGAGAAGGACGACTTCTTCCACTGGGTGGGCGTGGTCATGCTGCGCCTCACACTTCCTTGGCCAACTGGTGGATGAGGTCACGTGAGCGCCCTGGAGGAAGTGACCCCGCCTTCACCTTACGGAAGAGCTTTCGAAAATGCTCCAGTTGAGCCTCGGAGTCGACGAAGGCCGTACCGTGCGGAGCGTCGCGCACCACCGTGTCCAGGCGGGAGACCGCTCCGCCCAGGTGAACCATGGTGCTACCGGCTCCCGCGAAGTCGTCCAGCGCGAAGGGAATGACCCGAACGGTCACATGGTCGGCCTCGGACATCTCCAGGATGCGCTCCAGTTGAGCCCGGGTGACGGCACGACCGGCCACCTTGATGCGCAGTGCCGCTTCATGGATCACGGTTTCGTACGGCATCGGGTCCGGGCGTTCGATGACGACCTTCCGCTTCATCCGGTGATCGCCCTGAGTTCCACCTCGTCGTCCGGGAACTCCGGGTTCATGTAAGCGAAGAGGGCTCGGGCGTACTCCGCCGTCTGGAAGAGCCCCGGCACTTGACTGCTCCCCTCCCTGAGGAGGAGGGGATTCCTGGCTCAGGCCGCCTCCCCGAGCAGCGCTCCGGGAGGTCTTGCGCCCTCGACGCCGGCCGGGTCCAGACCTGCCCGGACGAGCATCACGCGGGCGGAGTTCTTGTCCCGGGAGGACACGGCTCCGCACGCGGTGCAGGTGTAGGTGCGTTCCGACAGCGGCTGGGGGTCCCCCCACGCCCTTCAGGCAGTGGGGGAGCGTGCTTGGTTCTCGCTCCGCACGATCCGCAGTCCATGGTGGTGTGCGCGGGGTGCACCAGACGCACATCCCGCGCGTGCTTGCGGCCCATCTCGATCAGGGCCTGCTTGGTGGCGCCGATCGCGGCGTCGGCCGCCTTGCGCGCCATGCTCGTCTTCGCGAGGAACCTGGGCTTGAAGTCCTCCACCGCGATCACGTCGTGGTCGCGCACCACCCTCTTCGCCCACTTACGGGCGGTGTCCTGCCGCTGCCGGGCGATCTTCGCATACGTCTTCGCCCGCCACCGCTTCGCCTCCCGGTAGCCCTGCGAGGCGGCCTGCCCCTTCTTGGGCCGGCGCCGGGCCATCATCCGGTCGTAGCGGGACAGCTTGGCCTGGGCCTTCCGGCCGTGC
>NZ_JUJA01000138.1 GCF_001906585.1 Streptomyces kebangsaanensis | reverse complement strand
TGGACGACGAGGTCGTCGCCTGCGCCGAGTGCGGGACGTACCGCGACTGGCTCATCATCTCCACCCGCGGCCAGGTGTGGCTGCGCTGCCGTGCCGGGCACCAGCAACTCGAAACGCGTCTCGGCACCGCCTGGTTCAACCGGCACTCCGGCCCCTCGGACGCGACGCACGCGACGTTCGAGGACTGCCTGCGGCACCTCGGCCACTGACCGCCTCCCCTACGACCCCACCGGGCCCGTCGGCCCGCACTGCCCAACTGTCACCCAGCACCAAGGGGTCCTGCCATGCGCGTCCGTATCGCCACCACCATCCTCGGCCTCACCGCCGTCACCGTCTTCGCCCTGCCGGCCTGCTCCACCCACTCCAATGAGCCCCGGCCCGTCTCCTCCGCCGACGCCGGCATTCCGGCGAACAACGGACAGCAGACGACGCCGCTGTCGTCGGCCGCGCTGGAGCTCTTGCTTCTCGACGAGAGCGACCTGGGCGCCGGCTGCACGCGCAAGCCCGAGGGCACCACGCAGCACGACGATGTGACGGTGCTCGGCTGCCCCGCCCTCAACCAGCTGGGCGGTGACGCGGCCACCGCAGGCTCGCTCGACTTCCCCCGCCAGGCGAAGGCGTCCTTCACCTACACGGCCGGCACCAGCTCGGAGGTCTCGGAGGAGCTGTACAGCGACAGCGCCGACAAGCTCTCCGACGGCACCGAGCGGATCTTCGACGCGATGACCGGCTGCCCGCAGTACCAGGTTCTGGTAGGCAGCAACGCGATCGACGTCGCCACCCGGAAGACGTCCGCGCCCCAGCTCGGCGACGAGCGCTGGAGCCGGCTGCTCACCTTCTCCGTCGGCGGACAGGAGAGCGTCGTCAAGCAGACCGCGGTCCGCACCGGAAACCTGCTGCTGATCGTCTCCGGCTCACCCGCCCTCGTCGACCGGCACCTCGGCCAGGCTCTCGCCAAGGCGACAGCAGCCCGCTGACACTCCTCCGTATGCCACGGCGCCCCCGGTCACGCGAACGACCGGGGGCGCCGTGGTTGTACCTGACCCTTCGGCGACAGCCCGAGACAGTGAGCGATCAGTCCGGAACACCACGAAGCCCGGCCTCCCGAAGCGGGAGGCCGGGCTTATGTGCGCGGTGTTCCTGCGCTCAGCCGGCCGGGGCGCGCAGGAGTCGGTCCCGCGTGCTCTCGGGCAGCACCCGGCGCAGGACCGGGACGGTGGAGCTGAGGGAGGCGGCGAAGACCGCGACAAGGTCGTGCGGCACGCTGGCGCCGAAGGACGCGGCCCACAAAAAGGGCGCGCCCAGTGCAGGCTGCGCCCATGCCTGCCATCCGGCGGGTCCCGTCTCGTCCGCCTCGACGATCAGGACGCGGGGGTCGGCGTCCTGGATCAGGGGCGGCACCTCGCCGAGGCTGAGGTGAGAGGTGAACGTCGGGTCCGCCGCGCCAGCGTCGGGCTGGTCGACGTCGCGGAGCCAGCCGTGGGCCGTGACGGCATCGAGGACCAGCCCAGGCCCGGTATACGCGGCGGTGGGGTCGTCGCGGGCGTCGAGCGCGAGGAGGAAGTCGGCGAGAACCTCGCCCGGCACATCCAGGGTGAAGTAGGCGGACCACTGCGCAAGGGGCGCAGTCCCGTCCCGGCGGGCGGAGATCTGCCACGCGATCGGCAGGTCGCCCAGGTGGAACGGCTCGTCGGGCGGCATCCACTGCGCCCACCGGAGGGTGTCGGGGCTGATGTGGAGCACGGTGCTGCGCAGGACCTGCCGGTCCTCCAGGGCATCGTCGGGCTCCTGACGTCCGCGGACGATCGCGAGGCTGGTCCAGCCGAGGCCGGCGAGCGTGTCCGCGACGACGTCGTAGAGACGTCCGTCGTCACCGGCCAGGTGCCGGGGGCCGACCCGGTACGCGGACCGGGTGCCGCTTGGGGTGGGCGGGTCGAGCGGGGAGTTGCGGTTCAGGGGCGCCTCCAAGGACTGCGTACGGGGTTACTGCCCGCCAGCGGGGCGGGCAGCACGGCGGGGGCGGCGCGGGGGCGCCTGGACGGGAGCCTGCCAGGCGAGGGCGACGGCCACCTCCGGCGGCAGGTGACCAGGCTGTGTGTCCGCGTTCCGGCTCTCGGCTGGATACACGACAGGGCGCTCGGCCCGATCCGTGGCCTCGACGACCCGCTCGAGGCGGTGCTCCATCGGGAAGAACGGGTTCATGGCCAGCCGCAGGGGCGAGGCCGGA
>NZ_JUJA01000137.1:37909-80855 GCF_001906585.1 Streptomyces kebangsaanensis | reverse complement strand
CAAGGTGCTCATCGCCAACCGTGGCGAAATCGCTGTCCGCGTGGCCCGGGCCTGCCGGGACGCCGGGATCGCGAGCGTGGCCGTCTACGCCGACCCGGACCGGGACGCTCTGCATGTCCGCGCCGCGGATGAGGCGTTCGCCCTGGGCGGTGACACCCCGGCCACCAGCTACCTGGACATCGACAAGGTCCTGAAGGCCGCCAAGGAATCCGGCGCGGACGCCATCCACCCCGGCTACGGCTTCCTCTCGGAGAACGCCGACTTCGCCCAGGCCGTCCTCGACGCCGGCCTGACCTGGATCGGCCCGCCCCCGCAGGCCATCCGCGACCTGGGCGACAAGGTCGCCGCCCGGCACATCGCCCAGCGCGCCGGCGCCCCCCTGGTCGCCGGCACCCCCGACCCCGTCGCCGGCGCCGACGAGGTCGTCGCCTTCGCCAAGCAGCACGGCCTGCCCATCGCCATCAAGGCCGCCTTCGGCGGCGGCGGCCGCGGCCTGAAGGTCGCCCGCACCCTGGAGGAGGTCCCCGAGCTGTACGACTCCGCCGTCCGCGAGGCCACCGCCGCCTTCGGCCGCGGCGAGTGCTTCGTCGAGCGCTACCTCGACCGCCCCCGCCACGTCGAGACCCAGTGCCTGGCCGACACCCACGGCAACGTCGTCGTCGTCTCCACCCGCGACTGCTCCCTGCAGCGCCGCCACCAAAAACTCGTCGAGGAGGCCCCCGCCCCCTTCCTCACCGACGAGCAGACCGCCGAGCTCTACCGCGCCTCCAAGGCCATCATGAAGGAGGCCGGCTACGTCGGCGCCGGCACCGTGGAATTCCTCGTCGGCCAGGACGGCACCATCTCCTTCCTCGAGGTCAACACCCGCCTGCAGGTCGAACACCCGGTCACCGAGGAGGTCGCCGGCCTCGACCTGGTCCGCGAGATGTTCCGCATCGCCGACGGCGAGCCGCTCGGCTACGACGACCCGCCGCTGCGCGGCCACTCCTTCGAGTTCCGCATCAACGGCGAGGACCCCGGCCGAGGCTTCCTGCCCGCCCCCGGCACCGTCACCCGCTTCGACGCGCCCACCGGCCCCGGCGTGCGCCTGGACGCCGGCGTGGAGTCCGGCTCCGTCATCGGCCCCGCCTGGGACTCCCTGCTCGCCAAGCTCATCGTCACCGGCCGCACCCGCGCCGAGGCCCTCCAGCGCGCCGCCCGCGCCCTGGACGAATTCCAGGTCGAGGGCATGGCCACCGCCCTGCCCTTCCACCGCGCGGTGGTGACCGACCCCGCCTTCGCCCCCGAACTCACCGGCAGCACCGAGCCGTTCACCGTCCACACCCGCTGGATCGAGACCGAGTTCACCAACGACATCAAGCCGTTCGCCGCCGCCGTGGACGGCGAGGCCGAGGAGGAGAGCAACCGCGAGACCGTCGTCGTCGAGGTCGGCGGCAAGCGCCTGGAGGTCTCCCTGCCCGCCTCCCTGGGCATGTCCCTGGCCCGCACCGGCCTGGCCGCCGGCGCCAAGCCCAAGCGCCGCGCCGCGAAGAAGACCGGCCCCGCCGCCTCCGGCGACACCCTCGCCTCCCCCATGCAGGGCACCATCGTCAAGGTCGCCGTCGAGGAGGGCCAGCAGGTCACCGAGGGCGACCTCGTCGTCGTCCTGGAGGCCATGAAGATGGAACAGCCCCTCAACGCCCACAGGAGCGGCACCGTCAAGGGCCTCACCGCCCAGGTCGGCGCCTCCCTCACCTCCGGCGCCCCCATCTGCGACATCAAGGACTGACACGCATGTTCCTTCACCGGTGAGCCACCGGCCCTGGACTCCCCTGCCCGCGACCTCGAACGGCCGACGACGGAATGAATCAGGAGTGCGCACATGAGAACAGCATGCGAGAGCCCCCACGCGCCGGTCTTTCACGTCCAAGAGGTCGCGGAACACGTTTTCGCCTACGTCCAGCCCGACGGCGGATGGTGCCTGAACAACGCGGGGATCATCGCCCCCTCGGGCCACACAGCCCTCATCGACACCGCCGCCACCCAGGTTCGGGCGCGCGCGCTCAAGGAGGCGGTGAGCCGGATCAGCCGGACGCCTCCTCGGTACCTCGTCAACACCCACCCGCACGGTGACCACACCTTCGGCAACAGCCAGTTCACGGACACCGCCGTAGCCATCGCCCATGAGCGCACCCGCGCCGAGATGGACGTGGCCGGACTTCACCTCACTGGGCTGTGGCCGGACGTCCACTGGGGCGAGATCGCGGTGGAGCTCCCCGCCCTGACGTTCCGCGACCGGATGACGCTGCATGTCGGTGACGTCCGGGCCGAACTCATGCACCTGGGTGTCGCCCACACCACCAACGACACCCTGATCTGGCTTCCGGAACAGAGGGTCCTGTTCACCGGGGATGTCGTCATGTCGGGCGTGACTCCCTTCTGTCTGACTGGCTCGGTCTCCGGCTCCATAGAGGTGATCGAGGAACTGCGGACGCTGGGGGCCGAGACGGTGGTGTCCGGGCACGGCCCCGTCGCCGGACCGGAAATCCTCGATGAGACGTACGGATATCTGCGTCTGGTGCAGCAAATCGCGGCCGATGGCCTCTCCGCCGGCCTGAGCCCTCTGGACGCCGCGCGTGAAGCCGACCTGGGGCCCTACGGCGATCTGCTCGACGCGGAGCGGCTGGTGCCGAATCTGCACCGCGCCTACGCGGAGGCGCGGGGGGAGGCCCCTGGCAGCCGACTCGACGTCGAGCAGCTCTTCGCGTCGATGGTCGAGTACCACGGGCGTTTGCCGAAGTGCGCGGCCTGAACAGCCGCCGCCCGTTGCCCATTCCCGCAGTGACAGGAAGGAACCCATGGCATCCCAGCAGATGTCCAGTGCCCACCAGCTACACGTTCTGGCGGAGAAGGCTGCTGAGACGGCGCTGCTCCACGCTGCCGGGGCGGACTTCGCGCGCGCACTGCCGTCACCCGTCGTCGACGCGATCCTGGAAGCGGGCTTCGCACGTCACTTCGTTCCCACGGAGTGGGGCGGTACCGCCGGAACCGTCACGGATCTGCTGCGCGCCGCCGCGACGCTCGGTGCGGGCTGCGCCTCTGCTGCCTGGTGCGCTTCCGTCATCGCCGGGGCCGCCCGGATGGGGGCCTACATGCCTGCGGCGGGACAGCGGGAGATATGGGCGGACGGACCCGACACCGTGATCGTTGGTGCTCTCATGCCCCGCGGGACGGCGACTTGGCACGGCGACGGCTGGAGGGTGTCCGGACAGTGGGACTTCACCAGTGCCGTGGGCATCTCCGACTGGGCGCTGGTCTGTGCCCAGGTTCCAGGAGAGGACGGGGCAGAGCCGTGGTTCTTCGCGTTACCGCGCGCGGACTACCTGATCGCCGACACCTGGCACCCCGTGGGCATGCGTGGGACCGGCAGCAACACCCTCATAGCTGAGGAAGCGTACGTTCCCCGCCACCGGGGCTTCCCGCGCGAGACCATGCTCAAGGGCGCCGGCACGACCTCGGCAGCACGATGCCACACCGTCCCGCTGCGCGTGCTCAGCGGACTGTTGTTCGCCGGGCCTGCCCTGGGAGCGGCTCGCGCAGCGCTGGAGGCCTGGTGCGCCCGTGTGAGCGGCCGCGCGGCCCAGGACCCCGGCGCGCGACTCGTTGCCGCGCGGGCGACGGCCGGCATCGACATGGCTGAACTGCTGCTTCGCCGTGCGGCCCGGGTGGCGGACGCGGCCTCGGTGAGCACCACCGAAGAACTGCGCAACCCGGCCGACTGCGCCCTGGCGTTGGAACTGCTGGTGGATGAGGTGGAGCGGCTCTACCGCACGGTCGGCAGCGCGGGCCAGCTGCCGCCCGATCCGCTCCAGCGGATCTGGCGTGATGTGCACGGCATCGCCGGCCATGTCGCCCTCCGATTCGATCCCGCGGGCTCCGCCTACGGGGGACACCTCCTCAACAGCGCGTCCCGCGCGTGACCACTCTTGTCCCGCCCGCCGACGTGACACCCCGGCCTGCTTCCCGCCCGCAGGCCCGTACGAGCACACCTTCACGACACGACAAGGAGCCAGGATGAAGTTCGGCATCGTTTTCTTTCCCACCGTGGGGCCAGGGGACAAGTCCGCCGAGCAGTACTTCGACGAGTGCTTGCGCCTCGTCGACCTCGCGGAAGAGCTGGAACTGCTCCACGTGAAGATGGTGGAACACTACTTCTTCGCTTACGGCGGCTACAGCCCCGACCCCACCACCTTCCTGGCCGCTGCGGCCGGCCGTACCAAGAACCTGCGGGTGGGAACCAGCGCCACCATTCCCGCCTTCCAGCACCCGGTGAAGCTGGCCGGCAAGCTCGCCATGCTCGACAACATCTCCAAGGGACGGCTCGACGCCGCTCTGGGCCGGGCCTTCCTGCCCGACGAGTTCAAGGCGTTCGGCGTGCCGATGGACGAGAGCCAGGACCGCTTCAGGGAGGGTGTCCAGGCCATCAAGAGGCTGTGGACCGAGGAGGATGTCGTCTTCGAGGGGCGGTTCCACCGGTTCGGTCCCGTCACCTTGCTCCCGCGCCCCGTACAGCAGCCGCACCCTCCGGTGTTCGTCACCACGGCCCGCAGCTCCGAGTCCTGCGCAGCGGCCGGACGGGACGGTCACCACCTCCAGACCGTGCCCAACGTCATGTCCACCGAGGAACTGCAGAACAGGCTGGACGTCTTCCGCTCCGAGCGGGTCGCGGCCGGATACGCCCCGGGCAGCGAGCAGATCCACTTCAGCTACCCGTGTGTCGTCGCCGACGACGGTGAGACGGCACGCCGCATGGGGCGCTACGACGACGACCGCAACACGGCGGCCATCCACGAGGCCGTAGCAGCCTGGGGAACCACCACCAGCTCGGCCTATCCGGGCTACGAGAAGCTCTTCGAGGCCACTCGACAGTCGCACTTCGAGGAGAAGCTGGCCGCGCGAAAGCTCCTCATCGGCTCCCCCGACCAGGTGCGCGCCGACCTGGAGCAGATCGCCGAGTGGTTCGGCGACGACATCGTCATCAGCCTCGGTGTCCACTCCGGCCATCTCTCCTTCGAGGAAGCCGCCACCACCATGCGGCTGATGGCCGAGGAGGTCATCCCCAAGCTCTTCCACCGCTGACCCCGCAACAGGGAGCACCATGACACAGCAGCGACGTACCGTGACCGTCATCGGCGCGGGCACCATCGGACTGGGCTGGATCACCCTCTTCCTCGGCCACGGGATGCGGGTCCGGGTCAACAGCCGGCGTCCCGAAGCGCCCTCGGCCGTCCGCCGGGGCATCGAACTGTTCGCCCCCCACCTGCCTGAGGGCACTGGCGACCCCGACACCTTCGACTCCCTCCTCTCCTTCGAACCGGACCTGGAACGAGCGGTGGCCGGTGCCGACGTCATCGTGGAGAACATCCCGGAGAGCCTGGAACTCAAACGTGAACTCTTCGCCCGGATCGGCAAGGCGGCCCCGGCCGACGCACTGATCCTCTCCTCGACCTCCACCTTCGGCCCCGACGACCTCGGAACGCTCATGGCGGACCCTTCCCGTCTCGTGGTGGGTCACCCTTTCAACCCGCCCCACGTGGTGCCGCTGGTCGAGATCGTCGCAGGCGAGGCGACCGCCCCCGCCGCCGTCGAGGAGGCGGTCGCGTTCTACCGCGAGGCGGGCAGGGCTCCCGTCGTGCTGCGCCGGCCGATCATCGCCTTCGCTGCCAACCGCCTGCAGTCGGCCCTCCTCAGGGAGAGCATCCACCTGGTACGGGAGGGCGTGGTCACCGTCCAGGAGCTGGACGAGGTGGTGACCAAGTCCATCGGGCTGCGCTGGGCCACGACCGGCCCGTTCCTCGCCTTCCACCTGGGCGGCGGTGAAGGAGGCCTGCGCCAGTGGCTGAGCACGCTGGGCTCCGGGCTGGAACAGGGCTGGGAACTGCTTGGCCGACCTCCCATGGACGAGGAGACCATCGCGACTCTCATCGCCCAGGCCGATGACGCCTACGGCAACCGGTCCTACGCCGAACTGGTCCGTGCCCGGGACACCCGGCAGAACGCCGTGCTCCGGACCCTGACAGCGGTGAACTCCGGACAGGAGCAGGCCGTATGACGAGGCTCAGCGGCAAGACCGCCGTCGTCACGGGGGGCACCCGAGGACTCGGCTCACGCATCGCCCAGCTGTTTCTGCGGGAAGGCGCCGATGTCGTCGTGGCTTCCCGGGACCGGGGCGACTGGTGTCCGGGACCGGGGGTGGACGGCGCCCGTGTCGCCTTCCATCCGGTCGACGTTCGTGACCCCGTCTCCACCCGGGACCTCATGAGCGCCGCCGCCGACCGCTTCGGCACGGTCGACATCGTGGTGGCGAACGCCGGCGTGAGCCGCCCCGGAGCAGTGGAGAAAATCGCCCCCGCGCACTGGGCGGAGGTGGTCGACACCAATGTCACCGGTGTCTTCAACTGTGCTCAGGCCGCCATCCCGCATCTCCGGCTGAGCAGGGCGGGCCGGCTGATCACCGTCTCTTCGGTGCTGGGCAGCCGGTTCGCACCCGGCGCCGCCGCATACGGCGCCAGCAAGGCGGCGGTGGAGGCGTTCACCAAGGTCGTCGCGGTCGAGCTCGCGGCGGACGGCATCACCGCCAACTGCCTCTCGCCGGGCTTCATCGACGAGGGCATGGGCGTACAGCTGAGGCAGAACGAGGCGATCTGGGAGAAGTACCGGACCAAACTCGCCTCCGGCCGCATGGGCCGGGGCGACGAGGTGGCGTCGGCGGCGGTGTTCCTCGCCGGTGACGACAGCTCGTATGTGAACGGCCACGTCCTCGAGGTCAACGGCGGCCTCTTCTGGTGACCGCTGGCGGCGGTTTGCGGCCTTTCCGCAACGCCCCGGCCCGTACCCATGGGCCATCGATCCGCACATCCCGTCCTCAACCACCACCCAGAGGAGTACAAGCATGAAGAAGACCACCCGCTGGAAGGCCCGCACGACGGTCGCCGCGCTCTGCGCCCTCGTGGCCTCCCCGGTGCTGGCAGCCCCGGCGTCCGCGGCCGAGTCCCCCGTCGGCTATCTCTGCCAGGCATACCGGGAAGGTGCCTGGCTTTCCTACAGCAGCACCCGGATCTGGGACGTCAAGGCCCCGGCCAGAGTCCCTTCCGGTGCGCAGTTCGACATCTCCTACAGCCTGTCGCCGTTCACCCTCAACCCCGACTATCAGCAGGAGGTCCGCGAGGTCATGATTGCTGTCACCCTCCCCGAGGGCAGCGAGCCGGTGGACGTCGAACTCTCCGGCGGCAGCAACCTCGGAGGCTCGGAACAGACCGTCGAGGTGGAGGACGGCACGCTGTACCTCACCGCCAGTGGGCCCTTCTTCGGCGGCCAGACCTTCCAGCTCCCGGAGATCACGGCCACGGTGAAGGCGACCGGCTCGGGCGTGCTGACCACCGAGGCCGCCGGTACGGGCTTCGAAGATCCCGGCCTGGCCCTGCGGTCGCTAGACCCCAGTACCTCTGAGTTCAACTCCACCCAGTGCTATCCGGACCCCGCCGCGCCGGTGGTGCTGTCGAAGACGATCGTCCGGCCTTGAACAGTCTCCGGAAGGTTTTGTACCGATCTCGTATCAGCAGAGAGGTGAGATGTCGATGAGCGTTTCCACCGAACCCGCCGTACCGGCGGCAGGCGGTTTCGTGACAGCGGAGCTGTACACACAGATGCAGCAGTTCTACGCATGGCAGATGGGACTGATCGACGACCGCAAGGCAGAGGAGTGGGCCGCCACCTTCGCCGAGGACGCGGTGTTCGAGGAGGCCAGCCGGATGGAACCCCTGCGGGGCCGGGCGGCCATCGCTGCCTCCTGCCGGCAGCGGGCCGACCGGTTGGAGGCGGAGCAGACCGACTTCCGGCACTGGCTCGGAATGCTCGATGTGCACCTCCAGCCGGACGGCACCCTGCGCACACGCACCTACGCCCTGGCGATGCGCACTCGGCTCGGCGGACCGCTGGAAATCTTCGCCAGTGTCGTCTGCCGCGATCATCTGGTACCCGAGGGCAAGGGGTGGCTGGTGCAGCACCGCAGCCTCCAGCACGACGGATCCGGGCTGCGGTAGCGCCCACTAAGGCTCCTGGCATCCCGTGCCGACGTCGGGACGCGGGCCGGGGGGAGCGGCCACGCTCCCCCCGGCCCTACTCGCTCCTTGACCTCAACTGCGCTTGAGGTAACAGAGTTGATTTGAGCCCCCGTCGCCGGACCTGACGACGGGGAACGCGACGAAAGGGTTGTCAGCCATGCGAGCAGCGGCGTTTTCCTCCTTCGGGGGCCCCGAAGCGCTGGAGACGGTCTCCGTTCCGGCACCGCAGGCCGGACCGGGGGAGGTCAGGGTCAGGGTCCGGGCCGCGGGGGTTCAGCCCATCGACTGCGCGGTCCGCTCGGGCCGCCGTGCTCCCGGCTTCACGATTGAGTTCCCGCACATCACAGGGGGAGAGTTCGCAGGGGTCGTCGACCAGGCTGGTGACGGAGTGGTGGGTGTCGACGTGGGTGCCGAGGTGCTGGGCTTCCGTACGCAGCGCACCTACGCCGAGTACGTGGTGGTGCCGACCGAGCAGGTGGTCGCCAAGCCTGCCTCCATGCCCTGGGAGGTCGCGGGAGGACTCTCCGGAGCCGGGCAGGCGGCACACACGGCGGTAGAGGTCCTGCGGGTCGGTGAGGGCGACACCTTCCTCGTCAACGGCGCCGCCGGCGGGGTGGGCACAGTCGCGGTGCAGCTCGCCCGCTCCCTGGGCGCCACCGTCATCGGCACGGCGAGCGAGGCGAATCACGATTACCTGCGCGAGTTGGGCGCGATCCCCGTCACGTACGGGGAAGGACTGGTCGACCGGGTCCGGGAGCTGGCGCCGCAGGGGGTGGACGCGGCGCTGGACGCGGCGAGCGCGGACGGCCTGCGGGCCGCGGTGGAACTGGTCAAGGACAAAGACCGGGTCGGCACGATCACCTCCGTCGAGGCGTACGAACAGCTCGGCGCACGCTGGATCGGAAGTCAGCGCTCCGCGAAGCGGCTGGACGCCCTGGTGTCCCTCTACGTGCAGGGGACGCTGCGGATCCATGTGCGGGCCACCTACCCACTGGAGCAGGCGGCGCAGGCGCACCGCGACGTCGAGTCGGGTCACGGCAGGGGCAAGGTCGTCCTGTTGGTCGGCTGAGCACGTCAACCGCCCTGGACGCGCGGCGCCCGGCATCTCGCCCTCCTTGAGCGCGCCCCTCCGCCGGGAAGCATCTCCCGGCGGAGTCCCGCCCGCCTGGCCCACCGTGCCGGCATCCGTCGGAAAACGAGGTACTCCGCATGGACCATCCGCCCCGTCACCCATCACCCGGCCTCCCCGCTCGCCGGAGTCGGCCCGCTCGCCACGCCGCGTCATGACCGGCCGGACCACGCCACCCGACGGCGGAACGGCGGCCACGTCCGCGTCAGGGCCGTCGGCCCCGGACACTCGGCGACCGGAGGAGCCGGGCCGTACCGGCGCGCTGGTCACCCTGCTGCTGGCCTCCACGCTGGGGGTCATGGCGGGCTCCGTCATCTCGCCCGTGGTGGAGGTGATGCGTGGGGCACTCGGGGTCAGCGGCACTGCGGCCGGCCTCGTCGTGACCGCCCACGCGCTGGCCGTAGCCGTCGTCAGCCCGTTGGCGGGGCGGCTGATCGACCGCCGGGGAGTGCGGACACCGCTGGCCTGCGGTCTCGTCCTCTACGGACTGGGCGGGGCCACGGGCCTGTTCGCCACTTCCTACCCTGTCCTGATAGTCGGCAGGCTGGTCTTCGGTGTCGGGGCAGCCGCCGTCTTCACCGGCACCACTGTCGCGTTGCTGCAGTTGTTCCAGGGACGCCGACGAGACCGTGTCATGGGCTGGCGTTCGGCTGCCAACAGCGTCGGCGGTGTCACCTGGCCGCTGCTGGGCGGCGCGCTCGGCGGAATCTCCTGGCACGGCCCCTTCGCGGTGTACCTGGTCGGGCTGCCACTCGGGCTGCTGGCCGTGCTGGTGCTGCCCCAGGGCCGGAACAACCACGGAACCAGTGAGGGCGGGCTCGTCACCCTGGTGCGGCGCAGTCCCGCACTCCTCGGCTTCTACGCTCTCCAGGCCGCCTCGTCGGTCTTCCTGTACGCCATGGTGATCTTCCTGCCGCAGCGGCTTGCCGCACTGGACATCCACGAACCGCTCATGGTGTCGCTGTACTCCGTGGTGATCACCAGCGCTGTCGGCAGTCTGGTGGGGCTGGTCTACGCGCAGCTGCGCGCCCGGCTGAGCTATCCGGCTCTGCTGCGCATCGCTGCCCTCGCCTGGGCAGGTGCCTTCACCGTCCTCGGTGTGGCGAACCAGCCGGCACTGCTACTGGCCGGCCCCGCACTGCTCGGCGTCGGCCAGGGGCTGTCGCTGCCCTCGCTCACCATACTGATCAACGAGAACGCGCCCGGTGCTCTACGGGGCCGTGCGGCCTCGCTGGCCGGAACCGTCATATTCGGCGGCCAGTTCCTCTCTCCTCTGCTGCTGGGGCCGTTGATCGGGGCCACGTCGAGCACGACGGGGTTCCTGGTGGCGGCGAGCCTGGCCGCACTCATCGGACTGGTCCTGCTCGCTGTCAGGATGCCCTCCCCGGGAGACGGAACAACGCCCCCGGCCGGCGCCCCGGCGACACCGGACAGCACACGGGCCTGAGCTCGCGCTCCCGGTTTCCTGCCGGAAACTCATCCAACGGAAACCGAACAAAAAACTCTGCGGCTGGAAGAAAACGAGGGTTTTCTTCCAGCCGCAGAGTTTTTTGTGTGCTGTCACAACTTCATGACAATCCGTGACTCAAGTTAACCAAGCTCTGCACTTTCTCGCATTGAAGTGGGAAGCGTACGCGCGCAAGAATGTTCGCAGATCACGGTCATGGACACGCTCCGCGTAAGGATGAATGCAAGGGCTGTTTCGTAACTCGACGAGGAGGTCGGCGGAGCCTCACTGCCGGATCGGATTGTCTGGTTCTGAGGTGACCCACAGTAACGGCGGCAAGTCGCCGAACCGCCCCGAACCGATTGCCGCTCGGATCGCTCCAGAGTTACGGGACAGTCTTTAGGTGAGTTCAGTTGTGAAGGAAGAAGGACGTATGCGCATTCCTTGGTCCATGGAGAGCGGGGGCGGAAGGCTGCGTCGCCGTCCGGGTGACCGCTCCGTCCGCCCGGAGGTGACCGCATGAGTGGCCGACGCGTGGTCATCACGGGCATGGAAGTGCTGGCACCCGGAGGAGTCGGCGTCGAGAACTTCTGGAACCTCATCAGCGAAGGCCGCACCGCGACACGCGGTATCACCTTCTTCGACCCCAAGCCCTTCCGTTCGAAAGTGGCGGCCGAGGTCGACTTCGACCCGTGGAAGCATGGCCTTGGGCCCCAGGAGATCCGGCGGATGGACCGGGCCGCGCAGTTCGCCGTGGTCGCGGCACGGGGCGCCGTCGCCGACAGCGGGATCGCCCTGGGCGACCTCGACCCCCACCGCGTCGGCGTCACGGTGGGCAGTGCGGTGGGCGCCACCATGGGCCTGGACGAAGAGTACCGGGTGGTCAGCGACGGAGGCCGGCTCGAACTCGTGGACCACGCCTACGCGGCCCCCCACCTGTACGGCTACATGGTGCCCAGCTCCTTCGTCGCCGAAGTGGCCTGGGCGGTGGGCGCGGAAGGGCCCAGCACCATGGTGTCCACCGGCTGCACTTCCGGGATCGATTCCGTGGGACACGCCGCCGAACTGATCCGGGAGGGTTCCGCCGACGTCATGGTCGCGGGCTCTTCGGACGCTCCGATCTCTCCCATCACCATGGCTTGTTTCGACGCGATCAAGGCGACCACCCCGCGCAGTGACGAGCCTGAAAGCGCTTCCCGGCCGTTCGACGGAACCCGCAACGGATTCGTGCTCGGAGAAGGGTCCGCCGTGTTTGTCCTGGAGGAATTGGAAAACGCCAGGCACAGAGGAGCGCACATTTACGCGGAGATCGCCGGTTATGCCACACGCAGTAACGCGTATCACATGACCGGGCTCCGTCCGGACGGAGCGGAAATGGCCGAGGCCGTCCGGGTGGCGCTGGACGAGGCCCGGATGCCGGCCGAGGCCATCGACTACATCAACGCCCATGGCTCGGGAACCAAGCAGAACGATCGGCACGAGACGGCGGCGTTCAAGAAGAGCCTGGGAGACCACGCGTACCGGACCCCGGTGAGTTCGATCAAGTCGATGGTCGGGCACTCGCTCGGCGCGATCGGCTCCATCGAGATCGCGGCCTCGGCCCTGGCGATGGAGCACAACGTCGTGCCACCGACCGCGAATCTCCGTACTCCGGACCCCGAATGTGATCTCGACTACGTACCGCTTGAGGCCCGGGATCAGATCACGGACGCCGTTCTGACGGTCGGCAGTGGCTTCGGCGGCTTCCAGAGCGCGATGGTTCTCGCCCGACCCGAGAGGAGGTCCGTATGACGGCCACGGTGTTGGTGACCGGACTGGGGGTCGCGGCACCCAACGGACTCGGCACGCAGGACTACTGGGAAGCCGTCTGCGGCGGCAAGAGCGGCATAGGGCGAATCACCCGGTTCGATCCGGCTCCCTACCCGTCCCGTCTGGCCGGTGAGGTGCCGGGCTTCGTGGCTGAGGACCACCTGCCCGGCCGGCTGCTTCCGCAGACCGACCGGATGACCCGGCTGGCCCTGGCCGCCGCCGACTGGGCGCTGGCCGACGCCGGAATACGCCCGCAGGAGCAGCCCGCCTTCGACATGGGTGTGGTCACGGCGAGTTCCTCGGGCGGATTCGAGTTCGGGCAGAACGAGTTGCGCAAGCTTTGGGCTCAGGGAAGCAGGTATGTGAGCGCTTACCAGTCCTTCGCCTGGTTCTACGCCGTCAACAGCGGCCAGATCTCCATCCGCAACGGCATGAAGGGCCCCAGCGGTGTCGTCGTCAGCGATCAGGCAGGCGGCCTCGACGCGGTGGCACAGGCCCGGCGGCAGATACGCAAGGGCACGCCGCTGGTCGTCTCCGGAGCCATCGACGCCTCGCTCTGCCCGTGGGGCTGGGTGGCCCAGCTCGCCGGCGGACGGCTGAGCCGCAGCGAGGAACCCGCCCGCGCCTATCTGCCCTTCGACGCCGAGGCGGCGGGACACGTCCCTGGGGAGGGCGGCGCGATCCTGGTCCTGGAGGACGCCGCAGCAGCGCGGGAACGCGGTGCGAAAGCGTACGGACGCGTCGCCGGCTACGGGGCGACCATGGATCCGAAGCCGGGGAGCGGACGCGCACCGGGACTGGGCAAGGCCATTGAGCTGGCTCTCGCGGACGCGGGTATGTCCCCCTCCGAGGTGGATGTGGTTTTTGCCGACGCGGCGGCCGTACCAGAGCACGACCAGACGGAGGCGGCAGCGATCAACACCGTCTTCGGCTTTCGGGGGGTTCCGGTCACAGCGCCGAAGACGATGACCGGACGCCTCTCCTCCGGTGCCGCTCCCCTGGACCTGGCATCGGCGTTCCTCGCGATCGGCAACGGCCTGATACCGCCCACCATCAATGTCGAACCGATGACCGCCTACGGCCTCGACCTGGTCACCGACCGACCGCGCGCCGTCGATGTGCGCACTGCTCTCGTCCTGGCCCGCGGACACGGAGGGTTCAACTCCGCGATGGTCGTCACCGCCGCCGACTGAACGACGCCGGCTCACCACCACTCACGAGAACGGACACACATGCCTGCCCAGAGTCTTGTACTGATCACCGGGGCGACCAGCGGCATCGGTCTCGCCGTCGCCCGGCTCTTCGCCACCCGGGGAGATCAGGTGTTCATCGGCGCCCGCAGCCAGGAAGGGGTGGCCGGGACGGTCAAGCAGCTCCGCGCGGAGGGCTGGTCGGCCGATGGCCTGACGCTCGACGTGCGCTCCGATGACAGTGTGAACGAGTTCGTCCGGACCGCGGTTGCCCGTTACGGCAGCGTGGACGTCCTCGTGAACAACGCGGGTCGGAGCGGAGGAGGGGTCACCGCCGACATCACCGACGAACTGTGGCACGACGTGATCGACACCAATCTCCACAGCGTCTTCCGGACGACCCGTGAAGTGCTCAACACCGGCCGGATGCGGCACAAGAACCGGGGCCGGATCATCAACATCGCCTCCACGGCCGGCAAGCAGGGCGTGGTGCTCGGCGCCCCGTACTCGGCCTCCAAGCACGGAGTGGTCGGCTTCACCAAAGCGCTCGGCAACGAGCTGGCCCCCACCGGCATCACCGTGAACGCCGTGTGTCCTGGATATGTCGAGACCCCCATGGCGCAGCGGGTGCGGGAAGGCTATGCCACGGCGTGGCAGACCGATGAGGAGACAGTGCTCGCCAAGTTCCAGGCGAAGATCCCGCTCGGCCGCTACTCGACCCCGGAGGAGGTCGCGGGGCTGGTCGGCTATCTGGCCTCGGACACCGCCGCCTCGATCACGGCGCAGGCGCTCAACGTCTGCGGCGGCCTCGGCAACTTCTGAACCACCCGGACCGAGACCAAGGAGCATGTATGAGCGAGCCCGGTACACGAGAGGTGGAGCACACGATCACCGTCGCGGCCCCGGCACAGGCCGTCTACCGGCTGATCGCCGAGGTCGGCAACTGGCCTCGGATCTTCCCGCCCACCCTGTACGTCGACCAGGTGGAGCAGTCGGGGAACAGCGAGCGCATCCGGATCTGGGCCACAGCCAACGGCGAGGCGAAGAACTGGACCTCACGTCGCGTCCTCGACCCCGAGAACCTGCGGGTCGGCTTCCGACAGGAGGTCTCCGCACCGCCGGTCGCGGCCATGGGCGGAGAGTGGATCATCGAACCGCTGTCCCCGGCCGAGTCCCGGGTACGGCTGCTGCACGACTACCGCGCGGTGGGGGACGACCCCGAGTCCCTGGCGTGGATCGACCGGGCCGTGGACCGGAACTCCCGCTCTGAGCTGTCCGCCCTCAAGACGAATGTGGAACTGGCGCACGCACCGGAGGACGTTACCTTCTCATTCGAGGACACGGTGCGGATCGACGGCTCGGCCAAGGACGTCTACGACTTCATCAACGAAGCCCAGCTGTGGTCCGAGAGGCTGCCGCACGTGGCCACGGTACGCCTCACCGAGGACGAGCCCGGACTGCAGGTTCTGGAGATGGATACCAGGGCCAAGGACGGCTCCACCCACACCACGAAGTCCTACCGGGTCTGCTTCCCGCACCACAGGATCGCGTACAAGCAGGTCACCCTGCCTGCGCTGATGACCCTGCACACCGGTGTCTGGACCTTCCGGGAGGACACCGATGGGGTGGCGGCCACCTCCCAGCACACCGTTGTGCTGAACACCGCGAACATCACCGCCGTCCTCGGTGGGTCGGCCACCGTCGACGATGCACGAGAGTACGTGCGCACCGCGCTGAGCACCAACAGTCTCGCCACCCTCAACCACGCCAAGGCGTACGCGGAGAGCAGGCGCTGACCCCGTCCGGGGTGGCACCGGAAACCCCGGTGCCACCCCGGATACCACTGACACCGGTCACCGGCATCCGGCCATTGCCCTTCCCGAAAGGCCAGCCATGTCACAAGGACGCGTCCGCCTCGCCGTGCTGTCCGGCAGCCCGCCCAGCAGCCGTACCGGTCCCGCCGTCGTACGGTGGTTTCGCAGGGAAGCCGAAGCCTTCGGCCAGTTCGACATCGACGTCCTCGATCTCGCCGCCGATCCGCTCCCCGTCGTGATCACCCGGCCACCGGATACCGACGCGGCCCGCCGTCTGGCGGCGGTGAGCCCCTGTCTGGCGGCGGCGCATGCCTTCGTCGTGGTGACGGCGGAGTACAACCACGCCTATCCGGCGGTCCTGAAATCTGCCATCGACTGGCACACGACCGAGTGGCACGCCAAGCCGGTCGGATTCGTGTCGTACGGGGGCCGGTCCGGGGGACTGCGGGCCGTGGAACAGCTGAGGCTGGTCTTCTCCGAACTGCACGCCGTCACGATCCGGGACGGCGTCAGTTTCCCTGACGTCTGGGAGCAGTTCGACGAGCACGGCGAACCGTGCGACCCCCAGGGCTGCAACCACGCGGCGAAGATCATGCTCGAGCAGCTCCTCTGGTGGGCCCAGTCCCTCGGCGAAGCCAGGAACCGGCGCCCCTACACCACCTAGACACCACCCGCTACGGCCCGGAAACCAACCACCCCTCGAAGGGACACATGCACATGAGCGGTTCCGTCTTCACCCTGGACGACCTTCGGCGCATCCTCCTCGAAAGCGCGGGCGCCGAGGAAGGCACCGATCTCGGCGACGACATCCTCGACAAGAAGTTCGGGGATCTCGGCTATGAGTCCCTCGCGCTGCTCGAAACCGGCGGCCGGATCGAGCGGGGGTGGAACATCACGCTGGACGACTCCGTGCTGGACGACTCCACTACGCCCCGGGCCCTCATCGAGGCCGTCAACGCGCACCTGGCCGCGCAGGCCGCCTGAACCACCGTCGAGGGCCTGCTTCGTCCCGTCCGTATGAGCGCCGACGAATCCTGCACACGAGCGGGCCGGCTCCGCGCCGCGTTCCCGCGCCGCGGGAACGCGGCGCACGCACACTTCTCCCAAAGCCGCAGCGCCACCTTTCGCCGTCGCCGGTGCGGACATCAGGCCGCGGACCGGGACCTTACCGTGGGTGCGCAACCGACCATGGCATCCCGAGGAGGCCCATGACCGTCATCGATGACACCGCTGCACCGCACACGCGGCGACTGGCGGAACTCGCCGCGCGCAAGGAGGCCGCACGACAGGGCCCCGACACCGAGGCCACCCGAAAGCAGCACGCCCGGGGCAAGCTGACGCCGCACGAGCGCATTGAACTGCTCCTGGACAAGGGCTCGTTCACCGAAGTGGAGCCGCTGCGCCGACACCGGGCGAGAGGGTTCGGCCTCAAGGCCAAGAGGCCCTGTGGCGACGGCGTGATCACGGGTTGGGGCACGGCCGAAGGTCGTACCGTCTTTGTCTACGCCCACGACTTCCGGGTCTTCGGCGGAGCCCTCGGAGAGGCGCACGCGGAGAAGATCCACAAGATCATGGACATGGCCATGGCGGTGGGGGCACCGCTGGTGTCGCTCAACGACGGCGCCGGGGCTCGCATCCAGGAAGGCGTGTCCGCGCTCGCCGGTTACGGTGGCATTTTCCGGCGCAACACAAAGACGTCCGGAGTGATCCCGCAGATCAGTGTGATGCTGGGCCCCTGCGCGGGGGGAGCGGCGTACTCGCCGGCCCTCACCGACTTCGTCTTCATGGTTCGGGACACGTCCCAGATGTTCATCACCGGACCGGACGTGGTGAGGACGGTAACCGGAGAGGACATCAACCAGAACGGCTTGGGCGGTGCCGACGTCCACGCGACGGTCTCCGGGGTGTGCCACGGCGCCTACGACGACGAGGAGACCTGCCTGACGGATGTGCGCTATCTGCTCTCATTGCTGCCGTCCAACAACCGGGAGCTGCCGCCGTCCGCCCACACCGGTGATCCCGCCACCCGCTCTACCGAGGCACTGCTGGACCTCGTCCCCGTCGATCCCGGCCGCAGCTACGACGTACGAGCAGTCATCAAGGAGATCGTCGATGACGGTGAGTTCTTCGACGTCCACCCGGACTGGGCGCGGAACATCGTATGCGTCCTGGCACGGTTCGGCGGGGAGGTAGCCGGAATCGTCGCCAACCAGTCCGCGTCGTCAGCCGGCGTACTCGACATCGACGCCAGTGAGAAGGCTGCGCGCTTCGTGCAGTTCTGCGACGCCTTCAGTATTCCGTTGGTCACCATGGTGGATGTGCCGGGCTTCCTGCCCGGTGTCACCCAGGAGCACAACGGCATCATCCGGCGCGGAGCGAAACTCCTGCACGCCTGCTGCAACGCGACCGTTCCCCGGATCTCCCTGGTGCTGCGCAAGGCGTACGGCGGGGCGTACATCGTCATGGACTCCCGTTCCATCGGCGCGGACCTGGCTCTGGCCTGGCCGGGCAACGAGATCGCCGTCATGGGCGCGGAGGGCGCGGCCAACGTCATCTTCCGCAAGGAGATCACGACCGCCGAGGATCCCGAGGAGATACGGGCCCGCAGAATCCAGGAGTACCGGGACGAGTTGATGCACCCGTACTACGCAGCCGAGCGTGGTCTCGTCGACGACGTCATCGACCCTTCCGAGACCCGGCAGGTCATCGTTCGCTCGCTGGCCATGCTGCGCGACAAACAGTCCGACTTGCCGATCCGCAAACACGGCAATCTGCCGCAGTGAGTCAACGGCGAAGACTTCATGAACCGCCGGCCATCCCATAGCCTCTTCCATCCTGAGGAGATTTCGGTGAACCACGAGGGAGACCCTGAGAAAGAGACCGGGGAAAACGGGAACCACGACAGCCGTATTCCGCTGGTTCCCACAGGCGCTCTGGACGACGAGGACGAATTCGTCTTCGAGCCGCACATCGTACGGGGTCTCGACTGACGTGAATACAGAAGGGCGATGGCATAGAGGCCTTCGCGCAAGGAAGTCACATAATTCCACGATGCGGCGGAATTCACCGGACCGGCGTTCTGACGGTCCGCCGCACACCGGTACTCCTGCCGGCCCGTCCGACGAGGGAGCTGTCACCATGTCCCTGCCCGGCCCTCCGAATGCCGCGCCGGTATCCGGCGACGAGCACGCGGTCCACGAGATCACCCTGGAGGCTGGCGGCATCACCCTCTCCGGACTGCTCGCGCAGCCGAAGTCCCGGCCTCGCGCCCTGCTGGTCGCCCTCCACGGAGGGGGTATGCGGGCCGGGTACTTTCACGGCCGGGCTGACCCCGCCACTTCACTGCTCTCTCTGGCGGCCTCTTGTGGGTACGCCGCCCTTGCGCTGGACCGCCCCGGTTACGGCCGTTCGGCCGCGCAACTACCCGAGGGCATGGGGCTGGCGGAGCAGGCAGAGTGCCTGCTTGCCGCGGTGACGACGTACCGGCTGAGCCGTTCCTGCGATGCGGGTGTCCTCCTCGTCGGACACTCCCTGGGCGGGAAGGCAGCACTGTGCACAGCGGCACGCTGGACGGAAGGCGGGCTGCTGGGGGTGGATGTTTCCGGCATCGGCGACCGGTGGGCCGTGTCCCCGCAGGAACTGACCATGGGTGACGGCCGCCATCCCCACCGGATGCACTGGGGTCCGCTGGCGCTCTATCCACCCGGAACCTTTCAGCTCGCCGGCGCGCTGGTCACCTCCGTCCCGGAGCGGGAGGCCCGCGAGATATCCCGCTGGCCGGATGTGTATCCCCGTGTGGCTCGGGACGTCCGGGTACCGGTGCGCTTCACCTTCGCCGAACACGAGCGGTGGTGGCGCAGCGACCCGCGGACCGTAAAGGTCATGATGGCCCGGCTGAACTCACCGCTGACCCGGACCGAGCACCTGGCGGACGCGGGGCACAACATCAGCCTGGGGAGGACAGCCCGCACCTATCATCTGCGGGTTCTCGTCTTCCTGGAGGAGTGCCTGGCGCTCGCGGAGGCGGGGGCACCGTGATGCGTACGGGGCTCCTGCGGAACATGACCGCCTCGCTGTGGGTACGCAACTTCCGGCTCTTCGCGCTGGGCCAGCTCGCTTCGGTCGCCGGCACCTGGATGATGTTCACCGCCCAGGACTGGCTCGTGCTGCGGATGACCGGCGAATCCGCAACAGCGCTGGGCGTGGTCACGGCCGCCCAGTTCACGCCTGTCCTGCTACTGACGCTGGTGGGCGGCGGAATGGCCGACCGCCTGGACAAGAGGCGGCTGCTCATGGCGGCTGGATCTGCTTCGAGGACGAGGCCGGCCGCTGCTGCTGGCCAGGGGCGCACTCCCCCAGGCTCCGCCCGGGGGTGCCCCCAGGGGCCGACGCGGACACACCCCGCTGGTGAGGGTGTCCGGCCGCCGGAGTTCGGGCCGGATCTCCATGGCGGGACTGATCGCGATGCGGCCCGGGTCGCGGACCCGGCTGTGCTACCGCCTGCGGGTCCACCGCGGCGGCAAGGGTGAGTGGTGCAGCCTGTCGGAGAACGGCTGCATCCACTTGGTCGACAGCGCGCATCGGCTGGTGAAGGCTCCGATCGTCCTGGTCTGGGCTCGGTTGGGCACCCACACCTCGAAGGTGATGCAGCAACTGGTTGCCGTGCGGACCTGGTTGACGGACTTCTTGCTGTTCGCGTATGCGCCGGAGTTGAATCCGGTGGAGGGTGTGTGGTCGCAGTGCAAGAGAAGCCTGGCCAACCTCACCGCCGGAACGGTGGGCCGGCTCGCGTCCTTGGTCCGCAATCGGCTCAAGAGCCTGCAGTACCGGCCCACGACACTCGACGGCTTCCTGGCCGAGACCGGACTGTCACCACCGTGACCTCAAAGCGCCGAAGTCAGTACACCCTCATTTTCCAAGGAACGGCTCCCTTCGGCGCGCTGCTCACCGGCTGGCTGGCCGAACGGTCGGGGGCCCGTGGCGCCCTGTCTGTCTCGGGAGCCGTCTGCTTGGCCGCAGTGCTGGCCGCCTGGGTCTTCTCGCGCGCCCGGAGCGGTCGGGAAGTACCGACGACTGTCCCGACGCGGGTCGCGCCGGGACAGCGGTGATCGAGAGGCCGAGAGCGAGACGTCGCCCCAGGAATGTCGGAAGTGGCTCACGGAGGCGTGGAAAGTCGTGGCGTACCCGTCCACCCGGCGGACTCGGGGGCCGGCCGGCCGATCAGTCGGGACGCTGTGAGCCGTTTTCCAGTTTGAAGCCGACGCCTCGAACCGTGATGATCCAGCTTCCCGAGCCGAGCTTCCGGCGCAGGCTACTGACATGGGTGTCGATGGTGCGGCTGCGCCGGACGTCGATGTCCTGCCAGACCTGCTGGAGGATCTGGCGTCGGGACACCACGGTTCCGGGCTGGGAGGCCAGGAGCAGCAGCAGCTCGAACTCCTTGAGCGTGACCGGTACGGTACGCCCGTGAAGAAGGACCGAGCGGGTCTCCCGTTCAATGGTGAGCGGCCCCAGCCGCATATGGGGACTCGCGGGTCGGTGGGGCCGCGCTCGCCGCATCACGGCTGAGATACGGGCCAGCAACTCTGGCGCCCCGTACGGCTTGACGACGTAGTCATCGACTCCGGCCTGGAATCCCAGTACCCGGTCCAGCTCACTGTCCCGGAAGGTGACAGCGAAGACGGGGGTGTCACAGACCACCCGGATGGCCCGGCACACCTCCAGCCCGTCCACGTCCGGCAGTTCCAGGTCGAGCAGGACGGCATCGTGTCGGTGGTGCTCCTTGAGTGCTGATGCCCCGTCGGCGACTACGTGTGGGTTGTGCCCATTGCGTCGTAAAATCTGAGTGAGCGGCTGCGACCACCGCTCGTCGGGCTCTACGAGCAGGAAGCGCCAGGACTCCATCTGCGGGAGAACATTCCGGCCGCCCTGGTTCTGGAAAGAGACGGGGGGAGTAAGCGGTAGGACTGCGGGCTGGGGCAAGTGCTCCTCCTGTGGGCAACCCGGGCCTTCCCGGGTGAAAAGCTGCTTGAGGCGAACGGTGGCGTAGGTGTCATTGCTCTCTTCGCGTCGGCGGTAAAGGCTGTCCTTGCCGTGGCAAGACGCGCGATACACCCTCAGCTTCACACATACTGAATGGCATGTGGTGACGTATAGCACCAAGGTTGACCCACCCGTCGGCGCCGCATGATGCATGGCGCATGGCGCATGATGATTGTGCCTCTTGAATCTGGCATGGTGCGTCAATGGCCACTTGGCGATTGATCCGCCCCGACTCGAATGGGTCTGTCCCGAGTTGCGTGGAGTCGAGGTAGCTGATTTCAGCCTACAGGTGTTGTACGCAGTTCGTACTCCACCGGGCTGGGCATCTTCAAGGCGGAATTCCTACGCTGACGGTTGTGGAAGATCTCCAAGTACTCGAACAGGGCCGTGGACAACCCCAGCCGGGTGCGCCATCGTCGGCGGTTGAGCAGTTCCACTTGGACCCGGGCCCAGAAGGATTCCGTTGACCTGGGCCATCGAGGACGGCCGTGGCTTCGCTCGCGGCCTGGCCGATGGACTGCTGCTGGCCGGCCACGAAGTGGTCTGGGTCCCCACCCGGCTGATGACCGCTCACCACAAGCTGCACGCCGCCACCGGCTCCAAGTCCGACCCCGACGACGCCACCGCGGTCGCGCGTGCCGCCATCGCCACCGCTCGACCACACCCCGGTGACCTCACCCGTACTCCCGGCCTCGCCTCACTGACGACGCTCCTGGACACCTCGCGGACAAGCCCTCACGTCCACCGCGTACTGGCCGAGACGCTCGGCGAGATAGACGGTCTGAACCGGCGGATCCGCGACCTTGAGGCCACGATCAAAGAGCTTGTCAGCCCTCTGGCGCCCGCGCTGCTGGAGATCACCGGGATCAGCCATGTCTCCGCGGCGGTCCTCCTCGCCGAGATCGGCGACATCACCCGCTTCGCCAGCTCGGCCAAGCTCGCTCGCTACACCGGATGCGCTCCGATCCCCGTCTACTCCTCCGACAGGGAACGCCACCGACTGCACCGCGGCGGCAACCGCCGGCTGAACAGCCTGCTCTACACCACAGCGATCGTCCAGCAGCGGTTCCACCCCGGCGCGCGGGAGCTACTGGCCCGCCACACGCCGACGAAGGACGTCCGAGGAGCTCGACGCGTACTCAAACGCCATCTGATCGATGTCATCCATCGCGCGATGGTCCAAGACCGAGCCTCCCGGCAACACCACATCACGCAGCATGAGCTCGTTGCTTGACGTAGAAGCGTCAACGGCCTGCTGCGGCAGTACTTCCCCAAGGGCACGGACCTGTCCCGATGGGAGGCCGACGAACTCGAGGCCGTTGCACTCGCACTCACTACAACAGGCTCCGCAAGAAACTCGGTTGGAAGACACCCGCCGAAGCCTTGAACGAGCATCTGCTACCGGTCCAGGAAGCCGGTGTTGCGACGACCGATTGAATCCGGGGCTATGGACTTCAAGAATCAAGAACGGCTTGTGGCCCGACATCCACATGACCCCTTCCGGGGGCGTTCAGAGCCACCTCCCTCTCTGTCAGCCTTGGGTGAGACGTCCCGCTTCGCCGGGTTAGCCTGAGAGGGCACGACAGGAGAACCACCCCCTCATGACCAGCAGCAAGTCCGCTGGATCCGACCCGGCTCCCCGGCTGAAGCGCCGCACTTTCAGCCCCGAGTACAAGCTGCGGATCGTGGCCGAGTACGACGCCGCCCCGCAGAACGAGAAGGGCGCGGTCCTGCGGCGCGAGCGGCTGCGGCAGATCCTGCACGACAACGGGATCTCCTTCCAGCGCACTCGCACCTGGAAGGAGTCCAGCGACCCGGACAAGGACGCCAAACTCGATCGCATCGAGCACGTGACCAGCCACTTCCTGGACCGGTGCTTTGCGTTCGACCAGTTCGGCCCGCTGTCCATCCGTCCCTGCCACGGGTCCGGCTGGGCACGGAAGAAGAAGCCGGACCGGCTGCCGGCCACCTATCACCGCATCCACGGCATCCGGTACTTCCACTAGCGGTGGACGACGCCCTTGGTGGGACCGCCGGTGTATCTCGCCTTCACCATGGCTTCCGCCTCCTCCACGGACTTTCCTGCGGCCTTGAGTTCCTTGGCGTACTGCGCCTTGAGCAGGGAGCTGCCCTCGGCCGCCGAGTTGACGCTCCACGGCGTCCGGCACGCGTAGATCAGCAAGGACTCGTAGCGGGCCAGCTTCGGTGTCCGTTCGATGATGGTGGCCAGCGCGGGGGTGTCGGCGGCGCGCGCGCCAGCGTGCTCCTCCGCCACGTTACCGGCCCAGTGGTAGTCCAGCAGGACGGCCACGTCACAGTGCTCGACCAGCGAGATCACGCGGTCGATCTGCTGTTTGAGTTCGAACGCGGAGTGGGGTTGCACGTATTCGCCCGGCGCGGACGTGGTGAGCTTGATGTCGGACGTGTCCAGCGCACCCGGCAGGGATTTCCAGTCCTCCACGGTGCCCACCGTACGGTCCAGGCTCTGCTCTTCCCGTACGGCGAACGCGTACTTCCGCGCCGTGTCGATGGTGATCGGATGACGGTCTTCGTAGCCGTGGGAGAACCACGAGAGCATCTTGGGGTAGGAGGGGGACTGACCGCGGCGCTTGAGCAGAGCGATGGTCCCTCGGCCCATGCCCTCGATATCGAAGGCCACCGTTTCGAGAAGGGGGAGCTCCGGCTTCGGGTCCTGAGCCTCCCACTTGGCAGCGGCGGCTGCGACAGTGTCCTGGGCCTCCTCCGGGTACCGATCCCGCGCCTGCTGCTCTTGCCGGGCCATGTGCTCTGCCAGGGACTCCGGGGTCACCTCGGCGGCTTTGAGCAGGTCCACAGCCTCCTGCACGCTCAAGGTCCTGACGAGCTTGTGTCGTTCCTTCGCCAGAGCGCCGAGCGTCTGCCACACAAAAGTCTTCTGCTCGGACGTCAAGCGGGCGCCCGGGCCGGCCCACGCCTGCCAGAACGGCGGGTCGGTGAGTTTCACCCGCTGAACCGTGCCGGTTCCGGCCGGCGCCGGTGCGTGATGGTGCGGCGAGGCCGGTACGCGCTGGACGTCCGGTGCGCCGTGCCCGAGTCTCGTCGCGGTGCTCTCGGCGTCGCGTTCCAGGGCGTCCTCGGGGTGGCTGACGCCGGAGGGGACCCCACCGGCCCGCTGCTGCCGGACGTGCTGGAGTTCATGGCGCACGGTGTGGGCGTCCATGTCTGCGGCGCTGCGGAAGACGATGTGGTTGGTCTTCGTGGTGTAGGCCTTGGCACCCACCGCCTCGGCGGAGCCGCGGTCGACGTGCACGCGCACGTCACTGAAATCCTCACCGCCGAACGCCTGCTCCATGGCGTGCTGGACGTCCGCCCGCAGGGGGCTGCCCGCTGCCCGGGTCACGGCCTCGACCTTGGTCATCGCCGACTGCTCGTCGGCCGCCTGGTCGGCCACCATCCTGGCCACGGCGGCATTGCCGAGGGTCCGTTGCAGCTCCTGCAACGCGGCGGGCCGCAGTGGCCGCCGGGGTGAGGGGGCCGGCGCCGGACGCGCGTTTCCGGCTGGTTTGGCCATACGCTGGGCGGATCCGGCGGAGTTCGTCTGTTCCGGTTGCCTGTGGGTGTGCATGGTCCCCTCTTCGTCATCCGAGACGTCATCCCTGCTTACCCGCGGTCCGCCCCCGGGTACAAGGTGCGGGCAGGACGTTGCCAGGGCAAGCCAGTTGCCCTCGGACGAGCGAGGTACCCTGTGCCGTGGTTCGCCCAGCTGCCCGACCTGACGCCGGTTCGCTTCGGAGTACGACACGGAGGCTGGAACGACGTGTCGTCCATCTCATCGCTGTGGTCCACACTGGAGCGCCGGCTACTCCCGGTCTTCGCGGACTACAGGTCGCGGCTCGCCGTCACGGGCGTGCCAGACGCCGAGGCCATGATGATCAGCGCCCGGCGCACCCGCACCGACTCATGCCGGCCCCGCCGAACAATCTGCTGCAGCCGCTGACCCTCGTGATCAGTCAACCGCCGTGCCCTGACCGGCTCTGCCATCCACGACCTCACCCTCGACGGCGATCACGTCGCCACCAACGATGAGGCCCCCACCCCCACACCGCCAGCACCCGCCAGGCCGAACCCCCACCCGGCGAACGTTCGTGGACAACGCACCAGCCCTGTCCGGAACATCCACCCTGGGTCCAGATGACGTTGCGGCACCGAGGCCGAACGCCGTTGACCGTCCTCACGGAATGTGTGCCTGATCCGGTTCTGGCCCACTTTCCGTGGAGGGCTGACTGAGTGTGACGTCGGCGGTGTGTGGTGGGGTGGCCGAACTCTGTCGTTGACCTGCTGGGAAACCGCCGTGCTGCCCGGAACGGCTTGTGGCCCGAGAACCACACGGACTGTACGCCGCTGCCCGGGGCCTGGCCAGACACTCACATGTCGCCGGCCCAGGGAGACGCAGGCCCGTCTTGACCTGGTCGGTGAGGGCTGATTGCCCGCGGACGTGGAGGAGCTGGGGCGCGTCACGGATGAGCCGGCGGCCAGGGCGGAGACCGAGCGGGAGCAGGCCCTTCGGGCGATCGACGGGCCGCCGCGTCGACGGCAGCGGGAGCAGTCGTTGGAGTGTCGGCCACTGCCTCGTACACATGGTTCGGGCGTGAGCGTGCGAGTGAGGGTGAACGCGGCGCCGCGTTGAACCGCGCACGGTCCGCCGGGCAACGTGGACCGGGACAGCGGTACGCCTTGTGACCTGTTCCCCATGACGCGTCATGAGAAGTATGGGATGCGCGTCACGGGCGATGTCCTGACGCTGAAATGGCACTCGTGCTGAGGGCGGGTCAGCCTCATTGCTCCGCCGACCAGGTGGCCCGACGGCTACAGGGAGCGGGCCCGCGGTGTCGGCCGTGCCACCGAGCCGCGCGCCCGCGCCCCGGCCGGGCTGCTGACCGTGCCGCACGCGTGGTTCCCGAGGCCGGTGTCGGGTGGTAGACACGGCGGGGTCACAGTTCCTGTCCGCCAGCAGGAAGGCTGCCCCATGCCCGAAACCAGGTCCGACGGCACGCCCGGTAACAGCCGTTGGGCGAATCGACGCCAAGTACTCGCCCGCTCCGGCGCCGTGGGGGTGGGCATCGCGTTCACCGGAGTGCTCTCGGAGCTCTTCGCGGGTACGGCGAGCGCGCTCGGCCGCTCCGGCCACGGCCCCCTCGTTCCCGATCCGAACGGCCTGCTCGACCTGCCGAAAGGTTTCCGCTACCGGGTGCTCTCCCGCGAGGGCGACCAACTCCGCTCCGGGGAGGGGGCCGTTCCCAGCAACCACGACGGCATGTCCGCCTTCGCGGGCAGAGGCGGCCGCGTGCACCTCGTACGCAACCACGAGAACCGTCCTACGGCGCGGATTGCCGTCCCGGCCGTCAAGGGCATCACCTACGACCCCGCCGGCAAGGGCGGGTGCACGGCCCTGACCCTGGACGGCCGCGGCAGCGTCGTGTCCGAGCGGGTCGCGATCGCCGGTACGGCCGTCAACTGCGCGGGTGGGCCGACCCCTTGGGACACCTGGCTGACCTGCGAGGAGACCGAGGAGAAAGCCGGCACCAGCGGCTACACCAAGGACCACGGCTTCGTCTTCGAGGTCGATCCGGTCGATCCCCACCGCACCGGGGCCGTACCGCTCACCGCCATGGGCCGCTTCCAGCACGAAGCGATCGCGATCGACCCCCGGCGGGGCGTCGTCTACGAGACCGAGGACGCCTTCCAGCGGCCCTTCGGTCTCTTCTACCGGTTCCTGCCCAACAAGCCGCTCGGCGGCATCGGTTCGCTGCGCGCGGGCGGCCGACTGCAGGCGATGCGCGTCCCCGGCCTACCGGACCTCTCCTCCATCCAGGAGACGGGCGCCTCCTTCGACGGTGTCGAGTGGGTGGACGTCCCCGACCCGCTCGCCGTCCAGACCCCCATCCGGCTGCAGGACTTCGGGCCGAAGGGCATCACGCACGCCCAGAAGCTGGAGGGCTGCTACTGGGGCGGGATGTGCGTGTACTTCGTGTCCTCCTTCGCGCACAGGGCGGAGGGCTCCGCCGCGGACCACTTCGGGCAGGTCTGGCGCTACGACCCCACAAGACGCCGCCTCACGCTCGTTGTCGTCTTCGGTCCGGACACGGACGTACAACTGCCCGGCGAGTCGCCGGACAACATCTGCCTCGCCCCTGGCGGCGGTCTCATGGTCTGCGAGGACGGCGACGGCGCGCAGCACGTGTTCGGCGTGACCCGCCGCGGCGAGGTGTACGCCATGGCCCGCAACCGCCAGAACACCGGCACGCCCGAGGCTCCGGAGTGGGGCGAGTTCGCGGGCGTCACGTTCGCACCGGACGGAAGGACGATGTACGTCAACTGCTACAGCCCCGGCACGACCTTCGCGGTGACAGGACCGTTCCACCGGTAGTACCGCCTGGGCGGGCGCGGGCGCGGGCACGGGCGCGGACGAGACGGACGGCCTCTGTCTCATCCCGTACCGGTGAAGCCCGGTTCCGGCGACGGACAGGGCGGACCGGCCGTGACTCGGCACGCACCCCGGGGGTGTTGACCACGAGCGGTGTGACACCCACTGGTCCCGATCAGGGCGACGACCTCCGATGTCCATGTCCGGACGCCGGGTCCGGGCGCAGAGGGACTCTTCGCCCGGACCCGGTCGAGGGTCATGTCAGTGGTGCTATCCGGATGTTGCGGAACCTGACTTTGTTCCCGTGGTCCTGCAACCGGATCGCTCCCGCGGCGGGGCCTTCCGCTCTGCCCGACGCGGTCGGTCCGTCGAGGGCCACGTCGTCGTGGACCTTCTTGCCGTTCCACACCACCGTGACGCGGGCGTCGGCGGTCTTACGGCCGTCGTCGTCGTAGCGAGCCGAGTGGAAGACGATGTCATAGGTCTGCCAGGTCCCGGGCGCTGTCGCCGCGTTCGTGTCGGGCGCCCGTTTCAGGTAGATCGCCCCGGCCTCGTCGGCGGCCGGCGAGGTGTCACCGTAGGAGTCGAGGATCTGGAGCTCGTAGCGGTCCTGGAGGAAGATGCCGCTGTTTCCGCGGTCCTGTCCGGTGACATCGGGGGGAAGCAGTGGGACGCGGAACTCCACATGCAGAGTGAAGTCCTGGTACGCGTCCGTGGTGCGGATGTCCCCGCAGCACACCTCCATCGACTTCTCGTCGGTGAGGGGCCACTGCGGGCGTCTCCCGTCCGTGTGCTGCCACTGGGTCTGCGAGGCGGCCGTCCCGTCGAAGAGGGTGATCCGGGCCTTGTGCGGATGGACGGTGATCAGGTCGAGGTTGACATGTCCGGTGTCGCCGGGGTCGTACCGGTAGGCGATCGTGTTGTGTCCGGCACGCAGCACCAGCTTCTCGGTCCGTGTCGACCAGGAGTCCCAGTCGCCCGTGGAGGCGAGCTTCGTCTGCCGCACCTTCTTCCCGTTGGCGTACAGGGAAAGGGTCTTGGTGCCCCGGAACGGGTTCGGCCCGTTGGCATAGCGCAGGTTGACGTCGTAGGCGCCGGCCTTCGGGACCGTCACGTCGAAGGTCGTGGCGACCTTGCCCTCGGTGGCGTAACGGTCGACGAAACCGCTGCCGGAATAGCCCACGTGGTCGGTGTTGATGCCGGCGGTGCCGGTGAGGCGTGCCTCTTCGGCCTCGTACCGTGTGGCGGGGGGCGGCTGCTTGCCGGGCATCCGATTGAGGGTGTACCAGGCTTCGGTGCTCCACAGCGGTTCACCGGAGGCCGAGGTGAAGGGACGCGGGGAACGGACGTGGACCACGCGGCCCGGCTTCAGACCGTCCAGCCGGAGCTTGACGGTACGGCCGTCCTTCGAAAGCGTCGCCGAACGCACGGGAAGCGGTTCCTCGGCGATCTTCCGGCCTCCGTAGTCCGCGGTCGGCGTGTAACGCCACTGCTCGGCACGGTAGTGAGCGGCGAGCTGTTCGGCGGTGGCGGCGGAGACGGGCTGGGTGTAGGTCAGGTCGAAACCACCGGGCACGGCACGCATCGACTGAATGTCGAAGGTGTTCTTGCCGTTCGGTGCCAGCTTCTGCAGGCCGAACCTGAGTTTGCCCTCCTGGCCCCAGTTGCCGTCGGCGCCCAGGCCGCCGACGTAGATCGCGCCGTCGGGGCCCAGGGTGATGCGGTTGACGCCGGCTTCGAGCCCCTGGGTGTAGCGGAAGACGGCTCCCTGGTACTGGCCCTCCACCTTCTCCAGACAGGCGCGCTGCAGGCCGCCGTAGGTGACGTCGCCCAGCAGCATCTGGCCGGCGAAGCCGCCCTTCTTCAGGTACAGCGGAGTGGAGGGCGAGTTGGCGATCTCGTTCTGCGGCAGCCACAGCACCGGCTCGGTGACGGGGGAGTTGTCGAAGGGGCCCGACGGCTCGGTGTAATGGTTGAAGAAGCGGTCCTGTTTGATCTGCACGAGCTTCGACGCGGGAAGCCATCCGCCCTGGTTGTCGGTGGCGAAGATGCCGCCGCCGGGGCCCCAGCCGATGCCGTTGGGGGTCCGCAGACCGCCTGCGACCGGACTGATGCTCCCCGTCTTCCTGCTGACCTTGTACGTGACTCCGCGGCCGGGCGCGGGCTGCGGAGTGGTGGTCGCGCCGCCGAGGTTGATGGCGACGGAGAGGTTCACGTAGAAGTAGCCGTCCCGGTAGAGCAGACCGAAGGCGAACTCGTGGAAGTTCCGGCCGTACGGCCAGGTGGCGACCGTGCGGTACTCGTCGGTCACCTCGTCGCCGTCCTTGTCGACCAACCGGGTCAGCTCGTGCTTCTGCGAGACGTACAGCGAACCGTCCACGTACTTGATGCCCATGGGCTCGCGGAGTCCGCTCGCCACCTTCTTCACAGTGACCTTGTCCCGGCTCGTCCGGCCGGTCACGTGGTCCAGCAGGTACACCTCTCCGGCAACGTTGTCGCTGCCGCCCCACGTACTGATCGCGAGACGTCCGTCGGGCAGCCAGTCCATGCCGCTGACCTGCGGCTCGAAGCCCTCCGGGCGCAGGTCGGTGAGGGTCAGGTCGGGGCGTACGGAGGTCAGGGGCAGGCCGTCGCCGGGGGAGTCGCCGCTCGCCTCGCACTCCTTGCGGCCTGGTGAGGTGACCCGGACGACACCGGCGTCGGTGCTCAGTGCCTCGCGGGGCACGACCGTGAAGCCGCTTTCACCCGGCGGTTTCCAGGCCAGCCGGAGTTGCTGCTCGCCGTCCCGCTCGAAGTGGTCGATGCGCAACGGATGCAGCCCGGCGGCGAGATGAACCGTGCCGTCCTTCGGCTCGCTCCCGTGCAGCCCGTCGTGATCGATCACCGTGTCGCCGTCGATGGCCAGCCGTGAACCGTCGTCACTGGTGAGACGGAACGAATAGGAGCCGTCGCGCGGCACGTTCAGGTAACCGGACGTCTCGGTGACGAAGTTGTCGGCGAACCCGCCGAAGTCGGCGGCCGTGGACCAGTCGACGGTCGGCATCAGTTTGTCGTGGTTGGGGGTCTGGCCCGGTTTCAGGGTGCACAGCTTGCTCAGCGGCGTCTGCACGTCGAACACACGGAGCGTGACTCCCGGCTCCTGAGGGGGGACGTCCGCGGGAGCGGCGGAAGCCGACGGAGCGGAACACAGGCCGCCGGCCAGGACGCCCCCGACCAACAGGGGGATGAAGTGTCTTCGGGCGCGCGGAAACAGACGATGGGACATTGGTCCTCCACGAACTGGGGACCGGACCGTGCCGGATATCGCTCCGGTCTGCTGCGGTGGCGCTGCACTTGCGCCGCCAAGGTAGAAGACTTCCGCTTGACATGTCCATACTTTGTCATCGGAGAGTTCAAAGTCCGGGGCCGTACACGGTCGTGGCTGGGCTGTCTCGACTCGTGCGAGTGTCTGAGGGACCACTCGGCCATTGCCGGAGGCAGCGTCCAAGGTGCGGCGCATGTCCGCCTCATCGACCTGGCTCGACGCCGAGACACCCCTGTCGCCGGTGTCCCCCTTCAACGCGCCAGGGGAGGGGTCTGCCAATCGAGTGTGGTGTGACTCTCGCCGACCTCGCGCTCGGCCACGTTCTCACTGCTCAACGACGTCCGGGAGAGCGAGCGGGACACCTCGGGTGCCAGGAGCGGGCGGCCGCGGGCCGGGCAGGGTGAGGGGACGCGGGCGGGCCGCATCGATGCCGTCGAGACGGGCGAGCGCCCTGCACACCTCGTCGACATCCTGCCGGCCGAGGCACTGGTGGTGGGCCAGATGGTTGCGGGCTTTGTGCAGAGCCTCGCACAGCGACGCGAGCAGATCGGTGGGGGAGCCGGAGAAGAGCTTCATGAGAAAGCTCAGTTCGGAGAGCTCCATCAGGGACGCGGAGGAGGGCACGCGGTAGTCCTTTCCCTGGCCACGCAGCCGATGGCGGGCGCGGTCGCGCAGGCCCTGCACACTCATCCGGTTCAGCCGTAGATAGGCGTCCTGCAGCTGGCTACGGCCCGAGGCCAGCAGCGGGTAGATGACGCGCAGTTGCGCCCGCCATACCGCGGTGCGCAGGTCTTCGGTCAGCCGGTGTTCCGCCGGGCCGCCGCCAGAGGAGCGCAACCGGTCGGTGATCCGGACGTGCAGCCGCCCCTCCCAGGCTTCGACGGCGCCGTCGGCCCAGGCGTCCCGGAGGCTCTGCCCGGGAGCGGGGGTGACAGGTTCGAGGTGGCAGTCGGCGGCCGGGGCGCCCACAGGACCTTCCGGAGGACAGCACAGAGCGTCCCGTATCGACTTGACCACGGCCCCGTCGCTCTCCCAGACGCCCAGATCGGGAACGGCGAGCAGGGCGGGCAGCAGGGAGAGGTCCGGGCCGGCCAGTTCGGCCGCGGCTTCTCTGCGCAGCTGTGTCCGCACGGCGCGGGTGTAGGCCTCTTCAGCCGGTGAGACCGGTGGGGCGGACGGGATCGCCTGCTTGTCGCTGGTCGCCTGCATGCCGCTGGTCGGCGGCCCGTCGCTGCCGGTGGCGTCGCGCTCGGCCGGGAGCGCGAGGGAGGGCCGGGCCGCCTCGGTGTGAGCGGCGGCGGTCAGACCGTCGAGCCGTCCCAGGACGCCCCACCACCAGTGGATCCGCGCCGTGTCCGCATCCGAACGGGCGGGGAGGTCCGCGGGAATGTCCCGGTACCGAGCGGCGAGCAGCAGGCGCGGGGTGCACTCGGCAGGCGGCGGCTCCGCCCGCACCTGATGGGTGAGCCGCTGGTACAACGCCACCAGGCCGTCGAGATCGGGTTCGAGCCAGGAGCGCGCGCTGACGAACCAGCGGGCTCCCGTCCGGCCCCCGGTGAGCAGCGTCTCCAGTACGCGCTCCAGGGGGTCCTCGTCCTCCGCCGGCACCCGTGCCTCCAGGGCGTGCTGGAGACGTGCGCCGAACGACGGGACCGCAGCGAGGTCACGGGAGCCGCCCGGAGCGGGCGGGCCCCAGATGCTGCGGCGCGGTGGGCGGTTCCCGGCCCGCGGCCCGGGGACCGCCGTCTCCGTGAGCTCGGCGTGCACGTTCTCGACGCGGGCGCCGGCCGTGCCGGCGACCACCTCGGCGAAGAGCCGGTCCGCGGTGCCGTTCTCGACCAGATGGTCGGGAAAGATCCACAGGCAGCTGCGACCGTGGTGCAGGTCACGGGCGACGGCGCCCATGTGATCCCGGACACCGGGCAGCCCGGCCGTCAGCGGATGGACGGCGGTCGCACCGTGCCCCGGCACCGCCGTCCGTGCGTCTTCCGGATCCGCGGGCGCCGCACGCGGATCCGGCGCGTCACCCTGCGGCATCACCGGCGCCCGTGGTGTGCAGGGTGTGAAGTGCCGTGCAGACGGCGGAGTCCAGCAGGAGCCCTCCGTCCTTGACCGTGTCGAGGACCTGCAGGGCGCTCAGTTCTCGCTGCAGGCGCTCGGCGGCCTCCAACGGAGGGCCCTCCTCGGGGGTGATGCGTTCGGCGAGGAGCTCGGCGACGTCCGTCAGCGGCAGTCCCTCGCTCCGGTCGTCGAGGGAGGCGTACTCGACCCAGTCGCGCAGGACCTCCACCTGGCGTTCGGTGAAACCGACGGCTTCGATGAAGGCCCGGGCCAGCAGCGGATCCGTCAGACGGTCGCGTCCCCAAGCGCAGGCGTCGGTCCGCTGCATGGAGTGCGAGGCCGCCCGAGCGACCACGTCCTCCACCAACTCCGGCCAGCCTCCGGTGGCGGCGATGAGCCGGTTGCGCTGATCGGGCGTGTCGTAGACGCATTCGGGCCATGCCCGCAGTGACTCGATCGTCCAGCGCTCCATGCGCACCACCTGGTCGCTCTCGGAACACAGGTCGTCCTGACGGTTGGAACGCAGCAGGACGGACCGCAGCCGTTCGGCCAGCTCACGCCGCGCGAGGCGGGCCTCCACCTCGGCGCACTCGGCTTCGTCGGCGCCGAGCAGGTCGACCACCAGCAGGGACGGCTTGCGGGTCTCCGCACCCGGAGCGGAGTTACGGGTGATCCACTCGCCCAGCTCGTCGGGCCGCACGCATTCCACGTGAGCGGTACTGTCATGCGCCCGCTCTTCGGCGGTGCCGCGGCGGGTCCTGATCTCGCTGACCTGGTCGGCCGCGAGTTTGGCACGCAGGGCGTCGACCAGCCGGGCGCTGCCGAGCGCCGGGCTGCCGAACACGGTGACGGGGCCCGTGCCCTGGGTCAGTACGGCGATCCGGCCGTCGGTGAGCGGGCTGAACCGGCGCAACCCGTCGGTTTCCAGCTCCAGCGTGCGCCGGGCCTGGAGCGGGTTGTACTCGTAGGGGGCGTCGAACTCGGCGGTCTTGAGCTCACGCTCGATGTCGTCCACGGTCCACAGCAGGTTCACCATGTTCGGGCTGCGCATGGTGTAGCCGCGGCCTTCGGGCCCCTCCGGGGACTCGACCAGGATGCCGAGGCCCACCATTTCCCGGAGGTAGCCGGCCGTCACCTGCTCGGTGTGCTCGGGGAACCCCGGCTCCCACACGGCGGCGGCCTCGTCGTGGATGGTCCGGGCCGAGTAGGTGGCTGCGTAGCTGTCCTGGATGGCCATCCGGGCGGTCACCAGGCTGAGCACCCGGTAACGGTCCTCCAGGTTGACGGTGATCCGCAGCTTGTCGCGCAGTCCGTCCAGGACGGCCCGAGCGGTGATCACCTGTTCCACGTCCTCCTCGGTGATGAGCACGGGCGGGTGTGACTCGGTGCGCTCCAGCCGCTGGCGCAGCGTGGTGACGAGCGTGCGGCACACGAGCTGGATCAGCGGCGGGTAGTAGTTGGTCGCCGCCAGCAGTCGCCAGACGAGGTTGCGCTCCTCCTCCGACGGCCCGAAGACGAAGCCGAGCGCAGCGAGCGGCTCGACGACCAGGGACCGCGCGGAGTCCGGATCGAGGGGGCCGATGAGCACGTCCACGCCGCCCTGCACGGTGGGGGTGTTGGACATGGTGCCGAACCGCTGCACCTGGTGCAGGCCGGCGAAGACCGGCTTGAACCGGCCGGCCGTGTCGTCGCGGAGTTGACGCAGCGCGCGCAGCACCACGAAGTCGGAGGTGCCGCCGCGGGTGGCCACCTTGTTGGAGTCCGCCGTCAGGAAGGGATCGGCCTCGTCCGCCAGCAGCAGCACCCGGCGCACGCTGTTGGCGTCGAGCCAGTTCTTGACGGAACGGGCGATGACCTCTGGCCCGGCGTTGCGACCGAGGCGGGAGGTCTCGCGGGCGAAGCCGGGATGCCGGGCGAGCGCCGTGCGCAGCTGCTGCCAGATACGGTCGGGCCCCTGGGACTCGCCGATGCCCAGGCCCCGCAGGTCCATGTAGACGGCGATCTCGTGCTCCCTGCCCTGCCACTCCGCCTCGATCCGGCGCAGCAGGGCGGACTTGCCCAGCTGTCGGCCTCCGTACAGGAACATCCCGCCGCGGGGGTCGAGGACGGTCGCCTCCTCCGCGGTACGCCCGTAGAACATCTCCCGGGGGACGACCCCGGCGTCCTGGTAGGGGTTGGTGCGGTTCCAGGGCAGGGTGACGCGCTGAAAACGCTGGAAGGAGCCGTATGCCCGTGCGGCCATCCAGCCGATGACGGCGTGGTCGACGACGAGCGTGGGCGTGACGTGCTGGGCCAGCGCGCCGGCGAACCGGAAGCGCTGGGCCAGTGTGAAGGTCTGGGGACAGAGCAGCAGGGTGGGCCTGAGCTGGTCCTGTCCGGTGAGCAGGTCGGCGGGGCTCTGACCGGTGAGGGGCCGGGTGGCGAGCAGGACTTGGAACACGCCTCCCGATCCGGAGCCGAATTCCGGCACGTGGGAGGCGACCCGGTTCATGTCGCAGGAGACCTCGTAGCGCAGGACTCCCTGGAGCCCGCTGGCGCCCTGGTCGGCGCGTACGCTGTGCGCGTTCAGGCCCAGCAGCCGCAGCACGCTCTTGAGGTCGGTGCTGCGCTGCCGGGTGGCCCCGGACCGCCGGTCGTGGATTCTCTCCCAGGCCTCCAGGGCGACCTCGGCCTCCGCGCTCTGGCGGTCACGCCGGGACGCGCGCCGTGCCAGGTAGCGCGCGTCCGCGTTCTCCTTGGCCATGCGGGAGGTGTCCGTGTTGAGCAGGTTGACGAAGCCGCGCAGATCCTCGGCGACCAGGTCGCGTTCCTGCGGGAGCCGGTTCTTCTGCTCCGCCTCGGTGATCAGCTCCGAGGCTGTCGCCCAGTCCTTGCGTTCCAGCAGCCGGCGGACCCGCTGCTTGTCCTCCTTGCCCAGCCGGGTCCTGTCCAGCCGGTCCTCCAGCGCGGCCTGGTGGGCCTTGATCCGTTCCACCGACGGCCGGCGCAGTTCGTCCGCCTGGCGCAGCAGTGCGCCGTAGTCGACGGCGGTTCCGGAGGCCCTCAGCGCCTGGTGCCGACTGGACAGCGCGTCCAGGCTGGCGCGGATCCGCTCGTCGTCGGCGTGGGTGAGGTTCTGCCGTCGCGCGGTCTCGAAGTCCGCGATCGCGATCTCGATCCGGTGGCCGAGCTTCTTGCTCCACAGGACGCACTGCTCCTGGAGGCGGTCCGTGAGTTCCGGGGGGAACGGGTCCTGCGGGCCCAGCAACGCCGGCTCGGCGTCGAGCAGTTTCCGCGCCAGGTCCAGGCGCCCGTCGGCGGCGTACGCTTCGAACGCTTCCTCCGCGGAGGGCGGACCGTCCAGCAGCCGTACGACCGCCGGGTACGCCGCGGGGTCCGCGTGCGCCGGTACGCCGTCCGCGTTCCTGGGCAGTTCGGGTGCGAGGAGCAGCCAGGAGACGTCCGGCTCGGTGGTGCACCGGCTGCCGTCCCCTGCCGGGCGTACGGGCTCCTGGCCACCGCTGTCGTGCGAAGGGTGCTGGATCCAGGCGGCCAGCAGTCCGACGGCCGCCTCCTCGACGCAGAGGGGTTCCCGCGTCGCGATCTGCCCCGCGAGCCGGAACAGGTCGGTGTGCGGGGTGGTCCGCGACGGCTGCGAGGCCGCCGCCTCGATCTCGGTGACTGCGGCACGCAGCAGCGCGGCGACCTCCCGCACCGAGTCCTGCAGCGCGACCAGCGCCTTCGCCTCGATCGGCTTACGGGCCTGGCTGCTGGACCGGTAGCGCCGGTCGGTTTCCTCGATGACGCTGTCGACCTGCCGGGGCTTGGCCAGTCCCGCGGCGGCCTTCCTGATGGCTTCGACGCATTCCGCGCCGTCGTCCAGCGCGCCCCAGTCCACCACCGCCCGGACGCCGGTGCCGAGCACCGTCTTCTGGTCGAGCAGGTGGTGCAACACATTGGTGGCGCGGGGGTAGGGGGTGCTCCGTACGGCGAAGTCCTCGATCAGCGCCTGCGCCCGTTCGCCCAGCTCCGCGCGTCTGGCCAGAACGGAGTCCGCCCCGCCGGGTTCCTCCGTCGTGAGGAGCGGACGACCGCTGCCCAACGCCTCGCACGCCTTGTGCACGAACTGCTGCCACGGCTCGTCGAGCGCGACCCGCTGCAGCAGGTCGCGGCGCAGGTCGGTGCCCCACCCCTGGGCGAGGGAGCACCTCAGGTGGGCGACGAGCGCGGTCGCGCACGCCGGGCCGTCGGGGAGGACCAGGTCTCCGTCGTCGGTGCTGGTCAGCTGCGCTTCGAAGACAGACTGCACCTGCCACGGCTCCTGCTCCGCCGTGAAGGCCGCCGCCAGATAGGCCAGGGTCTGCGCCCGCCCCTCCGGCTCGTCGGAACAGTGGGTCAGCCAGTACGCCCTGTCGAGTTGCCCTGCCCGGACCAGTCGTGTCATCCGGTCTTCCCGCCACGGGCGGCGGTCGTGCTCGGGCTCCTCCCCGGCCGCTTTCCCCTCCGTCGTGTCCGCGTCCGCCGCTCCTCCGGTTCTGCGCTTGCGCAGGAGGGCGTTACGGGGCCGGCGCGGGGCATCGTCCGGGCCGCCCTCCGCCGTGCGGCCGATGGGAAGAGGATCGGGCTCCGGGGCGGGCGCGGGCACCGGCGCCGGGACAGGGAACGGGCTGGAACCCGGCCCGCCCTGTCCCGCACCGGTGACCGGGACGGAAGCGAACGAGCTCGAGATCTTCGGGGCACTCGTGAGCTCGGACGGCACCCCGCTGAGGACGTAACTGCCGCTCACGTGCGTGGGCAGGGCCGCCGGAGTTCTGCGCTGGCCTTCCTTCGGCCGGGTTTCGCCGCCGGGGCGGGAGGGTGCGCCGCCCTCCACGGGGCGCGCGGTCCCCGCAGCTGGTGCGTCCTCCCCGGCGTGCGGGACTTCCTCCGCGACACCGGAGGACTTCCCGGGCTCTTCCTCCGCCGGCCGGGTACCGCCGCCGGATCCGTCGGTGCCCGCGTCCTGCGTCCCAGGAGGCTCCGGCAGCGCCGCACTCGCGCAGTCCCGGTCCGCGGGATCCAGGTCCGAGAGAGCCTCCAAGCGGGCGAGATCCGCGCGCAACTCCGCGATCAACGTGCTCAGTACGATGCGGCTCCGGTCGAACCTGGCCTCTTCGAGCTGTGCCGTGAGATCGGCGATCTCCGCACGGATGGCTTCCGCTTCGGCATCCACGCGACGGCCGAGGGCCGCGTCCAGCCCGGCGAGGGACCCCGCGGCGGAGCCGGCCGGGAGTGCCGGACCGCCCAGAGCCGCGATGGCTTGATCCAGTTCACGGAATCCCGCGCGGAACGCCTGCAGGGCTTCGTCCACCCGCTGGTCGGGCATCGTGCCGGCCCGGACGACGGCGGCGGTTCGCTCCAGGAGCCCGGCCAGTTCGCCCGCGTCGGCCGTGAGCCGGGTGAGTCGGCGCTGCAGTTCCTCGAGTCCGTCCAGGGTTTGTACGGACTCCTTCTCCACGCCGTCCCCGGTGTGCCGGTCCATTGCCGTACCCCCCGCCTCCCGGCCGACGGGCAGTCCGTGAAGCCGGGTTCCCCTGTGCTCGCCCACGCCGACATCCGCCCGTGATGCGTGCGCCGCAGGTTACCCAACAGCCGTGCCATTCGCCAGGAATCTGCACATGTCCTGCTCCGGGCCCGAAGCGGGGCTCAGTACTCCAGCCGTAGATCGTGATCTTGCTGGTGGGTGTGACTGGGCGTCGCGCTCCCGGCCCGGCCCGGCGACCCTGCGCCACCACGACGCCGTCATCGGGGCGCTGCGCGCCGGAGGGTTCTCCGTCGCGATGGCCGCGCACGCCTTCTCACTGATCGACAGCTATCTGTACGGCTTCGTGCTCCAGGAGCTGAACCTGCCGTTCAGCGGCGCGGAGGAGGTGGACGAGGTCGCGGGCGCCATCCTGCGCGAGATGCCGGCCGACGCCTGCCCCCACCTCGCCGAGCTGGCCACCGAACACGTCCTCAAACCCGGCTACGACTACGCCGACGAGTTCGCCTTCGGCCTCACCCTCGTCCTCGACGCCCTGAGTCCGGACGGGACCGCGCGCGCCTGGGCCTGACGGGAGGGCCGGAACGGGAGACGCGGTGCGCACGTGTCGGGCGACGTGATCGTCGTGCAGCGCGTACGAGTCCCGGCCGCTGCGGTGTTCCAGGCCCATGCACCGTTCCGCGATCAGGTGGTGACCGTTGGGCTGCGGGAGGGTGGTGCCGACGTAGCGCACTTCTGCGCCGTCCCTGACCTGCGAACGCTGCCCGTGTGGAGTTGCCGGAGCAGGCATCGGTGCCGGGCCGGCCGGAACCGGGATTCCGGCCGGCGGGCGCTCGCGAAGGATGTGGGCCGGCACGTACACCGAGGTCCGCTGTGGCCTTGATCCGGTAGGTGAGGAGTGACCGCTCGCGAGTGAGCCGTGACGCGCGGCGGACGTCCTCGGGGCCGTGCCCGGAGGACGAACGCGGGCCGGCCGTGCGGCCGTGCCCGGTGACCCGCCTTCTCGAACTGTTCGGGCCGGGTGGGAGGATGGCCGGCATGGATGTCCGCCGGAGGAACAATGTGACGGTCACCGGTCCAGCCGACGCGCCGGTGCTGGTATTGGCACATGGCTTCGGCTGTGACCAGAACATGTGGCGCCTGGTCGTGCCGGCACTGGCCGAGCGGTACCGGGTGGTGCTGTTCGACTACGTCGGCTCCGGCGGTTCGGACCTGTCCGCCTGGAGCCAGGAGCGGTACTCCTCGCTCGACGGATACGCCCAGGACGTGACCGAGGTCTGCGAGGCGCTGGACCTCGAGCGGGCGGTGTTCGTGGGGCACTCGGTCAGCGCCATGACCGGGGTGCTGGCAGCGCGGGCCGCACCGGAGCGGATCGGCGCGCTGGTGATGGTGGCCCCCTCGCCCCGCTACATCGACGACGAGGGCTACCGCGGGGGTTTCACCGCGGAGGACATCGACGAGCTGCTGGCCTCCTTGGAGGCGAACTACCTGGGCTGGTCGTCCGCCATGGCACCGTTGATCATGGGCAATCCGGACCGGCCCGAACTGGGGAAGGAACTGACCAACAGCTTCTGCGCCACCGACCCCGACATCGCCCGCGTCTTCGCCCGCACCACCTTCCTGTCCGACAGCCGGGACGACCTGAAGGACGTGACCGTGCCGACCCTGGTGCTGGAGTGCGCCCAGGACGTCATCGCGCCCCGTGAGGTCGGCGCCCACGTCCACGCCGCGATCCCCTCCTCCCACCTGGTCACCCTCGACGCCACCGGGCACTGCCCCCAGCTCAGCGCCCCGGAAGCCACCGCGCAGGCGATCCTCGGCTTCCTTGAGAGCAGGCTGTGATGTGCCGCACGGGCGGCGTGCCCGAGCCGTCCGGGACGGGTGACGAGGCGGCCATGGACGCGGCCTTCACCGCCCTGCTGGAGGACAGCGCCGAAGAGCTGTACGAGTCGGCGCCCTGCGGGTACCTGTCGACCCTGATGGACGGCACCATCGCCAGGATCAACGCCACACTGCTGAACTGGCTGGGCCTGAAGCGCGAGGCCGTGGTGGGGCACAGGCACTTCGTCGACCTGCTGACCGTCGGCGGCAAGCTGTACCACGAGACACACTTCGCGCCACTGCTGCGCATGCAGGGCGAACTGCGCGGCATCGCCCTGGAGATGAAGACCTCACACGGCGGCCGACTGCCGGTGCTGGTCTCCTCCGTGATCAAGCACGGCAGCGAAGGCGAGCCCCTGCTGATTCGCACCACCGTCTTCGACGCCTCCGACCGGCGCGCCTACGAGGAGGAGCTCCTGCGCCGCCGCCAGGACGCCGAACGGGCACATGCCGAGGCCGAACGGGCACGCGCGGAGGCGGAGCAGGCCCGCAGGCAGGCCGAGACCGACCGGGAGCGGCTGGCCGACGCGCTCGCCGTTCTGCAGAAGTCCCTCCTGCCCGACAGCCTGCCGGCCCTGCCCGGGCTGGAGACGGCCGTCTACTACCACACGGCCTCCCCCGACCAGCTCGGCGGCGACTTCTACGACCTGTTCCCCATCGACGGCGACCGGTGGGCCTTCTTCCTCGGCGACGTGTGCGGCAAAGGCCCCCAGGCCGCCGCCCTCACCTCGCTGACCCGCTACACGCTGCGCGCCGCCGCCCATCACGACCCCGAACCCGACGCCGCGCTGAGCACGCTGAACGCCGTCCTGCACGAGCGGTACACGGCCGGCGGCGACCCCCGTTACTGCACCTGCCTCTTCGGCATCCTGGAACCCGGCACCGACGGCCGCACAACGGTCCGCCTCGGCTCCGGGGGCCATCCCCCGGCACTCCTCCTGCGGGCCGACGGCCGGGCCGAGTTCCTGCCCACCCCGGGGGGTCTGCTGGTCGGCGTCCTGCCCACCGCTCCCTTCGCGACCGCCACGACCGCCCTGGCCCCCGGCGACACCCTCCTGCTCTACACCGACGGCCTCACCGAGGCCCGCACCGGTCCGGCCCGCGACGACCTGTACGGCGAAGAGGCGCTGCTCGCCTTCGCCGCCGCCCACGCCCCCGCCGCCCCCCACGCGGTGATCACCGCGCTGACCGAACTGCTGGAAGGCTTCGGCGACGGCCCCGACGACGACACCGCCCTGCTCGCCCTCGGCGTCCCCGCTCCTGCCGACCCGGCAACGAATGACCCACGATGACCCCGCTGAACATCACCCACAGCGACACCGCCGCCGGACCCGTCCTCCACGTGACCGGCGAACTCGACCACGCCCGGGCCACAGCCCTGCGGCAGCGGACCGAGCGGCTTGCCCTGCGGCCGGGCCAGTGCCTGACCCTCGATCTGTCCGGTCTGGAGTTCTGCGACTCCACCGGCATCACCGCCCTGCTCGCCGCACGCCAGCACGCCCTCGCCGCCCACGCCGACATCGTCCTGGCCGCCGTCCCTCCCGCCCTCCTGCGCGTCCTCACCATCGTCGGCCTCGACCAGGTCTTCACCCTGCGCCCCAGCGGGAAACCGCCCGTCGCCTGACCCGCCCGCCGGCTGCTCGCCCGGCCCGCCCGAGGCGCTACCGCTGGGGGACGGCGAGCTCACGGCCGCGGTAGAAACCCTCCCGCTCCTCGACGACGTACGGGGCCATGGCCGCACGCCGCTGCGCCTCCGGCCCGGAGCCCCGCCACGCGTCGCACGCCTCCCGGGAGGCCCAGAACGACACCCCGGTGACCTCCTGCCCGTCGTCGGACCAGTACGCGTAGGAACGGAGCAGGCCCTGCGGGTAGGGAGCCGGGCGCCACGCCCTCTCGAACTCCTCCAGCGCGCCCGGCCGAAGACGGCGTGTCGTCACCCAGACGAAGTGCTCCTCCATCACAGCCTCCTCCGCAAGCCGGTTCGACCAGTACCGCGGTCCGACGTGTCAGGCGTGGTCGACCAGTTGGGCGTGGCCCTTCTGCCGCGCGCAGTGGGCGCAGCAGAAGAACTGTCCGTCCGCCTGCAGCCCGTGGCCCAGGATCCGGCAGCTGCAGTTGTCGCAGATCGGAGCCAGACGCTGGGCCGCGCACTCCAGGCTGTCGAAGACGTGCGTCTCCCCGGCGGCCCGCACTTCGAAGGCCATCTCGTAGTCGTTGCCGCAGACTTCGCACGTCGTCATGGGCCCTTCCTCCGTTCGCGTCTC
>NZ_JUJA01000137.1:36661-37862 GCF_001906585.1 Streptomyces kebangsaanensis | reverse complement strand
CTGTGCCCGGCCGGCCGACGGCGCAACTCCGCGGGTGACACCGTGCTCCGAACGGTGGAACGGCCCACGGCCCGGGCGGCTTCGCAAGCGCTCGGCGGTGTGGTCACTCCTGCCCGGGGACGCTCATCTCGCCCAGCAGCGACCAGTCGTCCTGCGGAACCGTCGTGTTCACGATCCGGGGCGTCTCGGCCAGGTGGGGAGGCAGGGTCCGCTGCGCGGCCTCGAAGTGCTCGGACCGCACGTGGGCCGCACCCGCCTCGTCGTCGCGGAAGGCCTCGACCAGGACGTACTCCGTCGGGTCCTCGACGCTGCGGGACCAGTCGAACCACAGGCAGCCCGGCTCGTCGCGTGTGGCCGCGGTGAACTCGGCGGCGATCTCCGGCCACTGGTCGGCGTACTCGGGGCGGACACGGAATTTGGCGGTGATGAAGATCATCGGTCTCCCTCATTGGCTCTCTGCGCGCAGCCGCGCCGCCTGCTGTGCGGTCCGACGGGCGAACGCTGCCACAGGGTCGCCGCTCCNAGCCGGGACGGGCTCCGGCGGAGCGGGGGCAGGCCGAACACGGTCGTAGCCGTGGCGCGGATCGGACACAGCAGGATGTGATGATCGTAGCCGACGCGGAGCACACCGCTCGGAGATGCTCTCCCGGCGGTGCCGCGGTGGCCCTGGCTTCCTCCTGCCGCTGTCGTCAGGCCGTGGCCACCGGACGTACTCCCGGCGGGTCACCCCGTGGTCGGTGTCCGGGCCAGGACTCGGGACCGGTACTCGAGCAGGGTCGCGCTTTCGGGGATTCGCGGGAGCGGGGATACCTGGACCCGGGGCGGGCCGAGGGCGTCGGCGAGGGCGTGGCGGAGATCCGCGCACTGATGGCCGTAGGTGCGGTAGCCGTCGTGGGTGACCAGCCAGATGCGTGCCTGGCCGGACGTGCGGGCCAGCAGTCGAGTGGCGAAGGCGCCGGCGGACGCGCTCTTGTTGCGGCGCTCGTAGTCGACCCAGTCGACCACGGCGGGATCCTGTGCGGTGGGGTAGGCCAGACGTCCGGCCGGTGTGTGCAGGAGCCTGGTGACAGGGGGACCCAGCTGGTCGGGGCAGAAGACGACGGTGTCGCCCGCTGCGGCGTGCCGGTTGACGGCCATGGCGATCTGGCCGGCTTGTGTGCGCGGAACGGAGAGGTTCAGGGCGGCGACGGCGAGCCACGCC
>NZ_JUJA01000137.1:34329-36635 GCF_001906585.1 Streptomyces kebangsaanensis | reverse complement strand
AGGCGGGCACGGCGGGGCAGCAAGGTGGTTCCGGAGGCGGCGATCAGTACGACGGGGGCCACGACGACCGCCGAGTAGCGCGGTACGAAGGCGGAGCCCAGGATCCGGCAAGCGGCGTAGGCCAGGGCCAGCGTCAGTACGGTCACGGCGGCCACCGCGTCGACGGGCGACCGTGTTCTCCCGGCGGGCGTCAGCCGGCCGGTGCCGTCCCTGCGCAGGCACAGGCCGGCCAGCAGCGGGGGCCACAGCAGCAGCGGGAGCGGCGCGTGCCCCGGCCGGTCCCCGGCGGACCAGTGGCCGACCAGGTCGGTCCATGAGTGCCAGGCCGGTGGCGCGGCCCATGGGGTCCCCGTGTGGCGGATCTGGAAGAGGAGGACGGGCGCCCAGGGGAGGAGGGCGACCAACGACAGGGCCAGGGCCGCCGGCGTCCAGGCATCGGCCGCTTGCCGGCCGCGGCACACCCACCGCACAGTCGCGACCGTGCCGATGGCCGCCAGCAGGAACAGTGCCCAGTAGTGCGTCAAGAGGAGCAGTCCGCCCGGTGCGGCGGTCATCAGGGTGTTCAGCGGGCCGGGGCGCTCCCGCAGACGCCGCAGCGCCAGCGCGAGGAGCAGGACCAGCAGCACGACCAGGGCGTACATGCGGGCTTCGGAGGCGTACCGGATCAACCAGGGGTTGGCCGCCGCGAGAAGCAGGGTCACGGCACCGAGGCGAGGTCCGCCCAGCAGCAGGCCCCAACGCCAGAACAACGGCAGCGCGAGGACGCTGAATGTCCCCGACAGACTCCGCACGGCGAAGTCACCGGTGCCGAGGGCGGCCGTCCACAGATGCAGGCACACGTAGTACAGGGGCGGGGAGCCGTCGTGCCGCAGTGCCTCCGGGAGCCGGTGCAGGGGCATGCGGGCGATGGCCACGCTCTGTGCCTCGTCCAGCCACAGAGGTGTGGGCGCCCAGAACCGCAGGATCGCTCCGGCCACCACCACCGCCACCATCACCAGACCGGCGAAGAGGGGCACGGACTGGCGCCAGGGGCCGGCCGGCCACTTCGCCGTGGGGGAGAGGGCGGCTCCTGCCCGCTGCGGGGAGGGGGCGGGAGTGTTCATGCGGACCGGTCGCCGACTGAGCGTGTGGGCGGGCCGGAGGAGAGGGAAGGAGCACTACGACCCGTGCCGTGCCGGGCGGTGGTGCCCTCTTCGTGGTAGTCGGCCTCGACGTTGACCGCCCACAGGTCGTGGTCGGCGCCGTCCAGGTTCTCCACCGCCAGCATGGCGGTGAGCATGGAGTGGTCCTGGTTGTTGTACTTGTGCATCCCGTTGCGGCCGACCGCCTGCACGTTGCGGGCGTGCCGGGCGAGCCAGTCGCGCAGGACCGCGACACGTTCCTGGTAGCCCCTGTCGTAGACGGGGTACGCCTTGGGAACGCGCACCACGTACCCGTCACGTACACGATCGTCCGGGATCAGCCCGATGGCGGCCAGTTCACGCCGTGCGAGGCCGACGAGTTCGTCGTCGGGCAGGGACCAGAGCTCGTCGCCCTCGTTGACGAAGTACTCCATGCCCAGACAGGTGCAGCCGTCCTTGACCAGGTGCGGGGACCAGGAGCCGAAGTTCTGTACTCGGCCGACCCGCACCCCCGGAGTGTGCACGTAGATCCAGTTGTCGGGGAAGCCGGCCTCGACGGGCACGACCAGCGCCACGGTGAGGAAGTCCCGGTAGGACAGTTGCCGGGCTGCTTGCACCACCCGCGGTGGCGGTGGGGGGTTCATGGCCAGTACCAGTTCGGGCAGCGGCATGGAGGAGATGAGCTGTTCGCAGGGATGGCGGACGGTGCCCTCCGCCCGTTCGACCATCACGGCGGCCGCCTGGTCGCCGGCCCGTTCGACCCGCACCACGGGCGAGTCCAGCAGCACGCGCGCGCCGGCCCGTTCGGCCAGTTCGCGGGCGCGTTCCCACATCATTCCCGGCCCCAGGCGCGGGTATTCGAACTCGTCGATGAGGGTCGTGATCCGGGTGCCGGTCCGGCCCGGCCGCAGGGCCTGGGCCACCGCCTTGGACAACGAGAGGTCCTTGATGCGCTGGGCCGCCCAGTCGGCCTGGATGCTGGTGGCGGGCGCTCCCCACACTTTCTCGGTATAGGTCTTGAAGAAGATCCGGTACAGCCGCCTGCCGAACCGGGCGCTCACCCAGCCCTCGAAGTTGCTCTGGTCGCGAGGGGGGCGCACGCGGACGGCCACGTAGGAGAGCATGCAGAGCACGGCCTCGGCCACGCCCAGCCGGCGTAGTGCGTTCAGTGGCTTGAGCGGGTAG
>NZ_JUJA01000137.1:32331-34296 GCF_001906585.1 Streptomyces kebangsaanensis | reverse complement strand
TGAGCCGGGGCCTGCGCAGGAAGTCCTCACCGGGAAGGATCTCCCGCCACAGTCGCCTCACCTCGGGCACTTTGGTGAAGAAGCGGTGCCCGCCGAGGTCGAAGCGCCAGCCGTCGCGTTCCACGGTTCGCGCCAGACCCCCGACGTGGCCCGTGGCTTCCAGGACGGTCACCGGGCGACCCGAACGGGCTGCGAGCAGGGCGGCGGTGAGCCCTGCGGGGCCGGCGCCGATCACCGTCACCTGCGAGGCTGAGGAGGGGCTCACGTGGGCCTCTTTCGTGTGGACGCCGACGGCCGGGCGGCAGGGCAACCGTGGCTTGACCCCTGTCACTGTATGGACGTTTTTGGCGTTTTGTCCGTCCGGGGCGAGCGTTCAGGGGATGTACTGCCCGCCGAAGCTCGATGTCGCCAGCGCCGTGAAGAGCGCGCCGCACGCCACCAGGGCCGGGTACCAGCGCCCGCGGGTGCGCAGTACCACGGCGGCCGCGACGAGCAGGGGGAACACCGCGCCCAGGTACCGCGGAAGCGATCGCCAGCCGGTGGCGGACGCCGCCACGGCCACCATCGCCAGGGCCCAGACCGTCCAGGAGACCGGCAGGCGCCGGCCCGCGACCCACAACAGCCCGAGGGCCACGGCCAGCAGCACCACCGCGACGATCAGATTGACGACCGACGCGGGCGTCAGACGGCCACCGTGCGGATGGAGCCAGTCCGCGAGCGGGTTGCCCACCACGGCGCCCCGGAGGGAAGCCCCGGCCTGCACCTGGTAAGGCGCCAGCCAGCCGCGTCCGGTGGCCGCACACCACGCCAGGTACACCAGTGTGCCGGCCACCGGTGACAGCGCCGCCAGCGCAGCACGCACTCGACGGGCGCGGGACCGTGCCCGCACCACCTCCACCAGGGCGGGCAGGGCGAGCAGCACCCCGGTGGGGCGCGCCAACCCGCTCAGTGCTCCCGCGCACACCACGACGCTTCCCCGGCCGCGTCCCAGACCGAGGAAGAACAGGGCCGTCAACATGCCGGCCACGGCCTCGGTGTATCCCAGCACCAACACGGCGCAGCCCGGCGCGAGCTGGGACAGCCACACCGCCCGGCGCGCCACCGGGTCCTCGGCGGCCTCTTCCCGCGTCAGGACGTGGAGCACCGCGCCGTACACCAGTGCGCATGCCGAGCACAGCACCAGGAGGGCCGCGGTGGCAGGGAGCCGGGTCAGCGCGGCCGCGACCCGGACCGTCAGGGGCAGCAACGGGAAGAAGCGCACGGATGCCGACGCGGGCGGACCGTATCCGTGCAGTGCCAGCGACCGGTACCAGGCCGAGTCCCATACCAGCAGACCCGATGACGGCCGCACCGCCCCGGTTTCGGGCAGGTGCCCCTGACCGCACCAGGCGAGCCCGAGCGCGACGGCCACCAGGGCGTGCGCCGCGAGCCACGGTGGTGCCGCCGCCCTGAAGGCGGCCGGCCATGTGCCCGCCCCGGCCCCCGGAACGCTGCCGCCGCGCACGGCCGGGAGGTCGGCCTCCTCGCCGGGGCGGGCCGGGAAGACCCAGGTCCGGTACGCCCAGAAGCGGAAGACCATCGCCAGGGCCATACCGACCACATTCTTGGCGACGTTGGCGGCCACCGTACCGTGCAGCCCGAACACGTCGTGGGACACCACGACACAGCCGGTCGTGATCCCCGCCCCCAGCACGTTCACGGCGCAGAACAGGGCGATGCGCCGCCCGTTGCGTCCGAAGGGCCGCCGACGGTAGGTCCAGTACCGGTTCCCCGCGTAGGCGACCACCGTCCCGGCCGCCGCACTCGACAGGGACGACACGGCCGCCCCCAGACCGAGGACGAGGAGCAGGTTGAACGTCCCGACCTCTGTCAGATAGGCGGCAGCCCCCGATACCGCGAATCGGGTGACCTCGGGCAGGACCCGCTTCCAACGCCGCGTCGGCGGGGGAGGGGGAACAGCCGGCG
>NZ_JUJA01000137.1:31279-32254 GCF_001906585.1 Streptomyces kebangsaanensis | reverse complement strand
TCACAACCGCCCGCACGTTCGGTCGGCCCCCGTCCACGCAGAGTTCCTCCATCCAAACAGTGGGCGCGCGGGAGCCGGCGCACCAACGGTTCAGCCCCATGGGGTCTCACTCTTCCGGGTGCCGTCGGCACGGAGCCCGGATGCGGACGGCGGAGGAGACGTCTTGGATGGCGTCAGGCCTCTCACCGGTGGGTGATCCGGCGGTCGGGCCGTCAGACGACGGACGCAGAAGAGGAGGAGGCCTCCCGATGGACGAGCACGGCGTCGCCGACGTCGACGACGCGCCGCGGAACCCGCTTCCCGCTCGTTCCGGCCGGCCGTCGGCGCCGAGCCGGCCGGCGCGGGCACGGGCCGTGCTGCGCAGGGCACTGCCCGGGCTGGCGGTCTTCGCCGGCATGCGTCTGGCGGTGGTGGCGGCACTGTCCGTCTGGGCCGTGCACATCGGCCGTCATCCGCGCACGGTGCTGGGGATGGGGTGGGACAGCCTGTGGTACATCCGCATCGCTCGGCACGGCTACGGCACCGTCCTCCCCGGCCCCGCGGGATCCGGCGTCGTGTACCACGACATGGCCTTCTTCCCCCTCTACCCGGCGCTGATCCGCGCGGTGAACACGGTGGTGCCGGTCGGAGAGGTCAACGTGGCACTCGCCCTGTCGTGGAGCGCCGCGGTGGTCGCCGCCACGGGCATCTACGCGGTTGGCGAACTGCTGTACGGGCGGCGGCTCGCCATCGCCCTCGTCGCCCTGTGGGCGGTGCTGCCTCAGGCCGTCGTCGCCACGATGGCGTACACCGAGTCCCTGATGACCGCCTTCGCGGCGTGGGCCCTGTACGCCGCCTTCACACGCCGCTGGCTCACCGCCGGTCTGCTCGCCTCGCTGGCCGGTCTCACCCGCCCCAACGGGATCGCCGCAGCCGCCGCCGTCCTGACCGCGCTGGGCCTGCACGTGTGGCGGTGCCGCCGCGAAGGCCGCCCCG
>NZ_JUJA01000137.1:19760-31259 GCF_001906585.1 Streptomyces kebangsaanensis | reverse complement strand
CCGCCGTTCTCGCTCCAGCGGGGTGGTTCGGCTACGTCGTCTGGGTGGGAGTGAAGACGGGCGGCCCGTGGGGCTACTTCACCGTCCAGCGGCGGTTCGGCTCGACCTTCGACTTCGGTCACTACACCCTCCACATGTTCAAGCACCTGGTGCTCGCGAAGGCATCCCTGGGCCAGTACACGGCCGCGGCTGTCGCGATCGGCGCGGTCGCCCTGTTCATCCTGAGCGTGCTCGACCGGCAACCGCTCCCCCTTCTCGTGTACACCGCGACGCTGATGGTGATGGCTCTGGGCGGCGCTCACTTCTTCACCAGCAGGCCCCGCCTCCTCCTGCCCGCCTTCCCGCTGCTGCTCCCCGTGGCGCTCACGCTCTCCCGGGCCCGCCTTCGCACCGTGGCCGTCCTCATGCCGGCCCTCGCGGCGTACTCCCTCGTGTTCGGGATCTACCTCACCATCGTGGCGAAGAGCCCGCCCTGACAGGGCTGTCGAAGGCCGGTTCCCGTGAGGGGCGCTGCCCGACCGCAGGGGCGCAGGCCGATACGGCGGGTGACGGTGCGAAGGGCGCCGGAGAGAGCGGCAGCAGTCCCGAGATCGTCGCGGCGGGCCGAGGCCGGGCGGACGGGGGGCGTACGGCGGGGCCGGGGAGCGGAGGGCATCTCGGCCCCGCCGTCCGTTCGTGACAGGTTCTGAGCAGGGAGGATCGATCCCTTTCGGATCAGTGGTGCAGGTCGGTGCGGGGGCTCGGACTGTCGTACGGGCCCTCATACCAGAGCGGGACGATCGCCGGGGGATTTCGTCAACTGCCCACCGCACGTGATGTACCCGTGACTACTGTGAGTGTCCGCCGGGCGACGTGGGGCCGCATGCGCGTCTCTGCCGACCGGTACAGCGATGGCGCACGCCCGCTCGTGCCCCATGCACGAGCACACAGGCCCGACGGACCAGTACGAGGAACAGATGTCTCACCTCCGCGCACCGGTCGCCCGCGCAGACCGCCGTGAGGGCGGACGGCACGGGCGGCCGGTCGCCCGCACCGCCCCCTCGCTGCCCGAGATGCCCATACGGCACCAGCTGCTGCGCCTGGCGGTGCTGCCGCCGACCGCGGTCGCCCTCGGCGCCGGCGCCGCCGTGCTCTTCACCGTGCGCTCCACCGGGGCGCGCCCCGGGTTCACCCTGTGGGGCGTGCTCGCCGGTGCGTTCTGCGTGACGCTCGCGGGCATCGCGACCGCCGCCGTCGCCGCCGGCCGGGCCGCCCGCTCCGTCCACGACCGGATCGACGCGCTGCGCCGCGCCACCGCGCGCCGCGAGGCCGACCTGCACGCCCTCGTCGACGCGCTGCGCCGCGGCGAGAGCCCGGACCGGCGCAAGCCGCGCGGCGGACCGCCGGACGACGCCGACGAGTTCGAACTGCTCGCCGCCGACCTGGCCCGCGTCCACGACGGTGCCGTCGCCGCCGTCGTCCAGGCCACCCAGCTGTCCAGCCAGGCCGGCAGCGAGCAGAAACTCGAGGTCTTCGTCAACCTCGCCCGGCGCCTGCAGTCCCTGGTGCACCGCGAGATCTCCCTCCTCGACGAGCTGGAGAACGAGATCGAGGACCCCGACCTGCTCAAGGGCCTCTTCCACGTCGACCACCTCGCCACCCGGATCCGCCGCCACGCCGAGAACCTCGCCGTCCTCGGCGGCGCCGTCTCCCGCCGGCAGTGGAGCAACCCCGTGTCCATGACCGAGGTGCTGCGCTCGGCCGTCGCCGAGGTCGAGCAGTACTCGCGCGTGAGGCTCGTCCCGCCGGTCGACGGCCGGCTGCGCGGCCACGCCGTCGCGGACGTCGTCCACCTGCTGGCCGAACTCGTCGAGAACGCCACGGTGTTCTCCGCGCCGCACACCCAGGTCCTGCTGCGCGCCAACCTCGTCACCTCCGGGCTCGCCGTGGAGGTCGAGGACCGGGGTCTGGGCATGCCGGTCGGCGAGCAGGTCAGGATGAACGCCCTGCTGACCGACCCCGACCAGGTCAACGTCGCCGGCCTGCTCACCGACGGCCGCATCGGACTGTTCGTGGTCTCCCAGCTCGCCAAGCGGCACGGCATCACCGTCCGGCTGCAGACCAACATCTACGGCGGCGTCCAGGCCGTCCTCGTCGTACCGCAGTCCCTGCTGGGGACCACCGCGCCGGACACCTCCGCGCCGGGCGCCCCCGCACCGCCCGTCCCCGCTGCCACGCCTCCGCTCCCGCTCCACCGGGCCCCGGCGGCGATGCCGCTCCCCGCAACAGGTGTGAATCCGGCCGAAGCCGACGTGCCGTCAGCTCCACCCGTGCCCGTTCCGCACACCACCGATGACGGCCCGGCCCCCCTGCCCCGCCGAGGGACGGGCGAGCCGCGGGCCAATCCCGCCGAGGCCGTGCCGGGGATCCGGGCCGCGGACCGGGCCGCCATGGCCGCGGGCGACGGTGCGCCGCCCGTTCCGCGGGTGGGCGCGGTGCGGGAGACCATGGGCAGGCCGCAGCTGCCCCGGCGGCGCGCCCAGGAGCACATCGTGCCGCAGCTGCGCGGTGGCCCGGTGCCGCGCCAGGACCCCGGGCACATGGCCGGCCACGACCCCGGGCTGATGGCCGCCTTCCAGCGCGGCATCGGGCTCGCCGAGGCCCAGCAGCACCGAGAACCGGCCGCCGAGGCCCAGCCGCACCGGGAACCGGCCGCCGAGGCCCAGCCGCACCGGGAACCGGCCGCCGAGGCCCAGCAGCACCAGGAGCCGGCCACCGAGGCACGGCCCGCAGCCCGGTACGACGGGAGCGCCCCAGCCGGATGACCGGTCCGCCGTCCGACCTCACCCCGATCCCCGCCCCCCGCGCCTACGCGGACCTTCGTACCCCAAGGAGTCGATCCACCATGGCGAGCGACGCGCCGACCGGCCAGGTCTCCGACCTCGACTGGCTGATGAGCGGCCTCGTGCAGCGCGTACCGCACACCCACAGCGCGGTCCTGCTGTCCTGCGACGGGCTGGTGAAGTCCGTCCACGGCCTCGACCACGACAGCGCCGACCACATGGCCGCCCTGGCCTCCGGCCTGTACTCCCTCGGCCGCAGCGCCGGCGTCCGCTTCGGCGACGGCGGCGACGTACGGCAGGTCGTCGTCGAACTCGACTCGACCCTGCTGTTCGTCACCACCGCCGGTTCCGGCACCTGCCTCGCCGTGCTCGCCGGACGCGAGGCCGACGCGGCGGTCCTGGGCTACGAGATGGCGATGCTGGTCAAGAGCGTCCGCCCCTACCTCGTCACCGCCCCCCGGCGGCATTCCGCCGAACCCCCGGCGCTGCGGCCTTGAGCGCGGCGGCGATCGGCGACGAGCCCTGGCTCGACGACGCGGCCGGACGGCTGGTGCGCCCCTTCACGGTCAGCAACGGCCGCACCCGGCCCAGCATCGCGCTCGACCTGATGTCGCAGGTGATGGCCACCGGGGTGACGCCGCTGGGCTGTCTCGGCCCCGAACACGGCCAGGCGCTCGACCTGTGCCGCGGCCCCGTCCCGGTCGCCGAGGTCGCCGCCCATCTGAAGCTGCCGGCCGCGGTGACCAAGGTGCTGCTGTCCGACCTCGTCGACTGCGGGGCGCTCACCACCAAGCCCCCCGCGTACCACCAACACCCCACCGACCGGGCCCTTCTGGAGGCAGTGCTCGATGGACTACGACGACAGCTCTGAGTACGACGGCGGCCGGGGCGGCGGCCGGGACGGTGGCCGGGGCGGCTCCGATCCCTTCCCCACCGCGCTGAAGATCCTGGTGGCGGGCGGGTTCGGGGTCGGCAAGACGACCTTCGTCGGCGCGGTCAGCGAGATCGCCCCGCTCAGCACGGAGGAGCTGCTCACCACGGTCGGCGCGGCCACGGACAACCTCGACGGCATCGAGAACAAGGTCGAGACCACCGTGGCGATGGACTTCGGCCGCATCACCCTTGACCCGCGGCACGTGCTCTACCTGTTCGGCACGCCCGGACAGGAGCGGTTCTGGTTCATGTGGGACGAGTTGTGCGAGGGCGCCCTGGGCGCGGTGATCCTCGCCGACACGCGCCGCCTGCGGGAGTGCTTCGCGGCCGTCGACTTCTTCGAACAACGCGGCCTCGCCTTCATCGTCGCCGTCAACGAGTTCGACGGCGCCCACCGCTACGACCCCGAGGAGGTGCGGGCCGCCCTCGACCTCGCCCCGAAGGTCCCCGTCGTCCCCTGCGACGCCCGTATCTCCAGCTCGGGCGTCCAGACGCTGCTCGCCCTGGTACGGCACCTCCTCGCCCACGCACACCCGCCACGGAGCCCGCACATGACGTACGCCGACAGCGACGGAGCCCGGCCGTGAGCTACGACCCGCCGCGCCCGACCGGGCGCCTGCTGCTGACCCCCGAGGACAGGGACGCCCCCGCCCGCACCCGGCGACTGCGCGGGCTGGGCCTGGGAGAGCGTCCCGAGCCCGCCCTGGACGCCTTCGCCGACCGGCTCGCCGCGCTCACCCGGGCGCCGTACGCGATGGTCAACTTCCTCGACGAGCACGGGCAGTTCTTCGCCGGGCTGCACCGGCCCGAGCGCGACGTCCTGACCGTCGACACCGACCCCGGCACCGGCGGCGACGGCGACGGCGACGGAACCCGGCGCGAGGTGGGCCGCCGCCTCGCCCGCGACCACGGCTTCTGCCCGCATGTCGTGGTGCGGCGCAAGGCGCTGGTGCTGGAGGACGTCTGCGACTACCCGCGCTTCGCGGGCAACCCGGTCGTCGACGAGTTCGGCATCCGCTCCTACCTCGGCGCCCCGCTCATCGACAGCACGCGGACGGTGCTGGGCACGGTGTGCGTCGTCGACCTCGAGCCGCGGCCGTGGGGCCGGGAGGGACTGCGCACCATCAAGGCGGCCGCGGCGGAACTCGCCCCCCGGCTGGAGGGGAACGGCTTCCCGCGCTGAGCGCCGGACGGCGGGCTGCGGAGACGGCGTGAAGCGGAACTGTGGCCCCGCTTAAGAAATCCTCGATGGACCCCGGCGCCGCCGTACGGCAGATTGCTGTGCGATTCCACTTTCCCCGGACGCGGGCCCCTTCGGCATGCCCGGCCCCGGGGCCCGATCCACAGGAGCCGTTGCGTTGAAGGCGCTGGTCAAACAGAAGGCGGAACCCGGGCTGTGGCTCGCGGACGTCCCCGAGCCCGCCGTCGGACCCGGTGACGTACTGATCAAGGTCCTGCGGACCGGCATCTGCGGTACCGACCTGCACATCCGGGCCTGGGACGGCTGGGCGCGACAGACGATCCGCACCCCGCTCGTGGTCGGGCACGAGTTCGTCGGCGAGGTCGTCGAGACCGGCCGGGACGTCACCGACATCAAGCCCGGCGACCGGGTCAGCGGCGAGGGCCACCTGGTGTGCGGAAAGTGCCGCAACTGCCTGGCCGGGCGCCGCCACCTGTGCCGGGCCACGGTCGGGCTGGGCGTGGGCCGCGACGGCGCGTTCGCCGAGTACGTCGCGCTGCCCGCCGCCAACGTCTGGGTGCACCGCGTCCCCGTCGACCTCGACATCGCCGCGATCTTCGACCCGTTCGGCAACGCCGTGCACACCGCGCTGTCGTTCCCGCTGGTCGGCGAGGACGTGCTGATCACCGGCGCGGGCCCGATCGGCCTGATGGCGGCGGCCGTCGCGCGGCACGCGGGCGCGCGCAACGTCGTCATCACCGACGTGAGCGGGGAACGGCTGGAACTGGCCCGCAAGATCGGTGTGAGCCTCGCGCTCGACGTCGCCGCGGCGACCATCGCCGAGGGCCAGCGCACGCTCGGCCTGCGCGAGGGCTTCGACGTCGGCCTGGAGATGTCCGGCCGCCCCGAGGCCATGCGCGACATGATCGCCAACATGACGCACGGCGGCCGGATCGCCATGCTCGGCCTGCCGTCCGAGGAGTTCCCCGTCGACTGGGCCCGGATCGTCACCTCGATGATCACCATCAAGGGCATCTACGGCCGTGAGATGTTCGAGACCTGGTACGCGATGTCGGTGCTGCTGGAGGGCGGCCTCGACCTCGCTCCCGTGATCACCGGCCGGTACGCCTACGGCGACTTCGAGGCGGCCTTCGCCGACGCCGCGAGCGGCAGGGGCGGCAAGATCATCCTCGACTGGACCGCGTGACCCGCCCTCAGCGCAAGCACCCTAGGAGCTTTCCCATGTTCGACTCCGTGCGCGACGACCTGCGCGCCACCCTCGACGAGATCCGCGCCGCCGGTCTGCACAAGCCCGAGCGCGTCATCGGCACCCCGCAGTCCGCGACCGTCGAGGTCACCGCCGGCGGACGCCCCGGCGAGGTCCTCAACTTCTGCGCCAACAACTACCTCGGCCTCGCCGACCACCCCGAGGTGATCGCCGCCGCCCACCAGGCCCTGGACCGCTGGGGCTACGGCATGGCCTCCGTGCGCTTCATCTGCGGCACGCAGGAGGTGCACAAGGAGCTCGAGGCCCGGCTGTCGGCGTTCCTCGGCCAGGAGGACACGATCCTGTACTCCTCCTGCTTCGACGCCAACGGCGGCGTGTTCGAGACCCTGCTCGGCCCGGAGGACGCCGTCGTCTCCGACGCCCTCAACCACGCCTCCATCATCGACGGCATCCGCCTGTCCAAGGCCCGCCGCTTCCGCTACGCCAACCGCGATCTGGCGGACCTGGAGCGGCAGCTGAAGGAGGCCACCGAGGGCGGGGCGCGCCGGAAGCTGATCGTCACCGACGGCGTGTTCTCGATGGACGGCTACGTCGCCCCGCTGCGCGAGATCTGCGACCTCGCCGACCGCTACGACGCGATGGTGATGGTCGACGACTCGCACGCCGTCGGCTTCGTCGGCCCCGGCGGCCGCGGCACCCCCGAACTGCACGGCGTCATGGACCGCGTGGACATCATCACCGGCACCCTCGGCAAGGCGCTCGGCGGCGCCTCCGGCGGCTACGTCGCCGCCCGCGCCGAGATCGTCGCCCTGCTGCGCCAGCGCTCCCGGCCGTACCTGTTCTCCAACACCCTCGCCCCGGTGATCGCGGCGGCCTCCCTGAAGGTGCTCGACCTGCTGGAGACGGCCGACGACCTGCGGGTCCGGCTCGCCGAGAACACCGCGCTGTTCCGTTCCCGGATGACCGAGGAGGGCTTCGACATCCTCCCCGGCGACCACGCCATCGCACCGGTGATGATCGGCGACGCGGCCGAGGCGGGCCGGATGGCGGAGCTGCTGCTGGAGCGCGGCGTGTACGTGATCGGCTTCTCCTACCCCGTCGTGCCCCAGGGGCAGGCACGCATCCGCGTGCAGCTGTCCGCCGCGCACTCCACCGACGACGTGAACCGCGCGGTGGACGCGTTCGTCGCGGCGCGCGCGGAGCTGGAGGGCTGAGCCGGAGGCCGGCCCCTGCCGCGCATGTGGCGATAATTGTTCGCATGATCGAGGCGCGGCGGCTGCACATCCTCCGAGCGGTGGCCGACCACCGTACGGTGACGGCTGCCGCCGCCGCGCTCTACCTCACGCCCTCCGCCGTCTCGCAGCAGCTCACGGCGCTGGAGCAGGAGACCGGCCACCGGCTGGTCGAGCGGGGCGCCAAGGGCGTACGGCTCACCCCGGCCGGCGAGATCCTGCTCAGCCACACCAACGCGGTCCTCGCCCAGCTGGAGCGGGCGGAGGCCGAACTCGCCGCGTACGGCTCCGGCGAGGCCGGCACCGTCACCGTGGCCGCCTTCGCCACCGGCATCGCCCAGGTCGTCGCGCCCGCGGTGGCCCGGCTGGCCGGTACGGCGCCCGGCATCCGCATCCGCGTCCGGGACGCGGAGGGCGACGCCAGCCTGCCGATGGTGCTGGACCGGCAGGTCGACGTGGCGGTCGCCGTCGAGTACCGGGGCGCGCCGCCCGCCGACGACCCCCGGCTGACCCCCGTACCGCTGTACGCCGAGCCGTTCGACGCGGTGGTCCCGGTCACCCACCGCCTGGCCGGCGCCGCCGAAGTGCCCCTGGCCGAGCTGGCCAAGGACCCCTGGATCGGCCCCTACCCCGGCAACCCCTGCCACGACGTGGTCGTCCTGGCCTGCGAGAACGCCGGATTCCATCCCCTTCTGGAACACTCCTCCGACGACTTCCGCGCCGTCGTGGCCCTCGCCTCGGCCGACGCGGGAGTGGCCCTGGTCCCGCGCTCCGCCCTGCGCGGCATGGACCTCACGGGCGTGGTCGTACGCCCCGTCGTCGGCGCGGCACCCACCCGCCGGGTCTTCGCGGCGGTGCGCCGGGGAGCGGAGGGACACCCGCTGATCCGCCCGGTGCTCCAGGCCCTGGAGCAGGCGGCGCAGGCGTAGCCCCGGCGCTTGCCGGGGCGACTGTCAGTGGCACGGGCTAGCGTGCCTCGCATGCCGGATGCCGAAGACGTACGCCGTATCGCCCTGTCCCTGCCGGACACCACGGAGAAGACCGCCTGGAGCATGCCCACGTTCCGGGTCGCGGGGAAGATGTTCGCCACGCTGCCGGAGGACGAGACCTCCACCGCCGTGCGCTGCCCCAGGGAGGAGCGCGACGAACTGGTCCTGGCCGAGCCGGAGAAGTTCTGGATCGCCGGCCACGAGGCGCAGTTCGCCTGGGTCCGGGTCCGGCTCGCCGCGCTGGACGACGAGGACGAGCTGCGCGACATCCTCGCCGACTCCTGGCGCCAGGCGGCTCCGCCGGGACTGCTGGAGGCCCATCCCGGGCTGGGCCTGCCCGCCGCGCGGTGAGATCCCCGTCGGCACGACGGGCCCCGCCGCACCGACGGCCCCGTAAAGTGATGCGCGACCACCGACCCGAGTGCGGTATTGTTTCCCTGCACGTTCGGCCGGGGGAAACCCCAGGTCAGACGGGCAACGGGACGTGGCGCAGCTTGGTAGCGCACTTGACTGGGGGTCAAGGGGTCGCAGGTTCAAATCCTGTCGTCCCGACTTGCGAAGGGGCAGGTCGAGGGTCGTATCGGAGTGGTCCGGTACGGCCCTTTCGGTTTCCCCGCCCACGCGTTCCCCGCCCACGTGCCTCGCGCGAAGGAGAGAGCATGGCCCCCGTCGAGCTGGACGCCGCCGAACTGCGGCACCTGGAGCGCGCCGTCGAACTGGCGGCCGAGGCCCTGCGGGCCGGGGACGAGCCGTTCGGTTCGGTCCTGGTCGCCGCCGACGGGAAGGTGCTGGCGGAGGAGCGCAACCGGGTGCACAGCCTCGGCGACCACACCCGGCATCCGGAGTTCGAGCTGGCCCGCTGGGCCACCGCCCACCTCGCCGAGCGGGAACGGGCGGAGGCCACCGTCTTCACCTCGGGGGAGCACTGCCCCATGTGCGCGGCCGCCCACGGCTGGGCCGGTCTCGGCCGGATCGTCTACGCCCACTCGTCCGCCCAGCTGACCGACTGGCTGGCCGAGCTGGACGTGCCGCCGCCCCCGGTGCGCTGCCTGGCGATCCAGGACGTGGTGCCCGGCCTGACGGTACAGGGCCCCGTTCCGGCTCTGGCCGACCGCATGCGGGAGCTGCACCGCGGCTTCCGCACGGCGGCCCGCCGAGCCCACTCCTGACCGTACTTCGGCGGCCGTGGTCGGCTACACGTAACCCACGTGCGCCAGTGCCTGCTTGAGCAGGACCCCGTGGCCGCCCGGCATCTCGCTCTGCAACGCTTCGGAAACCGCCTCCTGAGGACTGAACCAGACCAGGTCCAGGGCGTCCTGACGGGGACGGCAGTCGCCGCTGACCGGGACGATGTAGGCCAGCGACACGGCGTGCTGGCGCGGGTCGTGGTACGGCGTGATGCCGGCCGTGGGGAAGTACTCGGCCACGGTGAAGGGCTGCAGGGAGGCCGGCACGCGGGGCAGCGCCACCGGGCCGAGGTCCTTCTCCAGGTGGCGCAGCAGGGCGTCCCGCACGCGCTCGTGGTGCAGCACCCGGCCGGAGACAAGGGTCCGGCTGACCGTTCCGTCCGGGCCGATGCGCAGCAGCAGGCCGATGCTGGTCACTTCACCGCTGTCGTCGACGCGCACCGGCACCGCCTCGACGTACAGGATCGGCATGCGGGCGCGCGCCGACTCCAGTTCGTCGGTGGTCAGCCAACCGGGCGTGGTCTCGGTCATGTCAGACATTGTTTGATCATACTTTCACTGGTTCTCAACCGGGAAGATCCGCAAGGCCGGGGAGCCCCGCGAGGCCGTAGACCCGCCGGGCGTTGTCCCGCCCCGTCCAGCGGGCGATCCGCACCGCGTCCGCCGGGCTGAGCTCGTCGGCGTCCACCCGTTCCCGCAGCAGCCCGGCCAGGCCCTGCCGGAAGGCCACCGCGCCCAGGTGGTGGAACTCGGCCACACCGTAGGCGTCGGAGCTGTACAGCAGCTTGCGGAACGGTGTGATCTCCAGGGCCTCGGCCAGCACGGCCCGGGCCCGGGCCGGGCCGACGTAGTGCAGCGCCAGCCCGACGTCGAGGTACACCCGCTCGAACACGGTGGCCAGGTAGGCGGCCTGGCGCTGGTAGGGCCAGCAGTGCAGCAGCAGGACCGGGATCGTGCCCGCGGTCAGGCGCAGCCAGTCGGTCAGGCGGGCGGGGTCCGCGCGGTGCAGCCGGATGTCGCTGTCGCCGAACCCGGTGTGCAGTTGCAGGGGCAGGCCGAGGTCGACGGCCGTCCACAGCAGGTGCCGTACGAGGACCGGGTCGTCGAGGCGGTGCGGCGCGCGGGCGAGCCACCCCGCCGCCGCCCGCGCGACCTCCTCCGCCGAGGGGCGCGCCGGGTCCAGGTCGAAGCCGGTGCGGTAGGCGGCCACCGACTTCACCGCCACCACGCCCGGCCGCCGTACGGCCTCCCGCACGGCCGCGCGGAGGACGGCGCCGTACTCGCCGGGCTCGACGCCCTGCGCCGCCACGGCCTCCGCGACGGCCTCCAGCCGTACGACCTCGTACGCCACCGCGTCACCGCCCGCCGCCTCCACCATCTCCGCCGGGGTGGTGGTGCCGTGGCCGGGCGCGTAGCCGGTGTCGACGCAGTACGCGGCCGTGCCGGCGGCGGTGAGGAAGCGCCGGTTGACCTCCGCCGCGCCCAGCTCCGCCCGCCGGGCCAGGTACGCGTCGGCGGGCGCGTGCCGCGGCAGGTCCAGGACCGGGGCGCAGTGGCGGCGCACGGCCACCCCGACGGGGCTGTCGAACGGCGAGATCCCGCTGCCGGGCCACACCGCGCCCTCGGTGATCAGGGACTCGAATCCCGTCCGGTCCAGGCCGGCGGTGACGACCCCGTGGCAGTGGTGGTCCACCAGCGGCAGCGCGGCCAGCACCTCGTGCACCGGCCCCGCGGCACCGGCCGGCCCGCCGTCCATCAGTACCTCCAGCGGTAGGCCGCCGCCACCTGTTCGTCGTCCAGCCCGTCGACCGCCGCGACCTCGCCCTGCCGTACGGCGACCACCGCGTCCGCGAGGACCGGCCCGAGGGCGGCGCGCACCACCTCGTCCCCGCGGAACTCGGCGACGGCCTCCGCCAGCGAGACCGGCA
>NZ_JUJA01000137.1:10333-19748 GCF_001906585.1 Streptomyces kebangsaanensis | reverse complement strand
CCCCGGGCCGCCGCCTCAGCGGCGCCGAACCGCGCCGGATCCCCGGTGATCTCCTCGGGCAGGGACGCCGACGACGTCGTCCCGTCCAGACCGGCCGCGATCAGACAGCCCAGTGCCAGGTAGGGGTTGGCCGCGAGGTCGACCGGCTTGACCTCCAGGTTCGCGGCCCGGTCGCGCAGACCCCGTGTCCCGGTGACGACACGGACGGCCGCCTCACGGGTCTCCCGGCCCCAGACGGCGAACACCCCCGCCCACTGCGACGGCCTGAGCCGCAGATAGCTGGCCGGGCTCGGCGCGGTCACCGCCGTCAGGGCCGGCAGATGGGTGAGCAGACCGGCGGCGAAGGACTCGGCCTCGGCGGTCATGCCGTACCGGCAGGCGCCGCCGGAGTGCAGGTTGCTCCCGTCGCGCCAGGCGGACAGGTGGACGTGGCCGCCGTTGCCGACGCCCCGCCCGAGGACGGCCGGTGCGAAGGAGACCCGCAGCCCGTGCCGCCGGGCCACGGCCCGCACGGTCTGCCGCACCAGCACGCTGCGGTCGGCCGCCGCCACCGGGTCCGCCGCGCCGACGGAGACCTCGAACTGCCCGGCCGCGTACTCGGGATGGAACTGCTCGACGTCCACGCCCTGCGCCGCGAGGGCCGCCAGCAGGTCGGCGGCGCAGTCGCTCAGCTCGACCTGGCGGGCGGCGCCGTAGGCCGGACCGGACACCGCGGGCTCGAACGTGCCCTCGGGAGCCGTCCCCCGGCCGACGGACCACTCGACCTCGACGGCCGCCTTGAAGGCCAGCCCGTGGCGCCGCTCGGCGTCCGCGACGATCCGGCGCAGGAAGGTGCGGCTGCACCCCGGGTGCCGCTCGCCCTCCTGCGTGATCCGGTCGACCGGGGCCCACGCCCAGCCCGGCTGCCCGGACAGAACCACCAGGTGGTCGAGGTCCGGGTAGAGCCGCAGGTCGCCGTCCGGGGAGCCGAGGACGTCGGTGGTGACGACCGAGTCGTCGGCCAGGAAGGTGTCGAACACCGGGGACATGCCCACGCCCCAGGCCGCCGCCGTGGCGAGTTTCGCCGTCGGGACCGTCTTGACCCGGCCGATCCCGGCGGTGTCGACATAGGCCAGGACGACGCCGTGCACCCCCCGCCCGGCGAGCTCGCCACCGAGCGCGGTGGCCCGTTCGACGTCACCGGGGCGCCCGCCGGGGACGGGGTCGGCGAGGGTGGTCATACCGCCTCCTCGGAACGCGGAAGGGTTCGAGCGGGCCCGGACGGGCCCGGCCGCCGGGGTGCCGCCCGCGTCAGGGTTTCACGGCCACCGCGCCGAACTGCGGCACCGCGGCGGGGGAGCCGGTGTCGGCACGCCACCGCGAGCACGGAACCAGACCCGGCTCGACCAGGTCCAGGCCCTCGAAGAAGGCGGCGACCTCGGCGCGGGGCCGGGCGGTGATCGGCGGGGTGGCGTTCTCGTTCCAGAACTCCATGGCGGCCACGTTGCCCTCGCCGCCGAGATCGGCGTCGAAGGTGGGGTGCGTCAGGACCAGGAAGCTGCCGGAGGGGACCGCGGCCATGACCCGGCGGACGATGTCGCGCGCCTTGTCGGTGTCCAGGACGAAGTTCAGGATGCCGAGCATCATCACCGCGATGGGCCGGCCGAGGTCGAGGGTCTCGGCGGCGCGTCGGACGATGGCCCCCGGATCGTGCACGTCGGCGTCGATGTAGGCGGTGGCGCCCTCGGGGGTGCTGGTCAGCAGGGTGCGGGCGTGGGCGAGGACGATCGGGTCGTTGTCGACGTACACGATCCGCGCGTCGGGGGCGATCCGCTGCGCGATCTCATGGGTGTTGTCGACCGTGGGCAGCCCGGTGCCGATGTCCAGGAACTGGCGTATCCCGCGCTCGGCGGTCAGATGGCGCACCGCCCGCCCGAGGAACTCGCGGTCGGCGCGGGCCACGTCCCGGATCACCGGGAACATCCCGGCGACGTGCTCGCCGACCCGCTGGTCGACCTCGTAGTTGTCCTTGCCGCCGACCCAGTAGTTCCACACGCGCGCGTTGTGCGCCACCCCGGTGTTCAGCCTCGGCGACCTGCTCGACGGGGTGTGGCTCTCGCTCACGTCTGCGCTCCTGCCCTGTGTGGTGTCCTGACCGCGGCCGGCCGCGGCCGTCGCCGTCATTGTGCCGCTCGGCGATCACGGTGTCCCGGGAACCGGCGGAACCGGCGGACCGGAGAGGCCGGGGCCGGCCTCCTCGACCAGGAAGGAGTCCTTACCAGGAGCCGGTAGGGTGGAAGTGCCGCCGCGCGGCGACGGAGCCGGCGCACCAGCCCAGGCGCCCTCCGCGCCGCCAGCAGAAAACGGACATGCCCAGCACACCCTCGCCCCTGCTCACCGCCCCCGACCCGTCCGCGGGACCCGCCGACATACGGCTGGTCGTCACCGACATGGACGGCACGCTCCTCGACGACGCCAAGCGGATCCCCGCCGGCCTGTGGCCCACCCTGACCGAGCTGCGCCGCCGCGATGTGCTCTTCAGCCCCGCCAGCGGCCGCCAGTACGCCACGCTGGCCGAGCAGTTCGCCGGCAACGACGAGGGCATGGTGTTCATCGCGGAGAACGGCACCTACGTCGTCCGGGACGGCGTGGAGCTGAGCTCCGACCCGCTCGCGCCGTCCGTCGTGGCCCGCCTCGTGGAGGCCGTACGGGAACTCACGGCGCGGGGAGCGGACGTGGGCGCCGTGGTCTGCGGCAAGCGGTCGGCCTACGTGGAGCGGACCGACGGGGCCTTCCTGGCCGAGGTCCGCAGGTACTACGTACGGCACCGGACCGTGACGGACGCCTCGGCCGTCGACGACGACGTCGTCAAGGTGGCCCTCTTCGACTTCGGGCCGGCCGAGCGGACCACCGCGCCGGCGCTGGCGTCGTTCGCCCGCACGCACCAGGTCGTCGTCTCCGGCGAGCACTGGGTCGACGTCATGAACCCGACCGCCAACAAGGGGGCCGCCCTGCGCCGGCTCCAGCGGGACCTCGGGATCACACCCGCCCAGACCCTGGTGTTCGGCGACTACCTCAACGACCTGGAGATGCTGGACGCCGCCGAGTGGTCGTTCGCCATGGCCAACGCCCACCCCGAGGTCCTCGGCCGGGCCCGCCACCTCGCGCCCTCCAACAACGACAACGGCGTCCTGCGCACGATCGCCCGGCTGCTGCACCTCCCGTCCCACCTCGGCGGCTGACCGCCGGTCAGCCGGGTGTGGTCTCCTCCACCCGGGCGTCCGGGTCGTCCTGGCCGCCGGGGCGGCCAGGGTCGGTACGGCCGTCCCGGCGGCCAGGAGCGGTACGGCCGTCCCGCTCGTCCCGGCGGGAGGGGCCGGACCGCTCCGTACGGCGCAGCCGCCGGCCCGCTTCGGCGCAGCGGTCGGCGAAGCCGACGTACCGGGCACCCCAGCCCGGACGCGGGAACCCCAGACGGGCCTGGAGGCGCCGGTACAGACGGCCGACGTCCGGCAGCAGTTCGGAACCGGCGGAGGCCGCCGGGATGTCGTCGGCCAGCGTGAGGTGGACGCCGCCGGCGTACTGCGACGACATGTTGTAGAGGAACGCCCCCAGGGTCGCCAGCGCCGTACCCAGGACCACCTCCAGTGTCACGATCCCGGCGGCGATGGCGAGCGCCCAGCCGAAGGAGGGCCAGGCTTCCGGGTCCAGCACGCTCAGCACCCCCCAGACCAGCATCATGGTGACGAGCACGCAGATCCCCAGCCCCACCAGCAGCAGACAGCTCGTCGTCATCACCGACCAGGGGTCGGCCCTCGATATGCGCAGGCGTACCGTGCGACGGTCCCGCTGCGGGCGGTCGGCTGGGGTCATGCCTTGCTCCTCACGGTGGGTGCGACCGCCCGCGCGGCGTGCACGTCGGCGGCCCGTCAGGCGGGGGCGGCGCCGCGGGTGGCGGTGACGAGGTGGTGCCGGGTGATACGGGCGACCTCGTGCCAGAACGGCTTCGCCGTCAGGTAGGCGCCCAGCACGGAGAGGACTCCGAAGGAGACGTCGACGCTGAGCCGGCCCTGCTTGGCCCAGTAGACGTCCTGCAGGTCCAGCAGCAGCGCGAACTCGTCGCAGATGAGCGCGGTGCCGCAGCCGTAGGCGGTCGCGACGGCCGGGTGGCCCACGGCGCGTTCGTCGCCGCGTACGGCGATCAGGCCGAGGCCGGCCAGGGTGACGATGCCGATGTTGTAGTGGTGCAGGTGCTCGCCGCCCGCGGAGATGTTGCCCCAGGGCAGCCAGCCGCCCCGGATGCCGTGCGTGATGACGCGGACCGAGCCGAAGGTCACCCCGAAGGAGATCCAGGTGATCAGCAGCGACCGCTGCACGGGGGTCAGCTGCCGGTCCGCCGCCCGACGCCACTTGTGGACGAGCGGCGGCCTGTCGTGGTCGCGGCGGCGCGCCGCGGTGAGTCTCATGGCTGACCGGCCTCCCACGCCGAACCGGTACCCGCGGACGGCGTCGGGCCGCCCCGGACACGCCACTGGTGTGCGCCTTCGACGTTAGGCGCGCGGGCCCCGGCGCGCATGCCCACCGCCGCGGTACGGGGCCGCTCGGGTGACGGTGACGGTGACGGCCGCGGTGACGGCCGCGGTGACGGCCGCCGGTGGTCAGGCGGCGTGCTCGAGGCACTCCTCGGCCACGTGCCTGTCGAGCGCCGCGCGCACCAGCGCGGCGGCGAGCACGGCCGGTTCGGTGCCGCCGGCGAGCTCGACGAGCCGACCGGGGTCCTCGGGCAGGCCCAGGCGCCGCGCCCCGGACAGCGCCTTGTCGTCCAGGTACGGTCCCACCTCGGGCCAGATCCGCTGGACCTCGCGCAGGAAGATGTCCGCGCCGACCGGGCCCAGCCCCGGTACCTCCCGCAGCAGGCCGCGCAGCGCGGAGGCCTCGCCGTGGGCCTCCGCGCGCAGCCGGCGCAGGTCGCCGCCCCAGCGGTCGGTCACCAGTCCGGCGCCGTCGCCGAGCTGGGTGGCCGTCCGCTCGTCGTACCGGCGGTAGCCGCCCCGGCCCAGCGCGTCCACGCGCTCCTGCCAGTCGGACCCGGCCATGCGGCGCGGATCGCGCAGGCCCGCGTCGGACAGCGCCCGGGCCGCGGCGACGGCGACCGAGCCGCGGATCCGGGCGCTGAGGAGTACGGCGAGCACCAGCAACCGGTACAACGGCTGCGGGGCGTCCTTCAGGGTGATGCCGGCCTCCTGGGCGAACGTCTCGCCGTGCGCCTCGACCAGCTCCCGCAGGACCCGGGTGTCCCGGTCCCGCGTCACCGGGCCGCCTTGAGCGGATCGTGCCCGAGGGACATCAGCCGGTGCCGGCGCCGGGTCTCCGCGGCGTCGCCCGCCTCGGGCACGGGCTCGTTCTCCAGGTCCGCCCGGGCGGTGACCGTGTCGACCACCTCGCGCATCACGCGCAGGTCGTCGTCGGTCGGATCGGTCCGCCGCTTCCGCAGGACGGAGAGCACGTGCTGCCCGGTGGGCGTGCCCGCCTCCTCGGGCAGCGGCTCGGTGCTCTCGGCGGCGTCCCGGACCCGCAGCCAGTCCGCCAGTTCCTGCGAGGTCATGTTGACCACGCGGTGGAAGTCCTCCCACAGCGCGCCGAGTTCGAGAGCGTCGGCCATCGGATGCCCCTTTCGTCCGTCTGTCCGGGAGGTCCGTCTGCCCGGGAGGCGGGTGTGCCGTCGGTCAGACCTCTCCGGCCACGTTCTCGGCGGCGAACATCCAGCGCTGCTTCTCCAGCTCGGCCGTGATCGCGATCAGCAGGTCCTGGGTGACCGGGTCCGGCTTCTCGGTCGCGTCGATACGCTCGCGCAGTCGTCCGATGGCCGCCTCCAGGGCCTCGACGACGACCTCGACGACCTCCGTGTCGCGCACCCAGCCGTCCTTGGGGCCGGGCAGCGTGAAGGCCGAGGCGATGGTCTCCGGGCGCCCGTCCGGCGGCAGGCCGAGCGCGGCGGAGCGCTCGGCGACCGTGTCGGCGAACTCGCGGGCCGTCGCCACGACTTCGTCGAGCTGCAGATGGATGGAGCGGAACCGGGGTCCCACGATGTTCCAGTGCGCCTGCTTCCCGATCAGGGAGAGCCCGAGAAGATCCACGAGTGTGCTCTGCAGTGCGTCCCCGGTGACCTGAAGGGCCGAGTCGGGAATCGTGCTCTTCACGACAGTCATACGGTGGTTCTCCTTGTGGATTCGTCTCTGGCGGTACGGAGCAGTGCGGTGCGTTCCTCCTCGCCGGTCCCGCCCCACACACCGGAGGTCTGTCCGCTGCCGAGCGCGAAGGACAGGCACTCGGTGGTGACCGGGCAGCGGGCACAGACGCGTTTGGCGTCCTCGATGTCTCGGACAGCCGGTCCGGTCGTGCCCACAGGGAAGAACAGCTCGGGGTCCTCACCCACGCAGGCGGCGCTGCGCAACCACTCCATGGAGGCGCGGGTGCCCCCGGCGTACCGGAGCAAACAACCGCGCCGGTGCCGCTCAGCGCGCGAGCACTCCGTCCAGGAAGCCCGTCAGGTCCGCGAAGACCTCGGCCCGGTTCGTCTCCAGGAACACCTCGTGCCGGGCGCCCGGGTAGATCCGCTCGGTCAGGGTGCCGCCGAGCCGCTCGATCCCGACGCGGCTCCCGCGGAGCGGGACCAGCCGGTCGTCGTCGCCGTGCAGCCACAGCACCGGCAGCGCGCCGACGTCGCCGCCCCTGTCGACGGTTTCCAGGGTCCGGGCGAACGCCTCCACCGTCGGCCGCTTCATCGGGCCGTGCCAGACCAGCGGGTCCGCCGCGTACGCCGCGCCGACCGCCGGGTCCCGGGAGAGCGCGGCCGGGCTGATCGGTGTGTCGGGGATCTCGTCCAGGGCGAGCAGCCGGCCCGGCAGCTCCCAGGCGCCGATCACCGGCCCGGACAGGACGAGCGCGGTGAGCCCGTCGCCGTACCGCTGGGCGTAGCGGGCGGAGACCAGCCCGCCCATGGAGTGGCCGACCAGCACGAGCGGCAGCCCGGGGTGCGCGGCCCGGGCGAGGCCGGCCACGGCGTGCACGTCGGTCACCACGTCCTCGAAGTCCGCCACGACCACGCGCTCGCCCGCCGACCTCCCGTGGCCCGTGTGGTCGGGGCCGTACACGACCGCGCCGTGCGCCCCGAGGACGCCGGCCAGTTCCCGGTAGCGGCCGGAGTGCTCGCCGTACCCGTGCACCAGGAGGGCGATGTACCGCGGTCGCGGGTGCGGCCACTCGCGCACGGCGAGTGTGCCCCGGATGCCGGTGAGGACGTGCTCTCGGACGTCGGCCATGATTCCTCCCAGGTGGCGAGACGGATTCCTGCCCCGCGCTTGTCCGGACATAGCATCGGTCTCCGCATGAACACGATGACGCTCTGGCACATATCCGGCTGGGGGTTCGCGGCGCTCGCCTTCGCGGCCCTGCTCGTCGGCTTCTCCAAAACCGCCGTCAGCGGGGCCAACACGGTCAGCCTCGCCGTCTTCGCGGCCGTACTGCCCGCCCGCGCCTCCACCGGAGTGCTGCTGCCGATCCTGATCGCCGGCGACGTCCTCGCCGTCCTCACCTACCGGCGGCACGCCCACTGGCCCACGCTGTGGCGGCTGTTCCCGGCGGTCGCGGCCGGGGTGGTCGTCGGCACACTGTTCCTGATGCGGGCCGACGACGGGGTCGTACGGACCTCGATCGGTGCGATCCTGCTGCTGATGGCGGCCGTGACGGTGTGGCGGCGCCGCACCGCCGGGCGGGAGGCGGAACCGGACGCGGTCACCACCCGCGCGGGCCGCCTCAAGGCCCGCTCCTACGGGGTCCTCGGCGGCTTCACCACGATGGTCGCCAACGCGGGCGGCCCGGTGATGTCGCTGTACCTGCTCTCCGCGGGCTTCCGCAAGCTCGGCTTCCTCGGCACCTCGGCCTTCTTCTTCCTCATCGTCAACGTCTCCAAGGTGCCCTTCAGCGCGGGCCTCGGCCTCATCGACGCCCGCTCCCTGCTCCTCGACGCCGCCCTCGTGCTCTTCGTCGTCCCCGGCGCCTTGCTCGGCAAGTGGGCCGTGCACCGCATCGACCAGCGGCTGTTCGAGCAGCTGGTGATCGCGGCGACGGTCGTGGGCGGCCTGCAGCTGCTGCTCCGGTAGCCGGCCGGTCAGGAGGTCATGCGGGACAGCGCGGCGCGGAAGCGGTCGTAGCGCTCCACGCCCGTCACGTCGTCGGCGCGTCGCGGGCGTCCCGCGACGACGCCCCAGATACTTGCCATGAAGATGGTTGCCAAGGGGATGAGCAGCCACGTCAGAGGGGTCAAGGTCGTCCTCCCTTTCCCGAGTGGATCAGCGGGTAGGGCGACGATGGCATACATGATCAGCTCTACATTTTGTACGACGAGGCGACTCCCTGCTTTTCACCCGGACAGGTCCCGGACGGATCCCGGATCCGGAGGGATCGCGGACGGACTCCGGACGGATTCAGCGCCGAGTGTCATGGGCCGGTCGGGAGCACCCCAAGTGATCGTTAAGATGAGCCGGGTTGCCGCGACCCGTATGCGCTGCCCGGCTGCTGCCGCGCTCGCTGTGGGGAGCGGACGTGAGGGCGGGACGGACTTCGGGGATTGAGGGCGGGACTACGCGTGCTGGTGGCAGATCGGTACCGGCTGCAGACGGTCATCGGACGAGGCGGGATGGGCGAGGTCTGGCAGGCCCTCGACGAGGTGCTCGGCCGGCCGGTCGCGGTCAAACTGCTCCTCAACGACGGGGCGGACGCCTCGGCCGAGGCCCGCTTCCGGCTGGAGGCGCAGACCTCGGCACGGCTGAACCACCCGCACGTGGTCGGGACGCTCGACTTCGGCAGCTGGGAGGACCGCTGCTTCCTGGTGATGGAGCTGATCGACGGCGACAGCCTGGCCGACGAACTGACCGCCGGCGGCCCGCTCGCACCGGAGCGGCTGGCCCAGGTGGCGCAGCACTCGGCCGAGGGCCTGGCCGCGGCGCACGCCCAGGGCATCGTGCACCGCGACGTCAAGCCCGGCAACCTGCTCAGCGACCGCAACGGCACCGTCCGCATCGCCGACTTCGGCATCGCCCGCTTCGTCGACGACCCCTCCGGCGCACTCACCACCACCGGGCAGATCGTCGGCACCGGCCTGTACCTGGCGCCCGAACGCGCCATCGGCACCCCGGCGAGCGCGGCCTCCGACATGTACTCGCTGGGCTGCCTGCTCTACCACCTGGCCGTCGGCGCCCCTCCCTTCGAGGCCCCCACCGCGACCGCCCTGCTGTACCAGCACGTCGACTCCCCGCCCGTGCCGCCGCACCAGCGGGGCGCCGCGCTGCCGCCCGCCTTCGAGACGTACTTGCTGAGCATGCTCGCCAAGAAACCGGAGGAACGGCCCACGGCCCGGCAGGCGGCGGACTGGTTC
>NZ_JUJA01000137.1:0-10308 GCF_001906585.1 Streptomyces kebangsaanensis | reverse complement strand
GAGCCGCTTCCCCCGGAGCGGCCGGCCGCATTCCCGTCCCAAGGCCGTGAGGCGCAGCGGACGGGCGGGGGCCGGAGCGGGGGCCAGGGACGCCGCCGCGCGCCCGAGCAGCGGGGCACCGGGCCCTCGCGCCGCCGGGGTGCGCCCGCCCGTGCCGCGGTGACGCCGACACCGGCATCGGCACCGGCATCGGGCGCCGGGGACGGCGGCTGGAACACCAGCGTGCACCGGGTCCCCCCGCGCCGCCCCGGCCTGCGCTCCTCGCTGCGGCGCCACTTCGGCGTGGCCGCCGTCGTGGGCGGCGCCGCCCTGTTCGCCCTGGCGCTGCTCGTCGGGATGGCGTTCTTCTAGGCGCGCTGCGTAGGCTCCGGGGCATGCGGATCTCCGTCTCCTCCGACATGGACGAACCCGTCGCCCGCTCCCTGGTCGCGCTGCTGCGCGAGCGGGGGCACGAGGTGGTGACCCACGGCGCGCTGCGCCCCGGTGACGACCCGCGGTGGGCGGCGTGCTCGGAGGCCGCCGCCCGCGATGTCGCCGACGGGCGGGCCGACCAGGCGGTCGTGTGCTGCTGGACCGGCACGGGCGCGTCCATCGCCGCGAACAAGGTGCCCGGCGTACGGGCCGCCCTGTGCACCGACGCCTACACGGCGGACGGGGCACGCCGCTGGAACGACGCCAACGTCCTGGCCCTCGGCCTCAGACTGACCTCCGAACCGCTCCTGAAGGAGATCCTCGACGCCTGGTTCACCGCCGCACCGAGCGAGGACACCGAGGACCGGGACAACGTGGCCCACGTCGGCCGGATGGACGTCCGCTGACCGCGCCCCTGCGGTCCCTCCCGTCGGCTCAGGACCGAGGGTGGCCCGCCGCCCGGACCCGTACGAGCCGGGACAGCGCGTCCTCCCGGAACAGGGCCCGGCCGGCCGCGATCCGCTGTGCGCGCCGTGGGCCCGGCTCCGTGAGGCGGGTCAGGGAGCGCAGGAGGGCGGGCTCGTCGGGGGCGTGGTCGCACAGGCCCAGGTCCGCCATGCGGCGCACGCCTTCCGCGCCGTGTCCGGGCAGGGGGCGGTGGCCGATGACCGGCAGGCCGGCGGCGAGGGCCTGGACGGCCGTCTGACCGGCCGCGTTGTCCACCAGGGCGGCGCAGGCGCGCAGCAGGTCCGGCATGTCGGTCACCCAGCCGGGGACGAGGACACCCGGCGTACCGGACAGCGCGCGCCACAGGCGTTCGTTGCGTCCGCACAGGACGACCGGCAGGAAGCCGTGCGCGGCCAGCAGCCGCGCGGTGCCGGGCAGGTGGCTGCCGGCCCCCCAGGCGCCCGCGGAGACCAGCACCGCGGGCCGGCCGCCGCCGTACCGCTGGATCCGCTGCCGCCAGCCGGCCGTTCCCGGCTCCTCGGCTCCCGGCTCCTCGGCTCCCGGCCCCTCGGGGAAGAACTCCGGTGCCACCACCGGGCCGGTCGCCTCCGCCGGCCGGCCGATGCCCCGACGGACCTCGTCAGCGGTCTCCTCGCTGACACACAGGTGCAGGTCGTTGCCCGGATGCAGCCACTGCCGGTGCACGGCGAAGTCGACGACGACCACCGCACTGGGGACCTGGAGCACCCCACGGGTGCGGAGATGGCCGGTGAGCTGGGCCGCCAGGTGGAAGACGGGCACCACGACATCGGCCCGCCACTCCCGCACCAGGCGCATCAGCCGGCCCCCCGCGAGCCGCGCCAGCGGGGTACCGCTCGGACGGGGCCTGGGACCGGGCCGCAGGAAGAGGTCGTAGACACCGGCGTAGACCCAGGGGGCCTCACGGACGGCCGCCTGGTAGAAGCCGCGCAGACCGCCGCCCAGGCCGTACGGCAGCAGGGCCAGCACGTCGACGACCCGGGCCTGCTTGCCGGCGGTGCGGGCACGGCGGGCCAGCTCGGCGGCCACGGTGTCATGGCCCGCCCCCATGCTCGCGGAGACGACGAGCAGCCGCTCGGCCTCCGGGGGCGTCACCGGGCCGGGGCGGGTGGGCGGGCGGCCGGCCACGGGTCCCCGGGCGGCGGGCAGCGGTGGCGGTACGGACGATTCGGACGACACTGGAAGTGAGTAACCCTCACCCACCGCAGTCAAACGGCAGGCACACCCTGTCGCCCGTCCCAGGTTTCGGGCACGGCCGCCGGGATACTTCACCACCCTGCGGGCCGTCCCGGACCGCCGGGGCCGCACCGGCGGCCCCGGCCCCGTCCGACCCCCGAGGTGCGTCCCGATGTCCCACGCCCCCTCCCGCGCACGGTCCGGCTCCGGAGAGCCCTTCGAGGCACCCGCGGCGCCGAGCACCGCGCGCCGTCGGCCCACCGGCCCGGCGGCGCCCGGCGGGGGCGCGCTGGTGACCGGTGCCTCGTCCGGGATCGGCGCGGCCGTCGCCCGGCGGCTCGCCGCGGAGGGCGGCTGGCGGCTGGTGCTCAATGGACGCGACCGCGCCCGGCTGGAGGAGGTCGCCCGCGACACCTCCGCCGTCGCCTACCCGGCGGACCTGTCCGGCCAGGACGCCGAGCGGCGGCTGGCCGAGTTCGCGCTCGACAGCGTCGGCCGCGTGGACCTTCTGGTGGCCGGCGCGGGCATCGGCTGGGCCGGGCCGTTCAGCACCATGCCGCAGCGCGCCATCGACGAGGTGTTCGACGTCAACGTGCTGGCCACCCTGCACCTGGTCCGGCTGCTGCTGCCGCAGATGGTCGGGCGGGGCACGGGCCGCGTGGTCGTCATCGGCTCCCTGGCCGGCACGGTCGGCGTCCGCGACGAGGCGGTCTACTCCGCCGCCAAGGCCGCGCTCGGCACCTTCACCGACGCCGTGCGCTACGAGCTGCGCGGCACCGGGGTCGGCATCAGCCACGTGGTGCCCGGAGTGGTCGACACGCCGTTCTTCGACCGCCGCGGGGTGCCCTACCGGCGTTCGAGGCCCAGGCCCGTCCCGGCGAGCCGGGTCGCCGACGCGGTGTGGGAGGCGGTGTCCCGGGGCCGGGACGAGGTGTACGTCCCCGGCTGGACCCGTCTGCCCGGCCGGGTCCGGGGCGCCGCGCCCGCCCTGTACCGCCGCCTCGCCGCACGCTTCGGGTGACGCACGGGGTGAACGCGCTCACCGTCGTCCTCGCACTGTTCGCGGCGTTCGCCAACGCGGCGGCGTCGGTGCTGATGAGGCGCGCGGCGACGGAAAAGACGGAAAGGGAGGAGAAGGGGGACGTCGGGGGAGAGGGGGACGGGCGTGGCGCGGACGCCGCGGACGCCGGGGAGCCGGGCGACGCCGGAAGGGCCGCCGAGGAGCCGCACGGCCCCGGAGCGGGCGAGCGGGGCGCCCGGGAGGCGGGGCACCGACAGGCCGGGGACGGGCCGGCGGCCCCGCCGGACGGACCTGGAGCGGACGGGTCGGCCGTACGGGCGCCGGGCGGCGGACGCGGGCCGGCGGGCGGGAGTCCGACGGCAGGTTCTCGGGCCGTCCGCGCGAGGCGGCGGCGGTTCTGGCTGGCCGGGGCGGCCCTGCTGGCCGGGTCCGCGGTGCTGCAGGCCGCGGCGCTGGCCGTCGGCAGCCTGTCACTCGTCCAGCCGCTGCTGGCCACCGAACTGTTGTTCACACTGATGCTGGGCAGTGTCGTCTTCCACTGGCGCCCGGACCGGATCACCTGGCTGTCCTTCCTGGCCCTGGCCGCCGGGCTGGCCCTCTTCCTCGGTGCCGCCGCGCCCTCCGCCGGACGCGCCACGGCCGAGGCGGGACGCTGGATCCCGGTCGGCATCGCCCTCGCGTGCCTGGTGACCGTGCTGCTCGTCGTGGCGCGGCTGGTCACGGGGCCGCCCCGGGCCGCCGTACTCGGTCTGGCGTCGGCCGTGCTGTTCGCGGTGACGGCGGCCCTCCTCAAGGAGGTGACGGGACTGTATCCGCAGGGTCTGGCCGTGCTGGCGTCCGACTGGACGCCGTACGCCACGGCGGCCACCGGCCTGGCCGCCTTCGGGCTGCTCCAGCTGGCCTTCCACGCGGGCACCCTGGTCGCCTCCCAGCCCGCCCTCACCCTCGGGGACGCCGTGACGAGCGTGGCGCTCGGAGTGGCCCTGTTCGGGGAAGAGATCGCCCTGGGCGTGCGCCTGCTGCCCGAGGCCATCGGCATCGGCCTCCTCGCGGCCGGCACGGTCGGCCTGGCCCGCTCTCCCGCCGTGTCGGGCAAGTGGGACACCGAGCCGGCGCACGGCACGGTCCCCGGCCGGGGAAGGGCACAGGCGGAGCACCCGTGAGGAGACCACAGACGGGAGGACCCGGCAGCCGTGCCGTGCGGACCACGGCGGCGGCCCTCGCGCCCGTCGCCGCCGTCGCGGCCGCGCACATCGTCCCGGCTGCCACCTGGCTGCCCCGCTTCCGCGCCCTGTGCTTCCCGCGCCTGGCGGGGACCGGCCGCCCCGACCACATCGCACTGACCTTCGACGACGGCCCGGACCCGGCCTGTACGCCGCACTTCCTGGACGAGCTGGACCGGCTCGCCGTGCGCGCCACCTTCTTCGTCCTCGGCGAGAGGGTGGCCCGGTACCCCGAGCTGACCCGGCACATGGCGGAACGGGGTCATGAACTGGCCGTGCACGGCTGGACCCACAGCCGCCCCTGGCTGCCGGCCCCGGGCCGGGACCTGCGGGAGACGGCGCGGGCGGCCGGCGTCCTGTACGACACGACCGGCCGGCAGCCGTACTGGTACCGCCCGCCCTACGGCATCCTCACCTCCGGCCGCTGGGCCGCCGCCCGGCGTGCCGGCCTGCGACCGGTGCTGTGGACCGCCTGGGGACGGGACTGGACGCCGGACGCCACCGCCGCCGCCGTCCACACCACCGTCACCGCCGGCCTGCGCGGCGGCGGCACCGTCCTCCTCCACGACTCCGACCACGCCTCGTCCCCCGGCTCCTGGCGCGCCGCCCTCGCCGCCCTCCCCGCCCTGATCACCACCTGCCGCGCGGCCGGCTGGACCGTGGGCCCCCTGTCCGAACACGGCCTGCACCCGCCCCGGAGGGCATGACCCCGCGTACCCTCGACGTCATGCCCTCCCACGTCCTGATCCTCGGCGGCACGGCCGAGGCGCGTGAACTGGCCGCGGTGCTCGCGCTGCGCGAGGGCGTGCGGGTGACCAGTTCACTGGCGGGGCGGGTGGCGCGGCCCGGCGCGGTGGACGGGGAGGTGCGCGTCGGCGGCTTCGGCGGGGCGGAGGGACTGGCCGCGTGGCTGCGGGAGCACCGCGTGGACGCCGTCGTCGACGCCACGCACCCCTTCGCCGAGGCGATCACGCGGAACGCGGCGCGGGCCGCGGCGGCGGCCGGCGTGCCCCTGGTGGTACTGCGCCGGCCCGGCTGGCGGCCGGGCCCCGGGGACCGCTGGCACGCCGTCGACTCGCTGGACGCGGCGGCCGGACTGCTGCCCCGGCTGGGCCGCCGGGTCTTCCTCACCACGGGACGGCTCGGCCTCGCCGCCTTCGCCCACCTGACCGAACCGCACTTCCTCGTACGGTCGGTGGAGCCGCCCGAGCCGCCGATGCCGCCCAACCTGCGGGTCGTACTGGCCCGGGGACCGTTCACCGAGGCCGACGAGACGGAGCTGCTCAGGGCGCACCGCGTCGACGTGCTGGTGACCAAGGACAGCGGGGGCGCGGCCACGGCGGCCAAACTCTCGGCCGCGCGCCGCCTCGGGCTGCCGGTCGTCGTCGTACGGCGCCCGCCGCTGCCGCCGCGGCTGACCGCCGTACCGGACGTGACCGCCGTACTGGAGTGGCTCGGGCCGCCTACTGCTCCGGGCGCCGCCGCAGCAGATACGTGTCCATGATCCAGCCCTTGCGCTCCCGCGCCTCGGCCCGCAGCCGCTCGATGCGCGGCGCGGCCTCGGCGATCGGGCCGGCGGCGAGGATCTCGTCCGGGGTGCCTATGTAGGCGCCCCAGTAGATGTCGATGTCCTGGTCGGCGTACTGCCGGAACGTCTGGTGGGCGTCCAGCATCACCACCACGTCGTCCACCCCCTCCGGGAACCCCTCGGCGAGCCGCCGGCCCGTGGTGATCTGCACCGGCCGGGCGACCCGGTTGAGCCCCGTACGGTGCCGGGCCACCAGCGCGGAGACGCTGCTGATGCCGGGCACCACGTCGTACGAGAAGTCCACCGCGCCCCGCGCCAGCACCTCCTCGAGGATGCCGATCGTGCTGTCGTACAGCGCCGGGTCCCCCCACACCAGGAACGCGCCGGTCCCGTCCTCGTCCAGCTCCTCGGCGATCAGCCGCTGGTAGATGTCCGCACGGGCGCCGCGCCAGTCCCCGACGGCGGGGGAGTAGGCGGCGCCGCCCGCCGACCGGTCCCGCTCCGGGTCGCGCGCCCGGACCACGCGGTACGTCCCCTCGGGCATGTGCGTGCGCAGCATGTCCCGGCGCAGCTCGACGAGGTCGGACTTCACCTCGCCCTTGTCGAGGACGAAGAACACGTCCGTGTCACGCAGGGCCCTGACCGCCTGCAGGGTCAACTGCTCCGGGTCGCCCGCGCCGATGCCGATGACATGAATCTTTCGCACGCCCCGAGTCTGCCGTACGGCACTGACGACCCGGCACCACGCCCCTACCCGGCACCACGCTCCTACCCGGCGCTACGCCCCGCCCCGCAGCCGAGGCGCCCGCTCCGCCGCGTCCACGGCACCCGCCGCCCCGCTCTCCACGGCATCCGCCAGCTCCCGCGCCCACGCCACGAGCCCCGGGGCGTCCATGCCGTACGGAGTCCGCTCCCCGGTGTCCGCCACCCACTCCTCCGCGGCCCCCGCCCCGCGCCGCAGCAGCCGGGCACCACCGGTGACGTTGCCGCGAGCCGCGTGCGTGAGTCCCACCGCGAGCTGGGCCAGCCCGCGCCACAGGGTGCGCTCCGCCTCCGGCCCCGACTTCCAGGCGTCCTCGAAGACCTCGTGCGCGTGGAAGGGCTTGCCCGCGTCCAGCAGCGCCTGCGCCTCGGCGACCGTCTGTTCCGGGGTGCGCACCACGCCCTCGGGCTGCCGGGGCACACCGTCGGTGCCGTACGGAAGGGGCCGCCCCAGCCCGTCCCGCGGCCGCGCGTTGCGCGCCCGCCCCTCACCGTCCCGGTCCCGCGCACCGGCCGGCCCGCCGGAGGACGCGCTGCTGGATGTGCTGCTGGATGTGCTGCTCATACGCCGATTGTCCCCCGGACCCGTCCCCGCTTCGGCGCGGACCCCGAGGTGCGGTAAAGTGATCTCAGCGAGCACGCGGTTCACCACGTGTGAGCACACCGGGACGTGGCGCAGCTTGGTAGCGCACTTGACTGGGGGTCAAGGGGTCGCAGGTTCAAATCCTGTCGTCCCGACTCGTAGGAGTCACAACTCAGGGGATGTTTCGAAGAAATCCGAAACATCCCCTTGGTCATTGGTGGGGCCAGCCGCGAACCAGCGCCCTCGACCGCGTCGGCGGGCGGCCACGACCGGGCTCGGCGGCGAGCGCGGGGCACTGGCAGGCCGGCCCGATGCGGGTACCCGGACAAGCAGCCAGAGTCGCGGTCCTGGACCCGGTCGGTGATCTCGCCGCCTCACATGTCGCGGACAAGATCCTCCGGTGGCGATGGTGGTCGCCGGAGGACCTGTCCGGTGACACCGGTCGATCTCGGCCATGTCCGATACGGAAAGGCTCACCGGAGCTGATCGGGTCCGCGGGTGCAAGCGTCGGCGCGGAGCCACCGCGTCGGCGGGATTCGGTAGACGGAGACGTGAGAACGCGACTCGGCGGTGAATTCGGTTCCGGACCAGTCCGCGTGTCTGGCCTCCAGTTCGAATCCGGCCAGCTGGGCCATGAGGTCGAGTTCGGCCGGCCAGATGTAGCGATGGGGGCTGCGGAACAACCGGGCCTGCTGGGTCTCGTCGAAGTGGAAGTGGTGCGACACCACGTGCTGGCGCAGGGCGTCGTAGGTGTCCAAACCGATGTAGCCGGGGTCGGACTGCCAGACGGTGGCCGTCCGGCCCGGTGGGAGCCTGCGCAGCTCGGGTACCCAGAGTTCGATCACGAACCGCCCACCGGGCGTGAGGTGGCGGGCGGCGTTGCGGAAACACTCGACCTGCTCGTCCTGGGTCAGCAGGTTGGAGATGGTGTTGTAGACGAGGTAGACGAGGGTGTACTTCCCGGGGGCGACGGTGGTCGCCATGTCGCCGATGAACACGGGGATCGTTGCTTCGTCGACCTTGGTCCGCAACTGCTCCACCATCGGCAGCGACAGCTCGATGCCGGTGACGGAGACTCCCCGCTCGGCGAGCGGGACGGCTACCCGGCCGGTCCCGATGGCGAACTCAAGCGCTGCTTCGTCCCCTGCGAGCCGGGCGAGGCGGTCCACGGTCGGCCCCAGGATCTCGGGCGCGAACATGCCGAAGCCGGGCGTGTCATAGCGCTGGGCGGCATCGGCGTCCCAGATCTCCTCCTGCCACATCCCGTCAACGCTCGCCGCTGATCCATGCGATGTCCAACGAATTTCTCGCACCGCTCCAGGAAGGATCCGAAGGGGGCCCTGCCGTACTTGGTGCGCTTGAGCGTTTTCACCCTTCTGTGGAACCAGAACTCGTCAAGTCTCACGGGTGGAGGACTTCCCTCGCCAGGTCACATCCCGGTGGAACCGTCGATGCGTTCGCGCAGGAGATCGGCATGGCCGTTGTGCCGGGCGTATTCGGCGATCATGTCCACCATGATCCTTCGGAGCGAGATCGGCTCGCCGGTCCTCTTGCGGATCCCTGTCTCATCCAGCGACGCGGCAGCGGCCGTGATCCGCCTGGAGTGCTCGCACTCCGCCCGCCAGACGGCGAAGGCTTCGTCGACGTCACCGTCCAGGCTGTCGAAGTCCTGGTCGGGGTCGTCGTCGGAGTAGTGGAGCATCGGAACGTCGTCGCCGGCGAACTGGATGCGGAACCACCAGCGCTCGACACCGGCCAGATGCCGCACCATGCCGTGCAGGGACAGACCGGACGGCGGCACCGCCCGTTCGGACAGCCGCTCCGGAGGCAGGCCGGCGCACTTGAGCTCGAAGGTGGCCCGGTGCCAGTCCAGGACCGCGCTCAGGATCTCCCTTTCGCCACCGACGGCGGGCGGAGCCGGGCGGGTGTCGTTGTTCCACCGGGGTGCGTAGTGCTTGGGGGCGGCTGTGCCGGACATCGGGACTCCTCCGTGAATACGCCGGCCTTCAGGGCGGGGTGGGGGTACCGCCCGCTTGCGGGGGAGAAACGGACCCCTGCGGAGCAGGGCAGGGAAGCCGAATCGTCGCCAGGGCGATCCGGCGTCTGCCGACCACCGGTCGACACCCTTGGTTCACACAAGACCTGATAGTATGTGAGGTGTGACGCGGCAGGTCAAGCGGGCGTTCAAGTACCGCTTCCATCCCACGGACGAGCAGGCAGCGGAGCTGTCGCGCACGTTCGGCTGTGTCCGCCTCGTGTAGAACAAGGCGCTTCAGGAGCGCACGCGGGCCTGGTACGGCGAGCAGCGCCGCGTCTCCTACGTCCAGTCCTCCGCCGCGCTGACCGAGTGGAAGAAGACCGAGGAACTGGCCTTCCTGGCCGAGGTGCCTTCCGTCCCGCTCCAGCAGGCGCTCCGTCACCTTCAAGCGGCGTTCGGGAACTTCTTCGCCAAGCGCGCCGAGTATCCGCGTTTCAAGAGCCGGAAGAAGTCCCGGCAGTCGGCCGAGTACACCCGCTCCGCCTTCAATTGGCGCGACGGACGGCTGACACTGGCGAAGATGGCCGAGCCGCTGGACATCCGCTGGTCCCGTCCTCTGCCGGAGGGTGTGGAGCCCACGACGGTGACGGTGTCCCGCGATGCTGCGGGCCGCTGGTTCGTGTCCCTGCTGTGCGAGGACACCATCGCGTCGGCCCCCGCCCCGGATGCGGCGGTCGGCATCGACGCGGGCATCACGTCCCTGGTGACCCTGTCGACCGGGGAGAAGGTCGCCAACCCGAAGTACGAGCGCCGCGACCGCGCCCGGCTGGCCAAGGCTCAGCGGGAACTGTCCCGCAAGGCCAAGGGCTCGAACAACCGGGCCAAGGCCCGCCGCCGCGTGGCCCGCGTCCACGCGCGGATCGCCGACCGGCGGCGGGACTTCCTCCACAAGCTCACCACTCGGCTCGTCCGTGAGAACCAAACGGTCGTGATCGAGGACCTCACCGTCCGCAACCTGCTGAGGAACGGCAGGCTCGCGCGCGCCATCTCCGACGCGTCGTGGGCGGAACTGCGCTCCATGCTGGAGTACAAGTGCGCCTGGTACGGGCGCGAACTCGTCGTGATCGACCGCTGGTTCCC
>NZ_JUJA01000136.1:70182-88240 GCF_001906585.1 Streptomyces kebangsaanensis | reverse complement strand
CGAGTAGCGCGATGGCTTCACTTCGACTCAACAACTCGTGGAAGCGCTCGTTGCGGAAGGTTCGCAGGCATGCGTGGCAGCTGCTCTCCGGGCCGCACTCGCAAGCGCCGACGCGGGCGAGTGCGGCCTCGACGACCGGTTCGAGGTGCTCTCCGATGCGGATCGCGTTGCCCGCGCCGCCCGGTGTGGTGTCGAAGAGCAGCAGCGACGGCATTCCGTCGGTTCCGATGTGGACCGTGCCGTCGATGTCGTCCCGGCTGATCTCCAGGTGGGTGGCCGCACCCTCCAAGAGCGCGTAGAGACCGGAACGCAGGGTTTCCTGCGTCGCACTGAGGGCGGTGAGCGGGTCGAGATGGATCTGGAGGAAGTCCGTCTGGTACCGGTGCGCGAGGGACACGACCCGCAGTGGGCCGGTGCACTGCGCGTCCTTCAGGAGATGAGGGTGCCCCGCACGCCGCGATGCCGCGCGGGCGTGCGGACGACCCCAGCCGCACCAGTCGCAGATCTCGTACCCGGCACCGCCCGGCCCCTCCGAGACGACGACCATCTCTCCCCGGGCGCCCGCCGACCAGGCCGTGGTGTGATCGGAGGCGAAGACGGTGGTCCCCTCGTGGATGTCCGCGGTGTCGGTGGACATGTGGGTGTCGCCGTACCAGGAGCGGCGCGGCGGGGTCTGCCCCGGGCGGCGCTGGGGTCCGCGTGCGGCGACGAAGCCGTAGACCGGCTCGATGTAGCGGCGCGGCGCGGTGGTGGCTGTTTCGCCGCAGGCGGTGCAGGTGGGGTCGACGGGCTCGGTGGCCTATGGTGCGGGCGGCGCGCAGGGTGACGTCGTCGATCCCGAGGTGCCGCAGCACGGTGTCCGACCAGGGGGCGAACAGCAGTTGGGGAGCGGCGGCGGCCTCCTGGGCGAACAGCGGGGTGATCTGCTCCATCGCGGTCAGGTCGCGCACCTCCAGGCAGCGGGTCACGCTGTTGACCGTGTAGAGCCGTCGCCGGGCCCAGGAGTAGGCCTTGTCGTGTGGGACAACGTGCACGAAGACGAAGAGGTCGCTGCCGTCGTCGGGCGCGAGCAGCACGATCCGGAGTCCGTCGTCGACGCGGATCGTCCGCATCCGGGGGTCACGGGAGCTGACCACGGACTCCAGGTGCAGCCCCTTGTCCGCGTGCAGTTGCGGGACCGTCAGCTGCTAGAACTTGGCCATCGCCTTGTGAACCCGGGCACGGGCCGGCTTGTCCAGCCGGTCGACGCCTTGCCAGAACGTGCTGGTGATCGCGATCTGCGGCATGCTCCCCACCTTCGTCAGCGCCGATCCTCAGCACGGCCGTTGACTCAGTTTACGGGTGGCGCTCGCGATCGTCGCCGACGGTGCCGCACATCACGGATGGCGCTCGGTTGTTCCTGGAGGGCAGTCGCGCGTGAGAATTGGACAACAGCTCCGAGCCCGCCCTACTTTCTCCTCCAGGTCGGCATGGGAGAAAAAGAGGGGGCGTCCATGTCCAGACGAACGATCGTTGTGGACGACGAGGTGTTCGAGCGTCTGCAGCGCGAGGCCCAGCCACTGATCGATACCCCCAACAGCGTGCTGCGGCGTCTTCTGGCTCTCGATGCACGGCCCGTGCGACCGGGCCCACTCGGACCGCTGCTCGACGCAGGGTTGTTGGAACCCGGGCAGCGACTGGTCTGGCGCCGCCGCAACCTCGCACAGAGGTATCTGGCGTACGTCACTCCTGAAGGTCGCCTTCGGCTCGACGACGGCCGCATATACGACTCTCCGTCAGGGGCCTGTGACGCCGTGGCGCACTGCAAGGTCAACGGGTGGGATGCCTGGCGCACCGGCGAAGGTGTCTCGCTCAGCGTGCTGCGCAGCCGGATCTGAGCGTCCAGAACAGGGGGCAGCACGGTGGATTTCACACAGCGTATGTTTGCGCGCTTGTTACTGCGTCAACAGCTCGTCGATATGGACGGTACCCAGTTCGAGCGGTTCGTGGACAGACTGCTCGGCCTTCTGCACGCCGACTACCTGCCGGTGCGGGCCCACGGCCCGCTGGGCGACGTGGGCGCGGACGGCCTGATGCTCAGCGAAAAAATCCTTTATGCCTGTTACTCGCCACGCACCGAGGTACTCGCCGACGTACGGAAGAAGTTCCGCTCGGACCTCCACAAGGCGATGACCAAACGCAAGGGCACCTTCACGACGTTCAGGTTCACGGTCAACGACAGTCGGGACCCCGGCATCCACCCCTTTCTGAGTCTGACCATCAGTCGGGCCAGGACAAAGGTGCACCCGGTCGGCATCGACATCTACGACGCGGACCGGATCGGCAGTGACGTGGTCCGCCTGGACCTCGTCGAGGTCGAGGACCTCCTCGGGACCCCGATCCCGGTGGAGGACCGCGTGTATTCGATCGGGCTCGCCAATCTCGCCCCGCTGCTGGAACACCTCGGTACGCGCCGGCGCACCAGCGCCCCGCTGGACGCGATTCCGGATGTCAACGCATACAAGATCGAGTTCAACCGGGCCCGTGTCGGCCCGGAGGTGCACGCGGCGCTGACCGAGGGACTGCGGTACAGCCACTTGGTCGACGCGTACTACGCCGGGCTGAACTCCGTCGACGAACACGACCGGGTGGCCCAGGGGTTCCGCGCGTACTACTCGCAGGTCCGCGACGAGCCGGGGAGCGACGAGGACCTCTGGCACCGTCTGCACCAGTACATTGTCGGCAACCGCTCGGTCACCATCACCACCACCAAGTGCGCGTCGATCATTCTGGCCCACTTCTTCGAGCGCTGCGACCTGTACGAAGTCCCGCCCGCGGGGTGGACACCGGGGGCGCCGGGGCAGGAGGACACGTGATCACCCCTACCAAGGGCATCTCCCCGGACCGGTCCCTGCTCGCCGTGGGTGCACAGATCTCCATGATCCTGAATCATCCGATGACCGTGTCGCAGGCGTGGTCGGAGTTCCGGTCGCGGCGCGAGGAACTGGGGCACCGCTCCCCCGTCAGCTTCGAGTGGTTCGTGCTCGGTCTCGACGTGCTCTACTCACTCGGTGCCCTGGAACTGCGTGACGGTCTGCTGATCAGGAGGAAGAGCCATGCTGCACCGTCTCAGCGCTGACGACCCCCGCTTCCGCACGGTCACCTTCCGCACCGGCCTCAACCTCCTCGTGGCTCATACGCGAGGCGAGTCCTCCGGTACGGACAGCCGCAACGGCACCGGGAAGTCCAGCATGATCGAGCTGCTGCACTTCCTGCTGGGCTCGACCGTGCGCAAACACTCCCTGGTGACCCGGCCGGCGCTGCGCAACATCCGGTTCACCCTCGAGCTGGACTGGCCGGGCCAGGCCCGGCAGGTCAAGGTGAGCAGGTGCGGGAAGCGTCACAAGGTCGTCGAGACCAACGCCCTCCTGGGGGAACGCGTCCAGCAGGGCCTCGACTTCGACGACGACGGCTTCGAGTACTTCGACGAGCTCACTGTCACCGAGTGGACTCGGGCCATCGAGAGCCACCTGTTCCGCCTGCCCGCCGACCACGGCCCAGGGATCTCCGGTCGCGCCATGCTCTCCCTACTGTTGCGCCGTGCCGGTGCCCATGCCTTCAACAGCCCGGTGCAGACGTTCCCGCAGCAGCGCCCGTCGGACGCCACGGCGAACCTCGCCTATCTGCTGGGGCTCGGCTGGCAACTGGCTGCCCGGTACCGTGAGATCGCGGCACGGGAAGCGACCCGCAAGCAGTTGCGTGCCGCCATGGACGATCCCGCCTGGGCCCGTGTGGTCGGCAGCACCGCCGACCTCCGCACGAAGATCGTCGTAGCGGAAGCGGATGTCGAGCGTCTCACCCGTGAGGTGAGCGCCTTCCGCGTGGTACCCGCCTACGAGGAGCTCAAGAAGCAGGCGGACGAACTCGACCGGCGGGTGCGCGCGCTGCCGGACGAAGACGTCATCGACCGGCGCAACCTGGCCGACCTCCGACGTGCCGTGGCGGAGACGAACGACCCGGAAACCGAATACCTGGAACGGGTGTACAACGAACTCGGCGTGGTACTTCCCGACGGTGTACGCCGCAGTTTCGACGATGTACGCGGCTTCCACCACTCCATTGTGCGCAACCGGCGCCGCTACCTCTCCGAAGAGATCGCCGAGATCGAGCGCCGGCTCGCGGACCGCGAAGAGGAACGCACCCGTCTCGGTGACGAGCTGTCAGCCACCCTCAGGGCACTTCAGGAGGGCGGAGCACTGGACGGCCTGACGGCGCGGCAGCAGCTTCTCGCCCAGAAGCAGGCCACCCTGGCCGCCCTGCGAAAGCAGCACGAGACGGCTCTCGCGCTGGAAAGCAGCCAACGGGAGATCGCCGAGCAACGGGCCACGCTGCGGACCACCCTGAAGGCGGACATCGAAGAGCGCGCATCCCAGACACGCGAGGCCATCCTGATGTTCACCGAGTTCGCCCGCCGGCTGTACGGCGGCGAGCGCGACGCCTACCTCCTCATCGATGCGGGCACCCACAGCCTGGAGATCACCCCGCACGTCGACAGCGGGGACAGTCTCGGCATCAACCGCATGGTGATCTTCTGTCTGGATCTGACGGCTGCCGTGATCTGCCACCGGCACGGCAGGGGACCCGACTTCCTCGTCCACGACAGTCATCTCTTCGACGGCGTCGACGAGCGGCAGATCGCGGAGGCCCTCAAACTCGCCGAGGAGGTGTGCGCCCGTGAGGGGCTCCAGTACATCGTGACCCTCAACTCCGATGTACTGGAGCAGGTACGGCTCCTCGGTTCGGTGCAGCACGTGTCACCGATCGAGCCGAAGCTCGACGACAGGTACGAGGAGGGCGGGCTGTTCGGCTTCCGGTTCTGACGAGGCGGCAGGGTTGACGTGATGCGGGGTGGCACGCACCAGCAATGGCGTTGCTGCCGTCTCCCTCACCGGCAGGATCGTCGACCGCTCCTTCACTGACACGCGGTTCACGCGCGCCGCGCTGGACGAGATGGACTGCGCGTACGCCCTGTGGTGTGCGCGCCTGAACGAGAGCCGAGGTGGTGATCGTGCGGCCGTCTCAGTTCATGCTGACGGCTCGTCGCCCACCGGATCCCCAGCCTCGCTGTGCGGCGTCGTGGACTGCTCCGACCGCCCCCGGAAGGCGGTTCCCTTCGCGGTCCGCGATTCGACGCGCTCCACGATGCGGTCGATGACCCGCTGGGGGTCCTTCCACTTCATCGCCAGCCGGTCGTGGTCCATCCCGTGCTCGGAGATGATGTCCCGCAGTTGTTCGAGGTTGAGCTCGCCCAGGCGTGAACGAAGTCCCGTCTCGCCGGCCTCGGCGAAGACCGCGAACGGCTCGATTACTCCGGGGGCCCTCCGGCTGCTTCGCCGCGGGCGTTCGGCCAAGCGGGACGTGGTGTGTGGTTCGGAAGGGGTGAGGGCCTTGCTCAGTGTCTTGGCAAAGCGAGGCGTCCGCGCGGCTTCGGATGCCACCACGGCGAGGACACGCGCCAGGGTGCCCGCGAGTTCCGGGTGGGACGCGCCGAGCTTCGTCAGGGCTTCCTCGGCCTCTTGCAACGGGGCACGCAACGTGCTGCTGTCGTCGGGCCGAGTGTCGCTCTGCTCGGTCACACCTTCTCCTTGACCAGTTCGATGAACTCCTTCGTCATGGCGCGGAAGGCATCGTACTCTCCGCGGTATCCATACTTCTGACGCAGGGTGCCGCGGTCGGTGAATTCCGCGGAAGCGGCGATGCCGTCCCTCTCGGGAATGTAGGGCGACAGCACGGTCGGCAGTTCCCCCTTGCCGTCCTTGAGTCGCCGAACGGTGTTCTGATGAACGGTGGAATTCGCCCTGTACTTCGTCACCACGATTCCGATTTCAACGATCTCATCCCTGTCCGCCAAGCCTTCGGCGAAGTCCCGTACCCGCCGCTGAATCTGAGGGATACCATAGGTGGACAGGACATCGGGAATCGTCGGAATGATGTACCCGTCAGAGATACGCAGCCCGTTCAGAGTGACGATGCCGAGGTTGGGCGGGCAGTCGACCAGGACGTAGTCGTAGTCGTCGGTGATCTTCCGAACCGCCTTGCGCAGAAGGTCGGTCGGGTTGTTGGAATAGAAACGCCCCGAGGACATGGTCGCCAGACGGTCCTGAACATCGATGAGATCCAGCGACGACGGCAGGAGATCTACCTTCCTGACCGCTTTCACCGGTGAGACGTTGCGCTGGAGCGTCTTCTCCAGATCGAACTCCTCGGGCTCACCATCAGGCCGGAGGGCGTCCTGGAAGAGGGTCGCCAGAGTGTGCCCGTTGTCGTTGAGAACCTTCCACTTCTTCTCACCGATGAGAACCGTCGTCAGGTTGGTCTGCGGATCGAGGTCGATGACCAGCACCCTCTTGCCGAACTCTGCGGAGAGGAACTCCGCAAGCCCCACCGTGGTGGTCGTCTTTCCCACGCCACCCTTCAGGTTGATGGTCGAGATGACATAAGCCATGTACTTCTTCCTCCGCTTGAGGTAGCGCCGAATGCGACTCGCCTGGAAGACCGGTCCGCTGCGCAGATCCGCGACGGGAGATGGGAAACGTTTGTCGCGAGTACGCCAATTAGCGATGACTGTCCGGCTGACGCCGGCCATTTCCGCCACTTCGAACAGACCAACGAGCTGGTCGTCAGCATCGGATGCGTCCTGCACGACATCTCCCGTGAACGGTCTTCACGTTTTCTCGCCAAGCGTGAAGGCTGTTCACGGTCGCCGTCAATCGCCAACGCCCGCCAGTGGTTGCATAGTTGATTTCGCACGCCCCCGGGCGCAGATTCACGCCGGATGAATTCGACCCAGCCCGTCTCCCCACCAGGTCCTCCAGGAGAAGGGCCCCTGGCATGCTCGGCGCCCGAAGATGGTGGCCCAGTCCCAGGCCCCGTCGTACTTGAGGCGCCGCACCGCCTTCTCCGGATCGCCCGAGAACATCGCGATGGCGTCGACGCGGCTGAACCCCCGCTCGTCCGACGACAGTCCGCACAGAAGGTTCGAGCAGCCACGCCCCCGTCCCCGGCGCCTGGCTTCACACCGGGCAGTGGGCCCCGGGAACCAGCTCCAGGGATCGGGCCGCGCAGTCGGCACAGATGCGAGCGCTGCCACCCAGGTAGTACGGGCAACGGACGCAGTGCGGGAATCCGAGGGATTCCAGTCCCTCGACGTGTCTCACAGGATGGCCGGCGCCAGTTGCTGACGCTGCTCGCCGGCCCTGCGCACCTGCTCCGCACCGGCCAGCTCCTGAAGGACGTCGGTCAGCTCGTCCACCACGGCCGCTCGTCCCTCTTCAAGCATCTTCGCCGCCCACGGCTGGGCGGCGACCAGCAAGCGCAGCAGGAACACCCGCTTCCCGTGCTCCGACGCGATGCGCGCCTGCATCTTCGCGCCCGAGGTCCGGGACGCCTCGATCACGACCGTGCCCTGAGTGAAGCCGCTCATGGTCACATTGCGCCGTGGGAACGTTCAGCGGGCCGGGCCGGCCGTCGGCCAGAACTGGGACACGACGGCACCGCCCTCCGCAACGGTACGGTCGGCCAGGCCGCGGTTCTCCGGCGGGTACATGGGGACCGCGATGCCCGTACCGACCACGGCGACCGTCCGGCCGCCGGCGTCAAGCGTCGCCGTGTGCGCCGCGGTGTCCACACCGCGGGCCAGTCCCGAGGAGACCACCACCGCGCGCTCGGCGAGGCGGGCGGCCCCGGTCGCGGCATCTGGCCGATGACGCTCTACCCGGGCGCCGGGCGCGGGGGCACGGCGGAGGTGGTGTTCCAGTACATGGCTGCACGGGCCCCGTTCACCGACCGCGCGCTGCGCGCCGAACTCCTCACGCGCCTCAACGCCCTGGATGGTGTCGACATCCCGGAGGGCAAGCTGGAGCTGCGTCCCAACATCCGGCTGTCCCTGCTGGAGAAGAACCGCAACCGCGAACTCCTCGCCGAGACACTGACCTGGTTCCGGGACCGCTGGGAGAGCCGGGGCACGTCCTGAGGCCCCGCCGGCCGACGGCCGGGCCAGGGTGAGGGCGGGGCACCGGGCGCCGGACTGCCCTGCCTACCCCCCTGTCCGGGCGGATCGCCGGGCGCACTCCGCCCACACCGTCTTCCCGCCCGGACGGTACGGCTCGCAGCCCCAGTCGTCGGCGAGGGAGGCGACGAGGAGCAGGCCCCGTCCGGACTCGCCGTCCGCGTCGGCGTCCGGTGTCGGCACGGGCGGACGTTCGCCTCGCGCGTCGGTGACCTCGATACGGAGGGTGGTGGGCGTCAGGATGAGGGCAAGGCGTGCGTTCCTGCCCTGCACCCGGCCGTGCAGGGCGGCGTTCGCGGTCAGTTCGGCGATGAGGAGAGAGGCCGCGGCCGTGCCGTCGGCGGCGGCGGCCTCCGGCCATCCTTGCTGCGCGGCGAGCCAGCGCTCGGCGGCATGGCGGGCGGTGTGCGCGCCGCGTGCGGTGGTGGGGAACGTGGTGCTGAAGCGGCCCGCGACGATGGTTGGTTCACCGGGTGCGGTGACAGTTTCCTGGTTCACCTCACCGAGGGTGACCGAGTCGGCTTACCTTGTGGAGCACACCGGGCAGTACGCAGGGTGACTGTCCCGATGCGGACGGTGTGATGTACGGGCGTACGGCCGTGACCTGGCCGGGACTTCGCCGGTTCGTCCTCGGGACACGGAAGACTGGGTGGTGGTGCGGCATGGCAGTGCAGCCGGGTGCGGAGGCTCCTACGGGCAGTGAGGCGGACGGCACGGACGAGGTCGCGGACCTGTTCCGGGCCCTCGGCCGGCAGGTCAAGGTCGCGCGGGAGCGGGCCGGGATGAGCCAGAAAGAGCTGGGCGACCGGATCGGGTACGGCGAGGAGACCATCTCGTCGGTCGAGCGGGCCCGGCGGACCCCGCAGCCCGAACTGCTGGTCGCGGTGGACCGGTTGCTGGCGTGCGGGGGCCTGCTGGAGTCAGCGGCGGAGGATGTGGAGCGGGCGAAGACGCGGCGGCGGGTGCGGCATCCGGAGTGGTTCAAGGACTACGCCCGGTTGGAGGCGGAGGCGGTGGAAATCTGCTTCTACAGCACGCTGACGATTCCAGGGCTCTTGCAAACAAGAGGGTACGCACAGACCATCTTCACAGCACGACGCCCGTTCCTGGACGAGGAGACCATCGAGCGGCGGGTGGAGGCACGGCTCGGCCGTCAGCAGATCCTGACCCGCTGGCCTCCGCCGATGGTGACAGCGGTCATCGAGGAGTCGGTACTGCTCCGGGAGATCGGCGGCCGGGCAGTACAGCGAGAGCAGATGCGGCATCTCCTGGAAGTGGGGCAACCGCGTAACGTGGAGGTCCAAGTGCTTCCGCTGAAGTGCCAGGGACACGCGGGCATGGAGGGACCGTTCATCCTGCTCACCCCTAAAGGTAAACCACAGGTCGGGTACGGGGAGTTCCAAAGCGTCAACCGGCTGATCACAGATCCGGAGGAGGTCCGTATGCTGGCCGCACGCTACGGAAGCATCCGGGGACAGGCGCTCAACCCGGCTGGGTCCTCGGCCTTGATCGAGAAGCTGCTGGGAGACTGATGAACAGCCAACAGCCCAACGAACTCAACTGGTTCAAGAGCACATACAGCGGCGGAGACGGCGGCGAGTGCGTCGAGGTCGCCGCCGACACGACCGCCATACACGTACGGGACTCCAAGGAACGCGGCGGCCCCCACCTCGCGTTCACCCGAAGCACATGGTCCGGGTTCGTCGCGGACCTCGGGCGGAACCGGATCTGACCTGCTCTCCCAGGACCACAGCAGTCCGCCCTCATGTCCACGGCCCCGGTGGCGGTGCCGGCACCGTCTTGGGATCCGCCACCGGTTGTCCGGAGGCGGTCCAGCTCTGGCCGTTCGCGCCCACCCGGACTGTCAGGAGGCACTCACCATTGACCGGGGATCTCGGTTCTCTCACCGGCGTACGGCAAACGATCACCGTCATCCTTCCTGTTCATCTCGCCACCCCTCCCCCATGGCCGGTCGGCCCCATGCCGTTCGGCCTCGGCAGCCGGACGACTGATGCCGAGACCCGGCGAACGTACTTCACACCGGCCGCCGCTCGCGTGCTCTACGGCACTCCGGGCAAGCCCTGCCGATGGCACCGGTTCCTGGACCTCCGACGAGGCGCGCTCCACCTGCAGGGAATCGAGTTACTACGCACCACCACCGAGCGGCAGCCGCACCAGGCCTTTGTCGTGCTGCACTGCGCTGTCGAGGGGCCCGCGCTGCTGGAGACACTGCGCGCCATCGGGCGCCGCCACGGCGCAGGCCCGGATCCCCTCGACGGCCCGCTCTCCCCCGCCGCGCTTCTCGACGGGATCGCGGTACCTCAAGCCGGCGCCCCGTACACGATCGCCTTCGTCACCCCCGACGTCCACCACACACCCGCGCTGCGACGGAACGGTCGACTGCCCAAATCCGCCGACCGGTGGCTCTGGTCCCTCGCGTCCCGTTCCACGGACACCGACTTCCCCGTACCACTCGAGGAGTGGCCGAAACAAACCGCACAGGCGCTTCGGCTGTCGGCGGACTGGAGCGCCCTGGTGCTCCGCAACGGCGCCGCATTTCTCGGCCATCGGGCGGACTCGGGCGACGGCGACTTCTTCGCCTTCGCCGAGTCGCACTGCCGCACCGTCTACCTCGACGCACTGCTCCTCGGCACTGTTCAGCGCGACCACATAGACGAGCTGACCGATGTTCTGTCGGGTATCTTCGAAGGCCCTCGACTCACCCGCCGGGTCTCCGCTCTCGAACGGCGGATCGCCGCCTTCCGCAGCACCTATTGGCGCCAGCATCTGACCGCGCACGGCCCGGCCAACGACTTACTGACCGCCTATCAGGCACAATACCGGCTGCCGGAACGCTTCAACGAAGTCCTGGCGGAGGCGGCCGACTACGCGCGACTCGTCCAGACCCAGGAGAGCCAGCAGATCGCCGCGGCCCTGGGGGTCCTGACCATCCTCGGCCTCCCGCTGACCACCGCTCTGGCCATCCTCCCGCTCCTCGATCTCAAGGGCGTCGTCCCCCTCACCCTCTCGCTCGGTGCCGCTCTGTCGGCCACCGCCCTGGCACTCACCACGCGTTACGGCCGTCTCGTGCTGTCCTCGCTGCGCGGCCGAGGCCCCGAGGAGAGCGGATGACCCCACGATCCGGAACCGCCCGAGGGTGAAATCGGCCGGTTCGCGCCTGTCCTCCCGGCCGGTGCGCTGTTATCTTCCTGACCTGCGTCCAGGGACAAGAGGATACGGATGACGGAGTGACCAGCAGCGAGGGTGAGCCGCTCCGGCTGTACAGAAAAGCTCTGAGATACGCGGAATCGGATCCCGAGGTCTTCCTCGGTACGGCGAGGAGAGCGGCGGAGTCGATCCTCTTGGACATCGCACTGCGGGAGGCGGTCGGCAGCAGGCCGACACTCGAGTCCCTCCTGACGGTACTCACCGGCAAGGGCCTGGTGCCACCCAAGATCGTCCTGGCCGTCCGCACCATCCAGAACTACGGCAACTTCGGCAGTCACGCACAGGAAGCGTCGGCCGGGGACATCTCGGCCGAGGACGTCCGGCCGTGCCTCGACGCCCTCACCCAACTGGCCGTCTGGTACGGGAAGGCCAGCGACTCACTGGCCGAGGAAGCCGTCAGGCACCGGCTCTCGTCCCATCAGCGCGGTACGGGCACGACGCGTGTCGCCGACTCGACATTGATCGTGGTGAAGGCGGTGCTGCTGGCCTGCGGCTTCGACAAGGCGATGGCACGACGCAACCATCACGTCGTGCCCGTCCAACTGCCCTGGGCCGACAGCCTCGTTCGGGACGTCTCCACCCGCCTCCTGGACATAGCGGTCTACAACGAGCAACGCGTACGACGCCTGTTCGAGACCGAGGAGGCGGTCCGCGACCGAGTCGTCCCCGTCGGGAGGGTCGGTTACTCGATGGGAGGGCGGAACTTCTACCTCCTCGCCGCCCGCGCCGGCCGCTGGGGGCGCACGACGGCCGAGGAGTTCCTGGCGAACCCCGCAGGCGCGCAGATCGCGGTGCCCAGACACAGCGACATGTTCGACAACCTGTTGTCGGCCCTGTCCACCGACGAAGGGGGACTTCGGGACTGCGGAGTGACCGTCCTCGACGTCCCGCACCATCTCGGCCTCGAACTTTTCCACCTGAACCGCGACGTCCTGGCGGTCGGCGGACAGAACCTGCGCATGCACGCGCATGACGACGACTCGTACTTCGAACTGCTCAACTCCGAAATGCTCCCTGCCTCCACCCAGGCACGGCTGCGATCTGCGGCCGCCAACACGCTCATCGCGAACCGGGCGTGGCTGGAGGAACTGGATCTGCACCCGGCGGAGTTGCACAGGGAGCTGATGCGGTCGTTCCATGCGGTCGGCTCGAACGAGGACCGCTTCGAACGGATGGTCCGTGATCTGGTGACACACGCGTCCTTCCCGCCGGAGACGCTGTCCGACAGCCGCGAACGACTGGTCCGCCATGTACTGTTCGAGAGTTACCGCTGGGGTTCGCCATGACCGCTGGAAAGCGGGTGCTGGTCGTCGGCGGCACGAACTTCGACGTCATCGCCCAGGCGGACCGGCTCCCCGTCGAACACGAGAAGCTACGCGGCGAGGCATGCTCCGTGGCGCCCGGAGGGGCCGGAGCGAACACCGCCGCCGGGCTGGCCCGCGAGGGCTGCTCGGTCCGGCTCGTCTCCGCCGTGGGCGACGACGCCGCCGGCGTCATGTGCCTCGAAGCACTTCGCGGGTGCGGCGTCGACACGTCCTTGGTGCGGATGGAGGCCGGGTCCCGGACAAGCACTGCCGTCGTCCTTTCCACGGGCGGCGGCAAGAGGATGATGACGTTCCCGGGCGCGGACCGGGGCCCGGCGTTCGAAACCGTCACCGGGGACGACGTACGCGGATCGGACCATGTCCACGTCGTCGGCGAGCCCACACCGGCGCTGAAACGCATCGTCGACCTGGCACACGAAGCCGGGTGCAGCGTCTCCGTGGAGTGGAACGGCAGGGACATGAGTGCCCTGGCGGTCGGGGCGGCGCTCAACTTCATGAACGCCGACGAAGCGGCTCGTCTGCCGCGGGCCGTTCCGTTCGACACGGCCACCACCGCGCGGCGCTACGCCGCACTGGTGTCCGGCGATGTGATAGTGACCATGGGGCCCGAGGGTGCCCTGTGGGCGACCGCCGGCGGAAAAGTCCTCCACGAGCCGACCAGGCAGGTGGATCCGGTGGACAGGACGGGCGGGGGCGACGCCTTCGACGCCGGTGTCATCGCCGGCCGGCTGAACGGGGACCCGCCGAAAGTCTGCATGCGACGGGGACTCGACGCGGCTCTGCACGTACTCGGAAGAATCGGAGCTCACCCATGACGAAATGGCTTGGTGTCGCGCTACTTCCGCGCACCGATCACCTGCGTGCCGCTGTGCGGTTGCAGAGACGCGTCGGAGCGGACCTCGCCCTGGAGCCTCCGCTCAGCGAGGACGGCAATCTTCCCCATGTGACGCTCTTCCAGGGCCCGTTCTCCGACTCTCTCGCTCCGACCGAGGTCCTGGCGGACATCGCCGCGTCGGCGGCGGGCCTCGGCCTGCCCGGCGAACTCCCCCTGTCCAGCCCGGGTGTGGTCTACCAGCCCACGGGCTGGCTCTTCCTCGCCCTGGAACGCCCGGCCCTCCTGTCGGCCCTGCAGGAATCCGTCGTGGCCGTGCTGGACCCCTACCTCGACCGTACGGCCTTCGACACGGACAAGGACGTCTCCCGCTTCACGGACGACGAGCGCATCAGTTACCAGAAGTACGGTTATCGCTACGTCGGAGACGCCTACGCCCCGCACATGACGCTCGGCCGCGCACCCGAGGCGGTCGCCCTGGAGCTCGTACGAACCGCGCGGGAACGTGTGGAACCCACCGGGACCTGGATCTTCGATCGGCTCAGCTTCTACGTCATGGGGCAGCACGGGGCTCATGCGGAGAGGCTGGCGGAAACGCCGCTGGCCCAGAGGTGACCGGGCTCCAGGAGTTGCTCCCGGTCGCCGAAAGGGCCGTCGACGACGCGGTCGACTGGCTGCTGACCGCGTCGGGAGAGTGGACGGAGAGGCGGTTCAAGGCCTCCGGCGAGGAGGTGACGGACTCCGACACAGAGGTGGAAGCACGTGTGAGCCGGGTGCTGGCGGCTCTGTCGCCGACCGTTCCTGTCATCGGTGAGGAATCGGCACCGCCCCACGGCCAACTGCCGGACCGGTGCTGGTTGCTGGACCCCATCGACGGAACGATGAACTTCGCCCGCGGCTCGCCCCTGTACGCCGTCTCCCTGGCCTATGTCGAGGACGGGGTGCCCCTGCTCGGCGTGGTCCACGCACCCGCGCTCGGCCGGCGTTGGACGACGGACCCGACGGCCCGTGTCCGGGCGGCAGAGGCGGCGGGACCCGAAGACCTGCGGCACGCGGTGGTCGGCGTCTCGGGAACCGGCTCCGGCGCTGTTCCCGCCCGGCGGTTCCTCGGCCGTCTCCAGGGCGAGGCCTACCGCCTCAGGATGCAGGGCTCGATGGCTCTGGACCTGGTGGGCGTCGCGGAGGGCTGGTTCGACGCGTGCGTGTGTATCGCCCCCAAGCCGTGGGACGTGGCGGCCGGGGTGGCGTTGTGCCGTGACCGTGGACGAACGGTTGTGGGCGCGGCAGGGAACACCTTCGGCTTCGACTCGCCGGTTCTGGTGGCCGGCACTCCCGGCCTGGTCCAGGCTCTCGTGAACCGGTGGGAGGAGAGCTGACGCCGCGCCTCCGCCGCCGTCGCCACCATCGGCCAACCGTGCCGGCGCCTCAATGACCGGAGCGACGTCCCCGAGAGCCTGGGCCTTCACTCGCCTCGGACTTCTTCCGGGTCGGCCCGCATTCCCTGGCTGCGTCGGTCTCCGGTCATTTCTGTTGCATGGTGCGCCGCTGCTCGGCGGCAAAAGCGGCCCGCGACGGTGGCCGGCTCACCGGATGCGGTGACGGTTTCCTGGTTCACCTCACCCAGGGTGACCGAGTCTGCCTACGGTGTGGAGCATACGAGTCGGTACGCAGGGTGACTGTCCCGGTGCGGACGGTGTGATGTACGGGCGTACGGCCGTGACCCGGCCGGGACTTCGCCGGTTCGTCCTCGGGACACGGAAAGACTGGGTGGTGGTGCGGTATGACAGCGCAGCCGGGTGCGGAGGCTCCTACGGGCAGTGAGGCGGACGGCACGGACGAGGTCGCGGACCTGTTCCGGGCCCTCGGCCGGCAGGTCAAGGTCGCGCGGGAGCGGGCCGGGATGAGCCAGAAAGAGCTGGGCGACCGGATCGGGTACGGCGAGGAGACCATCTCGTCGGTCGAGCGGGCCCGGCGGACCCCGCAGCCCGAACTGCTGGTCGCGGTGGACCGGTTGCTGGCGTGTGGGGGCCTGCTGGAGTCAGCGGCGGAGGATGTGGAGCGGGCCAAGACACGGCGGCGGGTGCGGCATCCGGAGTGGTTCAGGGATTACGCGCGGTTGGAGGCGGAGGCGGTTGAGCTGCACGACTACAGCTCGCTCGCGATTCCCGGGCTCCTGCAGACGGAGGCTCACGCAAATGTAGTGTTCGGGACCCGGCAGCCCTTGCTGGACGAGGCGACTATCGAACGGCGCGTGGCCGCGCGACTGGACCGCCAGCAGATCTTCAGCCGCTGGCCTCCGCCGTTTACGACCTTCACCATCGAGGAATCGGTGTTGCGCCGTCCGCTCGGTGGATGGGACGTTCATCGAGAACAACTTGAAGCGCTGCTGAGGTTCGGCGGGCTACGCAGTGTGGAGCTTCAGGTACTGCCAACGGAACGCAAGGAACATCCCAGCCTGGGCGGGCCGTTCATCCTGCTCACCCCGAAGGGCAAGCCTCAGGTGGCGTACCTGGAAGTACAACACATCAGTCGCCTGATCACAGATCCGGACGAGGTACGTATCCTTGCCGCACGCTACGGCAGCATCAGGGCACAAGCACTCACGCCAGAAGAGTCACTGATCCTGATCGAGAAGATGCTGGGAGACCGATGAACACCGAACAGCCCGCACGGCTGGACTGGTTCAAGAGCAGCTACAGCAGCGGAGAAGGAGGTGCGTGCGTCGAGGTCGCCGCCGAGGCCACCGTCGTTCGCGTCCGGGACTCCAAAGAACGCAGTGGCCCCCAGCTCGCGTTCGCGCGGAGCGCATGGGCCGGGTTCGTCACGGACCTCGGGCGGGACCGGATCTGACCGACCCACCCGAGGCCACGGCACTCAGGCCTCGTGGCGCGGCCCCTCCCCCGGCGGCGGGTCCAGCACGGTCCGGTACTCGCCGCCGGTCATCCGGGCTTCCTCCATGCGGTCGTAGATGTCGAGGATGAGGTCCTTGGTGCGGTAGGAGCCGAAGGCTGCCTCCTCGTCGCCCTTGAGCCGCGAGAACGTGTCCATCACGTAGGCAACGTCATCGCGGGCCAGCCCGTAAATGTGGAAGAACCCGGCATCGAGTTCCGCGCGCAGCAGTGCCCGCCGCGCTTCATTCCAGCGGAACGGGCTACCTTCCACGCCAATGGCCTTGGAGAAGGCCTGCATGTCCCATGCGGTGTAGGCGAGTTCCGCCACCCTTCGGGCAACCCACGCTGCAATGCTCTCGGCACGGCTCCATGGACACGACTCTTCACCTGCCTCAGGTCCAGGGACTGGGAGCTGGTAAGCCGTGAAGAACTTCAAGTGTGTACCGCTGAACTTCTGACGCGCAACGTAGTCGAGCACGTATGAGGACAACGCCGCCTGAAGCAAAGCAGGGTTGCCAATGGCAGGCAGCATCAGCAGGGTGCCATCAGGAACAGCGGTGCGTCGCAGAGCAGTGTTGATCATCGTCCTGCGGTCCGAGGAGCGGCAGATGTCACGCCACCCAAGGAGCCAATCCCCATACCACTCTTTGTCCGCCAAACGCGTAGCAGCCCCCGCCCACATGATCCGGTTGTTCTTCCTGTCCCGCTTGCCCGAGTCCACATCGAACTCAGGTGCCCAATACCTGGGCAGCGGAGCGAAGTCCGGGGCGTCGTGCTGTTCCGGCGTCACGCGCGGGAGGGTGCCCATGTTGGCCTGGGCCTGGGTCTGGCCCTCGTACGTGCCGAGGCGGTGGTCGAAGTGGTGGAGCATCTTCGCCTCGTACAGCGGGAGGTACCGCCGCTTGTCCTCCGCCTCGGGGCGGACGAACACGTTGCCGGTCAGCCGCCAGCCCTCACCCTCCAGTTCCTCCTTGACCCGGAAGAGGTGGGAGTCGTTGGACATGTGGAACATGGTCATGAACGTCAGGCCCCACGGGTTGGTGCCGCCCCAGCCGTCCTCGTCCGGCTCCCTCATCAGGACGGGCACCCGGCGGTAGATGCCGAGGGTGATCTCCGCGTCGCGGCGGGTGCGGAACACCGGAAGTGTGCCCGTGTTGGGGTTGACCAGCAGGATCTCCTCCGGGGGCATGGCGAACCGCCGGCCCTCCAGGTCCTCCATGTAGCGGGTGCCGAAGGCGAAGGACGCCTTGTCGACCCGCGTGCCCACACCCGTGACGGTGAGCAGGGAGAAGCGCACCGAGTGGTGCACGTCCCGGCTCAGGATGAACGCCTCGTTCTCGAAGTCCAGGAACGACGCGATCCGTGCCGTGCGCACCAGGTCCGAGAAGAACGGCGCCGTCGTGGCGTCCGTGGCGATGCCGGTCGGCAGGACCAGGCCCAGGCGTCCGGTCGGCGCGATGCCCAGGGAGGCCGCCTCGGCGAAGACGGCGTAGGTGTTGACGTCGCCCCGCCCGGCCAGCGGGAAGCGGCCGGAGTCACGGAGCAGGTGGCTGACGCCCTCGGAGAGGCGGCGGGCGGCGATGAACTCGGCGTGCAGCGCGCGGTCCGCCTCCTCCTCGCTCCCGGCCAGCGCGTTGATCATGCGCTCGCGGGCCGCCTTGTTCGCGGCCTTCGCGATCTCCTCGTTCCTGGTCGCGAAGAACTCCTGCTCCTGGAGCTTGACCCGCTCCCACGG
>NZ_JUJA01000136.1:68448-70161 GCF_001906585.1 Streptomyces kebangsaanensis | reverse complement strand
CCCGCCCCGCCATCCCGTGCGTTCGTCCACGCCCGGCGCGTCCGGGTCCGCCGGGACCCGGAAGACCTCCGGGAACTCCAGGTGCCAGTGGAAGAAGCGGTACTCCTCCCTCAGGCGGTCCACCCTCTCCACAGTGCCGTCCGGCAGGCTCGCGCCGCCGTCCTCGGAGTGGAGGGTGAGGAGGGACTTCGTGGTGAGGGCGGGCGGGGCGGCCGTCTTCGTCTTCTCCCAGACGAAGGCCGCGCACCACGCGTCGGCCAGCTCCAGCGCGCGGATGTAGTCGCGGGAGGTGGTCAGTTCCCGGTACTCGCGGGCCTGGTCCTGGACGTCCTCCAGTTCCAGTGACTCGGTGCCGGTGATCGCCGACAGCTTCTGGGCGAACTCCGCGTTGGAGCCGAGGACGAACCCTTCCTCGGCGAACAGCTCGCCCTGGCGCGCCCCCCGCTTCAGCGCCGTCTGCCACGCCGCACGCTCCGACGCGTTCCGCTTCCTCAGGTCGGTGACGTGCTTCTTGTCGTCGCCCTCCAGCGGCTTGAACGCCTCGTCCGGCAGACCGCCGGCCAGCAGCTTCGGGGTCGTGCCGAGCAGGCCGTTGCCGTGCTTGATGTGGGCGTCGAGGAAGGTGAGGGGCCGGCCCGGCTCCATGGCCTCGATCCACAGGGAGACCTTGGCCAGTTCGACGGCCATGTGGTTGAGGTCGACGCCGTAGACGCAGCGGGAGACGACGTCGCGCAGCGCGTGCCGCACGTCCTCGGCGCTGGGCTCGGGGTCGTCCTTCCGGATCTCCGCCAGGCGGCGGGCGATGCGGCGGGCGGCGGCGACGAGGAAGTGCCCGGAGCCGCAGGCGGGGTCGCAGACGGTCAGGGCGAGCAGCGCGTCCTCGCGCTCCTTCGGTGTCGTACCGGAGCGGACCGCCTTGTCGATGACCGGGTCGAGCGCGGAGTCGAGGAGGCAGTCGATCAGCGGGGACGGGGTGTAGTAGGAGCCGGAGGTCTTGCGGTCGTTGCCGTCGAGCTTGGCGAGGACGTACTCGCCGCCCTCGTCCATGCGTGGCTCCAGTTCCAGCAACGACTCGTAGACGGAGCCGAGTTCGTCCGCGCCCAGGTGGCGGTAGTCGACCTTGCGGGGGCGGCCCAGCTTGACGTCGTGGACGACGGACAGGGCGCGTACGGCCTTGTACAGGGCCTGGTTGGACAGGCTCAGGCCGTCGAGGACTTCGTCCGTGGCGGTCGGTTCGAAGAGGCCGCCGAGGGCGGGCAGGCCCAGTTCGGGGCGGCCGCCGGGGGTGCCGAGGCCCTGGACGACCAGGTTCAGGGCGTGCCACTGGTCGCCGTGGAGGGTGCCGGTGCGGCGGGCGAGGCGGCGCAGGCGGGCCGTGGAGAAGTACTTCTCGTAGGTCTCCCGGGCGGTCTTCGTCGCCTCGGGGTGGAGCAGCAGGTCGCGGTCCTCGGTGACGAAGAGGAACAGCAGGCGGTAGGCGAGGCGGAGCAGGGCCGGGTGGAGGTCGTCGCGGACGTTCCTGCGGCGGGTGCGCAGGTCCTCGCTGAGTGCCGTGTTGTCGGGGTGGGAGATGAGGCCGTTGCCGATCGCGACGAGGGCCTTCTCGACGCCCTTGCGGAGTTCCTTCAGGGCTCGGGTGCCGCTGTCGATGGCCTCGGTGCGCCACTTCTCCAGCGGGCAGGTGGCCGCCGGCTCGCCCTCGGCGCGCGGCTC
>NZ_JUJA01000136.1:35098-68437 GCF_001906585.1 Streptomyces kebangsaanensis | reverse complement strand
GTGCAGCAGCCGCCACAGCAGCACGAAGTCGTCGGAGCGGTCGCCCTCGAAGAGGGCCTGGAGGTCGAACTCGATGAACGCGGCGCCGGTGAGGGAGGCGGACTCGCGCAGCAGCCGCAGCTGGCGGCCGTTGGAGAGCACGCCCCACAGGGTGGAGTCCGCGGAGCGGTTCAGGTACTCCTGGACCATCGACTGCGGGATCTGCCTGGCCAGTTCCGGGGTGCGCTGGTCGAGGGGGACGTTCCAGCCGGTGAGGTGCACGGGGACGTGCGCCCAGTGGTGGCTGACTTCGAAGTCCTTCTCGCCGTCGCGGGAGCGCAGCCCGGGGGCGGGCACGGGGGCGAGAGCGCCGAAGCCGAGCTGTTCGAACAGGGGCAGCAGCCAGCGTTCGGTGGTCAGGCCGACCGCGTGCACGCCGGGGTCGGCGTCGGCGCCGTCGCGGGCCAGCGCGTCCTGGTAGGCGACCCAGACACCGCGCAGGTAACCCCAGGAGCGCTCGGCGGCGTCCCGTACGGAGTCGCCCTTGGCGTACAGGCGGTAGTCGGCGGGCTTGGAGCCGGTCTGCTCCTTGCCTTCCTTGATCCGCACCAGGAGGTCGTAGGGGAGCAGGCCACCGACGGTGGCGACGGTGTCGGTGACAAGGGTCCTGGCGAGGCTCATGCGTCCGCTCCCTGGAGGATCGTCGGGGCCGGGAGATAGTGGTAGACGCCGAGGACGTCCGGGTCGCCCTGCGGGACGACCTTCAGGCCCTGGCGGCGGGCCTGGGAGGCGGTGCGGACCCGGTGGTGCGACGCTTCCAGTTTCTTGCCCAACTCGACCGAGTGGTTGCGCAGTTCGGGCATGAGGACGGTGCGCAGGGCCGACAGGATCTCGCTGATGCGCTCGGTGGCGAACTTGGGGTCGGTGTTCTGGGCGGCGCGGGCGTCCAGGAGTGCCAGTGCCTCGTCCTCCGGCAGCCACTCGGGGGCGGTGGCGCTGCCGCGGAAAGCGACCACGCGGGCGTCCTCGGCGAGCTGTTCGCGTACCGAGCCGTCGCGGGTGGGCAGGTTCAGCCGGAAGCGGTGGCGGACGAGCAGGAGGGTGGTGCGGAGGTCGACCGCCTTGGTGCGGATGACACCGCAGCGGCGGGCGGGGCGCTGCCACTCGGGCACCTTGCCGGCGTCGTCGAGGGCCGCGTCCAGGACGAACCGGGCGGTGGCGGCGACCACCGGGTCGGTGCGGGTGAGGGCGGCCTCGCCGCGCGGGGCGCTCGGGGCGTCGTGGAAGACGACCGGGCGGGGGTGGCGGGGGCCGAGCGCGGCGGAGACGGCGTCGCGCAGGCCGTGCGGGAGCGCGTCGGTGTGGACGGTGAAGCCGCCCTGCTTGGTCGGGGCGGGCATGCCGCGCAGGGCGGCCAGGGCGCGGTGGGTGAAGTCGCGGACCTCCTCGCCGGTGCCGAGCGCGGCGCGGATCTCGGCGACCTCGGCGGCCACCTCGTCCTTCTTGATGCGGTGCTGGGCGTAGCGGGAGCGGTTGCGCTTCTCGCGCTCGGCGGAGGACTGCCAGGCGATCTCCAGCTGCTCGGCGGCCACCGCCTCCTCCTGCGGGAACAGGCCCTCCTGTTCGTAGGCGGTCTTCTCGCCGCGCAGGATCAGGCCCTCGAAGACGGCCTGCATGGCGCTCTCGGACTCCTGCGGCACGGGCACGGAGACGCCGGTGACGCGGCGGATGCGCTCGTGCTTGCGCAGCAGGACGTTCAGGACGATGCCGTCGACGGGGTTGTCGGCGCCGTACAGGGTGAGCGCCTTGACCACGTCGGTGCGCTGGCCGAAGCGGTCCACGCGGCCCTCGCGCTGCTCGTGCCGGGTGGGGTTCCAGGCGAGGTCGTAGTGGACGACGGCGTCGAAGGACTCCTGGAGGTTGACGCCCTCGGACAGGCAGTCGGTGGCGACCAGGACGCGGCGCTCGGGCGCGGGGTTGCCGTCCTCGTCGACGCCGGTCAGCTCGGCGATGCGGGTCACGCGCTGGTCGGGCGAGAGCTCACCGGTGACGGAGGCGACGGCGACCGGGTGTTCGGCGCCCTTCTTGTTGAGGGCCTTGGTGAGGTGGCCGGCCACGTAGTCGGCGGTCGCGATGTAGCGGCAGAAGACGATGGGCCGGTACCCCTCGTCGAGGAGGTCGGTGACGGTGGCGATCAGCTTCTTCAGCTTGGTGTCGCGGGTGGGTCCCTCGAGTTTCCTGGCCGCCTCGGCCATGGCGATCAGGCGGGCCTTCTCCTCGTCGTCCTCTGCCTCCTCCGGGGTGGCGGCGGGGTCGGGGGCGTCGGTCGCCGCGCCAGGGGCGGGCAGCCGGGTGCCGGGCACCGCGTCGGCGGACTCGGCGCCCTCGCTGTCGGCCGGGTCGGAGACGGTGCGCTCGCCGGTGCGGTCGGCCTCCTCCGGGGAGTCGGCCTCCTCGACGCCGGCCCGGGTGTTCAGGGACTGCACGGCTGCGGCCGGGGAGGAGGACAGGGTGCGCAGCAGGGCGAGGGTGGACCACCAGCGCTGGCGCTGCTGGAGGGCGCCGTCGGCCGCGCGGACGGTCTCGCGGGCGTACGACAGGACCTCGTCGAGGAGCTTCTTGTAGTCGCGGTGCAGGGTGTACGGGGACTCGGCGGTGTCGCGGGAGGACGGGAAGTGCGCGCCGTCGCCGAAGTCGTCGCGGATGTCGGCGCGGCGGCGCTGCACGAAGAACTCCGCGAGCAGCCGGCGGCCCGCCTCCGTATCGAGGCTCACCGTGGCGAGGCGGTCGTCGAGCAGGCCGAGCAGGCGGCGGAAGGGCTCCTCCTTGCCGCTGTGCGGGGTCGCCGTGACCAGCAGGAGGTGGCGGTCGGCGCGGTCGGCGAGGGCGCGCAGCAGGGCGTAGCGCTGCTGGGAGGTGCGCGCGGAGGCGCCCGGCGCGGAGTCGGCGACGCAGGAGTGCGCCTCGTCGACGATCACCAGGTCGGGGCAGTTCTTCAGGAAGTCCTCACGGTGGCGGGGGGACTTGATGAAGTCGGTGGAGACGACGTAGGCGCCGTCGGGGCGGAACACCGACTGGCCGTAGGGCGTCTCGCGCAGCAGCCGGCCGATCGTAGAGGGCAGCACGAGCCGGGCGTCCACGCCGAACTTGCCGTGCAGCTCGGCCCGCCACTGCTCGGCCAGGGCCGGCGAGCACAGGACGACCAGGCCGCGGGCGTCGCCCTGGGCCAGCAGCTCGGCGGCGATCAGTCCGGCCTCCACCGTCTTGCCGATGCCGACGTCGTCGGCGATCAGGAGCCGGACGGTGTCCTGGCGCAGCGCCATCAGTAGCGGGACCAGCTGGTACGGGCGCGGGTCCACGGCGATCGAGGCGAGCGAGCGGAAGGGGCCCGCGCCGGAGCGGAAGCCGATGCGCAGGGCGGTGCGCAGCAGTCCCGCGGCCTGCTGGTCGCCCAGGTCGGAGGAGGTGGGCGGGGCGAAGGTGGCGTGGACGACGCGCTCCAGTCCCGGGAGGACGCCCGCGATGTCGTCGTCGGCGCCGCCGAGGGGGCGCAGGACAAGGAGCTCGGGCGTGGAGTCCGGCAGCACGACCCACTCACGGCCCCGGGCATGGACGAGGGAGCCGACCGCGTACGGCTGCTGGGTCGGCTGGGCGGTGGCGGTCATGGATGCCTTCCGGGGTCGGGGCGGGCGGGACTTCGGTCGGGCCTGCGGACGGCTCGGGGAGAGCGGGCGGACAAGCGGGACGGTTCGACGGGAACGGGCGGACTGGTGGGCGGGTGGGCGGCGGGCGCACGGGGACGGCGCGCAGTGGGCCGCCCCGGTACACGGCGAGTGAGGCCCGCGCGGAACCCCTCGGTGGGGCGGACCGGTACGGGTCCGCCCCACCGCTGGTCAGCGGCGGGCCTCGCCGAAGACCGTAGGGTACTCGGCGACGGCCTTCGACCAGTCGTCGTCGTACCGGATGCGGATGACCTCCCAGCCGATCTCCTTCAGCCGCTCGGCGGCCTCCTCGTCGCGCAGCGTCGTCTCGGCGTGGTCGTGGTGCGGGCCGTCGACGAACACGGCGACCGGGCCGAAGCCGGTGTCGTAGACGAAGTCCGGCTTGGACAGGGCCGTGCTCACCTTCATCTGCTGGTGCTGCGGCAGATGGTGGCCGTGTGCCCTCAGGTAGGCGATGAACCGCTCCTCCAGGGAGGAGTCGGCGCCCTCGATGAGCGCGTCGGCGTGCTCGTCGCGGGTGCGGCCGACGTGGCCACCGCCGACCGAACCGTCCTTGAACTCCATCAGCAGGTCGCGGACCAGCCGGCGGTCGATCGCCCGGTGGTGGCGCTGATTCCCGAAGGAGAGCAGGCAGTGGTAGCAGCCCTTCTCGCACGGGTCGCCGTTCTTCTTCTCGGCTCCCCGGTCGCGGCCCTCCTGGTCGAAGTGCGCGATCTCCAGGGCCCGGCGGGCAGCGGCGGCGAGCGCCTTGGGCTCGGCCTGCAGCCGACGCAGGACGCCCGCGCCGCCCTCGGCGCTCTCGATGAACAGCAGCCGCTCGCGGGGGCCGTCGTGCGGTGGCAGTTCCCAGGTGTCCAGCTCGGAGTCCTCCAGCTGGAACTCGGCCTCGATGCCCCGCTCCAGCGCGTACTGGAGGGTGATCGCGGTGTCCCGGTCGACGGGGGCCGCGAGCTGGAGGACGAGAATGTTGCGGGTGTCCTGGACGTAGGGGATGACGGGGACCTTGCGCAGCGCCTTGTCGGCGTCGGCCAGGCCCTCCTGCTCCTCCGGGGTCTCCCGGCCGGCGGTGCCCGTGCCCTTGGCGCCCGTGGAGCCGGCCAGCCACTCCCCCGTGACCGGGTCGATCCAGAAGCCGATCTCGCCCTTGGCGACCGAGCGGCGGTAGCCGAGGTTGGTGAGCCGGACCGTGGCGCTGTCGCCGTAGGCGAGGTGGGCGAGGAGCCGGCCGGCCGTGGCCTTGGCCTCGGCCCGCAGGGAGCCGTCGCGGCCGTCCTCGTGCTTCTTGAAGCGGTAGGAGATCTCCACGGCGTAACCGGTGCGCTGGCGCTCCTCCTCGTCGGAGGAGATCCGGTCGCGGCGCTGGGTGAAGACCGTATGCAGCTGGAGCAGACCGGTGCGGGGGTCGCCGAGCGTGCCCTGGCAGCCGGGGCAGGTGTCCTCGCGCTGGTCCTCCGGTGACAGGTAGCCGCAGCTCTGGCATACCTTGGCACTGTCGGTGGTCAGCTCACCGGAGGTGTCCGGCGGCAGCTGGACCCGGTTCACCTTGAAGCGGCTGCCCTCGTGGTAGATCAGCGCGCCGGGACCGAACTCGCGGATCGCGATGAACCGGGACCGTTGGAGGTAGTCGCCGTCGTAGCCGCGGGTGGTGCGGCCGGTGCCGGGGATGTACGCGGCCAGCGGCAGCCGGGGGAAGGAGTAGCCGGGCAGGAAGCCCTCGGAGGCGAAGTAGCGGTACGGGTAGAAGTCGGACAGCACCGTGCGCTCGCCGCCCTGCCGGTTCTCCAGGAGCGCGATCTGGTTCTCCGCCTGGGCGCGGCGGCGTACGGCCTGCTGCTGGGAGCGGCCGGTCGCCGTGCGGTTGCGGATGTTGTCGTGCTGGAGCTCCCGCTCCTCCAGTGCCTTCTGGTAGAGGGTGCGCCAGCGGCCGCAGGCGCGGTCGAAGGAGCCCGGAGCGCTGCTGACGGTGTCCTCCAGCCACTGCTCGTGCCACCACGACGTGGCCTTCAGCGTCTCGGCGCAGCCGGCGAGGACCGTCCGGGCTCGGGCGAGGGCGCGCTGCTGGGCCTTTTCGCTGCCGATCTGCTCGCGCACCTCGGGCAGCAGTCGCAGCGAGGGCGTCTTGCCGTCCGTCTCCAGGATCCTCGTCATGGAGCGGCCCAGTTCCAGGGCGGTCTCGGCGAGCCAGATGGCGTGCACGTGGGAGGCGAGCAGGTCCTCGTTGGCCAGGTCCAGGCGCGGTGGGGCGACGCTGCCGGCGACCATCTGGTCGGAGCGGGTGAAGTAGTACTGGTCGTGGCTGTTGCCGGTGGCGCAGTACGTGGTGACCAGCGCGGGCTGACCGGAGCGGCCCGCGCGGCCCGAACGCTGGGCGTAGTTGGCGGGGGTCGGCGGTACGTTGCGCAGGTTGACCGAGTTGAGGCTGGCGATGTCGACGCCCAGCTCCATCGTCGGCGAGCAGTACAGCAGGGGCAGCGGCTCCCCCTTGCTGAACAGGTGTTCCCGCTCCTCGCGGATGTCGGGGTGGACCTGGGCGGTGTGCTCGGCCGCGTGCAGGCCGGCGAAGGTACCGGCGACCTCCTTGTAGAGGCCCTTGAAGAAGGCGTTGACGCGGGGTCCCCGCCCGGTCCGGTAGGTGCGGCGCAGCCGGTCCACCGCGCCGTGGTCGTCGTCGCGGGCGTGCCAGCGGATGACGGTGTGGTTGATCCGGTAGCCGGGGTCCTCGCCCCGGCCCTGTGCGACGCGGGTGAGGACGCCGCCGTCGGCGAGGACGTCGAGCAGGTCGCGGATGACGTCCTGGGCGTCGTCGAGGGAGAGGTCGTGCCGCCAGTCGGGGAAGGTCTGCGGCTTGCGCACGAAACGGCCGAAGGCGCCGCGGCCGGTGAGGTTCTTCTCGCTGCGGCTGCGCTGGGGCCGCCCCGCGCGCGGCAGGGCGACGGTCGGCGCGGGGGGCGCGGCCTCGGTGTCGGCGATCCCCCAGGCGTCGTTGAGCTTCGCCGACTCCTTGCGCAGCTCGTTGAACTTGGCCTCGGTGAAGTACGGGGTGTCCACGGCCCGTTGGCGGCGCAGTTCGTCCATGAGGACCCGGGCGACGTCGAGGCGAGTGGCGGGGGTGGCGGTGCGCAGCGGGCCCGCGGCCCGCTGCCAGCGCTCCTCGTCCTGGGCGATCTGGTCGAGGCCGGCGTACTCCAGGCCGAGCAGACCGGTCTGCTCCAGGTTGGGCATGGTGATCCGCCAGCCGCGCTCCAGGTCCAGGAAGAGCCGGTACTCGGCGATCTGGGCCAGCGCGTCCCGCGTCTCCTCGGCGAGCGCCTCGACCTCGGTGGGGTTGTTGGCGTACTCGTGCGGGGCCAGTCCCATGGCCTCCACGACCTCCTCGCCCAGCCGCTTCCAGCGCAGCCCCTTCTCCCCCGCCTCCAGCATCGCGCGGTACAGCGCGCCGCGCAGCTGGGTGACCATCACGAAGTCGTTGAAGTGCCCGGACTGCAGGCTGGCGTCCTGCCGGTTGTCGACGAAGGTGAGCAGCTTGCGTGCATCCTTGCCGAGTTCGTTCTCGGGGAGGCCCTTGAGGTGGCGCACGATGGAGGCGCTGACGACGGACGTGGCCGTGGACCGGCCCTCCTGGTCGAGCGTCATCAGCTTGGCGAAGTCGCGCTCCCGCACCTCCTCGTAGCTGACTCCGCACTCCAGGCAGAACGGGAAGGGGGTGGGCAGATAGGCCGCGTACAGGCCGTCCTTGTGGCCCTTGTCCACGGTTTCGCCGTCGGTCCGTACCCACACCGGCTGAGGCGCGCGCTTCCTGCGGCTCGCGGTGAGGACGGTCGTCGCCTTCCTCGGGTCGAGGGTGAGCCAGCTGTCGGGGAACCGGCGCTGCTCGACGGCGTCCCCCAGATGCTCGGGCCAGGGGTTGGTGGCGGAGACGTAGAGGTATCCCAGGTCCTCGTCCTCGTCCTCGCGGGTGCGGAAGGCCACCGTGCCGTCGTCGCGCTGGTCCCGGGCCACGGTCAGGTACTCCTGGCCGCACTCGCGGCAGAAGGACAGCGGCAGCAGCAGCTTCTCCGGCTGACCGGGCACCCGTTGCTGGTAGGTGCGGGTGATGTGGCGGCTCTCCGCCGGCTCCAGGGAGACGTACACCGAGCCGCCCTTGGAGAGGAACTGGTGCAGCCGGAAGGCGAACAGGGGCCGGTCGGTCTCCCGGTCACGGGCGTGCGAACCGGCCTGCAGGGTGGCGCGGATGGCGTTCATGCAGGCGGTGTACAGCTCGTCGTCGGGCGCCTTCTCCGGAATGTCGAAAGCCTTCTCACGCAGGGCGCGGGCTGCGAGCTCCACAGTGGTGGGGTCGGCACGGACCAGCAGTTCCGTACCGTCCTCGTCGGTCACCTTCGTCAGCCCGAACGTGGTCTCGATCCAGCGGGCCAGCGGGTCGGCGGCGAGCGCCGCGTACTCCTTCGGCGGGTCGTTCTCCCTTACCCGGGCGGCGAGTTCGGCGGAGGTGGGAGTGGCATCGCCGGTCGCCCGGACCAGGGTCTCGCCCACCACCCGCTCCGGGGAGATCTCCGTGTCGAACAGTGTGGAGGCGACCTCGGCGACGGCACGGCGGCGGGCGGCCGGAGTGCCGTCGGTGGCCATGGTGGCGGAGGTGCCGACGCACTGCAGGTCGGGCGACTCGCACGCCTCGCGCACGCGTCGCACCAGCACGGCGACGTCGGCGCCCTGCCGGCCGCGGTAGGTGTGCAACTCGTCGAGGACCAGGAAGCGCAGGCCCTTGGCCCGGCCGATGAGGCGCTTGCGCTCCTCGGGCCGGGTGAGCATCAGCTCCAGCATCACGTAGTTGGTGAGCAGGATGTCCGGCGGATTGTCGAGCACCGTGTCCTTGTCGGCCTGCTTCTCCTGGCCGGTGTAACGGGCGTACGTGACCGGCTCCCGGTTCTCGCCGTAGCCGGCGGAGAGGAACTTCTTCAGCTCGCCCATCTGACTGTTGGCCAGGGCGTTCATCGGGTAGACGATGATCGCCTTGATGCCGGGGGGCGCTCCGGCCTCCTTGTCCCGCAGTACCCGGTCGACGATGGGCACGATGTAGCCGAGGCTCTTGCCGGAGCCGGTGCCGGTGGTCAGGACATAGGACTGCCGGGAGCCGGCGGCCTCGATGGCGTCGCGCTGGTGACGGTGGAAGGTGATGGGCCGGACGGTCGCGCCCGGCTTGTCCTTGCCGACACGGAAGATGCGCTTGCACTCGGGGTGCAGGAGACCGAGGTCGTCGGCGAGGTGGTCCACGGTGCCACCGCGTTCGAAGCTCGGGTTCAGCGAGAGCCAGGGGTCGGGCCACTGATCGCCGTCGGCAAGGGACTTGGAGACCTTCTCACCGATGCGCGGATCGTCGATCACCACCGACCCGGACGTGTACTCCTTGTAGTCCTGGATGAGTCGGCGATGCACCCCGAAGACGTCCACGTAACCCTCACTTGTTCCCGACGCGATCCACACGTCACCGTAGTAGGTGACGGGCGCGAGCCGTACCGCCCCACCCGGAATCCATTAGATCAGCATCATGTGAACACAGTCAACGCGTGTGCGGGTTGTGTTTGCCGTGTTCGCTGCGCCCAACGGGCCGTCACATGACACACTCTTGTCCCGACAACCACCCGGGCAGGGCACGACAGGACACAAGGGGACAGGGCGGCAGCGCGGATGGACACCGGATCACTGATCGCCGGTCGCTACCGGATCAAGAACCTCATCGGGCGAGGCGGCATGGGCGTCGTCTGGCTCGCCCATGACGAGAACCTCGGGCGTGACGTGGCGTTGAAGACGATGAGCGTCGCCCCCGGGCTCACCGAGGAGCAACGCGCCCGCGACGCCGAGCGGTTCCGCCGGGAGGCCCAGGCCGTCGCCCGGCTCGACCACGCCGGACTCGCCACCGTGTACGACCTGGGTGAGGAGAACGGCGTCCGCTTCCTCGTCATGCAGTACGTGATCGGACCCGCGCTCAGTGACCGGATCGTCGAGGAAGGTCCGCTGTCCGTCGAGGAGACGGCGTCGATCGGCGTGCAGATCGCCTCGGTCCTGGGCTCCGTGCACGCGCGGGACGTCGTCCACCGCGATCTCAAGGGCAGCAACGTCGTCATCCGCACGGACGGTGTGGTGAAGGTCCTGGACTTCGGGGTCGCGGCTTTCCTCAACCCGGACACCACCGCCCTCACCATGACCGGCGAGCGCCCCGGAAGCCTCGAGTGCATGGCGCCCGAACAGGTGCGGGGCAAGCCCGTCGGTCCTCGGACCGACCTGTACGCACTCGGCTGTCTGCTGTACGCGATGCTCACCGCGGAGCCGGTCTTCGCGCACGACTCGGAGCTGATGCTGCCTTCGATGATCCTTGAGCGGCACCCCGTGCCGCCCAGCGTGCTGCGCCGGGGGCTCCCCACCGAACTGGAGCGGCTCGTGCTCCAGTTGCTGGCCAAGGAACCCGACGACCGGCCCGCCCACGCCGGCGAGGTCTGGCAACGCCTCGCGGCGTGGCTGCCCGAGCGCGGCTCCCCGGAGAAGGCACTCGTCCCCTGGGCGGAGGTGGACCCTCTGCGGCCCTTCACCCACCCGATGGGACCGGACGCACGGCCGGTGCGGGCCTGGGCCCGAGCGGTCGGCCGGTATGGGCGCGGACCGGCCCGCTGACCGGCGAGGTGTCGGATCGGGGCACCGGCCAGGCTGGGGACGCCCCGATGCGCCGACCTCACGCGACGGCCGTCCGGGGCGGATTCCCCAGCCTGTTCCCGGGCCCGTCAGAACCCGAACAGTGCCAGCTGCTCCAGTTCGTCGGCGGATTCCGGCAGCTCCGGCTCAAGGTCGAGGCCCGCCGCCGCTGCCGTCGCCGGGTCGGGATCCGCCGCGGAGTCCGCCGCGTTCTCCTCGTCGGGCGGGGCTGTCGGAACCCGTGCGCCCTTCGCCAGGGCTTCCACACCGTCCACTCCGTCGGTTCCCCCCTCGGGCCGCGTAGGCAAGACGTACTGCTGCCCCAGGCCCGCCAGGTGCAGCGGCAGCGGCAGGGCGAGCGCCTGGGGGTAGTCCGGGGGCTGACGCAGCAGGTGAACGGCGAGGGCGAGAGCCTGTGGGTCGTCCTCGTCGTCCGTGTGGCAACCGAGGACGGCCAGTTCGACCAGGGCCGGCATCCAGCCCACCACCCCGGTGTCGATGGTCGGCTCCCCCTTGCGCTTCCCCATCCGGATCGGACGCAGCGCCAGTTTGTCCGCCTCCACCGCCGAGGTGCTGAACTGAACCGGTTTGGGGGTGGTGCTGTAGAAGACCCGGCCCGTTCCGTCACCCTCCGGGATCCACAGGTGCGATGCGATGCCGTTGGGCCCGTCCTTGGGGTTCACGCCCCACCACTGGGCGGTCTCACGGCCCTTCCCCGTGCGCACCCGCACCAGTCGCAGGTCCGGTGCGAGCCGCCGCGGCTCGGCGTGCCCGTCACGGATGCGGTCCGGCTCCGTACGGCCGTCCTGGAGCCAGGTCCAGTGCGACCGGGCGTTCTGTGCGTCGACCAGGAGCATCGTGGGCCGGCGGCGCAGCGACGCACGTACCTTCTGCAGCCACTCCTCCGCGCTTCGCCGCTGCTCCTCACGGTCGGCACGCCAGCTGCGGCGGCGCCCCGCGGGCACCAGCTCGCCCTCCGCACGCGGAGCCGGCACGGACGGCTGCACCTCGGCGAGACGGGTGAGCCCGATCAGCATGACCGGGTACGGCACCCATGCTCCGGCGCCGTCGTCGGCATCCGGGTCCCAGCCCTGGACCCGGGCCAGACCGCTCCCGGGCGCCTGCGGGGTGACCAGGACGGCGACCGGGACATCGGCGGCCCAGCGGTTGCGCGCGGTGTGGTTCTTGCGGACCATCCAGACCGCGGCGTACCGCATCCCCTGCGGAACGCCCCGCTCGATGCCATGCTCGGGATGGACCCGGGCGCCCAGTTGCCGCAGTCCGTCGTCCCAGGCCATCAGGGCCCGGTGGTCCATGCTGCCCAGGGAGTTGTACCCCTTGGTCTTCTTGGGGAGCGCCACGAACTGCGTGACGAAGCCGGCATCCGCGCAGCCGAGCCGCAGGGCGAACTTGGGGTCGTGGTCCCGGGACGCGAAATCGGCGGGACGGTCGATCTCGACCAGGGCCAGTGCGGGTGCGTCCCCGGTCCGGTCTTCGGCCAGCCACGCCGCCGTCTCGGTGCGCCGCTCCCCCACGGCCGCGGTGACCGCCTCCCGGGTGCGCCGTACGCCCTCCGGGAGGCCGAGGCCCGCGGTCAGTGCGTGGCCGGTGCCGTCGTCATGGCGTACGACCGGCCGCAGGCACCGTACGCGGACGGTGAGTTCCGGCGCCTGCCACTCGTGCACCACCGGGCGGCCCGGGTCGGCGGCGTCGTACTCCGGCTCGGTGAAGGAACCGCCGTCACCCTTGAGGCCGAGCCGCGTGACGAGCGCCGCGAGGGCCGCGTTCCGCATCTCGGCCGACTGCCACAGCAGCCGCGCCTCCAGCACCGGTCGGCCGTCCTCGGTCCGCGCGCCGCCGAGTTCCCCGACGGCGAAGGCCACCGCCGCCCGCCGCTCGGCACAGCGACGGGCGTCCTCTTCTTCCCGGGCCGCCCTGGGGACACTGGCGGGCGGGGCGTTGAGCGGTTTGGCCGCGGCGAGCGCGGTGTGCGTGAGGTCCGGTGCCGTGCGCAGTTCGGCGGGAAGGGCCGCTTGCGCCCAGGCCGTCAGCTCCGAGCACTGGTTCGGCATCAGGCCGGCCTTGACCTCGTGGCCGCCCATCGCGGTGCGGTACACGATCCCGGCCCGTGCCTCGCGCCGCAGCCAGTCCTCCGGGTCCGTCAGGATGGCGTCGGCGTCGGGGAACGGTTCGCCGAGGGAGACGTCCTGGAGCAGCCCGGCCGGCCCGCCGAAGGCCCAGCCGTCGGTGAACTCGCCGCGTTCCTTGTCCCAGCGCCGTTCGAGCTGGGCGACGGCGTACCGCTCGCTGAGCGGAACCCCGGGCAGCACCGGCACCCGGGGGCGCAGCAGCACCGTGGTGCGGCTTCCGTACGGCAGCCGCACCCGTCCCGTCGTGGGCGACGTGCGCGTCGCCCAGCGGCGGATGGACCAGTGGAGGTGGAAACGGGGCAAGGGGTCGAACGGCACGGTGTGCAGGGTGATGTTGAGGACGACGGAGAACCACCAGGTGCCCTTGCCCGGCGACGGCTCGTACGGCAGGGGCTGGGAGACCAGTTCCGCACCCTGGTCCCGGGGGCCGCGCGGCATGGCCCGGAAGCGCAGCTGCCCGCCCTCGTACGGGTACGGTCCCAGCGCCAGGACGCGGCGGGCCAGCCAGTCCGTGGTGAGGGTGAACTGGTGGGAGGCGGGCGCGGCGGTACCGCCCCGGGTGCGGTCGCAGGCCAGCAGCTCGCGTTCGACGGGTTCCCACTCGGGCGGGTGCTCGGCGAGCTGGGCGCGGACGTCCTTGAGCAGGACCCGGTGCTCCGGTTCGGGCCGCAGTTCGCGCAACCAGCGGTTGAGCAGCGGGGTGAGGACGTGCGGGGGGAGCGGGTCGGGGGCGTCCGCCGCGACGTACAGCCAGCGCACCCCTTCCTTTCCCCGCTCGTGGAACGGCGGCCTGGGCAGCACGAGGACGTCCGGGGCGAAGGCCTGCAGGACCTGTTCGAGGCGACGGGTGGGTACGGTCCGGTACGGCTCCGCCTGCGGGTCGCGGCCGGCGTTGCACAGGGCGAGAATCGCGTCCCGCCACTGTTCGGGGAAGGGCAGGGCGCGGTAGCGCGCGGTCAGGTTGGTCAGGGAGTCGGCCGGGAGCCAGGCGGCGGTGCGGACGGTGCGGTAGTTCACGGGCATGGCAAACCTCCTTCGGAGGGGTGGGGCGGTGACGGGCGGGCCGGCGCCGGCTGTCTCAGCGGACGGCCCGATGATGGCCGAGGGTCAGCAGGGCGTCGTGGAAGGGCTGGTAGAGCAGCCGGGCCAGCGCGGGGTCGGCCGGGTCGGGAAAGGTGTCCGGATCGGCGTCGGCGGCGAAGTACGGTGACAGGACCGACCGCAGGGCCCGCAGCAGGCCGTCGGCCGCCGGGACGGCGGCGCCGGAAGCCGTCGGAGCGAGGGACCGCGCGAGCCGGGGTGCGAAAGCCGCGTCGACGAACACGACTCTGGCGGGCACTCCACCGCGCACGAGGCGGCCGATGACCTGCCACATGGTGACCAGCTGGTCCCATGCGAACGCGCGCTTCTCCCAGGGGGACAGCCGGGAGTAGATGTAGCGCCGCGACAGCAGGCGGCGCCACTCCTGGCGGCCGGCGAATCTCAGGTCTCGGCCGGCCTGGTCCAGTGTGGTGGCCTTGGTGACCAGTTCGGTGAAGGTGGTGGGCCCCGGGAGGTCGTCGGCGCGCGGCCGGTCACGGACGAAACGGCTGATCCAGTCGTTGACGGCGAAGACCGACAGGGACAGTTCGTCGGGCCGGGGATGCGGGCGGGCGAGGAAGAGCGCGGTGCCGAAGGCGGCGTTGCGCTGGGCGTTGAGGATGTTGTGGCCGCGTTCGACCGCCAGCAGCGGAGCGACCAGGACTTCCGCGGCCGGGTCTTCGGCGAACAGTGCGAGATCGCCACGGCGCAGGGTGGACGAGGTGGTCCCGCCCTCCGCGAAGCCCGTGCCGTGCAGGGCCTGATCGAGGTCGGCGTCGTCCGGTACGAGCACCCGGACCCGGTTCTGCCACCGCTCCTCGGCGTCCAGGGTGTCGGCGACGGCGTAGGCCTCCCGGTAACTGCCCACCAGCAGCAGGGCCCGCTTGCGGTGGTCGTCGGCGACCTTGGCCAGTTCCAGGTCGAGAGGACTGTCGCAGCCGCCGGGGCCGGGCCGGCCCAGCTTCGCGGCGATCGCGCGCGCCTGGGTGGTCCGGGCCTTGGGGGCCGTCCCGGACAGGCTCATCGGCCTGCCTTCCTCGTCGTAGAGGAAGTGGGTGTCGAAACGGGTGCGTGCCACCGCTTCGAGCGACCGGGCGGACGGTTTCAGAACCGCCCCCACCGGGGCGAGCACGTGCGCCCGAGTGGACTCGCCGGCCCAGCTGGTGCCCGACATGAGCACCACATGGGGGCCCGGGCGGCCGGCCGCGCGGTCCGCGCCCAACTCCGGCAGGGCATGGAGGAGTTCACGTCCCACGCCGGCACAGCGGAAGAAGCGCAGGGTGCCGCTGGTGCGGCCGATCTCGTCACGCTCCCGGTCGTCGGGGAGGTACTGGAAACCGAGGACGTTACCCATGGGCGCCTCCGGGATCAGCGGCGCGTAGTCCAGGGGGGCGCGACGGGCCAGTTCCTTGCCCTGAGCACCGAGGCGCAGCGCGGCCTCCACGTGCGGCCACAGGTGGGTGAGGCGGTCCAGGCGCTGGTGCAGGGCGGACAGGAGCAGGGTGAACTCCAGGCGGCGGCAGGTCAGGTCCAGCCACTTCTCGTGTGCCTCCCCGTCCTGCGCGCGACCGCCGCCCACGACGGGGGTCTGCCGCAGCATCTCGCCGAGAAGCCCGCGGACCCGGTCCCGGGTACGGGGGGCGGAAAGGCCGTACAGCAGGTCCTGGGCGGTCTCCACCATGGTGTCGGTGAGCGTGCCGCACCGCCCGCGGCCGCCGAGCGGGTCGTCGCGAAAGGCGTCGAGCAGCGCGGCCAGTTCGTCCCGGCGCGGGTCGCGGGGTGCGGTGGGCGCCGTGTCGGGTTCCTTGCCGTTGACGTCGTCGTCGTATCCCTCGTACAGCTCCTGTTCGTCCGCCACCGCTTCGGGTGCGTCCGCGACACGGAAGGCGTCGGGTCCCGGCACTTCGTCGAACCAGTCGGCGAGGAGCTTCTCCTGGAGCGCCCACGGACTGAAGTACTCGATGTCGACCCAGTCCCTCAGCGGTTCGTCGGAGATCAACAGCCGGTACAGCCGGTCGGCGGCGACGGTGACCACGGCCAGGGCCGCGTTCCACTGCTCGACCTGGCGGTCCGTCAGGGGGAGTCTTCCCTGGCGGGAGAGTTCCTCGATCTTGTGCGTGTGCAGCCGGTCGAGCCAGGACTCGATACCCGGTTGGACGAGGGTGGCCGACGGGGCGAACAGCTCGTCGAACTTCATCTGGACGGAATCGGCCTCGTCGACGAAGACGATGTCACTGCGGATACAGGCCAGTTCCAGCTGCCGCAGCCGTTCGTCGTTGAGATGCGAGGGGACCGCGCTCTGCACCAGGCTTGCCGGGTTGGCCACCCAGATCAGCGCGTCGACCTGCGCGCGGACCGAGCGGTGGCGCGGGCACTCGGCCCAGACGGGGCAGCCGTGGGGAGAGCCCTTCGGTTCCTGGTCGGCGGGTGCGCTCTCGTCGGTGCGGGGCGTGCCCGGCTGCCAGAGGGGTGGCAGGGAATCGGGCCCCTCGGATGCCTGCCCGCCGTTGTGCTCCGGCGCGTTCCGCTCCGGATACAAAGTCGTGCACGGCGCGTCGGCGTAGCGCAACGGCCTGGCCGCCTCGGTGCCCCGGAGCGCGTCCACGACGCACGCCGTACTCAGCTCGTCGAAGCCCTGCGCATCGTGGTCGAGGAGGTTGTCCAAGCCGCGGGAGGCGAGCCGGCGGTGGAGCCGCTGCACATGTGTCTCACGTGTGCTGGCCCCGAGCAGCGGAACGGCGGCCAGGCCGAGAGCGGTGAACAGCTCGCACAGACGCAGCTGTTCGGCGGCGTCCCCTACGACGATGGTGGTGCGCAGCGGGGTCTGTCGGCGAGCGGCCCACACCGCGACCAGCGTCATCAGCGTGCTCTTGCCGGCGCCCACCATGCCCGCCAGATGCAGCATGCCGTCCAGCCGCAGCGCGTCGCCGTCGGTGAAGCCGCGCCCGTCCGCGTCCCGGGGCGCGATGCGCACTTCCGCCATGCGCGCCTCCCAGTTTCCCGGCCGCTCGATTCCCGCTTCCCGCTCGGTGCTGTCCATCCACCGGGCAGTGTCGGCGAGTTCGGCTCGCATGACGGTGAGCGGTGCGCAACCACCGGCCCTCCCTGCGAACAGGTCATGTCCGGGAGGGCGCTCCAGGACGAGGAGTTCGGGGATCGTCACCGACGTCGTCCGGCGCAGTTCCCGGAAACTGCTGCGGCCCGCCGGTGCCAGCGGAAGCGGCCTGCGGACGAAGTCGGGAATCCCGGCCAGCGCCTGGTCGTACACGACGATACGACCGGCCGCGACGGTCGGCAGCAGCGGTCGGGGCGCGCTTCGCTCACGAGCGCCCGGCACCTCATAGGCGCGCAACCGCTCGGGAACCAGGCGATACGCGTCGAGGGCCTGATGCCAAGCACGCCCCCGCCGAAACGTCCACAGCAGGTGGCGGGCCGCGACGAGCATCGTGTCCTGTTCGCGGGTGCGCGCCAGACCGGCAACACGGGCGAAGGGGTAGCCGCCCAGCAACGTGTAGGCGCCCTCGGCCGGCTCCTGCGGGGCGAGGCTCTGCAGGAGGCGCAGAGCCAGTTCGACCTGGCACACATGGACGGGCTTCACTCCGTCGAGCCCGGCGGGCAGCCCGTTCCACACCAGGGACAACTCGCGGCTCACCGGCCGGTGCCAGCTCTCACGGTCACGCACGGCGGTCTCCCTTGCAGGTGCGCAGCCGTCGCTTCGCACGGGTCACGAGTTCGACATCGGTCAGCAGCGGCAGGTCATCGGCGCTCGCAGGCCGGGCCCGTTCGAAGGCCGCGACATAGCCGGGACGGGCCACCACCCGGTGCACCGGTACCGACCAGAACGCCTCGTCGTACGGCGGATCCTGGGGGACGGGGCGGGCCGAGCGACCGAGGAACGTCGGGTGCGCCCAGTCCTTGACGTCGACGGCCCAGCGCCAGCCGTCGGGGAACACCACCTGGAGGTCGTAGGCGTCGTAGCCGGGCCACATCCGCACCTGGAGCCCCAGGGCCAGCAGCTCACGTTCCAGATCGGCCTCGGCCCGACCCGGGCCGGTGACGAACTGCCGCAGTGGCCGTTCCAGTTGGCTGACCGCGAGGGTGCCGTCCCAGGTGATCCGGCGGCCCGGCGGTGGCGTCCCCTGTCGACGGCAGCGATCCCGCTCGCACCACCACTCGCCCGCTCCGACCGGCGTCAGCAGGGTGAGGCACCGCTCGCAGGCCGTGTAGGCACCGTCCCGCAGATAGGACTCCGGCACGGGTTTGTAGATGCGCCGGATGAGTTCATGCACGGGTTCCAGCACCATGTCACCGGTCACCTCGTACATCTCGGCGGCGGTGAGGACCGGGCGGTGCACGAGCAGCCCGCGGAAAGCGGTGTATGCCTCCTCCTCACCGTACTCACGGCACAGGCGGAGGGCGGCGAGGACGACTTCCCGGTCCCGGAAGACGGCGGCCGAGTCGGGGCTCCGGCCGGCCCACTCGTGGCACAGCTCGGTGGGCCGGCCCGAGATCTCGTCGAGCAGGCGGTCCCCGGGCTCCACCAGGTCGGCGGGAAGGCTCAGCGGCCAGTCCTCGAGCGGCTCCGTCCGACAGCGGTCGACGAGTTCGGTGAGCCCGGCGGGCGGGCGGGCACCGCGCAACAGGCAGGCCAGCACCGTGCGGTCCAGCGCCCGCTGTGCCTCGGCGGGGTAGGGGAGGGTGAAGGAGTCCAGGCCGGTCTGCGCCTCCAGAACGAGAAGGGCCGTGGCGAGCGTCCGCAGCAGCGGTACTCCGTCATGGGCCGCCCAGTCCGCGGCCGGTACGGCGTCGTGGTCGTCGACGGTCACCGCGTCTCCCCCGAGATGTCGACGGCACGCCGGGAACGTCCCACGGAACACCAGCGCGCCACCTCGCAGTCGGAGCAGTCGAAGTCCGGGGCGGGTTCGGCCGCGTAGGTCTCGTCGGCCGCCCAGCCGCCGGCGAGTTCGGTGATGACCTGCCGGGACTGGTCGAGGGTGAGACCGTCGCAGGGGTCGAGCTCCTCAAGGCGTGCTCCGTCCGGACGCAACACTTCCAGTTCGACGCGGGAGCGACGGGGGTCGCCGCCTAGTACACCGGATGCCAGCAGCAGCACTCCGAGAGCCAGTTGGGGGAACCTCTCGACGAGGCGCCGCCGCTCTCCGAAGCGGTACGCGGCGGTCTTCGTCTCGCGGATCACCACGCCGCCGTCGTCCGTGTAGACCACATCGCAGTCGGCAATGACGACGACGTCCGCCTGCTCGTCGTACACTGCGATGCGGCGCTGCGGCTCGACCCGCTCGGTGGCGGGCAGACCGTCCAGCGGACACAGGCCTCTGTGCGCGCGGATCATGGCGCGAGCGGCGGGGAGTTCGGCCTCGTCGAGCCCTGGCAGGGTGTCGGGCAACGGGACGTCCCGGCAGGGCACCCACGGCTGTGCACCATGGCATTCGTTGAGCCAGGCGTCGACCGCGCGGCCACGCCGGACCGCCTCGTTCTCCGCCCGGCCGTCACGCAGCTTGAGCACCCTGGTCAGGTGGTACCTGGCCGGGCAGTCCCGGTACGCCCGCAGGTCGGAGACGGAGACACTGCGGCGCTTGCGGGGGCGGGCCGGTCCCGGCGCACCGAGCAGACCGGGTGTACGAGGGATGTCCTGACAGCCGACGAGTGCCTCGCAGCGGACACAGTCCGAGCCGGGGAGCCGGCCTCGGCCGTCGGTGACCTTGGCCATCAGACCACGCACGTGCAGGTCGAACAGGCGCTGGACCTCCTCGACGTCCCAGTCGCCGAGCACGGCGGTGGAACCGTCGCCGAGCCCGAGGCCGAGAACACGCACCCTGCGCGGTGGGGGCTGCGGTGGCGCGACGGGTTCGGAGCGCTTCTGGTACGGCATGCGCGCCGGGACCCCCGAGGCGAGCACGTGCGCGATAGCGATCACCTCGGGAAGCGAGCGGTTCGCCTTCACCTTTTCGAGGGACGGAATCCAGAGCTCCCGGACCGTTCCGTCCCCGGACGCGTACTGCCGCCCCCAAGCCGTGCGTTCGTACTGGTCGGCGCCCCGCGCGTCGAGGGCGTTCAGTTTCCTTCCGCCCACCCAGCGCAGCTGCACGGGAGAGGTGGCCGGATATCCGGAAGCCACGCGTGCCGACTGCTCCCGGTCACGCGCGGCAAGGAAGGTTTGGGCTGCTTCCCGCGCCCATTTCGCGTGCGCGCTCGAGCAATTGCGGAAGTGCCAACGGTTCGCGGCAGCCTCGGCAACGGTCCTGCCCTCGTGCTCCACGGCGTCCAGCAGATGGTCCACCGGCTTGAACACGAAGTCCTCGACCGGCTTGCGCCGGGAACGCCCGGGTTGCTGAACGAGCAAAGGGCGGGCCCGCAGCGCACGTCCCTCGGGACACGCGTCGGCCTCTTCCCGCAGCAGCGGCGGACCGATCCGGATCAGGGCACCATCGCCGTCCACTCCCGGCGGATTCCCCAGAACAATCACGAGAGCGCCTCCTTGCGCCTCGGCGAGCAGAACGTCCGCCAGAGTGACTTACTCTGTGAACATAGTCAAGCGACTTGATGCGAGCTGACGTGTCACCACTATCGTTGTGTTGGGCTGCGGTTGACCACGAGGGAGGACAGGACGATGGAGTCCGGGCAGGTGTTCGCCGGGAGATTCGAGATCACAGGCGGGCCGCGAAGCGGCGGGATGGGAAGCGTGTACCGGGCGCTGGACCCGACGACCGGACGGACCGTCGCCGTGAAGTTCCTTGCCCGCGCCTTCTGGGAAGGACCGGGCGGCCATGGTGGCGTACGACCGAGTGCGAACGACTTCAAGCGGTTCGAACGTGAGCGCGCGATGCACGAAGCACTGGGTGGGCAGGGTGTTCCCCGGCTCGTGGACTACGACTTCGCGTGCGGAAGGCCCTATCTCGTCACGGAGTTCATCGAGGGAAAAAACCTCCGCGACTTCCTCGTCACCCATCGCCCGACACTGACCGCCAGCGTCGCCGTCATCGTCCAGGTGCTCCGCGTCCTGAGGCGTGTGCACGCCGCCGGCGTCATCCATCGCGATGTCAAGCCGCACAACATCGTTCTGTCCGACGACGGCACCGCGTACCTGGTCGACTTCGGCATCGCTCTGCCGACCGACCCCGACGCGACCCGGCACACCGAGGGCCGGACTCCCGGCAGCATCGGATACAAAGCTCCGGAAATCATCCTCGGCGAGCGCAACCCCGGTCCGGCAGCCGACGTCTACGGCGTCGGCTGCACCCTGTTCCGGTTGGTCACCGGGGAGCACGTATTCGTGATGAGCAGTCCCGACCACATGATCGAGCGGGATCACTGCGAGACCCCCGCCCCGCGCCTGGACGCCTTTGTCGACGGGCTCTCGACCGGCCTCGTCGACCTTGTCGCACGGATGCTCGACAAGGATCCCGCTGCCCGTCCCAGCGCCGCGGAGGCCGAAACAGCCCTCCAGCCGTTCCTTCCACGACCCGGTGACCCGGCCCCGCATCCAGTCCTGGTACCGGACCCCACCACACCGTTCAGGGCCGGAACCACCACGACGACCGGCACGGTCGACACCCGAGCCCGCCGGACCGCTGCCACCGGTCGGCGGCGGCCCACGGTGCGCCGTCCGTCATCGAACGGGCCGACCCGAGCCGGTCTGCGATCCCTGATCGCGCAGACAGAGGCCGAACTGACCGAGCACGGGCCAGGAGCTCATGCACAGCGGCTCGTGCGATACCTGCCGGACGCCCGGAATCACTGGGGCGGACGCGACCCGGATGTGCTGCGAGCGCTGCTCCTCTGCGCCGATGCCGCCCGCCTTTCGGGGGACTGGCCCGGCGCCGGCGCCCGGTACCGCACGGTGGCGCGTGAGACGGCGAGCGCCACCGCGGGAACGGCGGAGTACCTGCTCGCTCTGGAGGCCCGGGTCGGAGCAGCCGAGTGCACCGTTCCGGAAGAGGACGACGCACGTGGCGCCCTGCTCTCCTGGGAACGCATCGTCCTGGAGGTGTGCGCGCTCCTGCCAAAGGCGCCCGACCGACTTGTGCGCCGCTGCCACGAGGTGGGTCAGGAACTGGCCGAGTGGGGACACACAGCAGTCGTCGGTGAACTGCTCAAGATGCTGCCCGACGTCTGACCACGATGGTGTCCGCCTTGCGGCCGCATGACGCCAATGTCCCGACCCGGACCGGGCACGCCCTCAGCCGCCGGCCAGTCCGCCACCTGCCAGCAGCCCAGCGAGTACGTCCCCCAAAGCTTCACTCACCGAACCCAGTTCGGCCGCGGCGTGCTCGAATTCGATCAGTTGCCGATGGATCTCGCCATGGCGTCGCTGCTCTTCCAAAGGCAACCGCAACGCCCTCAGACGCCGTACGTCGACGCGAGAGGACACCGTGGCATGCGTACCCGCACGCCGCGCGTTCGAACGCACCCGCAGGCATGCCGCCAGGAAGAACGGGTCGAGGCGTTCGGGGTCGACGCGCAGTCTGTGCAGATGCAGTCCGAGTACCGTGGGCGCCTTCGTCTCCACCCAGGCGTCATATCCCTGTGTCGACCCTACGACAACCACATCACCGAACGCGGTGAGCGTGAGCTTCCCCTCATCATGGAGACGCTCCACATCCTCGGAAGTCATCCACTGCTGCCCGGCCTGCCCTTCGCCCACGTTCAGCGGCGTGAGTACCGCCACCGCTTCGTCCGGCCGGGGACCGCGCTGAACGAAACCCGCGGGCAGAGGTGTTCCAGCAGCCAACGTGACCGCACCCGTCTGCTCGAGTTCAGCGACGCTCACATCGAGGTGGTCAGCCGGCTCACGCACGGCGGTGAGCGCGCGCAATGCCTGGCTGCTGTCACGCAGGGCGAGCAAGGCGGCGTCGAATCCGGTCCATGAACGACGTAGATCCACAGCGGTGGCCGCCGCCGTGGCAGGTACGTGTCGGGCGGGCGTGAGATCGGTCTCGTCGCCGAGCAGCTCCAGCAGCGGAACGACGGCGGTTCCCTCGAATGCGTCTCCCCTGAGCCCGCTCAGCACCCGGTCGCGCACAGCGTCCCAGTCCACTGCTTGGCCGCGCCCTGTCGACGGGGTGTGACGGCAGTCGGCCGTATCCACGAACGAAACGGATGATCCGGTTGGATTCCCACCCGGCGAGCGCAGTACCCACAGATGTAGTCCCACCCCGTACGGCTGGGCCGCGCCGGCGGGCAGCGCCACCACCATTCGCACCACGCCCGCACGTACGAGCCCGGCCCGGATGCGGCGCCCGGCCCGGCGCGAGGCGACGGCCGGCGGCAGCACCACAATGGCGAGGCCGTCCGGGCCGAGCAGAGAGAGGATGTGCTGGACCCAGGCCAGTTCGGACTCGGTGCGCGGTGGCTGCCCGAACTGCCAGCGCCGATCGGTGGCAAGCTCACCGTGTCCCCAGTCACGCTCATTGGCGGGCGGATTGCACAAAACCAGGTCCGCGTCCGCCCGAGACAGCGGGTCGTCGCGCAGTGTGTCGGCTACCAACACCTTGCGCTCGGTTCCCGCAGCTTCCAGAGCCAGCCAGGCGTCGGCAAGGCATACGAGAACTGGGTCATGGTCATGGCCGACCAGTCTCAGGCCCCCCTGATCCGCCCATCGACGCGCTGCAGCCACGAGTAGTCCGCCAGTGCCGCAGGCCGGATCGACGACGGAGCGCACACACTCCTCGGCCCGCATCGTCTGCGCGATTTCTGTCATGAGATCCGCGAGCGGGGCCGGAGTCGTGGCGATCTGACGCACGTGTGTGCCCAGCCAGCGCCTCAGCAGGAAGTGGAATCCTTCATTCCCGCCTTCCTTTCGCGCCAGCCGAAGGGCTTCTTCGACCAGCGTCCGTTCGGGGCCGGTCATCTCCGGTGCAGCGTACTCTGCCGACGCCGTACCGCCCCTACTCAACTGCAGACCTACGTGAGCGATGACGAGTCCCATGCGATCCCGGTCGCCCAGATCCTCGATTCGCGGCCACAGGCGCTCCCAGCCGCCGGCGACGCCGTCTCCCTTTCCATGCCTGGTCAGCCACTCCTCGACCGTGTCGAGCGAGAACTGCGGGCTGGCATCCGTGCCACCCACCGGGGACGGGAAGTCGTCATGGCGCCGCCGCCAGTTACTGACGGCGGCGCGCCCCACGCCCGCGAGCCGGGCGATGCCGGCCAGCGTCACGGTCACCGGCTCGTCACGCTGGGCCATGGTGTCCTTCCGGTCTCAGGTATGTCTTGATATCGCCGGGCAACGGTACGCGACGCGATCACGCCCCGCACACACCCCTACACTTGGCCGATTGACTCAGTTCACACTACCTGGGTCAGGAGTCGACGTCAGCGCCGAAATGCATAATTCTGCCTTCCCTGTATCAGCAAGCTGGACCTGTCCACCCGTTGCTGCGCGCTGCGCCCCTGAAGCCACCCACGAGGTCACCGCCGGAAGGAACCCGTCCATGACGGCACACCCCGCAGACGAACAGAGCTGGACGATCTACGGCCAACGCCAGCTGGACCGCGGCTACTCGCCCCCCGTACCGGATCGCATCGACTGGGGATTCTGGCCCGGCGTCGGCCCCGGGGCCGAGGTCCTCGGAGACGTCCGCGGCAAAAGGGTCCTCGACATCGGGTCCGGTCCCGGCCACCACGCCGTCCACCTGGCCCGCGAGCACGGCGCCCTCGTGGACGGCGTCGACCTGTCCCCCACCCAGCACCGGCGCGCGCTGAACGATCACGGCGCGGAGCCCGGAGTCCGCTTCCTGTGCGGTGACGTCGCCGAGCACCTGCGCCACGCGGAGCCGTACGAGGCCGCCTACGGCATCCGCTCCTTCGGCTGCATCGATCCGCACCACCTGCTGCCGGCCCTGCGGGACGGTCTGGTCGACGGCGCGCCCCTCGTCTTCTCCGCCCTCCACACCGACGCCGACGCACGGGAACCGGCCGGCGAGGTGGTGCCACGTCAGGAGTTCATCCGGCTGCGCGGCGAGGAGCCCATCCCCACCCGGATGTGGACGCTCACTCCGCGGCTCTGGGAAGGCCTCCTGACCGAGCACGGGTTCAGGGTGGAGGGGATCGAACTCCTCACCGCACCGGATCACGACAACCCCGTGACCCTCCAGCTCGTCCGGGCCCGGCGCCACCGCACGGCCAGCCGGCCTCGCGTGACCAGCCGCCCACGGGGTCACCGGCCACCCGCACCACACGCCGCGATCGGCGTCGGAGCCATCGTGTTCGGCGAGCGGGGCCTGCTGCTGGGACGGCATCGGCACGGCACATGGGAACTGCCCGGGGGAACCGTCGAACCCGGAGAGTCCCTCCACGACACCGTCGTGCGTGAACTCGCCGAGGAAACCGGGCTGGTGGCACGCCCCCGGGACGTAAGGCTGCTGGGCACGCTCGTCGACCACGTCGACGACGTCGTCCGTGTCACCGTCGGCGCCGTCGTCACGGCGTGGCAGGGCGAGCCGTCCGACCAGCCGCACGAGAGCGTGGGCGGCTGGCGGTGGTGGGCCCTGGACCAGCTGCCGCAGGGGCTGTTCGTGTGCAGCGCCCAGATCCTCACGTCCTGGCGCTCCGACCTGCCGCCCATCGACCACGCGCCGGCGCACTTCACCCCGTACGCGGACCGGACATCGTCGCTGCGGCCGCCCTCGCGGTGAGCGGGGGCGGCCGGTCACTCGTGCCCTCCGGCGTCGCCTACGCCACCGCCTCCTCGGGTCGCTGCTCGAACTGCGTGCGGTACAGCTCCGCGTACCGGCCGCCCGCGGCGAGGAGTTCCTCATGGGTGCCGCGTTCGACGATCCGGCCCTCCTCGACGACCAGGATGAGGTCCGCGCTGCGGACCGTGGACAGCCGGTGGGCGATCACGACCGCGGTGCGGCCCTCCAGGGCCTCGGTCAGCGCCTCCTGCACGGCCGCCTCCGAGGTGTTGTCGAGGTGGGCGGTCGCCTCGTCGAGGATGACGACCCGCTGGCGGGCCAGCAGCAGCCGGGCGATGGTCATGCGCTGGCGCTCGCCGCCGGAGAGGCGGTAGCCGCGCTCGCCGACGACCGTGTCGAGGCCGTCGGGCAGGGAGTGGACGAGGTCGTCGAGGCGGGCGCGGCGCAGGGCGTCCCACAGTTCCCCGTCGGTCGCCGAGGGGCGGGCCAGGAGGAGGTTGGCGCGGACCGAGTCGTGGAAGAGGTGGCCGTCCTGGGTGACCATGCCCAGGGTTGCCCGCAGGGAGGCGAAGGTCAGGTCGCGTACGTCGGTGCCGCCGACGCGCACGGCGCCCTCGTCGACGTCGTACAGGCGGGGCAGCAGCTGGGCGATCGTCGACTTGCCGGCTCCGGAGGAGCCGACGAGGGCGACGGTCTCGCCGGGCTCGGCACGGAAGGAGACGCCGTGCAGGACCTCGGCGCCGTCGCGGGTGTCCAGGTTCGCGACCTCCTCCAGGGAGGCGAGGGAGACCTTGTCGGCGGACGGGTAGCCGAAGCGGACGCCGTCGAACTCGACCGCGACCGGGCCGTCCGGCACCTCGCGGGCGTCCGGCTTCTCCTCGATCAGTGGCGCGAGGTCGAGTACCTCGAAGACGCGCTCGAAGCTGACCAGGGCGCTCATCACCTCCACGCGCGCCCCGGCGAGCGCCGTGAGCGGCGCGTACAGCCGGGTCAGGAGCAGGGCCAGCGAGACGACCGCGCCCGGCTCCAGGGTGCCGCGCAGGGCGAAGAAGCCGCCGAGGCCGTAGACCAGGGCCAGGGCCAGGGACGACACCAGGGTCAGCGCGGTGATGAACGCGGACTGCGCGGTCGCCGTACGGACTCCGATGTCCCGCACCCGGCGGGCGCGCGCCGCGAACTCCTCCGACTCCTGTTCGGGGCGGCCGAAGAGCTTGACCAGGGTGGCGCCGGGGGCGGAGAAGCGCTCGGTCATGCGCGTGCCCATCGCCGCGTTGAGGGTGGCCGCCTCCCGCTGCATGCGGGCCATCCGGCTGCCCATCCGGCGGGCGGGCACCACGAACACCGGCAGCAGCACCAGCGCGAGCAGCGTGATCTGCCAGGAGAGCGTGAGCATGACGGCGAGGGTGAGCAGGAGGGTGACCACGTTGCTCACCACGCCGGACAGGGTGTTGCTGAAGGCCCGCTGGGCGCCGATGACGTCGTTGTTGAGGCGGGAGACGAGCGCTCCGGTACGCGTGCGCGTGAAGAACGCGACCGGCATCCGCTGCACGTGGTCGAACACGGACGTGCGCAGGTCGAGGATCAGCCCCTCGCCGAGCGTGGCCGACAGGCGTCTGCCGAGGATGCCGAGCGCGGCCTCGCCCACCGCGATCAGCGCGATCAGCAGGGCCAGTCGTACGACCGTGCCCCGGTCGCCCCGCGACACGATCGTGTCGACGACACGGCCGGCGAGCACCGGGGTCGCCACGGCCAGCAGGGCGGTCACCATCCCCAGGGCGACGAACAGCGCGATACGGCGGCGGTGGGGACGGGCGAACGCGCCGATGCGGCGCAGCGTCGCGCGGGCCAGCGGGCGGCGCTCCTGCTGGGCGGTCATGACGCTGTGCAGCTGCGTCCAGGCGGTGGTCTCCATACTCATGGAACAGAAGCTAGGACCTCGAGCAACCTTGAGGTCAAGGCCTCGGCCCAACGGTCGCCCTCCCGCCCGGGACAGGCCCCTGTCGAGTCACGGGCGCTCAGGGGATATCTTGATGTCGAGTAATGTTGCAGACGTGGAGCGGAGCACCCGGTGACTGACTCGACCATTATCTACACCCACACTGACGAGGCCCCGGCCCTGGCGACGTATTCCTTCCTGCCGGTGGTCAAGGCCTACGCGGCTCAGGCGGGTGTCGCTGTGGAGACCCGCGACATCTCGCTGGCCGGGCGCATCATCGCCGTGTTCCCTGAGTACCTGAACGAGGACCAGCGGATCCCGGACGCGCTGTCCGAGCTGGGCGAGCTCGCCAAGACGCCCGAGGCCAACATCATCAAGCTGCCGAACATCTCGGCGTCGATCCCGCAGCTGAAGGCCGCGATCGCCGAGCTGCAGGGCCAGGGCTACGCGCTGCCGGACTACCCGGACGACCCGAAGACCGACGAGGAGCGGGAGATCCGCGCCCGTTACGACAAGGTCAAGGGCTCCGCGGTGAACCCGGTGCTGCGTGAGGGCAACTCCGACCGCCGCGCCCCCGCCTCGGTGAAGAACTACGCCAAGACCCACCCCCACCGCATGGGCGCCTGGACCGCCGAGTCCAAGACCAATGTGACGACCATGGGCGTCGACGACTTCCGCTCCACCGAGAAGTCCGTCGTCATCGCCGAGGACGGCACCCTGCGCATCGAGCTGAAGGGCGACGACGGCTCCACCACCGTGCTGCGCGAGTCCGTCCCCGTCCTCGCCGGCGAGGTCGTCGACGCCTCCGTGATGCGCGTCGCCGCGCTGCGCGAGTTCCTGACCGCGCAGGTCGCCCGCGCCAAGCAGGAGGGCGTGCTGTTCTCCGTGCACCTGAAGGCCACGATGATGAAGGTCTCCGACCCGATCGTCTTCGGTCACGTGGTGCGCTCCTTCTTCCCGAAGACGTTCGCGCGGTACGGCGAGGCGCTCGCCGCGGCCGGTCTGACCCCGAACGACGGTCTGGGCGGCATCTTCAAGGGCCTGGAGTCCCTGCCGGAGGGCGCCGAGATCAAGGCCTCCTTCGACGCCGAACTCGCCGAGGGCCCGGAGCTGGCGATGGTCGACTCCGACAAGGGCATCACCAACCTGCACGTGCCCTCCGACGTGATCGTCGACGCCTCCATGCCGGCCATGATCCGCACCTCCGGCCACATGTGGGGCCCGGACGGCCAGGAGCACGACACCCTCGCGGTGATCCCGGACTCCTCCTACGCCGGTGTCTACCAGGCCGTCATCGAGGACTGCCGCGCCAACGGCGCCTACGACCCCTCCACCATGGGCTCGGTGCCGAACGTCGGCCTGATGGCGCAGAAGGCCGAGGAGTACGGCAGCCACGACAAGACCTTCGAGATCCCGGTCACCGGCACGGTCCGCCTCGTCGACCAGGCCGGCAACGCCCTGATCGAGCAGACGGTCTCGGCCGGCGACATCTTCCGCGCCTGCCAGACCAAGGACGCCCCGATCAAGGACTGGGTGAAGCTGGCCGTCACCCGCGCCCGCGCCACCGGCGACCCGGCGGTGTTCTGGCTGGACGAGGGCCGCGCCCACGACGCCAACCTGATCGCCAAGGTGAAGCAGTACCTGCCGGAGCACGACACCGAGGGCCTGGACATCAGGATCCTGGCCCCCGTCGAGGCGACGAAGCTGTCGGTGGAGCGCATCCGCCGCGGCGAGAACACGATCTCCGTCACCGGCAACGTGCTGCGCGACTACCTCACCGACCTGTTCCCGATCCTGGAGCTGGGCACCAGCGCCAAGATGCTGTCGGTGGTCCCGCTGATGGCGGGCGGCGGCCTGTTCGAGACGGGCGCCGGCGGCTCCGCGCCCAAGCACGTGCAGCAGCTGGTCAAGGAGGACTACCTGCGCTGGGACTCCCTGGGCGAGTTCTTCGCCCTGGTGCCGTCCCTGGAGCAGTACGCCAAGACCACCGGCAACGCGCGCGCCCAGGTCCTCGCCGACACCCTCGACCGTGCCACGGCGACGTTCCTGAACGAGAACAAGTCCCCGACCCGTCGCGTCGGCGGCATCGACAACCGCGGCAGCCACTTCTACCTGTCCCTGTACTGGGCGCAGGAGCTGGCCGGGCAGACCGACGACGCGGACCTGGCCAAGGTCTTCGCCCCGTTCGCCGAGACGCTCGCCGCGGGCGAGCAGACGATCGTCGACGAGCTGATCGCCGTCCAGGGCAAGCCGGCCGACATCGGCGGCTACTACCAGCCCGACCCGGCCAAGGCCGCCGAGGTCATGCGCCCGTCGGCCACCTGGAACGAGGCCCTGGCCTCCCTGAGCTGACCGGGTGACGACCCGGGCCTGACGCCCGGGAGTCCGACGCTCCTTCGCCCCTCCGCCCCGACCGGCACCCCGCCGGCCGGGGCGGACCCGTTTGTGACGGTTGTGTGGCGTTCCCCACCCGGCTCTGGCACTTCGCGGTGCATATGCTTACCCTGAATCGCATGATCATGCTTGTGAGCCGCCGCCACGTCGACTACGTACGTGTCACCAGCATGGGTTGTCGCCTCGCCGACTGACGTCCCCGCGAGCCGACGTTCCCGCGAGCCGGTGTCCCGTTCCCGCTCGCCGTTCTCCCCTCCCCCTTCCTCCCGCAGGTCACGCACGCGCTCACGCATGCCCCGGGAACGTCCCCGCGGCACACAGCGCTCGACACCTGACACATTGCATCCGATATCACCGCACTTCGTACGAGGAGCACCATGAGCGACCCCACCCAGCCCGTCGACGCCGTCACCGCCGGCCACACGCCCGACGAAGCACCCGCCGGGCCCGACACCTCAGCCTGGTCGTTCGAGACCAGGCAGGTGCACGCCGGGGCCGTGCCCGACCCGGTGACCGGCGCGCGAGCGACGCCGATCTACCAGACCACGTCGTTCGCCTTCCGGGACACACAGCACGCCGCCGACCTGTTCTCGCTCGCCGAGCCCGGCAACATCTACACCCGCATCCACAACCCCACCCAGGACGTCTTCGAGCAGCGGATCGCGGCGCTCGAGGGCGGAGTCGCCGCGGTGGCGCTGGCCTCCGGGCAGGCCGCGGAGACGCTCGCGCTGCTGACCGTCGCGCGCGCCGGCGACCACGTCGTGTCCAGTGCGTCGCTGTACGGCGGCACGTACAACCTGTTCCGGCACACCCTGCCGAAGTTCGGCATCGAGGTGTCGTTCGTGGAGGACCCGGACGACCTGGACGCCTGGCGGGCGGCGGTCCGGCCGAACACCAAGGCGCTGTTCGCGGAGACGCTGGGCAACCCGCGCGGCAACGTGCTGGACGTGCGGGCGGTCGCCGACGTGGCGCACACGGCGGGCGTGCCGCTGATCGTGGACAACACGGTGGCGACGCCCTACCTGCTGCGCCCCCTCGAGCACGGCGCGGACGTCGTGGTGCACTCGGCGACCAAGTTCCTCGGCGGGCACGGCACCACGCTCGCGGGCGTCGTGGTGGACGGCGGCACCTTCGACTTCGGTGCGCACGCCGACCGCTTCCCGGACTTCACCGAGCCCGACCCCAGCTACCACGGCCTGCGCTACTGGCCGGCGCTCGGGCCGGGCGCGTTCGCCGCCAAGCTGCGCGTGCAGCTGCTGCGCGACCTGGGACCGGCACTGTCCCCGCACTCGGCGTTCCTGCTGCTGCAGGGCGTGGAGACGCTGAGCCTGCGCATGGAGCGGCACTCCGCCAACGCGCAGGCCCTCGCGGAGTGGCTGGAGCAACGCGACGAGGTCTCGGTGGTCCACTACGCGGGACTTCCCTCCAGCCCCTGGTACGAGGCGGCACGCACCTACCTGCCGCGCGGCGCGGGGGCGGTGGTCTCCTTCGAGCTGCGCGACGGGGTCGAGGCGGGCAAACGGTTCGTGGACGGGGTGGAGCTGTTCAGCCACCTCGCCAACATCGGCGACGTACGGAGCCTGATCATCCACCCGGCGTCCACCACACACAGCCAGCTGGACGAGGAGCAGCTGGCGGCGACCGGGACCGCGCCGGGCCTGGTGCGGCTGTCGGTCGGCATCGAGAGCCTCGACGACCTCAAGGCCGACCTGGAGGCCGGCTTCCGCGCGTCCAAGGCGGCGTCCTGAACACCGTGATCACCCACGCGGACCCGCTCCCCCTCCCGCCGGCCTCCGGGGCCTGGCGGGAGGGGGACCCGCCGGGGCGCCGCCGGTGGCACGGCCTGCGCAGGCCGCTTCCGCTGGAAGCGGGGGGCGAACTGCCGGGCGTACGGCTGGCCTTCGAGACGTGGGGCCGCCTGGCCCCGGACGCCTCCAACGCGGTGCTGGTGCTGCACGCGCTCACCGGTGACAGCCATGTCACCGGGCCGGCCGGGCCCGGTCATCCCACGCCGGGCTGGTGGGAGGAGCTGGTCGGGCCGGGCCGAGCGCTGGACACCGACCGGTGGTTCGTCGTCGCGCCGAACGTGCTGGGCGGCTGCCAGGGCAGCACGGGACCGGCCTCGCCTCGGCCCGACGGGACGCGGTGCTGGGGCGGGGCGTTCCCGTTCGTCACCCAGCGGGACCAGGTGGCGGCCGAGCGGGACCTGGCGGACGCGCTGGGCATCGACAGGTGGGCCCTGGTGGTCGGCGGCTCGATGGGCGGGATGCGGGCCCTGGAGTGGGCGGTGTCGTACCCGGAGCGCACGGGTGCCCTGCTGCTGCTCGCCACGACGGCGGCGGCGAGCGCGGAGCAGATCGCCTGGGCGAGCGTCCAGCTGCACGCCATCCGCAGCGACCCGCACTGGCGCGGCGGCAACTACCACGACACCGGTCCCGGACCGCACGCCGGTCTGGGTCTGGCCCGCCGTCTCGCCCATGTCACCTACCGCAGCGAGGCCGAGCTCCAGCTCCGTTTCGGCCGCGCCCCGCAGGGCACGGAGCACCCGTGGCGCGGCGGCCGCTACCAGGTGGAGTCCTACCTCGACCACCACGCGGGCAAGCTGGCACGGCGGTTCGACGCGGCCAGCTACGTCGTCCTGGTCGAGGCGATGAACGCCCACGACGCCGGCCGTGCCCGGGGCGGTGTGCGCGCCGCCCTGCGTCGGGTGACCGCCCCCACGCTGGTGGCCGGGGTCGACTCCGACCGTCTCTACCCGCTCGCCCAGCAGGCGGAGCTGGCCGCCGGCATCCCGGGTGCCGGCCGTCTCCGGGTAATCGAGTCGTCGTGCGGCCACGACGGCTTCCTCGTGGAGACGGAGCAGGTGGGGCGGTTGGTCCGGGAGCTGCTGGGAACGGGCTGAACCGCGTTGTCAGTGGTGTGCGGCATGATCGAGGCGTCATGTTCTTCACGACCTCAGGAGCCCTACCGTGCCCGACACCGCACCGTCCTTCGCACTCCTCCCCGGCGCCGACGACTCTCCCGTGATCCTGCACGTGCCGCACTCGGCGCGGGAGATACCGGCCGACGTGCGGGCGGGGATCGTGCTGGACGACGGGGCGCTGGAGCGGGAGCTGGACCACATCACCGACTCGCACACCGCGCGGATCGCCGAGGTGGCGGCCGGGCTGGCCGGCCTGACGCCGTGGCGGTTCGTCAACCGGTTGTCGCGGCTGGTGGTGGATCCGGAGCGGTTCCCGGACGAGCGGGAGGAGATGCTCGCCGTCGGGATGGGCGCGGTGTACACGCGGACCACGCACCGGGACGTGCTGCGGGCGGCGGACACCGACCCCGAGCCGCTGATCGAGCGGTACTTCCGGCCGTACGCCGAGGCCATGACCAAGGCCGTCGCGGACCGGCTGGCCGCGACCGGACGGGCCGTGATCATCGACGTGCACTCCTACCCGAGCGCCGCGCTGCCCTACGAGCTGCACGGCGAGGGCCCCCGGCCGCCCGTGTGCCTGGGCACCGACGCCTTCCACACGCCGCCCGAGCTGACCGAGTTCGCCCGCAGGGCGTTCGAGCCGTGCGGGGAGACGGGGCTGGACAGCCCGTTCCAGGGCGCCTACGTCCCGTTGGAGTTCTACGAGAGCGACGCGCGCGTCGGCGCCCTGATGGTGGAGATACGCCGGGACACGTACATGACCGAGCCGGGCGGTCCCGCGGGCCCCGGGCTGGACCGGCTCGCCGAGGCGCTGGCC